>NZ_FZOW01000045.1 GCF_900188125.1 Rhodococcoides kyotonense | reverse complement strand
TGAACCGCCCCGGGTTTTCTGCCGCTCCTATGCTTGCGACATCTCCGGGTGGAGGGTCGATTCTTGACTGTAGTAGACCTGTTCGAACTCGTCCGGCGTGAGGTAGTCCAGGGTGCTGTGAAGCCGGCGTTGGTTGAACCAGTCGACCCAACCCATCGTGGCGTACTCGACATCGTCGATCGTCTTCAGCGGGCCGTTCAAGAAGGGACTGACCTTGGACACAGCTTCGGTTTTGAACAGCCCAATGGTGCTCTCCGCCAACGCATTATCGTAAGCGTCGCCAACGCTTCCGATGGATGCCGCGATGTCCTCGAGCACCAGTGTTTCCGTGAAGGCGATCGATGTGTACTGGCTGCCGGCGTCGCTGTGGTGAATCAGCCCTGACCCGACCCGATGTCCCCCATGGTCACGGCGCCATAGAGCCATCTTCAGCGCGGTGGTGACCATGGGGGTGTCTTTGACGGTCGATGCGTGCCAGCCGACGATGGCTCGGGAGAAACAGTCGATGACAAACGCGACGTAGACGAACCCGGCCCACGTTCTTGTATAAGTAAAATCTGTGACCCACTTGCGGTTTGGCGCCTCGGAAGTGAAATCGCGGTCGAGCAGATCAGGCGCTCGCGTCGAGTTCTTTCCGCCTGGGATCGTAGTGCGGTGCCGTTTGCCTCGGACCACACCGGACATGCCCTCATCCCTCATCAGGCGGTCTACCGTGCACCCTGCCGCGTAGTGCCCCTGTCTGCGCAGGTGACGCACCATCTTGCGGCGGCCGTAGAGTTCCTCCGGCTCTCCGGTCGTTGCAAGCAGGGCATCGGTGAGGTAGGCATCGGAGATCGTCCGAGCGGACGGTGGTGCGCTCTTCCAGTTGCGGTACGTGCGTGGGGCGACCTGCACTCCATGCTCGGTGAGCACTCTGCAGATCGACTCGACCCGGTAATTCTGTGCACGCATCTGATCGATGAACTGGACTACTTGCGGCGGCGAGGGTCGAGCTCCCTCGCGAAGAAAATCGATGCCGACTTCAGAATCTCGTTGGCTTCCTTGAGGTCTCGGTTCTCCCGTTCCAGTTCTTTGATGCGCTGCTGCTCGTCTGTCGTGGCACCAGGGACCTGTTGGGCGTCGATCTGGGCTTGGCGCGTCCAGAGCCGCAGTGACTCGGTTCCGACGCCGAGTTTCGGTGCGATGGCCTTGCAGGCTCCGTAGACGGAGTTGTACTCGTGGAGGTGGTCTAGGACCATCTTCACTGCTCGCTCACGTTGCTCGGGCGGGTAACGCTTCGACATGTGCTTCATCCTTCACAAAGGACGAAGCGGCATCAAACCCGAGACGGTTCA
>NZ_FZOW01000043.1 GCF_900188125.1 Rhodococcoides kyotonense | reverse complement strand
CGACGAGGACGTCGAGTGTCCCCTTTCCGACGTCGAGACGGATCTGATCACCGTCGCGCACGAAGGCGATAGGCCCGGCGTCGACGGCTTCCGGCGCGACATGCCCGACGCACAGTCCCGTTGTGCCGCCGGAGAATCGGCCGTCGGTCAGCAGGAGAACGTCCTTGCCGAGTCCGGCGCCCTTGATCGCTCCGGTGATGGCGAGCATCTCACGCATACCGGGTCCACCCTTGGGGCCTTCGTAGCGGATGACGACGACGTCGCCGGCGGAGATGGTGCCGTCGGCGAGCGCGTCCATGGCCGCGCGTTCGCGTTCGAAAACCCGTGCGGTGCCGGTGAACACGTCGGAGTCGAAGCCTGCCGACTTGACGACGGCGCCGCCGGGAGCGAGCGATCCCTTGAGGATCGTGATGCCGCCGGTCGGGTGGATCGGTTCGTTCATGGCGCGCAACACCTTTCCGTCCGGATCGGGCGGTGCGATGTGAGCGAGGTTCTCCGCCACGGTCTTTCCGGTGACGGTGAGACAGTCGCCGTGCATGAGTCCCGCGTCGAGCAGTGCCTTCATGACGACGGGGACTCCGCCGATGGCGTCGACGTCCGTCATGACGTGCTTGCCGAACGGTTTGACGTCGGCGAGGTGCGGAACGCGGGAGCCGACGCGGGTGAAGTCGTCGAGCGTCAGTTCCACTTCGGCTTCGTGTGCGATTGCCAGCAGGTGCAGCACCGCGTTGGTCGATCCACCGAACGCCATGACGACGGCGATGGCATTCTCGAATGCTTCCTTCGTCAGGATGTCGCGCGCGGTGATGCCACGTCGCAGTAATTCGACGACGGCCTCGCCACTGGCATGCGCGAACTGGTCGCGTCGACGATCGGGAGCGGGAGGAGATGCACTGCCGGGCAACGACATTCCCATGGCTTCGGCGGCGCTCGCCATCGTGTTCGCGGTGTACATGCCGCCGCACGCGCCCTCGCCGGGGCAGATCGCACGTTCGATCGTGTCGACGTCGGCGCGGGACATCAGCCCGCGCGAGCATGCGCCGACGGCCTCGAACGCATCGATGATGGTGACCTGATGCTCGCTGCCGTCGGACAGCGTCGCGAAGCCGGGAAGTGTGGAACCGGCGTAGAGGAACACGCTCGCCAGATCCAATCGTGCTGCAGCCATGAGCATTCCGGGCAGCGACTTGTCACAGCCGGCGAGTAGAACCGAACCGTCGAGGCGTTCGGCACTCATGACCGTCTCGACGCTGTCGGCTATCACCTCGCGCGAGACCAGGGAGAAGTGCATGCCTTCGTGGCCCATCGAGATGCCGTCGGACACGGAGATCGTGCCGAACTCGAGCGGATATCCGCCTGCTGCATGCACGCCCTTCTTGACCGCTTTCGCGAGGCGTTCGAGCGACAGATTGCACGGGGTGATCTCGTTCCACGACGACGCGACACCGATCTGGGACTTTGTCCAGTCGTCGTCGCCCATTCCGACTGCACGCAGCATGCCTCGGGCAGCGGTCTTCTCCAGGCCGTCGGTGACATCGCGACTCCGCGGCTTGACGTCCGGTGACTCGTTCTCGGTCGACATGACTCTCCTGACCT
>NZ_FZOW01000040.1:0-3467 GCF_900188125.1 Rhodococcoides kyotonense | reverse complement strand
CGTGTGTGTTGTTTGAGAATTGCACAGTGGACGCGAGCATCTTTGTTGTAAGTAATGAAGAGCGTACGGTGGATGCCTTGGCACCAGGAGCCGATGAAGGACGTAGGAGGCTGCGATAAGCCTCGGGGAGCTGTCAACCGAGCTGTGATCCGAGGGTGTCCGAATGGGGAAACCCAGCACGAGTGATGTCGTGTTACCTGCACCTGAATATATAGGGTGTGTGGAGGGAACGTGGGGAAGTGAAACATCTCAGTACCCACAGGAAGAGAAAACAATTGTGATTCCGTGAGTAGTGGCGAGCGAAAGCGGATGAGGCCAAACTTTGTGCGTGTGATACCCGGCAGGGGTTGCGTATGGAGGGTTGTGGGGTTTGTTTTGTCGATTCTGCCGGATCGGCCGACAGTAAGAAATCATGGTGTTAGTCGAAGTGGTCTGGAACGGCCTGTCGTAGAGGGTGAGAGTCCCGTAGACGAAAATACTGTGACTGTCGTAGCGAATACCCAAGTAGCAGCGGGCCCGTGAAATCTGCTGTGAATCTGTCGGGACCACCCGATAAGCCTGAATACTCCCTGGTGACCGATAGCGGACTAGTACCGTGAGGGAAAGGTGAAAAGTACCCCGGGAGGGGAGTGAAATAGTACCTGAAACCGTGCGCTTACAATCCGTCAAAGCCTGCGAGTGACTTGTTCACTGTGGGTGATGGCGTGCCTTTTGAAGAATGAGCCTGCGAGTTAGTGGCATGTCGCGAGGTTAACCCGTGTGGGGTAGCCGTAGCGAAAGCGAGTCCGAATAGGGCGTATCACCGTGAGGTGTGTAGTGGCGTGTTCTAGACCCGAAGCGGAGTGATCTACCCATGGCCAGGTTGAAGCGACGGTAAGACGTCGTGGAGGACCGAACCCACTTAGGTTGAAAACTGAGGGGATGAGTTGTGGGTAGGGGTGAAAGGCCAATCAAACTCCGTGATAGCTGGTTCTCCCCGAAATGCATTTAGGTGCAGCGTCACGTGTTTCTCGTCGGAGGTAGAGCTACTGGATGGTCTAGGGGGCTTACCGGCTTACCGAAATCAGCCAAACTCCGAATGCCGATGAGTGAGAGCGTGGCAGTGAGACTGCGGGCGATAAGGTTCGTAGTCGAGAGGGAAACAGCCCAGATCGCCAGCTAAGGTCCCTAAGCGTGTACTAAGTGGAAAAGGATGTGGGGTCGCGAAGACAACCAGGAGGTTGGCTTAGAAGCAGCCACCCTTGAAAGAGTGCGTAATAGCTCACTGGTCAAGTGATCCTGCGCCGACAATGTAGCGGGGCTCAAGTACACCACCGAAGCTGCGGCACTCACACAATAGCCCGCATTCCCTTTACGGAGGGTCTGCCAGGTGTGTGGGTGGGTAGGGGAGCGTCGTGCAGCCGTGGAAGCATCGGAGTGATCCAGGTGTGGAGGCTGTGCGAGTGAGAATGCAGGCATGAGTAGCGAAAGACGAGTGAGAAACTCGTCCGCCGAATGACCAAGGGTTCCTGGGCCAGGTTAATCCGCCCAGGGTGAGTCGGGACCTAAGACGAGGCCGACAGGCGTAGCCGATGGACAACGGGTTGATATTCCCGTACCCGTGTGAACGCGCCCATGGTGAATCAGTGATACTAACTGCCCTGAATCCCGGTGACTGATCTCTTTCGAGAGTGAGGCGTCGGGTGGATGCGTGGGACCTGATCTGGTAGTAGCCAAGCGATGGGGTGACGCAGGAAGGTAGCTGGGCCAGTCAGTGGTTGTACTGGTGTAAGCCTGTAGGGCGAACGGTAGGCAAATCCGCCGTTCATTCAAGCCTGAGAGGTGATGCGTAGCCGATTGAGGTGAATTCAGTGATCCTATGCTGCCGAGAAAAGCCTCTAGCGAGCTTTCACACGGCCCGTACCCCAAACCGACACAGGTGGTCAGGTAGAGAATACTAAGGCGATCGAGATAACTATGGTTAAGGAACTCGGCAAAATGCCCCCGTAACTTCGGGAGAAGGGGGACCACGCTCGGTGATCATCCTTGCGGTGTGAGCTGGGTGGGGTCGCAGAGACCAGTGAGAAGCGACTGTTTACTAAAAACACAGGTCCGTGCGAAGTCGTAAGACGATGTATACGGACTGACGCCTGCCCGGTGCTGGAAGGTTAAGAGGACCGGTTAACTGCCCTTGTGGTGGTGAAGCTGAGAATTTAAGCCCCAGTAAACGGCGGTGGTAACTATAACCATCCTAAGGTAGCGAAATTCCTTGTCGGGTAAGTTCCGACCTGCACGAATGGCGTAACGACTTCTCAGCTGTCTCAACCATAGACTCGGCGAAATTGCATTACGAGTAAAGATGCTCGTTACGCGCGGCAGGACGAAAAGACCCCGGGACCTTCACTATAGCTTGGTATTGGTGTTCGGTTCGGTTTGTGTAGGATAGGTGGGAGACTGTGAAGCGGTGACGCCAGTTACTGTGGAGTCGTTGTTGAAATACCACTCTGATCGTATTGGATACCTCAACCTCGGACCATGATCTGGTTCAGGGACAGTGCCTGGTGGGTAGTTTAACTGGGGCGGTTGCCTCCCAAAATGTAACGGAGGCGCCCAAAGGTTCCCTCAGCCTGGTTGGCAATCAGGTGTCGAGTGCAAGTGCACAAGGGAGCTTGACTGTGAGACTGACAGGTCGAGCAGGGACGAAAGTCGGGACTAGTGATCCGGCACCGGCATGTGGAAGCGGTGTCGCTCAACGGATAAAAGGTACCCCGGGGATAACAGGCTGATCTTCCCCAAGAGTCCATATCGACGGGATGGTTTGGCACCTCGATGTCGGCTCGTCGCATCCTGGGGCTGGAGTAGGTCCCAAGGGTTGGGCTGTTCGCCCATTAAAGCGGCACGCGAGCTGGGTTTAGAACGTCGTGAGACAGTTCGGTCTCTATCCGCCGCGCGCGTAAGAAACTTGAGGAAGGCTGTCCCTAGTACGAGAGGACCGGGACGGACGAACCTCTGGTGTGCCAGTTGTTCCACCAGGAGCACCGCTGGTTAGCTACGTTCGGAAGGGATAACCGCTGAAAGCATCTAAGCGGGAAGCCTGTTCCAAGATGAGGTTTCTCACCCCCACGAGGGGGTAAGGCCCCCGGCAGACCACCGGGTTGATAGGCCAGAACTGGAAGTCGGGTAACCGATGCAGGTGACTGGTACTAATAGGCCGAGGACTTACCACAAAGAAGCTACGCGTCCACTGTGCAATATCTGAAACAACACACGAAGTGTATTCAGGTACACAACTACATAGAACCAAGAACGAACACACACACTGTGTGTGTCTCCGACTTCGGTTCGCTCGTGACACTGTTTCGCAGAGTTACGGCGGCCATAGCGGAGGGGAAACGCCCGGTCCCATTCCGAACCCGGAAGCTAAGCCCTCCAGCGCCGATGGTACTGCACCCGACAGGGTGTGGGAGAGTAGGACACCGCCGAACACA
>NZ_FZOW01000037.1 GCF_900188125.1 Rhodococcoides kyotonense | reverse complement strand
GAAGGCATCCACTTCTTCACCCGCGGCAAAGCCGTCACCAGCCGCTGGCTCGACCCCTCCCACGGCGGCATCAACCTCGGATTCCCCGAAAACGCCTAACCCCCCATGTGCACGTTTCTACATAGCCCACTATGTAAAAACGTGCACATGGGCGAAGCCCCCTACGCACATGCATATGCATTTGTGTGGAGGGTGGGGTTTTGGCATTCCGGCCCGATAGTGTGCAGGGAGGTTCGGTGAGTCGACGGCCGACACCGAACTCCGACGCCTAGGGTAGTTCGCGATGAAAACGATCTTTCGGGCAGCAGCAGCCCTCACCACGACCGCGCTGCTGTTCATCGGCGGCGGACCGGCTTTCGCGCAACCTCCAGTCGATCCACCTACCGAGACGACGACCACGCCGTTCACGACGCCGAACACCGACGACTGCCCGTACGCGGCGTCACCTCCTCCGGCGATCGACCTGTCCGAGGTCCCGGCTCCAGGAGATCCCACTCCGGATCCGATGCCGATTCCCGCAGAGGCGGTCGGCGGTGACGCTCTCGCGGCGTGCGGCACCATCACGCCCGACGGCGCGCCGCCACTTCCCGCCGACATCTCGGCCACCGGGTGGGTGCTGTCCGATCTGGACACGGGCGACGTGATCGCCGCCAAGGATCCTCATGGTCGCTACCGTCCGGCGAGCACCATCAAGATTCTGCTCGCGCTGGTCGCCCTCGAAGAGCTCGACCCGAACACGACTATCGTCGCGACCGCCGAGGACGCGAACGCCGAGGGCAGCGCCGTCGGTATCGGAAAAGGCGGTGTCTACACCAACTTTCAGCTGATGCAGGGACTCGTCATGGCGTCGGGCAACGACGCCGCCCACGCGCTGGCGGCTCAACTCGGCGGCGACGCAGCCACCGTCGACAAGATGAATGCGAAGGCGAAGGATCTCGGCGCTCTCGACACACGGGCGGCCACACCGTCCGGTCTCGACGGGCCCGGAATGTCCAGTTCTGCATACGATCTCGCGCTGTTCTTCCGTGCTGCCATGCAGAATCCGATGTTCGCGCAACTGATTTCGACGGAGACTGTCGAGTTCCCTGGATTTCCGAAAGATCCCGCGATCCCCGACGATCAGGATCGTCCGGGCTTCGCGCTGTCCAACGACAATCAGCTCCTCTACAACTACGAGGGCGCGTTGGGTGGCAAGACCGGCTACACCGATGACGCTCGACAGACTTTCGTCGGCGGCGCCGAGAAGAACGGCAGGCGGCTCGCCGTCACGATCATGAAGGGCGACGTCCTTCCGATACGGCCTTGGGAGCAAGCCGCAAGACTGCTCGACTACGGCTTCGCGACGCCGACAGGCACCCGTGTCGGTGAGCTGGTCGATGCTAATTCGGTGGGCACGGTGTCCAGCACTCGGCCGACACCCACACTGGCTGCGCCGCCCGGCAGCTCGACCGCCCACGCGGCAACCGTCGACGACGGTGACGGTGACAACACCGCACTCCGTGTCGGAATCGGCGTCGTCGGCGCGATCGTCGTGATCGGGCTCCTACTGGCAGCCCGGCGCCTCAATCGACGACCGTGATCACCGTCGTCGGCTGAGGAACCCACCCAGTCCGACGACGGCGAGCGCGCCCGCGCCGACGAGCGCGAGCCCGCCCTTGACCGTCGGCCCCTCGTTCACCTCGAGACGCGTGGTGATGACCGCGGGATCCGGTGGCGGGACGAAGGCCAGCGCCATCGCTTCCTCGGTGGTTGCCGCAAAAGCTGTGGCGAACAGGATGAACCGCGACGTCGTGAAGACGAACACGAGCAAACCGATGATCGGCCCGAAGACCACACCGGCAGGGCCACTCGTCACCGACGCGAGGTAGATCGCCGCGATCTGCTTGAAGATCTCGAAGCCGACGGCAGCGAGCAGGCCACCTTTGAGGGCACTGCGGAACGGGACGGGTTCGCGCGGCAGCCGCGAGATCACCCACGTGAACACCAACCATGACGCGACGATGGCGAGCACCACGGACACGATGCGCAGGAACACTCCGACGCCGGGTGCATTGTCGAGGTTGACGAACTCCAGGATGCCGCGCATGACACCCCCGCCGTTCAGTGCGGACAGTCCGAGGGACACAGCCATCGCCAGGCCGAGTCCGAGGAGAGCCGCGAAATCCCGCAGCTTCGTCGACAAGAATCCGCCCTGCTCGTGAACCGACTCCCACATCGCGGTCAGGGCAGCGCGCAGATTGGCCACCCAGCCGAGGCCTGCGTAGAGGGCGCCGAGCAGACCGATGATGCCGACACTCGCGCGCGACTCGATGGCCGTGTCGACGAGCGAGTTGATCGTGTCGCCCAAACTGCCTGGGATGTTGTCGGTGATCTGTGTCCGGATCTCGTCGAGCCATTGCGGCTGTCCCGCGAGAACGAACCCGGCGATCGCGAACGCCACCATCAATAGCGGGAACAACGCCAGGACGCTGAAGTACGTCATCCCGGCTGCGTAGTAGTCACCTTTCTGGGACTGGTAGCGCGACGCAGCCCGGACCGTGTGATCGAACCACGGCCACTTCTCACGCCGCTCGGCAAGGATCGCTTGGAAGTCAGGAACGACGATCACCCTCTCGCTGTCAGGGCTCTCACTGTCAACGAGTCCGCTGTCAGGAGAGCGGAGTCAGGAACCCCACCCGGTCGTACACCTGCGCCAACGTGCGTGACGCCACCTCCCTGGCCCGATCCGCGCCGTCGGCGAGGATCTTGTCCAGTTCGGCAATATCGGACATATACCCGTCGACTCGTGCTTTAAGCGGGGTGACGAACTCGGTCAACACATCGGCCGTGTCGGACTTCAGATCTCCGTAGCCCTTGCCCACGTAGCCGGCCACCAGTTCCTCGATCGTTCGGTCGGACAGCGCGGATTGAATGACCAGCAAATTGCTGACGCCGGGCTTGTTCGCCGGATCGAAGACGATGTCACGCTCATTGTCGGTGACCGCGGACCGCAGTTTTTTCGCCGTCACCTTCGGATCGTCCAGAAGGTTCACGATGCCGGCCGGATTGGAACCCGACTTGCTCATCTTCGCGGTCGGTTCCTGCAGATCGAAGATCTTGGCGGTGCCCTTGATGATGTGCGCATCGGGGACGACGAACGTCTTCTTGAAGCGTGTGTTGAACCGCTGCGCCAGATCGCGCGTCAGTTCGAGGTGCTGACGCTGATCCTCGCCGACGGGTACGAGGTTGGGGCGGTACAGCAAAATGTCGGCGGCCTGCAGGATCGGATACGTGAACAGCCCGACGGTCGTCTGATCGCGTCCCTGCTTGACCGACTTGTCCTTGAACTGCGTCATCCGCCCGGCCTCACCGAAACCGGTGAGACAGTTCAGGACCCATGCGAGCTGCGCGTGCTCCGGCACCTGGCTCTGCACGAACAACGTCGATCGAGTCGGATCGATGCCGACGGCAAGGAGCTGCGCCGCTGCAATGCGGGTGCGCTGACGCAGCGCCTTGGGATCCTGCGGAACCGTGATGGCGTGCAGATCAGGGATGAAGTAGAACGCGTCGTAGTCCTCCTGCAACGCCACCCACTGACGCACGGCACCCAGGTAGTTGCCGAGATGGAACGAGTCGGCGGTCGGCTGAATGCCGGACAGAACGCGCTGACGCGGACCCTGTGGTGTGTCGGAAGAAGCAGGAGAAGACATGGTCACGATCTTTTCACGAACCGGCAAGGTGATTTCTAGCGGTACCTCACCGTCACCGGCGCGTGATCGGACCACCGCTGGTCGTACGCCTCGGCTCGCTCGGTGACCGCTTCCTTGGCCCGCTCCGCGAGCGATTGCGTCGCGAGCTGGTAGTCGATGCGCCAGCCTGCGTCGTTGTCGAAGGCCTTGCCGCGGTAGGACCACCAGCTGTACGGACCCTCGACGCCCGGGTGCAGCTCACGCACGACGTCGGTCCACGGCGCATCGTCCGCGAGGAGCGCGGACACCCACTCGCGTTCTTCCGGAAGGAACCCGGAGTTCTTGCGGTTGGTCTTCCACGCCTTCAGGTCGTTCTCGGTGTGCGCGATGTTCCAGTCACCACACACGACGACGTCACGATCGGGCGACGCGGCGGCGACGGCCAAGAACTTCGCGAACGCAGCCATGAAGCGCTCCTTCTCGTCCTGACGTTCGGTCCCGACCTCCCCGGACGGCAGATACAGGCTCGCGACGGTCACGTCACCGAAATCCGCTTCGATGTACCGGCCGGAGTCCGCGAACTCGTCCACGCCGAAACCGACGCGTACCGCGTCGGGAGCGATACGCGACAGGATGGCGACTCCGTTGCGGCCCTTGGCCGACGGTTCGGCGGACGCCAGATGCCAGCCGCTGTCCAGTGCGGGCGCGAGAGCCTTGGTGAGTTCACCGTCGTTGGCCCGCGTCTCCTGCAGACAGATCACGTCGGCATCGGTGGTCTCCAACCACGGCAGCATGCCCTTGCGGGCAGCAGCGCGAACTCCGTTGACATTGACTGTAGAGACGGTGATAGGCACGCCCAGCACCGTAGCGGAGACCACCGACAGACCCGAATCTCTACCGCCGACGCCGAGGTTTCGCACCCGGCTTGGGAGCTTCGGACCGGACCTCCGGCTTCGGCGCGGCGGCCTCCTCCGCATCGATCTTTCGGTACACCAGGTGTTGCTGGCCGTAGGTCCAGGCGTTGTTGCTCACCCAGTACAGCAGGATCGCGATCGGCAGTACCGGGCCGCCGACGAGAACTCCCAGTGGGAAGACCCACAAGGCCAGCCTGTTCATCAACGCGGTCTGCGGGTTGGCCTTCGCGGCGTCGTCCTGACGAGCGACCGATGCACGCGAGTTGAAATGCGTTGCGACGCTTGCCAAAACCATCAACGGAACCGCGACCAGGGCGATGGACAGCGTCGTCGGGACTCCACCGAACGGCGCGAACGCTTCCAGTGCAGCCTGCGAGCTGTTGATCGCGGCCGAGATCGGAGCTCCGAACAACCTCGCGTCGAGGAACGACTGCACATCGGATGCGCTGAAGAAATAGTTGGCGGTGTTCGCGTTGTCCTCCGCCGACATCCCGAGTTGACCGAAGCCTGTTCCAGTCCGGTTGAACGATCGAAGCACGTGGTACAGCCCGATGAACACGGGCACCTGGGCCAGCATCGGCAGGCATCCGAGCAGCGGGTTGAAGCCGTGCGCCTTCTGGAGCTTCTGCATCTCGGCGGACTGTCGAGCTCGGTCGCCTTTGTACTTGGTCTGCAGCGCCTTGATCTCGGGCTGCAGCTTCTTCATGGTCAGCTGGGTTCTGACCTGACGAACGAACGGTTTGTACAAGAGCAGCCGGAGGGTGAATACGAGAAACACGACGGACAGAGCCCAGGCGACACCGTTGTCCGGCCCCAGAACCGAACCGAACACCGTGTGCCAGACCCAGAGGATTCCGGACACGGGGTAATAGACGAAATCGAGCATGCGAGCACCTCTTCGCGAGTGACGGTCGATGAATTTCTCGACCGACCACCGCCGCCGTCGAACAAGGCAGCGTGACCGGTCAGAGGACCGATCCGGGTGCTCGTGGCATGGGGCGCCCTGCTTCGTCCGGGCGCTGCTGACGTCGGAAGGAACCTCGTCGTCGCTGCTGATCACTCTCGAAGCCCACACGTGCACCGAGAACCGCGAGCAACAGATCGCGACGACCGACGACCGCGGCAACTGCTGCGAGCGTCGCGGTCACCACCAACCCGAAGGCGACGGACGTCGCGTCGGAGTCCGGCAGGGTGGCGAGCATCGTCAGCAGGATCAAACAGGTGACGACGAGAGACGAATACTTGAGCATCGACGCCACCTCCTTCACGATTGCTGGTGGGCCATTGTCACCTTAGCCCTGTAGGCATCTGGCCGCAGGCACCGACCGGGGACTGCGCGAGAACGCGCTCCTTCGTCGCGTTACCGAGATTCCATTCGTACCAGGACCACTCCGTCGACGACCCGCCGAGCGCGCAGTGCCGGTAGGGCTCGGGAAGACCGTCGAGTTCGCGGGCGGCATCGGCCGACAGCGAACGCAGATACGCGACGTCGATTCGGCCCGTCTGTTCGAATCGCTCGACATTGTGCCTAGCGATGTACGCGTCGGGATTCAGAACCGCGAGCCCGAGCACTGCGGCGACCGCGCTGACGCCGACGGCTCGTGGCAACCAGCTACCGGACATCGTGATGCCTGCGATCATGACGAGCACGAAGACGACGCCGAGCAACAGTTCGACTGCAGTGACGAACAGCCGCAGCGTCGTGTACCCGTATTGCTTTTCGTACAGAGACATCCGGTGCAGCGCCGAGGCGACGACGACGAGCGACAACGCGCACAAGGCACCGAGAAGAACCCGCAGCACGACGCTATCCGCCGTTGTCTCGCGCGCAGCTTTGCGAACGATCACCGCGAGGACCGCCAGCGTCAGGCCCGTCACCGCGAGAAGCTGCCAGAAACCCTGACGCGCATATTCGGCGTTGGTGAGTCCGTCGGTCACGAGCACGTGCTGCTGTCCGCCGAACAGCGTCGTCGCCTGGACCGTGACGAACACTCCGAACACGACGACGAGCGCAGACAGAGGAATCGTCCACTCCCACAATCGAAATCGACTTCTCGAAGCCCGGGCGAGCATGTCGAATCGCGGAGGCGTCGACACGACGTACGCTGCGCCGAGTGCGCCGCCACCGACGACCACGAAGAGGAAAGCTCGTCCGACCACGGCGTCGGGGTCCCATTCCGGTGTCACGACGTCGACCACACCCGCGAAGACAGGATCGGCCGCGGCGAACAACGCCCCGAACACCACCACCAACACACCGGTCGCCCCGACGACGGCGGCGACTCTGCCCGAGCGCACTCCCCCTGTCCTCATGTCGCGAGCACCTCGAGACGCCCACCGACACACGCGAGCAGGCAGAAGGACGGGTACGACGGCTCCGAGCGCGAGCCCTGTCCACGTCCGTCCGCGGCACGCGACCGCACCTGCGACGACGATCGCACACCAGATCGACAGGGACGTCAACCACTCTGCTGCACGGAATGCTGGAACCGTCGCGAGCGCGAAAACAGCTGTGGCACCGGCATATCCCCATAGCGTCGGACGTCGCACAGCGGCTACGGCGGCGACAGCGAGGACCGCTGCTGCAGTCAACGGAAAGCCGATGCCCGTGCGGCCCAGCAGACACGCGGCGACGACGCCCGCCACCACTGCGGCAATCAGCACTCGCAGCGGCGCGGTGCGATACGCCAGCCGGGGCCATACCCGCGGTGGCCAGATCGACGACATGGGCTTTCGATGAACGATCACGGAAGAAACCTTTCTTTCGAGCGTGTCGTGGCAGGCCGAGGTCGACGCAGGAGACCTGCGTCGCAGAATTCAGCTACCGAAGGGAAGAAGTCAGGTTCGCGGAACGGTGACCCTGATGCGGCATCCGGGGCCGTCGTCGAGTACTTCGATCGTTCCGCCGTGCAGCTCGGTCGCCCACCGGGCGATCGCGAGCCCGAGACCGGTGCCACCGTCTGTGGCGCCGCCACGAGTGAAGCGATCGAACACCGAAAGTCGTTCGGCAGGAGCGATTCCGGGGCCGGTGTCGGCAACGTCCAAGAGAAGTTCGGCAGCCGTGGCGCGAGCGACGACCGTGACGTCGGTTCCCGGTGGCGCATGCCGCACAGCGTTGTCGACGAGATTGGTGACGACCTGCGTCAGCCTCGACCGGTCGACGGACACGACCAGATCAACCGGCTCGACGTCGATTCGCACACGATCATGTTCGACGGTCACTCCACCGAGAAGATCTGCCACGTGGACGAGTTCGGGTCGCAGCGGTAGCACTCCCCCTTCGAGACGTGACAAGTCCAGCAGTTCCGTCACCAGGTCACCGAGCTTCTCGGTCTGACGCAGAGCCACCGCGAGAGTCTGCGGATCGGGTTCGGTGACACCGTCCACCAGATTCTCGAGAACGGCACGAAGCGCCGCGATCGGAGTCTTGAGCTCGTGCGAGACGTTCCCGATCAGCTCGCGCCGATAGGTGTCAGCCGCTTCGAGATCCGTCGACATGGTGTTGAACGCGTCCGCGAGCTGCCCGACCTCGTCGCGAGACGTCGCCCGCACACGCGTCGAATAGTCCCCTCGCGCCATCGCTTTCGCCGCGGACGTCATCTCGCGCAAGGGCGACGTCATTCCGTGCGCCACTACCTGGACCGCAGCGAGCGACATCACCAGAGCGGCCAGCAACGCATACCGGAACTGCCACCCCGCGCCGATCCAGAACACGACGCTCGCGACGACCAACACGACGCCTACGATCAGCGACACCTTCAGCTTGAACGACGTCAGCGCATCGAGCGGCCGGGGAATCGCGCGCATCATCTCGGCACGTCCAACGCATAGCCGACACCGTGGACAGTGCGAATCAGATCGCCACCGATCTTGCGTCGCAACGCTTTCACGTGACTGTCGACGGTCCGACTGCTCGCAGTGTCCGCCCACCCCCACAGTTCCGCGAGCAGGGTTTCCCGGGCCACCGCTGCGTTGGGCCGGCTCGACAGGTACGCCAGAATATCGAATTCGGTACGCGTGAGGTGTATTTCGATGTCGCCGTTGGACACGCGTCGCGCATGATGGTCGATTCGGATCGGCCCGAGCATCGTGGACGTCGGCGCTGCCGAGTTGTTTCGATCAGCACGACGCAGGAGCGCATGCACACGGGCGACGAGCTCGCGCATGCTGAACGGTTTGGACAGGTAGTCGTCGGCACCCACTCCGAGCCCGACGAGCATGTCGGTCTCGTCGGACTTCGCAGTCAACATCAGCACCGACACCGGGCGATCCGCCTGAATACGTCGGCAGACCTCGAGACCGTCGAACCCGGGAAGCATGACGTCCAGTACGACGACGTCGGGCCGCACCGACGCGCACACCTGCACTGCCGACGGACCGTCCGATGCCGTGACGACGTCGAATCCCTCGCCGCGCAGCCGTGCGGCGACGGCGTCGGAGATCGTCGGTTCGTCGTCGACGACCAACACTGTGCGGCTCATGCACCTGACAGTAGAGGGCCGTCATGGAGGAGTCGGCCAGGAAACGTGGAGGTTCGGTGAAGATCGACCGTGACTCACAGGAACCTCACAGCGCCGGCGGAGCCTTTCTCCACGTTCGCGCGGCACTGTTGCGTGCGTGAACCGAGGAAGAAGACTGTGACGGCGCTGGTGGACGAGACACCGAACGACATCGAGCCGCGCGGGTCGTGGGCGTTACGCAACAAGTATCGACTCGGTCTGTGTGCCCTGCTTCTGGCGACCGCAGTGCTGTACCTGTGGGATCTGATGTCGAGCGGATACGCCAACAGCTTCTACGCGGCCGCCGCTCAGGCAGGATCACAGAACTGGAAGGCGATGTTCTTCGCGTCGTTGGACTCGTCGAACTTCATCACGGTCGACAAGCCACCCGCGTCGATCTGGGTGATGGCGCTCTCGGCACGAATTTTCGGATTCTCCAGCGCGAGCATCCTCGTGCCCCAGGCGCTCATGGGCGTCGGATCGGTCGCGCTGGTGTACGCCTCGGTCAAGCGCGTGGCGTCACCCGGAGCCGGGCTGCTCGCAGGCGCGATCCTCGCGCTGACACCGGCAGCGGCCCTGATGTTCCGCTTCGACAATCCCGACGCGTTGCTCGTCCTCCTGATGACTCTCGGCGGCTACTTCGTCGTGCGTGGCACGACGACCGACATCGGTCGACGCGCGGCCGGGTGGCTCGCACTCGCCGGCGTCACACTCGGCTTCGCATTCTTGACGAAAATGTTGCAGGGCTTGCTCGTTCTCCCGGCGTTCGGTCTGGTCTATCTCGTGGCCGGGCATGCTCGCCTGATCCCCCGACTGATCCATTTGCTCGGTGCCGCAACAGCTTTGGTCGTCTCTGCGGGCTGGTGGGTCGTCGCGACCATCGTGTGGCCCGTCGACGCACGCCCTTACATCGGCGGGTCGACGAACAACACCGTCATGGACCTCGTCCTGGGCTACAACGGTCTCGGACGCATCTTCGGCCAGAGCCGCGGCGGCGACATGAACGGCGGCGGAATGCCCGACGGAATGCCTGGTGCCGGTGACATGCCCGGCGGAATGCCCGACGCACCGGGCGGCGGGATGGGAGGGGGAATGGGCGGCCCCGGCGGTGGCGCTGCCGGTTCAAGTTTCGGGGGTCCGACGGGCCTCGACCGCCTCTTCGGAAGTGAAATGGGATTTCAGATCTCGTGGCTGATTCCGGCTGCACTCATCGCGCTGGCACTCGGATTCCTCGCACGCGGCACGGCGCCACGCACGGACGGGATTCGGGCGTCGCTCATGCTGTGGGGCGGTTGGTTCGTCGTCACCGGCGTGATCTTCAGCTACATGTCCGGAACGGTCCATCCGTACTACACGGTGGCACTCGCTCCGGCGATCGCAGGCATGATCGGCACCGGTGTCTACGCCCTGTGGATCGAACGCGAGCGCATCTGGGCTCGGTTGGGCCTGTCGGCCGTCACGCTCTCGGCCGGAGCCTCCGCATGGGTTCTGCTCGAACGGAATTCGTCATGGATGCCCGCGCTGAAGTGGGTTCTGCTGATCGGTGCACTCGTCGCCGCCATAGGAATCACACTGGCCGCGGTCCATCGCAGCCGTGCTGTGACGGTCAGCATCTTCACGTTGGCGATCCTCTCCGGATTGGGCGGCACGGCAGCGTATGCCGTTGCGACAGCGGGTAATCCGCATACCGGGTCGATTCCCAGCGTCGGACCTGCGGGCAGCGGTGACATGGCCGGTGGCCCAGGCGGCGGCTTTCCCGGCCGCGACGACCGACAATCCCGCAGCGCTTCCGGCTACGGCTCCGACGGGGCGGCCGGAGTACCGAGCATGGGCGCGGGCATGGGTACCGGCACCGATCCGCAACTGGTGACGATGTTGCAGAACACGGATTCACGCTGGGCCGCAGCAACGAACGGTTCGCAGTCGGCTGCCGAGATCGAACTCGCGTCCGGCACAGCCGTCATGGCAATCGGTGGGTGGAGCGGTGATCCCGCACCGACGCTCGAACAGTTCCAGGACTGGGTCGCAGCAGGAGACGTCGGGTACTACATCGAGGGCGGCCGTGGCGGATTCGGTGGGAACTCCGAGATCGCCGAGTGGGTCGCGTCGAACTTCACCTCCACGACGGCCGGCAGCGCCACGGTGTACGACCTGCGTGGGACAGACTGATTCGTTCGCGCCCGCCGACCGCGTTCCATACACTCGGTATACAACGATGGACGCGGTCGACGGCCGCCTCGAACCCGGCAGGAGACCTTCATGGCCAAGCCCGAACTGGAGTTCCACAGCCCCACCGCCGAATGGACTCGTGCGAACGAGGTTTCGACCACACCCGGCATCTCCGACCAGGTTCTGTCCCACGACCCGGTCACGGGCGACAAGACCGCTCTGCAACGCTACGACGCCGGTGCAGAGACTCCGCCGGGTGTGATCACCCACGAATTCTGGGAAGAGGTTCTGCTGCTCGACGGGGATCTGTACGACGTCGGCTTGGACCGCACGTTCACCGCGGGAATGTACGCATGTCGGCCACCCGGCATGCCGCACGGGCCGTACCGCAGCGTCGGCGGCTGTTCGATGCTCGTCGTCACGCGGTACCCAGCCTGACCACGGATCCCTAAGGGTCGGCTACCCTTAGCCGTCCGCGACAGCGGGACCTGTGGAGAGGCCCAGGTTCAGCAGCGGACCTCCTCGAAAGGGACCGCGATGGTCAGATCTGCCCGCTTCCTGAAATTCGCCGCCGCTGCCGCTGCGGCAGCCGTGGTGTTGTCCGCGTGCTCCAGCTCGTCCGACGACTCTGCGGCCCAGACGACCTCGTCCGGCGACGGCGTCTTCCCCGTCACCGTCGAGCACGCATTCGGCGAGACCACGGTCGAATCGGAGCCGAAGCGCGTCGTCGTGGCCGGCTACACCGAGCAGGACACGGTCCTGGCGCTCGGAGTGAAGCCCGTAGCCGTCACCGAGTGGTACGGCGAGCAGCCCTACGCGACATGGCCGTGGGCGCAGGACGCCCTGGGCGACGCCACACCCGAGGTCCTCAGCGCCGACGACGGTTTCCAGTACGAACGTATCGCTGCGCTGAACCCCGACCTCATCATCGCGACGAACGCCGGACTCGACCAGGACAGCTACACCAAGCTCAGCGAGTTGGCTCCGACGATCGCTCAGTCCGGCGACTTCACCGAGTACTTCGAACCGTGGGACGTCCAGGCTCGCAACATCGGTAAGGCTCTCGGTAAGGAAGCCGAGGTCGAAGAGCAGATCGACGCCATCGCCGACAAGTTC
This sequence comes from Rhodococcoides kyotonense, assembly GCF_900188125.1. Classification (GTDB taxonomy): domain Bacteria; phylum Actinomycetota; class Actinomycetes; order Mycobacteriales; family Mycobacteriaceae; genus Rhodococcoides; species Rhodococcoides kyotonense. The sequence continues at coordinate 9,014 of NZ_FZOW01000037.1, read as the reverse complement.
GCGGCAGCCAGGTCCGAGAACCCCGAATTCGACGGAACGAAGGCGATCTTCCTGCAGAACGCGTTCTACGACGGCGCAGCCATCGCATACCAGAACGGCCTGAGCACGGACTTCCTGACCGATCTCGGCTTCGTCGTCCCCTCGGAGATCGACCAGTACGCGACCGACGGCGGCGGCCAGGCCAACATTCCGCTCGAGAACCTGTCGGTTCTCAATGCCGCGGACGTGCTGCTGTGGGGCACCGAAACGCCCGAGGATCGCACGACCTTGGAGCAGGAGCCGGTCTACCAGAACCTCGATGCAGTTAAGGAGAACAAGCTGGTCTTCACCGACGGTGTCACTGCCGGCGCGATCTACTTCACGTCGCTGCTGAGCCTGCCGTACGTGATCGACAACCTGACTCCCGCATTCGCGAGCACGTTGGCCGGAGACGGCGCAGCCACGACCGAGAGCTGATCCAGAATCGCCGAGATCGAGGTTGTGCACCGAATTCGACGGATTCGGCGTCATGACCTCGATCTCGACGGGACACTAGACAGCTTTGGCGTCCTCGCGGCGCTGCATCCACATTGCGGTTGCCAAGACGGCGAGACCTGCGACAGCCAGGATCGCGCCTGCCGCTGCGGGAGCGGTGTAACCGAACCCTGCGGCGATGACCGCACCACCGAGAGCTGCACCGATGGCGTTGGCCAGGTTGAACGCTGCGTGATTGAGGGACGCCGCGAGTGTCTGCGCGTCGTCGGCGACGTCCATCAGGCGTGTCTGCAGACCCGGAATGACCGACGACCCCGACGCACCGATCAGGAACAGCAGAATCAATGCTGTCACCGGGTTGTGCGATGCGACGACGAACAGCGCGAGGAACACGGCCATCGCCGAGATCGAGATGAATGTTCCTCGCAGTTGCAGCTTGTCCGCGAGCCACCCGCCGAAGTAGTTGCCGGCGACCATGCCGAGCCCGTAGATCATCAACGCCACTGGGACCAGCGCCTTGGCCAGACCCGAGACGTCGGTGAGCGTCGACGCCACGTAGGTGTAGACGGCGAACATGCCGCCGAAGCCGACCATGCCGACGAACAGTGTCATCCATACCTGCCCACGACGAAGGGCACCGAGTTCGGTGATCGGGTTCGTGGTCGGCATTCCGTCGAGGCGCGGCATCCACAGGATCAACGCCGTCACGGTGAGCAGTCCGATGACCGCGACCACGGCGAACGCGCTCCGCCATCCGAGGGCTTGCCCCAGCCACGTCGCAGCAGGCACGCCGACGACATTGGCGATCGACAAGCCCATCATCACCATCGCGACGGCCTTGGCTCGCTTGCCAGGCTCTGCCAGGTGAGCAGCGACGAGCGCAGCGATTCCGAAGTAGGCACCGTGCGGGAGGCCTGCGACGAACCGTGACGCGACCAGCTCCTCGAAACTCGGTGCGAACACCGTCCCGAGGTTGCCGAGTGTGAACGCCACCATCAACGCGATCAACAGCAGACGCCTCGGAACGCGCGCCGCGAGCGTCGCGATCGCGGGGGCACCGACGACGACACCCAAGGCGTACGCGGAGATCATGTGCCCGGCCGACGGCTCGGAGATGCCCATGGTCGTCGCGACGTCGGGCAGAAGACCCATCGACGCGAACTCGGTGGTACCGATGCCGAAGCCGCCGATGGACAGCGCCAACATCGCAAGCCGTCTGCGGGTCGACAGAGGACGATGGCTCGTACTCAGGCCGGTGGACACCTTCGAACGCACGGCGCCGACGTTGCGGGCGAGAGCGGAGTCGGTGACAGACACAGCAGAACAACCTTGTCTCGAGTGGGGGTACGAACAGTGTGTTCGCGGAAGAAGCGGTGACGAACCCTTCAGGCAACGTCCCGCCGGTCAATTGTCGTCCCGCGCGCAACCGAATTTCGAGTCAGTTGGTGGTGATAGTGCTCACCCGCGCGTGTCGACGAGCAATCCGCCGGCCGATTTCGGGCCGAGAAGCCGAAGCTTCGACGTCGCTATTCCTCGTCACACGACCCACCGCTAGGATTTCGGTCAGGTCATGAGTGCCAGCATCGAGCCCCGGCTTGCTGGCCGGCAACCCTCCAACCGCGGTGGGGTGCTCCGGGTGAAGACCTGGTTACTCGGCTGCACACGTGGCCGAAGAACAAGCGCGGGTCCGCAGGTGATGTCTTCGGGTCATCTCGGCGGGCCCACTGACCGGGCACGACTGGCCAGACGGGCACGACTGGACCGTGAGGCCCCCGAGGAGGTTTCGACATGTGTTGTTGTCCCGATAGGCCCCGCCCGGCCCTCTTCTCGCATGCGCTCGCTGAGGGCCGTCTCGAATCCTGCACACCCTTCGAAGACGGAGTTATCAAGACATGACCGACAGCACCCCCGACGTCGTGGACGCGTCAGGCGCCCCCATCGAGGATCCGACCGCATCCTGGAGCTTCGAGACGAAGCAGATCCACGTGGGACAGAACGCCGACGGCGTCACCCACGCGCGCGCACTTCCGATCTACCAGACCACGTCCTACACGTTCGAGAGCACCGATCACGCTGCCGCACTGTTCGGACTCGCCGAGCCCGGCAACATCTACACCCGCATCATGAATCCGACGCAGGATGCCGTCGAGCAGCGCATCGCGGCGCTGGAGGGCGGCGTCGCCGCACTGCTTCTGGCGTCCGGCCAGGCCGCCGAAACTCTTGCGATCCTCAACCTCGCCGAGGCAGGTGACCACATCGTCTCCAGCCCGCGCCTCTACGGCGGCACCTACAACCTGTTCCACTACACGCTGCCGAAGCTCGGCATCGAGGTCTCGTTCGTCTCCGATCCCGACGACCTCGAGCAGTGGAAGGCCGCGGTGAAGCCGAACACCAAGGCGTTCTACGGCGAGACCATCTCCAACCCGAAGAACGACATCTTCGACATCCCCGGTGTCTCCGACGTCGCACATTCCCACGGAATCCCGTTGATCGTCGACAACACCGTCGCCACCCCGTACCTCATCCAGCCGCTGAAGCACGGCGCGGACATCGTCGTGCACTCGGCCACGAAGTACCTCGGCGGACACGGCACCGCCATCGCGGGAGTCATCGTCGACGGTGGCACCTTCGACTGGACACAGGGACGTCATTCCAACTTCACCACGCCCGACCCGAGCTACCACGGCGTCGTGTTCGCGGAACTGGGCGCACCTGCGTTCGCACTCAAGGCGCGTGTGCAGCTGCTTCGCGACATAGGTGCTGCCGTCTCCCCGTTCAACGCCTTCCTCATCTCGCAAGGGTTGGAGACGTTGAGCCTGCGCATCGAGCGGCACGTCGAGAACGCACAGAAGGTCGCGGCGTTCCTCGAGGCGCGCGACGACGTCTCCAGCGTCGGATACGCAGGTCTGACCTCGTCTCCGTGGTACGAGCGGGGACAGAAGTTGGCGCCGAAGGGACAGGGCGCGATCATCGCCTTCGAGCTCACCGGTGGCATCGATGCCGGCAAGAAGTTCGTGGACGCGCTGAGCCTTCACAGCCATGTGGCTAACATCGGTGACGTGCGTTCACTAGTCATCCACCCCGCGTCGACAACTCATTCGCAGCTGACCCCGGAGGAGCAGCTCGCATCCGGCGTCACTCCGGGCCTGGTCAGGCTTGCTGTCGGCATCGAGGGGATCGACGACATTCTCGCCGATCTCGAGACCGGATTCGTAGCGGCGGCGTCTTGACCATCAGCTCTGTGCACGACGCTCTGTCGGCCGCAGGATTTCCTGCGGCCGACGGGCGGCTCGGCCATATCGACATCGGTGACCTCGAACTCGAAAGCGGCGCCACGCTGCGCGGTGTGTCGGTCGCACTGCAGCGATGGGGAAATCTCTCACCCAATCGCGACAACGTCGTGCTGATCGAGCACGCGTTGACCGGTGATTCCCACGTGTCCGGCCCACCCGACCAAGACCATGCGCTGGCCGGATGGTGGAACGGCATGATCGGCCCCGGCGCACCCGTCGACACCGACGAGTGGTGCGTCGTGGCCACCAACGTCCTCGGAGGGTGTGGCGGAACGACCGGCCCGTCGTCCCCGGCCCCCGACGGTCGGGCGTACGGCAGCCGCTTCCCGGAGATCTCCATCCGAGATCAGGTGGCCGCTGAGGCAGCTCTCGCGGACGTTCTCGGTATCGAACGGTTCGCCGCAGTCGTCGGAGGATCGATGGGCGGCATGCGGACGCTCGAGTGGATCGTCGAGTACCCCGACCGCGTCGCTGCGGCCCTGGTTCTCGCCGTCGGTGCCCGCGCGACCGCCGACCAGATCGGAACGCAGACAACCCAGATCGAAGCAATCACGACCGATCCGAACTGGCAGGGCGGCGACTACTACGGCACCGGCTCTGCGCCGCGCACCGGCCTCGGGATCGCGCGTCGAATCGCGCACCTGACGTACCGCACCGAAAGCGAGCTCGATCTACGCTTCTCCAATTCGCCTCAGGCAGAAGAGAATCCGTGGGACGGTGGCCGTTACGCCATCGAGAGCTATCTGCAGCATCAGGCGACCAAGCTCGTCGACCGATTCGACGCGGGCACCTACGTGCTCCTGTCGGAAGCGATGAATCGGCACGACATCGGCCGCGGGCGCGGAGGTCTCGAAGCAGCCCTGGCTCTGGCGACCGTCCCGACGATCGTCGGCGGCGTCGACTCCGATCGGTTGTACCCGCTGCGTCAACAGAAGGAAATCGCACGAGGCCTGCCGCAGTGCACCGGGCTGGAAGTCATCCAGTCACGCGACGGCCACGACGGGTTCCTCACCGAGGCAGGCGCAGTCGCGAAACTGCTCGGCGAGACGATGGACGAGGCTCGACGCCACCGTCGGGCCGACTGACGCACGCACCGACTGACCAGGCCTCGTCGGGTCAGTCGGTGCCCAGCGGGTCGATGGACGCGGACAGGAACATGATCGCTCCGCCCACCAAAGCCAGTGCGGCGACGTCGAATCCACGACTGCGCACCTGAAGCAGTCCAACGCGGTTCTCCGGCAGGCACAGGCGGAATCCTGCCGCCAGAATGGTCGCGACGCCGAGGACGAACGCGCCGCGCCGCCAGCGGTCCGCGAGTACCAGCCCGAGTGCGCCGAGAATGACGATCAGCACCACCAGCAGCGGCAGGTTCTTACGGATCCGCGTCCCCATCGAGTATCAGGCCTCCGCGAGTGTCTGCTCGGCCCGCTCGACGACGTTCGCCAGCAGGAACGCACGAGTCAGCGGTCCGACGCCACCGGGGTTGGGCGAAACGAAGCCCGCGACGTCGGCGACATCGGCTGCAACGTCTCCACGAAGGCCCTCGTCCGTGCGGGTCACTCCGACATCGAGAACCGCGGCCCCGGGTTTGATCATGTCCGCGGTGACGATTCCGGGAACCCCTGCCGCCGCGATGACGATGTCGGCCCGACGAACCTCGGCCGCCAGATCCTTGGTACCCGTGTGGCACAGCGTCACCGTGGAGTTCTCGGACTTCCGGGTCAGCAACAGACCGATCGGGCGGCCCACGGTCACACCACGTCCGACGACGACGGCATGTGCCCCGTTCAGTTCGACGTCGTATCGACGCAGCAAATGAACGATTCCACGCGGCGTGCACGGAAGCGCTGCTTCCTTGCCGAGCACGAGTCGACCGAGGTTGATCGGATGCAGGCCGTCGGCATCCTTCGATGGGTCTATGCGCTCGAGCGCAGCATTTTCGTCGAGATGCTTGGGTAGTGGCAACTGCACGATGTATCCGGTGCAGTCGGGGTTCGCGTTCAACTCGTCGATGACAGCTTCGAGGTCGGCCTGCGAGATGTCGGCGGGCAGATCCCGGCGGATCGACGTGATCCCGACCTTCGCGCAATCGTTGTGCTTGCCGCGTACGTATGCGGCCGAACCTGGGTCGTCGCCGACCAGGACGGTGGCAAGCCCCGGCACGATGCCGCGCTCACGCAGAGCGGTCACGCGCTCGGTCAGGTCGACGAAGATCTCGTCGCGGGTCGCCTTGCCGTCCAGAATTTTCGCAGTCACGGCTGTCATTGTTCCAGGTGACGAGGAACGGTTGTCGTCAACCCTCGACGGACAATCCGTTCGCCTGGGCGTACGCCACTGCCTGCGTCAACTCGATGCGCGCGCCGGTGACGGTGGCCGCAACCCAGAGGTTCGCGTCGACCCGTGCGCCGCGCAGGTCGGCTTCCTGCAGTTTCGCGCCCGTAGCCCGAGTTCCGGACAGATCGGCGGATCGCAGCACCGCCTTGCGTAGATCGGTGTTCACGAGATTCGCCTCGGCCATGCGGCACCCCGTGAGATCCATGCCGCGCATGTCCGCTCCCCCGAGGCCGACGAGCGTGAAGTCGACCTCGTCGAACGTCGACGGGCGCATCCGTGAGTCGACGAACGTCGAGCCGATCAACGTGCATCCACGAAAAGTGCTGTGCTGCAAGTTGGTTCGCGTGAAATTGCACGATCGGAATGCGGAATTGGTATGTATGGACTCGGTCAGATCCGTGCCGGTGAAGTTGCATTCGGTGAACATCACCGACGTCGTCTTCACCCCACTGAGGTCCGCGTCGGTGAAATTGCAGGCGACGTAGTGCCGACCTTCCCACTGCTGTCCATCGAGCCGGGCGTCCGAGAAGTCTTCACCGATGATCTGTTCGTCGTCCACCTGCTCCATCCTTCCGGTCGCGGTGGTGGCAGAGTGAACCGGGTGTTTCGACTCATGTTCTTCGAGCCCCGCATTCCCCAGAACACCGGAAATGCAATTCGGCTGGTGGCAGGCACCGGCTGCGAACTTCACCTGATCGGTCCGCTGGGCTTCGACATGTCCGAACCGAAGCTCAAGCGTGCAGGCCTCGACTACCACGATCTCGCGTCGGTCACCGTGCACGACAACCTGCCTGCAGCCTGGGACGCGTTGAAGCCGGACAGGGTGTTCGCGTACACCGCGCACTCGACGAGATTTCACACCGACGTCGAATACGCGGCAGGCGACGTCCTTCTGTTCGGCCCCGAACCGACGGGATTGCCCGACGACGTGCTGCACGACCCCCGCGTCACCGACAGGCTGCGGATCCCGATGATCCCGGGACGACGATCTCTCAACCTCGCCAACTCCGCGGCCGTCGTCATGTACGAGGCGTGGCGGCAGCACGGTTTCGACGGGGCGGTCTGAGTTCAGTTCTCTTCGGTCTCCCCAACGGCTTCCGCTTCGGGCTTCTGCTCGACTGTCGGCTTCCGGCGCACCACCCGAACCACGGCGTAGACCACTCCAGCGGCAACTGCGAGCGCTCCGAGCCAGGGAATCGCACGGCCGAGTGCGACGACGCCGTCGCCCAACGCGTCGACCAACGAATGCCACCCCGCGACGAGACCGTCCCAGAACGAGTCCGGCCCCGGCGACGGCGTCGCGTCGTCGGTCGTGAACTGGATTGTGATCGTGGACAAATCAACCTGATCCGCAAGGTAGTTCCGTTGTGACGTGAGACTGTCGAGTTCACCCTGCCTGCTCGACAGCGCCGATTCGGCTTCGATCAGATCCGCGGTGTTCGTGGCTCCGGCGATCAGCGCTTTCAGACGGTCGACCGACGCCTGAAGCGCTGCGATACGTGCGTCGAGATCCTGATACTGCATCGTCACGTCGTCGCGCGAGATGCTGACGCTCGTCACCTTCCCGAGCTGTTCGATGCGATCCACCGTCGACGTCAACTCGTCCGCAGGGATACGCGCGGTGATCGAACTGCTCGCCGTCGAATTGTCGGTCTCGGGGTTCTCCGACCGAGTGTCGACGCGACCGCCTACTTCCTCGACGACCGACGTCGCGTCGCGCGCAGCCTCGATCGGATCGACCGCGGTGATGTAAACCTGGCCCGTCACAACCTCTTTGCGCTCGGTCGGCGCGAGCGCTTGATCACGTGTGGCCGTTCCCGATTCGGGGGCGAGCGCCACGCCCGGCGTCGAATAGGACTCTTCGGGCGCCGGTGCACCTGCTCCGCCGCCCGATCCGCTGCAGCCGGCGAGAAGAACGAAGGATCCGACCAGGGCTGCGACCAGGCTGCGCTTCATCCCAGGATGGTAGATCACCCGGGCCCATCGTCAGGGAGTACCCAATCGTTACAGGCATAGGGAACATTCACTGATGACCTGAGCGCCGAACCGGGGTACGGTGTGCGCCACCGACCCATTTCGTTTCGTGAAGGAGCCTCCTGTTGTTCTCCGCCTCCACTGTTTTTTCCTCGCTTCGCCGCTCGCCTCAGGAGAGTTCCGATATACGTTCCGGTAGTCGATTGTCCCGCACCGCAGCACTTTTCGCCGTCGGTGGCGGCATCGCCGCGGCGGGATTCCTCGGAACAGGCACCGCTGCAGCCGCTCCCGTGAACTGCGTGTCGCCCCCGTCGGCCAACGACATCCGCGTCGACGGCACCGCCAGTTGCGGCGCGACGTCCACCGGGCCCGGCGTCGCCAACGCCGGAGCAGCCGAGAGCGGCACGGCCGTCAGCGTCACCGACGGTCCCGGCGCAACGACGACGTATGCCAACGGATTCGGCACGGCACTCGGCGCATCCAAGAATGCGGGCAACGCGTACGCATGGGCACTCGGCGGCGGCATCGCACATTCGTGGGCCGACAACGGCACGACGACGGTCGCGATCGCCGGATGGGGCTCGGGCGCAACGGCCGAGGCTGCGGGAGTCGATTGCGTCGGCCCACTGTCGTTGGCGCTGAATCTGAACACAGGGCAGTTCTGCGTGCTCGGCAACTGATACAGATCGTTCACGACGACAGAATCCCGTCACCGACTTCGGTGGCGGGATTCTTCGCTATCTACGACCAAGGGTAGTACCGGTCGGACTCGCGGTTTAGGATGACTGCATTCGCGTCGTCAGGAGGATCAGTGACTGCCCTAGCGCCTAGGCCGGCTCCCGTCGTGGAGGCGGCTCGCCCGTTTCCGCCGCGGATGGGACCGAAGGGTTCTTTTGTTCACAAGGCGGTGACGACGACGGATCCCAAGGTGTTGGGGAT
>NZ_FZOW01000044.1 GCF_900188125.1 Rhodococcoides kyotonense | reverse complement strand
TGAACCGTCCTGGATCTGATGGAGACCTGGTTCAAGCCACCTCGCGATCGGAGGTGGCTGCCGAGCACTGCTGACGGTACTCGTTTTCGTAGTCGACGGGCGATTGGTAGCCGATCGAGGAGTGCAGTCGGCTGGTGTTGAACCAATGCACCCAGGATGCGGTTTCGCGCTCGACCTCAGCACGACCGGTCCATGATTTCTGTCTGTCGATCAGCTCGGTCTTGTAAAGGCCGATGGTCGATTCCATCAACGCATTGTCGAGCGCGTCGCCGACGCTGCCGATCGACCCGGCGATCCCGGATTCGACCAACGCTTCAGTGAAGGCAAGCGACGTGTATTGCGAGCCTGCATCCGAGTGGTGGACCAAACCTGTTGCGGTGAAAGCGAAGTCGGATCGCCGTCGCGTGAACAACGCTTGCTCGAGAACGCCGGACACCAGGGGTGTCGCTTTCGTCGTCATCACCCGCCACCCGAGGATTCGGCGTGAGAACACGTCGACGACGAATGATGTGTAGACGAACCCGGCGAGCGTCCAGCAATAGGTGAAGTCAGCTACCCACCACTGATCGGGGCGAGTCGGTGCGCCCCACTGACGGTCGATCAAATCGGGATGCCGAGGCGCTCGATCGTCTCGCTCGGTGGTGACCGTGCGGTGCCGGCCGCGGATAACTCCGACTGCGCCACAGATGGTCATCAACCGGCCCACCTGATCGCGGCCGACGCTGTGACCAGAGCGTTTCATCGAATGCCACATCTTGCGGACACCGTAGAGGCGTCGGTTGGCCACGAAGTGACAGTGGACGGTGTTCGCGGCGTACGCCTCGTCGAGGGCGGCCGCGGACACGGTGCCGCGTTTCTTGGCGGCGTAGTAGGTGGACGGGGCGATCTTGATGCCGTGCTCTTTGAGTACGGTGCAGATCGGGTCGACCCCGAAGAGGTGGCGGTATTCGTCGATGTAGTCGACGATCACCGAAGTCGGCGGTCGACCTCCGCCGCTGCGAAAAACGCTGATGCTGTCTTGAGAATCTCATTGGCTCTGCGTAATTCGAGATTTTCGCGGCGCAGCGCCTTCAGTTCGTCGTCGCGATCGAGTCCCGATGTGGGTTGGTTCGGATCTGCGGCGGGTTCGTCCTTCTCGACCCAATTTCGGATCGTAGCCGGGTTGATGTCGAGCAATGCCCCGACGTGTTTGCGGGCAGCGATCTTGCTGTCGCCGTGGTCGGCGCGGCGGTCGTTGTACATTCGAACCGCCCGCTCACGGGTCTCCTGGTCGAACTTCCTCGGTGCAGCCATATCTGCATTCTCCTGGTGAGATCACGGTCTCCACCAGTCCCAGGACGGTTCA
>NZ_FZOW01000005.1 GCF_900188125.1 Rhodococcoides kyotonense | reverse complement strand
GCACGCCTGTCACGCTCGTGCTGTTCCACCAAATGACGTGCAATCGCCTGCACGCCCGTCATCAGAACCGGTCCAGAATCGACGCGATACCGATCCGCCAAATCGACTGCAGTGGATGTCGGGCGGGGCTGACTGACCTGGGTCATACGGGACTCCATCGGATACCTGAGCGTGCGCGGATGAGCAGAGTGCTGCTACCAGCCTGCATAAGGTTCCCAATGCGATCAACTAAACTGATACCAACTAAACGAATGGTTCACTGAGTAAGCCAGATCACCTGTGGAGTTGATAGTTATGCTCAAGATCGACCGACTCGACATCGAACTCCTCGGAGTTCTTGCCCGTAACGCTCGCGCTGGAATCGTCGAACTGGCCTCGACCCTGGGCGTAGCGCGCAACACTGTCCAGGCGCGCCTGACACGGATGACAGACGATCACCTGTTGTCTGGATTCCGGCCCGAGCTCGACCTCACCGAGATCGGTATCGCGGTCCAAGCCTTCATGGCACTGGAACTACAGCAGGGCCAACTGCGCGCTGTGGTCGATGCCCTCACCTCGATGCCCGAAATATTGGAGATCCACGCGACGACCGGACGCGAGGACCTACTCGTCAGAGTCGCCACCGCCACTCAAGCCGATCTGCAGAACCTCATCCAAGAAGTCGTGTCAATCACCGGCGTGTCCCATTCCAATACGACGCTAGCCCTCACAACACCCCTGCCCTACCGAATACAGCCACTACTCGAACACCTGGGCCAGCAGCAAGGATGGGGACGCTCAACCCCCGCCCCTCGGTAAGCGCTCGAACCGAAGACGCCGGTTCGAAGCAATCTGCGATCGACCAACAGGCGCGGGACTACAGCCCACAACATATGCACCATTCCGCAGCAGCGGGATATTTGTCGTCGATGAACAGACCACAGCCCGAACACGTTCGCAGCTCCATCCGTCCGAGCAACCGAAGACTACGTTCCGAACGTCGGTGGTCCCATACGAACTCACTGGCGTGACGGGGAGCATGAAGACTCTGTGACCACCCGAATCCACGCCCGCCCGCACCCACTCGTGACAACTGTGTGACACCCAAACTGGTGGAGAGGGACCGTGTGGTGTCAGCTGCCGCTTGACCTGAGAGCCGTCGCTTACAACCGCCCAGTGCCTATCGCGCATGGAGCTGTTCAGCTGAATGTTCGGCAATGACGTCGACATCATGACGCAATCGACAAACGCCGCTATCTGCCTCGGCCGAGGAAAGTCGCTCCAGTCCCCGAATTTTCCTATACCTCCGTCATCGCCGTGATGTACACGTTGGACGCAATGTCCGAGTCCGGCGGCATGACCGCGCTCGACATACTGATCGCCGAAATCGGTTGAGTGCTCGCCGTGGAATTGACGGTGACGATCTTCCGGGGGCACTCCTGACCGCTACCATCACCCAGCGGCTAAAGGTCGAGAGTGATATCCGCGGTCAGCGCGCGCGAAACGCACAACATCATGTACCGACCCTCTGCCTGGTCCTCGGCGGTAAGCACCGAATCACGGTGGTCAGGGATTCCATCGACGACCGTGGCCTCACATGTTCCACACGTGCCGACTCTGCACGAAGCGGCCACAGGGATCCCTGCATCGTCGAGTACCTCCAAAATGCTGCTACCGGTGGGGACATGATGCGAGGTACCGCGCAGTGCGAGATGGACGTCGAAACTGCGGTTCGATACGTTGCAGACGTCCTTCGGCACGAACCGCTCGACATGTAGCGACTCCGCAGGCCAATGCGCCGAGGCCGCTGCCACCGCGTCGAGCAAGGCTGGTGGTCCACAGCAGAGGATCTTCGCAGCCGCCGAGGCATCACCGAGAATTTCGGCCAGTGGTAGTCGGCCCAGCTCGTCCTCCGGGTAAACACTCACGGACTCTGCGTACCGCTGGAGGTCGTCGACGAATGCCATCGACGATCGCGATCGCCCTCCGTAGTGCAGGGCCCACGGGATACTACGATCTTCAGCTGCAGCGATCATCGGAACGATCGGAGTGATGCCGATACCACCAGCGACGAAGAGATAGCGGTCCGCCTCGGCCAGCTCAAAGTGATTTCGCGGCAACGATACTCCGACGACATCCCCCACCTCCAGCTTGTCGTGTACAAACGCAGACCCGCCGCGACCCTCCATCTCACGGAGAACTGCAATCCGGTACAGGGTGCGGTCTGCAGGATCTCCACAAAGTGAGTACGAACGCACGAACGATCCGCATTGAAGGTCGATATGTGCACCCGCGTCCCACGTCGGCAGTTCGACACCACTCGACGCCAGATCCAGCTGAACGATACCGTCAGCCAGCAGTGTCTTCGACGCTATGGTCAGCTTCAGATCAGCCACGGTCACTCAGTCCACCTTCGTGGCGTGCAGCACGACCGGCAGCGTCGTCAATGCGGGAAAGATCAAGTCCGGGAACCGAATACCTTCTCCGACTGCTTCGATGCGATCGAAACGAGCGATCAGCCCCTTGAGCGTCTCCTGGATCTGAAGGCGCGCGATCGGCGCACCGAGGCAGTGGTGGAGTCCGCCACCGAACGCCTGGTGCTGACCCGCATTGCTACGTCCCAATTCGATGGAGTCCGGGTTCTCGAATGCAGTTCCGTCACGATTGCCTGCTGCCAGCATGAGAACCACATGGCCTCCGGCCGGAATCACGGTGCCGTCGGAAGCAGTGAAGGGCTCGACCAAGAATCGCTCCCGAACGTGGAGCGGTGTTCGAAATCGAAGCAGTTCCTCGGTCCCCGATTCCACCAATCCCGGGTCGCCTTTCAGTTGAGCGAAGATCTCCGGATCCCCAGCCAGAATTTCGATGATGTTCGAGATCGATGTTCGCGTCGTCTCGTATCCGGCATCGAGAACCGTATGAATCAGCGACAGCACTTCGAGATGAGAGAGCTCGCCGCGCGCTTCCGCTTCGAGAAGGAGCCGAACGTACGGACTGTGTTCCTCCGCCCGACGGCTGCCCAGGAAGCTGTCGAAGTAGTCGAGGTAGAAGGAAGTGACCGCGTTCAGTGCTTCCTTCTGCTTCTCTCCCAAAGGAATTGGAGAGAAGATCATCAGGAAGTCGTGCTGATTCGCGGTCAGACGGGTCCAGTCCGCCTCCGGAATTCCGAGAAATTGACAGATGACACCGCGAGGTATGTCGACCGCTATCTGCTGTACGGCGTCGATCACGTCCCCGTCAGGCACCCGTGACAGGGCCTTCGAAACCGAAATCGCTGCGAACTCGCGGAATTGCGCAACACGCCGCGGAATGAACAGTGGACCGACAACATTGCGAAGCCTGCTGTGCTCGGGCTCGTCGGTCTGAACCAGATTGGCACGTAGCCTGTTCAAGGCGGGCCCATCGTCGAGCCACGGCGGAGCTGTCGCTCCGGCAGGATGCACCCGTGTCGTCGTCGTTCGCACGATGTCGCGAATGTCGTTGTGTCGACTCACGACCCACGCCGGGCCCATAGCCGGCCACGGGATGGTGCCGAGATCTCGCAGCGTCCGATATGCCTCCGTCCGGTCCCCGGCCAGAAAAGCAGGGTCCGTGAAATCGACTGGAAATGTTGGTGTCTCGGTACTCATGGTGGCGATCCTTCGGTATATCGTCGGTGGGAGGTGCGGAGATCACACATGCAGCACCACGTCTTCGAGCCCGTACACCCGTGTTGCCGTGCCCGCGAAAATCGCTTCGCGTTCCGTCTGCGAGCACTGCGCGGTCAGCCGCTGGTAGGCGTTGCAGACATGCGCGAACGGGCCGGAACCGTCGGTGGGAAGGTTGCTCTCGAACATCGTTCGGTCAGCCCCGAACAGCTCGACAGTGGTCTCCACATATGGCCGCCACTCGGCCGCGAGCTGCTCGGACGTCGCTGGTGGATTCGCAAGGAACGTCGACGACCCCGACATGAACGACCCGAGGCCACCCATTTTCACGGTCACGTTCTCACATGCAGCGATCGCGCGCATGTCGGATTCCCATTGCGGTCGTTCTTCTTCCATACGTGCTGCGTGTCGACCTACTTCCAGAGGATGTCCCAGATGATCGAGCACGATGGACGTTTCCGGGAATGCCCGTGCGAGGTCGACGATGTCGGGAAGCTGCGGTGCGAGCACGAATGCATCGAACGTCAGACCGAGCGGTGCGAGGTGGGCGAACCCGCGGCGAAAATCCTGGTCCAGATACATCCCCGGACCGTTGTCAAACACGCCGACGAGGATCGAAGCGTCCTCGTCCCACAACGCCTCTTGGCGAATACCTTTGAATCTGTGCGGTGCAGCTTCGAGATGGGCTTCCAACGTGGCGCGCGCGTTGGAAAATCGCAAGTCGGCTTGGCCGACGATGCCAGCTGCGACCTTGACCTTGTCGTAGGAGCCGCTCGCTCCCATTGCACCCTGTCCGTCGAAGAACTCGGTCTGCCCTACGGTACGTAATTCCTCGGGCCCATCACCGCGATACATCGTTTGGGATTCCACGACCACGGTGGCCACGACATTGTGGCCGCTCGATACAAGTTCGGTGTAGTCGTCGATGAGAAATCGCTGCCGCCGCATCACCCTGCCGACCACCGGATTCGGGCGATCGAAAAGATGATGATGTGCATCGACGATGCGAATACCGGGATCGATCGGTTCTTCGATTTCGTTTGTCATCGAATTCCTTCAGCTCGGTTTGAAATCTAATCCTCATCGTCCCAATTGCGCGGAGCGACATATCCGGTCTGGCCGGCCTCGGTACCGAGCGCGAGGATCGGCCCATCCATTTCTTCTTGCCACACAAGCGATTCCATCCCGATATGAAGGGGATGATCCTGCACGGTGTACGCACTCACACCAGTTTCGCTGGGATAGTGGGCGTGTTCGCGCCACGATGGAGCCGAGAGCAGGAGATCGCCTGGCTCCCAGTCGATCCGCTGACCGTCGACTATGGAGTACCCCGAACCCTTGAAGTGATAGTTGATCGCGACGGAGCTGTGTCGATGACCACGGCCTTCGGCGTGCAGCTTGTGGCCCGGTGGAATCTGAGAAAGAGTCACGAAAAAGCTGCTGGTCGCCCCCTGCTTACGGTGCGTGGAGGGGTTGTAGAGGGCCATGATGGTGCGTTCGCCGTCACCGGGCTTCTGCGACATCAGGGCCGACGTTCTCTCGTACGGCCAGTGAAGCGGCCGGTCCGGAATCGGCTCGATGTCGACGAGGAACTCGTACCCCCGCAGCCGGGCGCCTTCAGGAGAGACGACATGGTCCGGCGCCGATCCGACACCGACAGCGACGGGCTCGTCCATGTCGATGGGACCGTCGACGGGTGCGGTCGATTTCCAGCCGTCCGACACCGGTTCGAAGTAATGAGTTCCGAGTTGGGCGAGCAACGGCGCGTTCGAGTACGCAAGGCGGGCCCAGATACTGTCGCTGTCATTCGTGAACCGATAAGGCTTCATCGACGGGATCGTGCACACGTCGTGTTCGGCCAGGCGGAATTCAGCTCCGTCGGCGGATACGGCCCCGATCCCGTGGATGCAGATGTGAACTTGCGTGGAATTCCGCCGGATTTGCTGCGTCTGCTCGCCGGGCAGCAGCACCTCGACGGCTACGTCGATGCCAGGTGCGAATCCCTGGAGCGTCGATTCCGGATGAATCAGCAGTGCCGCGCGCCTTCCGTTGACAGGTCGCGGACCGTCCGCCAAACGCGCGATGATCTCGTCGATCTCGTTGCGCGACACCTTGATCGGCGCAAAGGGTGTCGGCAGATCGAAATCTGCGCCGCTGACATCGGACAACCGGACGCCCGAGTCCGACACAATGCTGCGGCCAGTGGGTTCTGTGACCGTCATCGACCATCCTCCTCGTAGTGGTATGCGTCTCTTTCGAGGCGCCTTCCCAGGACGTTAGGCCGGTGCGCGCATTCGGTCCAAGACGTTTTCGACGATCACGTCATAAGCGATTCGATATGGCGAGGCGCGCCGACTCATACGTTTCCGATGATGGCCGCATCCAGAATTTGCTATTGGGCTCACACCGCCCCTGACCGGTAGCGTGATCCACACCACAGGTCGACCGCCGGTGTTCAACCGTATGCGTCCCTGCGGAATCTGCTTCCGGAAAGAGGACGAATGAAGCCCACAGTGCCCGCACCCCTGCAAACCATTCCGGGGTCCGCAATCACCACCCAGACTGCCGACGAGTTACCACGGAAGAGACGATCTCTGATCGGGGTCTCGCTCGGCAATGCCCTGGAGGGCTACGACTGGGCCGTGTATGCGGTGTTCGCTCCGTTCTTCGCAACCCAGGTATTCGACCCGGCCGATCCGACGTCGGCACTTCTGTCCACCTTCGTCGTGTTCGGCGCAGGATTCTTGGTGCGTCCCTTCGGTGGGGTTCTGTTCGGTTGGTGGGCAGACAAGTTCGGCCGAAAGTCCTCTCTGATGGCGGCCATCGGGTGCGCGACAGTGGGAATGGCATTGATCGCTGCTGTCCCCACCTACGACACCGCCGGGTTCGGCGCCGGTGCAGTACTCCTGCTGGCGCGTCTGTTGCAGGGCTTGGCCCACACGGGCGAAGTCGCCTCCGCATACACCTATGTTGCCGAAGTAGCGCCTCCCCGTCGACGAGGCCTCTGGTCCTCGGCCATCTACGTGTCGTTCACTGCCGCCATCATCGCGGCGACATTGATCGGCGCCCTGCTGAACACGGCACTCGCGCCGGAGACGATGTCGGCGTGGGGCTGGCGAGTACCGTTCGCCCTCGGGTTCGTACTGGGCGTGACCACGCTGGTCATGCGTCGCCGCATGCCTGAATCTCACGCCTTCACCGAATTGGTCGACGAGCATCCCACCGCACGCCGAAGCCTGGCGGCAGGCCTGTGGACGTATCGCTCGTCGGGGATCCGAGTATTCCTGGTGATGGCGTCTCTGTCTGCTCTGTACTATGCCTGGGGCGTGGCGAGTACAACGACGGCGATCAAGATCTCGGGAATCGATGCCACGCAAGCACTGTGGGCGGGTGTGGGCGCGTTGACGGTGAGCGTGTTCGCATATCCGGCCGCGGGTGCATTGTCGGACCGAATCGGACGACGAGGAAGCTTCTTCCTTTTCGGTGTCGGCGTTGCCGTCATGGCCTATCCGATGGATCACCTTGCCCGCCAGGGCGCGTGGGGATTCGCGATCGCAATGACCGTCATGCTGTCGTTGTTCGCTCTGGTCGGCTCGATACTGCCGGCCCTCTTCTCCGAACTGTTCCCCACCGAAGTGCGTGCTACCGGCATCGCTCTCCCCTATGCGCTGTCTGCAGTGGTGTTCGCGGGGCCGACGCCGTATCTCCAGCAATGGCTCGCCGGCAACGGCTATGGCTACGTCTTCCCGGGCTACTTGGCAGGCGCCGCCATATTGGGCGCCGTCGTCATGTATTTCACTCCGGAAACCGCGGGCCACGATTTCGCGAAGACTGCCCGATAGGCAGCACACCAGCACTCCGCAATGTCCATCGAGAAAGGTCCGACATGAAACCACAGTCCGCCGATCCCTCCGAGCTGCACTTCGGATACTTCTTTCCCTCCGGAAAGACCAACTTTCTGTACTCCGACGAGGCCGCGCGTACCCGTCCGGAGATGAACAAGAAGAATCTGCTGGCACTTGCCCAAGCTGCGGAAGGTGTCGGATTCGACTCCTTGTTCATCGCCGACAACTGGTCCGGTCACCAGCGCGCAGCAGAAGCCGCGGGACACCAAAGCCCTGCCTATCACGCACCTTTGCTGGCGATGGCGTTGTTCGCCGCGACGGAGCGCATCGGAGTCGTCTCCACGTTCCACACAACGCACCACAAGCCCGCTCACGTTGCTCGGATGGGCGCGACACTCGACGCGTTCAGCGATGGACGGTGGGGCTGGAACGTCGTGACCGGTTTCAGCGCTGCCGAGGCAGCACTGTTCGGAGAGGAGTTCATCGAGCACGACGAGCGCTACCGGATGGCCGCGGAGTTCGTCTCGATCGTCACCTCGTTGTGGAGCGAACACGAACCGATCGATGTCGTGGGCGAGTATTACCGAACAACGGGGCGGATCAAGCTGCCCAGGCCTACGCAGCAACCGCGGCCGCTGCTGGTCAGCGCAGGCGCGTCGCCCGCCGGGACAGCGTTCGCATCGCAGTACTGCGACCAGTTGGTGGCAATGGGAAATACACCGGACATGGTCGCACAGACGGGAACTCGGCTGAACGACCTCGCAGAGCAGAACGGTCGAACCGTCGGCCTTTGCCCATTCTCCATGGCGTTGATACGCGACGGCGACGGCGAAGCAGAAGAGGTTTTCGAACAGTTGCTGACGACGTTGAACGTCGACGCGACCGCCGAGATCGCAGCCGACGTCCTCGGATCGATCGAATCCTCACGCGCCATGTACGAGAAGATGGGCCCCGAGGAAGCAACCAAGGCATTCGGTGGAGCAGGGTCGATGCTCAAGTTCGTCGGAACCCCGGAAAAGGTTGCAGAAGAACTCATCTCGTTGAAGTCGACATCCGGAGCAACCAACCTGCTGGTCAACTTTCCTCTCTGGAGTCCGGACGAGCTCAAGTCGTTCAGCCCGGTGCTCGACATCTTGCGCGAGGCCGGCATCTGGTCGCCGCCATCGGAACGGAACTACTCCTGGTAGCCGGTAATCGACTCCGCGCCGGAAGCTCCCGACGCGGAGTCGAGGCCCGCCCGGATCGCATCGAGCGCGGCTTCCTGCAGCGGCGAAAAATGCTTGTCTCGTCGATATACCAGCACGATCCGCTCCTCGAGATCGAACCCCGGAACATCGACGGGGTGTAATGGACTCTCCGCCCCGACCGCATAAGCCGGTGCGATGAGAGCCCAATCATGCTCGATTGCGGCGCGGACCATGGCCTCGGAATGCCCGAGGCGGATCACGAAATGCGGTTCGTCGAACCCGTCGTTGCGCAACTGCGCCACCAAGTTTCGTTGATAGACGACCTCCTGCGGAGCACCGACGAGCGGCAACGCCAAGGCCTGTTCGATCGTGAGGGTAGTGCCGTCGGGAACCAGACTGTCGGTCGCATATACCGAAAGCCGGACGCTCTGCAGCATTTCGGATCGGGTCGACTCGGGGAACTCACGTTCGTCCCAATTGAGCACCGCGAAGTCGAACTCACCGGATTCCACCCCACGCACCACCTCCTCGGGACGGGAGATCGACACGGTGACCTCCGCGTTCGGACGACTCTTGCCCAACCGCGCCAGAATCGGAGCCAACAGGTATGTACCGACCGCCATGCTCGACGCCACGAGCACGCGACCGGTATCGCCGGAAGCCAAGTCCCCGACGTCGCGGCGAACCTGCGCCGCACCGGCAAGGACGTTCATCGCCCATTCGTTGGTCCGCTCGCCCGCCTCCGTCAGCACCAGCCGGTTACCTTTCCGCACGAACAGCCGTGCGCCGACCCAGGATTCGAGCGCACGCAGCTGCGCAGAGACAGCAGGTTGCGCAACCATGAGGATCGCGGCTGCGCGCGTGACGCTGTGTTCGTCCACGACCAATCGGAAAATTTCCAGCCGCCGAAACGATAGTTGGGTGTCCACAGCACCTCCATAAGCAGAAAATTATCTCTTCATGCAAGTTTCGATAATTGATTTATACCAGGATTCGCACCACTGTAGTTCACATCACAGAAGAGGCCTGTCGAGTGCGCGGCCACGGTTCAACGACGAGAGGTATTCATGACGTCACCCCCGGATACGGCGACCCACAACGCCATCGCGGTGTTCACCGACGAACAGGTAATCGCTTCGGTGGACCGCCGCACATCGATCATCGCGCTGCGCGATGTACTCGTCTCGGCTCACCGTGGAACCGCCCACTCGATTCCCAAGACCATGGCGCAGTTCGACACTGCCAGCACAGCCCATTCCCTCGGCGCTGTGGACACCGCGCAGCAGATCGTCGCGTTCAAGAGTTGGGTGAACACCCCGAACGGCGCGTCGGCACTGCTCTCGCTCTTCGACGCGGTCGATGGCCGCACCCTGGCTGTGATGAGCGCAGGTGCCCTGGGAATGCTCCGCACAGCCTGCACAGCAGCGCTCGCCACCGACATACTCGCCGATCCCGCAGCCTCGGAACTCGCCATCGTCGGTACAGGCCGTCAAGCGTTCCACCAGGTCGCTGCGATACATGATGTGCGTCCCCTCGAGCTGGTGCGAGTATGGAGCCCGACAGAAGAAAGCCGCACAGCCTTCGCGGACCTGGTAGGAAGCACGCTCGGGATTCGCACCGAGATCGCCGACACAGCCAGGAACGCCGTCACCGGAGCACCGATCGTCACCACGATCACACGGGCCACGGAGCCGTTTCTGGACGGCGAGTGGCTGGCCCGCGGCGCACACCTGAATGCCGTCGGAGCAATTCTCCCCACGAGTGCCGAACTGTTGCCCTCGGTTCTTCCCCTCAGTGACCTCACTGTCGTCGACGACATCGACAACGCGACTCGCGCTTCCCGCGAGCTGAAAGAACACTTCGGCAACGACCTCAGCAGTGTGCCGTCGCTCGGTGAGGTGATCGACCGCGACGTCACGCGACCCGACGATCCCCGACTGACCGTCTACAAGGGCCTCGGTTCCGGGCTCACCGATCTCGCCGTCGCTGCCCTCGTGGCACGTGCCCCACTCGACTCGAAAGACAACCGATGAACTTCCGTACTGACCCCTCCCGCATCACCGGCTCCATCGCGCCACTCGTCACGCCGTACACGGAAGAAGGCCAGCTCGACGTCGACAGCCTGCGACGGCTCGTCGAATGGCAGATTTCCGCTGGTACACATGGCATTTCGATCGGCGGTTCGACCGGCGAACCGAGCGCGCAGACCATCGACGAACGCATACAGGCCATCGAGACAGTCGCAGAAGCCGTCGACGGCCGGGTGCCTTTCATCGCCGGAACCGGATCAGCCAAGCTCGACGAGACCCTACGCCTGACTGCCGCCGCCGAGCGCGCGGGCGCCGACGCCGCACTCGTCATCACCCCCTACTACGCGCGGCCGACGCAGCAAGCCCTCTACGAGTGGTACGCCCGAGTGGCCGGCGCCAACCCAGCACTACCGATCATCATGTACAACGTCCCATCACGGACCGCAGTCGAACTAGCGCCCGACACCGTCGCCCGACTGCACCGCGACATCGACAACATCGTCGGAATCAAGGAGACGACAAAGGATTTCGAACACTTCTCGCGGGTGATCGAGGCAGCCGACGACGGCCTACTCGTCTGGTCCGGTATCGAACTTCTGTGCCTGCCCCTCCTCGCACTCGGCGGAATCGGCTACATCAGCGCCACGTCCAACATTGCCCCACGTGCATCGGCCGAAATGTACGAGTACTGGATGGCGGGGAAACACGACGATGCACGCCGCATCCACTATGCCCTCCATCCGTTGGTGGATCTGCTGTTCGTCGAAACGAACCCGACGACCGCCAAACTCGTCCTCGAACGCGAGGGACGGATCGCCTCGGCTCACGTGCGCCCACCTCTGATCCCGGCGACGGACACCGGCATCACCAAGGTCGACCAGTTGCTCGATCGGGCAAGCGAACTGATGGAACGTGAAAGGGAAATTCGATGAGGCTCGGCACAGTTCTCTCCGGCGACAGTCTCCTGACGGTCGCCAGCGACGACGGTTCGGTCGTTCACGATATCTCGCGGTACGCAGGTCCGGATGGGTTGTGCGGGTTGATCGGCGCTGTCGAACTCGACGACATCGCCACCATCGATCTCTCGGCCTACCCCATCATCGACCCTCAGAACGTCCGCTGGCTCCCACCGATCCCGAAGCCTGGCAAGATCTTCTGCGTCGGACTGAATTTCAGCACCCACGCTGCAGAGGTTGTCACGGAGGTCCGCGACAACCCCACATTGTTCACTCGATTCCCGTCGTCCTTCGTCGGGCACGAAGAACCTCTGATCCGCCCACACGTGTCGGACACCCTGGACTGGGAAGGCGAGATCGCTGTCGTAATCGGCAAAGCGGGACGACACATCTCGGCGACCGATGCGCCGAACCACGTTGCCGGCTATACGGTGATGGGCGAGAACAGCGTCCGCGAGTGGCAGCTGCACAGCAAACAAGCCACGGCCGGAAAGAATTTCGACAGCTCCGGGTCATGGGGCCCATGGATCGTCACCCGCGACGAGGTGCCGAATCCCTCCGCGCTCGAAATCGTCACCGAACTCAACGGCTCACAGGTACAGCACGGCAAACTCGCCGATCTCGTCTTCGACATCGACGCGATCATCGCCTACATCAGCACATTCACCGAACTCTCCCCCGGAGACGTCATCGCAACGGGAACCCCTGCAGGAATCGGCCACCGCCAGAAGCCGCCCCGCTACCTCGCCCCCGGAGACGAACTCACGATCCGAATCCCCGGACTCATGGAATTGAGAAACTCCGTCGCCGATGACAGCGCAGGTTCGAAATGAGCACTCGAATCGATTCGAATACCGACATCGCAACTGCTCTACGCGAGGCGATGTCCACTGTCTGCACACCGGTAACCGTCGTCACTGCATCAGTCTCCGACACACCGTTCGGCACCACCGTGAGTGCGTTCTCCTCCCTGTCCATGGACCCACCCATGGTCTTGGTCGCGTTGAGTCGACAGTCCGACACGCTGCGCGCCGTCACGACTTCCGGTCACTTCGGGGTCAACATTCTGGGCAGCGAACAGGCATGCCTCGCGGCACAATTCGCCACCAAGGGTGTAGACAAGTTCGTCGACGTGCCCTGGAACCTCTCGTCCGGGCTGCCCCGCATCGAGGGCACGTCGGTCTGGATCGCCTGCGACGTGGCGGAATTGGTCGACGGCGGCGACCACGTCATCATCACTGGCGACGTCCGCCGCACGGAGTCTCTGGTGACTGCTCCGCTGACCTACCATCGCCGACAATTCGGCACCCACGCCCAGCTGTCCTCGAAAAACTGACCGATCCGACAGACGAACTCAGCCAGGAGCCTCATGCCGTTCCACAGCCCCTTCCCCGCGGTGACGATCCCCGAATGCAGCCTCGTCGATTACGTTCTCGGAGACCTCTCCGCCTCGGATCTGCAACGACGCGCAGTCCTCGATTATGCGAGCGGCGACACCCTGACCTACGGCGAATTGGTGAACGCCGTCGACACATTCGTCGATAGACTTCCACGCGAACTACAGCGAGGCGACGTCGTGGCCCTCATCGGCCCGAACTCCGCGAGGTGGATTGTCGCCTATCTCGGTTGCCTCAAAGCCGGGCTCGTCGTCACCCCGATCACTACACTGTCGACGGCTGACGAAATAGCACGGCAAATCATCACGGCCGCTGCACAACTGCTGTATTTCGACGGAGCTGTGTCGACCACCGCAGTGGAGGGCGCAGCAACCGCAGGACTCGCCGCCTCAGCGATGCGCGCACTCGACGACATCCCACTTACCGCAGAGAAATGTTCACCGCTCGGCACCGCGTCGGTCATCGATTCTCGCAGCGAGCTTGCAGTTCTTCCGTTTTCGTCAGGGACTACCGGCGTGCCCAAAGGTGTGATGCTCAGTCACCACAACCTGATCGCCAACCTCTGCCAGATCGAGGATGCGATGGACCTGGACGCCGGTGACGTCGTCATGGGCCTACTTCCGTTCTCGCACATCTACGGCATGTCCGTGGTGCTGAACCTGGCGTTGAGACGGCGCGCGACGGTGGTCGTCTTGCGCTCGTTCACACTCGAGGCAGCGTTGTCGCTCATCGAATCCGAACGCATCACGCACCTGCCGGTAGCGCCGCCTGTGATGGTGGCGCTCGGGAAAGACGCACGCGTGGCGAATTTCGACACAACGTCGGTGCGAATCGTACTGTCCGGGGCGGCGCCCCTCGATGCGGCACTTGCTGCAACCGTGCGAGCCCGCCTCGGATGTGAAGTGCGCCAGGCCTACGGAATGACCGAGATGAGTCCGGTCAGCCACATCGCCCCCGCAACGATCGACACCGTGCCCGCTGAATCGGTGGGGTTCACTGTCGCGAACATGACGTGCAAACTCGTCGACCCAGCCACAGGCGAAGAGCACATCCAACCAGCTGCGGGGACGAGTTCGCCCGGTGAACTACGCTGCACAGGCCCCAACGTCATGATCGGCTATCTCGACAATCCATCGGCGACCCAAGACGCTTTCGACGACGACGGCTATCTGCGAACCGGAGACATCGCTGTCGTCGACGCGTCGGGCGCAGTCACCATCGTCGACCGACTCAAGGAATTGATCAAGTACAAGGGTTACCAGGTCGCTCCTGCCGAGCTGGAGGGAATTCTGCTGTCGCACAACGCGATCACCGATGCAGCCGTGATCGGACAGCCCTTGGGCAACGGCGATGAGGCACCCCATGCATTCGTCGTCCGCTCCGAAGGTTCGGAACTGACACGATCGGACGTGATCGAACACGTGCAGGCCAGAGTCGCGCCGTACAAGAAGATTCGTGAGGTCACCTTCGTCGATGTCATCCCGAAATCTGCCTCTGGGAAAATACTGCGCCGCGTCCTTCGGCAGCCGACCGGCGTCGTCGAGCACGGATAGATCGGCGAGATCGTGTTCCAGACAGCGGTCCCCGCGCCATGCCGTAGGGCTTCGACCAGCGATCCGCGCACCCGTTTCGCCCGAGTGTTCGCCGGCGCCGGCGCACACATTCTCACCGACGCCGGCGGCGCTCTGCTGGTCTTCCCCGCCCAGCACGCAACAGCCCGACAAATCGGTCTCGCGGTCCGCTTCTCGTCCGGACTGTTACACGCTTGTATGCCTTCGACTCGTCTCGACGAACTCCGGATTCCCGATCAGCCGGTACTGGCAACGGAGCGATCGACGCTACCGCTCACCGTGACCGTGGACGCAGTGGGAGTCACAACCGGTATATCCGGCGCCGACCGCGCACTCACGATGAGGACTCTCGGTTCAGCCAGTTCCACAGACGCGGATTTGGCTCGCCCTGGCCACATTTCACCCATTCGCTGCAAAGGTGCCGCGTGCGGAGAAGTCGACACCGTGTGGGATGCGGCCTTGTCACTGGTCGTTCGTGATGGCTTCTATCCAGCCGCAGTAGCCTGTCGGCTCATGCATGACGACGGCGAGATCTTCGACGACGACGATGCCCGCGCGTCGCCTACTCGGCTGGATTACCTGTGAATGAATGGACCGGATAGCGAAGCCCGACTCCGGGTAGTCGGCACCTGCGACAAGAAACCCCTCACCGGCAGGCAACAGGAAGAACAACCTGGCAACTCGAACCTGGAACGCCGTGAGCACTCCCCCGCCGGCGTCGCTCACGTGTCAGAAGTCAATTCGTCGACGACGGACTCCCATGCCGCCCTAACATCACGCGGCACAACCAACTCGGGCCACACATCGACCAGAAGCACACCATCGATGTACCGCAGCACATCCTCCGGACGACCCTCCCGCAGGACGATCTCGTACAACCTGGCCCGCTCCACACGGTCCGCCAACCTGAACTCCTGACCCAGCGAAGACCAATTCAGATCCAGCGGCAACACCACAGTCGCCAACGCATCGGCAACCGCCAACCGCGGCAACGACGTCGGCACCCGAAACACCCGACCACGAGCACCCGGCACATCCACGAACTCCACACGAGGCACAGCCTCGACATCGAAGCCCGCCTCCCCCAACAACCGCTCCAGAGTCTCCAAAGACGGTGACTTATGGCCGTTCTCGTACGCCGACAACGTCGGACGCGACGTATGCGCCCGACGCGCAAGCTCACCCTGCGTCAAACCAGCAGCGCGACGCGCACGCTCGACGAGCCCGCGTTTAGTCATGAACCGCTACCCCCTCAAACGATGTATCCAATCGGATACCTTACGCCGCGGGGACGAACTCTCCCCAGCATTCGTCGCCACCGGGATCCGACTACCGACGGGACCCCTCCACAGGACGAGTTTCGAACGAGTTGTGACAACCCGTGACACGCCGGCGAACACAGACCGCAGAGCCCCAGGTCCAGCGCCTGACCGAAACCACGTGGATTTCTGACCGCCCGACCCCGCCAACACGTGTTTCTATACGAAAAAGGCCCCCTGTCCCGCACATACATGCAGGTCAGGAGGCCTATCGCGCTCCCCCGGCTGGACTCGAACCAGCAACCGTCCGATTAACAGTCGGAAGCTCTGCCAATTGAGCTACAGGGGATTACTCCGTGGCTTCGCACTCTCGTGCGGCCGAGAGAAACAATAGCGCACACACCCATGTGAGTACCAAATCGCCCCCTCCGCCCCTCGTCAGGCAGGATGGAGACCACGCGTGAGGACAATCGGAGGGACTCCCATGATTCGTTTGGTTCTGGCTGCCGGGGCGGCGTACGTACTCGGAGCCAAGGCAGGGCGTGGTCGCTACGAGCAGATCCGCAAGACCGCCGCAGCAGTCGCGGGTAGCCCCGCGACCAAGAAGGTCATCGAGGTCAGTCGTCAGAAGCTGTCGGACTCTCTCAACACGCAGCCGAAGCTCGAGCCGATGAAGCCCATCGACGAGGACACCCAGCTGTACATCCCACAGGATCAGCTGCGTAAGGGTTAGCCGGCGGCGGAGTCGTCCTCGACGTTGCCGATGGCCTGTTCCAGCAGGCTGCGTCGGTACTGTTCGAGGGCGATGACGTCACCGAGCAGCGCGTAGTACTCGTCCTGGTTGTCCGCCGGGGACATGCGCTGCATTTTGGACTTGAGCTCGGCCACCTGTTCGCCGACCCACACTTCCTGCAACCGGGCGAGAACCCCTCCGATGTAGCGCGTCAGCGCGGAATCGGCGACGGGGATGTGCTCGACGGCCAGTTCCATCACCAACGACTGCACGACGGGTCCGTCGGCTTTCTTCGCGACGGCGTCGACCCACGCTCCCCCGCCCAGCCCGGCTGCCGTGCCACCCGCGGCTGCGACGGCAGCACTGACGGCCGCGTACGCGGGTTGAGTGAACGTCTCCGGAGGCAACGAGTCGAACACCGACCCTGCGATAGCCGGATGCTGCAGAACCGATTTGAGAGCGTCTCGCTGCGGCCACAACACCGGATCTTTCGGATGCGGCCGCGCGGGTCCATCGGAAACCTCGGGCTGCGACTGACGCTTCTCGAACGACGCCCGCTTACCCTTGGAATCCCCACCGCGCGAATTCTTCTTGGCCTCGTCACGGACCCGCGCCAACACCATCGCGGTGTCATCCCAGCCGGTCCACCCGGCGAGCTGTCGTGCGTACTCGTCACGCAGCGACCCGTCCTTGATGCGTGCAACCACCGGCACCGTCCGCTTCAACGCTTCGACGCGTCCCTCGGGGGTATCCAGATCATGTTCGCTCAGAAGCGATTTGACGACGAATGCGAACATGGGAGTGCGCCGGGCAACCAGATCGCGAACCGACCCGTCGCCTGATTTCTGTCGCAGTTCGCACGGGTCCATGCCCTCGGGTGCGATGGCGACGAACGTCTGACCGGCGATCTTCTGGTCACCCTCGAACGCCTTCATCGCGGCGGCCTGGCCGGCGGCGTCACCGTCGAACGTGTAGATGACCTCGCCGCGAAAGTAGCTGTCGTCCATCATCAGTCGACGCAGCATCGCGAGGTGGTCCTCGCCGAACGCCGTGCCGCACGACGCGACGGCGGTCTTGACGCCCGCGAGGTGCATCGCCATGACGTCGGTGTAGCCTTCGACGATGACGGCCTGGTGCGACTTCGCAATCTCCTTGCGAGCCATGTCGAGGCCGAACAAGACCTGAGACTTCTTGTACAGCATGGTTTCCGGCGTATTGATGTACTTGCCGGGCATGGTGTCGTCGTCGAACAACTTGCGCGCACCGAAGCCGATGACGTCGCCACTCTGGCTACGGATGGGCCACACGAGCCGCCGCCGGAATCGGTCGATGGGGGTTCCGCGCTTGCCGGGCGTCGCCAGTCCGGCGTCGATGATCTCCTTGGCCTCGAAACCGCGGCCCAACAGGTACTTGGTGAGGGTGTCCCAGCCGTCGGGCGCATATCCACAGCCGTAGGCGAGCGCAGCTTGGCCGTCGAAGTTACGTTCGGTGAGGTAGTCACGTGCTGTCTGCGCATCGGGCTCGCGCAGCCGCTCGGCATAGAACTCCTGCGCCGCGGAGTTGGCGGCGATCAACCGCGCACGGGTTCCACGGTCACGTTGGACCGACGTTCCCCCGCCCTCGTAGTTGATGGAGTAGTTCAACCGATCCGCGAGTTGCTCGACGGCCTCGACGAACGAGATGTGCTCGATCTTCTGAAGGAAGGAGTAGGCATCACCTCCCTCACCGCAGCCGAAGCAGTGGAAGTGACCATGGTTGGGCCGGACGTGGAACGACGGCGACTTCTCGTCGTGGAAAGGGCACAGCCCCTTCATCGAATCGCCGCCCGCGCGCTTCAGCGAGACGTAGTCACCGACGACGTCTTCGATCCGTGTGCGTTCGCGAATGGCGGCAATGTCACGTTCAGGAATTCGGCCGGCCACGCAGGGCAGTCTAGTCCTGCAGGAGTGGAGCCTGCGGAACGACCCGAAAGCACAGCCGACGAATCATCCCCAGCTGGCCTGAGCGCCGAGACTGCGCTTGTCGACCAGTTCGAGACGACTCTCGGTGTACGACGCGATCTGGTCGACGACGACCCGTGTGCGCTCGGCATCGCTGCCTGCGCGGTTCCAGGCCGGCACCAGAATCGGGTCCAACTCGGCGGGTGCGGACCGCAGCAACCACTCGGCGACGCGATGAATGCGGTCCCGTTGGCGACCTTGGCGGATCTTGTGACTCGCGTCGGACATCACGTAGCGCAAGGCCATCGTCTTGAGCAGCGCGACTTCGGACGCGACGATCGCGGGGATCGCGAGGTCGGCGTCGTACCTCGACAGCGGATCGGTTCCCCACTCGAGCCTGGTGGCGTCGATCGCGGCGGTGGCGAACCGCCCGACGAGCTCACTCGTCAGATGCTTCAGCGCAACCGAAGCCGACAGGGTCCCGTCGTACGTGCCGACAGCGACGACGACCGGCATCCGCGACAACCGGTCGGCGGCCTCGATCAATTCCTCGGCGTCGAGATCCCGGAACTCCCGGACTCCCAGATCGGCCAATTCGCGCTGGGCCGCGGGATCGCCCAACGCCCGCAGGTCGATGCGGCCGTCGATGACACCGTCCTCGACGTCGTGCACCGAGTAGGCGACGTCGTCGGCCCAGTCCATGGACTGCGCTTCCAGGCATCGCCGACGGTTCGGCGCCCCGTCGCGCACCCAGTCGAGAATGGGCTTGTCGTCGTCGTACGCGCCGAATTTCGCCCCGGGCGACGGGCGCAGCCACGGATATTTGATGGACGCGTCGAGCGACGCGCGAGTGAGATTGAGGCCGACGCTTGTGCCGTCGTCGTCCAGGATCTTCGGCTCGAGTCCGGTGAGGATGCGCAGGTTCTGCGCGTTGCCCTCGAAGCCACCGCAGTCGGCGGCGATCTCGTCGAGTGCTTTCTCACCGTTGTGCCCATAGGGCGGGTGGCCGATGTCGTGCGCGAGACCGGCGAGGTCGACGAGGTCGGGGTCGGCGCCGATACCCTCGCCGATGCTGCGACCGATCTGCGCGACTTCGAGCGAATGCGTCAGCCGTGTGCGGGGAGTGTCACCGTCACGCGGGCCGGTGACCTGCGTTTTGTCGGCGAGGCGTCGCAACGCGGCACAGTGCAGAACCCTGGCCCGGTCTCGCGCGAAGGCGCTTCGGTGCGACGCGTTTTCTTGCGCGCTGTCCAGACCGGCCGTCTTGGGCGCTTCGGAGACGAACCGTTCGTAGTCGTGTTCTCTGTATGTGCTCACGTCACTGGCCTGCCGTGTAGGAGAAGTCCGCATTGAAGTGCGTCAGTTGGTACCAGAGCAACGCACCGGTCTCGCGGGCAATTCCGTGTGCCTGCGACTCCCGCGTGTAGACGGCAGGCCCGGTACGGGTCGGCGACGTCCATGCGTCGAGGCCGGCATCGCGAGCCATCGTGCGGGTACGCAGCGAATGCCATGGATCGCTGACGAGTACGACGGACGACTTGCCCTGGGCCAGCAACGTCTGGCTGACGGCCTCGATGCTCTCGAGAGTGTCCGATCCTTCCTCGACCGCGATGATGCTGTCGGCGGGGACGCCCTGCTCGATGAGGTAGTTCCGGCCCGACGCCGCCTCGGTGAACAGGTCACCCTCCTGCTTGCCACCGACGGTCACGACCTCCGGTGCAACACCCTCGTCGAAGAGATCCGCCGCCTGGGACAGGCGCGCCTCGAACACACTCGACGGCGTGCCGGAGTACTGCGCGGCACCGAGCACGACGATCGCGTCTGCCTGCGTGTTGTCGTTGATGCGCGCCACCTGCCACACACGGAACGCCGTCCCGCCGACCACGAGCAGACCGATCAGCACGACACCGAGAATCAGCCGCGTCGTCCAGCGCCCGAGCGTGCCGAAGAAGCCCAGACGAGCAGGCTCGGCGTCCCGCGGATCGTACGGGTCGCCGTAATAGTCTCCGTACGGATCACGGTCGAGAGTCGAGTTCACCCCTCGAGTTTGCCAGCCGCGCCTGTGAGCACGCCCAGTCGACACGCATGGCGCGTCACAACCAGCCGCGGCTCTCGGCCACACGGATGGCCTCGGCGCGCGTCGTCGTACCGGTTTTGCCGATCGCGGCCGACAGGTGATTGCGGACGGTCCCCTCGGACAGATGCAGCGCAGCGGCGACGCGAGCTGCGGTTCCACCGGCGGCTGCCTCACGCAGGACGTCCTGTTCACGTGCAGTCAGTGGCGAGATTCCGTCGGTCAGCGTTTCCGTCGCCAGCGTCGGGTCGACGACGCGCAGGCCCATGTGGACGCGTCGGACTGCGTCGGCGAGCTGTCTGGCCGGAGTGTCCTTGACGACGAATCCATCGGCTCCCGCGTCGAGAGCGCGTCGCAGATATCCGGGACGACCGAACGTGGTGACGATCATCACCCGGCAGCTCGGTAGCGCCTGACGCAACGCAGCGGTGGCGGCGATCCCGTCGAGACCGGGCATTTCCACGTCCAGCAGCGCGACGTCGGGCGCATGTTCGAGAGCAGCAGCGACTACCTCGTCGCCGCGCCCGACTTCGGCGACGACCTCGAGATCGGACTCCAGATCGAGGAGCGCGGCAAGTGCGCCTCGCACGAGCGCCTGGTCGTCGGCGAGCAACAGACGGATACTCATGGCCTCTCCACCTCGATGCTGAAACCACCTTGGACGGACCGACCGACGGACAGGGTCCCGTTCGCTGCCCGGACTCGATCGGCCAAGCCGCGCAACCCATTTCCGTCGTGCCCCGGGACTGCATCCACGCCGGACCCGTCGTCGGAGATCTCGATGCGCGACGCGGCAAGCGCGACGGTGCACGTCCGCGCGCCGCTGTGCCGAATCACGTTGGTGACCGCCTCGCGAAGCGTCCACCCGAAGAGTTCGCGGTTCCGCAACGGCACGACGTCGGCATCGGTCGGCAAGTCGGCATCGATGCCTGCAGTGACGAGTGCCGAACGCGCGCTGATCAATTCGGTTGCGACGTCGACCTTGCGCAGACCACCGACCGTCGATCGCACGTCGCGCAACGCCTCGCGCGCAAGCGATTCCACCTGCCCGATCTCCACTGCTGCACGGGCCGGGTCGATCTCGATCAGCCGTCCCGCCAGCTCTGCCTTCACGGTGATGACGGTCAGCGAATGGCCGAGAATGTCGTGGACATCGCGACCGACCCGCTCCCGTTCGGCGACGATCGCGAGGTCGGCCAGTTGCTGACGCGCCTCGGCGAGTTCATG
This sequence comes from Rhodococcoides kyotonense, assembly GCF_900188125.1. GTDB lineage: Bacteria > Actinomycetota > Actinomycetes > Mycobacteriales > Mycobacteriaceae > Rhodococcoides > Rhodococcoides kyotonense. The sequence goes on along the minus strand of NZ_FZOW01000005.1, from coordinate 361,640 downwards.
ATTCCGTCGGAACACCTGGGTGATCCCCCACGCGGCAACCGCACTGATCACGAGCTGGAACGCGAAGAAGGTACCGGGATTCCAGTCGGGCACGATCCGCGGAACGATTTCCACGACGACGACCAGAACGCCGACCGTCGTCCAGGCTTGCCTCGTCGGGAGTGTCATCACGGCGAGAACTGCCATGTAGATCGTCGCGCCGAACGCCTCGCTACCGACCATGATCGCGAGGGCTGCGACGAGAACACCCATCGTGCCGAGGCCCGCCCACGCCCACCGCAGTCGAAGCTGCTTGTTGGCCCTGTGTGCATTTCGAAAGCCCCAGAAGGTGGCGACGAACGTGGCTCCGAATGCGACGATGACCAGCGTCGCGAGCACTTTCTGCCACACCGCGGGCAGCGAGAGAGCTTCTGCCAGTGGATAACCGAGATAGAAGAGCCAAATGAGGCCGAAAGCCCAGCCGAAACGGGACATCCGACTCAGGTTCTCGGATGCATCCGTTTCGGCTGGAGTCATGGTGCTCACGGTAGTACGGCCCGTCACACCCGAGCGGTGTCGCGGCGGAACAGTGTCGCAGCGCCGATGACGAACACCGCCGCCCACACCAGAAGATTCAGCGCCGCGATCGCGAGCGTGCCTGCCGACGGATCGGTGAACGGTGCTCGCGCGACCGTGGCCAGCCCGTACAGCGGGGTGAACTTCGCCAATGCGGGAAACCAACCGGTGTCGGCCAATGGAACGAACAGTCCGCCGGCGAAGGCGAGCACGGCGAGGATCGGACCGAGCACCTGCATGACGTTCTCGGACGGCAGCAGATACCCCATGAACAGTCCGAACGCCGCGAACACCGAACTACCGAGCCACGCGATGGCACCCGTCGAGAGCCACACCCACAGCGGCATGTCCGCGCCGAACACCGCCGCGACGACGAACACGACGATCACCGACGCCAGGCCCATCGTCATCGCCACGAGCATCTTCGTGACGATGTACGCGACGGGACGCAGCGGCGTCAGGCGCAGTTGTCGGCTCCACCCCTGGGCTCGCTCGACGGACACCATCGCTCCCCCGCTCGTCGCGGCCAACATCGCACCGTAGACGGCCATGCTGATGGCGATGAACGCGGTGACGTTGCCGTTCGCGAACGCGTAGTTCGTCGAGTAGTCCGACTGAGTGCCGAAGATGACGAAGAACACCGGCGGCATGACGAGCGTGAACACCACCGTACGACGGTTACGCAGCAGCCTCTTGATCTCGAGTCCGAGGAACGTCGGGCTGAATCCACCCAGCGGCAGCGTGTTTCGTGATGCGAGCGTGGTCATGTCGAACTCCCTACGAGGTCGGTGGAACGATCGGTGGTGAGTGCGAGGAAGGCGTCCTCTAGGTTCTTCGACACGATCTCCAGATCACTGGCGCCGATGTCGAGCAGATGCCGTGCGACGGCGTCGGAATTGCGTCCGTGGACGATGATGCGATCGCCTCGGATCTCCACTCTGTCCACGCCAGGGAGTCGCAACACCGCCGACTGGTCGATCCCTGGGGCGGTCGCGATGACCGTGCGCCCGGATGCGAGATTCTTGACCTCGGCGGCACTGCCGTCGGCGACCACGCGTCCCTGTCTGAGCAGCACGATGCGATCCGCGTAGGCGTCGGCCTCGTCGAGGTAATGGGTTGCGAACAGGACGGTCCGTCCGCGGCCCGCGTCGTGACGGATTGCGTCCCAGAAGTCGCGTCTGCCTTCGACGTCCATTCCGGTGGTCGGCTCGTCGAGCACGAGCAGGTCCGGTTCCGGCAACAGAGCCAGTGCGAACTTGAGTCGCTGCTGCTGACCGCCCGAGCACTTCCCGACGCGTCGGTCGGCGATATCGGCGATGCCGGCCCGCGCGAGCACGTCATCGACCGGTTGCGTCCGGGCGAACAGCGCCGCCGTCAGGCGAACCGTCTCCCGCACGGTCAAGTCCTTGATCAGACCGCCGGACTGCATCACCGCCGAGATTCGCCCTGCCGCGATCGCGTCGGCAGGTGACGAACCGAAAACCCGTGCCGTTCCGGCGTCGGGCGTCGCGAGACCGAGCATCATGTCGATCGTCGTCGTCTTGCCTGCACCGTTGGGGCCGAGGAACGCAACCACTTCGCCGGGTTCGACGCGCAGGCTCACGTCGACGACGGCCTGCACCGATCCGTAGGACTTGCTCAGATGCTCGAGGAGCACTGCTGGTGTCGTTGTCATGAGAAGAACTCTGCTCTCGATGCTGGTCGGTCACCTCGTCCGAGCGTCACGATCCTGGCATGACAACTGTCATGGCGGCACTTTCTTACAACACCACCAGTCGTTCACAACAATTGGTGGCGTTGTAAACGAGTGGTGGTGTTGTAAGGGCGTCGGTCCCTGTCGTCCTCCGCCCGGCTCGACCGGCCCGGTAGATTCCTGTTCCATGGCAGTCCGGCGTTTTTTCGCAGTCAGTGTCCTTACGACGATTCTCGGGGTCGCGGCTCTGCTCGGGTTCTCGACACCTGCGTCGGCAGATCCGCCGTCACGGCTGGCCGGGCAGATCACCGACACGGTCCAAGCGCTCGACGACGGTCAACTCGCCGACGTGCAAGCTGCGATCGACGACCTGTACAACTCGGATCGGGTGCGATTGTGGGTCGTCTATGTTGGCGACTTCGACAACACCGACCCGTCGGCATGGACACAGGCGACAGCACAGGCAAGCGGCCTCGGTGACCGTGACGTCCTGCTTGCCGTCGCGACGGTCGACCGCTCCTACGGCATGTGGGTTCCCACGGGGATGACTCAGATCACCGACGCAGAAATCACCGAGATGCAGACCGACAACATCGAACCTGCACTCCGCGAGGAGGACTGGGCAGGAGCCGCGATCGTGACGGCAGGTTCCCTCTCCGACGCCTACTCCTCCTCAGGGTCCGGCGGCTCCGCTACGCCGTGGCTCATCGGCGCGGGTGCGGTCGTCGTCGCGGGTGGGGGCGCCGTCGTCTACTCGTCTCGACGGAAGAAGAAGCACCAGCAGGCGAGCATCGAAGCGGCACACCAGATCGATCCGACCGACACAGCTGCACTCTCGGCGCTGCCGCTCGACATCCTCGATGCGCGCGCTCACTCCATGCTCGTCGAAACCGACAACGCAGTCCGGGCAAGCGAGGAAGAACTGTCGATTGCTCGCTCGGAGTTCGGCGACACGACGGCTGCTCCGTTCATCGCCGCGTTCGAGGAGGCGAAGAAGGCGCTCGGTGCCGCGTTCGAAGTCCGTCAGCGACTCGACGACGCGATCCCCGAGACTCCGGATCAGCGGCGTGCCATGCTGATTCAGATCATCTCGTCGTGCGGGCGTGCCGACCACGAACTCGACTCACGCGTCACCGAGTTCGACGAGATGCGCGATCTGCTGATCAACGCCGGCTCGACGCTCGATTCGTTGACGCAGGCAGTCGTCGAACTCACCGTTCGGGTTCCCGAGTCGGACAAGGTACTGGCTCAGTTGCACACCGAGTTCGCCGAACCCGCACTTGCGTCGATCTCGTCGAACATCGTGATGGCCCGCGAAGACATCGAACTGGCTGAGCGGAACATCGAACTGGGCCGTGCCGCAGCCGCCAAACCTGCTGGGCAGCAGGGTGACCTCGTCGCGGCAGTCCGGACCGCGGAGAAGGCCGTCGACCAGGCTCGTTCGTTGCTCGACGGAGTCGACCACGCGCAGAACGACATTCGCAATGCGATCGCAACGTTGCCTGCAGCGATCGAGGATGTCCGACGCGACATCGCCAACGCAACCACGTTGGCTCAGCACGGCGGACCGGAACTGCAGACCGCCCGCGCCGCAGCCGAAAAGGCGCTGCGCGTCGCCGAAGCGTCCCAGGCCAGCGATCCGCTCGGAAGCTTCAACCAACTCGTGGAAGCGGACCGGCACCTCGATGCAGTGATCGACGATGCCACCGAAGCGAAGACTCAGGAGGACCTGCTGCGCGCTCGGCTGCAACGAGACCTCGGTGGAGCGCAGTCGCAAATCACCGCCGCGAAGGACTACATCTCGACACGACGCGGAGGCGTCAGTGCTGCCCCGCGGACCCACCTCGCCGAGGCGGAACGGCATTTCGACGCCGCGCGCAGGCTCGAAGCATCGGACCCGGCGAAGGCGCTCCAACATGCCCAAGCCGCAGCACAATTGGCGGCACGTGCGTCGCAGACCGCGCAGGCCGACGTCCGCGACTGGGAAGACAGCCGGCGACCACGCGGAGGATCCGGCGGAAGTACCGCAGGTGCCGTGCTCGGCGGCATCCTCATCGACAGCGTGTTGCGAGGCAGCCGAGGTGGCGGCGGCTTCGGTGGTGGATTCGGGGGCGGAAGCTTCGGAGGTGGAGGCTTCGGCGGAGGTGGTGGAGGCGGCGGCGGTCGCACGAGCGGCGGCCGGTTCTAGGTCGGCCGGCTTCCATCCCTGGTTCCACCCCACCCCGGATAGAACGAATGGCGCCCTCGGTCACTCAGAGTGACCGAGGGCGCCATTCGGTTATACAGAGGTAGGTGTCACGCACCCAGCAGGCGCGCTCCCAGGTAAGCCTGAACCTGATCCAGCGCGACGCGTTCCTGCGCCATCGTGTCGCGCTCGCGGATCGTCACGGCCTGGTCGTCGAGGGTGTCGAAGTCGACCGTGATGCAGAACGGCGTACCGATTTCGTCCTGACGACGGTAGCGACGGCCGATGGCACCGGCGTCGTCGAACTCGACGTTCCAGAACTGACGCAGCTGCTGAGCGAGGTCCTTCGCCTTCGGCGTCAGGTCCGCGTTACGCGAGAGCGGCAGCACGGCGACCTTGACCGGCGCGAGGCGACGGTCGAGCTTGAGCACGACGCGCTTGTCGACGCCACCCTTGGCATTGGGAGCTTCGTCCTCGGTGTACGCGTCGACGAGGAATGCCATCAACGAACGCGTCAGACCGGCCGCCGGCTCGATGACGTACGGCGTGTAGCGAGTGTCGGTGGCCTGCTCGTAGAAGCTCAGATCCTGGCCCGACGCCTTCGAGTGCACCGACAGGTCGTAGTCGGTGCGGTTGGCGATGCCCTCGAGCTCGCCCCACTCGCTGCCCTGGAACTTGAAGCGGTACTCGATGTCGACCGTGCGCTTGGAGTAGTGCGACAGCTTTTCCTGCGCGTGCTCGTACAGACGCAGGTTCTCCGGATCGATGCCGAGGTCGGTGTACCACTTCATGCGGTAGTCGATCCAGTACTGATGCCACTCGTCGTCCTCGCCGGGCTTGACGAAGAACTCCATCTCCATCTGCTCGAACTCACGCGTGCGGAAGATGAAGTTGCCGGGGGTGATCTCGTTGCGGAAGCTCTTGCCGATCTGACCGATGCCGAACGGCGGCTTCTTGCGCGACGTGGTCAACACATTCGCGAAGTTGACGAAGATGCCCTGAGCGGTCTCGGGCCGCAGGTAGTGCAAGCCTTCTTCGTTGTCGACCGGTCCGAGGAACGTCTTGAGCAGACCCGAGAACGCGCGAGGCTCGGTCCACTGGCCCGGATCGCCCGTTTCGGGGTCACGGATGTCGGCGAGGCCGTTCTCCGGCGGGTGTCCGTGCTTCTCCTCGTACGCCTCGATGAGGTGATCGGCGCGGTAGCGCTTGTGCGTGATGAGCGATTCGACCAACGGATCGGAGAAGGTCTCGACGTGGCCGGAGGCCTCCCACACCTGGCGGGGCAGGATGACCGACGAGTCGAGCCCGACGGTGTCCTCACGGCTGGTGACCATGTTGCGCCACCACTGCTTCTTGATGTTGTCCTTGAGCTCGACGCCGAGAGGGCCGTAGTCCCACGCCGACTTGGTACCGCCGTAGATTTCGCCGCACGGGTAGACGAGTCCTCGCCGCTTGGCGAGGTTGGCGACGGTTTCGACTTTGGACTTGGGTGCCACTGGCGGAGCTCTCCATCTTGTGTCTTGCGAGAGGGACTTTGTACAGGCTCAGAGCCTATCGGTCGTGACCGGTTTCTCCGAACGCTCCCCATCTCGTTTGACATGCATACTCGTGCATATCAAAATGGAAGTGATTTGCATTAACACTCGCTGGACTAGTCTGAAGCGACTATCCCGGACACGTTCGAAGGAGATTTCCGTTGGCAATGCTGGAAACAGACCCTTCGCCGCTGGGTGACGACGGTCGCACGGACGACGCTCTGGCTACACATACGCACGACCCGTTCGTGTCGGCACCTCCCGCACCCGTTCCGCCGAAGGACACCCTCGTCGCAGCCGGTGACATTCTGCGCGCCCTGGCCGCACCGGTGCGCATCGCGATCGTCCTTCAGCTCCGCGAGTCCGAGCGATGCGTACACGAACTCGTCGGCGCCCTCGGTGTCACACAGCCGTTGATCAGCCAGCACCTTCGTGTGCTCAAATCCGCCGGTGTGGTCCGCGGAGAACGCAACGGACGTGAGGTGCTCTACCGTCTCGTCGACGACCACCTCGCACACATCGTCGTCGACGCCGTTGCCCACGCAGAAGAAGGCTGATATTCGTGACCGAGTCCCCCATGCCGCGCAAACCCGTTGCCGTCGGAGTACGCGCGACCAAGCAGCGGAGTGCGATCTCCGATCTTCTCGACAACATCGAGGAATTCCGGTCGGCTCAGGATCTGCACGACGAGCTGCGCAAGCGCGGTGAGGGAATCGGTCTGACCACCGTCTATCGCACGTTGCAGACCCTCGCCGACGCAGGCACCGTCGACGTGTTGCGCACCGACACCGGCGAATCCGTCTACCGCCGCTGCTCGTCCGGTCACCACCACCACCTGGTGTGCCGCCACTGCGGGTACACCGTCGAAGTCGAGGGCCCGACCGTCGAGAAGTGGTCTCAGAACGTCGCGGAGAGCAACGGATTCAGCGACGTCAGCCACACCGTCGAGATCTTCGGTACGTGCAGCGAGTGTCGGGGTAAATAACCTCCATGTGCACGGAAATACATAGCCCGCTATGTATTTCCGTGCACATGGGATTCACGGCAGCAGACCCTCACGCGCTTTCTCCACTCCCCCGAGCACGAGGACGAGCATCGTCATGAGAGCCTCGTCGTCCAGACCGCTTGCCGGAAACGTGTAGCGCAGCAACACATCTGCCGACTTCTCGTGCACGTTCACCGAGATCGATCCGAATTGCGAGTCCGCATTACGGTCGGCGACCTTCTTGTGCAACGCGGCTTTCAGCGGGCGATCCCACGCAAGGACGGCCGTCAGGGACAGCACTTCCAGCCCGGGCGACAAAGCCACCGAACGCAACGAGCACAGCGCGCCCGCGTAATCGAAGCCCAGCGAACCTTCCTCGCCGCGGGTCACGGCCGCGAACTGCGTCAGTGCGAGCTCGGCCCTCGACTGCAGCGACAAAGGCTCACTCATACTTCACTCCCCCGAATCGGCGGTCCCTGGATGCATATTCGACGCATGCTTCCCACAGGTCGCGGCGATCGAAGTCCGGGAACAATTTCTTCTGGAACACGAACTCGGCATAGGCCGACTGCCAGATCAAGAAATTCGACGTCCGCTGCTCACCCGACGGGCGAAGGAAGAGGTCGACGTCGGGCATGTCGGACTCGTCGAGATACTTGGCGACGGTTGCCTCGGTGATCTTCTCCGGATCCAGCCGTCCCGCAGCGACTTCACGCGCGATTTCCTTTGTGGCATCGGCGATCTCGGCGCGGCCACCGTAGTTGACGCACATCGTCAGCGTCATGACGGTGTTCTTCTTCGTCAGCTCCTCGGCGACCTCGAGTTCCTTGATGACGCTGCGCCACAGGCGTGGTCGACGACCAGCCCACCGCACGCGCACGCCCATCTCGTTCATCTCGTCGCGTCGGCGCCGGATCACGTCGCGGTTGAAGCCCATCAGGAACTTCACCTCGTCGGGGCTGCGCTTCCAGTTCTCCGTCGAGAACGCGTACGCCGACAGCCACTTCACTCCGATGTCGATGCACCCGCAGACGGTGTCCATGAGTACTGCTTCGCCGCGTTCGTGGCCGGCGGTGCGCGGCATGCCTCGCTCCTGCGCCCAGCGACCGTTGCCGTCCATGACGAGCGCGACGTGCTTCGGAATCAACTCGGGCTGCAGGATCGGAGGCTTCGCTCCCGACGGGTGTGGATCCGGGGGACGTATCGCCCGTTCGCCGTCAGGCTGAGTGCGCGGCTCGCGTCGAAGAATCACGGTCTTCATCCTGCCCGACGGCCGACACGCGAGCCGAATCAGGCTCGCCGTGATGAGGGGCCGACCGCTCGATGAGCGGCAACGTCCGCAGTTGCCGTTCCAGATGCCACTGCAGGTGGGCTGCGACGAGGCCGCTGGCCTGGCTGCGCACGGACGTCGTCGTCGCCTGCGTGTAGTCCCATTCACCACGCTCGAGCGCGACCATCAGGTCGAGGACGCCGGTCATCGGAGTGGCCGACCCCGGAGGTCTGCAGTGCACGCACACCGATCCACCTGCAGCGACGTGGAACGCGCGGTGCGGCCCAGGGGCGGCGCAGCGTGCGCATTCGGTCAACGACGGCGCCCAGCCGGCGAAGCCCATCGCACGCAGCAGGAACGCGTCGAGAATCAGCTCCGGTGGGCGGGTGCGGTCGGCGAGCGCCCGCAGAGCGCCCACCGTCAACTGATGCAAACGCTTGGCTGGTGCATGTTCCTCACCAGCGAGGCGCTCGGCCGTCTCGAGCACGGCACAGCCGGTCGTGTAACAGCCGTAATCGCTGACTATGTTACCGCCGAACGCGTTGACCGTGTGCACCTGGGTCACGATGTCGAGGTTGCGGCCCGGATGCAGCAGGACGTCGACATGCGCGAACGGCTCCAGGCGCGCGCCGAACTTCGACTTCGTGCGACGAACCCCCTTGGCGACGGCCCGGACGATGCCGTTGTCGCGCGTCAGGAGCGTGACGATGCGGTCGGCCTCGCCCAGCTTGTGCTGACGCAGCACGACCGCGTTGTCCCGATAGAGCCTCACGCCCTCCATTGTCCCACGCTCTCGCATGTGTCGACGCATCTGCGCGGCGTGTGGCAGTTACCTAAGACCCCTCCGCAGCGCGGAGTCGGCGACCTACGCTCGAACGGTACGGATCAAGTGCCGCCGTATTCACCGTTCTGTGAGCGAGAAGTGGGGTCTCGCGCATGATCACGAGATTCAGAGTCGATCGAGACAGCCGCCAGTGCTCACCGACCGCAAGGAAAGAGTGAGTTCATGACAGACCGATCGGCCGCACAGCGCGGCTCTCTCCCCATTCCGGATCGACAGCACCTGGGCCTGGTGACGTACGACGCGAAAGATCCTGACACGTCGTTTCCACCGATCGAACCGTTGCTCCCGCCTCCAGGGGCACCGAACGTACTGATCGTCCTGCTGGACGATGTGGGCTACGGCGCGAGTAGCGCCTTCGGCGGGCCGGCCAACACCCCGACCGCAGAACTGCTTCAGCGAAACGGGCTGACTTACAGTCGTTTTCACACCACCGCACTGTGCGCGCCGACCAGAGCAGCTCTGCTCAGTGGCCGAAACCACCACTCCGTCGGAATGGGCATGATCACCGAGACGGCGACGTCGGCACCGGGTTCCTGTGGTGTGCGGCCCAATTCGAAAGCAACACTACCGATGACGTTGAAGCTCAACGGATATTCGACAGCCCAGTTCGGTAAATGTCACGAGGTCCCGCCGTGGCAGACATCCCCGGTCGGACCGTTCGACGCCTGGCCCTCGGGTGGCGGCGGATTCGAACAGTTCTACGGGTTCATCGGCGGCGAGAACAATCAGTACTACCCCGCGCTCTACGAGGGGTTCGCCCCTGTGGAACCGGACCGTTCTCCCGAGCAGGGCTACCACCTCACCGAGGATCTCGCCGACCACGCCATCGACTGGGTCCGCACTCAGAAGGCACTCGCGCCCGACAAGCCGTTCTTCCTGTATTTCGCACCGGGCGCGACCCACGCCCCGCATCACGTGCCGCGCGAATGGTCGAACAAGTATGCAGGCCGATTCGCCGACGGCTGGGACGCCCAACGAGAGAAGACGCTGGAGCAGCAGAAGCGCCGTGGCGTCGTTCCGGCCGATGCAGCGTTGACCCCACGCCCCGACGTGATCCCTGCCGGGGACGAGATGAGCGATGTTCTCAAGCCTGTCCTCGAACGGCAGATGGAGGTGTATGCGGGATTCCTCGAACACACCGATTACCACGTCGGCAGGCTCGTCGATGCGATCGAGGAGGTCGGAGCACTCGAGAACACCCTGGTGTACTACATCATCGGCGACAACGGAGCCTCGGCCGAGGGCACGGTGAACGGCGCATTCAACGAAATGGCGAACTTCAACGGACTCGCCGCGATCGAAACCCCCGAATTCATGGCGGAGGTCAAGGACGAACTGGGCACACCGGATGCCTACAACCACTACTCGGTCGGATGGGCGTGGGCGATGTGTGCGCCGTTCCAATGGACCAAGCAGGTCGCCTCGCACTGGGGCGGAACCCGGAACGGGACCATCGTGCACTGGCCGGCGGGAATCACAGCCTCGGGCGAGAACCGTACACAATTCACGCATGTCATCGACGTCGCGCCGACGGTGCTCGCCGCGGCAGGCCTCCCCGAGCCGACATATGTGAACGGCGTACAGCAGTCTCCCTTCGAGGGCACGAGCATGCTCTACAGCTTCGACGACGCGAATGCCGAAGAGCGACACGACCTCCAGTACTTCGAGATGGCGGGCAACCGCGGCATCTACTTCAAAGGCTGGAGTGCCGTCACCCAGCACAGCACCCCATGGCTCCCGAATGAAGTCCCACCTGCGCTCGACGACGACGTATGGGAGCTCTACGACGGCCGGAACGATTGGACGCAGGCACACGATCTCGCGTCGGAGATGCCCGAGAAACTCGCTGCGCTGCAACGATTGTGGTTGATCGAAGCAGTGAAGTACAACGTGCTGCCCATCGACGACCGGCGCTTCGAACGACTCAACGCCACGATCGCCGGTCGGCCGCAATTGGTCTCGGGCGATACTCAAGTGCTGTTCCCCGGCATGAAGCGGCTGAGCGAGAACAGCGTCCTCGACATCAAGAACAGATCGTTCTCCGTGACCGCTTCGATCGAGATTCCCGCTGAACACACCACGGAGGGCGTCATCATCGCGCAAGGCGGGCGATTCGGCGGATGGGCACTGCACGCGAAGAAGGGGCGAGCCGTCTTCGTCTACAACCTCCTCGGCATGCAGGAGTTCGTGACCGAGGCGACCGACGACATCCCCGAAGGGCGCCATCAAATTCGAGCCGAATTCGCCTACGACGGAGGCGGTCTCGCGAAGGGCGGCGACGTCAGTCTCTTCTACGATGGACACGTGGTGGGTGTAGGACGAGTCGACCAGACACAGCCGATGATCTTCTCGGCCGAAGAAACGACGGATATCGGCGACGATTACGGCATGCCGGTCAGCGCGCACTACAGCGAGACGACCAAGTTCAACGGCCGTATCGACGTCGTCCGAATTCACGCCGGGAACGACGACCATTCGCATCTGATCGACCCCGCCGAAGTCGCGAGAGTGGCCGTGTCACGGCAGTGAATGCCCGCCACACACGGAGCTGAGCAGGCCGACCGCGCCTTCGATACCTGCGCGGAGGGTATCCCCATCCGTCGCCGCGAGGCGTACAGCGACTCCCACGTCGTCGGGCAAGGTCGTCGCCGCCGCGTACACCCCGGGCAGATCGCCCACTGGAACGTCGACGGCTCCTGCACCCAGCAGATACACCGTCGCGAACGCCCGCAAACCGGACTTCGGGAACGGCAGCGACGACGCATGCTGCGCGTCGAACGCCCGCACTCTGCCTCCCGTCGTCACGGTGACGCTCGACCGGAAGCTGCCGAACGTCTCGGCAGTCACGCCGGGATGTACGACGACCGCATCCGTCAGAAGCACTGTCCCCGTTCCGTTCAGGCCGACGCGTGTGTCCTGCCGAGCATGCGCATACGGCGTCAGAATCCGGGGCTCGGGACGGAACGCGAGATGTGCTTGGTGGTCGACACGTAGTTCGGTATCTTCGACACCCGCTCGACCGCCAGGTGTACCGGTGACGAGCATCGCCCCCTGGCCGACGACGTCGATGCGGGCACCCGTCGACGCCGACACCCGCTGCTCGACTCGATCCCCTGGATGCAGGGATGCACCCGAGTTCTGCACGATCACGCGGCCGCGGCCGGCGTCTCCAGGGTCGGTGTAGAACACCCGGCCGACCGTCTGCGGCCACCGGTAGCGTCGCCTATCGAAGACCGTGCGCGTGCCGATCGTGGTGAACGACAGGTCCAGCGCCTCGCTCACACGAACAGGACTTCGCGGTCGAAGACGTCGACGACGTCTCCGATGCCGACACCTGTTCGCGCGTTGGTGCACACGATGGGCCGTCCACCACGCACGTCGTCGGCTTGCTTCAGCATCAGTTCGAGGTCGGCTCCGACGTACTGTGCGAGGTCGATCTTGTTGACCACCAACAAATCACACCGTACGACGCCAGGGCCGCGCTTGCGCGGAATGTCGTCTCCCCCGGCGACGTCGATGACGAACACCCAGTAGTCGACGAGATCGCGCGAGAACGTCGACGCAAGGTTGTCACCACCGCTCTCGAGCAGCAGAACCTCGGTGTCGGGGAACTCGGCTTCGAGCTGATCGGCCATCGCGATGTTGAGCGACGGGTCTTCTCGAATCACGGTGTGCGGACATCCCCCGGCCTCGACGGCTCGGACACGTGCGGGATCGATCAGCCCCGAGCGCCGCACCCGTTCGGCGTCCTCCTCGGTGACGAGGTCGTTGGTGATGACCGACACCGCTCGATTCCGGCGTGCGAACTCGGCAATCAACTGCTCGACCAGTGCGGTCTTTCCGGAACCGACGGGGCCGCCGATGCCGATTCGTGCTGCGCGCAGTGAGTTCATCGAAGCATGTACCTCCGTGAGAAGGGAACCGTCGTCGCCGGTTCGCCGGTGAGAAGCTGGCCGTCGGCGCGCACGTCGAATGTGCGTGGATCGACATCGATGTGGGGAAGTGCCGTGTTGCGCACCATGTCACCCTTGCGCAGGTGTCGTACGGAGTCGATCGTCACGACGTTCTTCCGAAGGCCGAGAGCCTCCGGTAGTCCCGCGTCGGTCGCCAACGATGACATGAACACGAACCCGAGCTCTTCCGGCGCAGACCCCAATGATCCCCAATTGGCACGCTGCACAACCGGTTCCGACCGCGAGATGCTCCCTGCGGCGTCACCGAGAGCAGCCCACGCGACGAACCCGTTCTTCATCACGAAGTTCGGCTTCACACCGAAGAACGCAGGTGCCCACAGGACGAGATCCGCGATCTTCCCTACCTCGACGGATCCGAGGTGACGGCCCGCTCCGATCGAAATCGCCGGATTCACCGTCAGTTTCGCGATGTAGCGCTTGACCCGTTCGTTGTCCGAGCCTGCCGTGGTCTCCTCCGGCAGTCGCCCGACACGTTGCTTCATGATGTCGGCCAACTGCCAGCAGTTCGCGGTGTTCTCGGCGACCCTGCCCATTCCCTGTGTGTCGCTTCCGAATATGGAGATCGCGCCCATGTCGTGCAGGAAGTCCTCGGCGATCATCGTCTGCGGCCGAATGCGAGCCTCTGCGAACGCGACGTCCTCCGGCGCGTTCCAGTTCATGTTGTGGGCTTCCATCGTCATCGGCACACCTTCGTCGAGCGCATAGGCGGTGTACGGATTCGTCGGATTGGTCGATGCCGGAATGACGTTGTCGTATCCGACGCACCGGATCAGGTCGGGCGCATGCCCTCCGCCTGCGCCTTCGACGTGATACATGTGAATGGTCCGGTCTCCGATGGTCGACATCGTCGTCTCGGCGAACCCGAATTCGTTGATCGAGTCGGTGTGCAAGTGGACAGCGAAGTCCGCCGAATCGGCCGCCCGTAGAGTCGCGTCGATCACGGCAGGCGATGCGCCGAAGTCCTCGTGGATCTTGACTGCGCCTGCGCCTGCAGCCACCGATTCGAGCACGGCATCGGCGTCGGACGATCCACGCCCGAACGCGACGAAGTTCATCGCCGAACCCTCACCGCCACGAAGAAACAGTCCGAGATTGCGGGTGCTGCCCGACCCGACTTCGAACGCCGGACCAGGTGAGCCCCCGATCAACGTGGTGGTGCCGGTCGACAGCGCATGCTCGGACTGCTGCGGCGAAATCAGGTGCGCATGGGTCTCGATCGTCCCCGCGGTGACGATGAGTCCTTCGGACGGGATGGGCGTCGTCATGTGCCCCACGGTCATACCCGGCGTCACGTCGGGCATGACGTCGGGATTACCTGCCTTGCCGATGCCGACGATGATTCCGTCACGAATTCCGATGTCCGCTTTGATGATTCCGGTGACCGCATCGACGATCGTCGCATTGGTGAACACATAGTCCAACGCGCCGGTCGACGACGTCGAATTCGGCCGGTAGCCTTCACCGTCGCGCACGTTCTTGCCTGCGCCTGCCAGCAATTCGTACCCAGGTGTCGTGAGATCGTGCTCGATCTCGACGAAGAGATTCGAATCTGCCAGTCGGACACGGTCTCCCGTCGTCGGACCGAACATACGGATGTACGACGCGCGGTCGATGCGAATCACTGCACTTCACTTTCGTCGAGCGAACCGTCTACCAGACCCCGAAACCCATGTACGACGCGATCTCCGGCCATCGGTACGAGGCGGACGATCACGGGAATCCCCGGTTCGAAGCGAACTCCTGCGCCCGCGGCTACTTCGAGCTTGTGACCCCACGCCGCACGGCGGTCGAATTCGAGCGCTGTGTTGGACTCGAAGAAGTGTGTTTGGCTACGCACCTGCACGTCCCGATCTCCTGTGTTGACGACGCGCACCTCGATGGAGTCGAGCCCGCCGAACAGCTCCACCGGCGCATCCGCCGCAACGATTTCTCCTGGAACGATCTCGTCGGCGCTGCCTGCGATCGGGTCGACGACGGTCACGAGCTTGGTGCCCTCCGCGAACGGCGCGTCGACCAGCAGGATCGACAGCATGTACGGCACACCGTCCATGACCTGATCCCTGGTGAGTAGGTGGCATGCGTGGTCGATCACCTTCTCGAAGGTCATGTCCTTTCTCGCGGCGAGCAGGATCTCGTCGGTGAGGTAGGCGACGGCTTCCGGATGGCTGAGTCGCACGCCTTCGGCCAGGTTGCGCCGAGCGATCTGCGCCGCGGTGAAGACCGTCAGACGCTCCATCTCGGTTGGGGTGAGATACACCGATGTCTCCTTCTTCGAAGCATTTCAACTGGCGAACAACCGAATACCGTCGACCCGGCGTTGCGCGGCGATGTCGGCGAATACTGAGAACGACGACGGGTATCGGTCGACACTCGCCGCAAGCGTCGCGGTCAATACAGGTTCGGCGGATGCCAGAACTCGTTGCGCTCCAACGTGTCCCGTCACACCGAGCCGCAAAGCAGCACTGGCGATCCCGGACAACACCTGCCACCCACTGATTGCCTCTGCCGCAGTGACGCTCAGACCCTGCCCGCGAAAGCAGATCGCCTGTGCAACCGGAAGATGCCCTGGCGCTTCTCCTTTCAGGACGAGTCCTCGATAGGCGACCGCGTCGGGGCTCTCGAGCGCTGCGAACGTGGACAGAAGCGCCGCGCCCGATCTGCGCGACGCATCGCGGAGGGTCGACATCGCAGTCGACGCCTCCGCCAGTTCGTCTGCTCCACGAGCATCGGACCAGGCACGTCGAAGCAGTACACGATCCTGGGTGTGCCACCGACTCGTGACGGCCTCCTCGGCGAACTCCCGCACATCGCATTCGTCGACGACGAAACCATCACGCACAGCGCCCTCCAGACCGGACGAGAACGCGAATCCGCCCGACGGAAAGGCGCTGTCCGCCAACCGCAGTACGGTGACGAGATCGTCCGTCACTCGGACAGCTGCTCGACGCCACCCGACGACATCAGATCCGCGATGCGCGCCCGATAGTCGGACTCGGGCCCTTCCAGCGTGACCGTCATCGTCTCGGCGTCCATCGTCGCCTTCCAATGCAGATGTCCGGCAAGGAATCCCAACTGCATCGCCGACGCGGTGTCGATCGCTCGCAGGCACAGCTGCTGCGGTCGGCCTGCGCGGACGACGACGGCGCGGCCTGTGTTCAGCACCAGAACGGCGCCGTCGACCAATCTCTTGTTCCGTGGGAGCGCGATGGCGTAGTCGTTTCCGGCGTCGGACGTCACTCGCAGGCGACTACGATCGAGGTCGCCGGAATCGAGGTGCACGTACTCGACGCGATGGTCGTGGCGCAGTTCGTGCAGAGCGACCGCCACATCGGACTCGAGTTCGTGCCCCACGATCTCCTCGATCACGACGACCGAGGAGACCGCGGCGCGTGCTGCCGTCATACCGGTACTGCCGCCGTTGCCACCGGCGCGATACGCCCGACGATGTCCGTCGCTTGCTCCAACGCAAATCCGACCTGCAGAATCTCCGCCTCGTGGAACGGCTTGCCGATGATCTGGACTCCGATGGGTAGTCCGGTCGCAGAGAAGGCAGCGGGTACCTGCAGAGCCGGAAGTCCGGTCACGTTGGCGGGAGCCGACATTCGCGAGTACGCACTCGTCGCGCCCTCGACGACGCCGTCGTCCCAGCGGAAGTAGGGATCTTCACGCAGCGCAGCGACGCCGGGGACCGTCGGCGCGAGAAGCACGTCGATGCTGCTGTACATGTCGCGCCACGCCTCTTGAATCCTGGTGCGAAGGCGGATGGAGTTGATGTAGTCGGTCGCGAGAACGACCTCTCCGGCCTCGACGAGCGTGCGGACTTCCTCGGTGAACCTCTCCGGCGAACGGCGCAGCGCATCCATGTGATAAGCGCTCGCTTCGGCGGTGAGGATGCCCCACTCGACGGGCAGGATGTATTCGGCGAGAGGGATTTCCACCTCCACCAGTTCCGCGCCCAAGCCCTGCAGTACCTCAGCGGCGCGTCGCGCAACGTCCTGGGTCTCCTGCTCGACGTGGTAGTTGTAGAAGTTGGTCGGAATACCGATGCGCTTACCCGCCACTCCGCCGTCGATTCCGGTGACGAAGTCGGGGGTTGGCAGATTCACCGACGCAGGGTCGCGACGGTCGTATCCGGACATCGCAGCCATGACGAGACCGGCATCGATCACGTTGCGGGTCAACGGTCCCACATGGTCGAGTGACCAGGACAACGATGCGACGCCTGCGCGGGACGCCCGTCCGAACGTCGGCTTGAGCCCGACTGTTCCACACAGTCCCGCGGGGATGCGGATCGATCCACCTGTGTCGCTGCCGAGCGCGACGTGCACGATTCCGGCTCCAACGGCGGCACCCGATCCGCCGGACGAACCGCCGGGTGTGCGGGTGGGGTCCCACGGGTTTCCCGATGTCGGAGTCGTTGCGCCGTAGGCGAATTCGTGGGTGTGCGTCTTGCCGATCATGACCATGCCCGCCTCGGACAGCTTGGCCACGGACGCGGAGTCGGACGTCGGGACGTTTTCCGCACGCTGCGCTGAACTCGACGTGGTGAGAATGCCCGCGGTGTCGTAGAGGTCCTTGACGCCGAGCGGGATTCCGTGCAGCAGGCCCTTGTAGTGTCCGGCAGCGATGTCCGCCTCGGCCACCGCGGCCTGGGCGAGCGCATGCTCGCCTGTCACGGTGACGAACGACGTGATCGCCGGTTCGACCTCGGCGAGGCGATCGAGCGAGGACTGCGCGACCTCGACGGGCGAGACTTCCTTCGACTTGATCTTCTCGGCGACGTCGGACAGCGAGAGTTCGTAGATTTCCATGTGCGGGCCTTCCGATTCGGTGTGGTGTCTATTCCCAGGACGCGTTGAATGCAGCGGCGGGGACCGTCTCGCCGATTCCGCGAATGCTCGCCTTACGGATGAGAGCGAGAGTGGAACTGTAGGTGTCGAATTCGGATTCGAGGCGCTCGGCGCTCACGGGCAGCCCAGCATACTCGAACACCGTGGCGAGTTGTTCCTTCGTCGGCTGGAAGTCGTTGTCCGTCATAATAATTCTCCTGTTTTGACTGTTGCGGTGGTCGGTACTGCGGCGGCGAAATCGGTGCGCGCCTCGAATGCCTGCCCGACTGCGAATGCCAGGGCTTCCTGGAACGGCGGCGTCATGATCTGCAGGCCTACGGGCAGTCCTGCGTCGTCGAAACCACACGGGACGGACAAGGCAGGCATTCCGGTGACGTTGGCAGGAACCGTCAATGCGTTGAGCGAGTTCAACACGTCGATTTCGCTGTCTCCCAGAGCGGATCGAGTAGATCCGAGAACGGGTGCGGTTCCTGCGATCGTCGGCGAGAGCAACGCGTCGACGCCGGCGAAGACGCTGTGCATGCCCGCGGTGACGACGGATCGTGCACGCTGCGCATCGACATAGGCGACGCCCGTGTGCAGATGACCCGCACGCAACGCGTCGACGACGTCTGGGCCGAACAGATCCGGGCGCGAGTTCGCACGATTCTGATGGAACGACGCGGCCTCGACGCTGGCGATCACGCCGACGATATCGGGTGACAGTTCGACGCCGGGGAAGGTCACAGGAACGATCGTCGCCCCCGCGCGTTCCAACTCCCGGACCGCGTTCTCGAACGCAGACGCTACACCCGGCTCCAGCCGATCGCAGAAGTACTTCTCGCTCACACCCAGACGAAGCCCAGCGACTCCCCTGCCCAACAGTTCGGAGAAGTCCGGCACCGCGACGCGAACGCTGTACGGATCCTGTGCGTCGTGGCCCGCGAGCACGCCGAGGGCCGCAGCCGCGTCGGCGACGGTCGTCGTCAACGGCCCGGCGTGATCGAGCGTCCAACTGAGCACCGTCACACCGCGTTTGCTGACGCGACCGTACGTCGCCTTCATGCCCGTGACGCCACACAGCGCAGCTGGGATACGGATGGATCCACCGGTGTCGGTTCCCATCGCGATCGGTGCCAGCCGAGCTCCCACGGCGGCACCCGAACCACCGCTCGACCCTCCGGGAACCCGATCCAGGCCCCACGGATTCTTTGTCGGCGGCGTCGTGACGCCGTACGCATACTCGTGTGTCGTCGTCTTTCCGACCAGGATCGCCCCCGCATCCCTCAGCGCGGACACTGTCGTCGCATCGGCGGTCGCCGGAGCGTCGGACGAGGCGAGCGAACCCGACCGAGTCGGGTGCCCCGCCGTGTCGTACAAATCCTTGACCGCGAACGGCACACCGCGCAGAGGGCCACCGGGTATGCCGGATCGCACGGCCTCCCGTTGGATCGCTGCGTCCGCCCGTGCTTCCTCGGCCGCCACCAGAACGAACGATTCGAGAGCAGGGTCGACGGCAGCGATCCGCTCGAGGTATGCGTCGACCACATCGACCGGATCGAGTTCGCCGGACTCCACGCCGCGATTGATGGCGAGTGCTGTCGCCTGCGTGGGATCGATCATCGCGCGTCTCCTGCCGTGTCGAGAATCAAGGGAAGTGGGTCGCCCGGTGAGAGAGCCGCAGCAAGACGCATCGCCGACGCGAGGGAGGCTTCCGCCGTCGCGGACACATCGGCGACGATCGCCTCCGGGACTCCGTGTGCGCGCAAAGATTCGGCAGCCCAACCGTATTCGCTCATGATGCCACCGCCGTCGGTTCGAGGACTGCGTCGACGAGTGAGCGCGTGATCGCTGTCTTCGGCGTGGTGAGCAGCTCGTCGACGGACCCGGATTCGACGAGCCTTCCGTGGTCGAGGACTCCTGCCTGGTCGCACATGTGCTCGACCAGCGCGAGGTTGTGGGTGATCAACAGCATCGTCAGATCTCGTTCCTGTTGAAGGTCTTTGAGCAGGTTCAGGATCTGCGCTTGGACCGAGACGTCGAGGGCCGCGGTCGGTTCGTCGAGGACGAGGAAGTCCGGATCGGTGATCAATGCCCGAGCGATACCGAGGCGCTGACGTTGGCCACCGGAGAACTCGTGAATGTAGCGGTCGTAGTGCGCTGCTTCCATCCCGACGCGGCTGAGCACGTCCAGGACACGGAGCCGGGTCTCGCCTTTCGACGCCATCCGGAACCGTTCGAGAGCGAACCCGATCTGCGCGCCCACACTGCGGCGCGGGTTGAACGCAGACCCGGAATCCTGGAACACGATCTGCATGCGTTTGCGGTAGCGGCGCATGTCGAGTTCGGTCATCGTGGTGATGTCGTTGCCCTCGAAGTGAACCGAACCCGACGTCGCCTTCTCCAGTGCGAGCACCATCCGGCCCGTGGTGGTCTTCCCCGACCCGGACTCACCTATGAGACCGTAGGTTTCGCCCTTGGCGATGTCGAAACTGATCGAGTCGACGGCAACGAAATCGGTGGCCCCCTTCTTCTCACCTCGCACCTTGTACACCTTGCGTAGCTCACGCACGGCGACGAGCGGCACTGCGAAATCCGGTGAGGTCATATCAGTGTCCTTCCTGGGCCGAGACGAGCTGCTTGAATTCGAAGAGTCGCCGGCTTCGTCGTGGGATGGCGCGTGCAGAGTCGTCGAGATGCAGTTTCGGTACCGCGTTCATCAACCCCTGCGTGTACGGATGCTGCGGGCGTTCGAGCACGTCGCTCGTCGAGCCCGATTCCATGACCTCGCCGTGCCGCATCACCGTCACCTGCGAGCACAGGTGCGCGACGACACCGAAGTCGTGGGTCACGATCAGGATCGCCGTTCCCAGTTCACGATTGATGTCGAGAAGAAGATCGAGGATCTGCTTCTGCACCGTCGCATCGAGCGCGGTGGTGGGCTCGTCGGCGAGAAGCAGTTCCGGGCGGCACGCCAACGCGATCGCGATGACGACGCGCTGACGCTGACCACCACTGAGCTCGTGCGGATAGGCCTTCATCCGACGAGCCGCATCCGGCAACGCCACCAGCTCGAGCGATTCGAGCGCCTTCTTCCGCGCAGTCTCCTTGTCGACCTTCTGGTGCAGCCGAATGACCTCGATCAACTGCGAGCCGATCGTGAACGACGGATCCAATGCCGACAACGCGTTCTGCGACACCAACCCGATGTGACTCCCGCGGATACCGCGCATCTCCTTCTCCGACTTGTCGAGCAGATTCTCACCGCGGAACATGATCTTCCCGCCCTCGATGCGGGCGCGCTCGGAGCCCAGCAAGCCGAGGACACTGAGCGAGGTGACGCTCTTCCCGGAGCCGGATTCACCGACCAGACCGCGAATCTCCCCAGGCTGCACAGTGATCGACACATTCTTCACCGCGTGCACGACGCCGCCGTCGGTGTGGAAGTCGACCCGCAAATTCTGAACGTCGAGCAGTGGTGTGGTCATCGTGTCTGCTTTCTGGGATCGAGAGCGTCGCGGATTCCGTCGCCGACGAGGTTGAACGCGAGGGCGACGAACAGAATGACGAGTCCGGGGATGGTCGCGATGTGATAGATGCCTTCGAGCAGCACGCTCGAGCCGTCGGAGGTCATGATGCCCCAGTCCGGTGTCGGAGGTACCACGCCGACACCGAGGAAACTCAGACCGGCGGCGACGACGATCATCAACCCGCACAACGTCGTTGCGTAGACGATCAACTGTGCGATGACGTTCGGTGCGAGCTCACGGAACATCAGGTGCCCAGGATGTGCACCGTAGGCGCGGGCGGCTTCGATGTATTCCTTGCTCGCCTCTTGCACGGTCGCGGTGTACGCCACGCGCGCCATGTACGGAATCAGTGTGACACCGATCGAGAGCATGACATTGCCCAGACCCGCGCCGAGTACCGCGGACAGCGCGATGGCGAGCAACACGAGCGGGAACGCGAACAGCACATCCAGCACACGCATCAGCACCTCGCCCGCGCGGCTGCGTTTGTAGCCGGCGAACAGCCCGATCAGCAATGCCAGCGGGAAGACCACGAGTACCGGAATCACCGCGACGAGAAGCGAATTGCGGCCACCGTAGAGCAAGCGCGACAAGATGTCGCGGCCCTGTCCGTCGAGACCGAGGATGTGTCCCTCGGTGCCGATACCGGCGAGCCGGTTCACCGGATCGCCTGCGATCGGACTGTAGGAGGTCAGCAGCGGCGCGAAGATCGCCGCCAACGCCACCAGAATCAGAAAGATCGCCGAGACCAGCGCTACCTTGTCGCGGCAGAAGGTCCGCAGTCCCAACTTCCACTGGGAGACCGACGCTTTCGGGGCGGCTGCCCCCTGCACAACTGCTGCGGGAGTTCGTAGATCGATATCGACTGCGGCGTTCATGCGTTCACCGTCTTTCGAGTGCGCGGATCGAGGAGTCCGACGGCGATGTCGGCGATGAGGTTGACGACGACGAACGCCAGTGCGATGAACAGCACGCCCGCCTGCACGACCGGAATGTCGCGTTGAGTGATCGAGGTGTAGAGCTGCTGCCCGAGCCCCGGCCAGCCGAACACGACCTCGACGAACACGACGCCGCCGAGCAGGTAGCCGACCTGCAGGCCAATCACGTTCACGATCGGCGGCAACGCATTACGCAGACCGTGGCGCCACAGAATGGACTGCTCGGACAATCCCGACGCCCGAAGCGTGCGGATGTAGTCCTGCTGCAACACATCGACCATGACGCTGCGGGTCATCCGGGCGATCACCGCAAGCGGAACCAACGCCGCCGCGACCGCAGGCAACGCCAGGTGGGTGAGCATGTCCCCGAGCCCGCCCGGATGACGGCTGTTGTACATCCCCGACGTCGGGAACACTCCCAGGTTGATCGAGAAGAAGCCGATCAACACCAGACCGAACCAGTACACCGGCACACTCGCACCCGCAAGCGAGGCGAACATCGCGAACCGGTCGAACAGTCCGTTCTGCTTGCGAGCCGCGGCGATACCGAGGGGCACACCGATGACGACGCACAGCACCAGGGCTGCGACGGTCAGGATGATCGTGTTCCAGAACCGGGGCATCATGATCTCGGTGACCGGCTTGTTCACCGTCAACGAGCGCCCCAGATCACCCTGGAGCAGACCACCCATGTAGTCGAAGTACTGCACCGGCAGCGAACTGTCCAAGCCGAGCTCGGCACGCACCGCCGCCACCGACTCCTGCGTCGCACCCGACCCGAGGATCGTCAACGCCGGGTCACCCGGAACCAATTGCAGCAGAAGGAAAACGATGAGACTGACACCGAGAAGAACCGCGACGGTGGACAGCAATCGTGAACGAAGAGTTCCGGTCATTGCTCGAGCCTCACTTCTTTCAGGTCGTACCACTCCTCGCTCGCCGAGACGAACCCGGAGACGTACGGAGCGAGCACATAGGGGGCCTTGTCGTTGACGACCGGCGCCAACGCCGCGTCCTCGGTGACGATGTCGTTCGCCTGCCGCCAGTAATCGTTCGCGACGTCCTCGTCGGTGGCCTGAATCGCGTTGTCCATCACCGCATCCAGTTCAGGGCTCGAGTAGTAGCCGACGTTGACACCGTTCGGCGCCTGCAACTTCGACGACGTCACGATGTAGAGCCAGTACGGGGTCGTCATACCCCAGGACATCTGAGCCATCCCGGTTCCGGGCTTCATGCCCTGCGCCCACGTACCGAGATACGAAATCCATTCCTGCGTATCGATGTTCATCGTGATGCCGATCTCGGCCAGATTCTGCTGAAGGTACTCGGCCATCTGTGTCGGGATGATCTGACCCGAACCGTCGACCGAGGTCATCAGCGTCGTGGTGAATCCGTCCTGCAACCCGACGGACGCAAGAAGCTCCTTCGCCCTGTCGATGTCGCGAGTGTAGGCATCGGTGCGTTCGACGTAAGCACCGTTGGCCGGAGCCTGTACGCCATAGGCCGGATTCACCGTGCCGCGGAGCAGATCCGTCGCCATCCCCTCGCGGTTGATGGCGAGGTTGATGGCCTGACGGACCTCCTTGATCGCCATGTTCGGGTCCTGCATGTTGAACGAGAGGTACCACACGTGCGGCGGAGTGCCCTCCGACAACTGGTAGCCCTCGTCGACGAGATTGTCGACGCTGTCCGGACTCGGCACGGCAATCATGTCGACGTCACCGCTGCGCAGTGCCGCGACGCGGGCCGACGCGTCGGGAAGCGGACGGAAGACGACGCCTTGGATGGACGGTTCGGTGCCCCAGTAGTTGTCGTTGCGCTTCAGACTGATGCGCTCGCCGCGGATCCGCTCGTCGAACACGAACGGGCCGGTCCCGACCGGATGATCGGCGATGTCAGCGCCGTAGGTCTCGATGGCAGTCGGACTCATGATCGCCGTCGATCCGTTGCCGCCCTGCGCAAGCATGCGGAGGAACGGTGAGAACGGCGTCTTCTGCTTCACGACGAGCGTGAATTCGTCGGTGGTCTCGATGGATTCGGTGTTGAGCCAGATGAAGTTCGTCTGACCGGCGGCTTTGGCTGAATACTGCGGAGCTTCCTTGTCCCACATGCGACGGAAGTTGTATTCGACTGCGGCGGCGTCGAGCGGGGTGCCGTCGTGGAACTGCACGCCTTGCCGGATGTGGAAGGTGTAGGTCAGTCCGTCAGGCGAGACGTCCCAGGACTCGGCGAGGCCGGGTTCCAACGCGGGCACAGGAGCTTCACTGGACGGTGTGCGCAAGTCCTCGGTCACGAGAGGTTCGAAGATCTGCTGATTGATGCGCCACGTCACCCAACCGCCCGCGACCTGCGGATCGAGCACATCCGCCTCGGACTCGATGGCGATGACGAAGGTGTTGTCGGTGACGACGGCATCGGCGGTACTGCACGCGGTGAGCGATGACATCGTCAGCACAGCTGCAACGGCGAGGCCGGCCAGCGTGCGACCGGGCTTCACGCGTGGCACCCGTGAGGAGCGTTGTTCATAGAAGTGATTCCTTCGATCTACGGGTGTGAAGGAGAGCGAATCGCCTCCGTTGAGCCGAACGGTGCACCGTCGAACCGAGCGGGATGTTCACAACCGTAGAGAAGCAAACGCTGGGAGAGAATACGTCGAAATACGTATCTATTCCGCAGCCGTAATGCTCTGAATCACAATACAACTCGCCGTTTCGGGCACGGCAGAACCCCATGTTTCGACAACGTGACGAACGTGTTCTGAACGTGTGCGGAAAACACCTACGACGCAGCGAGAGCCATCGAGTCGACGGTACGCCGGTCGTCACCCAGGCCGAGTTCGGTTGCGTACACGGCGGCCATCACTCGGTTGGGCACCCCGAGCTTGCGCAGAATCTTCTCCACGTGCGTCGTCACCGTCCTCGGGGACAGCACCAACGACTCCCCGATCTCGGCGTTCGACATTCCTTGCCGGACAAGAGACAGAATTTCGATCTCGCGCGCAGTGAGCCGAAACCGCGACTTGGCTCGGAGATCACTCGCATACGTGGTGAATGCAGGACGCATTCGTTCCAGGATGGTCTTCGCGGGGGTCGGGAACTGCGCCTTCTCGACGTTGCCGTGGCACATTCCGATGATCGCCCCCGCGTCGTCGTGCAGCAGCATGAGGACACCGTTGGCGAATCCCCCAGGTCGCAGCACAGTCATTGCCGTGTCGGACGTACCGAAACCGGGGACCTCGGTCCAGTCGAACACCTCGTCGAGATGGCTGAACTGCTTCTGAAACTCGGGGAGCTTGTCGATGTCGCCTGTGAGGAACTCCGCCACGTCGTCACCGTAACCACGCTGCTCGACAGTGACGAACCGACCCGTCGCCTGGTCTCTGAACGCGAGAAGGAAGCTGTCACAACGCCCTTCGTAGCGAAGGTAGTCGATCGCACCGTGCATCCGTTGCGGCGCAGCGGGCGACGACATGGCAGCAACGATGGACGCGATGTCGTGATCGGGCATGGTGTGCGTCCTTCGAATCGACGGGCAATCGATCCGAGTAAACAGCAGAACGAATTCGTCGGTGTTAACGAACCGTTTCAACTACCGTCCGAATCCGTCCCACCCCGCGCGGCGAACTCAGAACCCCAGCTTCCCCATCTGCTTCGGGTCGGTCTGCCAGTCCTTGGCGATCTTGACGTGAAGGTCGAGGTAGATCCTCGTGCCGAGTAGCTTTTCGATCTGCAGGCGCGACGCGGTGCCCACTTCCTTGAGCCGCGAACCGCCCTTGCCGATGACGATGGCCTTCTGACTGGAACGTTCGACGTACAGAATTGCGTGGACGTCGAGCATGTTGTCGTGGCCCTCGCGGGGCTGCACCTCTTCGATGACGACGGCCAGCGAGTGCGGCAGCTCGTCGCGCACACCTTCGAGTGCAGCCTCTCGAATCAGCTCGGCCATGAGGATTTCTTCGGGCTCGTCGGTCAACTCACCGTCGGGGTAGAACGCCGGGCCCGGCGGCAGCTCGGATGCGAGGAGGTCGACGAGCTTCTCCACCTGCTCCCCCGACGCCGCGGACACGGGAATGACGTGACTGTCCTCGCCGAGGAGCTTGGACAGCGCCATCAACTGCTGTACGACGCGTTCCTTCTTGACCTTGTCGATCTTGGTGACGATTCCGATCAACGTGGTCTTCGGGGCGATGTGCCGCACCTGTTCGAGGATCCACCGGTCACCCGGTCCGATCTTCTCGTCGGCCGGGATGCACAGTCCGATGACGTCGACCTCGGAGTACGTGTCCTGAACGAGGTCGTTCAGCCGTTGTCCCAGAAGGGTTCTCGGCCGATGCAGGCCAGGTGTGTCCACCAGGATCAACTGGGCGTGCTCGCGGTGGACGATGCCGCGGATGGTGTGCCGCGTCGTCTGAGGACGCGACGACGTGATCGCGATCTTGGTGCCGACCAGGGCGTTGGTCAGAGTCGACTTACCCGTGTTCGGCCGGCCTACGAAACAGACGAATCCGGATCGGAATTCTTGCTCGCTCGAATCAGGCATCGGCATCCTCGGTTTCGTGGTCGTCGTCGTTCCCGGACGTCGCCGAGGACTGTACTTTTTCGATCAGAACTGTAGTCACACGCACGCGGCCCTTCGGATCCGCACCGCCCTCGCCGATCAGGATCAACCCGTGCGATTCGACGCGCGATCCGGGCAGCGGTACGCGGCCGAGTTCGTACCCGAGGAGTCCGCCGACGGTGTCGACGTCCTCGGATTCGATATCCACACCGAACAATTCGCCGACGTCCTCGAGTGGAACGCGGGCCGAGATTCGGAATTTTCCGTCACCGAGATCGTCGATCGGCACGACCTCGTCGGAGTCGTATTCGTCGGCGATCTCACCCACGATCTCCTCGAGCACGTCCTCGATGGTCACCAAACCCGCAGTGCCGCCGTACTCGTCGACGAGCAGTGCCATGTGGTTTCGGGTGCGCTGCATCTCGGCGAGCAGACTGTCGAGGGTCTTGGAATCCGGCACGAACACCGCAGGCCGCATCACCTGGTCGACCTTGACGCCACGGCCACCGTCGGTCGAGTAGTACGTCTGCTGCACAAGGTCTTTCAGGTATACGACACCGACGATGTCATCGACGTTCTCGCCGATCACCGGGATACGGGAATGCCCACTGCGCACGGCGAGCGACGTCGCCTGGCCAGCCGACTTGTCGGATTCGATCCAGACCATCTCGGGCCGAGGCACCATGACCTCGCGTGCCGACGTATCCCCCAGTTCGAACACCGACTGGATCATCTTGCGCTCGCCGTCGGCGACGACACCGCGCTCACGAGCCATGTCCACGAGTTCGCGCAATTCGATCTCGGATGCGAAGGGGCCGTTGCGAAATCCGCGACCTGGTGTGATGGCGTTACCGATGAGGATGAGCAGTCGGCTGATCGGGCCGAGGATCCACCCGAGTCCGCGCAACGGCAACGCTGCGGACAGCGCGATCGAATATGCGTGCTGACGACCGAGAGTCCTGGGTCCGACGCCCACCGCGATGTAACTGACCAGAACCATGACGACGGCAGTGACGACAAGTGCCAGTTTCTCGTCCAACAGGTCGATCAGACCGCCCGCGAGCAGGACTGTTGCGCCGATCTCGCACAGAATACGAAGCAGGACAGTCAGATTGACGTAACGCGGGCGATCCGCGACGACCGTCAGTAGACCGACTGCGCCAGGACGCTCGTCCTTCGCCATGTCCTCGACGCGAGCGCGCGAGACGGTGTTGAGCGCCGAGTCGACGGCAGCGAACAGTCCCGCGACGGGAACCAGAATCACTGCAGCGACGATGAGAACCGGCGCACTGCTCACAGGCCGTCGCCCCGGGCGAAGCCGGTCTTACCGAGAAGCCGTCGATCGCGTGCCGCTTGCAGTTCGGCTTCCTCGGCGCGGCGCAGATCCTCGTACCACTCCTCGAGAATCCGGTTCTGCAGGCCGAACATCTCTTTTTCCTCGTCCGGCTCCGCGTGGTCGTACCCGAGCAGGTGCAGAACACCGTGAACCGTCAGCAACGCCAGCTCGTGTTCGAGTGGGTGGCCGGCGGCCGCAGCCTGATCCGCCGCGAACGACGGGCACAACACGATGTCCCCGAGCATCGACGGCCCCGGCTCCGGGGCGTCGGGACGCCCGCCCGGCTCGAGCTCGTCCATCGGGAAGGACATGACGTCCGTCGGGCCGGGAAGATCCATCCACCGCATGTGCAGATCGGCCATGGTCGCCGAGTCGACGAGAACCATCGACAGCTCCGCCGCGGGGTGAACGTCCATGCTCGCGATCGCGAACCGGGCGACGCTCACCAGCTCCGCTTCGGAGACGTCCATCCCCGACTCGTTGGACACCTCGATGCTCATCTACTGCTCACTACTCTTTCTCGCATTTTCTCTCTCGACAGGATTCGAACGACTCTATCGGCGGGCGGACCGCGCACCACCGGAGCGGCGCTGCGCCCGATTGCCCACGCCGAGATCGCTGTTGCTGGAGGATTCGAACCGCTCGTACGCGTCGACGATGTCCGATACCAGCCGATGCCGAACGACGTCACTGCTGGTCAACTGCGCGAAGTGGATGTCGTCGACGTCGCCGAGTATCTCCGTCGCCGCACGCAGACCGGACCGGGCGCCCCCGGGCAGATCCACCTGGGTGATGTCACCGGTCACGACGATCTTCGACCCGAAGCCGAGTCGGGTGAGGAACATCTTCATCTGCTCAGCGGTGGTGTTCTGCGCCTCGTCGAGAATGATGAACGCGTCGTTCAACGTGCGGCCGCGCATGTACGCGAGTGGAGCGACTTCGATGACTCCGGCCTGCATCAACTTCGGGATGGCCTCGACGTCCATCATGTCGTGCAACGCGTCGTGCAGCGGCCTCAGGTACGGGTCGATCTTGTCGTGCAGCGTGCCGGGCAGGAATCCCAGACGCTCACCGGCCTCGACGGCCGGCCGCGTCAGAATGATCCGGCTGACCTGCTTGGACTGCAGAGCCTGCACGGCCTTGGCCATCGCCAGGTACGTCTTGCCGGTACCCGCAGGCCCGACGCCGAACACGATCGTGTTGGTGTCGATGGCGTCGACGTAGCGCTTCTGGTTGAGAGTCTTGGGCCGGATGGTCTTACCGCGTCGCGACAG
Organism: Rhodococcoides kyotonense; assembly: GCF_900188125.1. Taxonomy (GTDB): domain Bacteria; phylum Actinomycetota; class Actinomycetes; order Mycobacteriales; family Mycobacteriaceae; genus Rhodococcoides; species Rhodococcoides kyotonense. The sequence continues at coordinate 332,135 of NZ_FZOW01000005.1, read as the reverse complement.
GATGTCGAGGCTGAGGACCTCGGCAGGCGACTCGCTCACTCCCTCGGTGAGCATGCCGACGGTGCGCCGAACAGCGTCGGGGCCGATCGGTTGCCCACGCTTGGCGACGGCAGCGAGCTCGGTGATGACACGTTCCGCCAACGCGACGTCGGCGACTTTGCCGCTGAGGGTGACCGAGTTGCCTCGCACGTGGACATCGGCGGTCAACACCTGCTCGAGGGCCCTGAGGTTCTCGTCCGCTGCGCCGAGAAGCGGAAGTACTGCCTCGGGCGCCAGTTCCATGCTGGACCGAACCAGACGTTCGGCGGGAAGATCGCTGTGTTCACTCACGTGGTGTGTATGGCCTGCTTTCGGGTGTCGCGGACGGCTTCGACTGCTCCGAGTCTAACGCGCGCAGCGACGCTCGCATTCCAATTAACCGGCTGGTGGGGCCGTCGTTGCCGCGATCGACTGCTGCCAGCACACCGACCCCGGCCGAAGAAAGTCGAAATGATCCTCGCCCTCGACGACCGACAGGGACGCGTCGTCGCCTGCGTCGACTGCCGCCGCAACGTAGCGTTCGCTCAGGGCCACGGGCACCTGAACGTCCAGCGCACCGTGGATGCAGTGCACCGGAACGCCCGTCGGCACGCGATACAGCGGTGACGCGGCGCGATAGAGCTCGGGATCGTCCTCGAAGCTCACCCCGAGCAGGTCTCGAACAGCAGGATTGACGGCGCCTGTGGCCGGTCCGGCAACGAGGTCGAGCACTCCCGCCTGGGTGACCACGCGCGACGGACGCACCGCGAGGTCTCGGCACCCTGCCAGCCAGCCTGCGAGATGACCACCTGCCGAGTGGCCGAGGACTCGGACGTCGTCGGTGTCCAAGGCAAGGGCCGAACGCTGCTGCACGACGGTGGCGACGGCCTCGAGCGCGTCGACGACGTCCTGTCGCACCTCGGGCCACAGCCCACCCGCGCCGACGCGTCGGTACTCGATGTTCCAGGCCGCGAAACCGGCTCGGGCGAATTCGATCGCGTACTGCGTGCCGAGATTCAACGCGTATCGGCCGTGCCAGAATCCTCCGTGGATCACCACGACGACCGGAACCGGTTCGGACACAGGCTTTTCCGGAAGATACAGATGCCCGAACTGCTCGGCATGCTCGCCGTAGGAGATGGTCTGTCGATTCACGTGGTGGACTCGAAATCGAGCGGGGCCTGCGCCCATCGATCCGTCGAGACCCCGAGCGCACCGAGCGCAACAGCCGCCGCGGTCGACGTGCGTAACACGGTGGGCCCCAACATGACCGGCGTCGCACCGACGTCGGTCAACGACGTCACTTCGGACTCGGTGAGACCGCCTTCGGGTCCGACGACGAGCAGTACCTCGGGAACGTCGCGGAACGTCAGCGACGAGAACGCCACGGACGCCGCTTCGTGAAGTACCGCAACGATTCCCCCACGTTCGACGACACCGCGGGCGAGGGCGAAAACCTCCCCACCGGTGTGGAGCGGTGCGACCTCGGGCACGAAGGGTCGACGCGATTGCTTCGCGGCTGCAGTCGCGACAGCTTGCCACCGTGCGACGCCCTTGTCTGCCTTGGCACCCTCCCAACGCGCCACGCAGCGAGAGGACTGCCACGGCACGATGCTGTCGATACCGGCTTCGGTCGCCAATTCGACGGCCAACTCGGAGCGCTCGGCTTTCGGAAGGGCTTGCACCACACCCACTGTCGGCGTGGCACGAGGTACCTCCGACCGCGCGTGTACAGCCATCTCGAGCCGATCGCGCATCGCCGAGGTCACGACGGTGTCGGCGATACCGCCACGACCGTCGGACAGCAGAATGCGCTCACCGACGCGGATCCGCCGCACGGTGGCGGCGTGCCGGCCTTCCTTGCCGTCGAGCACCGCGGTGCCGCCGACGTCGGGAAGCGGATCGAGATAGAAGACCGTCGCCGCCATCGTCAGCGACCGCTGAATGCTTCCCGCAGGCGGGAGAACAATCCGCCGCTGTGCTGCGATCCGGTGGTGACGACCTCGGCTGCGTCGCGATCGCGCAGGGCCCGTAGGTCTTCGAGCAGTTGCGTCTGCTTGCCGTCGAGCCGCGACGGTACGACGACCTCGAGGTGCGCGTGCAGATCGCCGCGAACCCCGGAGCGCAGTTTCGGCATTCCGTGACCACGCAGAACGGCGATGGAGCCCGGTTGTGTGCCTGCGTCGACGGTGATGTCCGTCGGGCCGTCGAGGATGGCGTCGACGGAGACCTTGGTACCGAGTGCCGCGTCGACCATCGGGACGCGGATGGTGCAGTGCAGGTCGTCGCCGTCACGGACGAAGACCTCGTGCTGCTGCTCGACGATTTCGACGTACAGATCACCTGCGGGGCCGCCACCGGGGCCGACCTCACCTTGAGAGGCCAGTCGGATGCGCATGCCGTTGCTGACGCCGACGGGAACCTTGACCGAGATCTCACGACGCGAACGCACACGACCGTCGCCCGCGCACTTGCGGCACGGATCCGGGATGGTTTCGCCTGCACCGCGACACGTGGGGCACGGCCGCGACGTCATGACCTGGCCGAGGAAGGACCGCTGCACCGACTGAACTTCACCAGCTCCCCCACATGTCTCGCAGCGCACGGGCTTGGAGTCACCGTTGGTGCCGGAACCCGTACACAGGTCGCACAGGATCGCGGTCTCGACGGTGATGTGCTTGGTGACACCCGTCGCGCATTCGTCGAGCGTGAGCTTGGTGCGCAGCAGCGAGTCGGCACCGGGCTGGACTCGCCCGCGGGGCCCACGGCCCCCGCCTGCACCGCCTCCGCCGAAGAACGCTTCGAAGACGTCGCCCAGACCCCCGCCGAAACCTGCGTTGCCGAAGCCGCCTCCTCCGCCGCCACCTTGCTGCAGAGGATCGCCGCCGAGGTCGACGACGCGACGCTTCTCCGGATCGGACAGCACCTCGTATGCCGTCGAGATCTCCTTGAAGCGGGCCTGCGCAGCCTCGTCAGGATTGACGTCGGGGTGAAGTTCGCGCGCGAGCTTCCGATACGCGCGCTTGATCTCCTGATCGGTCGCCTTCTGGCTGACCCCGAGCGTCCCGTAATAGTCCCGTGCCACGTAAGTCTCTTTCGTCCTCGTCGATAACAGTGTTCGTCACCGGCCACGAAAACCGCGACCGGCGACGCTTCGGAGTGGGCTCTCAGCGTTCCGCCAGAACCTCACCGATGTATCTCGCAACGGCGGCGACCGATGCGATTGTTCCTGGGTAGTCCATTCGAGTCGGCCCCAGCACGCCCATGCCCCCCAGCACCATGCCAGCCGAACCGTATCCGGTGGAAATCACGGAGGTCCCGCGCATCTCCTCGACCTGCGTCTCTTCACCGATGCGCACTGTCACCGTGCGAGTGTCCTGCGTCACAGCCAGGAGTTTGAGTACGACCACCTGCTCTTCGAGCGCTTCGAGGACCGCGCGCAGCGAGCCCGGGAATCCCGCGTCACCGGCGAAGTCGGCTGCGTTTCTCGTCAGGTTCGCCGTGCCACCGAGAACCAGGCGCTCCTCGGGATGCTCGACGAGCGATTCGATCAGCACCGTGGCCGACCGAATCATCGCGTCGCGCAAGGCAGGAGGCGAGTTCTCGGCGAGTTCCGCGACGGCGGCCGACGCGGCGGCCAGACGCTTGCCTTCGAGCGCGCCACCGAGAAGCCGGCGCAGCTGCGAGAGGTTCTCGTCGTCGATCACGTCACCGAGTTCGACGATCCGCTGATCGACTCGGCCGGAATCGGTGATCAGCACGAGCAGCAGACGGGCAGGAGTGAGCGCCACGACCTCGAGGTGACGCACCGATGACACCGACAGCGTCGGATACTGCACGACCGCGACCTGCCGCGTGAGCTGGGCGAGCAACCTCACACCGCGCCGCAGCACGTCGTCGAGGTCGACGCCGTTCTCGAGAAATTCCAGAATCGCGCGCCGCTCGGACGGAGACAGTGGCTTCACATCGGCGATGCGGTCGACGAACTGCCGGTAGCCCTTGTCCGTCGGAACTCGCCCCGAACTGGTGTGCGGCTGCGCGATGTAGCCCTCGGCTTCCAGAACTGCCATGTCGTTTCGGACGGTCGCGCTCGACACACCGAGACTGTGACGTTCGACGAGGGCTCGCGAGCCGACGGGTTCCTGGGTGGAGACGTAGTCGGCGACGATCGCGCGCAGCACCTCGAACCGTCTGTCCTCGGTACTCGACATCGGTGTCCACCTCCATTCCACTGTCTTTTCGATTCCCCCCGCCGGGCCGATCTGCCGCACCGTCGTTCGAGTCTAGTGGCCGTGACGCCGTCCCGATCGAAAGGCCTTACTGTGGTCGGGTGGCTCAGTGGACGACGACGGATACCGAATGATCTTCAAAGGCGTTCGCGACGGCAAGCCCTACCCCGAGCATGGGTTGTCGCTACGCGATTGGTCGAAGATCCCGCCGCGACAGCTCAGGCTCGACGAGATCGTCACGACCACCAAGGTCCTCGAACTCGACCGCCTGCTGTCCGAGGACTCCACGTTCTACGGTGACCTGTTCCCGCACGCCGTCCACTACCGAGGCGTCGTGTATCTGGAGGACGGGCTGCACCGAGCGGTGCGTGCCGCCCTGCGGAACCGGACCGTCCTGCATGCCAGAGTGTTCGACTACGACCTGCTCGGGGCCTGACCCGCCACCCGGAACGTCGGCCCTCACGAAGCGATGCTGCGCACGACAGCGTCCGCGAGCAGGCGGCCGCGGTCAGTGAGTACGAAGTTCTCATCCTCGACGACCATGAGCCCGTCGGCGACGACCTGATCGGCGGCACGGCGTTCGGCGTCGTCGAGCACGCCCTTCGGGAGTCCGGAGCGCAACCTGATCTTGAGCATCAGCTCCTCGAGGTGACGGTCTTCGCTGGTCAATAATTCGCTGCCCGCCACCGGGAACTCACCCGACGCCAACTGCTCCGCATAGCGGGCCGGGTGCTTGACGTTCCAGAAGCGAGTACCACCGACGTGACTGTGTGCGCCCGGTCCCGCGCCCCACCAGTCACCACCGTCCCAGTAGCCGACGTTGTGCTTGCATTCGGCGGCCGAGTCGGTGGCCCAGTTGGACACCTCGTACCAGGACAGGCCCGCCCCGGACAGCACCGAATCGATGCGCTCGTACCGGGCTGCGAGAACGTCGTCGTCGGGTGCGGGCAGTTCACCGCGCCTGACCTTGCGGGCCATGGCCGTTCCGTCCTCGACGATCAACGCGTATGCCGAGACATGGTCGACGCCCGAGTCCAGGACCGCCGCGAGCGAGCTGTCCAGATCCTCGGGACGCTCCCCCGGCGTGCCGTAGATGAGATCCAGATTGACGTGGCCGAAGCCTGCCGCCTTCGCTTCTCGTGCGGCGGCCACGGCTCGGCCGGGTGTGTGGGTGCGGTCGAGAACCCTGAGGACATGTGCGGCCGCGGACTGCATACCGAGCGAGACTCGTGTGAAACCTGCCGACAGGAGCGCGTCGAAGAATTCGGGTGACGTCGACTCCGGATTGGACTCCGTGGTCACCTCGGCACCGTCGGACAGGCCGAAACTGCCGCGAACGGCGTCCAGCACGTCGGCCAGACCGTCGCCGCCCAACAGCGACGGCGTCCCACCTCCGACGAACACCGTGTCGGCCGACGGCACGAAGCCCGCCCGGTCGGCGAACAATGACGCCGCGGCATCCAGTTCCCGACGCATCGCCTCGCGCCAGGATTGCGGTGACGCGGAAGTACCCAGCTCACCGGCCGTGTAGGTGTTGAAATCGCAGTATCCGCACCGAGTCGCACAGAACGGAACGTGAACGTAGATTCCGAACGGCCGCGACCCGACGCCGTCGAATGCCGCGTCGGGCAACGCGAAGGGGACGGATGTCGCGGCGAGAATGTTCACTCCTCCAGTGTCCCAGACCGCGGACGCCTCCTTTCGCCACGCGAATGCAGCCGCTCTGCCAGCCTATTTACCGAAAATATGGGGTAAATAGGCTGCCGCGGTTCGACCTGGGCGTATGGCGTGGCACAATGGGACCCGTGATTGATACCGGGATTCGACTCGTGGCGCGTCGCCACGTCGATCTCAAGCGTGTCTGCAGCTCGTCGTGTCGATGCTGTCGAGTGTGTAGCTGAGCCCTCAGGGCTCCCCCTCGACCCACGCACCATCCGTAGTACCTCGTCACACCCCCGATCCGTCCGGACGCGTGTGCAAGTGGTGAGTCTCAGCCCCTCCCCTTGGCCGCCCGGTAGAGAAAAGATGCAGGAGCAACAGATGTCGTCGACCACCGACGCCCCCAACGACGCGGCTACGCGCGTTGCCCCGAGGGAACGCACAGCGCGCCCCACGAAGCGTCGGGCCGAGGGCCAGTGGGCGCTCGGCTACCGCGAACCGCTCAATCCCAACGAGCAGTCCAAGAAGGACGACAACCCGCTCAACGTGCGCGCGCGCATCGAGAACATCTACTCGAAGCAGGGCTTCGACAGCATCGACAAGAGCGATCTGCGCGGCCGCTTCCGCTGGTGGGGCCTCTACACCCAGCGCGAGCAGGGTTACGACGGCACGTTCACCGGTGACGACAACATCGATCTGCTCGAAGCCAAGTACTTCATGATGCGCATCCGGTGCGACGCCGGTGCGCTCAACGTCGAACAGGTCCGCACACTCGCCGGGATCTCGAAGGAGTTCGCCCGCGACACCGCCGACCTGTCCGACCGCGAGAACGTGCAGTACCACTGGATCGAGGTCGAGAACGTCCCCGAGATCTGGCGTCGCATCGAGGCTGTCGGGCTGAAGACCACCGAGGCGTGCGGTGACTGCCCCCGCGTCGTCCTCGGTTCACCTCTCGCAGGCGAGGCCGTCGACGAAATTCTCGATCCCACACCGGCGATCGACGAAATCGTCGAGCGCTACATCGGTAAGCCCGAGTACTCGAACCTGCCCCGCAAGTTCAAGACCGCGATCTCCGGCCTGCAGGACGTGGTCCACGAGATCAACGACGTCGCCTTCATCGGCGTGAACCACCCCGAACACGGTCCTGGTCTGGACCTCTGGGTCGGTGGCGGGCTGTCCACCAACCCGATGCTGGCGCAACGCGTCGGAGTCTGGGTACCGCTCGCGGAGGTCCCCGACGTCTGGGAAGGCGTCGTCTCGATCTTCCGTGACTACGGCTACCGCCGTCTGCGCACCAAGGCTCGCTTGAAGTTCCTGATCAAGGACTGGGGCATCGAGAAGTTCCGCCAGGTGCTCGAGGACGAATACCTGCACCGCAAGCTCATCGACGGGCCTGCTCCCGAGAAGCCGTCGCGCCCACGCGACCACGTCGGCATCCAGAAGCTGAAGAACGGCCTCAACGCCGTCGGTGTCGCCCCGATCGCAGGCCGAGTGTCCGGAACCATCCTCGGCAAGGTCGCCGACGCGGCCGAGAAGGCCGGGTCGGATCGCATTCGCTTCACTCCGTACCAGAAGCTCATCGTCCTCGACGTCCCCGATGACAAGCTCGAAGACCTGATCTCCGATCTCGACGCGCTCGGGCTGCCTGCGCGCCCCTCGCACTGGCGCAAGAACCTGATGGCGTGCAGCGGAATCGAGTTCTGCAAGCTGTCGTTCGCCGAGACGCGCAAGCGCTCTCAGGTCCTCGTTCCGGATCTGGAAGCCCGCCTCGCGGACATCAATGCCCAGCTCGACGTGCCGGTGACGATCAACATCAACGGTTGCCCCAACTCGTGCGCGCGGTCGCAGATCGCGGACATCGGGTTCAAGGGCCAGCTCGTCGACGACGGTGACGGGAATCAGGTCGAAGGATTCCAGGTTCACCTTGGAGGCAGCCTCGGACTGGACAGTGCGTTCGGCCGAAAGCTGCGCCAGCACAAGGTCAACAGCACCGAGCTGGGTGACTACATCGAACGAGTGGTGCGGAATTTCGTCAAGCACCGCGAGGACGGCGAGCGGTTCGCGCAGTGGGCCGTACGAGCAGACGAGGCGGATTTGCGATGAGCACGAAACTGAACCTCACAGTCGACGAGTTGAAGGCGATCGCCGAGCGCGGTGCCCGTGAACTCGACGGTGCGAGTGCAGAAGAACTGCTGCAGTGGACCGAGCGTGAGTTCGGCAGCGACTACATCGTCGCCTCCAACATGCAGGATGCGGTGCTCGTCAAGCTGGCCGCAGAAGTACACCCGGGTGTCGACGTGCTCTTTCTCGATACGGGCTACCACTTCGCCGAGACCATCGGCACACGCGACGCAGTCGAGGCCGTCTACGGCGTCAACGTCATCAATGCACGCGCGGACAACACTGTCGCCGAACAGGATTCGATCGAGGGCAAGGACCTGTTCGCCCGTGAGCCCAACCGATGCTGCGCGTTGCGCAAGGTCGCGCCGCTGAAGAAGGAACTCGCCAACTACAGCGCCTGGGTCACCGGCATCCGACGCGTCGAGGCACCCACACGCGCCAATGCGCCGCTGATCTCGTTCGACGACGCATTCGGGCTCGTCAAGATCAATCCCATCGCCGCCTGGTCCGACGACGACATGCAGCGGTACATCGACGAGCACGGAATTCTCGTCAATCCGCTTGTCGACGAAGGTTATCCATCGATCGGGTGCAGGCCGTGCACCGTCAAGCCCGCCCCCGGCGCCGATCCGCGTAGCGGACGGTGGGCCGGTAAGGCCAAAACGGAATGTGGGTTGCACGCATCATGACATTGAACTTCGCCACCGAGCGCCCCAAGGTCGACGCCGCTCGCTTCGACACGCTCGACGCTCTCGAGTCCGAGGCCATCCACATCTTCCGCGAGGTAGCGGGCGAATTCGAACGCCCCGTCATCCTGTTCTCCGGAGGCAAGGACTCGACGGTCCTGCTGCACCTGGCCATCAAGGCGTTCTGGCCTGCCCCGCTGCCGTTCTCGCTACTGCACGTCGATACCGGCCACAACCTGCAGGAAGTGCTGGACTTCCGCGACCACGTCGTCGCGAAGTACAACCTGCGCCTGCATGTCGCGAAGGTGGAGGACTACCTCGCCGACGGTCGCCTCACCGAGCGCCCCGACGGCATCCGCAATCCACTGCAGACCGTGCCGCTGCTCGACGCTATCTCCGAGAACCGTTTCGACGCGGTGTTCGGCGGCGCACGCCGCGACGAAGAGCGCGCACGTGCCAAAGAGCGAATCTTTTCGCTGCGCAACGCATTCGGACAGTGGGACCCCAAGAAGCAGCGTCCCGAGCTGTGGAACCTGTACAACGGCAAGCACTCCCCCGGCGAGCAGGTTCGAGTGTTCCCGCTCAGCAACTTCACCGAGCTCGACATCTGGCGCTACATCGCCCGCGAGAACGTCGAACTGGCGAGCATCTATTACGCCCACCAGCGTCCGGTGTACCAGCGCGACGGCATGTGGATGACCCCGGGCGTCTGGGGCGGGCCGACGGAATCGGAAGAGCTGCAGACACTCTCGGTGCGGTACCGCACCGTCGGCGACGGCTCCACCACCGGAGCCGTTCTGTCCGACGCCGCCGACAACGAGGCAATCCTCGCCGAGGTCGCGGCCTCCCGACTCACCGAACGTGGCGCTACCCGCGGAGACGACCGTGTCTCCGAGGCCGCCATGGAAGACCGCAAGCGCGAAGGATACTTCTGATGAGCACTTCTCAGCTTTTGCGTCTCGCCACGGCGGGTAGCGTCGACGACGGCAAGTCCACCCTCGTCGGACGGCTGCTATACGACACGAAATCCGTTCTCGCAGACCAGATCGACGCCGTCACCCGCGCATCGGTCGACCGTGGACTCAGCACGCCCGACCTGTCGCTTCTCGTCGACGGTCTGCGCGCCGAGCGCGAGCAGGGCATCACCATCGACGTGGCGTACCGCTACTTCGCCACTCCGGCACGGTCTTTCGTCCTCGCGGACACGCCGGGTCACGTACAGTACACACGCAACACGGTCTCCGGCGCGTCGACGGCTCAGCTCGTAATCCTGCTCGTCGATGCCCGCAAAGGCGTCATCACGCAAACCCGTAGGCACGCAGCAGTTCTCGCACTCCTCGGTGTGCCCAAGCTCGTTCTCGCCGTCAACAAGATCGACCTCGTCGAGGATCCGGCCACGGTGTTCGCCGACATCTCCGCCGAGTTCAATTCGCTGACGTCGTCGCTCGGCTGGGCGTCGGAGGACGTCGTCGAGATCCCGGTCTCGGCCCTGCACGGAGACAACGTCGCCGTCCGCTCGACCAACACCCCTTACTACGACGGCCCCACGCTCATCGAGCACCTCGAGTCGGTCCCGGTCGATGCCGAACCGCACCGTGTCGGCCTGCGTTTCCCGGTTCAGTACGTGATCCGTCCTCGCACAGCCGAATTCCCGGACTACCGGGGTTACGCGGGACAGGTCGCCGCAGGCTCCGTCTCCCCCGGCGACCAGGTCGTCGTACTCCCGTCGGGCACGCGTACCACCGTCGAACGCATCGACACCGCCGACGGCGAACTCGACGTCGCAAGCGCGGGACGCAGCGTCACGCTGATTCTTGCCGACGACGTCGACGTCTCCCGCGGTGACTCCATCGTCTCGCCGGAGGACGCCCCCGAGCCCATCGGCGAATTCGACGCCACCGTCTGCTGGTTGGCAGAGAAGCCACTCCGACCGGGCGCGCGTGTGCTGCTCAAGCACGGAACTCGCACGACGCAAGCCATCGTCGGCACACTCGTCGAGAAGTTCGACGAACAGAACCTCACCGCCGACCCGTCGCCGGAGTCGTTGGAGCTCAACGACATCGGCAAGGTCTCGATCCGTGTCGCAGAGCCGATTGTCGCCGACGACTACGCCGTCAACCGCCACACCGGCAGCTTCTTGCTGATCGATCCGGCCGGGGGCAACACGCTCGCCGCCGGTCTCGTCGGTGATGCATTGTCCGCCGTCGAACTGGGTGAATCGGTTCCTGCGTGAGATGAGCGTTCTGGTCGCTGTCGCTCACGGCAGCCGCGATCCGCGTTCGGCGGAGACCGTGGCTGCCGTCGTCGAGCAGGTTCGTCTTCGGCGGCCTGATCTCGATGTACGAACCGCGTTCCTGGATCTGAGCGAGCCGGGTCTCGGAGATGTTCTCGACGAGGTTGCCGCTGCCGGGCACACATCTGCGGTCGTCGTACCGCTGTTGTTGGGCAGCGCTTTTCATGCGCGCGTCGACCTTCCCGGACTTCTCGACGACGCGCGTGGGCGTCATCCGAACCTCGCGCTCGCGCAGGCTGCCGTATTGGGTGACGATCGCAGACTGGTCGACGCATTGCGGTCCAGAATCGTCGACGCCGGTGTCGATCCGGACGACCCGGAGGTGGGAATTGCTGTCGCGGCGGTCGGCTCCTCGTTCGCTCCGGCCAATCAGCGGACCAGAGCAATCGCCGATCGAATTCTGTTGGGCACCCGCTGGACTGCCGCGATCACATGCTTCGCGACCGCGCAGGACCCTGGGCCTGCCGAGGCACTGGCTCGACTGTCCGCCGCGGGGGCCGAGAAGGTCGTCGTCGCGCCGTGGTTCCTGGCGCCGGGTCTGCTGACCGACCGAGTGTTCGCGGCCGTCGCGGAACTTCGACCGGACGCTGTGACGACCGACGTGATCGGAGATCACAGCGCCGTGGCCGAGGTGGTGTCCGCGCGGTACGACGACGCCGTGGGCGGCTTCGCCGCACGTGCACGAAAATACATAGCCTGATATGTATTTTCGTGCACATGGGCCGAAGGCCCCTATCCCAGAATCGACGAGTCCTCGACCGTTCGACGGTAGGTGTACAGCGTCGTCACGGCGCACACGACGGTGGCCGCCATCAGGATCTGCGGGCCTGTGATGAGCAGGCTCATGACTCCGCCGAGGAGCGCACCGATCGTGAATCCCACGTAGAGCAGGAAGTATTCGAGCCAGTCCTTGGCCGAACCCCCGCTGATGTGCCGCTCGATCCCCTGGCCCATCTTGACGAGCGTGCCTGTCACGTAGCTCAGCGGAATCGACACTTCACCGTTCTTGACGAACGACGTGTTGAGCGCGCCCATCGCGAACGAGATGAACAGGATCGGGACGAACTGGACTTGCGGTGCACTCCATCCGCTCATCACCACGTCCACGGCCGACGCGATGGCCAGGGCGACGGTCGTCAATACCGTTGCGCCGTGCGGATGGTCGCGCCACAGGTGCCGCCGCGCCAACGACGCGATCACGACTCCCGCGACGAATGTGAGGATCAGCAGGATGGCCGCGGCGGCCATCGCGTTCTCGCCGCGGAAGAATCCCACCGCGCCACGCTCGGTGTTGCCGGTCATGAACGTGACGAAGTAGCCGGCCGTGTTGGTGAATGCGGCGGCACCCACCAACCCGGCCAGACCAGCGAGTACCCAGGACAGACGAGCATGTGAATCGAACATTTCTCGCATATACCCCGACGGTAGCGACGATCTACGCTCAGGTCGTCGTGGGTTCCGTCACGTCCGACGCCGCTAGCCGGACGTTGCGTTCGCCAACGGGTCGGTGGATACCTCATCACCGGTCGACGCGATCTCGGGGATACGAGTCGCCCGCGCGTACACAGTCTCACCGGGATTCAGCTGCAGTGCCTCGCTGTCGCCACGGGTGATCTGCGCAGCGAACAACTCACCTGTCGCGGCATTCTTCAGTTCGACCTTCACCTCGAATCCGAGATGCACGACACGTTCGACGACGGCTCGCGTCACACCGGCGGAATCGGCGGTGCCGTTCTGCTGTGCAAGAGCCAGCGACGGGTCGCGGCCCACCCGGATGTCGTGCGGACGAACGAGGAGCCCGTTGAGCTTGGCGACCTGACCGAGGAACGACATGACGAAGTCGTTGCCCGGGCGATCGTAGAGATCCTCGGGTGTCCCGACCTGTTCGATGCGCCCCTTGTTCAGCACGGCGATGCGGTCGGCGACGTCGAGCGCCTCCTCCTGATCGTGCGTGACGAGCACGGTCGTCACGTGGACCTCGTCGTGGAGGCGACGCAGCCAGGTGCGCAGGTCCTCACGGACCTTCGCGTCCAGGGCACCGAACGGCTCGTCGAGCAACAGCACCTGAGGGTCGACCGCTAGTGCTCTGGCCAGGGCCATACGTTGCCGCTGACCACCGGACAGCTGCGCCGGGAAACGCGTCTGGAAGCCTGCGAGTCCGACGATCTCGAGCAGCTCGTCGACGCGTCGCTTGATCTCGTCCTTGGGGCGCTTGCGGATCTTCAGCCCGAACGCGACGTTGTCTCGCACGCTGAGATGCTTGAACGCGGCGTAGTGCTGGAAGACGAACCCGATCTCACGCTTCTGGGGACTGATCCAGGTGACGTCCTCGCCGGCGAGAATCACCTGGCCGGAATCGAGCTGTTCGAGGCCGGCGATCGACCGGAGCAGCGTCGACTTGCCGGATCCACTCGGCCCGAGCAGCGCCGTCAACGATCCCTTGGGGATGTCGATGCTGACGTTGTCGAGCGCCACGAAGTCGCCGTAGGTCTTGTTGGCACCGACGACCGAGATCTCGATGTCGTTGCTCTTCTGTGCGGTCATTACTTCGTCCTCTTTTTGTCGAGGGCAGTCATCAGCAGCAACACGATGACAGCGATTGCCATGAGAAGCGTCGATGCGGCGTAGGCACCGGCTTGATTGAAGTCCTCGTACCTCGAGTTGACCAGAAGCGTCAGCGTCTGCGAGATACCCGGCAGGTTTGTCGACACCATGATCACGGCGCCGAACTCACCGAGCGAACGAGCGACCGTCAGCACGATGCCGTACGTGAGACCCCAGCGGATCGCGGGCAACGTGATGCGCCAGAAGGTCTGCAACGACGACGCACCCAGCGTGGACGCGGCCTCCTCCTGCTCCTCGCCGATCTCGTACAACACCGGCTCGACCTCGCGCACCACGAACGGGAGCGTGACGAAGATCGTTGCGATGACCATGCCCGGCAGCGCGAAGATGATCGTGAACCCGAGGGACTCGATGCCACCGAACCAACCGTTGGCACCCCACAGCAGGATCAACGCGACACCGGTGACGATCGGCGACACCGCGAACGGCAGATCGACGATGGCCTCGAGGATTCCCTTGCCCCGGAACCGGCCGCGCACGAGCGCCAATGCGGTGATCACACCGAAGACGACGTTGACCGGCACCACGATCGCGACGATCACCAACGACAACTGCAGCGCGGACTGAGCCGCAGGTGTGGTGATGAGACCCCAGAATTCGAGGAAACCGTTCTCGAACGTGCGGTACAGAATTGCACCGAGCGGGAACAGAACGAGCGCAGCGAGGTACAGCAGTGCGACCGTACGCAGCGACAGTTTGACCGGAAGTCCGATCTTCATCGAATCTGCTCCTCACGCCGAGCCAGCCTGTTGCCGACGACTCGCAGAACGAACAGCACCACGAACGCCAGAGCGAGCAGCACGACCGAGATCGCGGCCGCGTCGACCGGTTGGTCGTACTCGATCAGTTCACGAATGTACTGCGACGCGATCTGTGTGTCCCCGGGAATGTTGCCACCGATCAGCACGACGGATCCGAACTCGCCGATGGCACGTGCAAAGGCGAGACCGGTGCCGCTCAACACGGACGGCAGCAGGACGGGCAGGATGATGGACCGGAAGATCGTCCAGTTGTTCGCGCCCAACGACGCTGCTGCCTCCTCGACTTCCCGGTCGAGTTCGATCAGCACCGGCTGGACCGCGCGCACGACGAACGGAAGCGTCACGAACAGCAACGCGACCACGACGGCCGGCTTGGTCGCGTTGAACACCAGCCCGATGGGACTCGCAGGACCGTACAGCGACAGCAGCACGAGGCTAGCGACGATCGTCGGGAGCGCGAACGGAAGGTCGATCAGGGCGTTGACGAAGCGCTTGCCCGGGAATTCGTCGCGAACGAGCACCCACGCGATCAGTGTTCCGAGAACCAAGTTGATGACCGCTGCGGCGACAGACACCTGCAGCGTCACCTTGAACGTCGCCACCGCACGAGGTTCGGTGACGGCGTCCCAGAAACCGGCGAGGCCGTCGTCGAACGATTTCACGGTCAAGGCCGCCAACGGCAGCAGAACGATGATGCTCAGCCAGAGGACCGCAACTCCGAGACCGAACGGACCTACCGAGCCCGGTCCGCGAAACTTCCGCCCCTTACGAGGGGAAGGCCGCGGACCGCGCCCGGAATCGACAGTGGTCGACGCCATCGCGATTACCGAGTGTTCTCTTTGTAGATCGTCGTGATGGCGCCGTTGTCACCGAACAGTTCGGCGTCGACCGTGTCCCAGCCACCCAGGTCGTCGATCGTGTGGAGGTTGGCGGGGGTGAAGAACTTGTCGCTGAACTCGGCAGCGATCTCGGGGTTGGTCGGACGGAAGCCGGCCTCGGCCCAGATGCGCTGTCCCTCGTCGGTGTAGACGAAGTCGTTGAGTGCGTTCGCCTTGTCGAGCTGCGAGCTCGAATTCACCACTGCGACAGGGTTGTCGATGCGGAACGTGTCGGCGACGTCGATGTGCTCGACCTTCTCGCCCTGCTGCTCGATGAGCAGTGCTTCGTTCTCGTAGCTGAGCAGAACGTCGCCCTGGCCCTGCAGGAATGCCTCGGTCGCGGCGCGACCGGATTCAGGCTGGACCGGGAAGTGGCCCGACACGAGCTGCTGGACGTAATCGAGCCCAGCCTGCTTGTCCTGGCCACCGTTGCTCTTGGCCGCGTACGGCGCGAGCAGGTTCCACTTGGCGGAGCCGGAGCTCAGCGGGCTGGGGCTGATGACCTGGACGTCGGGCTTCAACAAGTCGTCCCACGTCTGAATGTTCTTCGGATTGCCTTCGCGCACAACGAGAGTCACGACCGAGCCGAACGGGACACCGCCGTACGCGTTCTGGTTCCAGTCCTCGTCGACCTTGCCCGCCTTGACCAGACGCGTCACGTCGGGCTCGACGGAGAAGTTGACGATGTCGGCGGGAGCGCCGTCGGCGACCTTGCGCGACTGGTTGCCCGACGCGCCGTAATCGGCATTGATGGACGTGCCGTCGCCGTTCTCGGTCTCCGCGAATGCCGGAGCGATCGCGTCCCAGCCGTTCTTCGGCACCGCGTACCCGACCAACGTCAATGCCGAGCCGCCCGAGGATCCACCGGAATCACCCACGGTGTCGCTCGACCCACCCCCGCATGCAGCCAGAACGAGCGATCCGACGGCTGCGAACGTGGTGAGCAGGTAACGAGAGCTGTGCCTCATCGAGAAGTGCCTTTCATCGAGTGTCTTTTCTCGGATACATCCACGGAGGTAATGCAGGAAGAAAGAGCTGAGGGTCGTCGACACGACATGCGGCACGACCGACACGTCGGCGATCGAGAGACGCGACGAAGCGCCCCACCGAACGGTGTGCGCGTAGTACCGTCGAGCTCAGTCCGCAGCTACGACGCGATGCGACAACAGTCGATATCAGCGACGTCGAGCATGCCGACCGCGATCAACGCCAGTTCATGGCGGACTCGGTACGCGGCAGCGGCAGACACGGTCAGCAATCTAGCAGAGGATTCGGACGGACTCTAATCGGCGTCCGTACCGTTTACCTGGTCAGAAACCAAGCAATCACGACGAGCACCAGCAGTGCGATCAGCGCGAGAGTGACCCTCGACTTCGGCATCAGTGACCTTCCGTTGACGATGAATCCGACAGCGCCGCCTGCGCGTCACGCTCGGATCTTCTGTCGCGCCCGAGTGCGCGCAGAACCTCGGCGAGAACGCGGTCGAACAGCCGAGCCACACCGAATGCGATCGGCACAAGGACGAGAAGCACCACGACCGACTGGGGAACGAACGGTAGACCGGTGATCCACAGCTCGATTCCGTCCCACCATGTGGCTATCGCGTGCACGGAGTTCAGCCTAGTCGGCGCCACGCCGAGAACTCCCATCGGTGGACGATGCGCACCGAGCCGTCGATGATTGACACATGACGGCATACGAGGACAAGGCAATCACCGTACCCGTACGCGACGACACGATAGAGAGGCCAGGCGTACCCGACGCCGACGCCCGCGACATTCAAGGGGCATTGGCCAGCACCGACGCGCCGGTGTCGACCCTGACGTCCTATCGCAGCGCGTTTCCCCCCATCGACGACTACGCATTCCTCTCGGACTGCGAGACGACCTGCCTCATCGCGCGCAACGGTTCGGTCGAGTGGATGTGCGTTCCACGCCCCGACTCCCCCAGCGTCTTCGGCGCGGTGCTCGATCGAAGCGCGGGTCACTTCCGCGTCGGCCCGTACGGCCAATCGGTGCCGGCAGCACGGCGTTATCTTCCCGGCGGATTGATCGTCGAGACGACCTGGCAGACCGAAACCGGCTGGATCATCGTGCGCGACGCTCTGGTCATGGGACCGTGGCACAACACCGATCAGCGCTCTCGCACCCACAAGCGAGCCCCGAGCGACTGGGACGCCGAACATATTCTGCTTCGCACGGTCAAGTGCGTCAGCGGCACCGTCGAACTGGAGATGAGCTGCGAGCCTGCGTTCGACTACCACCGCGCACCCGCCCGTTGGGAGTACACCGGCAAGGTGTACGAGGAAGCGACTGCAACGTGCGAGGCGAGCTCGATCGGCGACCAGCCGACGCTGAAGCTGACCACCAATCTCCGCATCGGAATCGAAGGACGCGAAGCCCGCGCCCGCACCCGAATGACCGAGGGCGACAACGTGTTCGTCGCACTGTCGTGGTCCGATCTCCCGGCTCCCAAGACGTTCGACGAGGCCGCCGACAAGATGTGGCGTACCTCCGAATGTTGGCGTCAATGGATCACCATCGGTCGCTTCCCCGACCACCCGTGGCGCGGATACCTGCAGCGCAGCGCGTTGGCGCTGAAAGGCCTGACGTACGCCCCGACGGGCGCCCTGCTGGCCGCGTCGACCACGTCACTTCCGGAAACTCCTCGGGGAGAACGTAATTGGGACTACCGCTACGCATGGGTACGCGACTCGACGTTCGCACTGTGGGGCCTGTACACACTGGGGCTCGACCGTGAGGCCAACGACTTCTTCTCGTTCATGTCCGACGTCTCCGTCTCCGACGACGGCAGCGCCAATCCGCTGCAGGTCATGTATGGAATCGGTGGCGAGAAGACGCTGGAGGAGACCGAGCTGAACCACCTGTCCGGCTACGACGGCGCCAAGCCCGTCCGGATCGGCAACGGAGCGTACAACCAAGAGCAGCACGACATCTGGGGCACGATGCTCGATTCCGTGTACCTGCACGTGCGCTCCCGCGAGCACGTGCCGGAGTCGCTGTGGCCGCTGCTCAAGCGTCAGGTCGAGGAAGCCATCGCGAACTGGAAGAAGCCGGACCGCGGCATCTGGGAAGTACGCGGTGAACCACAGCACTTCACGTCGTCGAAAGTCATGTGCTGGGTCGCGCTGGATCGCGGCGCGAAACTCGCCGCGATCCACGGCGAGGACGAGTACGCCGACGAGTGGAACAGCATCGCCGACGAGATCAAGGCCGACGTTCTGGCGAACGGCGTCGACGAACGTGGGGTGCTCACGCAGCGCTACGGACACGAGTCGCTCGACGCGTCGTTGCTGCTCGTGCCGCTGCTGCGGTTCCTCCCCGCCGACGACCACCGCGTCCGCGCGACTGTGCTCGCGATCGCCGACGAACTCACCGTCGACGGTCTCGTGCTGCGCTACAAGGTGGACACCACCGACGACGGACTCGAAGGCGAGGAAGGCACCTTCACCATCTGCTCGTTCTGGCTGGTGTCCGCCCTCGTCGAGATCGGTGAACTGCAGCGGGCGAAGCACCTGTGCGAACGGCTGCTCGGGTACGCGAGCCCGCTCAAGCTCTACGCCGAGGAGATCGACGCGCGGACCGGGCGGCACCTCGGGAACTTCCCGCAGGCGTTCACACACCTGGCGTTGATCAACGCCGTCGTGCATGTCATCCGGGCCGAGGAAGCGCAGGCGGCGGGGCATTTCCAGCCGGCGCACACCAACTGACCATGTGCACGGAAATACATACCCTGCTATGTATTTCCGTGCACATGGCGCGTCAGCGCCCCAACTGCCTCGCCCACGTCGCCAGCAGCTCGGCCGTCGGCAGTGCCTGCACTCGCGCGTGGCCCGTGCCCGCCCACATCGACAGCGCCGACGGGTCGCCCAATGCCGCCGACTTCGCACGCAGCTGCGAGGTCAGGTAATGCACATCGGGGTAGGCCAGCGGCGCGTCGGCCGAGTTCTCTCGCATGAACTCGTTCTCCAGTCCACGCGCTGGTCTGCCCGAGAACGCCCGGGTGACGGCGGTCGTCGTGATCCTGCGTAGCTGCTCGCGGTGCACCGGCCGTGTGCCGGCTTCGGGGGTGTCGAGCAAGGCCGTCCCGAGCTGAGCCGCGTGCGCTGCACCCGAATCCAGCAGCGGCGCAACATCGTTGCCGTCCATCAGCCCACCCGCGGCAATGCGGGGCAGACTCGACACGGCTGCGACGGCATCCAGAAGCTCGGCCAGCGGAGCCTCGGGCGCCGAACCGTCGAACGTGCTGCGGTGACCGCCCGCCTCCGGCCCTTGCACGACGAGCGCATCGACGCCGTTCGCCGTCGACACCGACGCGTCCTCGGCACGAGCCACCGTGGCCCACACCTCGGTTCCGACGTCGTGCAGGCGCGTGACCTCGTCGGCACTGAACGTGCCGAACGTGCTCGACACCAGCGGCACTGGGTTGGCGATCAACCACTCGAACTTCTCGGGATAGAAGTCGTCGCGACGCGACAGAGTTCCCGGCGTCGCGTCGTACTTGTCGAACCACGGTTGCAACCGTGCGGCGTAGGCGTCGACGTCGGCGCCCGTCGCGTCCTCGGGCATGAACAGGTTGACACCGAACGCCACCGAACCGAGCGTACTGCGCACCCAATCGACTTGCTCCGCAAGCTTTTCCGGCGTCGACAACGCTCCGGCGATCATCCCGAGCCCACCCGCACTGGATACGGCGGCCGCCAACTCGGGAGTCGACGGGCCTCCCGCCATGGGTGCACCGACGATGGGAATTCTCAGTTCGCTCAGTATCCGTGTCGTCATACTGTGCGAACTTACTCCCGCCGTGGGACGCTACTTCTTCTTGTCCGCCGACGACTCGGAGGACAGCGCAGCGACGAAGGCTTCCTGCGGCACGTCGACGCGGCCGATGGTCTTCATCCGCTTCTTGCCTTCCTTCTGCTTCTCGAGCAGCTTGCGCTTACGGCTGATGTCGCCGCCGTAGCACTTCGCGAGGACGTCCTTGCGGATCGCGCGAATGTTCTCGCGGGCGATGATGCGTGAACCGATGGCGGCCTGGATCGGCACCTCGAACTGCTGACGCGGGATGAGTTCCTTGAGCTTGGTCGTCATCTTGTTGCCGTAGGCCGCAGCTGCGTCCTTGTGCACGATCGCCGAGAAGGCGTCGACAGCCTCGCCTTGCAGCAGGATGTCGACCTTGACCAGCGCGGCGCTCTGCTCGCCGATCTCCTCGTAGTCGAGGCTGGCGTAGCCGCGTGTACGCGACTTCAAGATGTCGAAGAAGTCGAAGATGATCTCGGCCATCGGGATGGTGTAGCGAAGCTCGACGCGAGTCTCCGACAGGTAGTCCATGCCGCCCAGCTCACCGCGACGCCCCTGACACAGCTCCATGATCGAGCCGATGAACTCGCTCGGCGAGATGATGGTGCACTTGACCATCGGCTCGAACACGTCGCGCGTCTTGCCTTCGGGCCAGTACGACGGGTTGGTGACGATGTGCTCGGCACCGTCTTCCATCTCGACGCGGTAGACCACGTTGGGCGAGGTCGAGATGAGATCGAGGTTGAACTCACGCTCGAGGCGTTCGCGGGTGATCTCCATATGTAGCAGACCGAGGAAGCCACAACGGAATCCGAAGCCGAGCGCCACCGACGTCTCGGGCTCGTAGGTCAGGGCTGCGTCGTTCAGCTGCAGCTTCTCCAGCGCATCACGCAGATCGGGATAGTCAGACCCGTCGACTGGGTAGAGACCCGAGTAGACCATCGGACGCGGCTCGCGATAGCCCGTCAACGGTTCGGTCGCGCCCTTGCGGAACGTCGTGACCGTGTCGCCGACCTTGGACTGACGCACGTCCTTCACGCCGGTGATGAGGTACCCCACCTCGCCGACGCCGAGACCCGTCGTCGCCTTCGGTTCGGGTGAAACGATGCCGACCTCGAGAAGCTCGTGCGTCGATCCAGTCGACATCATCGTGACCTTCTCGCGCGGCTTCAACGCGCCGTCGACGACGCGGACGTAGGTCACGACGCCTCGGTAGGTGTCGTAGACCGAGTCGAAGATCATCGCGCGAGCCGGGCCGTCGGCGTCGCCGACCGGCGCGGGCACCTGCTTGACGACCTCGTGCAGCAATTCCTCGACGCCGACGCCCGTCTTACCGGACACGCGGAGCACGTCGCCGGGCTCACAGCCGATGATGTGCGCGATCTCGGCTGCGTACCGGTCCGGGTCCGCTGCAGGGAGATCGATCTTGTTGAGGACCGGGATGATCGTGAGGTCCTTGTCGAGCGCCAGATACAGATTCGCCAGTGTCTGCGCCTCGATGCCCTGGGCTGCGTCGACGAGTAGCACTGCGCCCTCACACGCTTCGAGCGCGCGGGACACCTCGTACGTGAAGTCGACGTGCCCGGGAGTGTCGATGAGGTGCAGCACGAACTCTTCGTCGTTGCTCACCCACGGAAGGCGAACGTTCTGCGCCTTGATGGTGATGCCGCGCTCGCGCTCGATGTCCATGCGGTCGAGGTACTGGGCCCGCATCGACCGATCGTCGATGACGCCCGTGAGCTGCAGCATCCGGTCCGCCAGCGTCGACTTGCCGTGGTCGATGTGGGCGATGATGCAGAAGTTCCTGATCTTGGCGGGATCGGTGAACGTCGTGTCGGCGAAGCTGGGCACTCGTATCCTTTGCTGGCGCTTTCGAGGAGAGAACTGGTCCATCGTCCCACGTGTACGGCTCGGCGACCCAAGTGGCTGCTGACTAGACTCGGCTCCCATGGCTGGCAACTGGAGCAGACTCGGTAAGGAACTCGGAAAAATCGCACTCCGCGAGGGGCCAAGGCTTTTCCGCCAGCTTCAGAACTCGGGCGCTCTGCAGAAGGGCAAGGATGCGATCGCGTCGAGGACGACGCCCGGACCTGCCGCTCCGGCAGGACGCCCGGTTGCGTCGAACACCGTCCCGACGGCCCACCGCGCGCGAAGAGTCGAATACTCCCCCGATCTCGACGGCAAGGCCGATCCCGGCGAGATCGTGTGGACGTGGGTCACCTACGAGGAGGACGCGAGCCAGGGCAAGGACCGCCCGGTACTCGTCGTCGGGCGTGACGGGCACACGTTGCTGGGCCTGATGCTGTCGAGCCAGAGCCACCACGACGGCGACCGCGACTGGGTCACCATCGGATCGGGATCCTGGGACGCCGAGGGCCGACCGAGTTGGATCCGGCTCGACCGCGTCCTCGACGTCCCCGAGACCGGCATCCGTCGGGAGGGCGCGATTCTCGCCAAGGGCAAGTTCGACGCCGTCGCGACTCGGTTGCGTTCGGAGTACGGCTGGTCGTGATGCGCTCGCGCCCGTGCGCGCAGAGTTGGTCTCCGTTGTCACTGTGCGCGCACGGGCGCGTAGCGCATCACGAATCGAGCCGGTCGTAACGACCGAACACCCCTCGGTACGTCAGGGCGCCCAGTGCACCGCCGATGATCGGGAACACGATGAACAGCCAGACCTGGCCCATCGCGCCTGGCTGCCACGGAGCGACGGCCAGGCTGCGCGCCGGGTTGACCGATGTGTTGTCGATCGGGATCGAGACCAGATGGATCACGACGAGCGTGAAGCCGATGGAGACGCCTGCGAGCGGAACGTCCGAGATCTGATCCGTCGACGCCAGCACCACGAACACCAGCAGCGCCGTCAGCAGGATCTCGACGACGATCGCCGCGGTGATGCCGTACCCGTTCTCGAGGACACCACCGAGCGGCCCCTCGATCGCCGACGGGCTGTGCGGTCCCCATCCGTTCGCGCCGAGTCCGTCGACGGACCGGTCGTACGCGGGCAGGCTGTTGGCGATGGCGAACAGCACCGCACCTGCCACGAGCCCACCGACGAACTGCGCGACGATGAACAAGACCGCTTGCAGCGCAGTCAGTTTGCCCAGCAGAGCCTGACCGATGGTCACCGCGGGATTGACGTGACACCCCGAGATCGGGCCGATCGCGTACACGAGGAACAGCAGTGTCAATCCGAATGCCAGTGCGACACCGAGATTGCCGACCTTGTCACCCGCGAACACTGCCGTTCCGACGGCGGCGAACACCAGAACGAACGTGCCGATCGCTTCCGCGATGTATTTCTTGGTGTCGGAGATTACTTCCGGTTCCACGTACTCCTGTGCAGTCGACATGCGCCCACCCCTGCTCGATAGGTACTTCCGAAGAAACCTGTCGAGCAGTAGGTTACGCCAGTCGTGTGATCTCTACCACAACATCGAGATCCGTGGAACCTCCACCCGAGTAAATGCCTTTCAGCGGCGGCACGTCGGCGTAGTCGCGTCCGAGACCCACGGACACGTGCTGCTCACTGACCGGAATCGCGTTGGTCGGGTCGTATCCCCACCATGCACCGGTCCACGCTTCGATCCACGCGTGACTCTGACCCTCGACCGACACACCGATGACGGCTTTCTTCTTCGGGTGCAGGTAACCGGAGCAATACCGGCTCGGAATGCCGACGCTGCGCAACAGCAACAGAGTCAGATGGGCATAGTCCTGGCAGACGCCCTTCTTCTCCGACCAGGCCTCGACGGCCGACGTGTGCACACCCGTCGTGCCGGGCACGTACGACATCTCCTCGTGCACCCAGTTCGCTATCTCCACGACAGCTTCCTGCGGCGGCAGACCCTTCGCCAACTTCTTCGCGATGGCGACGAGCTGACGATTGTGGGGCGCGTACACGGTGTAGTCGAGAACCTCGTTGAAGCGGTCGACGACCTGCTCGCTCCCCAGGTCCTCCCACGACGCCGTCTCCTCCGGCGGCACGAACGGATCGGTCTCGACGATCGACGACCCCGTTACCTCGAGCTCGGTGTGCGGCGCATGAAGGTCGAACGCCGTGACCGCGGTGCCCCAGTAGTCGGTGTAGCGGAACGAGCGCGTCACCGGGTTGGTCTCGACCCTGTTGAGAATGACGTTCTGCCGATGGTCGCTTCGCGGGGTCAGGCGCGCCTCGTTGTACGACGACGTCACCGGCGCGTCGTACTTGTACCCCGTGGTGTGGACGACGCGCATACGCCAACTCACAGTTCACCCTCCAGTTGTTCTTCGTAGTTTCCCGCACCAGCGTCGGTCCACGCGACCCACGGAGCGGCGTGGAAATACTGCTTGGAGATCGCTTCTCCCAGTTCACGGCACGTCTCCTGCAGCGCGAGGAGTCGTTCCTGCAGATCGTCCAACAGCGCACCGGGACGGAGGAATTCGAGTTCGCTGCGCGCCCGGCCGAGCAGTCGCTGCGCCTCGGCACGGGCCCCGACACGACTGTTCGGCTGGTGGTCCAGCTGATCGAGCGACCGCTCCGCCTCACTGAGCGCATAGAACACCGATCGCGGAAAAAGCCTGTCCAACAACATGAATTCGAGTACACGCTGCGCGTCGAGTGCACCGCGATAGGTCCGCAGGTACGTGTCGTGTGCACCTGCCGCGCGCAACACCGTCACCCACGCGGGCGACGACGGCCGGTCACCGGCGCGAGACAGCAACAGCCGCACGACCATGTCGACGCGTTCCACCGAGCGGCCGAGGATGAGGAAGCGGTAGCCGTCGTCGTGACTCAAGGTCGAGTCGGCGAGACCGGCGAACATCGCCGCTCGCTCTTCGATGTAGCTGAAGAACTCGTGTGGGCCGGTGCGCTTCGATGCCCGGATCCTGTCGTTGAGCCCGTTATAGGTCGTGTTCAGGCATTCCCACATCTCGGTGGACGTGACTTCCCGTGCACCACGGGCATTTTCACGCGCGCTGGACAACGAGTCGACGATCGATCCACTGCCGGTACGGCTGAACGCGACGAGCTCGGTGAGCGACCACACGTCGAGAGAAGCATCCGGCTCGTGCCGAAACCCGAGCACACGCAACAGAACTCGTGAGATGTGATCCGGATCGACGGTCGAGTCCTCGAGCAGTTGGTGGACCGTGACGTCGAGAATGCGGGCAGTGTCGTCCGCCCGCTCGACGTATCGCCCGATCCAATAGAGCGATTCCGCGTTCCGAGCGAGCATCTAGTTGCCACCGCCGTTCGACTGCTGTTGTTGTTGCTGCTGTTGCTGATCCATCGTCAGTTCCGGGCCTTGTTCGGCCGTGGGAGATTCGGGCGGCTCGCTCACGATCTCCTCGCCCGCGAGCTCCTGCTCCTCCTGCGAGGTTCGCGTCGCGAGCACCCAGGTGTCCTTGCTGCCGCCGCCCTGACTGGAGTTCACGACGAGCGATCCCTCGGGCAGCGCGACGCGCGTCAGTCCGCCCGGGAGCACCCAGACGTCGTCGCCGTCGTTGACCGCGAACGGCCGCAGATCGACGTGGCGCGGCACGAGGCGGTCGCCGATCTTCGTCGGAACCGTCGACAACTGGACGACCGGCTGAGCGATCCACCCGCGTGGGTCGGCACGGATCTTCTTGCTGATGGTCGCCAACTCCTTCGGCGAGGCGTCGGGTCCGAAGACGATGCCGTATCCCCCGGATCCCTCAACGGGCTTGATGACGAGTTCGTCGACGCGGTCGAGCACTTCCTCGCATTCGTCGTCGAGCCAGCAGCGGAACGTGTCGACGTTCGCCAGCAGCGGCTTCTCACCCAGGTAGTAATCGATGATGGTCGGCACGTAGGTGTAGACGAGTTTGTCGTCACCGACGCCGTTTCCGACGGCACTCGAGATGACGACGTTGCCGGCACGCGCGGCGTTGACGAGTCCGGCGACGCCGAGCACCGAGTCGGGCCGGAACTGCATCGGATCGAGGTAGTCGTCGTCGATACGGCGGTAGATCACGTCGACCTGACGCTCACCCTCGGTGGTGCGCATGTAGACGACGTTGTCGCGGCAGAACAGATCACGACCTTCGACGAGTTCGACGCCCATCAACCGCGCGAGCAGCGAGTGCTCGAAGTACGCCGAGTTCGCGACGCCCGGCGTCAGCACGACGACGGTCGGATCGGCCTCGTTGAGTGCCGCCGCCGCGCGTAGAGCGCGAAGAAGGTGCGACGCGTAATCCCCGACCGCGCGTACTCGGTGCGTCGCGAACAGGTCCGGGAACACACGCGCCATCGTCCGTCGGTTCTCCATGACGTAGGACACGCCGGATGGCGACCGCAGGTTGTCCTCTAGTACGCGGAACGTTCCCTGCGCGTCGCGCACGATGTCGATGCCTGCGACGTGGATACGCACGCCGTTCGGCGGAACGATGCCGATCGCCTCGCGGTGGAAGTGCTCGCACGACGTCACGAGCCGCTTCGGGACGACGCCGTCACGCAAAATCTCCTGATCCCCGTAGATGTCGGCGAGAAACATCTCGAGCGCCTTGACGCGCTGCTTGATGCCGCGCTCGAGGCGTGACCACTCGCCCGCGGCGATGACGCGCGGCACCTGGTCGAGCGGGAAGGGCCGCTCCTGGCCGGACAGCGAGAACGTGATGCCCTGGTCGACGAACGCACGGCCGAGCGCGTCGGACCGCCCGTCGAGGTCGGCCGAGCTCGACGGTTCGAGGGCCGTGTGAATCCCTTTGTACGGCGTCCTGGTCTTACCGTCGGTGTCGAACATCTCGTCGAACGCCGAGCCGTACTTACCGTTGTCGAAGTAGCCGTCGAAGACCCCGTCGATGGCGGGGTTCGCGCGTGCCGTCGACTTGGACTTCGTCTTGGCCTTGGCCTCTGGGGCAGCAGCGCCTGAAGATCGCGGACTCATTGTCGTCATGTTGCTACAGAGACTGGTGTTGAGCGCGCTGGACGCGTTAAATTCTCGAAACACTCGCGACCTTCGGTCCTCGGGCCGACTCGTCGCGTTGCCGGATTGGGTTCTCCGACGACTAACTGGTAGTCTCGATCTTCGGCGCTGGGCTGTACAAGCTCGGCAGCAGACTTCGGGCATTCCAGCATGGATCGCCCTGACCGGAATACCGACGAAGACAGAAGGATTTTACGCGTGGCCAACATCAAGTCCCAGAAGAAGCGCATCCTCACCAACGAGCGCAACCGCCTGCGCAACCAGTCGGTGAAGTCCTCGCTGCGGACGATCATTCGCTCCTTCCGCACCGCTGAGGCTGCAGGAGACAAGGCAGCGGCTTCCACCATCGCGATCACCGCAGGCCGCCAGCTCGACAAGGCCGCCAGCAAGGGTGTCATCCACAAGAACCAGGCTGCCAACAAGAAGTCGGCTCTGGCTCTGGCTGTCAACAAGCTCTGATCCACGTTCTTCACGAACAAACCCGCTCGGACTACCGAGCGGGTTTTTTCGTTCTGTCTGCGGCCGGGTGTCAGTTGCCGAGGTTCGCGACGACCGACACCGCGTGCTCGACGGCGTAATCAGCGTCGGCCGCTTGACCTTTGACGTCGGCGTTCAACTGCGCGACGATCTGCAACGCCTGACCGATGGACTGCCCATTCCAGCCGCGCGCCTGCGCCTGGGCCTTCTTGATCTTCCACGGCGGCATGCCGAGCTCACTTGCCATCCGGAACGGATCGCCACGTCCGGCCGAACCCACCAACGCGATGGTCCGCACCGCGTCGGCGAGCGCGTCGGCGAGGAGAACATGTGGCACTCCGCGGTGCATGGCCCACCGCAGCGCCTCCAATGCCCCTGCACCGTCGCCGGCTACAGCCTTCTCTGCCACGTCGAACCCGGAGACCTCGGCCTTGCCCGAGTAATACCGACGCACTGCGGCGACGTCGACCTTGCCCGCAGTATCGGCAGTCAGCTGAGAACATGCAGCAGCGAGCTCACGCAGCTCGGATCCGACCGATTCGACGACGGCCTCGACCACGTCACCACCGACCCTGACGCCTGCAGCGCTGAACTCTCGCTTGACGAAATCGGCGCGCTCGCCGGCTTTGGTCAGCTTGGCGCACTCATGGGTGACGGCGCCGATCTTCTGCAGAGCGCCTGCCATCGCCTTGGCTCTGCCACCACCGGAATGCATGACGACCAGGACAGCACCTGCCGGCGGATCCGCGGCCGCGTCGAGCACGAGGGCGACGGCGTCCTTACCGGCCTCGGCCGCCGCTTCGAGGACGACGACCCGATCCTCGGCGAACAACGACGGGCTCAGCAGCTCGGCGAGTTCGGGTGCACTGGCATCGCCTGCGCGAAGCTTGGTGACCGGCACGTCCTCCCCTTCGGGAGCACCGGCACGCACATCTCCGACGATCGAGGCGACCGCACGGTCCATGAGCAGTTCCTCGTCACCGAGAACGAGATGCAGAGCGGGAACCGGAGATGTCGCAGTCACAGCACAGATCGTGCCATGCCGGTCCGACGCTCTCCGAATGCGCCGCGGTCAGAGCATCGCGGCACCGATCCAGACGAGAATCGCCGCCGCGGACAACACTCCGCACACCCATCTGAGCCATCGGACACGCAGTGCCCCGAGCACGACCATCGTGACGGCGAGAACCAGACCCGCGCCGGCGAGACCGTCGGGAACGGCGAGTGCGCCGCCGGGCGTCGATGCCGCCCAGTGCGCAACCGCGATCAACCACCACAGAGGCGCCGACGCGAGCTTCACCACAAGGGCAGCAGGCAAGAGCGACACCTGCGCGATCAGTGCCGCGATCGCGCCGATGACCGTGATCGGCGCGACGACCGGAGCTACCAGGACGTTCGCGAGCACACCCACCACCGAGAACGTGCCTGCCATCGCGGCGACGACCGGCGCCGTGACGGCGTGTGCAGCAGCGGCCACCGCCACGATCTCCGCGCTCGCCCTCCCCCACCCGTGCCTGCGTAGCCAGTCCACCCACACCGGGGCCAGGACGACGAGTCCCGCGGTCGCCAGTACCGACAGGGCGAAGCCGAAGTCGACGGCCAGTTCCGGCCACCACGCCAGCAGTCCGAGAACCGCCGCACACAGAGCAGGCACCGCTTGGCGACGCCGACCCGTCACGAGCGCCAACAACCCGACCCCACCCATCACGGCCGCCCGGAGCACGCTCGGCGACGGTCGAGCGATGACGACGAACGACAGCAGCACGACGGCACACACCGCGGCAGTCGGTCGTGGGCCGATGCCGATCCACCGCGTCAGCAACAGGACGGCACCGAGCAGAATCGAGAAGTTTGCACCGGACACCGCATTGAGGTGTGTCAAACCTGCTGCCTTGAAATCTGATTCGACGTCGTCGGGCAAAGCCGACACATCTCCGACGACGAGTCCCGGCAGCAGTCCGGCCCGATCGCTGGGGAGCGCTTCCGACGCTGCCGCCGCGAGGTCACGCCGAACCGCATCCGCCGCGGATCCGATCGGTCCGGGTTCTTCCACCAGCAACGGCGCGCCTTGGACTCGAATGACGGCGAGCGTCAGATCCGCTCGGTCCGGCGGGGAGAGGCGTCCTCGGAGCGTCACCGACTGCCCCGGAACCATGTGCTCCCACCCATCGGCTGGTGCCAGAACGAGTACTCGCCCTCCATGGTGGATCGGCACGCCGCCGATGTCGATCTGCGTCAGATCCGCCCGCACCGAGACGGTCGGCGGGCCGCCGTATCGCACGCGCCGTGGATCCTCGCGGACGACGACCGCCGCACTGACCCACGCCTTCTGCGCGGCTGCCGCCGTGACGGGACTTGATTCGACCGACGACGAATGGACTGCCGCGGCACCCGAGTAACAGGCGCCCGACACCGCGAGTGCGATCAGACCCGCGCCCACGCCCCGCGAGCGCACGACCGAAAGAACCAGCAGCACAGCGGCACCCAAGGAAATCACCGCGACCACACCGGCCACCACCGATCCGAACAACAGCCCGATGATCGTGGACATCCACCCTGCGGCGGCCGCAGGCACCAACCGCAGGTCGTACGGCCGGATGGTCGGTTCGGTCACACCGAGACCTGGTCGCGGAGCTTCTCGAGTCGCACCGGTCCGATACCGTCCACCTCCGACAATTGCTCGACATCGGTGAACGGGCCGTTCACGTCCCGCCACGCGACGATGTTGGCCGCAGTGACCGGTCCGACACCGGGCAAGGAGTCGAGTTCGGCCACTGTCGCGTCGTTCAGATTCACCGGCCCACTACCACCTCCTGCGGCATCCGATGTCGAATTCGACTGCACTGCAGCATCACTCGTCGTACCACTGACGACAGGTCGACCGTCGGGCGGGAGCGCGCCGACGACGATCTGATCACCATCGGCAACCTTCGCGGCGAGATTGAGCGCGATGACGTCAGCTCCCTCACGTGCACCGCCTGCCGCGGCCAACGCGTCGGCGACGCGGGAGCCGGCGGGAAGATGAACCAACCCGGCATGCACGACGAGACCGACGACGCTGACGACGAGATCGACGGCAGGTTCGACGACACCGGACGTCGCTACCGTTGTCGAGGTCGCGTCGTCCGACACCGGTTGCACCACGGGCAGAGCCGGGACGGGGGCTACCGCGGGAGCGTCGCGCAGCCAGCCGTACGCCGCGACGAGAACGACGACGAGCCCGACGCCGGACAGCGCGAGCATTCCCTTGCGTCCGGGATCCACCCGGGCGCCGCGCCACCGTTCGGGGAGGAACTCCGACAGCGCTGTGCCGCGCCGGTCGTCGGCCAACAGCCAATTCGGTTGTCCTGCATCGTTGTCGCCACGATCCTCGGCGTCGTGCGTGGTAGCTCTGGAGAGACTTGCCATGAACGGACGCTAACGCGACCGCACGTTCACAGATCTCGTCGCGTGCTGGTCACGAATTGCCCTGTGGACAACGGGGAACCTGTGGAATTTCAGGCGTCGGGACGAACGACGACGCCGAGTGCTCCCGGCCCCACATGCGCACCTAGTACCGCCCCGAACGGAGTGATGTCGACGCCGTCGACCTGCGGGACACGCTCTGCGATCTGCGACGCGAGGACCTCGGCGCGTTCCGGGCACTGCATGTGGTGCACCGTGACGGCGACTCCCCGCTCACCGGCGACCGATGCCACCGCGCCGACGAGTTTGCCGAGCGCCTTCGTCGATGTGCGCGCTTTCTCCGCGAGAACGAGCTTGCCCTCACTCAGGTGCAGAACGGGTTTCATCGCAAGGGCGGTACCCAACAAGGCAGCAGCGGCACCGATCCGGCCGCCGCGGCGCAGATGGTCGAGCCTGTCCACGACGATGAAGGACCGCACACGTGCCGACACCGAGACCGCGGACTCGTAGACGGCGTCGAGGTCACCACCGGCTGCGGCCGTCGTCGCGGCGGACAGCGCTGCGTATCCGAGCCCCATGCCGGCTGCGGCGGAATCCACGACGCGTACGCCGTCGCCGACCTCTGCTGCCGCCTGCCGCGCTGCTTCCCACGTGCTGGACAGTCCCCGCGAGATGTGGACGGCGACGACTCCGTCACCACCGCTGCGCTGCACTGCATCTCGGTAGATTCGGGCGAGCTCGTCGGGTGAGCTGCCTGCCGTCGTCACGGGCCCGTCGTCTGCGAAGTTCTCGGAAATGGGGTCGACACCTTCGCGGAGGTCCATACCGTCGACGAAGATGTGGAGCGGTGCGATCGACATGCCGTGACGTCGTGCCGTCGCGGTGTCGATGCACGACGACGAATCGGTGACGACGACGACGCTCACGCCCGACGACCGTCCGCACCCACAAGGGGCCGTAGGTGTGCGAGCATCGCGTCCGCGACGGCCACGTGCGCGTCCCAACCCCAGTGAATGCCATCGGGATTCGCGTTGCCGGACATGATGTTCTCGCGCACTGCGTCGGCGAGGTCGACCAGCGGCACACCGGTGTCCGTACTCCACCGACGCAGTGCCCGCTCGGCGGCGGGACGGCCGGTGTGAACGTTTCCGTAGGCGTCGCTGCGGTGCACCGACGGTAGCGTTCCGATGACCGGAAGCTCGGGTCGGACATAGGCCAGCGCGGCGCGCGACTTCTCCAGATAGTCGACGCTCAACTTCGGCGGCAGCGCGACCGGCCAGCCCAGCGGCGACAAACGAGGCTGCACCCACTGATACGCGTCCCGGACGACACGACGCAGCGCGGGTGGCCGAACATAGCGAATCTGTTCTCGCAGCGCCGTCGGAAGCGGAGACGGCAGCGAGTCCATGCCGCCGACACCGAACACGACGGCGCCCGCCTTCGGAATGGCCGCCCACACACGGGGATCCTGCGTCAATGCCCACCACACGTCGCGACTGGTCCAGCCGATGCGCGCGACGAGTTCGACTGTCCAACCCAGCTCTGCCGCAACCAGATTGGGCCAGATTCTCGGGTCGTCGACCGGGAGGCCGCCTTTCGGGCCGTAATAGCTGAGCGAGTCCGCCAACACCAGCAACACCGGCGGCGTCCCCGGCGCCACCGGCTGCGCCGAGTAGTCGTCAGAGGACGTCACTGGCCACTCTCGCCGACGCGTTCCACACGTCCAGACGCCATCCGAGAGCGTCACCCTCGCCGTGACTGCTCAGCTGCACCCAGCTGGTGTTGGACAGTCCACCGAGCACCGGCCAGCGGTCGACGGGCAGGTCGAGCAATGCTGCCGTCAGAGCGGCGATCAAACCGCCGTGCGCGACGAGGACGACAGGATGACTGGCGCCTTCTGCACCCCACTCGGGTCGGCTCGCGATCAACTCCTGCACGACGGGCACACTGCGACGCGCGACGTCGATGCGATTCTCGCCTCCAGGTGGGGCCATCGTCGCATCCGCACGCCATTCCAACCGAGCACCCGGAGCCACGGCGTCGACGTCGAGGTGCGTCAATCCCTGCCACTCACCCAGATGTGTCTCCCGCAGACGCTGATCGACGGCGACCGGCAGACCGGCCGCGTTGCCGAGTGCATCCGCGGTGTCGAAAGCACGGCGAAGGTCCGACGAGACAATGCACAGCGGCGATCGAGCCGCCAGCACGGCAGCGGCGTCCTTGGCCTGCGTCCGGCCGAGCTCGGTCAGATCCGTGTCGAGCTGACCCTGCATGCGGTCGGTGGCGTTGTACTCGGTCTGACCGTGACGCAGCAGGATCAACTGCCGCTTGGCGGCGATGCTCACTGCTCCAATTCCGAGTCCGAGTCCGGGCGCTCACCGAGCCCCGGCACGTCGACCGTCGGGCAGTCCTTCCACAGACGCTCGAGCGCGTAGAAGTTGCGCTCGTCGTTGTGCTGGACGTGGACGACGACGTCGACGAAATCGAGCAGCGCCCACCGGCCCTCGCGAGTGCCTTCCTTGCGCACCGGCTTGTATCCGGCCTCGCGCAGCTTGTCTTCGACGTTCTCGACGATCGAGCTGACCTGGCGCTCGTTGGGCGCCGAGGCGATGACGAAGCAGTCCGTGATGACCAACTGCTCCGAGACGTCGAGCACGACGACGTCGGTCGCCAGTTTGTCGTCGGCCGCGAGTGCCGCGATTCTCGCGACGTTCACGGCCTCGTCTGTTGCAGTCACTTAGTTGTTCTCCCACTGTTTCGGACTCGATTCCCCGGTCACTGCGCGGGTGACGGAATCGGCCTGTTTCTTCTTCTGCGGCGCCGGCTCCGACATGGTGACGGAACCGTCGAGGCGTTGTGCGCCTCTGGGTCGATAGAGATTTCTCTTCGAGATGTACTGCACCACGCCGTCGGGCACGAGGTACCAGACCGGCCGATTCTCGCTGGCCCGCAGCCTGCAATCGGTCGACGAGATGGCCAACGCCGGAATCTCGATCAGCGTCAACGCGTCCTCGGGTAGATCCTGAAGGTGATCCGCCAGATGTTCGACGCCCAGTTCGAATCCTGGCCTCGACACACCGACGAACTTGGCCAGTTCGAAGAGTTCCTCCCAGTTCTGCCACGTGAGGATACTCTCCAGCGCGTCGGCGCCGGTGATGAAGTACAGCTCTGCATTGGGGTGCTGGGCGCGCAGATCACGCAGCGTGTCGACGGTGTACGTCGACTTCTCGCGATCGACGTCGACACGGCTCACCGAGAATCGGGGGTTGGATGCGGTGGCGATGACCGTCATCAGGTACCGGTCCTCGGCAGGGCTGACGGCTTTGCCCTCCTTCTGCCACGGCATGCCGGTGGGGACGAAGATGACCTCGTCCAGACCGAAGCTGTTGGCGACCTCGCTTGCTGCGACGAGGTGCCCGTGGTGAATCGGGTCGAACGTTCCGCCCATCACGCCGAGTCGGCGGACCGCGGAACGGCCTGCTGACGAGTCGGTGGCCTCGGGTGGTGGGTGCACGATTGTCGAGCTTACTTCGCCGATCCCGTCACACCGGCAGCAGACGGGCCACGATGTCGGACAGCTGCTTGGCAGAGCGGCACTCGTACATGCTGATCACGTCGCCGTACACGTTCGCCGCCGAGTCACCGGAGCCCCACTGTCCCTTCGGTTCGGGGTTGAGCCAGTACGCATGCTTGGCGACCGAGACGATACGTGCGAGAGCCGCCGTCCCCGGGTCGCGATAGTTGGTCCGGCCGTCGCCCAGCACCAGAACCGACGTCCGTGACGTCACCGCCCCCGCATAGTTGTCGTCGAACGTGGTGAAGGCATTTCCGTAATCGGAGTGGCCGTCGTAGGTGATCAGATTCGCCTCGCGAATGATTCGCGACATCGCCGCGCCGAGATCCGCCCCCGAGTCGAAGAATCGAGTCACCTCGTCCGTCGAGTCTATGAACGCGAAGATCCGCACTCGTGAGAACTGTTCTCGCAGAGCATGAACCAGCAGCAGCGTGAAATGGCTGAATCCAGAGACGGACCCGGACACGTCGCACAGCACCACCAGCTCGGGGCGTGCACGTCGCGGCTTTCGTTGCACGAGGTCGATCGGAACTCCTCCGGTCGACATCGACTTGCGCAATGTACGCCGAAGATCGATCGCACCGGCTCGACTGCGACTACGACGGACCGCGAGCCTCGAAGCCAGCAACCGCGCGAGTGGTGTGACACTGCGCCGCAGCGCGACCATCTCGGTGTCCGACGCGCGGAGGAAATCGACCTCCTCGGCCAGCTTCGGAACCCCGTAGCTCGCGACGCGCTCTTTGCCCAACTGCTCCGCGGCGCGGCGTCGCGTCTCCTTGTCGACCATCATGCGCAGATCGGCAAGCCGTTGTGCCGCAGTACGTTTGGCCACTTCGTCCTCGTAGCCACCGGACGAGCGGGTCGACGCGTCGTCGTTGCGGCCGAGCAGTCCTTCGAGGATCCTGCTGAGCAGAGTGTCGGGTGCGACGTCACGCAATGCCTGATAGGCCGAGAACGACGGCCCGTTGGTCGATTTGTACTGGCCGAGTTCTTCGACCATCTGCGCGGCAAGCAGTTCGGTCAGTTCGACCGCGTCCGGCCCGCCGTCGATCAGCAGCTCGGCGATGAGGTCCCGGAGTGCGGCGAAGTCCACCTGTCCGTCCGGGGTGCGCGGCAGCGACGTGTCGATCTTGCCCGGTTCACGCTGCCCCGACGCGGCGGGAAACCACAGGTCGAACAGTGCGTCGAACGTCGCGCGGTGGGTGGGCCGTCGAAGAAGCGAGCACGCGAGGCCTTCGCGCAGTGCCTCACGGTCCATCAGATCCAGCACCGACACGACCTGGCCTGCGTCGACGGTCTCCGACGGACCGACGCCGACGCCACGTCGACGCAGCGCCTCGACGAAGTCGACGAGGTGTCCGGGGAAACCGTGCGGGGACTGCATGTCAGTTCAGCCGAAGCTCGGCCGCAGCCTTGTCCTGATCGGACTGATGTTTGAGCACCACTCCGAGCGTCGAGCGCACGGCGTCGTCGTCGAGGGTGTCCAGTCCGAGGGCCAACAGAGTGCGACCCCAGTCGATGGTCTCGGCCACCGACGGCAGCTTCTTGAGCTGCATCGCGCGCAGCACGCGAACCGTGCGGACCATCTGCTCGGCGATGGCCTCGGGAAGCTCGGGAACTCGGCTCGCGAGAATGCGGCGTTCGAGCTCGGCATCGGGGAAATCGAGGTGCAGGAACAGACAGCGCCGCTTCAGAGCCTCGGAGAGCTCACGCGTGGCGTTCGACGTCAGCACGACGAACGGCGTGCGGGTCGCGGTGATCGTGCCGAGTTCCGGGATGGTGACCGCGAAGTCGCTCAGGACCTCGAGCAGCAGCCCCTCGATCTCGACGTCGGCCTTGTCGGTCTCGTCGATCAGCAGGACCGTCGGGTCCTCACGCCGGATCGCCTGCAGCAACGGCCGCGCGAGAAGGAACTCCTCGGAGAACACGTCGAGTTTGGTCGAATCCCAGTCCTGGTGGCCCGCCGAACTCGACTGGATCCGCAGAATCTGCTTCGCGTGGTTCCACTCGTACAGTGCTCGGGCCTCGTCGACACCCTCGTAGCACTGCAAACGAACGAGTTCCGCGCCGGACGTCTGTGCGACCGCACGCGCCAGCTCGGTCTTGCCGACACCCGCAGGTCCCTCGATGAGCAGCGGCTTGCCGAGTCTGTCCGCCAGGAACACCGACGTCGCCGTCGCCTTGTTCGCCAGATAGCCGGTCTCGGCGAGTTTCGACACGACATCGTCGACGCTCCCGAACAACGGCGGTGACGTCGGTAGTGCTCGGTCCACGAATGCTCCTTTTCTAGACTGCGCGCGTATGCCCTTCGCCCCACACGGTCCACTTGGTGGAGGTGAGTTCGGGGAGGCCCATCGGGCCGCGAGCGTGCAGCTTCTGGGTCGAGATTCCGATTTCGGCACCGAACCCGAACTGCTCACCGTCGGTGAACGCCGTCGACGCGTTGACCATGACGGCGGCTGCGTCGACTCGCGTGGTGAATTCCTTCGCCGCCCGCAGATCGGACGTGACGATAGCCTCGGTGTGTCCCGTTCCGAAGGCGTCGATGTGGTCGATCGCAGCGTCGATACCGTCGACGACCTTGAGTGCCACATCGAGCGACAGGTACTCCTCCGACCAGTCCTTGTCCGTGGCCGGAATCAGTCCGGGCAGATCGCCGTGAACCACGACACTGTGCGCCTGCAACGCCTGCAGCAACTGCGGCACGGCAGTCTCCGCGACGGCCGCGTCGACCAGGATCGTTTCGGCGGCGTTGCAGACGCTGACGCGCCGCGTCTTGGAATTGAGCACGATCTTCTCGGCCATCGCCAGATCGGCCGCCGAGTGAATGTAGACGTGGCAGTTGCCGACGCCGGTTTCGATGGTCGGTACGGTCGCGTCGCGCACGACGGCCGAGATCAGGCCGGCACCACCGCGCGGGATCACGACGTCGACGAGACCACGGGCCTGAATGAGATGCGTGACCGACGCGCGGCTCGCACTGCCGAGCAGCTGTACGGCGTCGACGGGAAGGCCGCTCGACGCCAGCGAGCCCTGGATCGCGTCGACGAGCGCGGCGTTGGATCGGGCGGCGGACGACGACCCACGCAGAAGCGCCGCGTTGCCGGACTTGAACGCGAGACCGAATGCGTCGACGGTCACGTTGGGGCGCGCTTCGTAGACCATTCCGACGACTCCGAGCGGGACGCGCAACTGACGGATCTCCAGTCCGTTGGGCAAGGTCGAACCGCGGACTACCTCGCCGACCGGATCAGGCAGCCCTGCCACCTGCCGAAGACCAGCGGCGATGCCGTCGATACGAGCTTCCGTCAGACGTAGTCGGTCGAGCAGACCCTCGTCGGTGCCCGCAGCACGAGCAGCGTCCACGTCGGCTGTGTTGGCGGCGATCACCTGGGGCGTCGCGGCCAGAACCGCATCGGCAGCTGCATGCAGCGCTGCGTCCTTCTCGGCCGTCGTCAGCAGGGCGAGTGCCCGCGACGCGACCCGAGCACGACGCGCAGCAGCATGGACCTGCTCTCGGTCGGCGTCGCCCGTGGTCGAAGACTCCGCGAAGGATGGTGCAGTCATGCACTACACACTAACCAGAAGGGTCCGACAGGAACGTGCCGGGAATGACCTCACGCGCAGTCTGGTTGCCGAGACACGACACACTTTCGACGAAGGAGAACTCTTGAGCGCCCTGTTCGAACCCCTGACCCTGCGCAGTGTGACTTTCCCGAACCGGGTGTGGATGGCACCGATGTGTCAGTACTCCGCCGATACGGCAGGCGATGGTGTCGGGAGTCCGAACGACTGGCACCGCACGCACCTGATCACCCGAGCAATCGGCGGCGCCGGATTGATCCTGACCGAAGCGTCCGCCGTGAGCCCGGAGGGTCGAATCAGTCCGGCCGACCTCGGCATCTGGAACGACACCCAGACCGAGGCGTTCGCCGAGATCGTCGGCAAGATCGAGTCCTACGGCTCGGTGCCCGGTATTCAGCTGGCGCACGCCGGTCGTAAGGCGTCGACGACGGCACCGTGGGTAGGCGGCAAATCCATCCCGGCCGACGACGAACTCGGCTGGGAGACGGTCGGCCCCAGCGCCGTGGCCTTCGGTGACTACGCCACTCCTCGTGCAGCCACGACCGAGGACATCGCGCGGATCGTGCGTGACTTCGCCGCGGCGGCCGAGCGCTCACTGCGTGCAGGATTCAAGGTCGTCGAGATCCACGCGGCACACGGCTACCTCGTCCACCAGTTCCTGTCCCCCGCCAGCAACACGCGCACCGACGAGTACGGCGGAGACTTCGCCGGCCGCAGCCGTCTGCTCGTCGAGATCGTCGACGCCGTGCGCGAGGTCTGGCCGGCCGAACTCCCGCTGTTCGTACGTGTCTCCGCCACCGACTGGTTGGACGAGGACACTCGCGGCCTCGATGCGCAGAGTTGGACGTCCGATCAGACGGTCGCGCTCGTCCAGCTCCTGGCCGACCACGGTGTCGATCTCATCGACGTGTCCACCGGCGGAAACGTACACGCGAAGATCCCCGTCGGACCTGGCTACCAGGTCCCGTTCGCCAAGCGGGTGCAGAACGAGACGACTGTTCCCGCCGCGGCGGTCGGATTGATCACCGAGCCCAAGCAGGCCGAGGACATCGTCTCTTCCGGTGAGGCCGAAGCCGTTCTCCTCGCGCGCGAGCTGCTCCGTGATCCGTACTGGCCGCGTCGCGCTGCACGCGAATTGGGTGTCGACGTCGCACCGTCCGTCGTGCCGCAGTACGAGCGCGCGTTCTAGACCCCAAGCCCTCCACGCACATGCATATGCATCTGCGTGGAGGACTGGGTTCTCAGCTCGACACGAAACCGAGCTTCTTGTCCACGACGTTCTGCAGATCCTCCGACGCCGCATAGCGCTCGAAGTTCGCGACGAAGAGACCTGCCAGCCGACGACGCCACCCCTTGCTGTCGCCGCTCATGTGCGGCGTGACGACGAGGTTCTCCGTCGACCACAGAGGACTGTCCTCCGGTAGCGGTTCGGTGTCGAACACGTCGAGCGCCGCGCCCGCCACCTGACCGCTGCGTAAACCGTCGAGAAGCGCTGCGGTATCGAGCAATTCACCACGCCCGACGTTGACGACCCTGACCCCGGGCTTGGCGGCACCCAGTACACGCGCGTCGACGACGCCCCGCGTCAGATCGGTCAGCGGCGCAATGAGGACGAGGTAGTCGACGTCGTGGACCACGTCCGCAAGCTGCGAACTCGCGTGCACGACACCGAAATCCGGGTCGCCGTCTCGTGCCGTACGGCCGACCCCGGACACTGTCACCCCGACTGCGGTGAGCAGACGCGCGATCTCACGTCCGATCGCACCCGTTCCGACGACCATCGCGTGAGACCCGTCGATCATTTCGGTCTCTCTGTGCCGCCATACTCGTGCGCGCTGCAACTCCGCGGACACCGCGGTCTCCTTGGCGAAGTTCAGAATCTGTCCGAGGACGAACTCCGCGATCGGTCGGTCGAAAATGCCTCGTGAATTGGTCACGACCACTTGAGATGTCGCCAGCTCGTCGAACATCAACGAGTCGACACCCGCTGCGGCGATGTGGATCCACCGCAGCGAATCGCAGCGATCCCAGACATCGGGAACTGCGGACGAGAAGAAGTCCCACAGCAGCAGGACGTCGGCGCCCGGCATCGCATCACCGAGGGTATCCGCTGTGGCATAACGCACTTCGGCCACAGCGGATACCGCGTCCATCCCTTCGGGAAGGTGATCGGCGTGGAGTACGACGACGACCGGCCTGTCCTGCATCAACCCTTGTACCCCACCAGTTCGACGCCGGATGCAGCGACCTCGTCGTCGTTGTCACCGGGGCATTGGCTACCGCGCAGCGATCGGCCCGCCGTCTCGGGCATCAGCAGAATCGGTACGAATGCGATTGCGGCCGCGAGCATCATGTACCAACCCGGAATGAGATTGGAACCGGTCTTGTCGATGAGGAACGTCAAAATGAGCGGTGCGGTGCCGCCGAACAGCGATGTCGAGACGTTGTAGCCGATGGCGAAGGCGCCGTACCGAACCTGCGTCGGGAACAGCGCAGGCAGCGTCGACGACACACACGAGCACATGATGACGAGCAGAATGCCGAGGCCCAGCAGTCCGATGGTCTGCCCGATCAGCCCGGTGTTGATGATCAACAGGAACAGCGGAACGCTGAACACGAAGTATCCGACACATGCGGTGAGCAGCAACGGTTTACGGCCGACGCGGTCGGACAGTGACCCGATCGGATTGATGATCGCCATCATGATGATCATGATCACGACGAGAGTGAAGTTGGACTGAGTCGTGCTGTGGCCCAACGTGTCACTGAGGTACGACGGCAGGAACGTCAGCACCGTGTAGTACGCGATGTTCAGCAGCAGAACGAATCCCATCAGAATGAGGATGCGCTGCCAGTAGGTGAGCGTGGTCTTGAGCGACGCGATCGCCCCACCCTCGGATCCCTCGGCCACGGTCTCGCCGTCGGCCTTGGCCTCGGAGAACACGGGCGAATCTTCCAGACGAGTACGCAGCCACAGAGCAACGATGCCGAGCGGCAACGTGACCAGGAACGGGATACGCCAGCCCCAGGCCTCCATCGTGTCGTCGCCGAGACCGAGGTTGAGCAGAGTACAGAGCGTCGCACCTGCGACTGTGCCTGCGAGAGTGCCGAATTCGAGGAACGAACCGAAGAATCCGCGTCGACGGTCCGGTGCGTACTCGGCCATGAACACTGCTGCTCCGCCGTATTCGCCACCGGTGGAGAATCCCTGAACCAGGCGGCAGACCAGCAACAGGATCGGCGCGAGGATGCCGATGGTGTCGAACGTCGGCAGAATACCGATCGCTGCCGTGGCGATCGACATCATCGTGACGGTGAGGACCAGCACCTTCTGGCGACCGATGCGGTCACCCAGCGGGCCGAGAACGATGCCACCGATCGGGCGGATGATGAACGACGCCGCGAGCACCGCGAACGTCGACAACAGGCTCGCTCCCCCGTCCTCCGACGGGAAGAAATTCGCGGCGATGTAGACAGCCAGGTAGCCGTACACCGCGTAGTCGAACCACTCGACTGCGTTACCGAGCGCGGATCCACCGATCGCCCGATGCAGAACCTTCTTTTCGTCGGGGTTCAACTCTTTGGTGTCGGGCGGATAACCGGTGGTCGAATCTCCCGATCCGCTACTGCTAGACCCGCTTTTTGATTGTGTCACGGTCCAATACCTCTCGCTTTTCATCGAACAACGTGGAGCGTCGGGCAGGTACTTCGCAGCGTTTCACACTACGGAACCAAATTCCGGTCTTTTTGCAGTACCCCTACGTTTTCGTCATAACTCCTGGTCGCGCAAGGATTCTCGATGCTGCTAGCGCGTACGCCTTTGCGCTGTCACACAATTGCTGCACCGACACGGACTCGTCCGGTTGATGAGCCTGCGTCTCTATTTCGCCTGGGCCGAGCACGACCGTGGGTGTACCCAGATCGCGCGCAACGAAACCACCGTCGCACGAGGCTGTCCAGATGTCGATGCCGCGGGGGCCGATCGCATCCGTCACCGCATGCACGGCCGTCGCCGCGATTTCGGCGTCGTTCGAGGTCAGAAAGCCGGGCATCTCCATCGCAACGGCAATTGACACGTCGATTCCGTCTCGCGTGATTCCGGCAGAACGAATTCGTTCGATCAGCCGTGCTGCGATGTCGGGGGCGTCCTCACCGGGAAGGAGTCGACGGTCCGCTGTGATCACACACCTGTCGGCAACCATCGACGTACCAGTCCCGCCGTCGATGGTTCCGACATTCCACGTGCCGGGCCCAAGGGTCGGATGCGCGGCGGCGTTCAGTTCCCCCGCCATGGCGTCGAGCAGCACGACGATCTTCGCTGCCGCCGAAATCGCATTGCGTCCGTTGCTCGGTCGCCCCGCGTGCGCAGACCGACCGGTCACTGTGATCTCGAGATTCGCCGCGCCTCGGCATCCGACGATGGTGACCATGTCGGTCGGCTCGGCCACGATGCACGACGAATAGGTACGCCGATGCGTCGCACCCACATACGCACGAATGCCGAGCCCGGTGTCCTCCTCGTCGACGAGGCACGCGAGCGACACCGGCGACGAACCCACTGCACCGGACTTCTGCAGAGCGGCCATCGCAATGACGACGGCGGCAAGGCCACCTTTCATGTCGCACGCGCCGCGGCCGTACAGTCGCCCGTCCCGAACAGTCGCCGTGAACGGATCGGTGGTCCAACCGCCGCCCGCGGGAACCACGTCGGAATGTCCGATGAACAGCAGACCCGGTTCC
Organism: Rhodococcoides kyotonense; assembly: GCF_900188125.1. Classification (GTDB taxonomy): domain Bacteria; phylum Actinomycetota; class Actinomycetes; order Mycobacteriales; family Mycobacteriaceae; genus Rhodococcoides; species Rhodococcoides kyotonense. The sequence continues at coordinate 289,338 of NZ_FZOW01000005.1, read as the reverse complement.
TCGGAACCTCCGATCGAGACAACGACATTCGGCCGTCCTGGCGCGACCTCGTCGGTCTCGACGTCGAATCCGAGTGCGCGGCAGCGATCGGCGAGCACCGATGCAACCGATTGTTCTGTGCTGCCCGGGTTTTCACCACCCGCATCGATCAACGCCGACGCAAGATCCACGATCGCATCGCTGTCGATGAGCTCGAGCAGCCGCCGTTCCGGATCGTTCATCGAATCCGATTGTCGGACAATGCATCGGCGGCCTTGTCGACCGCGACTGCGAGCCGCTTCACTCCCTCGTCGATGCGGTCCGGCGTCGACGACGCGAAGCAGAGCCGCAGCGAATCATGGAATGTCCCGCCCACTGTCAGTGCCGGTCCCGGAATGTAGGCGACACCCTCTGCGAGAGCGATCGCGAACAGGTCCTGCGTCGAGATCGCGGCAGCGTCGCCCTGCAACGTCGCCCACAGGAAGAACCCGCCTTCGGGATCCGTCGTCGCTAGCCGGTCTCCGAAGTAGTTCTCGATACTGCGTTGCATCGCAATCTTGCGAGGACGGTACACGGCTGCGAGCGACTGCAGATGGGTGTCCAGATGTCCACGCCTGATGAATTCGGCGATCATGCGCTGATTGGGAAGGTTGGTACAGGTATCCATCGCCTGCTTGGCGTTGATCAGCAGCTGCCGGGCCTCCGGCGCCGCGTCGACCCATCCGACGCGCAGGCCGGGGGCGATCATCTTCGAGAACGTGCGTACCGAGAACACGAGCGGATCGTTCGGGCTCAGCGACGGGAAGCTCGGGATGTGGTCGCCCTCGAACCGCAGGAGGCCGTACGGGTCGTCGTCGAGGATCACCGACCCCCACTTGTGGGCGAGGTCGAGCAGCATCGTCCTGCGAGCCAGTGACATCGTCGTGCCGGACGGGTTCTGGAAGTTGGGGATCACGTAGATCATCTTCGGCAATCGCCCGGCGCGTTCGACCAGTTCCGGCAGCGCTTCGACGACGAGACCGTCCTTGTCCATCGGCGCTTCGAGGACGTCCCCGCCGTAGCTGAGAATCGTCGCGGTTCCGTTGGTGTACGTGGGGCTTTCGACGATGACGAGGTCACCTGGGTCGACGAACAGTTTGCATGCGAGGTCGAGCCCCTGCATCCCACCCGACGTGATGACGAGGCGATCCGCCGAGGTGGGCTCGCCGACGGAATTCAGATAGCCGAGCAGCGCGTCGAGCAGCGCCGGATCACCCTCGGTGGCAGCGTAATCCATGGCGTCCGCCGTCATGACGGACGACGCGATCTCCGAGAACACCTGGGCCGGTACGGTTTCCGACGCAGGCGAACCCATTGCGAACCGCACGATGTCGTGCTTCTGCGCCGCGAGGAGCGATGTCGACGAATCGATCACCGATCCCACCAGCTTGTCGGTGCGCAGGGACCACGGAATTGTGGTGGCGATCATGTCTCACTCCTTCGTCAATAATTGGCGCGGAAAGGACGTGAACGTCTCGACTCCGCTTTCGGTCACTCGGACGGCCTCGGATACTTCGTACCCGTAGTCGTCCATCCACATTCCCCCGATGATGTGGAAGGTCATGTTCTCGGCGAGAACAGTGTCGTCGCCGGTACGAATACTCACCGTGCGTTCGCCCCAATCCGGTGCGTACGCAATGCCGATCGAGTACCCGATGCGCGACGGCTTGTGCAGCCCATGCCTCGCGAGACTGGTGTTCCACACGTCCGCGAGTTCGTTCGTCGTGACGCCCGGCCGGACGGACGCAAGGACCTCGTTGAGCGCGTCGTCCGTCGACTGCGCCAGGTAGTCGAGTCGCTTGCTCGGCGTGCCAAGAACGATCGTGCGCGCCATCGGGACGTGGTAGCGACGGAACACTCCGGCCAGTTCGACGACGGTGGTCTCACCGGCGATGAAGACCTGATCGGACCACGTGAGGTGGGGAGTATCCGCGCCTGCACCGGTCGGGAGCATCGGCACGATGGCCGGGTGGTCGCCGCCGAAGTCCGCGGTGCCCTTGACCTGGGCGCGCATGATCGCGGCAGCAGCGTCACATTGGCGCTCACCGACCACCACCGACTCGTAGGCCGCAGCCATGGCCGATTCGCACACCTTCGCCGCGCCGCGCATGAGGTCGATCTCGGCGGGCGACTTGACCACGCGAACCCAGTTGATCAGCTCGTACGAATCGGTGAACATGTACTCCGGCAGCGCTTTCACCAGTACTTCGAATGCGCGGGGGCTGAAGTAGTACGAGTCCATCTCCAGGCCGACCTGACCGTGCGAGAAGTTGTTCACCACACCGAGTTCGCGCAGCTTCTGGGCGACCCAGACGAACGGGTGCGTGTCCTTGCGCTGCACGAACGTCTCGGGGTATCCGAACGTCTGATCCTGCGGCAGCCACGACGTGCGGAATGCGCCTGCTGCGTCCATCTGTCGCGCGAAGAAGTACAGCTCACCGTCCAACGGCACGAACAACATCTGCGGCGTGTAGAACGACAGCGCGTTGTACCCCAGCAGGTAGTACAGATTCGACGGGTCCGTCACGATGAGCGCCGTCAGATTCTGCGACGCCATCCGCGCCCGCACTTCGGCTAGTCGCCGGGAGTACTCGTCGTCTGTGAACGTGATCGGCGTGCTGTTCGGCAGATCCACGTACTCGGCGAGACCCGGTGCGTGAATCGGTCCGACTGCGCTGGTGAGCGAGACGGTGTGGTTCTCGTTGTCGTTCACTGGTACCCCCTTTCGAGGCTTCGCGGAGGGCAAACGAATGCCGAATCGCGTTTTGCAGATTGTTGACAATCAGGCTAAACGCAAGAACTAGGTTGCTGCAAGGGATCTCGTGTTACTTCTTCGTGTCGTGTGTTTCGCGCCGTGTGTGCGTGGACGGTGTCCGACCCGACCACGCACACACGAATGCATTACCTGGCCACGGCCGACTGCTCCGTCATCGCCTGGGTCAGGTCGTGTACCGCCGTGTCCATGTGTTCGTGCAAGCCCGATTCCAATGCCGCCCAGTCGGAACCCAACAGCAGGTCGACGAGCAATTGATGCTCCTCGACAAGAGCCTCCGGCCGGTAGTAGGCGGTTTCGAGATTGGCCATGCAGATGCGAGCTTCTGCCGCGAGCGTCGCGTACATCCGCGACATCCGACTGTTCGACGTCGCCGCCACCAGGACCGTATGGAACGCGAGGTCACGTTCGGCGAGTCCGAGCCAATCCGCGCGATCGATGAACGGCTGCATCTGACCGACGATGTCCGACAACTGCACCGCAGTCGATTTCAGAACCGTCGGGTCGCCGTTCACGAGTGTCCACGCCGCACCCACCTCGATCGCGGCACGGGACCCGTATATCTCAGCGACGTCGTCGACACTCAATTCGACGACGAACACGCCGCGATTGCGATAGCTGACGAGCAGGCCTTCCTGGTTGAGGCGCTGCAACGCCTCTCGCACCGGGCCGCGCGAAATCTGCAGCTCGGCAGCGACATTCGCCTCGTTGATCTGTTCGCCCGGCGAATAGGAACCGTCGATGATGCGGTCGCGGATCTGATCCGCGATCACCATCGAGGTGTTTCGCGCATCGATAGGCGTGAGTCTTCGGGAACCAACCATCGTCTCTCCTCTTACTAGGACCTGGGAATCGCGAAGTATTTGTATTCGAGGAATTCGTCGATGCCCACCTTGCCGCCCTCACGGCCCAACCCCGACTGCTTGACTCCGCCGAACGGGGCCGCCGGATTGGACACGAGTCCGGTGTTGAGCCCGACCATTCCGACCTCGAGGCGCTCCCCCATCCGCAGTGCGCGATCGATGTCCTGCGTGTAGACGTATCCGACAAGACCCCACTCGGTGTCGTTGGCCAAGGAGATGACCTCGTCTTCGGTGTCGAACGGTACGACAGCAGCAACCGGACCGAAGATCTCCGTGGACATCAGGTCCGATCCCGAGTCCACGTCGTCGAGGACCGTCGGCGGATAGAAGTACCCAGGGCCGTCGTCCTGTGTACCGCCGACGACCGCTCGCGCACCGCGTGCCAGTGCGTCGTCGACGAGGCGTTGCACCTTGGCGCGACCGTCCTCGTCGATCAGTGGGCCCACCTCGACGCCGTCCTCGGCGCCGGCGCCGACCACCAACGAACCCATTCGCGCACCCAGCTTGTCGGCGAACTCCTCCGCGACACTGCGGTGCACGAAGAAGCGATTCGCCGCGGTGCACGCCTCGCCCATGTTGCGCATCTTGGCCACCATCGCGCCATCGACAGCTCGATCGACATCGGCGTCCTCGGCCACGATGAACGGAGCGTTGCCGCCGAGTTCCATCGACGTCCGCATCACCGTCGGCGCCGCCTGCGCCAGCAGAATCTTCCCGACGTCGGTCGAGCCGGTGAAGCTGATCTTGCGCGCGAGCCCGCTCGCCATCCACGACCCGACGACACCTGCGGCATCGGTCGTCGGAACGACATTCACGACGCCGTCCGGGACACCGGCCTCGACGAGAATGTCCGCGAGCGCAAGAGCAGTCAACGGTGTCTGCTCGGCAGGCTTGAACACCACCGTGCATCCTGCGGCAAGGGCAGGACCGATCTTGCGTGTTCCCATCGCGAGCGGAAAGTTCCACGGGGTCACCAGAATGCACGGTCCCACCGGAGCGCGCGTGACCACGATGCGGTTCTTGCCGTCGCCGGTGAGAGTGTGATCACCCGAGATGCGTACCGCTTCTTCGGAGAACCACCGGAAGAACTCGGCCCCGTAGGCGACTTCCCCGCGGGCGTCGGCGAGCGGCTTTCCCATCTCGGCGGTGATGATCGCGGCCAGGTGCTCCGTTCGCTCGATGATCAGCTCGAACGCACGACGCAGGATAATACTGCGCTCACGCGGCGCCGTAGCAGCCCAGTTCTGTTGCGCTGCAGCCGCTGCCGCCATCGCGGCCTCGGCGTCGGCGATGGTGCCGTCGGAGACCGCGACGATCACCTCACCGGTGGCGGGGTTCACGACGTCGAACGTCGTGTCGTTCGACGCCCTTCGCCAGGTTCCACCGATGAAAATTCCTGTCGGCGTGTCGATGTGCGGCCTAGTGGTCGTCGTTGTCACGAGTGTCGATCCCTTCTGTCGTGAATGGTGGCCGGGTCGAGGATTTCGGCGAGGTGCGACGAGGCGTCGTCGCTGTGGTCTCCGGTCAGTTGACGCACCTGCATGTGGCAGCTGAACCCGTCCGTCAAAACCGGTCTGCCGCCGCTACGTTCGATCGCCGGCGCCAACGCCTGCTCCGCGACCTTCATGCTGAGGTCGTAATGGTCGGGCTCGAATCCGAAATTCCCTGCTAGACCGCAACATCCGGTCGCTTCGTCGACGACACCGACACCGGCGGCAGCGAGCGCCTTGCGTTGCGTCGCTTCACCGAACACCGCGTACTCGTGGCAGTGCGTCTGCACGGTGACCTCGGCGGGGACGGGTCCCGACGGCGTCCAGCCTCCCGCAGCCTGGTCGATTACCGCGCCGGCGAAGCTCTGCACCCGCGATGCGACGCGACGTGCTGCGCCACTGTCGACCAGTTCCGGTAGATCCTTCCGCAGCGCTGCGGCGCAACTCGGTTCGAGTACGACGATCGGGCGGTCGGTACCGTCGTCGAGTGCATCTACCGTGCGCTGCAACTTCTTTCGGGCCGTGGACAGCTGACCTGTGGAGATCCAGGTCAGGCCACAACAGACGTCCGTGCGACATTCCGCGGAACGGCCTGCATCCCCCAGGACACGAAGTGCTGCGCCGGCGACGTGAGGACGAAATCCCTTCGTGAACGAGTCCACGACCACGACGACGTCTCCGCCCGGCACGGATTCGGCAAGCTGAGAACGTACTGCTCGCCGGGATGCGAAGCGCGGGAATGCGCGTTCGGTCGTCAGTCCCGCAAGCGTGGCGGCCCATGTCGAGGTCCTGGGCGTCAGGACCCGGTCGAGCAGCGGGGCGATACGTGACGTGACGGCCAACCACCGAGGTAGCCATCCGAGCGAATAGTGCGCCAGGGGGCGACGTTCGGAGGCGTAATAGTGATCGAGGAATTCCGCCTTGTACGTGGCCATGTCGACCCCGACGGGGCAATCCGAGGAGCACGCCTTGCACGACAAGCACAGATCCAGCGAGTCCTTGACGTCCTTCGACGCCCACCCGTCGCGGACCGTGGGCGCAGTCCGCACCATGTCCTGTAGTACCCGGGCCCGTCCACGCGTCGAATCCTTCTCGTCGCCGGTCGCGCGATAACTCGGGCACATGACGCCGCCGCTACTCGAGCGGCATCGTCCGACTCCGACACACGCCTGGGCAGCATGGACGAAGGGATCGAGATCAGTCGCCGCACCGATCTGGTGCAACTCAAAGGTCGTCTTCCATTCACGCGTCGGGATGCCCTGAAGGGCAAGGTCCTTCATCAACGGTGCAGGGTCGGTGATGCTTCCCGGATTCAACAGGCCGGCGGGGTCCCAGATTCGTTTGAACTGCGCGAACGCGTCGAGCATCGACGTGCTGTACATGATCGGTAGCAGTTCCGATCGAGCGCGCCCGTCGCCGTGTTCACCGGACAACGAGCCGCCGTGCCGGACAACCAATTCCGCTGCTTCGCGCAGGAATCGGTGCATGATCGCGCGTCCGTGTTCCGTTCGTTGATCGAACGTGATGCGCACGTGCATGCACCCTGCGCCGAAATGCCCATACATCACACCGGTCAACGAATGCGACGCGAGCAGATCTCGGAAGTCCGCGAGATAGGCCGCGAGATTCTCCGGCGCGACGGCCGAATCCTCCCAGCCGGGCCATGATTCGGATTCGACGGGCGCTCCGCTCCTGGCTCCTTCGACCAGTCTCGCGGACAACCCGGCGCCGTCCTCACGGACGCGCCACAACGACTTCCGCTCCGACGGATCGTCGACGACGCGCCCGTCCTTCACTCGGCCGAGTTCGCGGAGCCGGGCCAACAATCGTTGCGCCTTGTCCTCCACCTCCGCCGCGTCCTCACCGTCGAGGTCGACGTACAACCATGCATTACCCGACGGCAGTCCGCGCACCGAGTCCGCACCCCGACGGAACTGCATCGTCTCGACGATCTTCTCGTCGATCCCCTCGACAGCGGCAGGCGAGAATTCGAGGATCGTCGTCACGTCCTCGGCGGCCTCGACGACGTCCTCGTATCCCAGACTCAGCAGTAGCGCGGCGGAAGGAACAGGAACCAGTGCGACGGTCACAGCGACCGTGATCGCACACGTCCCTTCACTTCCCACCAGAGCGCGCGCGACGTCGAAACCGTTCTCGGGCAACAACGTCGACAGATGGAATCCCGATACCTGACGCGGGATACGGCCGAGTTCGAGACGTAGCCCCGCCAGATTGTCCGATACCAGCGCTTCCAGTTCGGTCCTGATCCGTTCAGCGGCGGACACGGCATCCACGTCGTCGGTATCGACGGCATGGATGCCAGTTCGGGTTGCACGCAGCAGGAAGCCGTCGGCGGTCACGACGTCCAGTGCGATCGTATGGTCGGCGGTCCGCCCGTATCGCACCGAGTGATTACCGCACGCATCGTTGCCGACCGCACCGCCGACGGTGGCCCTCGATTTGCTCGACGGGTCGGGCGCAAAAGTCAATGCACCGTCCGTCGCCTCGGACACCGCTGCGGCCAGATCCGAGATCACGATGCCGGGCTCGACGACAGCCGTCCGTGCATCGTGGTCGACGGCGATGACGCGGTTCATGTACCGCGAGAAGTCCAGCACGACGCCATCGCCGATTGCGTTGCCTGCCATGGACGTTCCGCCACCTCGCCCGACGACGGAAATGCCGTGACTCGCGCACGTGCGAACGACAGAGGACACCTGCGCCGCACTGCGTGGGAACACGACGCCGAGTGGGGAAACTCGGTAATTCGATGCGTCGTAGGAGTATTCGGCGCGTCGACGGCTGGAGGCGTCGACGTCCACGCCTGCGTCGGCCAACGCGTCGAGAACGGTCACAGCGCGCGCTTCAGTGTCCGAGCAATCGCGTCGAGCCCCTCGGCGATCTCGTCGTCGGTCACCACCAATGCGGGGATGACACGCACCACGTTGCCCATTCCGCCGCACGTGAGCAGCAGCAACCCCTCGGAGATCGCGGTCTGCTGCACACGAGCTGCCGCGGCCGCGTCGGGATCGCCGTTGTCGTCGACGAACTCGAGAGCGAGCATCAAGCCGAGCCCACGCGCGTCACCGATTGCTGGGTACTGGCCTTTCAGCGCCTGCAGCCCGTCGAGCAGAGCCGTCCCCTGTTTGGCTGCGTTCTCGACGAGGCCTTCGTCGCGCACGACGTCGAGGGTTGCAACTGCAGCTGCCGCTGCGACGGCATTGCCGCCGTACGTTCCACCTTGAGAGCCCGGCCAGGCCTTGGACATGAGTTCGGTGGACGCCGCGATCGCCGAGATCGGAAATCCCGACGCCAGACCCTTCGCCGTGATGACGATGTCCGGTGTCGCCTCCGAATGCTGGTGCCCCCAGAACTTTCCGGTGCGCCCGACGCCGGCCTGAACCTCGTCGACGATGAACACGATGCCGTGCTGATCCGCCCGTCGGCGCAGTCCTTCGAGGAACGCCGGCGGCGTCTGCAGATATCCGCCGTCACCGAGGACGGGTTCGATGATGAACGCCGCGGTGTCGGCCGGGCTCGACACCGTCGCGAGCAGGTAGTCGAGTTCCTTCAGAGCGAAGGCGACGGCCGTGTCGATGTCCCAGCCGTACCGGAATGCGTACGGGAACGGAGCGATGTGGACGCCGCCCATGATCGGCGAGAAGCCCGAGCGGAACTTGGTGCCCGCCGTCGTGAGCGATGCGGCCGCGACGGTACGGCCATGGAATCCACCGTGGAAGGCGATGATGTTCGGTCGTCCGGTTACCATGCGCGCCAACCGGATCGCAGCCTCGACGGCCTCGGACCCGGAGTTCGCGTAGAAGACACTGTCGAGCCCAGAGGGAAGGAATTCGCCGAGCTTCTCGGTCAGCGCGAGCAGAGGCTTGTGCATGACAGTCGTGTACTGGGCGTGGATGATCTTGCCGACCTGCTCGCGGGCGGCTTCGACGACACGCGGGTGGCAATGGCCGGTGCTGGTGACGCCGATACCCGTCGTGAAGTCGAGGTAGCGGTTGCCGTCCGTGCCGTGTATCCAACTGCCGAGCGCATGGTCGACGACAACAGGTGTGGCCTGTTTGAGGGCGGGGCTGAGGTGCGTGGTCGGCGCTGTCATGCGTTCATCGTGAGGGCCGAAGTGCAGATTGTCAACAATCTGCACTTGGGTCCTCGCTCACCCCCGTCCCGAGCCCCCGGCTCCGCCCCACCCCCTGACAGACCGAATGTGACATTTGGTCACTTCAAGTGACCGAATGACACCCTCGCTCACCCCCGACACCCCCCAAGTGACCGAATGACGCCCTCGCTCACCCCCCGCCCCCTGACAGACCGAATGTGACATTTGGTCACTTGAAGTGACCGAATGCCGCCCTCGCTCACCACCGGCCACCCCCAAGTGACCGAATGACGCCCTCGCTCACCCCCGCCCCCTTCCTGACCGAATGTGACACTTGGTCACTTGAAGTGACCGAATGCCGCCCTCGCTCACCCCCGGCCACCCCCCAAGTGACCAAATGACGCCCTCGCTCACCACCGACACCCGACGGTCCGCATATTCTCGGGATCATGCATCCGACGCGTGTGGCCGTACTCGGCAGCATCAACATGGACCTGACCGCGGTGACCGATCGTCTGCCCGCGCCGGGTGAGACGGTGCTCGGAGACACCTTCACCACCGCGCAGGGCGGAAAGGGCGCGAACCAGGCGATCGCCGCTGCCCGTTCGGGTTCGGCCACGACGTTTCTCGGAGCCGTCGGCGACGACGCGTTCGCGTCGGAGCTCACCATCGGCCTGAACGAGGCGTCGGTCGACACGACCCACCTTCGCACCGTCGACGGCCCCAGCGGAATCGCAGTCATCACAGTCGATTCCGCGGGAGAGAATTCCATCGTCGTCATCGGAGGCGCCAACGCCACCGTCGCGGAACCGACCACCGAGGAACTCGAGATCATCGCGGGCGCCGATATCCTGCTGTGCCAGTTCGAGATTCCGATCCCGGCGGTCACGGCGGCGGCGCAGCATGCGCGAGCTCACGGCACACTCGTCGTCCTCAATCCGTCACCGGTTCAGGCCGTGCCCGACGCACTGCTGGAGGCACTCGACGTCCTCGTCGTCAACGAGGCGGAAGCCTCCGCGCTCGGCTCCGACGTGCTGGGCCGCATCGCACATGTGGTGACGACGCGCGGTGCGGCGGGCGCCCGGTACGTCGGCCCGGCAGGTTCGTTCGACGTTCCTGCACCCGTCGTCGACGCGACAGACACCACCGGCGCAGGAGACGCGTTCACCGGGGCTCTTGCCGCCAGGTGGGCCGAGGGTCCTGAGGCTGCCGTCCGATGGGCTTGTGCAGCAGGCGCATTCGCAGCTTCCCGACGCGGCGCCGGCGCGTCGTCGGGCACGCGCGAGCAGATCGAGTCCGTGCTCGCATGACGCTCTCCCCTCGAGTACCCGACCTGGCTGCGCTCGACGTGATGGTGTCGGTCGCACGGCTCGGCAGCATGAGCGCGGCAGGGCGCGAGCACGGCCTGAGCCAACAAGCCGTCAGCGCGCGGATTCGAGCGGCGGAGAAGGACATCGGACTTCGCGTATTCCATCGCACGACTTCCGGCGTCGAGTTGACTCCGGAAGGTGTCGCCGTGCTCGGATGGGCCGAGAACGTGCTGACCGCGGCCGACACGTTCGCTACCGGAGTTCGGTCGCTGCTCAGGGAGGAGCGGGCACATCTCACGGTCGCCGCCAGCATGACCGTCGCGGAGCACCTCGTGCCCGGCTGGGTCGTCATGATGCGTTCACGATTCCCCGACGTCAACACCAGTGTGCGGCTGATGAATTCGACCGAGGTCGCGCAGCAGGTACTGGATGGTCGCGCCGATCTCGGTTTCGTCGAAGGACCGGACGTCCCGGCAGGTCTCGGACAGCGTGTGGTGGCTGTCGACGAATTGCTCGTGGTCACCGGAACGGATCATCCCTGGGCGCGTCGAGGGTCCGTGTCGATCGACGAACTGGCTGCCACTGCGCTCGTCCAGCGAGAACCGGGGTCCGGCACGCGCACGACCTTCGAGAACACCGTGCACCCGTCGGCCCCACCGTTGCTCGAACTCAATTCGGTGACCGCGATCAAATCCGCGGTGACGTCCGCCGGTGCGCCGGGTGTTCTGTCGTCCCTCGCGGTCGCGTCGGACATTCGAGACGGCCGGCTGGTACGCATCGTCGTCGACGGTCTGACCATGCCCCGCCAGCTCCGCGCGATCTGGAATCAGCAGGAGCCGCTGCGGGGGCCACGACGCGACTTCCTCGATCTGGCGACGTAGGACGTCAGGCGGCGAGAGCGAATCCCAGTGCACATGCGCCGACCGACAACACGAGAGTCCCTACCGCGTTGGCCAGGGCCGACAGCCGCTTTCCCGACTGGATCAACCGCACGGTCTCGACACTCGCCGTACTGAATGTCGTGTATCCGCCGCAGAACCCGGTCCCGACGACGGTCTGCAGGTCGGTCGATGCGCCGTCGAACACGACGAGGCCCGCGAGGAAGCCGAGAAGCAGCGAGCCGGAAATGTTGATTGCGACGGTTGCCCACGGGAACGTGCCACCGACCTTGGCCTTGACGAACGAATCCAACACGAACCGAGCCACCGCGCCGAGCGCACCGGCGACAGCGAGTGCGAGAACGATCACGACGCTCTCCGCCGCGCCGCGACCACTATCCCCGCCCAGGCCGCGAGCACACCGACGATCACACTCGACGCGCCGTACGCCAGTGCCGTGACCGAGTGCCCGTCACGCGTCAGCAGGACGGCTTCGAGTGCCAGCGTGCTGTAGGTGGTGAATGCGCCGCAGAAACCGGTACCGGCGAGGAGTCGAAGTCGTTGTCGTGCACCGACATCGGGACCACGCCGCGCGAGTGCCTCCAACAGGAGCCCCAACACGAACGCGCCGACGATGTTGATCGCGAACGTCGCGATCGGCCAGTCCGGGCTCCGATGCGGGATCGCGGTTTCGATCGCGTAGCGGGCCAGCGTGCCGACGACACCCCCGACGAACACCAGAATCAGCGCGACGGGTTGCAGATGCAATGGCCGCGGCTCGTTCTCCAGTATCGGCATGCACTCTCCTCTCGAAGGGAGCGTAGCCGCGGCGGACATGTCGGACGTGTACGGCACGATGGAACCATGACCACATCGGAAGCACCCACGACCGATCTGCGCGCCGACGCCGAGCGCCTGCTCCGCGAACTCGCCGGACCGGAGGCCCGCCTCCGAGAGGACCAGTGGACTGCGATCGAGGCGTTGGTCGTCGGCCGTCGACGGGCCCTCGTGGTGCAACGCACCGGTTGGGGCAAGTCGGCCGTCTACTTCATCGCGGCCAAACTACTCAGAGAACAGGGACTGGGACCTACCGTCATCGTGTCTCCGCTCCTGGCCCTGATGCGTAACCAGGTTTCCTCGGCCGAGCGCGCCGGGGTGCGCGCCGCCACCATCAATTCGGGCAACATGACCGAGTGGGAGGACGTGCACGCCGACGTCGCCGCGGGGCGCCTCGACGTACTGCTCGTCAGCCCCGAACGGCTGAACAATCCCGACTTCCGCGACCAGGTCCTTCCGTCGCTCGCAGCCGATGCAGGACTCGTCGTCGTCGACGAGGCGCACTGCGTATCCGACTGGGGTCACGACTTCCGCCCCGACTATCGGCGCATCCGAACATTGATTTCCGAACTGCGCGAAGGCATTCCGGTGCTCGCGACGACCGCCACCGCGAACGATCGCGTCGTCGCGGACGTTGCGTCCCAGCTCGGCGTCGGCGGCGCCGATACCGTCGTGCTGCGGGGAGGCCTCGAACGCGAGTCACTGCACATGTCCGTGGTGCACATCGAGAACACCACCCAGCGCGCCGCGTGGCTCGCATCCCGCCTTGCGGAGCTTCCCGGCTCCGGCATCGTCTACGCACTCACCGTGTCCGCGGCGAACGACCTTGCAAGCCTGCTGTCCGATCAGGGCCTCACCGTCGCCGCCTACACCGGCCAGACCGACCCGACCGAACGTGAGAGCCTCGAGGCCGACCTGTTGAACAACCAGGTCAAGGCTCTCGTGGCAACGTCAGCGCTCGGCATGGGCTTCGACAAGCCCGACCTGGGGTTCGTGGTCCACATGGGTGCCCCGTCGTCACCTATCTCGTACTACCAGCAGGTGGGCCGTGCCGGTCGCGCCACCGAGCGCGCCGAGGTCATCCTTCTCCCAGGCCACGAGGACCGACAGATCTGGAGCTATTTCGCATCCGTGGCGTTTCCTCGTGAGCATGTGGTCAGGCAGGTCATCGAGGTTCTCGACGAGGTGAAGCCGCAGTCGACGCCCGCCCTGGAACCGTTGGTGGACCTCAATCGCAGCCGCCTCGAGATGGTGCTCAAGGTGCTCGACGTCGACGGCGCCGTTCAGCGCGTCCGAGGCGGATGGATTTCCACTGGGCAGCCCTGGGTCTACGACGCGTCGCGTTACGAGCGTCTCGAACAAGCCAGGGACTCCGAGCAGCAGGCCATGCTCGACTATCAGCGCACCGACGGCTGCAGGATGGAGTTCCTCCGCCGTCAACTCGACGATCCCGGGCTCGCGGACGGCCCTCAGCCGTGTGGCCGCTGCGACAATTGCACAGGCCAGTCTTACTCCACACAGGTCGACGATGCGGCCGTCGAGTCCGCGCGAACGCGCCTGGACCGGCCCGGCCTCGACCTGCCTGCACGTAAACAGTGGCCGAGCGGGATGAAGAAGCTCGGCGTGTCGCTGTCGGGAAAGATCACCGACGGCCCCGAGACCGGCCGTGTACTGGGGCGACTGACCGATCTCGGCTGGGGCAGCCGGTTGCGTCAACTGCTCGACGGGCCCGACGGACCGGCCCCGAAGGCCCTGCTCGACGGCTGTATCAGCGTGCTCGCATCATGGGACTGGAAGACGAGGCCCACGTCGATCATCGCACTGGAGTCCGAGACCCACCCTCAGCTGATTCGCTCGGTGTCCGGCGAACTCGCCCGTATCGGCCGGCTCGACGACCTGGGCATCGTGGCGCCTCGCCCGGATCATCCACCGGTCTCGGCCGCCAACTCCGCGTTCAGGGTGGCGGGCCTGGTCGACTCGTGGGATGTGCCGGACCTCGGCGGTACCGACGGCCCTGTTCTGCTGATGGATCTACGCACCGACACGGGATGGACGTTCACCTGCGCCTCGGTGGCCCTCCGACGCGCGGGCGCTGACGCAGTTCTTCCGTTCGCTCTCGCCACCCCGAAGTGATCGCGGCAATTCGTCGAGAAAAAGTAAGACCACACTGTCGAAACCGAAAAATCGAATTTCAAACATCGTTTTCGAATCCCGTCGCCGTTACCCCACAAACAATGATTGTGACCAGCATCACAATTGCTGCTTCACCTGCGCGAAGGCAGGTGTTTCGAGCAGCAATTTCGGCAGGTACGTGAAAAGCCAAGGGCACCTTGTTACGTTTGTATTTCCTATGAAGCCCGCACAGCTGAGAACAACCCCAGTCACTGCGCCGGACGCAGTGAAGTTTCGTAGTCCAAAGGTTTCCGACGGAGTCCGGCTCTGGGAGATCGCAAGAGATTCAAGGGTGCTCGACCTCAACTCGAGCTACGCATACGTCCTGTGGTGCAGAGACTTTGCAGCCACCTCGGTGGTATCCGATGTCGACGGTCGCGCAGTAGGTTTCGTCACCGGCTACATCCGGCAGGACTCCCCCACAACGTTTTTCGTGTGGCAGGTGGCAGTCGATGCCGATCAGCGGGGCAAGGGCCTGGCAGGTCGAATGCTGAACGAATTGCTGGATCGCCTGACGCCGCAGGGCATCACGCATCTGGAAACCACGATCAGCCCCGACAACGAAGCGTCGATCGCGCTGTTCACAGCCCTCGCTCGTACGCGTGGGACCGATATCGAAAAATCAGATTTGTTCGCGCCCAACGATTTCCCTGATAGCCACGAGGCAGAAGAGCTCTACACAGTAGGCCCTGCCGCAGTGCGCACAAACGAAAGGAACAAGCAGAACATGACCGAGAAGCAGACCACCACAGAGAAGCCCGACGTCTTCGAGACCGTCGAGTCCGCAGTCCGCAGCTACAGCCGCCAGTGGCCGGCCGTGTTCGCGACCGCGAAGAACTCGACCCTCGTGGACGAGAACGGCCGTGAGTACCTCGACTTCTTCGGTGGCGCAGGCGCATTGAACTACGGCCACAACAACGACATCCTCAAGGGTGCCTTGGTCGACTACATCCAGAACGACGGAATCACCCACGGACTCGACATGTCGACCGTCGCGAAGCGTGAGTTCCTCGAGTCGTTCAAGAAGAACATCCTCGATCCGCGCGGCCTGGACTACAAGGTTCAGTTCCCCGGCCCCACAGGCGCCAACACCGTCGAGGCGGCTCTCAAGCTTGCTCGTAAGGTGACGGGCCGCGAGTCGATCATCAACTTCACCAATGCTTTCCACGGCATGACACTCGGCGCGTTGTCGGTCACCGGCAACTCGATGAAGCGAGCTGGCGCCGGAATCCCGTTGGTACACACCACCCCTATGCCGTACGACAACTACTTCGGCGGTGTCACCGAGGACTTCCAGTGGTTCGAGCGCGTGCTCGACGACTCGGGCAGTGGTTTCAATCGTCCGGCGGCCGTCATCGTCGAGACCATCCAGGGTGAGGGCGGCATCAATGTCGCACGCCCGGAGTGGTTGCGCGCCTTGGCCGACCTGTGCTCGCGCCGCGACATCCTGCTGATCGTCGACGACGTGCAGATGGGCTGCGGACGCACCGGCCAGTTCTTCTCCTTCGAGGAGGCTGGAATCACGCCGGACATCGTGACGCTGTCGAAGTCGATCGGCGGATACGGAATGCCGATGGCTCTGACTCTGTTCAAGCCCGAACTCGACGTGTGGGCACCCGGTGAGCACAACGGAACGTTCCGCGGATTCAACCCGTCGTTCGTCACGTCCAAGGCTGCTATCGACACCTACTGGTCCGACGACACGTTCGAAAAGGAAGTTCTCGCCAAGGGTGAGCACATCCAGGACCGGTTCATCAAACTGTGCGCCAAGTTCGACGGCGTGTCCACGCGAGGCCGAGGAATGGTCCAGGCTCTGGCGTTCGACGAGCCGGAGATGGCAGGCAAGGTCGCGCAGCTCTGCTACGACGAGGGCTTGCTCGTCGAGACCGCCGGACCGTCCGACGAGGTCGTCAAGCTGCTTCCGCCGCTGACCACCACCATCGAAGAGCTGGACCGCGGACTCGACATCATCGAAGGTGCGACCGCAAAAGTGTGCTCCTGAGCCACTTTTCGTACGTCGTAGACCTCATCAGCTGAAGGGAGATCACTCATGATCGTTCGTTCCACCGAAGAAATCACCGGCACCGATCGCGACATCCAGAGCGAAGACGGGCAGTGGCGCAGCAAGCGAATCATCCTCGGCGGCGATCGGGTCGGATTCTCGTTCCACGAGACCACCATCAAGGCCGGCACGGTGAACAACTTCCACTACGCCAACCACGTCGAGGCCGTATGGCTCATCGAGGGTGAAGGCACGTTGACCGACCGCGAGACCGGTGAGACGTACGAACTCGGACCGGGTTCGATGTACCTCCTCAACGGCAACGAGCGTCACACGGTCGAGCCACGCACTCAGATGCGCATGTTGTGTGTGTTCAATCCCCCTGTAGTCGGCAACGAGACTCACGACGAGAACGGTGTGTACCCCCTCGTCGAGGTACCTGCCTGATCAGTTCCACCACACCTGCGCCCCGCTCGACCGTCCAACGCCTGACAAGGCATCGGTCGAGCGGGGCGCAGGTCTGTGTGCAGGTCGGATCACGGTGTCGGGCGTGAGCGCTACCCTGGATGTCGTGTCGACTTCTGGAACATCGGGCATCGTCTCCGACGCGCGGCTCGATCAGGTCGTCGAGGCGCTCTCCGGTAAATCGGTCGCCGTTGTCACCGGCGCCGGAATGTCGACCGACTCGGGCATCCCCGACTACCGCGGACCGGACTCCCCTCCGCGCAATCCGATGACCTATCAGCAGTTCGTCGGCGACGACGAGTTCCGACGCCATTACTGGGCCCGTAACCACGTGGGGTGGCGCCACATGGACGCGGCGCGCCCGAATGCCGGCCATCGCAGTCTGGCGGAACTGGAGCGTCGAGGCATCGTGTCCGGCGTCATCACACAGAACGTCGACATGCTGCACACCAAGGCAGGCAGCCGCCGCGTCGTGGATCTGCACGGGGTCTACGCCCGGGTCCGATGCCTGGCCTGCGAGCGTCTCGAGTCTCGGTTCACGCTGGCGAAGCGTCTCGACGAGCTCAATCCAGGCTTTCTGGAGAGTGTCGCACCGGCGGAGGGCGTCGAGATCGCCCCCGACGCGGACGCCGTCATCACCAGCACCGCACACTTCCGGATGGTCGACTGCGCGTACTGCGGTGGCGTTCTGAAGCCCGACATCGTGTACTTCGGCGAGAGCGTGCCCAAGCCGCGGGTGGCCGAGGCGTTCGACCTGGTAGACCACAGCGAGGCTCTCCTCGTGCTCGGTTCGTCACTGACAGTCATGTCCGGGCTGCGGTTCGTTCGACGCGCCGCCAAGGCGGGCATTCCCATCGTCATCGTCAATCGTGGGGCCACCCGAGGTGACGAGTTCGCACACGTCACCTCACACGCCGGATGCTCGGAGACGCTGGCAGCGCTGGTCGACGCACTCCCGACCTGACGATCAGACCGCAGGCGCGGTGTCGTCGTCGATCTCGATTCGACCGGGAAGCAACGTGAAGGCCGCGACGGCTCCGAGGAACGCACTGGCAGCCGCAGCGATCGACGCGACGTGCATGCCGTGAACGAACGCCGATTTCGACTCCGCCACGAAGGTGGTGATCTCTGCTTCCGCCGTCTGCTTCTGTTCCGCGCGCACGTTCTCGGGCACCTGCGCCGCCTGCGGTAGCATGCCTCGCGTCTGTAGCGCAGACGCAGCGCTCCCCGCGAATTCCAGTGCACCGCCGATGGATTCGCTTGCATCGGATGTGACGAGCGGAGTCACCTGGGCGTCGGCAGGTAGCTGCGAGACGACCGCAGCGGGCTGATCGAGAGTCGCCGCGAGCGTGGCCGGAGTGTCCGGGCCGAGGTCACCACGGAATGCAACGGCCAACAGCGATCCCAGGATCGCCACACCGAGCGCACCGGCCACCTGACGGACGGTGTTGTTGACGGCCGAGCCTGCACCCGCCTTCTCTCGCGGAACCGCGCCCATGATCGCGTTCGTCGCGGGCGTCATGGTCAAGCCCATACCCGAACCGAGCACGAACATCTGAGCCTCGACGATCCATTGCGGTGTCGTCTCCCCCACCAACGCGTAGGACAGCATCGCGAGCGCGAACAGAGTCAGCCCACTGCCGGCGACGTACCGCGCACCGAAGCGTTCGGACAACCTCGCCGCCTGGCTCGCCGAGATCATGACGCCCGCTGCCACGGCGATGAGCGCGACACCGGCCGCGAGCGGAGTGTAGCCGCGGACTGCCTGCAGATAGTACGCGAGATAGAACGTCGCACCCATCAGCGAAAAGAACACCAGCGCAATCGAAATGGTGCCCGCCGAGAACTGCCGGTTCTTGAACAGCGTGACGTCGATCGTCGGGTGCGCACTGCGCTTTTCCAACACGACGAACAGCGTGAGCAGCAGCAGACCGAGCACTATCGCACCGAGCGATCGCCACTGCAGCCAGTCGTTCGTGTTGCCGCCCTCGATGATTCCGAACACCAACACCACGAGCGCAACGATGGACAGCACGACACCGAACGGGTCGATCTTGCCGGGATTCGGATCCTTGGATTCCGGCACGAGCAGGAAGATCAGCGCGACGCCGACGATGACGATCGGAACGTTGACCAAGAACACCGATCCCCACCAGAAGAATTCGAGCAGCGCACCACCGGTGATGGGCCCCAACGCAATTGCGATGCCCGACGCGGCCGCCCAGATCCCGATCGCCTTGGGTCGCTCGTCCGGTTCGAAGACGTTCTGGATGATCGACAGCGTCTGCGGCTGAACGGCCGCCGCTCCGATACCCATGAGGGCGCGATAGACGATCAGTTCGGTCGACGAATCCGCCGTGGAGCACAACGCCGACGTGACGCCGAACGCCACCATTCCGATGATCAGGGTTCGTTTGCGCCCGATCCGGTCACCGGTGACACCCCACAGGATCAGCAACCCGGCGAACACGACGGCGTAGCTGTCCACCGCCCATTGCATTGCGCTCTGCGACGCGTCGAGATCGGCCTGGATGGTCTTGAGCGCCACGTTCAGGATCGTGTTGTCGAGAATGACGACCAACAGGCAGATGACCATCACCGCGAGAATCAGCCACCGACGTCGGAACACCGCGTCGTCGCGCGTCTCGGTGTTCGGTACGTCTCGATCCGTTCCCGTACGAGCCATGTCGTCCGCTCCCGCCCTCGATGCACAGATGTCCATCGAACTGCGAAAGCCGAGCGGCCGCAACACCGTGAGCAACAACGGACCGCTTTGTCCGTTATGACGGGCTCAGGCGGGTACCAGGTCGTCGGCGTGAACGACGGGACGCTGCAGCTCCGGCGTCAACTCACCGCTGGACTTGCCGAGCATTCCGGTCAGCTCGGACGCGTCGTACGCGACTACTCCACGGGCGACGAGCTGCCCGTCCGGGCCACGCAGCGAGACGACGTCGCCTCCGTAGAACTGGCCCGACAGTCCGGTGATGCCCGCCGACAGCAACGAACGACGCTTGTCGACGACGGCACGCACCGCACCTGTGTCGAGGTGTAGGTCGCCCGCGACGTCGGCCGCATGCCGCACCCAGAACCTCCGCGCGGACAATCGCGTCGGACGCGCCGCGAACGCCGTTCCGACGCGCGCCGTCGTGAGTGCTGCGTCCGCATCGCTCGCAGCCGCGAGCAACACGGGAACACCGGCGTCGGCGGCCAGGCGCGCAGCGGACAGCTTGGAGGCCATACCGCCCGTACCGAGCGCACCTCCGGACCCTGCGACGACACCGTCGAGATCCTCCGGACTCGCGACCTCGGGGATGAGCGTCGCGTGGCCTTTGCGCGGATCACCGTCGTACAGACCTGGGACGTCGGACAGCAGAACCAGCGCGTCCGCACCGACGAGGTGCGCGACGAGAGCAGCCAGTCGGTCGTTGTCGCCGAACCGGATCTCGGCCGTCGCGACCGTGTCGTTCTCGTTGACGATGGCCACAGCCCCCAACGAGCGAAGACGATCGAGCGTCCGTTGCGCGTTGCGGTGATTGGTGCGCCGCGCGATGTCCTCGGCCGTCAGCAACACCTGCCCGACGGTTCGCCCGTACCGCGCGAACGACGTGCCCCACGCGTGAGCGAGCGCCAGCTGCCCGACGCTCGCGGCAGCCTGCTTCGTCGCGAGATCCTGTGGGCGCTTGGTCAATCCGAGCGGTGCGATACCCGCGCCGATCGCTCCCGACGACACCACGACGACGTCCGTGCCACCGCGCATCCGCGCCTCGACGGCGTCGGCAAGTCGGTCGAGACGGTCCGTGTCGAGACCGCCGACGAGCGACGTCAGCGCCGAGGAACCGATCTTGACGACGATTCGCTTGGCGTCGGCGACGCTCGTCCTGGTTTCGGAGACGACCACATCGGACTCGAATTCAGCCGCCACGTTTCCTCACTCTTCGGTGTCGAGTCCGCGTCGGACTCGACGTGCATGCTTGCGCTCGTCGGCGCCGATGCGCTCGACCTGGTCCAGTCGTGCATCGGTGCCGCGGCCCGTGCGGGTGACCTCGACGCCTGCCGGAGTCTGCGGCTCCCAGTCGAACGAGACATCGGCGATCGTGACCGAAGCACCGGGCTCGGCGCCCATCTTGATGAGTGCATCTTCGACGCCGAGGCGGGCCAGGCGGTCGGCGAGGTAGCCGACGGCTTCGTCGTTGCTGAACTGCGTCTGCGCGACCCACCGCTCGGGGCGCGTGCCCAGAACGATGAAGCCACCGGGCACATCGGGATCCTTGACGACCTGGAAGCCCTCCTCGTTACGGGCGACCGGCCGAATGACGGGACGACGCGGCTCCGCGGGCGGATGCGCGACGCGGTAGTCCTCGACCATCTTTCCGAGGGCGAACATCAACGGCTTCAACCCTTCTCGGCTGACCGCCGAGATGGTGAACACGGGCCAACCCCGAGCCTCGAACTCCGGTGTGACCATCTCGGCGAGTTCGGCGGCTTCCGGAACGTCAGCCTTGTTCAGCACGACGATGCGTGGGCGATCCGCGAGATCTCCCAGACTCGCGTCACCGGACAGAGCCGGCTTGTACGCGGCGAGTTCCGCCTCGAGCGCGTCGACGTCGGAGATCGGGTCGCGACCGGGATCGAGGGTGGCGCAGTCGACGACGTGCGCGAGCACAGCACACCGCTCGAGGTGCCGCAGGAATTCCAGGCCGAGACCCCTGCCGTCGCTCGCACCCGGAATCAGCCCGGGAACATCGGCAACGGTGTAGGTCGTCTCACCGCTGGACACGACACCGAGGTTCGGCACGAGGGTCGTGAAAGGGTAGTCGGCGATCTTCGGCTTGGCTGCGGACAGCACCGACACGAGCGACGACTTGCCCGCCGACGGGAATCCGACCAGTCCGACGTCGGCGACCGACTTCAGTTCGAGGACGAGGTCGCGTTCGATACCTTCCTCGCCGAGGAGCGCAAAACCCGGGGCCTTGCGGGCCTTCGAGGACAGAGCTGCATTGCCGAGACCGCCGCGGCCACCGCTTGCTGCGTCGAAACGCGTTCCCTCACCGACCATGTCGGCGAGAATGCGACCGTCTTTGTCGAGCACGACGGTGCCATCGGGAACCTTCAGAATCAGGTCTTCGCCGTCCGACCCCTGCCGGTTGGCGCCCATGCCCTGAGTTCCGTTGGTGGCCTTGGCATGCGAATGGAAGTGGAAGTCGAGCAACGTGTGCACGCTCCGGTCGACGACGAAGACGACGTCGCCACCGCGACCACCGTTGCCGCCGTCGGGACCACCCAACGGCTTGAACTTCTCTCGATGGACGGAAGCGCAGCCGTTGCCGCCTTTACCCGCAGTGACGTGCAACACCACGCGGTCGATGAATCGCGACATAGCTGCCCTCGATCCTTCCTCGGTCCTCGGACCGAATTATTCGCCCTCCACAAACACGATAAGGGCGGACCGGGTGTCAAGACCCTGGTCCGCCCTTGTCGTCGAGCTGGGCGCGTCGGAACTTCTCTCTTCGAGAACGACCGACGCAGATGATGCAGCGGAGACTTAGGCCTCGACTGCGACCGGAACGATGTTCACGGTCTTGCGTCCACGCTTGGCGCCGAACTCCACTGCGCCTGCGGACAGAGCGAACAGCGTGTCGTCGCCGCCACGGCCGACGTTGACGCCGGGGTGGAAGTGCGTGCCGCGCTGACGAACCAGGATCTCGCCTGCGCTGACCGTCTGGCCGCCGAAACGCTTCACGCCGAGGCGCTGTGCATTCGAATCGCGACCGTTACGGGAGCTGGATGCACCCTTCTTATGTGCCATGTTGCAAACCCTCCTCGGGTAAGAAAGCCGCCAGCTCCGAACGCGAAACCGGCTGTGAAAGAACTGGTTACTTGATACCGGTGACCTTGAGGACGGTCAGCTTCTGCCTGTGTCCCTGACGCTTGTGGTAGCCGGTCTTGTTCTTGAACTTGTGGATGCGGATCTTCGGGCCCTTGGTGTGCTCGACGACCTCACCGGTGACCGAGATTTTCGCCAGCTTGTCGGCGTCGGTGGTCAGGTCGGATCCGTCTACGACGAGGACCGGAGCAAGCGAGACAGCAGTGCCGGGCGCTCCCTCGATCTTCTCGACCTTGACGAGGTCACCAACAGCGACCTTGTACTGCTTTCCGCCGGTCTTGACGATCGCGTACGTTGCCATCGGAGGGCTACCCCTTGCTTCTTCGAACTTGCTCGCGCTACCGCAGGGCAACACGACTGGTCTGATCTTGCTTTGACTGGTCTAGCTTGTTTCTGCTCCCCAGGATGACGTCCGCACGGCCTCGTCGGCTCCGAAGAACTCGAACCAAGGCACAGCAGAACAGTGTCACCAGGAGCGACTTATCAAGGTTACGGCAGACGGGCGGTCATGGTCAAACCGCCCGTCTGCCATCGTGCTATGCGTCGACGGGAGGACCCGCGGGCCGAGCCGCAGCCCTGCGACGACGAGGCTTCCGAACGGGCAGATCGGCTGCCGAATCGGCGATCGACGCTGTATCCGGTACCGACTGCGGCGTCTCGACGGGCTGCGAAGCCGACGCATCCGGTTCCACGTGCGTGGCCGGAATCACGAATACCGTTCCGGCATCGGGCGCTTCCGTCGTCGGAGCCGCAGCCTTGCGGGCCACTCTCCTACCCCGTCGCGCCTTCACCACCGGCTCTGCAGCCGGTTCGTCCACAGCCGCTACAGCGTCGGCGACCGGAACTTCACGCTTCGGTTCTTCCTCGGCTGCCTGGTCTTCGACGACAGGTGCCGCGGCGACGTCCGGCTCGGACGGGGCGTCGTGGGACGCCTTCGAGACCACCTCCACCGATTCGCCCTGTGCCGCGGCCACGTCGGTCGCATCGATCACTTCGGTCGTGGTGCCCGACGCATCCTCGGACTTGTCGACGACATCCGCAGGCGTCACGTCGGCGACGACCTCGTCGTGATGAGCCGCCATCGCCAGGGCGACCGGGTGCGCCCGCTTCACCGACGGATCGACGGCGTGCTGCTCGGGCTGCGGTTCGGGCGCGTTCTGGTTCTGGTTGTCGGACTTGTCCCGGCCACGACGCTTACGTTGCGAACCGGACTCGCCGCGTGAGGAGTTCGATCGCGAGTCGTTCTCGACCTTGGCTTCGACCGGGAAGGGATGCACGACGATGCCACGGCCCTGGCAGTGTTCACACGTCGTCGAGAATGCCTCGACCAGCCCGGTGCCGAGCTTCTTGCGTGTCATCTGCACGAGGCCGAGTGACGTCACCTCGGACACCTGGTGACGCGTTCGGTCACGTCCGAGCGCCTCGGTGAGTCGACGAAGCACCAGGTCGCGGTTCGATTCGAGCACCATGTCGATGAAGTCGACGACGATCATGCCGCCGATGTCGCGCAGACGCATCTGGCGGACGACTTCTTCGGCGGCCTCCAGGTTGTTCCTGGTCACCGTCTCCTCGAGATTGCCGCCTGCACCGGTGAACTTCCCGGTGTTGACGTCGACGACGGTCATCGCCTCGGTGCGGTCGATCACGAGCGTGCCGCCGGACGGCAGCCACACCTTGCGGTCGAGCGCCTTGGCGAGTTGTTCGTCGATCCGATGAGCTTCGAAGACGTCGGGCTGGCCGGGCTCGGCGACATGCCTGTGAAGCTTCGGCAGCATGTCGGCTGCGACCGTCTCGATGTACGACGACGTGGTCTGCCACGCCTTGTCGCCCTCGATCACGAGCTTGACGAAGTCCTCGTTGAAGAGATCGCGAATGACCTTGACCAGCAGATCAGGCTCTTCGTACAGAGTCTGCGGCTGGCTCCCCTTGCTGGACTCCGCCTTTGCCGATGCCTCTTCGATGCTGGCCCACTGCGCCTGCAGGCGTGCGACGTCACGCGCCAACTCTTCTTCGCTGACGCCTTCGGCGGCCGTGCGAATGATGACTCCGGCCTCGGCGGGCACGATCTCGCGGAGGATTTCCTTGAGCCGCTTACGTTCGGTGTCGGGGAGCTTGCGGCTGATGCCGGTGGAGCTACCACCCGGCACATAGACCAGGTAGCGCCCCGCCAACGACAACTGTGTCGTCAGGCGTGCGCCCTTGTGGCCGACCGGGTCCTTGCTGACCTGGACGAGCACCTGATCGCCCGGCTTGAGGGCCTGCTCGATCTTTCGCGAGTTTCCGCCGAGACCTGCTGCATCCCAGTTGACCTCACCTGCATACAGAACACCGTTACGGCCGCGACCGATGTCGATGAAGGCGGCCTCCATGCTCGGCAGCACGTTCTGAACGCGGCCGAGGTAGACGTTGCCGACCATCGACGCCGAGGCGCTGCTGGTCACGAAGTGCTCCACCAGGACACCGTCTTCGAGGACGGCGACCTGAGTGGTGATGCCGTGGTCGGGGAACGACTTTTCCCGCACGACCATGACACGATCGACCGACTCACGGCGGGCCAGGAACTCCGACTCCGTCAGAATCGGGGGCCTGCGACGGCCTGCGTCACGGCCGTCACGGCGGCGCTGGCGCTTGGCCTCGAGCCGGGTCGAACCGGTGATGCCCTGGACCTCGTCCTTGCTGCGCGACTTGTTTCGAGGCTCGCGTTCGTGGACGACGGTGTTCGGCGGGTCGTCGTCGGCGGATGCCGGCTCGGACGACTCCCCTGAACTGCGGCGACGACGCCTACGACGGCGGCGACGACTCGAACCGTCGGCCGATTCGTCGTCGTCCTCGGACGATGCGTCATCGGCAGAGGACTCTTCACTGTCACCGTCCGAGTCGGCCTCGTTGTCCTGTTCGGCGGTGTCGTCCTTGTCCCCGGACCGCGAACGACGACGGCGCGTACGACGCTCCCCCGAGGGCTTGTCCTCGCTGTCTGCCTCGTCCGACTCGGTGGTCTGCGCGTCGTCGGTCTTGTCCGAAGTGTCCTTGTCTTCCGACGACTTGCCGGACTCGGCCTTGTCGTCCTCACTGGACGACTCGTCGTCGGAATCGTCTCCGGTGTTGTCACCACCCTGCTCGCCACGACCGCGACCGCGACCGCGACGTCCACGACGCCGACGACGCGGCTGCGACTGCTCGTCGCCGTCGTCGCTCTGGTCGCTGGTGTCGGACTCTGCAGTATCCGCGCTCGCGGTGTCGGCGCCGGCTGTGTCGACGCTAGCTGTGTCGACGCCGGCAGTGACGTCGGCGGGTTCGGTCTCGACCTCGGTGGTCGAGGCGCCGGGCTTGGTCTCCGGGGCGGTGGTTTCTGCGTCCGCAACCGGTGCGGACTCCTCGGCAGGGCCCGCTGCCTTACGGCTTCGACGACGCTTGGGCGGCGTCTCGGCGGCGACCTCGGGCTGCAGGAACAGCGGCGTTCCGAACTGCGGGCGCGCAGGTGTCGATTCAGGCTTGGTTGCAGCGCCGTACACCACGTCGGCAGACTCGTCGACTGCGGATTCCTCGGCAGGCGGCTCGACTGCCGGGGTCGGCTCGGCGACAACAGGCTCGACGTCGACAGGCTCGGCGACTACAGGCTCGACATCTACGGGCTTGGGCTCGTCTGCGGACTGCGTCTCCGGGGCAGGAGCCTCGGGCTGCGCGGGCTCGGCGGGGCCGTCGACGAGCGGTTCGGTGACGTTCGGTCCCGCGACGATGGGATCGGCGGCGGAAGGCTGCTCGGGTGCCGACTCGGGAGCGGTGAAGGCGGCATGCACCGTCGTCGCGACGTCGCGTCCGAGACTCGACTGCGCGCTCCTGGCCTCTATACCGAGTTCACCGAGCTTGGCGAGCACCTGCTTGCTGGTGACACCGATGATCTTGGCCAGCGCGTGAACGCGCAGCCGGTCGGGGAAGGTCGGGGTTTCAGTGGCCGACGACGGATCGTCACCTGCTGCACTTCCCGAGTTCGAATCCTGTACATCTTCGGGCGGGGCTTGATCGGCCACTTGAATCTCCTCGGGCCCCCGGGCGCGTCCACCTCGACGTTCTGGTGGGTGTGACGCGGCCACGCGGGGGCAATCCTTGTGTACCGGCGCCGGGCGTGGCGTCGGATATTGGTCTCGCTCCGCGTCTGGTGCGCTGTCACCGGTGGTGATCGGTGCGCCGGGCGCGGGGCCTGGCTGGCTCTGGCGCCTGTGAGCCCGAGCGCCGGATCATCAAGCATGCAGTCGACGTGAGAAGAAAGCTCACGCGTCCTGCAGCGATGACGGGCATCGAACCCCAGGTGTCATTCGGTTGCTGTCGCGAGAACGCCACTGGTGCGCCGCCCCCGGGTCGAGCGAAAAGCTTGTCGTGCGGTGTAGATCGATTCTTCATGAAGCCTGTGTTGTGAAAGCAACCATCACGAGTATCCCACACCGTATTAAGTGAACCCGCCACGCCACCGATCATCACTGCATCGGCGGCGTGGCGGGCGGGACGAGACTCGGAGATTCGATCGGGCGTCGGAGACGGTCAGGACAGCTCGGGAAACCACAGCTTGATCTCGCGTTCGGCCGACTCGACCGAGTCCGAACCGTGCACGAGGTTCTGCTGTCCGTCCAGCGCGAGGTCACCACGAATGGTGCCAGGAACCGCCTTCTCGACCGGGTCGGTACCGCCGGCGATCTGCCGGAATGCTGCGATGGCACGCGGGCCTTCGAGCACCGCGGCAACCACGGGACCGGACGTGATGAAGTCGAGCAGTCCCGGGAAGAACGGCTTGCCTTCGTGTTCGGCGTAGTGGGCGGTCGCCAGTTCGAGCGAAACGGACTTGAGCTCCAGTGCTGCGATGCTCAGTCCCTTCTTCTCCACGCGGCCGAGAATCTCCCCCACATAGCGGCGGGCAACTCCGTCGGGCTTGATCAGTACAAGGGTGCGATCGGTCACGACAGTTGACAGTAGTGGACGCGACCGCGACCTGGTCGGTCAGTCCCGCTGTCCGTAGAGCATGCCCCGCTCGATCCGACGGGTGATGTCCCGACGGAGATAGATCAGGTACACCCAGACGGCACCGAAGATGAGGCCGACGATGCCGATGGACAGGTGAATGAACACCCCGGCCAACACCAGAGCTTGGAGAACGAGGTTGATCTGCATCGCCTGAGGACGCCCCTGCACCCCAGGGGCGAGGATCAACAGGATCGCCAGTACGACGATGTACAGCGTCGAGAACACGGTGAGCCCACCGCCGACCGTCGAGACGACGGGCAACGCCAACAGGACCACGATGGCTTCGAGGATCAACGTTCCCGAACAGACGCCGCGGAATCCTTTCCACGGGTCGTTGGCCGGCGGTTTGAACCCGGATCGCTCGGTGCTGCCGTCGTCGCTCATATCGGTTCCTTTCCGAACAATGTCCTGGCCGCGCCAGCGGTCACGACCGAGCCGGTCACGACGACACCTGCACCGGAGACACTTTCACCCGGATCGGCCACCTCTTCGGCCAGCCCGATCGCGGTTTCCAGGGCGTCAGGCAACGTCGGTGCGACGACGACGCGTTCGTCACCGAACTTCGCAACGGCGATGTTGGCCAGATCCTCGACGTCCATAGCCCTCGGTGAACCGTTGTGCGTCACGACGATTTCGTCGAACACAGGCTCGAGGACGGTCAGCATCTGATCGACGTCCTTGTCCCCCATCACACTGACGACACCGACCAACTTGCGGAAGTCGAACTCTGCGGACAGGGCAGCGACGAGCGCCCGAGCTCCGTGCGGGTTGTGCGCGGCATCGAGAAACACCGTCGGCGCATTGCGAACTCGTTCGAGCCGACCGGGATTGACGATCGACGCAAATGCCGCACGCACGATCTCTTCGTCGAGCTGCCGATCCGCACCTGCGCCGAAGAACGCCTCGACGGCGGCAAGCGCGAGAGATGCGTTGTGCGCCTGATGTTCTCCGTGCAACGGCAGGAAGATGTCTGTGTAGACACCGCCCAGCCCTTGCAGTTCCAGCTGCTGTCCGCCCACGGCGACGCGTCGACCGAGAACGCGAAATTCGCTGCCCTGCCGAGCAACTGCTGCATCCGCCTCGACGGCGGCACGGAGAAGCACGTCGGCCACTTCCGGCTTCTGCTCCGCGACGACCACGACGGTGTCGCGCGGCACGAGCCGTTCCGGCGCCTTCTTGATGATTCCAGCTTTCTCGCGGGCGATCCCGGCGAGATCGCTACCGAGGTACTCGACGTGGTCGATGTCGATCGGCGTGATCACGGCGACTTCGCCGTCGACGACATTGGTCGCGTCCCATTTGCCGCCGAGACCGACCTCGATCACTCCGACCTCGACGGGAGCCTCGGCGAACGCGGCGAAGGCCATGGCCGTCGTCACCTCGAACTTGCTCATTCGAGGCCCGCCCGCGGCCTCCGACTGCGCGTCGATCATCTCCACGAACGGAGCGATCTCGTTGTACGTGTCGACGTACAGACGCGGCGAGATCGGCTTGCCGTCGATGCTGATTCGCTCGGTCGCGAGTTGTAGATGGGGGCTCGTCGTCCGTCCCGTGCGACGGTGGAAGTGGGTGAGCAACGCGTCGATCATGCGCGTCACCGACGTCTTGCCGTTGGTCCCGGCAACGTGAATCGACGGGTACGCCTTCTGCGGCGATCCGAGCAGGTCCATCAGCGCGGCGATCCTGGCCGTGCTCGGCTCGATCTTCGTTTCGGGCCAACGCTTGTCGAGTTCGGCTTCGACGAGCGCCAACTCGGCCAGGTCGACCGGGCTCGGCTCTCCAGGCTTGGACGCGCTTGTGGGCGAATCGAATTCGTTCACTACTGACCCATCGCTTCGAGACGTGCTTGTATGCGCGTGATCTCCTCGGTGGCGATCTGCTGACGACTGCGAATCTTGTCGACGACGGCGTCGGGCGCCTTGGCCAGGAAAGCCTCGTTGCCGAGTTTGCCCGTGGTCTGGGCCAGTTCCTTCTCGGCCGCGGCGAGATCCTTGACCAGCCGCGCGCGTTCGGCGACGAGGTCGACGGTTCCCGACGTGTCGAGTTCGACCGTGACCGTTGCCTTCGACAGGCGCACCTCGACCGAGGCGGTCGCAGTGAAATCGGACTCGGGTTCGGTGAGCTTGGCCAGCGCACGCGTCGCGGCGACCTGAGCCACGAGATCGGCTTCGTCGATGCCGACGAGCTTCGCGGCCACCTTCTGCGACGGCTTGAGCCCCTGGTCGCTACGGAATCGTCGCACCTCGGTGATGAGCTTCTGCATGTCGGAGACACGTTGTGCAGCAAGCACATCCAACTCGACGTTCGAAGCCTCTGGCCACGATGCGACGACGACGGACTCGCCGCCCGTCAGCACCTTCCACAAGGTATCGGTGACGAACGGGATGACCGGATGCAGCAGTCGCAGAAGAGCATCGAGAACGTTGCCGAGAACGCCGCGGGTCGATTCGGCGTGGCCGTCGTCCGAGAATTGCACCTTCGCGATCTCGAGGTACCAGTCGCACACCTCGTCCCACGCGAAGTGGTACAGCGCCTCGCATGCCTTGCTGAACTCGTAGCGCTCGAAGGCCGTATCCACCTCTGCGCGAACCTGATCGAGCCGGTCGAGAATCCAACGGTCCGCGTCGGTCAGTTCGGCCCGATCCGGAAGTGCCGCGGGCGCAGCGCCGTTCATCAGTGCGAACTTCGTTGCGTTGAACAGCTTGTTGGCGAAGTTCCGCGACGACTGCGCATGATCCTCGCCGACGGACAGGTCCGCGCCCGGGTTGGCACCGCGTGCGAGCGTGAACCGCAACGCATCCGCGCCGAAACGGTCGACCCAGTCGAGTGGGTCGATGCCGTTGCCGCGCGACTTGGACATCTTCTTGCCGAACTGATCTCGCACGAGACCGTGCAGGAAGATGTCCTCGAACGGGACCTTGCCGCCGCTCTCACCTGCTGTCACCGATTCGTCGGCCGAGACGTAGGTGCCGAACATCATCATGCGGGCAACCCAGAAGAACAGGATGTCGTAGCCCGTGACCAGCACGGATGTTGGGTAGAACTTCGCGAGATCCTCGGTCGCGTCGGGCCAGCCCATCGTCGAGAACGGCCACAGGCCGGACGAGAACCACGTGTCGAGGACGTCGGGGTCCTGCTCCCAGCCTTCGGGCGCCGTCTCGTCGGGACCGAGGCACACGGTCTCGCCGTCGGGGCCGTACCAGATCGGGATGCGGTGCCCCCACCACAGCTGACGCGAGATGCACCAGTCGTGCATGTTGTCGATCCAAGCGAACCAGCGAGGTTCCTGGCTGGCCGGGTGAATCACGGTGTCGCCGTTACGCACTGCGTCACCGGCCGCTTTCGCGAGGCCGTCGACCTTGACCCACCATTGCAGCGACAGACGCGGCTCGATGGACTCACCACTGCGCTCCGAGTGCCCGACGCTGTGCAGGTACGGACGCTTCTCGGCGACGACGCGTCCCTGTGCTGCCAGAGCCTCGCGCACCTTGACCCGGGCCTCGAAGCGGTCGAGACCGTCGAATTCCGTTCCGGTGTCGGCGATTCGGCCGGCCTTGTCCATGATGGTCGGCATCGGCAGATCGTGACGCAGGCCCATCTCGAAGTCGTTGGGGTCGTGGGCAGGCGTGATCTTCACTGCGCCGGTACCGAACTCGGGGTCGACGTAGTCGTCGGCGATGATCGGGATCTGCCGACCGGTGAACGGATGCTCCAGCGTCGTTCCGATCAGGGCCTTGTAGCGCTCGTCGTCCGGGTGGACGGCGACGGCGGTGTCACCGAGCATCGTCTCGACACGCGTCGTCGCGACGATCACGTGCGGTTCGTCGTCGTTCAGCGAACCGTAGCGAAGCGAGACGAGCTCACCCTCGACGTCCTCGAACTTGACCTCGATGTCCGAGATCGCCGTCTGCAGCACCGGGGACCAGTTGACGAGACGCTCGGCACGGTAGATGAGACCGTCGTCGTACATGCGCTTGAAGATCGTCTGGACGGCACGGGACAGCCCGTCGTCCATCGTGAATCGCTCGCGACTCCAGTCGACGCCGTCGCCGATGCGGCGCATCTGGCCACCGATCGTGCCGCCGGATTCGCGCTTCCAGTCCCACACCTTGTCGATGAAGAGCTCGCGGCCGAAGTCTTCCTTCGTCTTCCCGTCCGCAGCGAGCTGCTTCTCGACGACGGTTTGCGTCGCAATACCTGCGTGGTCCATGCCCGGCAGCCACAGCACCTCGAAGCCGAGCATGCGCTTGCGGCGACTCAGCGCGTCCATCAGGGTGTGGTCGAGGGCGTGGCCCATGTGCAGACTGCCGGTGACGTTCGGCGGCGGCAGCACTATCGAGTACGGCGGCTTCCCGCTGGACGGATCGGCGGCGAAGTAACCGGCATCGACCCAGCCCTGATACAGCTCCGCCTCCACCTCACTCGGGTCCCAACTTTTAGGCAGCTGGTCGGCGGAGGTCTCGGGGCGCTCTGAGGCTGAACTGGTCACCGGTCGATTCTAGTGGTCCGCCCATTCCGGACCGACAGCCCCTAGCCCAGGGTCTCCGGTAACTCCACGGTCTCTCCCAGCACGTGCTCGGCCAGGAACGCGAACACCACCTCGTACCAGATCTTGGCGTGCTGGGGCGAGAGAACCCAGTGGTTCTCCGACGGGAAGTACAGCAGCCGGTGATCGGTCCTGCCCTCGTCGTCGGCGGGCAGCCCCGATTCGCTGAGCAGCTCGTACCAGAGCCGCAGACCCTCGCCGATGGGGACTCGGTAGTCCTTGTCGCCGTGAACGACGAGCATCGGAGTCGAGATGTCGGCGACGAACAGATGCGGAGAATTCTCGAAGGCCATCTCGGGCGACATTTCGCGTTGCCAGTAGTACGACGCGTCGGTCGTGGGCCCGAACTGATCGAGAGCCCACAGGCTCGCGTGGGTGACGATCGCGCGGAATCGATCGGTGTGGCCGGCTATCCAGTTGGCCATGTAGCCGCCGAACGAGCCGCCCATCGCGGCAGTTCTCGACGCATCGATGTCGGGTCGTCGTTCTGCGGCGTCGGTCACGGCCATCAGGTCGGTGAACGGTTCCTTGCCCCATCGGCCCCACCCGCGCTGAACGAAGTCCTGCCCGTAGCCGGTGGACAGCGCCGGGTCGGGCAGCAACACCGCGTATCCCCTGGCGACCATGAGCCACGGGTTCCATCGCCATGACCAGGTGTTCCACGATCCGAGCGGTCCACCGTGTACCCATAGCAACAGAGGCGCCCGGTTGGTGTCCGACGCATCCTCGGGCAGCGCGAGCCACGCGCGCACTCGGGTGCCGTCCTCGGTGCGGGTCTCGATCTCGGTCAGCCTTCCCGGCAACTCCGGCAGGGGCTCGGCGAGGTGCAGCCGGCGAATGTCGCCGCTCGACAGGTCGATGCGTACCGGATGTGGCGGCCGATCGTACGAGGCCTCCAGCGCGAACACCGACCCGTCCGACGCTGTCTGCACATGGGTGTAAGCCGAGTCGGTTGCGGTGAGCTTCGTGGCCGACCCGTCACGCACGACGAAGATCGGTGCGCGCCCGTCGTCGTCGGCAACGACGACGACGCCGCTGCCGTCGCGAAGCCATACGGGTTCTCTCGGCCACCGATCCCATCCCGGCGCGAGGTCCGACACCACCGCGTCATCGAACATGTACTGCTGCAACGTCATTCGCGGCGCTTCTTCGGGGGTCGTCACCGACTCGCGAACGAACGCGACGCTCGATCCGTCAGGAGAGATCGCGGGCGAACCGAAGTCCGCGTCGACGTCGTCGACGATCACGGTGCGCTCCCCCGACTCCACGTCGATGCGGACGAGAACGGTGCGCGACACGGCCAACGCGCCGGGGACGGTCCACGTCGAGACGACGAAGGTGCCGTCCGGGCTGACGTCGTACGACGCCTCCTGCAGCGCTCCTCCCGCGTTCACGGTGACGCGCCGCATGTCGCCGTCGGCCGTACCGGCGAACAGATGCGGGGTCGCAGGTCCCAGGTCGTGATCCCAGTACCTGACGGGATAGCCGGAATGCAGGATCGCGTCGACCTTGCCGTCCTTGCGGAGGGTGCGCAACCGCTCGTCCTCGTCGTCGGTGGTAGCCGACGGAAACACGTGCGACGACGCCACGATGCGCCCCGCAGCGGTACGGACGCCCGCGAATCCTGCGGCGCGTCGGGCAACGATCCGCGCCTCACCGCCGAGCGCAGGCAGCGACCAGATCGCCGACGACTTCTCGTCCTTGGACACGTGCCGCAGAAAATACAGATCTCCCGACGGGTCGAAGACCGGGCCACTCGCCCCGGTCTCACCGAACGTCAGCCGACGGGCCTCGCTCCGACCGGACGGATCGACCTCCCACAGTGCACCCACATAGGACGCCTTGTCCGAGTCGAGTTCGGAGATCGCGACTACGACGCGTCCGCCGTCATCGGCCACCGCAAGATCGGTCGCTCGTGGCGCACCGATGTACCGGGACAGGTCGTCGAAAATTCCGCCGGGTCGAGCTGATTCCGGTCCTGACACTGGTGGGCGCTCCTGAAGGATCTCGACGGTGTTCGGCCGAATCGATCCTACGACGCCACACCGACATCAGCTGGGACCCAGCTCCTCACGCAGTTGCGTCAGTGTTCGAGCCAGAATTCGAGACACATGCATCTGGGAGATACCCATGCGTTCCGCGATCTGCGTCTGAGTCATCGACCCGAAGAAGCGCAGAATCACGATCTGACGCTCGCGTTCGGGCAACTTCTCCAGAGCCGGGCGGACGGTGAGGTAACTCTCCATCTTCTCCAGTTCCGGGTCGTTGTCGCCGAGAGTGTCCATCAACGGAAGACGATCGTCGCTGACGACCGAATCGACCGACACCGTTTGATACGCGCTGCGCGCCAACAGAGCCTGGGACGCTTCCTTCACGTCGATGCCCAACTCCGCAGCGATCTCACTCGCAGTCGGAGCACGGCCGAGCTTCTGCGACAGCGTGCCGACCGCGCCGGAGATCATCGAGTTGAGTTCTTTCATACGACGCGGCACACGCACCGACCACCCGGCATCGCGGAAGTACCGTCGCGCTTCGCCCATGATGGTCGGCACCGCGAACGACACGAAGTCCGAACCTCGTTCGATGTCGAAACGGTCGACGGCGTTGACCAACCCGAGACGAGCCACCTGCAGCAGATCCTCGTGCGCCTCGCCGCGACCACCGAAGCGTCGGGCGATGTGCTCGGCCAGCGGCAAGCACCGAGTGATGATGCGATCCCTCAGGACCTGACGCTGCGGCGAGCCTTCGTCGAGCGCCTGCATTTCCTGGATGAGGGGTACGACTTCCTTGTAATCGTCCGACTGTCGCCGCGCAGTCTTCTCGTACGGCGCAGGCACTAGAGGGTGCTCCTCCGCTTGACGACGTCGACGGCGACGACGTGACCGGCGTCGACGTCCTGCCCGGTCAGCGCAATGGAATCGGTGAGCGTCTGCAGAACGTGCCACCCGAAGCTGTCCTGCTTCGGCAACTTGTCGCGTTCGACCGTCGATGTCGTCGCGATTCGTATACCACCGTCGCTCACCACGAACGAACAAGACAACTCTGCCCCGTTCACAGCACCGGCGATCAGTTCGGAACACACCTCGTCGACGACGAGCTTGATGTCGGCGATGTCGTCGAGTGTGAAATCGGCCAGCACGGCCAACGTTTCGGCAACGGCGCGAACGACGGGAAGCTGAGCGGCGTCGGCGATCACCCGCAATTCGACCGGCGCGCCGGAATTTCGTTCCAGCTCTTCGATCCTGCCGACGCCAGTCATCCGCACTCCCTATCGTCTCGCGTGTCACATAAGTGCATATGGCCGAACATCCCTGTTGCGGCCGGACCCAGGATACCCAGGCGATCGCAGTTCAATCCCGCGCGGATGGAGGAACCGCGGACCCGCGGCTGGGGGTTGGAGAAAAACGTCCCCGTCCGAACCGGGGGGAGGCTTGGACGGGGACATCCGCGACCGTTACCCGGGGCAGGTACGCGGACGCTGGTTCCCCAGCGTAGTCCCGCCGAAACCGGCGGACCGACCCGATTCGGTAACGAATTCGAGGGCCCCGGCGCGTCCCCGATGTACGAGGTGACGGCAGGCGCCGGTGCTGGCACGATCGCTGTGTGGACTACACCGAGCAGCTGCGCGAACTGGCCCGTCGATGCGGCGTCGGGGCGTCGTATCAAGGATGGGACAAGGTCGAACACTCCGTGTCCGACGCCACTCTTCGAAGGATTCTCGAGGCGCGCGGTATCGCAGCCGACGACGGCGACGCCGTCGAGCAGTCGCTTGCCGATCTCGACACCGCACCGTGGCGCAGGATGTTGCCGCCGGTGATCGTGACCGTCGCAGGAACCGCATCTACCGTCGAAGTCCATGTGCCCCATGGCGATCCGCTATCGGTGCATCTCGTCACCGAATCCGGCGTCCGACTCGACCTGGAGCAACTCGACGTGTGGATCGATCCACGAGAGGTCGACGGGACGCTCGTCGGCCGAGCGACATTCGAGATTCCCGCCCATGCTCCGATCGGCTGGCACACACTGACTGCGTCGAGCGATCACGGACGCGGAGAGGTCACGACGTCGCAGTGCCCGGTCGCCGTGACGCCACAGCGTTCGACGGCGAACGACTCGGTCACCGACCGCCAGCGGAACGGCCTTCTGACACAGCTGTATTCACTCCGATCGAACCGGTCGTGGGGAGTCGGCGACTATGCCGACCTGACGGACCTCACATCGATCGCCGGCCGAGTCCACGGCTTCGACTACGTGCTCGTCAATCCGTTGCACGCGGGCCGACCGAACCCGCCGGTGGAGGCGTCGCCGTACCTGCCGACGACGCGAAGATTCTTCGATCCCATGTACATTCGCGTCGAGGACATCGAGGAGACCTCGTATCTGCCGCCTGACAAGTTCGCCAAGATCCGACGATCCGCCGCGGGATTCATCAAGGCAGACAAGGGAACTCGCCGTATCGATCGGGACCCGACGTTCCGCGCCAAACTGAGCGCACTGAAACGCATTCACAGAGTGGAGCGGTCCGCGGCGCGGCAGGCAGAGTTCGACGCGTTCTGCACCCGTGAGGGTTCCGGGCTCGACGACTTCGCGCTGTGGTGTGCGATCGCCGAGAAGCACGGACCCGACAGTGCCGTCTGGCGTGATCACGCCGCGCACCCACGAACCGACTATGCGACGGCCCAGCGCGAGCAGCTCGCCGAGCGCATCCACTTCCACAAGTGGCTGCAATGGATATGCGACGACCAACTCGCCCGTGCGCAACGCGTCGCACTCGATTCGGGCATGGACATCGGGGTCGTCCACGATCTGGCCGTCGGTGTGCATCGTCACGGCGCCGACGCATGGACTCTCGGCGATGCGCTGGTCTCGGGCGTCACCGTCGGCGCGCCTCCGGACAACTTCAACCAGCAGGGACAGAACTGGAACCAGCCCCCGTGGAATCCCGATCGGCTACGTGAGCTGGGGTACACACCGTACCGAGACATGCTGCGCACCGTGCTGCGGCATGCGGGTGGCGTGCGCGTCGACCACATCCTTGGTCTGTTTCGACTCTGGTGGATTCCCGAAGGATCGACGTCGGCAGCGGACGGCGCGTACGTCACGTACGACCACGAGGCACTCATCGGAATTCTCGTCCTCGAGGCGGAACGCGCCGGTGCGGTCGTCGTCGGCGAGGATCTGGGCGTCTTCGAACCAGTTGTCCAGGAGTATCTCGGCGGACGTGGGCTGTTCGGCACGTCGATCCTGTGGTTCGAGAACGACGGCGAGACACCGATCCCACCGGAGAACTACCGACGCCTGTGCCTGACATCGGTGACGACGCACGACCTTCCCCCGACGGCGGGGTACCTCCGCGGTGAACACATCGCGCTCCGGTCGAGGCTCGGACTGCTCGAACGTGACCTCGACGAGGAGATCGCCAAGGACACCGCCGCTCGCGAAGCCGTCCTCGATCTGGCCCGCGCGCGGGATCTGTTGCCCGACGACGCGTCGGAGCAAGAGACCGTCGAGGCATTGCACCGCTTGATCCAACGCAGCCCGTCGGTGCTGCTGGGTATCGCGCTCGTCGACGCGGTCGGTGAGAACCGCATCCAGAATCAGCCGGGAACCGACGAAACCCAGTACGAGAACTGGAAAGTCCCGCTTGCCGACGACAATAAGAAGGCGGTCTGGGTCGACGATCTCGTCGACCATCCGCGGTTGGTGTCGCTCGTGAAGGCACTGCGCAGCCAGTAGGCGTCGGCACCGACTACGCACGCACTCACCGCGGAGCGGCATACTCGAACCATGGGACGAATCACGACGCGACGGCCGGTAGTGCGCATTCGCGGGATGCACGAGACCAGCCGTCCCGACACCCTCGTCGTCGAAGAGCCCTTGGAGATACGGGTCGGCGGTACCGCGCTGGCCGTCACCATGCGCACTCCGGGCCACGATGTCGAACTGGCACACGGATTCCTGCTGAC
Source organism: Rhodococcoides kyotonense (assembly GCF_900188125.1). Classification (GTDB taxonomy): domain Bacteria; phylum Actinomycetota; class Actinomycetes; order Mycobacteriales; family Mycobacteriaceae; genus Rhodococcoides; species Rhodococcoides kyotonense. The sequence goes on along the minus strand of NZ_FZOW01000005.1, from coordinate 251,007 downwards.
GGAAGGTGTCGTGACCGGGCGCGACGACGTCGCGATCGCCCGCTACTGCGACGGAGTGGACGACGAGGGCCAGAACACCTACAACGTCCTCGACATCACTCTCGCCGACGGGGTGGCGCCTCCGCAGCCGGGCGTCGAACGAAACTTCTACACGACGTCGTCGTGCGGGGTGTGCGGAAAAGCCTCGCTCGACGCGGTGAAGCTGAAGTCCGTCCACTCCCCCGCCTCGGACGACGTACGTGTCAAGGCGTCCGTGCTGTCGACGATGCCGGACACGCTGCGTGAATCACAGAAGGTCTTCGATTCGACGGGTGGCTTGCACGCCGCTGCGCTGTTCGATCGTGACGGCCGCATGCGCGTCCTCCGCGAGGACGTGGGTCGCCACAATGCCGTCGACAAGGTCATCGGCTGGGCAGTCGGCGAAGGCCACGTGCCGCTGCAAGGAACCGTGCTGATGGTCAGTGGGCGCGCGTCGTTCGAACTCGCGCAGAAAGCCGTGATGGCAGGCATTCCCATACTCGCGGCGGTGTCTGCGCCGTCGTCGCTCGCGGTGGATCTGGCCGAGGAGTCGGGACTGACCGTCGTCGGATTCCTGCGCGGCGACAACATGAATCTGTACTCGCACGTCGACCGCATCGAACGCTGATTCGCCTGTCACAGACAAGCAGACCCGGCCGTCGACGTTCGACGACCGGGTCTCGTTGTGTTGCTGGAGGTGCTACGCCGACTTGTCTCGACGCTCACGTTCCGGCTTGCGCGGAACGATCGTCGGGAGGACGTTGTCGTTGACGGTCTCCGACGTGACGACGACCTTGGCGACGTCGTCGCGACTCGGGATGTCGAACATCACCGGATTGAGGACCTCTTCGAGGATGGCACGCAGACCACGCGCGCCCGTGCCGCGCAGGATGGCCTGATCGGCGATCGCTTCCAACGCGTCCTTGGTGAATTCGAGCTCGACGTTGTCCATCTCGAACAAGCGGCTGTACTGCTTGACCAGAGCATTCTTCGGCTCGGACAGGATGGTGACCAACGATTCCTTGTCCAGGTTGGTCACCGAAGCGACGACGGGAAGGCGCCCGATGAACTCCGGAATCAGACCGAACTTGATCAGGTCCTCGGGCATGACCTCGGCGAAGTGGTCCTGCGTGTCGATCTCCGCCTTGGACCGCACCTCTGCACCGAAACCGAGTCCGCGCTTGCCGACACGATCGGACACGATCTTCTCGAGGCCCGCGAACGCACCCGCGACGATGAACAGCACGTTGGTCGTGTCGATCTGGATGAACTCCTGGTGCGGGTGCTTACGGCCGCCCTGCGGTGGAACACTCGCCTGCGTCCCCTCGAGAATCTTCAGCAGCGCCTGCTGGACTCCCTCACCGGACACGTCACGCGTGATCGACGGGTTCTCGCTCTTGCGGGCGATCTTGTCGACCTCGTCGATGTAGATGATGCCGGTCTCGGCGCGCTTGACGTCGTAATCCGCTGCCTGGATCAGCTTCAACAGAATGTTCTCGACGTCCTCACCCACGTACCCCGCCTCGGTGAGCGCAGTGGCGTCGGCGATCGCGAACGGGACGTTGAGCATCTTGGCCAGCGTCTGCGCGAGATACGTCTTACCGCACCCGGTCGGGCCGAGCATCAGAATGTTGGACTTGGCCAGTTCGACGCTTTCGCCACGGGTATCCCGTGCCTTGTCGCCGGCCTGGATGCGCTTGTAGTGGTTGTAGACGGCCACGGCCAGCGTGCGCTTGGCGGTGTCCTGTCCGATCACGTAGTTCTCGAGGAAATCACGGATCTCGGAGGGCTTCGGCAGGTCGTCGAGCTTGACCTCGCTCGACTCCGCGAGCTCCTCCTCGATGATCTCGTTGCACAGGTCGATGCACTCATCGCAGATGTACACACCTGGTCCTGCAATGAGTTTCTTCACCTGCTTCTGGCTCTTGCCGCAGAAAGAGCATTTCAGCAGATCGCCACCGTCACCGATGCGTGCCATTGTCGAGGTTCCTACTTCCTTGTCCGCGTTCGGCCGACGAGCACCACTACGGATGCCTCGTCAGGCCGTGAGCAACTTCTCGATCCACAGCGTTCGAGCGATGACATGACCAGCCATAGCTTTCGAGCCCTGATGCGACCGTACCCGTGTTCGTCGAACATGGGCGAGTTGTTTCCGGTGATTCGCCGACCGATTCTTCTCGAGTCCTCGGATCGACCGACATACCTCTGCACTGCCACCCCGACCATCGATCGAGCGCCCCCCGAGTGTTACGTCGGAGCCTCGCGCGACAGCAGGCCGGCGCGTTCCTACGATGTCGCGGTGCCGGGTGAATCGAAAGCTGGTCCACCCGGCACCGGCAACGGTCCTGCGAAGATACCTGCTCGGTACTACTTCTGTGCCGACAATTTGCGGTAGTCGAACACGGTGTCGATGATTCCGTACTCTTTCGCCTGCTCGGCGGTCAGAATCTTGTCGCGATCGGTGTCCTTGCGGATGACGTCGGGATCCTTGCCGGTGTGGCGTCCGAGCGTCGTCTCCATCAAGCGACGCATGCGCTCGATCTCGGCTGCCTGGATCTCGAGGTCGGAGACCTGACCCTGGATTCCGCCGCTGGCGGGCTGGTGGATCAGCACACGAGCGTTCGGCAATGCCGCACGCTTGCCGGGCGTTCCTGCCGCCAGCAGAACAGCCGCTGCCGACGCTGCCTGGCCGAGGCAGACCGTTGCGACGTCCGCGCGGACGTACTGCATCGTGTCGTAGATCGCCATCAGCGACGTGAACGATCCACCCGGTGAATTGATGTACATCGTGATGTCGCGGTCGGGATCGAGACCCTCGAGCACGAGCAGCTGCGCCATGATGTCGTTGGCCGACGCGTCGTCGACCTGGACACCGAGGAAGATGATGCGCTCCTCGAACAGCTTGTTGTACGGGTTGGACTCCTTGACGCCGTAGCTGGAGTGCTCGACGAAGGACGGCAGGATGTACCGCGAGGACGGCATCTGATTGGGGTCGAACAAGTTTGTCATCGTTTCTCCAAGAAGTGGGGTTTCGAGGGACGGAGCGAGGGCGATCTACTCGCCGATGCCGCCTGCCTGACGTGCGCGCGAGACGACGTGGTCCACGAAGCCGTATTCCTTCGCCGCTGCGGCCGTGAACCACCGGTCACGATCGGAGTCCTCGGTGATCTGCTCGACGGTCTGACCCGTGTGCTGAGCGATGAGCTCGGCCATCTCACGCTTGGTGTGCGCGAACTGCTCGGCCATGATGGCGATGTCGCTGGCGCTACCGCCGATACCCGCCGACGGCTGGTGCATCATGATGCGCGCGTGCGGGAGTGCGTAGCGCTTGCCCTTCGCGCCTGCCGACAACAGGAACTGCCCCATCGACGCGGCGAGACCCATACCGTAGGTCGCGACGTCGCACTCGGCGAATTCCATCGTGTCGAAGATGGCCATGCCCGCGGTGACCGAACCACCGGGCGAGTTGATGTAGAGCGAGATGTCGCGAGTGGGATCCTCGGCGGAAAGAAGGAGAATCTGTGCGCACAGCTTGTTGGCGATGTCATCGTCGACCTGAGTACCGAGGAAGATGATGCGCTCGCGAAGCAGACGCTCGTACACGGAGTCGCTGAGATTCAAGCCGGAGGCGGCCGAAGTCATGACGGGACTCTGCTGGTGCGAAGCCGCCGGATTCTGAACAGTCACGGTACCTGCCTTTTCCATACGATCGTTGGTTCCTGATACAGACACTAACGAAAGACGGCGGCCCCGGAGTCCCGGAACCGCCGTCGTTCGCTGTGAGCGTTACTTCTCTTGTTCACCCTCGGCAGAATCGCCTGCTGCAGGCTCTTCTGCTTCGGCCGGGCTACCGAAGAGCTCGGAAGTGTCGACGTCTGCGCCGGCAGTGTCGGTCACCTTGACGCGATCGACGATGGTCGCGAGCGCCTTGCCACGACGCACGTCGGCGAAGACTGCACCGAGCTGGTTGGCCTGCTGCACCTGCTGGATGAACTCCTCCGGCGAGATGCCGTAGCGCTGCGCCTGGAAGATGATCCGCTCGGTGAGCTCGTCCTGACCGACCTCGGTCTTCTCGGCCTCGGCGATGGCGTCGAGCAGGAGCTGGGTACGCACCGACTTCTCGGCGGTCTCCTTGACGTCCTTGTCGAATTCCTCACGGCTCGAGCCCTGCGACTCCAGCAGCTCGGCGAGCTTCGCCTCGTCGTGGTCGAGACCGTGGATGGCCTCGTGGAGCTGCGAATCGACCTCGGCCTTGACGACAGCCTCGGGCGCGGGGATCTCGACGGTCTCGAGAAGCGTCTCGAGCACCTTGTCGCGGATCTGGCCTGCCTGCTCGACCTTCTTCACACGCTCGACGCGCGTCTTCAGGTCGGCGAGGAGCTCGTCGAGGGTGTCGAACTCGCTGGCGAGCTGTGCGAACTCGTCGTCGGCCTCGGGAAGCTCGCGCTCCTTGACCGAGACGACCTTGACGGTGACGACTGCTTCCTTGCCTGCGTAGTCGCCTGCGACGAGTGTCGAGGTGAAGTCCTTGGACTCGTCGACCGAGACGCCGACGATGGCGTCGTCGAGGCCCTCGATCAGCTGGCCCGATCCGACCTCGTGCGACAGACCGTTGGCGGTTGCCTCTTCGACGGCCTCACCGTCGACGGTGGCCGACAGGTCGATCGACACGAAGTCGCCGCTCTGGACGGGACGCTCGACACCGGTCAGGGTGCCGAAACGCTGACGCAGCGACTGCAGCTGCTCGTCGACTGCTTCGTCGGTGATCTCGAGGGGATCGACCGTGACGCTGATGGTCGAGTAGTCCGGCAGCGCGATCTCAGGGCGAACGTCGACCTCGGCGGTGAACGTGAGCTCCTCGCCGTCCTCGATCTTTGTGATCTCGATCTCGGGCTGGCCGATGACCTTGATCTGCTCCGAGCTCACGGCCTCCGAGTAACGAGCCGGGAGAGCGTCGTTGACGACCTGCTCCAACACGGCGCCACGGCCGACACGCGCCTCGAGAAGCTTCGCCGGGGCCTTGCCCGGACGGAATCCCGGCAGGCGGATCTGCTGCGCGAGTGCCTTGTAAGCGCGGTCGAAATCAGGCTTGAGCTCCTCGAAGGGCACCTCAACGTTGATACGGACTCGCGTCGGGCTGAGCTGCTCGACGGTGCTCTTCACGGGACATGCTCCTTCTGGTGGTCTTGCCTTGCGGTCGGCCTGGGCCCGCCCATACTCGACGAGCCGTGTCCGTGGATACCGGTCGGACCCTGATCGGGTCCGACCTCATCTTGTCGGGGTGACAGGAATTGAACCTGCGACCCTCCGCTCCCAAAGCGGATGCGCTACCAAGCTGCGCCACACCCCGTCGTACTGCAACACCGAACTCGTGCCGACATCGTTCAACCTACAGGCACCATTCAACAGCAGACACCACCGGTGCCCGACACAGGGCCACCGCTTCCGTCTCCGCAGACTCTACATGCAGGCGGTTTGTAATCTCGAAGCAGGATTATGTAGAGTTTCGAATCGCAAGCGACGGAGATGGCGATCCCATCGAGTCGCTCGCACGCCGATGTAGCTCAATGGTAGAGCCCCTGTCTTCCAAACAGGCTACGCGAGTTCGATTCTCGTCATCGGCTCACCGAAAAGGCCCGGCCCCCGCACTGCGGGGGCCGGGCCTTTTTCATGTCCCTCTTCTCACCGTCAGATCCGCACACCGTCGTACAGCGCCCGCCCGACCGCCGCGTCGCCGACGACGACGAGGGTGTCGAACGGCCGTCGCCGCCACACGGTCAGCAACAGATCCTGCGCCGATCCTCGAAGCGCGACGTCCCCTTTGCGGTGCTCACGCGTCACGACGACAGCCTCACCGGTGAAATCGAGGAACAGTTCCATGTCGGTTCCGTCGTCGGTGTGCAGATGCACGGTCCGACCCTTCAAGTCGGGCAGTCGATCCAGGGGCACACGCGTCAGGAACGCCTCGGCCCACTCCGCGACGCCGTCGGCGGCACCGGCCGGGTCGGCGTCGTCGGACTCCGATCCGCCGCGTGCGTGAACCGCATCCTGTGCGTCGAAACGATGGACGGTCACCTCGTGCAACTGACGACGGATCCAGTAGTCGGCCGTCCCCTCCCCCGCCCACGTGGCCACCGGAGTCTGCAGATCCACGCGACGATATGCGTCGAGCATCGCGGCGGCCGACTCGGCATAGTCGTCGAGGACGGCAGGCCCACGTTCCGGCTTCTCCACTGCTGCAATGACTTTCGCCATACCGTCGACTGCCGGTACATCGAGTGCCGCGCGAGCCATTCGGTGGACGAAGGTCACGTGCCTGACCAGTTTCTCGATGGTCCAGTCCGGCATGGACGGCACGGGAGTGCTGGCTTCGTCCAACGAGAGCGATCCCATGCGGCCGCATTCGACCGCCAGAAGTTCCACTTGCTGATCGGGTGTCATGGCTACGATCCTGCCCTTGCCGCATCGGGTTCGCGCCCGGATGCGCCGCGTATCGTGGAAAGTGTCCGATTTGTCCGACGGGGCCGCGTCGTCACCCGCCCCCGGAAGAATCCCCGGAAGGGGTCATACACGTGGAAGCATTGTTACTCGTCGTCATCGTCGTCGCTGCTGTCGTCTTTCTGGTCGTACGCAGCCAGAAGAACTCCGCAGCCAGGACGGCGAGCACGCTGGACGACGCGAAGGCGGACGCACGGCAGTCGATCGAACGTCTCGGCGGTCAGATCTACAATCTCGTCGGCACCGACACCGCGTCGAAGCAAGCGCTGGCCGACGCGTCGGAACGCAACATCGCCGCCGGCTCGCAGATCGATCAGGCGAAGACCGTCGAACAGGCTCGGCTCGCGAAGCAGACCGCACTCGAAGGGCTGTACTACATCCGCGCTGCCCGGCTCGCCATGGGCATGGACCCCGGTCCCGAAATCCAGGGCATCGACGGACAGAAGTCCGCGGGCCAGGTCACCGAGGACCGCAAGGTGGACTTCGAGGGCAGGCAAGTCGAGGCGTCACCCAACCCGTCCGAGCGCACCCCCAACTACTACCCCGGCGGCAAGGTCGCAGGCCGGCCGGTCCCCGCGGGTTGGTACTCCGAGCCGTGGTGGAAGCCCGCGCTCGTCGCAGGCGCGTGGGGCGTCGGCTCGATGTTCCTGTTCTCGGCGATGTTCTCCGGGATGGCGGGCGTCGGATACGGCGAACAGGAATTCGCAAGCGGAGCCGGTGACGGCTCGGAAGGCGGCGGAGACTTCGGCGACGCAGGTGGCGACTACGGCGACGGCGGCGGCGACTTCGGAGACAGCGGCGGAGACTTCGGCGGTGGCGACTTCGGAGGCGGCGGAGACTTCGGTGGCGGTGATTTCGGCTTCTAGGTCGCCTGACACACAGGACACCAGAACAGGTTTCGCGCCTGCATCACCGAATGCAGGATCTCGGTGCCACAGATTCGACACGGACGCCCCGCCCTGCGATAGACGTAGGTGCGGGGCCGTTTCGGTGCGTAGCCTGCTTCACCGTGATCGTCCTCGGGACGGATGGTGATGATCCTTCCGCGTCGCACACCGATGTTCATCAGCTCGACGAGGTCGAACCACAGCGCGTCCCACTCGGCGCGGTCGACGTCCTTTCCCGGCCGCATCGGATTGATCTCGTGACGAAAGAGGACCTCGGCCCGATAGACGTTTCCGACTCCTGCCAAGACCTGCTGATCCATCAGTAGCGTTCCGATGGGCGTGCGGGACTTCGTGATTCGAGCCCAGGCCCGCTCCGGGTCGGCGTCTTTCCTGATCGGGTCCGGCCCGAGCCGCGCTTTCAGCGCGTCGACCTGTTGCTCCGTATAGATTTCGCACGCCGTCGGCCCGCGCAGGTCGGTGCCGTACTCGTCGCCCACCATCCGCAGGCGAACCGCGCCGACCGGATCATCCAGCGGCACAGCCTGTTCGGTGAACTTGCCGTACAGACCGAGATGGATGTGGACGATCAGATCCGACTCGTAGCGGTGCAGCAGGTGCTTGCCCCAGGCTTCGGCCTTCTCGAGTACGAGCCCGTCGACCAGCGCGGCACCGGAGGTGAAGCGCCCCTGAGGGCTGCTCACCTCGACCGGTGCCCCGCCGAACCGTCGTTGATGCAACCGCGCGAGGCGGTGCAGGGTATGGCCTTCCGGCACTGATCAGGCAGGCTTTCCCGGTACCTCGGGCGCCTCGCCCGAACGCTCGTACTCCGACAGGATGTCGATGCGGCGCTGGTGGCGCTCTTCACCGGAGAACGGGGTACCGAGGAATGCGTCGACGATCGCGAGCGCCTCGGGCAGCGTGTGCATACGTCCGCCGATGCCGATCAGCTGAGCATCGTTGTGCTCACGCGCGAGCTTCGCGGTCTCGACGCTCCACGCCAGCGCGCAGCGAGCACCGGGCACCTTGTTCGCGGCGATCTGCTCGCCGTTGCCGGAACCACCGAGCACCAGGCCACGGCTGCCCGGGTCCGCCACGACGCGACGTGCCGCGTCGATGCAGAAGGCCGGGTAGTCGTCGACGGGGTCGTAGTCGAATGCACCGCAGTCGACGGGCTCGTGCCCGGACTTCGTGAGGTGTTCGATGATCTGATTCTTGAACTCGAGACCAGCGTGGTCTGCACCCAGGTATACGCGCATGCCTAGAGTCTGACAGGTGGATGTGAGCGCTGGAAATGCGGTCGCCGGCGTCGACGGCGCGAAGGGCGAATGGGTGGTGGCGAGGTACGACGGCTCGCACATCCGATGGAGCGTCGCCCACGACGTCGACGAGGTGGTGCGCAGCACCGAGGACTGTTCGGCCGTCGGCGTCGACATGCCATTGTCGATGCCCGAACACGGCTATCGCACAAGTGAATCCGAAGCGAAGTCGTTTCTCGGACCGGCGCGCTCGTCGATCTTCCACACCCCGGTGCGAGCAGTTCTGGACGCCGACTCGTACGAGGACGCGTGCGCGATCTCGCGGTCGGTCACCGGCAAGGCGATCAGCAAACAGACGTGGTATCTGATGGCCGGGGTGCGGTCGTGGCAGTCGGTGCGCTTCGATCCCGAGCGCGTCGTCGAAGTACATCCCGAATGCGCGTTCCGGATGATGGCGCCCTCGACGGAGTTCGCATCGAAGAAGACGGCCCGAGGGGCCGGGCAGAGGCTCGCGGCGCTCGGTTCGTGGTTGGATCCACGCGATCTGGCGGCCGGGCTCGCGGAGTTACCGGTCGGACCCGTCGTCGACGACGCGTTGGATGCGGCGGCGGCCGCATGGTCGGCGTGGCGATTCAGCAGGGGCGAGCACCGGATGTTCGGAACCACGGACGCGGCAGATCGCATCGTCGTATAGCCCCATGTGCACGAAAATACATAGCGGGCTATGTATTTTCGTGCACGTGCGCCGAAGGCGCCTAGTCGAACTCAGGATCCTCGTGACGCGTGCGCTTCAGCTCGAAGAAGTGCGGGTACGACGCGAAGATCACCGACGCGTCCCACAGCTTTCCTGCCTCTTCGCCGCGCGGGATGCGAGAGAGAACCGGCCCGAAGAACGCGACACCGTTGACGTGGATGGTGGGTGTGCCGACGTCGTCGCCGACCTTGTCCATGCCCGCGTGGTGGCTCGTGCGGAGCGCCTCGTCGTACTCGGTGCTCTCGGCTGCCTTCGCGAGTTCCGCCGGAAGTCCGAGCTCGGCGAGCGACTGCTCGATGACCTCGGGGAAATTCTTGTTGCCTTCGTTGTGGATCCGGGTGCCCAGCGCGGTGTAGAGCGGAGAGAGAATCTCGTCGCCCTTGGCCTTCGACGCAGCGATCGCGACGCGCACCGGTCCCCATGCCTTCGTCATCAGCTCCGAGTACTGCTCGGGCAGATCCCGGCCCTCGTTCAACACTGCGAGCGACATGACGTGGAAGTTCACGTCGATGTCGCGCACCTTCTCGACCTCGAGAATCCAGCGCGAGGTGATCCAGCACCAGGGGCACAGCGGGTCGAACCAGAAATCTGCGGTGTCCTTCTGTGCACTGTCGGTCACGTCCATCTCCTTCGTCCAAGGTTCGTAGCCTTCCGGACAAGCCAACTCCGGATGGCGCCGAACCATTCCATGCCCTCCCTTGACCAGCATGCCGGAACCCGAACGTGATGGGATGGTGGCATCCATCGTTTCCCTACTCGAGAAGGTGCATGACTTAAGTGGTTGCTCCCAATCTGACTCGCGATCAAGCCGCGACACGATCGACCGTGCTCGGCAATCCCACCTATTCGATAGTTCTGGATCTCACCGACGGTTCCGGCAACCCCAGCGAAAAGACGTTCCTGTCGACGACGACCATCGCCTTCAGCGCGACGCCCGGCGCATCGAGCGTCGTCGACATCGTCGCCGACAGCGTCCGATCCGCCACTCTCAACGGATCGGATCTCGACATCTCGTCGTACGACGAGGAAACCGGCATCGCGCTCAACGATCTGGCCGAGCAGAACGAAGTGGTCGTCGTCGCCGAGTGTGCGTATTCACACACCGGTGAAGGTCTCCATCGGTTCGTCGATCCGTCGGACGGTTCGGTGTACCTGTACACGCAGTTCGAAACCGCCGATGCCAAGCGGATGTTCGCGTGCTTCGATCAGCCGGATCTGAAGGCGACGTTCGACCTGAAGGTCACCGCTCCCGAGAGCTGGAAGATCATCTCCAACTCGGCGCACGCCGCCGAGCCTGCCGCGGGTGAGCACGTCTTCGACACGACTCCGCTGATGAGCACGTACCTCGTTGCGCTGATCGCGGGCCCGTACGCCGAGTGGACCGACTCGTACACCGACGACCACGGCACGATCCCGCTGGGCATCTATTGCCGCGCGTCACTGGCGGAACACATGGACGCCGAGCGGCTGTTCACCGAGACGAAGCAGGGCTTCGGCTTCTACCACGCCAACTTCGGCACCCCGTACGCCTTCGGCAAGTACGACCAGCTGTTCGTTCCGGAGTTCAACGCGGGCGCCATGGAGAACGCGGGAGCGGTCACGTTCCTCGAGGACTACGTCTTCCGGTCCAAGGTGACGCGATACTCCTACGAGCGCCGCGCCGAGACGGTGCTGCACGAAATGGCGCACATGTGGTTCGGCGACCTCGTCACGATGACGTGGTGGGACGACCTGTGGCTCAACGAGTCCTTCGCGACGTTCGCGTCGGTGCTCTGCCAGGCCGAGGCCACCGAATACACCAATGCATGGACGACGTTCGCGAACGTCGAGAAGTCGTGGGCGTACCGCCAGGATCAACTGCCGTCGACGCACCCGATCGCCGCGGACATCCCCGATCTCGCGGCCGTCGAGGTCAACTTCGACGGCATCACGTACGCGAAGGGCGCGAGCGTCCTCAAGCAGCTCGTCGCCTACGTCGGCAAGGACGACTTCCTCGCCGGCCTACGCAGTTACTTCGTCGACCACGCCTTCGGCAACGCAACCTTCTCGGATCTACTCTCCGCATTGGAGAAGTCGTCCGGCCGCGACCTCTCCGACTGGGGTGATCAATGGCTCCGCACCACCGGCCTCAACACTCTGAGCCCCGATTTCGACGTGGACTCCAGTGGCAACTTCACGCGGTTCGCGGTGAAGCAGAGCGGCGCAGCTCCGGGTGCCGGTGAGCGACGCGTGCACCGCATCGCCGTCGGAATCTACGACGACGAAGGCGGCAGGCTCGTCCGCACGAAGCGTGTCGAACTCGACCTCGACGCTGCCGAGAGCACGGACGTCGCCGAGCTGGTCGGCGTCGCGCGCGGCAAGCTGGTTCTCGTCAACGACGACGATCTGACGTACTGCTCGGTGCGTCTCGATCCGGAGTCGCTCGACACGCTGATCGCCCGCATCGGCGACATCGTCGACCCGCTCCCCCGCACTCTGGCGTGGTCGGCAGCGTGGGAGATGACTCGGCAGGCCGAGATGAAGGCCCGCGACTTCGTCGCGCTCGTGCAGCGGGGCATCGCATCGGAGACCGAGGTGGGCGTCGTACAGCGGTTGCTGCTGCAGGCGCAGACGGCGATCAACAGTTACGCAGAGCCGCAGTGGGCGACGAGCACAGGGCAGCCGGAGTTCGCGGATACGCTGCTGGACCTGGCGCGGGGCGCAGACGCCGGATCCGATCATCAGTTGGCGTTCGTCAACTCACTGACCGGTTCGGTGCTGTCCGAGCGTCACGTCGGCGTTCTGAAGGGACTGCTCGACGGCGACGTCGCCGGCCAGGACCTGGGCGGCTTGGACGTCGACACCGATCTGCGCTGGCGGATCGTCGGTGCACTGGCAGGCGCGGGAGCGATCGACTCCGACGGTTCGGCGTCGCCGATCATCGACGCGGAGGCCGATCGCGACAACACCGCTGCGGGTGCGCGCTCTGCTGCCGCGGCGCGGGCAGCCCGGCCGGATGCGGACGTGAAGAACCAGGCATGGGCGACGGTCGTCGACGACGACTCGGTCCCCAACATCACGGCACGCTCGATCATCGGCGGATTCGCCGGACCGGGCCAGTCCGCACTGCTCGAGCCGTTCGTCGACCGTTACTTCGAGGCGATTTCGGGCGTGTGGGCGCGTCGGTCGAGCGAGGTTGCGCAAACGGTCGTCGTCGGGCTGTATCCGTCGTGGTCGATCAGCGACGAGTCCGTGGCAGCAGCGGACCGATTCCTGGACGGAGATCTGCCGCCCGCGCTGCGGCGTCTGGTGGTCGAGGGACGCGCAGGAATCGTCCGCTCGCTGAAGGCACGTCAGTTCGACGCGAGCTGACCCCGATACGACGACAGCGCCCCGGAAAGTTCCGGGGGCGCTGTCGTTGGAGCGATGCTGTTACGGGCTGACGATGGCAGCAGCCATGACGCGGACCGAGCTGACCAGTCCGTCGATCAGGTTGCCGTCACGGAACGGTCCGACCGCTGCCGTGACACCGAGCTGCGCGACGCGATCCGTCGCACGGTTGGACACGCGCCGACCCGTCCGGATCTCGATGGCCTTGTTGTCGGGGTCAACCGCGACGAGCACGGAACGGACGGCGTCGGGTGTACCAGGGAACACCGCATCCGCGCCTGCGGCCGTGTCGGCTCCGAGGTCACCGACGTAGACGTTGAACCGGATCTGCGTCGCGCGCGTCGCCTCGGCGAGAGCGTCGTCGAGCGCGACGAGGTCCTGCGTCGCGAACGGCAGATGATCCGGGCTCGGCTTGCCGAACTCGTGGACAGCAGACACGCGACCGCTCGCGGTCAACGCAGCGCCGTACGGCAGCTCGCTCTCGTCGACGTGGGTCTTCGTCAGTTCACCACTTGCCACTTGCAGATCCTCCGATCGAATCGGCTGCCGACGCGTGCGAGGAATGGCCGCCACCGTGCGGCGTCACCTCGTCCGTCGCGCTCCACAGCACAGGGCCACGCGTCCACTTGTCGGTCAGTCGGTACGGCGTGACGTCCAATCCCGGCTGCCTGTCGGCAACGTAGGACAACGCACCGATGATCCCGACGATCGCGATCGGGATCACGCCGAATATCAGCAAGGTCTCGAGAATGCTCACAGGGTGTGACGTTAGTCCATTTTTCGTGGCGGAGCGACGCCGGGTAGCCGTCAGGCTGCGCCTTCGCCCAGATACGCGAGCCAGGACGGGTCCAGTTCCTTGGTGCTCGCGAGCAGACGCCAGTGCGGTCCCTTGGGCGGGACGAGTTGCGCCCGTAGGGTCCACCCCAGCTCACTGAGCATTTTGTCCGCTTTGCGATGGTTGCACGGAGCGCAGCATGCGACGCAGTTCTCCCACGAGTGCTCTCCCCCACGACTGCGCGGAATCACGTGGTCGACCGTCTCCGCTTTCGATCCGCAGTATGCGCACCGGAAGCGATCGCGATGCATGAGAGCCGCGCGGGTCATCGGGACGCGGGCGCGATACGGGACCCGAACGAACGTTCTCAAGCGAATGACGGACGGAACCTGCACGGAGAAGTCCGCCGAGCGGATGAACGGGCCGCCGGGATCGTCGTGGATGACGTCGGCCTTGTTGCACACCAGGAGCACCACGGCTCGGCGCATCGGCAGAGCGGTGAGGGGTTCGAACGTGGCGTTGAGAAGAAGGACCCGCCGTTTGACCCAGGCGGGTACGACGTCCTCCGCCGAACTGATCGCTCCTGCAGGCTTCGCTGCTGAGGAATGTCCGGCAGAGCCGTCGGGATGGACTACGTGCAGTGCATTCGCCCCTGATGTCCGTAGCCGCTGGTCTGCGGTTTCGTGGGCATCAGTGGGCAGAAGTTGTCGGTGATGTTGCTTCTTCTTCATGGGCGTTCTCCCAGGACGTCGGCGCCCGCGCATGGCTTGCGCGGAACACGAGGAACAGTGGAACACGAATCCGACCTGCGCGCACACCCCTTTTTGCTTCTGAGTCCGTTGCGGATCGGTGAACTTCGGGCGAACGAGTGGGCGGCTGCAGACCTCGGTGGCGAGATCTGTCGACGTCCGTAGACTCTCCAGGTGTCTGTTATCGATCCGAATCCACGCCTGCACGCCATCGCATCGTCCCTGGACTCGCGAGCATTCGAATTGACGGAAACCGGTCGAGACTGGCTGGTGGACAGGCCTTTGCAAGTCGCCGGATATCTGGCGCTCGCGATCGTTCTGCGTCTGGTGCTGCACAAGCTCATCGATCGCTTCACCCGACGTAACTCGAGCGATTCGACCAAACCACCACTTCTGCTTCGACCACTGCGCGAACGAGCCCCGACGTCGCTACAGGGATCGATCCTGTCCGAGCGACGCAAACAACGTGCCAAGACCATCGGGTCGGTCATGAAGTCCGGCGTGTCCGTCGTGATCCTGACCTGGTTCGTTCTGTCCGTGCTCGATGTCGTCGGAGTCAACGTTGCCCCGTTCATCGCGTCCGCGGGCATCGTCGGAGTAGCCCTCGGTTTCGGTGCGCAGAATCTCGTCCGTGACTTCCTGTCCGGCATATTCATGCTCCTCGAGGACCAGTACGGCGTCGGCGACGTCGTCGACCTGGGCGAGGCCATCGGCACCGTCGAGAGTGTCGGCCTCCGCGTGACGACGGTCCGCGACGTCAACGGCACCGTGTGGTACTGCCGCAACGGAGAGGTTCTCCGAGTGGGCAACATGAGTCAGGGCTTCGCGGTCGCCGTGCTCGACCTGCCTGTCGCGCACACCGCGAACATCGACGAGGCGTGCGAGGTCGCCGAGAAGGCTGCCCTCGATGTCGTCCAGTCGGGTGACTTCGAAGGTGACCTGCTCGGCTCGCCCGAGATGCTGGGTGTCAACGCGGTGAGCGCTGACACCGTGACCATTCGCATTACCGTCGAGACGAGGCCCGGTCGCCAGTGGGCGGTGCAGCGCCGCATGCACCGCGAGATACTGCAGGCATTCGAGAACGCCGGTATCAGAGCCCCCTACCCCGAAGGTCGAGCGGGCGGATTCGTCCCGGACCTGTCCAAGTAGGGATACTTGAATCTCGCACACAGTCCAACCGAAGACGGAGAGCATCACGCCATGACCGAACCGCAGCAGACGTTCTACGACGCGGTCGGCGGCGGCGACACCTTCCACAAGCTGACCGCGAAGTTCTACGAGGAAGTGGCGAAGGACGAGGTCGTCCGTCCGCTGTACCCCGAAGAGGACCTCGGCCCAGCCGAACGTCGCATGCGCATGTTCCTCGAGCAGTATTGGGGTGGTCCGCGCACGTACTCGGACGAGCGTGGACACCCGCGTCTGCGGATGAGACATTCGCCGTTCCGAATCGGACCGATCGAGCGCGATGCATGGCTGCGGTGCATGCACACCGCGATCGCATCGATCGACGACTCGGTGTTGGACGACGCGCACCGTGCCCAGTTGGTCGACTACATGGAGATGGCCGCGAATTCGATGGTCAACTCGGCATTCTGAATGAGACGACGCGTCGCCTCGGCCGGTCCCTGCGTCGAGGGTGAATGTCGTATTTGGCAGACTTGGCAGTCGTGACCGACCCGAAGGAACAAGCGCTGGACACCACCTGGTGGAAGGACGCGATCTTCTACCAGATCTATCCGCGATCCTTCTCCGATTCGAACGGTGACGGGGTCGGCGATCTCGGCGGCGTACGCGACCGATTGGGCTACCTGGAACTGCTCGGCGTCGACGCGATCTGGCTCAGCCCGGTCATGAAATCCCCGATGGCCGATCACGGATACGACGTATCCGATCCACGTGCGATCGACCCGCTGTTCGGCGATCTCGACGTCATGGACGCGCTGATCGAGGAGGCCCACGGCCGTGACATCAAAGTCACGATGGACCTCGTGCCCAACCACACCAGCGATCAGCACCCGTGGTTCGCCGCGGCACTCGCGTCGGCGCCCGGCAGTCCGGAACGGGCGCGCTACATCTTCCGCGACGGGTCCGGTCCCGACGGCTCGCAGCCCCCGAACAACTGGCCGTCCATCTTCGGCGGGCCCGCATGGACACGCGTCGATTCCGCCGACGGTTCGCCGGGCCAGTGGTACTTGCACATCTTCGCCCAGGAACAGCCGGATCTGAATTGGGACAATGCGGAGGTCGTCGAGGATCTGACGACGACGTTGCGGTTCTGGCTCGATCGCGGCATCGACGGGTTCCGCATCGATGTAGCCCACGGCATGGCCAAGCCCGCCGAGTTGCTCGACATGAACCTCGAGGGCAACGCGCTGATGAAGAACGACGACGACGATCCCCGGTTCGACAACGATGCGGTGCACGAGATCCATCGCGGCATCCGCAAGGTCATGGACGAGTACCCGGGCACGACCACGATCGGTGAGATCTGGGTACAGGACAACGCCCGGTTCGGCGACTACATCCGCCCCGACGAACTGCACCTCGGCTTCAATTTCCGTCTGGCCGAGGCCGATTTCGATGCCGCCGCGATCCGCGACGCCGTGACGAACTCGCTCGACGCGGTCGAGAGGGTCGACGGCACTCCCACGTGGGCTCTGTCGAACCACGACATCGCTCGTGAGGTCACCCGGTACGGAGGCGGTGACCGCGGTACTCAGCGTGCCCGCGCGATGATCCTGCTCGAATTGGCGCTTCCCGGAACGGTGTTCGTGTACAACGGCGCCGAACTCGGCCTACCGAACGTCGATCTGCCCGACGACGTTCTGCAGGACCCCGTCTGGGAGCGATCCGGACACGCCGAACGCGGACGCGACGGCTGCCGCGTCCCGGTTCCGTGGGAAGGCACCGAACCGCCGTTCGGCTTCAGCAGCTCGACGCGAACGTGGCTCCCGATGCCACCGGAGTGGGCGTCGCGGACCGTCGAAGCGCAACTCGAGGACGTCGACTCGATGCTGAGCCTGTACCGCGCTGCGATCGAATTGCGTGCGCTGCGCCCGGAGTTCTCCGGAACCGAAGTCGATTGGTACGGAAGCCCTCCCGGATGCCTTGCCTTCCGACGACGCGGCGGCCTGATCTGCGCTCTCAACGCGACCGACGTACCCATTCCGTTGCCGCCGGGCGAGCTGCTGATGGCCAGTGCGCCCCTTGTCGACGGGCAACTGCCTGCCGACGCGGCGGCGTGGCTCGTCTGAGCGCCGCGGCCGCGGGCCTGGCCGCGGTCCTCGCTGCAGCTGCGCTCTTCGGTACCACCGGAACCGCTCAGGCCCTCGGCTCGTCCTGGGCCGGTGTCGATCTCGACCCGTTGGCCGTCGGAAGCGCACGCGTCGCGCTCGCCAGTCTCGTCCTGGTTCCGCTGGCGTGGCTACGCGGCGGTCTCGGATCCTCCTCGGCCGCCGGGGTACGACGCCTCCTGCTGGGCGGATTCGGCGTCGCCGTCTATCAGGTCGGATTCTTCTCCGGCGTTCAAATGGCGGGCGTCGCTGCCGGCACGATGATCGCGCTCGGATCGGGTCCTGCGTTCACGGGCATGCTGCAGTGGAGCGTCGATCGCGCACGCCCAGGACCGATCTGGTTCGCGTCGACGGGCCTGGCAGTTCTCGGCATGCTGCTGTTGGTCTCGGGATCGGATTCCGAGACCGCCTCGGACGTCTCGCTCGGCGCCGCGGCAGCACTGTGCGCAGGCTTCGGCTATGCCCTGTACACCGTCGCCGGGTCCAGAATCATCAACAGTGGCACCCGCCCGGAGGCCGCGATGGCCCAGATGTTCGCCGTCGGCGCCGTCGTTCTGCTGCCCGTGCTGATCGTGCGCTGGCCCGGCGGGTTGGACTCGGCGTCGGGACTTCTCGTGATCCTGTATCTCGCACTAATTCCGACCGTCGTCGCCTACCTGCTGTTCGGCATCGGATTGAGTGCCTTGCCGCCCGCGACCGTGGCCACGCTGACCCTGGCGGAACCCGTCGTCGCCGCGCTGCTCGGCATCGTCGTGCTCGGAGAATCTCCGACGGTTCTCGCTGGGGTCGGCATGGCCGTCGTGGCTTCCGCTCTCGTTCTGCTCGCGCTCGACGTGCGTCGACGGTCTCAGCGTTCGACGCTGAGCGACAACTGATTTCCGCGTCGACAGAACACCGATCCGAATCTCGCGTCGAGGCGTAACCACACCGCCGTCGCACGCACACGCACCCGTTCGTCCGAGGCGATTCGTGCGAGGTCGATGTCGGCGGTCATCGAGTCCTGCCCGGTGGCGGGGACGAAACCCATTGCGGTGAGCGCGAATACGGTGCGCATGGCAATGGACACGTCACCGGCCGGGCCGTCGACGTGCAGCACCTCTTGATCCAGCAACGACACCGGCGGGCCGTGACTGCTCCCGTGTTCCTTCGCCAACGCGGCACCCCGCTGGGCGAGATCGATCAGCACACGTGCGGGCACGTCGTCGACGTGCTCGAAGCCGTGATCCGGCGGCAGCGCACCCCGCCACGCCGAATCCATCGAGAAGCCCGGGTCCACGTGCCCCGACGTCGCCGACTCCAGCGCCTGGAGCAGTTGATCGGCGGCAGCGGATGTGTCGTCGGGCACGATCGCCCCGTCGACGACCCGAACGGCGAGCGCATCGAAACCTGTTGTCGCCCACACCGACAGCCGCCCGTCACCGCGCATACGGAGCCGTACCACCGCCGCCTCGTCGAGCCGCACGGCCTTCGCGAGAAACGCCGTCAGATTCTCGCGTTCGACCGCGTCGGGCACGGTCAGGGTCCGCTCAAACACGTCGCCAGCTCTCCAGGTATTCGCGCTCCGGTCCGGTCAACCGCCGTAGCCGCTGCGAATCGATGTCGAACGCCGCGATCTGGGTCGACGCGACGATCGCCGCCGGGGTGTCGAGCGAGGCGCCCCTCGCCCGCACCTCGTACCCGACGACGAAGTCGACTGCCCTGACCTTGTCGACCCACATGAACACGTCGAGCGGGCCGTCCTCGTGACGGAGCTGCCCGCGATACTTCACGTGCAGATCTGCGATCACCGCACCGTGCCGCAGATTCGCGGTCGGTTTGCCGTCGACCAGCAGCCACGGAATGCGTGCCTCCTCGAGCAACGTCACCATGCGCGCATGGTTGATGTGTTGGTAGACATCCATGTCCGACCACCGCACTTCGACGGTGGTGTGGAAGCCGATTCGCTCACTCGGCTGCAGTTCCTCGGACAGATGGCCGTCGGGCACACTCACTCGAGAACGTCCTTCGCTGTAGTTCCGGTCGACACTTGATCAGGGCACCATACTGCGGACCTGACGCGCCGCCACCGACAGCGTCGCCAGATCGAGCGTGCCCGCGTCGGCGATCTCACCGAGAGCGGTGCGTGCCCTGGTCAGCCGCGACGAGTTGGTCGATTCCCATTCCGCGATCTTCTCCGCCGCGCTCTCGTGCGGTTCGCCGCCGAGCAGAACCTCCTTGGTGATCGCGCGCAGCGAGGAATACAGATCGTCGCGAAGGGCCAAGCGCGCCAACGAATGCCAGCGATTCCCGCGCGCCAGCCCGGAAACCGACGTCAGCAACCAGTTGATTCCGATGTGCGCATCGAGCGCGAAATAGAGCTCGGCGACATCCTCTGGTTCGTGTTCGGTGATGTCTGCGACGTCGGCGATGTCGAGCAGGCAGTAGACGTCCAGCAGTCGATACACCTTGACCGCCAGATCTTTCGGAGCACCACCCTGCACGGCCTCGTCGACCCTGCCTGCCAACTCGCGGGCCCGATGCCCGTCGATCCACCGGCCGACCGAATCACCGAGCTTCGCGACCGTGCCTGCGTATCGGCTGATCTCCGCGCCGACGGCGAGAGGTTGCGGCCGGTTGGACAGCAACCATCGACCCACCCGGTCGAGCACACGCCGCGATTCGAGCAACAGCTGATCCGAGCACGCGGTATCGATCGGCGCGGTGCGAATCTCCTGCCACAGCTTCTCGAGATCGAAAATCGCTGTGGCAGCGGCGAACGCACGCACCGCATCGGTTCCCGACGCGCCCGCGTCCTCGGCGAGGCGATACACGAACGTGATTCCGCCGCGGTCGACCGTCTCGTTGGTCAGCATCGTCGCCACCAGTTGGCGACGGAGCGGGTGCGACGTGATCTCGCCGGCGTACGGTTCGCGGAGAGGTGCGGGAAAGTACTTCGGAAGCTTCGACGCGAACACGTCACTGTCGACGAGTTCGCTTGTCAGCAGATCGTTTTCCAACCCCAGCTTGACGTGAGCCATGAGCGTCGCGAGCTCGGGCGACGTCAGTCCCCTGCCGTCCTGCTTTCGACGGCGAATGTCGGCCTCGGACGGCAACGCTTCGAGCTCGCGGTCCAGCCCACGGCGTGCTTCCAGGTCCTCGATGACACGTCGATGCACCGACAGCAGCGCAGGCGCGTCGGCACGCGAGGTTCCCAGCAACTCGTTCTGCATGATGTTGTCCCACAGGACGAGTCGGCCCACCTCGTCGGTCATCGAGGCCAGAAGGTCGTCACGATCCTCGCGGGCCAGTCTGTCCTCGGCAATGGCCGATTCGAGCAGAATCTTGATGTTGACTTCGTGGTCGGAGCAATCGACACCGGCCGAGTTGTCCACCGCGTCGGTGTTGATTCGGCCGCCTGCCTGGTCGTATTCGATGCGTCCGAGCGCGGTGGCACCGAGGTTTCCGCCTTCACCGACGACGGTGACGCGTAACTCGTTGCCGTTCACGCGGATTGCGTCGTTCGACTTGTCTCCGACGTCGGCATTCGACTCGGTCGACGCCTTGATGTACGTCCCGATTCCACCGTTCCACAACAGGTCTGCCGGTGCGGTCAGGATCGCCCGCATCAATTCAGGCGGCGACAGCGCAGTCACTTCGTCGTCGAGTCCGAGTGCCTCTCGGACCGGCCCGCTGATCGGGATCGACTTGACCGTCCGCTCGTACACACCTCCGCCGTCGGAGATCGACGACGTGTCGTAGTCCGCCCACGACGATCTGGGCAGTGCGAACAGTCGCTCCCGCTCGGCGAACGACGCCGCCCGGTCGGGATTCGGATCGAGGAAGACATGGCGGTGGTCGAAGGCAGCGACCAGTCCGATGTGCCGACTGAGGCGCATGCCGTTGCCGAACACGTCGCCGCTCATGTCACCGACACCGACCACGGTGAAATCCTGTGACTGAGTGTCGATTCCGATCTCACGGAAGTGTCGCTTGACGCTCTCCCACGCACCCTTGGCGGTAATACCCATGGCCTTGTGGTCGTACCCCGCGGAGCCACCCGAGGCGAACGCGTCGCCGAGCCAGAAATCGTACTCGGCCGCGACACCGTTGGCGAGATCGGAGAACGTCGCGGTGCCCTTGTCGGCGGCGACGACGAGGTAGGTGTCGTCACCGTCACGGCGAACGACACGCTCCGGCGGAACGACGGATCCGGTTGCGCGATCGAGATTGTCGGTCACATCGAGCAATCCGGCGATGAACAGGCGGTAGCACGCCTGGCCTTCCTCGGCGGTTGCCTTGCGGTCGGTGGCAGCATCGCCGGACGGTGCCGGTGGGCGCTTGACGACGAATCCGCCCTTGGCACCGACCGGCACGATGACGGCGTTCTTGACCATCTGGGCCTTGGCCAGACCGAGAATCTCGGTTCGGAAGTCCTCGCGCCGATCCGACCACCGCAGCCCACCACGGGCCACTGCACCGAACCGCAGGTGCACTCCCTCGACCCGAGGAGCGTAGACGAAGATCTCGAATTTCGGTCGCGGCTTGGGCAATTCGACGATGTCCTGCGGATCGAACTTGAGCGACAAGAACTCGCGCGATCGCCCGGATGCGTCGACGACGTAGAAGTTGGTCCGCAGCGTGGCGCGTATCAGCTCGAAGATCGAGCGGAGGATACGGTCCGCGTCCAGACTGATGACCTGATCGATCAGTGCGCGCAGCTCGGCTTCGAGTTCGTCGGTGCGGCGCTCGTCGGCGTCCGGGTCGAACTGCGACTCGAACAGCGCCACCAACAGGCGGGCCGTTCTCGGATGCGAGAGCAGGACGCCTTCGATGTTGAACTGGCTGTACGGAAAGTTGGCCTGCCGCAGGTACTTTGCGTACGCCCGCAGGATCACTGCCTGACGCCACGTCAATCCGGCCCGCATGACCAGTTCGTTGAACCGATCGGCCTCGGCGCGGCCGGCCCACACCGCGCTGAAGGCATCGGTGAACCGAATCTGCACACGGCTCTCGCGATCCGCGTCCCCCGCACCGTGCAGTTCCGAATCCAGATCACCGTCGATCGCGGCGGACAACATCTCACGCGACGCGGAGACGCCGAAATCGTATATCCAGCACTGCATTCCATCCGGACGAACGACCGGGTACGGACGCTCGTCGTCGACCTCGACGCCGAGGCTCTGCAGGATCGGCAACACCTGGCTCAACGAGACGCCGCGGCCACCGATGTACAGGCTGAACCGCCAGCTGCCCACCTCGGAATCCTCGTCCCGATACAACTGCATGTCGATTGCCCCGTCGGCCAGCGCGCCCAGCCGAGCGATGTCCGACACTGCTCGGTCGGGGCCGAAGTCCTGCTTGTACGCCTCGGGCAGCGCTTCGGCGTACTTCGCCGCCATCAGCGGGTCGGCAGACTTGTTGCGGGACACTGCTTCCGCGAGCGCATCTTCCCAGGTCCGTATGGTCTTCGTCAGCAGCGATTCGATGTGGGCGACGTTGTGCGCGGACAGGTCGGCTCGCGTCGAATCACCGGACGTACGACGCACCGTCACATGCAGAAGCGCGAGATCCGACTCGGTGACGCGGGCGGTGTAGTCGATACTCGAGCCACCGAGCTCGCGCAACAGGCAGTCCTGCACTGCCAGGCGCACACGCGTCGTGTATCGGTCGCGTGGGAGATAGACCAGCGCGGACACGAACGCACCGTCCGCGTCCTCGCGCAGGAACACCTTCACCCGACGACGCCTGCCGATCGCCATGACGGCAGTCGCCGTGTCGAACAGCGCATCCTCGCTGTTCGCGAACAACTCCGACCGGGGCATGGACTGCAGCACTTCGAGCATGGCCTGCCCGGAGAACGACCCGAGGTCGTACCCGGCCCGGTCGATCACCGACCGCACGCGGCGCTCGATCACCGGGATGTCGAGCACGTTCTCGTGCAACGCCGTCACGGTGAACACACCGACGAATCGATGCTCGCCCAGCTCGGGTGTCGCGCGATCGAACACCGTCACGAAGTACGGGTACACCGCACGATGAACGGTCGCGGGCCTCGAACCCTGTGCGAGAGTCAACAATTCGCCGCGTCCTGACGCGGATGTCGAGTCCGACCCGAGCGCGTTGTCGCGGCGGAGCACTCCGAGTCCACGCGTCTGCTCCGCGCTGTAGTTGCGATAGCCGAGCAACGTGTAGTGGCCGTCGGCGAGCCATCGAAGCAGATCGGCGGCATCGCGCAACTCGTCGGCGTCGGATCGGTTCGTGCCGTCGGCAACGGTGTCGAGTGCGTTCGCCACGGAACTCTGCGCGTCGCGCATCTCGCCGGTGTCCTCGACGACCTCGCGAACATCGGACAGCACCCCGGCGATCGCTGTGTCGAGACCGTCGAGTGTGTCGTCGTCGGTCGACGGGTTCAACTGCACGTGCATCCAGGACTCACGCAGCGTTCCCTCGACGACGGTGCCGTTACCGGGCGCAACCGTCAGCAGATTTCCGTCGTCGTCGCGGGTCACCGACAGAATCGGATGCACGATCTCGACGACGTCGACACCCAGCCGCGACAACTGGGACATCACCGATTCCACCAGCAGCGGCATGTCGTCGGTGACGATACGAAGGGCCAGGCCGACCTCCCCGCCTTCGGGGCGATGCACCTCGACGTTGGCAGTCCCGACGGCTCGGCGCGCCGCCAGTCGGAGATGGCTCCCGAGCATCGAGTGCGCGGGCTGGACGACCGCCGTTGCCAGGTCGTCGGTGTCGACGTGTGCGAAGTACGCCGCCTGCACATCAGGCAGCGTGGTCACCAACTTCTCGGGCAGGTCGATCGCTCGGTCGGTGTCCTTCGTGCCAGCCGAATTCGGCATGTGTTGAACCACTCCCTCGACAGGAATCCCCAGCGACCTCGTTGTCGCCTCGCACACGACCCTATCGGGGATCGACCTCGCTCATGGGGTACGCGCACACTCCCAGGCGGCGTCGACGCACAACACTCCACTCCACGCACATGCATATGCACGTGCGTGGAGTGGGGAGACGTCAGTCCCTGGTCAGCTTGCGGTGCGTGACGCGGTGCGGGCGAGCCGCGTCGGGACCAAGGCGCTCGATCTTGTTCGCCTCGTAGCCCTCGAAGTTGCCCTCGTACCAGTACCAGGCCGCTTCGTTGTCGCCGAAGCCGCCTTCCCAGGCCAGGATGTGCGTGCAGGTCCGGTCGAGGAACCAGCGGTCGTGGGAGATGACCACGGCGCAACCGGGGAACTCTTCGAGTGCGTTCTCGAGAGAACCGAGAGTTTCGACGTCGAGGTCGTTGGTCGGCTCGTCGAGCAGGATCAGGTTTCCGCCCTGCTTGAGCGTCATCGCGAGGTTCAGTCGGTTGCGCTCACCACCGGACAGCACGCCCGACGGCTTCTGCTGATCGTGGCCCTTGAACCCGAACGAGCTGATGTACGCGCGCGACGGGAACTCGGAGGTTCCGACGGTGATGAAGTCGAGGCCGTCGGACACCGTCTCCCACACCGTCTTCTTCGGATCGATGCCGGACCGGTTCTGGTCGACGTAGCTCAGCTGGACCGTCTGACCGATCTTGACCTCGCCGCCGTCCGGTTCCTCCAGACCGACGATCGTCTTGAACAACGTCGTCTTACCCACACCGTTGGGGCCGATGACACCGACGATGCCGTTACGCGGCAACGTGAACGACAGATCCTTGATCAACACGCGGCCGTCGAAGCCCTTGTCGAGGTTCTTGACCTCGACAACGACGTCACCGAGACGCGGCGGGTTGGGGATCTGGATCTCGTCGAAGTCGAGCTTCCTGGTCTTCTCCGCCTCGGCGACCATCTCGTCGTAGCGGGCCAGACGCGACTTGCTCTTCGCCTGACGAGCCTTGGCGCCGGAGCGGACCCAAGCGAGCTCGTCCTTGAGGCGCTTCTGCAGCTTCTGATCCTTCTTGCCCGCGACCTCGAGGCGTTCTGCCTTCTTCTCCAGGTACGTGGAGTAGTTGCCCTCGTACGGGTACAGGTGTCCGCGGTCGACCTCGGCGATCCACTGCGCGACGTGATCGAGGAAGTACCGGTCGTGGGTGACGGCGAGGATCGCACCGGGGTACGCGGCCAGGTGCTGTTCGAGCCACAGCACGGATTCGGCGTCGAGGTGGTTGGTGGGCTCGTCGAGCAGCAGCAGGTCGGGCTTGCTCAGAAGCAGCCGACACAACGCGACACGTCGCTTCTCACCACCGGAAAGATTGGTGACGGGCGACTCCGGCGGCGGGCAGCGCAGCGCGTCCATCGCCTGTTCGAGCTGGGAATCGATCTCCCACGCATCGGCGTGGTCGAGCTTCTCCTGCAGCTCGCCCATCTCTTGCATGAGCTCGTCGGAGTAGTCGGTGGCCATGAGCTCGGCGATTTCGTTGTAGCGCTTGAGCTGCACCATCGTCTCGCCGAGACCGTCTTCGACGTTCTCGCGGACAGTCTTGGCGTCGTCGAGTTCCGGTTCCTGCATGAGGATGCCGACCGAAGCACCGGGCGCGAGGAAGGCCTCGCCGTTACCGGGCTGATCGATACCGGCCATGATCTTGAGGATGCTGGACTTACCGGCGCCGTTCGGTCCGACGACACCGATCTTGGCTCCCGGGTAGAAGCTCATCGTGACGTCGTCGAGGATGACCTTGTCGCCGTGCGCCTTGCGCACCTTCTTCATGGTGTAGATGAATTCCGCCATGTGCGCCAGCTTATCGGTGCGAGCGCCGTCGAACACCATCGACCGATTTCCGTTCACCGGGCCGGTCGGTCGTCCCGGGCATGCGTGTCGACAACGGACTGCACGCATGCCCGGTCAGGCCGTCAGACCGCCGCGGCGACCACGGCGTCTGTGTCCTCGTACTCGGCGTCCGTCTCCTGCTGTTCGTCGTAGTCGTCGGACTGGTCCCCGACGATCTCGTCCTCGGGCTCGGTCTGCTTGGCCGGTGCCGATCGGCGGCGGTCGATATCGAGGACACAGCGCGCGAGATCCGGTCCGACGGCGCTGGCCGTCATCTCCAGATCGGCTCGTTCGACACCCTCGCGCGTCGTGTACTCGTTGGTTCGTAGCTGTCCATAGGCAACCACCGGGTCGCCTTTCATGAGCGACGCTCCCACCCCGGTGACCAGTCGCCGCCAGCACGTCACGGTCAGGAACAAGGTGCCGCCGTCGGTCCACTCCCCGGTGTTGCGGTCCTGCCGCCTGGCATTGCTGGCCATACGGAAGCTGAGCACCGGTTCACCACTCGGTGTCTGTCTCTTGATCGGATTGGTGATGACGGTCCCCACCACCGCGCACTGTGCCTCGTACATCTTTCTCGTCCCCCATCGGATATCGGATTCTTGTCGTCTCGGTCGGCGGTGCCGGGCCGATAGGAGGACTGTGCCTCAGGAAGGCGGCGGTACACGGCAGCCGAACTGGGCCGATGAACGAACCTGTGGATGGGGCGTTCGCTGTGGATGAAGGAGTCTGCCGACGCTCGTGTCCGAACCGCGACGTCGGTCGCCGATGTTATGGGGCAGCGGACTCGACGTACGTGTCGCCGAGTCGTTCCGCACCGATCGCGCCCGCGGTGAGGTCCGCAAGGGTCGTGTCGAGGTCATCGGGACGAGCGACCGACAGAGTCAGAACGACGGCCTCGCCGTAGTCGATCGAGACGACTCCGATGTCCCGTCGTCGCAGTTCGGACTCGATTCGGCCGGCGTCGGGGTGGGGTAGCTCGACGCGCACGAGTGTCCGGCGATGTCGATACAGAAGCGGACTCCCCTGCAATGCCTGCGCGACGGCGCCCCCGTAGGCGCGCGTCAGTCCGCCCGTGCCGAGCTTGGTCCCGCCGAAATACCGCGTCACGACGGCTACCACGTTGGTCAGATCGTGCCCTCGCAGAACGTCGAGCATCGGTGTGCCCGCGGTTCCGCTCGGTTCGCCGTCGTCGCTCGACCGTTCGACTCTCTGGATGTCGCCGTAGACGAACGCGGAACAATGATGGCGCGCAGCAGGTTCCGCGCTCTTCTCCGACGCGATCACGGCGCGGGCTTCGTCTTCGGAAGCGGCCCGGGCGACCACTGCGATGAAGCGCGACTTCTTGATCTCCAACTCGGCACGCACCGTCGACGCCACCGTGCGCACCACAGCAACTCCGTTCACGTCGGGGCCCGAACTCTCGAAAACTCTACGCGGCCTTCTCGTCCTCGAATTCGTCGGCAACGGATACGGAATCCGACGATCGTGCGAGTTCGAAATACCGCCCGCGGGCTGCCACCAATTCGGAATGCGTTCCCGACTCGAGCACCCGCCCGTGATCGAGTACCGCGATTCGGTCTGCTGCGCGGACCGTCGACAGTCGATGTGCAATCAGAATCGTCGTGCGGCCCTTCATCAATCGCTCGAGTGCGTCTTGCAGGGCGCGCTCCGTCGAGTTGTCCAGCGCACTCGTCGCCTCGTCGAGAATCAGGATCTGCGGGTTCCGCAGGACGGTGCGTGCAATCGACAGGCGTTGCTTCTCTCCTCCGGAGAATCGGTAGCCGCGTTCGCCGACGAGCGTGTCGTACCCGTCGTCCAGTCCGACGATGAACTCGTGGATCTGAGCGATCTTCGCCGCCTGTTCGATGTCCTCGTCCGTCGCATCGGGTTTGGCGAAGCGAAGATTCTCGCGGATCGTGGCGTGGAACAGGTAGGTTTCCTGCGACACGACGCCGACCAGATCCGCGACGGTGTTCGTGCTCAGGTCGCGGAGATCCACGCCGTCGACCGTGATGGTTCCCGACGTCGGATCGTGCAGGCGCGCAGCGAGATAGCCGAGCGTCGTCTTGCCCGATCCCGTGGCCCCCACCAATGCGAGCGTGGAACCGGCAGGCACGTCGAGATCGATGTCGACGAGCGTCGCGGCGCTCGATCCGGCGTAGGTGAAACCGACGTGATCGAACCTCACGTCACCATGAACTGCGTTCCGATCCAACGATTTCGGCACCCGAGGCTCCTCGATGTCGATCGGCAGATCGAGGTACTCGAAGACACGTCCGAACAGAGCGAGCGAGCTCTGGACGTCGACGCCTGTGCTCAGCAGCTGCATCGTCGGCCGGAACAGCTGAGTCTGCAGCGTCGTGAACGCGACGAGTGTGCCGACGGTCAGGGTGCTGCCGTGGCCGATGGTGACGCCGGCGAACCAGTACACCAGTGCCGGCATGACCGCGAAGCTGATCTGCATGCTGGCCATCCGCCACTTGCCCGCCATCATCGCGGACAATTCGACCTCGGCGACCTTGTCGGACTTGGCCGCGAATTGTTCGGTCAGAGCAGTGCCGGACCCGGTGGTCTTGCCGAGCAGGATCCCGCTGACCGAGAGCGATTCCTCGATTTGAACGGTCAACTCGCTCAACAGCTTCTGGCGTCGACCCGAGATCTTTCGGCGTTCCTGCCCGATTCGGCGCGCGATGCGCACGAAGACCGGAAGGATCATGAGCGAGAACAGGGCGAGACGCCAGTCCAGCAGGAACAATGCGACGACCGTGGCAACGACCGTCGTGACATTCTGCGCGATCGACGTGGCGGTGTTCGTGACGACGGACTGCATGCCACCGATGTCGTTGGCGATTCGCGACTGCACCTCGCCGGTCCGGGTCCTCGCGAAGAATCCGAGTGATTGCTTCTGCAGGTGGCCGTAGACCGCGACGCGCAGGTCGTGCATGAGCTTCTGCCCGACGCCGTTGGACATCCAGGTCTGCACGACGCCCAGCACATTGGTGACGACCGCGACTGCGATCATGCCCGCAGCGATCAGCGTGACGAGTGTGACGTCGCGATCGGGGATTGCGTGATCGAGCAGTTCGCGAAGTAGAAGCGGCGAGGCAAGCGCGACGATCGCGCTGAAGACGATGATCGCGGACACGACCGCGATACGAAAACGGTAGGGATGGAACAGGGAGAGAACTCGGCCGACGGGGGCTGCGTCAGGCGCGGCGGTTTTCGACTGTATTCGTGGGCTTACCAAGTAGACCTCCAGGATGGTAGAACGACATATTGCAGAGGTTACCTCATTATGAGGTTACAAGCAATGGATGGGTATGCTGTGCGCCATGCACACGGAGGACACACCGAACCTCGCAGACTCGTTCATGGCCGTCGCGCGGCGTATTCGCCACACACACATGAGTGCACTGGAGCCGTTCGGCCTGAACCCGTCGCAGAGCCGAGCCCTGCACGTGCTGGCGCGGGAGGGCGAGCCCGTACGCCTACGTGCACTCGCGGACCGTCTGCGCATCGTCGCGCGTTCGGCGACCGACATCGTCGATTCACTGGAAGCAGCGCATCTGGTCGTGCGCGAGGCGGATCCAGCTGATCGACGCGCAATCCTCGTTGCGCTCACCGACACCGGGCGAACGCGGCTCGAAGCGATCGACGACGCACGTCGCAGCGTCGCGACCGAGGTGTTCGACGACCTGGACTCCGCCGAGCGCACCGAACTCACCCGGATCCTGGCGAAGGTCACCGCATCCTGGTGACGTCAGCGACCTGCTTCGCGGTCCCGCCTGGCCAACTCGGCGAACATCGCATTGTGCGCGGCGAGGTCGGCGTCGTGATCGCGTTCTGCGGCGCGGTCGGACCGCTTGGCGTTTCGGTCGTCACTGCGTGACCACTGGATCAGCAGCGCGAGCATGACGAGAACGAGTGGGATCTCGCCCGTCGCCCAGGCGATACCGCCGCCCAGCTTCTGATCGCCGAGCAGATCGGCGTTCCAGTCCAGGCCGAGCGTTCGGTAGTACCACCCGCCCATGACGGTGTTCATGCTCATCAACGCGACGCCGAAGAATGCGTGGAACGGCAGCGATCCGAATACCATCGCCAGCTTCGTGATGGGTTCGACGCGGCGCGGCGACGGATCGACGCCGATCACGACCCAGTAGAAGAGATAGCCGCTGAGAATGAAGTGCGCGTTCATCAGCAGATGCGCGGAGTGGTTGTCGAGGATGGCGCCGAAGATCCCGCCGAGGTACAACGCGTAGAAACCACCGACGAAGAGCACAGCAGCGACGATCGGGTGCGTCAGAAATCGCGACACGGGGCTGTGCAGCGCCTGCAGAATCCACTCGCGAGGTCCGGGGACACCGTCTTTTCCTGCAGCGGGAAGCGCTCGAAGTGCCAGCGTCAACCCGCCGCCGAGAGCGAGCAGCACAGGAGCGAGCATCGACAACGCCATGTGGCCGCCCATGTGCACACTGAACACAGCGGGCGAATACTTGCCGACGCCCGACGACGTGCCGATCAGCATCGTCAGACACCCGAGCAGGAACGCGACCGTGCGGCCCATCGGCCACGTGTCACCGCGTCGCCGAAGCCTGCGCACTCCGAGGAGGTAGACCGCGGCGAGCACGATGGATGCCGTGCCGAAGATCAGATCGAAACGCCAGTCGAGTGCGAGCCGCGCGAACGTGGGCGGACCGTTCAGGTCGTAACCGAGCGCCGCTTCCGTCAGCGACAGGTTCGGGTCGACGTCCGACGGCGGTGGTGTCCGTCCCAACCCGACGGCGAGTCCGATCGTCGCAGCGAAGATCAGCACTTCCCCACCCGCGAACCGAACCAGTGCACCGCGCGACCGATGGTCGGCGACGAGCGCGGGCAACGATCGACGACGTTGAATCCACCCGAAGACTCCGAGCACGACGAGCGCGACGATCTTGCCGAGCACGAGTCTGCCGTACGTCGTCGTGAAGAGGTCCGAGGCGGACACCCTGACGAGCGCGTTGATGACACCGCTGACGCCCATGACGACGAAGCACACAGTCGCCACAGCAGAGAACCGACGTGCAGCGACGTCGGTGTAGGCACCCGCGCGACGGGCATGCGCGAGCAGCGCAAACAGGCCACCGGCCCACAGCGTCGCCGCGATCAGGTGAAGGATCAAGCTGTTCGTCGCGACGTCGTGCGACCCGCCCGACGAGGAATGCCCGGTCACGGCGATCGGCATCAGCGTGCCGAGCGCGAATACGAGCAGCAGCGGTGTCCACGACCACCGCAGCACCGCCCTCGAGACGATCGCGAGCACGACGGCGAGGATTGCTGTCCATCGCCACGCGCTGGCGATTTCCACCTGATCGAGCGCGACGCAGAGGTTGCTGGGCTGCAGCGCGACCAGGAACGGCTGGCCGGATGTGTCCGACAGAGTCAACGGAACGAGCACGAGTGCACACGCTGCCCACACGATCGCGGCGACCGATCCGGTCCTCACTGCCCTGTATCCCCCGACGTCGAGCACGCCGTTCTTCTGCGGAGGTACGAGAAACGCCGCGAGAAGGAACGAACCGATGGCGATCGAGGCGGCGATCTCGCCTGCGGCACGCACTGCGGGAAGCCCGTAGATCGTGGCGGGCCCCGGATCCGGGATGCCGAGGAGGACGAGCGCGTCGGACGCGGACAACGTGACGACGAGTGCGGCGACGACTGCAGCAATGGCCCCGGCCGTGGCGAACACGGACGTCGACGACGAGTGTTTCGCCGTCGGTGACGGTTCGATCGGGGCTACTTCGGGTGCTGCCATGCCGTCCAGAGTAGGACGTCTCTGAAGTGCGCCGATAGCCAGCGCCCGGAACTGCTACACGCCGTCGTAGTTCATGTGTCGTGCGCCACGGAATCGTGGTGGATACGTCCTCGCCCCGCGGCGAGGGGCTCGCCCGACCCGCCCCAGCGGCGCGCGACGATCTCCGCAGCGATCGACACTGCGGTCTCCTGCGGGGTGCGGGCTCCGAGATCCAGACCGATGGGGCTGGACAGACGCGACAGTTCGCCGTCGGTCAATCCTTCTCCCTTCAGCCGAGACACCCGATCCTCGTGCGTTCGACGCGATCCCATGGCCCCGACGAACGCGAATCCCGGATGCCGCAATGCGAGCGCGAGGAGTGGAATGTCGAACTTCGGGTCGTGGGTCAGCACACACACGACAGTTCGTTGGTCGACCGTCCCCTTCGATATCTGTTCGCCGAGGTATCGGTGCGGCCAGTCGACGACGACGTCCTCGGCCGACGGGAACCGAGCCGTCGTCGCGAACACCTCGCGGGCGTCGCACACGGTGACGCGGTAGCCGAGGAACGCGCCCTGTTCGGCCACGGCCGCGGCGAAGTCGATCGCCCCGAAGACCAGCATGCGAGGCCGGGGTGCGTAACTTGCGACGAAGACGTCCATGCCGTCTCCGAGTCGTTCACCGTCCAGGCCGTAGGTCAGCACGGCCGATCTGCCCGACGCGAGCAACCCCCGTGCGTCGTCGACGACGGCGCTGTCGGTGCGATCGGATCCGAGCGAGCCTTCGGCGGCGAGTTCGCCGACGACGACGTGCCGACCGACTCTCGACGGGTCCGCATGCCGAACGACGGTGGCGACGGCAATCGGGCGATCTTCCGCTATCGCGTCGGCCACGGATTCGAGCTCGGGAAACGTTGCGCGAGAGACGGGTTCGACGAAGATGTCGAGCACTCCCCCACACGTCAGACCCACTGCGAACGCGTCGTCGTCGCTCACTCCGTAGCGCTCGAGTGTCGAGACACCGGTGTCGCTCGCCGTTGTCGCCGACTCGTACACGGCACCCTCGACGCATCCTCCGGACACCGATCCGGCCACGGAACCGTCGGGGGCGACGACCATCGACGCCCCGGCGGGACGTGGCGCGCTGTCGAACGTCCGCACCACGGTGCCGAGGCCCGCGGTGCCGCCACTGCGCCAGATTGCGACCAACTCGTCGAGGACGTCCCGCATCGGCCACCCTTTCGGAGGAATCATGTCGAAGCATCGAATCCCGGTATTGATGCCCGACGCGAGCGGGGTCGAAACAGAATGTGGTGCCCCCGGCAGGATTCGAACCTGCGACCAAGGGATTAGAAGGCCCTTGCTCTATCCCCTGAGCTACGGAGGCGGAGTTCGGGTATTCCTCTCGCCCGAACAACGGTTGATGAGTGTACCCGTTCGGTTCGACGCGACTCGCAGCCCCGGGGCGCGCTGCCATTGGACGTCGTCACAGCTCGGCGATTCGATCTTGTAAGCAGTCACAATCCGTTTCTGCCGCTACGGGTCGACCCCTGCTGCCACAGTGGTTCGGAATCGATTCATCGATGCCGGGGGGTGCGTTGAATGGCGGGGAAATCACGTCCGAAAACGGCGGAGTCATCACGATCCACGCAAACGCTTATGCATTTGCGTGGGCGGGGACGCGGGCGCGCGACTTCAGTTCTCGCGGCGGCAGCAGTTGCAGTCGCTCTCGCATCGGTGCCCTCGACGGCATCCGCCGACATCACTCCGATCACCGTGGTGAACAGTGTCGTCTCGACGGTCGGCGGATGCAGGTCGCTGGATCTACAGGCGATCGTCCGGTGTACCCAGTTCGAGTTCTTGACCCGGCAGGCGCCGTTGATGCTGGACATCGATCAGAGGGGTACGACGATCGTGGTCCTCGGGGCAGGGCTGTACGACGACGGTTCGATGCGCCCACTTCTCGTCGATCGGCTCAATGCCGCACTCACACTGGCGAACCGCTATCCGTTCGCGCCCATCGTGACGAGCGGAGGGGTCCCACGGTCCGGCGTCACCGAAGCACGTGCGATGCGTAACTGGTTGGTGGACAACGGGGTTCCCGCAGAGCGCATCACCGAGGAAGGCCGTTCGCGGTCGACCGTCGAGAATGCGGCCAACACGGTGGCGCTGCTGGCCGGTCGTCGGACGTCGGGAATCGTCGTCGTCTCCAGCCCGAACCATGTGGAGCGCGCGTTGGTGGACTTCCGCAATGCCGTCGGCGGCAGACTGCCTGTCAGCGGCGTGATCTCCGCCGGCTGACAGGGCAGGCGGGTCAGGACGCTTCGGCCACTTCGTCGCCTGGAGGCGGGGCGTCGCCCTCTGTGCGGGACAACGCATCGACGACGAGTGCAGCGTGCAACGCCATCAGGCCGACCGGGCTCAGCGGATCGACACCGGTGAGCGTCTCGATGCGCTTGAGGCGATAGTCGACCGTATTGGGGTGCACGAAAAGAGCTTTCGCGCTGACGCGCCGATTGGCTTCGGTGGAGATGAACGTCTGCAGCGTGTGGACGAGTTCGGGTGATCCGCCAAGGGGTTCGATCAGGGAGCGTAGCCTCGCTCGACCCGGGCCCGGCCTGGTGAGTTGGAATTCGAGTGCCATGTCGGCGGTGCGATATACGCCTGGCCGAAAATTCAAGCCGCGGGCCAAAGCGACGAGTTCTCGGCAGTGCGTCGCAGCATTCGGAATGTCGTCCACCGCAGCCGATGCCGTGGTCGCGAGCACATCACGTCCGAGCAGGTGCTCGATGCGGCCGACGAGAGATTCGACGGATCCGAGCGCGCCGACGGGGCGCAGAACCACGCCCCCGCGCCCGTTCAGCGATATCAACATGCCCTCGATGTCCGAGCGCACGACTTCGTCCTCGATTCGGTCGATCACACCCTGCCCGCCCGAACCTTCGTCGAAGGCCGGTACATCGAAAGACAGGGACACGACGTCGTATTCGGCTGCGATCACGACGCCCGCCCGATCCGCCAAACGACGGCACTCGCCGTCACCTGTCAGCATGGACTCGGTCAATTCCCGAGCTCGCTCACGATCGCCTGCGCCCGGGCCGTAGCTGTCGAGATAGACGCTCGACACTGCCGTTCCGACGGCCTCGAGGACGCTGACCATGAGCACGGCGCCGTCGACGACTCCTGCGTCGCCGCTCGACGCCTTCTCTCGTAGCACCTGCGCTGCCGCGACATGCATCGTGTGCAGCAGAGAACGGAGCGGAACACCCCTGCGGGCAAGAGCGCGCGAGGCACGGGTGAGCTCGTCGAGGTCGGCCTGGTTCGGAATGCGACCGGAGGCCGACGCAGTCAGGGCAAGCGCCCGGCATCGGGCCCGGAATTCGTCCTCGGGTCGAACGGTGTTGTCGGAAGTTCGCGGTTGAACGTTCACCAGCATGTCGGACCACCCTTTCTCGACGGTGCACCTCAGCGTCGGGAACACCGTATCGCACAATTCGGTCTCCGAGTATGCGATTGCGCATTCAAACATTCTCTAGGTTTGTTTCCAGCACATGGCAAACCACCCGACGTCTGCCGGGTGGCTCACCGAATCGAGCGCTCAGCGATTCTCGGCGTCTCCACGATTCTCGAATTCACCGTTGATCACGGTGCCGAGCGAGGCGTCGTCGCGCGCTTTGCGGGCGGCCTCGCGCATCTCGATGCCGTCGGAGATCCAATCGCCGATCTCGCGGGTCACGTCACGCACCGCTCCCGCGATGATGACGGCGATCTTCCCGACGTGATTGGCGGCCGATTCCGTCAATTCTTGAACCGTGTCCTTGTTGCGTTCGAATTTGCCTACCACCGATTCGTCTCCCCTACATAGGTCTGTCGATGCCGGCGTCGGCCTGGCTAGGCCGCAACTTTCTTGCGCTCGACGATAACACCGACGTGCGGCTTGGAACCGGTCAGCGAGTCAGGTAGCGCAAGCTTGAAGATCTTGCCCCACACCGTCCCGATCTGCCGCCAGAAGCCGCCGGTGTTGTACGGCAGATCGTACTTCTCACACAGCGCGCGCACCTCGGGCGCGATCTCC
Organism: Rhodococcoides kyotonense; assembly: GCF_900188125.1. Classification (GTDB taxonomy): domain Bacteria; phylum Actinomycetota; class Actinomycetes; order Mycobacteriales; family Mycobacteriaceae; genus Rhodococcoides; species Rhodococcoides kyotonense. The sequence goes on along the minus strand of NZ_FZOW01000005.1, from coordinate 214,831 downwards.
GGATAGCGGTGCGCCGGCAGGTCGGGGAACAAATGGTGCTCGATCTGGTGCGACAGGTTGCCGGACATGATGTGGAACAGCGGGCTTCCCTCGATGTTCGCCGATCCCAGCATCTGACGGACGTACCATTCGCCGCTCGACTCGTTCTCCGTCTCCTCCTCGGTGAACGTCTGCACCCCCGTCGGGAAATGACCGCAGAAGATGATCGAGTAAGTCCACAGATTACGAATCAGGTTGGCGCCGACGTTTCCGACCAAGGTCGTCACGAAGAACGGCCCGGACAGCGCAGGAAATACGACGTAGTCTTTCAATACCTGCCGTCCTGCCTTGCGCCACATGCCCTTCAGTAGCGGCTTGACGTCGTGCCACTTTCGTTTGCCCTGGATAACGTTCTCCGCTTCCAGGTCGTGCAGCATGACGCCCCACTCGAAGAACACCATCAGCAGGAATGCGTATGCCGGGTTTCCGAGGTAGTACGGATTCCACTTCTGACCTTCGTCCATCCGCAGAATGCCGTATCCGATATCGCGATCCTTGCCGACGATATTGGTGAAGGTGTGGTGCATGTAGTTGTGCGAATGCTTCCACTGATCGGCCGGGCACACCGTATCCCATTCGAACACACGCGAATTGAAGCCGGGCTCACGCATCCAGTCGTATTGACCGTGCATCACGTTGTGGCCGATTTCCATGTTGTCGAGGATCTTCGAAACACCGAGTGCGCCGACGCCCGCGAGCCAAACAGGTGGAATGAACGGCACGTACATCATTGCGCGACCGGCGATCTCGAATCCGCGCTGCGTCTTGACGATGTTGTAGATGTACTCTCGGTCCTCGTCGCCCAGTTTGGCCACGGTACGCGCGCGAAGCTCGTCCAGTTCTCGGCCGAGCTCCTGGACCTTCTCGTACGACAGCACCGTCGGGGCAAGCTCCTCGGGCGTCTCGGCGCGAGTACCGCCGAACAGTGGGAAAGACAGTGTGGGAAAAGATATTCCGAACATTCTTTCGTTCTCCGTTCCGGATCTTGTATGACTCGGCTTTTCAGATGTCGAGAGCGACATCGCCGACGGGTACCGACACACAGAGTTGAATCTCCTTGTCCGGCTCCACGTCGACCTCGCCCGTCTTGACGTTCTTCGTGCATCCGGACGTCTTCACCGACGTGCAGGTGAAGCAGATGCCCATTCGGCATCCATAGGCCGGGGACAGCCCCGCATCCTCGGCCTGCTCCAGCAGAGTGCGGCCCGAATTCTCCGCCACCACTTTACTTTCCGAGAACGTCAGCTGCCCGTCCGCATCGTCGGTGACCGCCACCGCCGGCGCTGCGAATTCCTCGACGTGGACGCGGTCGGCAAGGCCGAGGCCGTCGTACGTGTCCGTCACCGCCTTCGTCAACCCGGGCGGACCGCACAGGAACGTCTGCGCGTCGGCGAACCACGGCGCGACGGCGTCCAGGTGCTCGCGACCGAAGTGTCCGTGCAGATCACCGCCGGAGTCCTGTTCGGTGTAGACATAGACTTTTCGAACTGTGTCGAAAGTTCTTGCTATGTCGTCGAGTTCGCGCCGATACGGGACATCGCGCTCGGTACGAGCGTAGTGAACGAACGTGATGTCGCTGCCGCACCCCTCGTCCAGCAGCGACCTCAGCATCGACAGAACGGGCGTGATGCCACTGCCGCCACTGAGAAGCAGAAGGCGTTCGGGCCGAGGCGTCGGGACACGGAAAGCGCCCTCCGCCTGCGACAGACCGACGACCAGGCCGGGACGGGCTTCACGATGTAGATATCCCGAGACGACGCCGTCGGGATGCGCCTTGACGGTGATCTCGATGTGCCCGTCGGATCGATACTGCGAACATGCGGGCGAGTAGCACCGGGTGTGTCGCACACCGTCGACGACGACCCCGACCTGAACGAACTGCCCCGCCTCGAAACCCTTCCACTGCCACGTCGGGCGCAGCGTCAGAGTGACGGTGTCGTCGGTGGATCGGTGTACGTCGACGACCTCGGCACGTAGATCACGCACGGTCGTCATCGGGTCGACGAGTTCGAGGTATCGGTCGAGCTCGTGCGGGGTCGCCATGGCTTCGAACAGCGACAACGCCGAGAACTTTCCGAAGAACCTGGACCGTCGCGACTTCTGCTGGAGCGTCATCTCGCCTCCCGATCTCGGTCGACACCGAGCAACTTTTTCAGTGTACGTCTGTGCACTGGAGTCGAGTGTGCCAGACAGTCACCGGGCACTGTCAACGGTCGAGTGGCGTCGGCAACAGAGGGCCCTGCAGGTGCCCTGGGTCACATTCGAATCCAACGGCTCGACGAGGAACGAGGTGCCCGAGGGGTGGACAGTCATAAACTCACTTCCGTGACGGAACCGGGGACGAGAGCCGAGCGGAAGGAACGCACGCGCCAAGCGCTGATCGACGGCACACTCGACCTGCTTCGAGATCGGTCCTTCGCGAGCGTGAGCCTCCGCGAAGTCAGCCGATCCGCGGGCCTCGTGCCGACCGCCTTCTATCGGCATTTCGCGTCGATGGAAGACCTCGGTGTCGCGCTGGTCGAGGACTCGATGCACATGCTCCGACAGATGTTGCGTGACGCACGGAAAGACCCCACCGTCAAGAACGCGTCGGAGTCGCTGCGCATCCTCGTCCGGCAGGTTCGCAGTCACGAGGAGCAGTTCCGGTTCCTGGCCCGCGAGCGCTACGGCGGCGTCACCGAGGTACGCAGAGCTTTCGCGACCGAACTTCGCATGTTCGTCAGCGAACTGACGATCGACCTGTCCCGTATGCCGGGTCTCGAGACATGGAATGTCGACGACCTGGAGATGGCGGCAGACCTGATCGTCTCGACGATGCTGACCGCCGCCGAAGGTCTACTGGAGATCGACAGACCCGGTAGCAGGAACGAACAAGATCTTCTCCTCAGAACCGAGCAGCAGGTACGCCTCATCGTGCTCGGCATGGGAGCCTGGAAGCCAGGACCCAGCCGAGAGGATCGTTCATGACGTCGACCGCTACGACCGTGACCCTCGGCGAGCTCGAGTTCGATGTGCTCGTCGCGGGCCCGTCCGACGGGATTCCGACCGTCCTGTTGCACGGATTTCCACAGACTTCCGCATGCTGGGACGCCGTCGTACCCCACCTCACCGCCGCGAGACTGCGGACCATCGCGCCGGACCAGCGCGGGTATTCACCCGGCGCCCGTCCAGACGGGGTCGATGCCTACGCGTCGGACGAGCTCGTCGGAGACGTCCTCGGGTGCTCGACGCGTTCGACCTCACGTCGGCGCACGTCGTCGGCCACGACTGGGGCGCGGCCGTCGCGTGGCAGCTGGCGGCGCAGCACCCGGATCGTGTGCGCACCTTGACCGCCGTGTCGGTGCCACATACTGCGGCATTCGGATGGGCACTACGCGAGGACGCCGACCAGCAGGAGCGGTCCAGCTACATCGGTCTGCTTCGTGAGGAAGGGAAAGCCGAGCACGTACTGCTCGAGAACGACGCCGCGCGATTGAGGGCGATGTTCTCCGACAGCAGTCCCGACGACCGCTACGTGGAACATCTCCAGCAGCCTGGCGCGTTGACGGCGGCCCTCAACTGGTATCGAGCGATGACGAGTGCGAGCGGCAAGCTCGAGCCGGTCCGTGTGCCGACGACGTTCGTCTGGAGCAATCAGGACTCGGCCATCGGACGCGCCGCGGCCGAGCGATGCCACGAATTCGTCGACGCCCCTTACTCCTTCGTCGAGCTCGACGGCGTGTCTCATTGGATCCCGGAGGAGGCGTCGGCGCGCCTCGCCGACGAAATACTCGCCCGCGTCCGCCCCGTCTAGACCCGGTCCGGCGACTTCACGGCCATCAGGGCGGCCAAGCCGACGACGAGCACGACGAGAAGGCCGCCGATGCCTGCGCGGTCCGCGTCGAACATCCAGACGAACAACCCGAACATCGTGGGTGCGAGGAACGACACGGCACGACCGGTCGTCGCGTACAGACCGAAGAATTGGCCCTCGCGTCCCGGCGGAGCCAGGCGTGCCAGGAACGTGCGCGACGACGACTGCGCCGGCCCGACGAACAGGCACAGGATCAGACCGAAGATCCAGAACAGGACGGGCCCGGACACGAACAGCAACACGACGCCCGCGACGATCATCGATGCGAGCGAGAACGCGATCACTGCCTTCGGCCCGGTCCTGTCGTCGAACCGGCCCGCGGTGACCGCACCCAGTCCGGCGACGACGTTGGCAGCAACACCGAACAGCAGCACGTCGGCCGTGCCGATGCCGTACACACTGACCGCGAGGACGGCGCCGAACGTGAAGACGCCGGCCAAACCGTCGCGAAACAGGGCACTCGCTGCCAGGAAATAGACGCTGCGACGGTCCGCCGTCCACAGGTCTCGCAGGTCGCGGAAGAGCACCTTGTACGACTCGATCATTCCGGCTTTGGCGGCACCCGGATCGGCACCGGTGGCGGGCATCTCCGGCACGGCGAGAAACAACGGAATCGCCGATACCGCGAACCACACCGCAGCGAGGAGAGCGACGAGTCGAATGTTGAGGCCGCCGTCGGTGGTCAGTCCGAACAGTCCACGGGTGTCACCGTCGCCGGTGATGAACCCGAAGTAGCAGACGAGCAACAGAACGATGCCGCCGAAATAGCCCATCGACCAGCCGAATCCGGAGACGCGGCCGATGTTCTCCGGCGTGGAGACCTGCCGAAGCATCGAGTTGTACGGAACGCTGGCGAGTTCGAAGAGAATCGAGCCAGCAGCGAGCAGCACGAGACCGAGCCACAGGTAGTGGTAGTCGTCCTGGACGAAGAACAGACCCGCCATGCTCACGACGGTCAGGCCCGTGAGAATTCCCAGCGACCGCTTGCGCTTGCCACGCGCATCGAATCGTTGCCCAGAAATCGGTGCGAGAACGGCGATCACGACGCCTGCCAGTCCGATCGCCCAGCTGAACCAGGACGTCGCCGAAATAGAACCGGGAAGGTCGTCCCCGACGGCATCGGTCAGGTAGACGGAGAACACGAACGTCAGGATCACCGCGTTGAATGCCGCCGATCCCCAATCCCATATCCCCCAGGCGAATACCTGTTTGCGGGTGGTCGCGACGCCGACGACGGCGTCCGCCTGTGCACTCATGCCCCGAAGCCTAGGCCAGTGCGTCTCCCCCGTCGTCGCACTCAGGTATCACGTGGGTGGATTTCACTGCTGTGCACCTGGTTGCATACTCACCTCGTTGCAGACATAGTCGATCCCGTGGCCCTCGAGCATGCGATTCTGGTGTCCCTCTCCGAGCAGTCCGGCTCGGGGTACGAGCTTGCGCACAGATTCGACAAGTCCATCGGCTTCTTCTGGAGCGCAACTCACCAGCAGATCTATCGGGTGTTGACGCGTATGGATGCGGCCGGCTGGGTCGTCGGCACCACGGTCCCCCAGGACGGACGACCCGACAAGAAGGTCTACGCCGTCGCCGACGCAGGCCGCGCGGAGCTGAATCGGTGGATCGCCCAGCCGACCGACCCGAACCGACTCCGAGACGAGCTCGCCGTGAAGATCCGAGGCGCTGCACTGGGCGACGTCGAAGCACTGAAAACCGAGGTACGACGCCACCGCGCGGTGCATGCCGAGCGCCTGGAGACGTATCGACTGATCGAGAAGCGCGACTTCCCGTCGCCGGAGAACGTGAAGGGGCCCGCACTACATCAGTACCTGGTGCTGCGGGGTGGCATACGAGTCGAGGAGGGGTTCACAGGATGGTGCGACGAGGTGCTGGAGAAGCTGTGAACGGGGCAACGCGGTACCCGAATCTGTTGTCTCCGTTGAATGTCGGCACGACGACGTTGAAGAACCGAGTGATCATGGGTTCGATTCACACCGGATTGGAGGATCGCGCGCGCGACATCGGCCGCTTGGCAGAGTATTTCGCCGAGCGTGCGCGCGGCGGGGTCTCCCTCATCGTGACAGGCGGGTATGCACCGAATCGGACCGGATGGTTGCTCCCGTTCGGCGCCAAGCTCACCAATCGATTCGAGGCACGTCGGCATCGTCGAGTCACCGACGCCGTCCACCGCGAAGGCGGCAAGATCGCTCTCCAGATTCTGCATGCTGGACGGTATTCGTACCAGCCGTTCAGCGTCTCGGCGTCGTCGATCAAGGCTCCTATCAACCCGTTTCGCCCGCGCAGGCTGACGTCACGCGGGGTTCGTTGGCAGATAAGGAATTTCGTGCGGTGCGCGTCGCTTGCCCAGTCCGCCGGGTACGACGGTGTCGAAATCATGGGCGGTGAGGGCTATTTCATCAATCAGTTCCTCTCGGAGCGCACCAACCGTCGACGTGACGAATGGGGCGGCAGCCCCGAGAATCGCCGACGCATCGCCGTCGAGATCTCCCGCGAGATCCGCGCAGCCGTGGGCCCGAACTTTCTCGTGATCTTTCGCTTGTCGATGGCAGACCTCGTCGAAGGCGGCCAGAGCTGGAGCGAGATAGTTACTCTGGCACAGGAATTGGAGAAGGTCGGCGTCGACGTCATCAACACCGACATCGGATGGCACGAATCGCGAGTCCCGACGATCGTGACGTCGGTGCCACGTGGCGCGTTCGCCGACATCACCGGCAAGCTCGACAAACACGTCGACATCCCCGTCGCAGCCTCGAACCGCATCAACATGCCCGACATCGCAGAGAACATCCTCGCTCGCGGTGACGCACAGCTGATTTCGATGGCCCGACCGATGCTGGCCGACCCGTTCTGGGTCCGTAAAGCCGAAGCGGACGACGCCGACGCGATCAACACCTGCATCGCGTGCAACCAGGCGTGTCTCGATCACGCGTTCGTGCACAAGACGGTGTCCTGCCTCGTGAACCCGAGGGCGGGACGCGAGATCGAACTGAAGTTGACTCCCGCGAGGATCACGAAGAAGGTAGCCGTGGTCGGTGGTGGCCCGGCAGGTCTGTCGGCTGCTCTCGAGTGTGCGCGACGCGGGCACGCCGTCAGCCTGTTCGAGGCACGGCCGAGCCTCGGCGGGCAATTCGGTATCGCACAACGCATTCCAGGCAAGGAGGAGTTCTCCGAGACCATCCGGTACTTCACCACCGCGCTGCACGACGCCGACGTCACGGTCCATCTCGGTCGCCGCGTCGAGGCTGCGGAACTACTCGCAGGCGAGTTCGACGAGATCATCGTCGCAACCGGCGTCGTGCCGCGCATTCCGTCGATTCCCGGGATCGACCATCCGTCGGTGCTGTCGTATGCCGAGGTGGTCGAGGACGGCAAACCCGTCGGCGATTCTGTCGCTGTCATCGGCGCAGGCGGTATCGGCGTCGACATCTCCGAGTTCCTGACGACGGACAGCTCTCCCACACTGGATCTGAAGGAATGGAAGCAGGAGTGGGGTGTTACCGAACCGGAAGCTGCCCCAGGCGCGTTGACGACGCCTGTGCCTGCGGCGTCGCCGCGCGAGGTCTATCTGTTGCAGCGCAAGAAGGGCCGCATCGGGTCCGGCCTCGCGAAGACCACCGGCTGGGTGCATCGCGCAGCGTTGAAGGCGAAGGGCGTTCACGAACTCTCCGGAGTGAACTACGAACGCATCGACGACGACGGCCTGCACATCTCGTTCGGCGAGAAGCACGAACGGCCGCGCGTACTCGCGGTCGACACGATCGTGGTCTGCGCAGGCCAGGAGTCGGTGCGCGACATCGCCGACGAACTCGAGATCGCAGGCGTGACGACGCACGTCATCGGTGGTGCCGATCTGGCGGCGGAGCTCGACGCCAAACGCGCGATCGAGCAGGGCACGCGCCTCGCGGCACGTATCTGAGCTCATCCATTACCCTGACTGACCGTGAGTCTGCCGAGCCCTGCACCCGAAGCCCGCGCCGTCGTGACCGGCGCCTCCTCCGGAATCGGAGAGGCGTTGGCGACCGAACTGGCTGCCCGTGGCCACTCGTTGATCATCGTTGCTCGACGCGGCGACCTCCTCGAGAAGCTGGCCGCGACACTGCGGACGGATCACGGCGTGACCGTCGAGGTGCGGGTCGTGGATCTGTCCGACAGGGACGCGCGGAAACCGTTCACCGACGAACTCGCGACCCGTGAGATCAGCATCCTGTGCAACAACGCGGGTATCGCGACGTTCGGGCCGGTCGCCGATCTCGATCCGTCGTACGAGCGTGACCAGGTGGAACTCAATGCCGTCACGGTCCACGACCTGACGCTCGCAGTACTGCCCGGCATGGTCGAGCGCGGCAGCGGCGGAATCCTGATCGTCGGTTCGGCGGCCGGCAACATGGCGATCCCGAACAACGCCACGTACGCCGCGACCAAGGCGTTCGCCAACACGTTCTCCGAGTCGCTGCGTGACGAATTGAAGGGCAGCGGCGTCAACGTCACGCTTCTCGCACCCGGCCCGGTCCGCACCGAGACTCCCGATCCCGCCGACGCGTCGATCGTCGACAAGCTCGTGCCCGACTTCCTGTGGATCGACAGCGCCTACACCGCGAAACTGTCGCTGAATTCGCTGGCGAAGAACAAGATGCGCGTCGTACCGGGTTTGATCAGCAAGGGGATGTCCGTCGCGGGTCAGTACAGTCCGCGGGCGATTTCTGCGCCGATCATCGGGAGTTTCTACAAGAAGCTCGGCAACTGACATGTGCACGAAAATACATAGCGGGCTATGTATTTTCGTGCACATGGGCGTAGCCCCTACGGGCGGAAATGATCCAACGAATCGGCGACGACGCGTAACGCCGTGTCGGCGTCGACGCTGGGCGCAATCTCGGGAATCAGGACGGTCACACCGTCGCGCACACCCTGGCACCGAAGCACCCGCTCGTCGGGGCGCGTCGGGCCGGTGCTGTCGGGCACGAACGAGCGCGACTCGACGACGCATTCCGCGTCCCCCGAGCGCTCGACGCGTTCGGGTGGGGCAGCAAGCCTCAGTCGCTCGGCGATCTTCTCGTTCGCCTGGGGACTCCACAGCTTGGGACTGGATGCGTTGACCGCGTAGGCGGTCACCAACACCCTCAACGAATCGTCGGCGTAGGCCTGCGACGCAGCAACAGCACCGTCATAAGCGGCACTCAACTGCGCTACCGTCAGTTCACGCTGTTCGACGGTGTCGTCCTCTCGACCGAATCGCTCGGTCTGCGCCTGCCTCGTGAGCAGGCCCCCTGCCGAGTCCGGGAATCCGAACGACCTCTCCGCCGTCGCCGAGCCCGAACTGCATCCGATGAGGAACGCAACTGCCACAGGCACTGTGAGCCATGGTTTCGTTTTCATGCAGACCATCCTTCATCTCCCGGTGGTTGCCCGATATGAGTAGTTCTACCGGTTCCGGACGGACGAACCGCAGCTCTACGCTGAACGGACATTTCGCCCGAAAGGATCGCCTACATGCGTCTTCGCCAGTTCGCCCTTCCTGCTCTCGCAACCGCTGCCCTGCTCGTCGGCAGCTGCAGCCAGCAGGAGGTCACCTACACAGTGAACGGCGAGGAAGTCGAGCCGAACACGCCGAGCGGAGATGCAGCGGACGTGGATCCGTGTTCCGTCGTCTCGGATTCAGTCCTGCAGCAATTGGAACTCGCCGACGTCGAGCCCTTCGAACTGCCGCAGCCGAACGGTGGATGCGAGTGGGACGGCGGCAATACGTACACGAAACCGAATCTGACGCTGTGGGTCAGCGGACAGACGGAAGCCGACCCACACGACGAGATGGTCGATGTCGCCGGCGTGCCGGTCAACGTCTACTCGATCGCCGGAACCTCGGGTCGGTTGATCGCCTACTTCGACGATCTGACCCTGTCGTTGAACTACAAGACCGGGCAAGCCGCCATCGGCACAGAGGAAGCTCTGCGTCTCGCGATGACCGATGTTCTGGCGGGCTACTCCCGCTCATGACCGCATGTGCACGAAAATACATAGCGGGCTATGTATTTTCGTGCACGTGGTTCACCGCCTCCGCCGACGCCCCGTCCCGAAGATGCTGCGCGAGATCTCCCGTCCCGCAGCGGAAGCCGCCGATCGCAGGAAACTCTTGACGGCCGGGTTGTCCATGATCCGCTCCGCGGCCGAAGGTCCCTCGGGAGGAAGTGGCGGGAGATCCGCGGGAAGTGGTGGCAGATCGAACGTCTCCGTAGGCGCTGGAACGTCCACGACCCGAGCCGTGAGCTTCTCGTAAGCCGACTCGCGGTCGATCGTCTCGCGGTACTTAGCATTCAACGCGCTCGACGACGCGGCCGCGGTGATCGCGTCGCCGCCGATGGTGTCCATCAGCGAGCGCGGTGGCCGAATCCTGGTCCACGCCACCGGCGTCGGGGCACCCTTCTCGGACAGAACCGTGACGATCGCTTCGCCCGTCCCCAGTGACGTCAGAGCCTTCTCCAGGTCGTACGCGTCGGTCTTGGGATACGTACGCACCGTCTTGTTCAACGCCTTCTGGTCGTCGGGCGTGAATGCGCGCAGCGCATGCTGAACGCGTGCGCCGAGTTGCGACAGCACCTCGTTGGGAACGTCGGCGGGCAACTGCGTGCAGAAGATGACGCCGACGCCCTTCGATCGGATCAGTTTGACCGTCTGCTCGACCTGCTCGAGGAATGCCTTCGACGCGTCGGCGAACAGTAGATGCGCCTCGTCGAAGATGAAAACGAGCTTCGGCTTGTCGATGTCTCCCACTTCGGGAAGCGTCTGGAACAGGTCCGCCAACACCCACATCAGGAACGTCGAGAACATCACCGGCCGCGCAGCCTGCGTGCCGAGCTCGAACAAGGTGACGACGCCTTTGCCGTCCGTTCCGACGCGCAGGAGGTCCTCGGTTTCGAGCTCGGGTTCACCGAAGAACGTGTCGCCACCGTCGGCTTCGAGGTTCACCAGCGCCCGAAGGATCACCCCTGCCGTGGCTGCCGAAACTCCCCCGATTCCCTTGAGATCGGCCTTGCCCTCGTCGGACGTCAGGTGGGTGATGACGGAACGCAGATCCTTGAGATCCAGCAACGCCAGGCCCTGCTTGTCCGCCCAGTGGAAAATCAGGCCAAGTGTCGATTCTTGAGTCTTGTTGAGCTGCAACACCTTACTCAGCAGAATTGGGCCGAAGGCGGTGATGGTCGCCCGAACAGGCACACCGATCCCGTCGGTGCCGAGCGACAGGAACTCGACCGGGTAGCTGCTGGGTTGCCATTCGGGCTCACCGCACTCGACGGCTCGCGCGCGGATCTTGTCGTTGTCCGCCCCGGCCGCCGACAGCCCCGACAGGTCACCCTTGATGTCGGCCATGACGACGGGAACGCCCGCCGCCGACAACTGCTCGGCGATGCCTTGCAACGTTTTCGTCTTACCGGTACCCGTCGCCCCGGCGACGAGACCGTGGCGGTTCAGCGTGGCCAACGGAATACGGATGCGCGACGACGGGTCCACGACCCCGTCGACCATGACCGTTCCGAGTTCGAGTGCAGCGCCGGATGTGGCATAGCCAGCGGCGATGGACGATGCGACGTCGTTCTGCGAGGTGGAGCCCTCCTGTTCGGCTGCCAGCGCCTCCTTCTCGGCTGCCTCTGCCGCGGCTGCAGCCTCCTGGGCAATCCTCGCGGCCTCGACCGCCGCAGCCTTTGCGGCCTTGGCCCGCTCCGCCGGCGTCGACGTCTCGGCACTGCTCGGCTGATTCGGATCCACCGACATGTTCGCGCTCCTCCTACCCGTGGCCACTGTTGATCACCACCGCAAACCATAGTGCGAGTTCTTCTCGCACTAGTGTGTCTGGAGTGCAGGACAAACTTGTGTGGATCGATTGCGAAATGACCGGCCTGGATCTGTCGAAGGACAAACTCATCGAGATCGCGGCGCTCGTCACCGACAGCGAGCTGGAAATTCTCGGTGAGGGTGTGGACATCGTCATCCATGCCGACGACGAGGCGCTGGCGGGTATGCCCGACGTCGTCAAGAAGATGCATGCCAAATCGGGTCTCACCGAAGAGGTACGCGCCTCGACGGTAACGATCGAGGAGGCACAGAAGCAGGTACTGGAGTACATCCGCGAGCACGTACCGGTGGCTGCGACGGTGCCGCTCGCCGGCAACTCCATCGCGACCGATCGCGGTTTCATCGCGCGCGACATGGTCGAACTCGACACCTACCTGCACTACCGGATGATCGACGTCAGTTCCATCAAGGAGCTGTCGCGTCGGTGGTATCCCCGGATCTACTTCGGTCAGCCGACGAAGGGGCTCGCTCACCGGGCTCTGGCCGACATCAAGGAGTCGATCAAGGAGCTGAAGTACTACCGCCAGACGGTTTTCGTACCCCAGCCAGGCCCGTCCACCAGCGAAATCGCAGCTATCGTCGAGGGTCTCGACACACAGTCGTAGGGGCGATTAGGAACCTGCGAATCGACCCGCTAGTATTGTCTCCGCTGCTGATGCAGAGCCCGCGAGGGTGCTGTTCGACGTAGCTATGGTGGGTGTAGTTCAGCTGGTAGAGCACCAGGTTGTGATCCTGGGTGTCGCGGGTTCGAGTCCCGTCACTCACCCCATCGTTACAGGAAAGCCGGTCTCCACACGGAGGCCGGTTTTTTTGTGTCCCGAGTACGCCCCGCCTCGGCGGCTACTCGTTCGCACACACGAGCGAATACGTGAATTACGTTGCTGTAATTCAACTTTCGAGTTTCCTATGTGGTTCATGTGACGTACGGTTACTGATGGCACTTTTGGGGAAGAAAAGTACCAATGTTGAAGCTGTGATCACGCAGTTCTGATTTGTCGTGCCCCAAAACGCGTCACCAGCAGTTCGAAGCCCATCGAAGCAGTCGGGCAGAGACCAGGAGGTACGACACGTGGCTCGACGAGTTCACAAGGTGATTGCAGGTTCGGTGTTGTCGGCAGCGCTGTGCCTCGGTACGACGGGTCTGATCAATCCGACCGTCGCGGCAGCGCAGCCGACCATCGAACTACCCGAGATACCGATCCCGCAGCCCGACGCCCAACAGCGTGCAGCGATTCTCTCGGCGGTCCTGGACGCGACGGGTGTTCTCATCAACGAGGTCGCCGCCGTCATTCTCGATTCGGACTTCGGACCTGCCCCCGAGGGCGACACCAGCGCCGACGAGTTGGAATCCGAACCCGAGGTGAAAGCCGCTCCCCCGTCCGTCGGACTGGGTGGATCCATCCTGCCGCTCCCGGCGCGCAGCTACGAGATCAGTTCGGGTTACGGCGGCCGTAACAACCCGACCGGCAACGGAGCCCAGTATCACCAGGGAGTCGATCTGGCAGCGCCGTCGGGCACACCGATCTACGCGGTGACGGGCGGGACCGTCGAGCAAGCCGGAGACGCAGGCGACGGCTACGGCAACCTCGTGCGCATCAAGAGCGGCAACACGGTCACGTACTACGGGCATCAGTCGAAGGTGAACGTCAGCGTCGGTGACACCGTCGAACCCGGTGACCAGATCGGCAGCGTCGGCAGCACCGGCAACTCGACGGGACCGCACCTGCACTTCGAGGTCCGCAACAACGGGTCGAGCATCGAACCCGTCGCGTACTTGAAGACGCTCGGCATCGATCCCGCCAGGTATCAGAAGGGCGACTCCGACTAGACGCTGGTGGCGTTGCCGGCCTTCCACTGATCCCACGGGATGTTCCAGTCGCCGAGGCCGTCGACGCCGGACAGCGTTCCACCGAGGGTGTTCTTGACGACGACGATGTCACCGCGCTTGGTGTTGTCGTAGACCCACTTCGCGTTGCTGGGGCTCAGGTTCAAGCAGCCGTGGCTCGCGTTCGAGTATCCCTGCTGCCCGACCGACCACGGCGCGGAGTGGAAGAAGATGCCGCTGTAGGACATGCGCACCGCCCAGTCGACCGGGGTGCGATACCCGGCAGCGGAGTTCACCGGCACGCCGTACGTCGACGAGTCCATAACCAGGTGGTCGAACCGATCACCGATGATGTAGACCCCGTTGTCGGTCGGCGTGCTGTCCTTGCCCATCGACGTCGGCATCGTGATGACGTCCTGGCCGTTGACGTTGAACGTGACCTGCTTGGTGTTGTCGTCCGCCGTCGCGACCACGGCGTCACCGATGGTGAACGACGCCGTGGCGTTCTCCTGGCCGTAGATGCCGTCACCGAGATCGCGGCCGTACACGTTGACCGCGACGTCGACGCGCGTGCCCGACGCCCAGTAGTTCTGCGGCCGCCAGCGGACCTCACGGTCGTTGACCCAATAGAAGGCACCTTCGACGGGTGGCGTCGTCGTCACCTGGATGGCGTTCTGTGCGGCGATCTTGTCGGTGATCGTCTCGTCGAACTGCACCGCGACCGGCTGACCGATTCCGACGACGGCACCCTCCGACGGCAGCAGGTAGGGCTTGGTGAAGTTGCCGGGCTGGCTGGTGGTGAAGCTCGTGACGGTGCTCGACGCTCCCCCGAGTCCGTACGCGTCGGCCTGTACGCGGTATTCGCGGTTGTATCCGAGCGGCTCGGTGTTGGTCCAGGACAGTCCGTCCGGCGCCATCGCGCCCGAGACGGCCTTCCCCTCGGGATTGAGCATCGTGACGTTCGCAAGTTTGCCGTCGCTGACGGTGACGGTCACCGGATCCGCCGGCGAGAACCCGACGGCACCGTCGGCGACCGTCGAGGTCACCTTGGGCTTCATGAGCTCCGCGATGGGATTCGAATCGATCGGGGCAACCGCCTCGGTCGACGTCGTCGTCGTTCCACATGCCGACAGGACGACCACCCCAGCGAGCGCCGCGACAGCGCCCAGTACCGTTCCGCGCCAGACCTTCATGAACTGCTCCACTTCCGCACCAACCGATTACGCACGTACCGAATCGGACATTCCGGGAGCATATTGCCAGGCGAATCCGTGGGTCTCCACCCGAAATGCCGTTCGCGTTCGTAACGTTCGAATACCAATCGGCATGTTCGCGGTTCGTGTTACGTCACAAAGCTAGCGAAAGCTCATGTTGTCGTCGACGACGGATCCGTACCGCAACACCGGCAGATCTCTGAAGTAGTTCATGCGCAGTCGCCACGGCGCCTTGGATCCCTGCTTCGGGAACGAGTCGACGGACCGCAGCACATAGCCGGCGGCGAAGTCGAGGAACGGTTCTTCCCCGATCGACGGGTCCCGCGTCAGGCGCACCTCGCGATGTCCGCCGGCGTCCATGTGCTGGAGCAACCTGCACACGTAGTCGCAGACCAGGTCCGCTTTCAACGTCCACGACGCATTCGTGTAGCCGACGACGAACGCGAAGTTCGGGACGTCGGTCAGCATCATGCCCTTGTACGCCATGGTCTCGGTGAGGTCGACGGTTCGGCCGTCGACTTCGAGATCGACGTGGCCGAACGCGACGAGATTCAGCCCGGTCGCAGTGATGACGATGTCCGCGTCGAGGTGGCCTCCGGACTGCAACCGGATACCGTCGGCATCGAACCTGTCGATGTGATCGGTCACGAGTTCGACCTCGCCCTTGCGGATGCACCGGAAGAGATCGTTGTCGGGAACGAGGCACAGTCGCTGATCCCACGGGTTGTACTTGGGCGTGAAGTGGGTGTCGAGGTCGTACCCCTCGGGAAGCCACTTCTCCTGCAGCTTGCGAATCTGCTTCTTCATGAACTTCGGGTAGCGCTGGCACAGCACGTACAGACCGATGGCGGTCACTGCGTTCTTCAGACGAGTGACCCCGTAGGCAGCTTTCGCCGGCAGGTACTTCCGCAGCGCGAGCGCGATCGGATCCTTCGACGGCAACGACATGATGTAGCTGGGCGACCGCTGCAACAGCGTGACATGGTCGGCCTCACGAGCGAGGTTGGGCGCCAACGTGATCGCGGTGGCACCGCTTCCGATGACGACGACCTTCTTGCCTGCGTAGTCGAGATCCTCCGGCCACAACTGCGGATGCACGACGGTACCGCCGAAGTCGTCGATGCCGTCGAACTCCGGTGTGAATCCCTTCGTGTAGTCGTAATATCCGCTGCAGCACATCAGGAACGACGCGTGGAACGTGACGGTTTCTCCGGTGTCGGATCGGAGTGCGACGATCGTCCACCGCGAGTCTTTCGTCGACCACGATGCCTTCACCACTCGGTGGTGGAATCTGATGTTCTCGTCGATGCCGCCGTCGCGGGCAGTGTTCTCGATGTATTCGCGGATGTCCTTGCCGTCGGCGATCGACTTGTCCCCGGTCCACGGGCGGAAGTTGTACCCGAGGGTGTACATGTCCGAGTCCGACCGAATTCCCGGGTAGCGGAACAGATCCCACGTGCCGCCGATCGCGCCACGACTCTCGAGAATGGTGTACGTCTTTCCCGGCACCTTCGACTGCAGATGGTGCGCGGCTCCGATACCGGACAGCCCGGCGCCGACGATCAGTACGTCGACCGTCTCGGCGGCCACGTCCTGCGAGGATTCGGAAGGAGAAGTGGTTGTCATCGAGGCACTTTCGCGTGAGGGGGAATGAATTATCGCGTGACGTTGCGCTTGCTGGTCGACCGCCCGAGCGCCGCGACTTCTGCGTCCATTTTCGGTAGAAGCCTCGGCACGTGCTTCAGCAGAGCGCGGTCGCCGACGGCCGATTGCAGTACTCCCCTGAACAATCCGGCAGCCCCGACCCAGCGCGGCACGTAGACCTTGCGCTTCCGCTTCTCGAGGCCGTCGACGAACGCGTCGACGCACTTGTCGACGGTCATGGTGTGCCCGAAGGGACCGGGCATGAGACCGAGCATCTCACCGAACGCACCGAGGTCCGCTTTCGCGTCTCGCACGAGCGGGGTGTCGATCCACGCCATGTGCGCCGATCCGACGCCGACACCGCGATAGGTGACCTCGAGACGCAACGCGTTGGCGAATTGTTCGACCCCCGCCTTGCTGGCGTTGTACGCGGCCAGACCCGGGCACGCGGCGTATGCGGCCAGCGAGGAGACGATGAGGATGTAGCCCTTGCGTTCGATCAGCGACGGCAGTGTGGCACGTGCGGTGTTGAACACGCCCCGCAAGTTGATGTCGAGGACGCGGTCGAAGATTTCGGGGTCGACCTGAAGTACGGATCCGTAGCTCGCGATCCCCGCGTTCGCGAGAACCAGGTCCAGTCCCCCGAACTTCTCGACGCCTGCGTCGACGGCCGCCTGCATGGCCCCCAGATCGCGAACGTCGGCGACGACGGCAAGTGCCACGCTGTCACCGAGCTCGGCTGCCAGTTCGCGGAGTGGTTCTTCGTCGACATCGGTGAGGACCAGTTTGCTGCCCCGCGCGGCGAGCGATCGGGCGGTCTCGGCCCCGATTCCTCGCGCTGCGCCGGTGATGAACACGACCTTGTTCGAGAGTGCGGCCATGAGAAGTCCACCTCCATGTTCCGTTCCCCCCATTTTGGGAACTGCTACGTGTCACTTTCCATCTGATACGGATGGGTGTCAAGATCGGGGGGTGAGCACTTCCGACACCCGACCTGTTCCCGGCCGTCCGTACCGTGGGTCGTCGTCCGACCAGCGCCGTGAGGACCGACGCGAGAAGCTTCTCGACGCTGCCGTGGACATCTTCGGCACGAGTGGTTACCGCTCGGCATCGATCGACCGTGTCTGCGCAAGCGCCGGGTTGACCAAGCGTTACTTCTACGAGTCGTTCGACAGCAGCGAGGACCTGCTCGTCGCCGTCTACCGACGCGCGACGGCGACGATGCTGAACAGCATCGAAGTCCCTGCAGCAGAACATGATCCGACGGCGGAAGAAGTGCTCCAGGCTGCCTTGTCGAACTTCTTCCGCAGCGTGGCAGCCGATCCACGATCCGCGCGAATCGTGCTCCTCGAAGTCCTGGGCGTGTCGGCGGAGGTCGACGCTCTGTACCGGGAGACGACGTCGTTGTTCGTCGACGCGGTTCTCGCACTTGCGGCGTCGGTCGGCACGGCGCACGGCTTGTCCGGGCCGAACCGTCGAACATTGGCTGTCGGGTTGGTCGGGGCGGTCCTGATGATGACGCAGCAGTGGGTGCTCGCACCCGACACCGAGTCACTCGACGGTGTCATCGCCGGAGCACACACGATTCTGGGTGCGGTCGCGTTCGGTCGGCTCGAGTAGTTCCAAGTCGTTTCCAAGTGGCTGGGTGCACTCTTTCGTCCAGTTCCCATCGACGAAGGACGTACCCCTCATGAGCGCTCCGACCCTCTCCGAGTACTCGGCCCCGCTGACCGGCACCCGCATCAGGTCGGCACGAGTCCAGTTCTGCGACCGCGACGACGCCGAGATGTTTCTCGAATGGCTGCACGTGCGTGCCGAGTCGGCTGCTCGCGACGGCGCAGGCGCCGACATCACTTTTCCAGTGTTCGTCTGCACCGCCGCCGACGCCTACAGCCTGTCGTCCGCGCTCACATGCGCGGTGTTCGGCGACTCGGATCTGACCGATCTTCCCGACGCCGTGTCCGCGTCCGTCCGTCGGACATCGTTGCCTGCCGTGTTCGGGCCCTTCGACAGCGATCAGGGCTGGGAGGTCATGTTCGTGTCGTCTCTGAGGTGACCGTTCGACGACGGCGGGACTGCGACATGCACGAGTTCCCGCACCTCACCGCGCGTCAATCGCCGACCGATATCGATGTTCCGTCGAAGAGTCTCGTCGTCGACGGCTGCGCGGATCTCCCGGTCGTACCGCCCGATGTCGATGGGATCCATCGCCGACGGCACGTACCCGATCATCTCGACCTGACGGTCCACCACACCCAACAGCTGTGTCGCCGAATCGATCTCGTTCCTGCGGAACAATGCGTACGCCAGCGTCGCGAGACCGACCATCCACGACGACGTATCGGACACGTCGTCGCATGCATCGATCATGCGAGCCAGCTTGCGTTCGGCCGGTCCACCCCAACGCTGCTGCGCGAGATCCACTTTGGCGTGAATCCACAGCGCGGACGCCAGGCACCACTGATATCCGCACTCCTCGGCCACGGCTGCGGACGAGGCCAGAAGCTGCTCGGCCCGACTCAGATCACCGCTGCGCAGAAACGCTGTGCCTGCGGACATCAGGGCCTCTGCCTTCGTGTACGGGGCATCGATGACGTCCGACAGTGCGAGCGCTTCGTCGGCATGCGCGACGGCTTGGTCCGTCAATCCGGATCCTGCCTCGAAGAACGCGAGCGACACCAAGGCGTCGGACCGCGCGAGCTCGTCCGAGTGCGTCCGAGGTTCCAATTCGGCCAGCCTGCCGAAGGATTCGAGCAGACCCGAGATGTCGCCGGCCAGATACCGGGTGATGGTCAAGCCCGCCACTGCGCGCACGAGCACCCCGATGCCTATGTCCTTGGCCTTCATGGCCGGCTCGAGGTACCGAAGCCCTTCTGCCACGTGGCCGCGGCGATACCAGTACCAGTACAGGCTGCCCACGATGCGTAGATACGTTTCGGATGTGTTGTCCAGATATTCGAGCGCCGAACGCACGTTCGGCATGTCGTGATCGAGGCGCTCCATCCAGCGCGGACAGTCCGGACCGCGCAATCCGAAGTAGGCGTCCTCTGCCATGGCGACGACCCACTCGGTGTGGCGAGCTCGCAGCTCCGCCGATCGAGCCGGATCACGGTGCAGCGCAGCGTAACTCCGGAGAGTTTCGAGCATCCGGTATCGCCGCGGATCACCACCCGACGACTTCACCAGCGATTTGTCGATCAGCGCACCGAGGTCGCCGATGATCCCGCGGTGGCCGGTGACCTCGCGCGCGGCGTCGAGGTCGAATCCGCCGTCGAAGACGGCCAGATCCAGGAACAACGCGCTTTCCGACGGCTGAAGACTGGAATACGACCATTCCACTGCGGCCAGCATGGTCGAATGCCGCAGATTGGTCCTCGGCCCACCCCGCAGCACGGAGAATCGATCGTCGAGGTTGTCGACCAACTGCCGGACCGAGAGCGTACGACATTGCGCCGCAGCAAGTTCGATGGCGAGCGGCATTCCGTCGAGTGCTCGGCACAGCTTCTCGAGTAGTTCCAAGTCCTCTGCACCCGGGTCCCAGCCACCCAACTGCGGCGACGCTCGATCGACGAACAGGCGGACCGCCTCCCCCGTCGCGCCCGAGGACATGGACGGGGTGTCGTAGACGTATTCACCGTGCGCGCCGAGAGCTTCTCGCGACGTTGCCAGGATCGACACTCCAGGGCAGGATGCCAGCACCGACGACACGAAGTCGGCGACCGGACCCAGCACCTGTTCGCAGTTGTCGAGAACGAGAAGTGTCTGCCGGTCGCGCAGAATCGCGACGAGTGATGCGGCACCGCCGGACACCGTCACCCCGAGTGCCGTGGCGATCGCGTCGACCAGCAATCCGCCGTCGCGAACGTCCGCCAATTCGACGAACCACGGCCCATCGGAATCCTGACGACGACGCGCCACCTCGAGGGCGAGCCGCGTCTTGCCCATCCCTCCCGGCCCGGTGAGGGTGACGAGCCTGTTGGTCGCACCCGCCTGTTCGACGGCGTGCAACTGGTCCTGCCTGCCCACGAGCGGCGTCAGCGGAATCGGAACCAGGCTGTGCCGCGCCGGGGGGCGCGCGTCCTGCACCTGCGCGGTGTGGGCGTCGAGCGAGGGGTCCTGACGCAGGATCTTCTCGTGCAGCGCGCTCAGACTCGGCCTCGGATCCGCACCGAGCTGATCGGCCAGATTCTCGCGCGCGGTCCTCAGCGCCGTCAGCGCATCGCCCTGTCGACCTGCGCGGTACAACGCGAGCGCCAGCAATTCCCAGGCCCGCTCCCGCAGCGGGTGCTCACGGGTGTGCGCCTCCAGGGCGGCTGCGGAGGACACGTTCTCTCCCAACGTGATTGCCGCGTCCATCCGATCCTCGAACACACCGATGCGACGGTCTTCGAGATGCCTGATCTCAGCCTCGGCGAACGGCCTGTCTGCGCAGTCCGCGTGGGCTGGCCCGCGCCACAGATCGAGAGCGTCGCCGAGAACGTGGTCGGCGGCGGGATAGTCCTGCGCGACGAGTGCGTGCCTGCCGGCCTCCGCGAGCTGGAGGAACCGCGTCGAATCGAGCCCGTCGGCGGGAAGGACGAGGGCATAACCGGGTCCGCGTCGGACGAGCACGGTCGGCTTGCTCGTTCCTCGATTCGGTTCGAACGCTTTGCGTAGCGTCGAGATGTAGCCCTGCAACGTCAGCGACGCGGTCCGAGGTGGCGCATCGCCCCACAGGTCGTCGATCAGTGCGTCGTCGGTGACCATGCGGCCGTTCGCGATCGCGAGCCGGGCGACGATCGCACGAGGAACCGGCCCACCGAGAGCGATGGGCCGGCCGTCCAGAAAAGCCTCGATCGGGCCGAGAACCCGCAGCTCGACGCGAGCGCTCGGTGTGGGCTGATCGGTCGACACCGATGGATCATAAAGTGCCGCCGACGTTTCGTCTTACCGTTGGCGAATCGCCAACAGGACGCCGAGGATCGCGTAGCCCAGGATCAGGTGCGCGGACCCGACGATCTGTCCGGCGTCACGCACGATCAGCACGAGCGGGATGGTCGCGACGAACCAGGACTGAGCCCACAGCGTCCACCACCGAACGATCCCGGTCCACCGGCCCGCGATCGCGATCCGGATTCCGATACCCACCATGCCCAGCATCGACAGGGGCCAGAACAGGTCGAACGCCATCCACACCGCAGTGCCGTGCAATAGCCAGAAGGCGTCCAGCGTCGACGAGACGAGCGCGCCTGCCATGAACACGAACTGCGCGATGTAGAAGCCCCTGGCCACGCGGCCGTCGCCCATCGCGTGCGTGCGGAACTGCAACAGAAGCAACCGGATGATCGCGATCTGGAACGCGACGGCGGTGGCGCCCCCGACGACCGATTGCCAGCCGAATCCCTCGTGGCCTCCGATGAGCGCCATCCCGACGGCCCACGCCGTCGTCGCAGTCGCCAGCAGGATTCCGGTGGATCGGGCCGCCGTCGGAACGACAGTGCCTGCGG
This sequence comes from Rhodococcoides kyotonense, assembly GCF_900188125.1. Lineage (GTDB taxonomy): Bacteria > Actinomycetota > Actinomycetes > Mycobacteriales > Mycobacteriaceae > Rhodococcoides > Rhodococcoides kyotonense. Next base: position 192,904 of record NZ_FZOW01000005.1, on the reverse strand, counting down.
TGGGCGATGAGTTCTCGATCAGTGCCATGGTTTTGACTCCTCGTGTGAGTGGAAGGTTTCTGCTCACACGATGGGCGCTGCTACTGGGAACTCACTGGGAGTCCGCTGGAACCTCCTGCGGCTGGTAGAGCTGCTTCTCGTAGGAGGCGCCGTAGTACTTCTCGAGCTCGGCCAACGACTCGGGCGAATCCGGCATGACGGCCTTGGTGATCTCCGAGACGGTAGGCATGACTGCCGGATCCCACGTATCCGGCTCCCACAGCTTCGATCGCATGAAGGCCTTGGCGCAGTGGAAGAAGATCTGCTCGACGTCGACGACCAGGCACAGGATAGGACGATGCCCCTTGACGGTCATGTCCTCGAAGAACGGTGCATCCTTGATCAGCCGTGCGCGGCCGTTGACGCGCAACGTGTCCCCACGCCCGGGAATGAAGAAGTTGATCCCCACGAACGGGTTGGCCAGCACGTTCCGATAGCCGTCCATACGCTTGTTGCCTGGGCGCTCCGCGATGGCGATGGTGGTCGAATCCAACACCCGCGCGAGCTGCCCCGCCGGGTCGCCTTTGGGGGAGACGTCGCATCGACCGTCGGCATCTGCGGTGCCGATGAGACAGAACGGCGACTCGGAGAGCCATCGAATATCCAAGGGATGCAAGGCCGATCGATCCTTGTTGGCCGCCCGGTAGCTAGGGGTGCCGAACATCCGGGTCAGTTCGTCTGCGTCTCGAATCTCGTCCCATGCCACCAGTCGACTCTAACAACCGTGCCGGACATCGTCACCGGAGTTTCTGGCAGAGTCACCCGTATGGCCACCCCGCTCACAGTCGTCACCGGAGGCAGTCGAGGAATCGGCGCCGCGATCTGCAGGAGACTTGCCGCCGACGGCCACGACGTCGTCGTCACCTATCTGAATGCACGCGACGCTGCGCAGGAGGTCGCCGACGACGTTGCCCGCCTCGGCCGTCGCGCACTCGTCGTGAGAACGGACACGACGGACGAGTTTTCGGTCGTCGAGATGTATCGACAGGTGCGTGAATTCGGTTCTCTGACAGGGCTCGTCACGAATGCGGGTGCGGCGTCGGCCGTCGGCAGCCTCGTCGACAACGATCTCGATTCCATCCGGGCGGACATCGATCTGAATCTCGTCGGAGTGCTGGCGTCCATCAAATACGCGATCGAGCCGATGACGGACTCGAGACACGGGTCTATCGTCAACATCTCTTCGGCCGCAGCAACTCTCGGCAGTCCGAACATGTACGTGCACTATGCGGCATCCAAGGCCGGAGTCGAAGCGCTCACCGTCGGACTCGCGAAAGAGTTGGCGGAGAGGAACATTCGTGTCAACGCGGTTGCACCCGGCACCATCTGGACCGACTTCCACCGGGATCCGCAGAGGCCGGCGAAGGTAGCCGAGATCGTGCCGATGAAACGCGCGGGACGGCCCGAGGAAATCGCGGGCGCGGTGTCGTGGCTGCTGTCCGACGACGCGTCGTACGCGTCGGGCACAACCGTGAGGATCGCAGGCGGGCAGTAGGCACTATCGGCGCGTGACCGGCGCCTGCCACAGCCCGACCGTCGCGTCGATCAGATCCGTGCCGCAGTCCTGCCAACTCGCCGGCCGCTCGGGGTGCTGCTCCGCGAAGTCCGCTTCCCTCTCGGCACACACGTTCATCAGCAGATTGCGCGCCATGGCGCCGCGCGCCCGACGGACGTCCAGTGGCAGGTCCGGCAGACAGCGGCTGAGACCGGCGAGTGTCGTACGCAGCGAGTCCGATCCCCCGGCGTGCTCGTACGCAACCGAACGCAGAGCCGGATCGGCGACGACCTGAACCGTGAAGCGGCCGTACCAACTGGGCGAACCGAGTTCGTCCAGGTGATCGGTGTACGGCCTGATGAGACACGTCACCCAATCGCGGAGGTCGTCGGCCTCCCCCACGAGACCGACCATCCGAATCCTGGCCTCTTCGATCTCGGCGGAGTGCTTCACGACGATGGCGCGCACGAGGTCGGCCTTGGTTCCGAAGTGGTAGCCGACGGCGGCGTTGTTGCCTTGCCCTGCCGCTTCACTCACCTGCCGATTCGACACGGCATGGAGACCTCTTTCGGCGTAGAGCCGTTCGGCGACCGTCAGGATCGCGTCTCGGGTCTCGGCAGTGCGCGTCGACCTCGCTCCACCGCTCGTCATGACATCCAGCCTTTCACAACTCGTTTCGCGTCCCTGCACAACCCAAGGGGCCGAATCGGACATAACAGCCACAGTGAACAGAATCGCTTTGACGAAGTCAATCACTTGACTTAGATTATTTCAGTCAACTGCTTTACTTCGATCGACAGCGCCCTGAAAGGCTCCTCCCTATGTCCGTATCCGTGCCCGAATCCGCACGCGTCGAGCCGACGCGTACCGGCGCCGTGGTCGCGGTTCTGGCCTTCACCGGAATCGTCGTCTCGCTCATGCAGACACTGATCATTCCGCTGATCCCCCAGCTCCCCGCACTACTCGATGCATCGTCCGCAGACACCGCATGGGCGATCACGGCGACGCTGCTTGCAGGCGCGGTGGCCGTTCCGGTCATGGGACGCCTGGGCGACATGTTCGGCAAGAGACTGCTGCTGCTCGTCAGCCTCGGCCTCATGATCGCCGGCTCGATCATCGGCGCACTGAGTGAATCGCTCGTTCCGCTCATCATCGGGCGTGCACTGCAGGGACTCGCGGCGGGTGTGATCCCGCTCGGCATCAGCATCATGCGCGACGTCCTGCCCAGGGAACGCCTCGCAGGCGCGACGGCAACCATGGGCGCATCCCTCGGAGTGGGCGGCGCGCTCGGCCTGCCGGCCGCGGCGTTGATCGCCGAGTACGCCGACTGGCACTTTCTGTTCTGGGTGTCGGCCGCCTTGGGTGTCGTCGTGACCGGGCTCGTCGTCTGGGCAGTTCCGGAATCCACCGTCCGCACCGGAGGCTCGTTCGACGGTGTCGGTGCCGCGACGTTGTCCATCACACTCGTCGCACTGCTGCTCGCGATCTCGAAGGGATCGAGCTGGGGTTGGACGAGCACGACCACGATCGTCCTGTTCGCCGTGTCGGCTGTCTCGCTTGCCTTCTGGGGTTGGTGGGAACTGCGTTCGTCCCAGCCCCTCGTCGATCTCCGAGTGTCGGCGCGCCGTCAGGTACTGCTGACGAACGTCGCGTCGGTGGTCTTCGGATTCGCGATGTTCGCGATGACGCTCGTCTTCCCGCAGGTTCTGCAGCTTCCCGCGGCAACGGGATTCGGGCTCGGCAAGTCGATGCTCGTCACGGGTCTTGTCATGGCACCGTCCGGCATCGTCATGATGCTCGTGGCACCGCTGTCGTCCCGCATCACGACGACGAAGGGGCCGAAGGTGACACTCATGATCGGCGCGATCGTCGTCGCGATCGGCTACTTGTTCGGCGTCGTGACGATGAGCGCGATCTGGGAGCTCGTGTTGATTTCGTGCATCATCGGCGCGGGAATCGGATTGGCGTACGGCGCAATGCCTGCCCTCATCATGGGCGCCGTGCCCGCATCGGAGACCGCAGCCGCGAACAGCCTGAACACGTTGATGCGCTCCCTCGGAACCTCGAGTGCCAGCGCCGTCGCCGGTGTGATCCTGGCGCAGATGACGGTCACGCTCGGATCGACAGAAGTTCCGTCACAGGGCGGTTTCCGCGTCACGATGGGCGTCGCAGCCGCAGCGGCGATCATCGCGCTCGTCGTCGCCGCGTTCCTGCCGCGCTTCGAGAAGACTCGGTCTGCAGTCGTCGCTCAGGTCGAATCCGAAGTGCCCGTGCGTCACTAGCACCCCGCCCCATCCCACCCCACCGGCCACGCACATGCATATGCATGTGCGTGGCCGGGTGCGTTACGCGGCCGGATGTGCGGCCGTGAATCCCGCGACTCTGTTGTAAGCGAGCTTCGGCGTGAAGTCACGACGCAGCAGGCCGAAGTTCTGCTCCGGATCGGCGGTGTTGGTTCCGGCGTCACGCGAGCTGTACACGAACGCCGGCCCCATCCACGAGTTGCCGAGCACCGCATCCATGACGATTCCGATCGTGTCCGATTGAACCTGCTCGGTCACGGCGTTCGCCGCCGTGCCTGTCGGCGCCCCGAACTCGGTCAGCCAGATCTGCTTGGCACTGTCGCCGCCCGCGACCATGATGTCGCGCATCGGCCACATCGCCTGTGCGGTACTCCAACTCGCAGTGCTGGGATCGTTCGGCAGATACGGGTACGTGTACGGGTGGATGTTGAACGCGTCGAAGTACTGATTTCCGCCGACGTCGTACATCGCCTGTAGAAACGCCTTGGGTCCGATGTTGGTGCCGTTGCTCTCGGCAGGCGCGAGTCCACCCGACAGTACGGTCGATTCCGGCTGGGCCGCCTTGATCGCTCGATAGGTCGCGCGCAACAGAATCGAATACGCCGTGGGGTCCGGCTTCGGTTTGAAGAAGCCCACGATGTTCGGCTCGTTCCAGACTTCCCACAGATTCATGTAGTCGCGGTACCGCTGCACGACGGTCGACGCGAATGCTGCGAACGCATCCGGATTCGCCGGACGCGAATGCGAGTCGGTCAATGCTCCGGCGACCCTCGCCCATTGCGGTGTGTAGGCGATGATGCCGAGCGGGCACAAACCATGTGCGACGACGGCAGAAAGAATCCGGTCGGTATTCGACCAGTTGAACCGTCCTCGAACCGATTCGATTGCGGACCAATCGATGTCGACGCGGACTCCGAATACCCCCGCGTTGCTCATCGCGGTGAGCTCACGGTCGAGGTCCGTGTCGGAGGCAGCACCGATCGACGCACCGGGAGACACTCCTATGCGAGGTGCGCTCGACATGCCGGAACACTTCCCGCCGGACATCGGTGCGGCCTGCGCCACCGACGGCGACACGAACATCGAGAGAATTAACAGGACGAGAGTGGTGAGCGTGAACAGCTTGGGAGTTCCGCTCAGCTGTACACGCTGAAGCACCGGAAGATGCTAGCAGCAATATCGCGCGAAAAAACAATCTTTCGAACTTACACGTCGAATGAAAGCGGAGTATTCACCGGTCTGCACTAACATCGGCGAAATGACTATCGGAGTTCCAGAGTTCGACGATCGGCTCGACGCGATACTCGGACAGCAAGCCGAAAAAGCAGGAGAGTCCGTCGACGGTTATGTACGACGCGCAGTCGTCACCCGCCTCGTGCAAGAGCTGACGGACCGGGACGACTCGGAACTCGGGCAGTTGCTGCGGCATCTCAAGGCCGCTCAGATCGAACCGACTGCCGCGGCCGAGGAGTCGTCGTCGATCGAGCGGGCACTGGACGACCCCGACCGTCTCGCAGCCGTCGAACGGACCGGATTGTTGGACTCCCCGAAGGAAGACAGCTACGACCGGCTCGTCGCTATGGTGGTCGACGCACTCCAGGTACCGTCTGCTGCAGTGTCGCTCATCGACAACAGGCGTCAGTTCTACAAGAGCGCAGTCGGCCTTCCCGTCGAACTCGAAGAAGCGCGCGAACTCCCGGTGAACGACTCCATCTGCCAGTACACGATCGACGGGGGCCAACTTCTCGTCGTCGAGGACGCACGAGTCCACGAGTTGCTGAAAGATCACCCGGCAGTGTTGAACAAGCTCGCCGTCTCGTACATGGGCGTCCCGCTGAAAGACGACCAGGGCCACGCTGTCGGCACGTTGTGCGTCTGGGACGAGCAACCCCGGGAATGGACCGTCGGCCACCAACAAATACTTCAGGATCTCGCCTGGATCGTTCGTGAGCGAATCTTCGGCTGAACCTTTGCAATTGAAACTATCGCCCCGTAATTCGGTGGTAAAACCGGAAAACAGCCGTTTTTCCGTAACAAGATCGATAAGGCAAAGACGTTTTCGTAAAGCCTGGCTGGGATAGTCTTCAGCTGTGCTTGGAACTCGCTTTCGGTCCCGAACGGGAGTTTGACCAGTGTCGAATACGCTTGCATCACCAGCGCCTACCTCCGAAACCGCTCGTCGCGACCCGCAGATCAAACAACGTGGTCTGGCCGATCGCCTCCGAGTCGATCCGCTACATACGATCGTCACGGTGGCGGTCGACGTACTGACGGCAGTCCTCGCGGTCGGCGTCGGGGTGCTGTGGCGCGCCGGCAGCCTCACCGAACTCGGTTGGATTCCATGGCTTTTCGTCCCGATCGTCATAGCGATCCTGGGCGCGAGGTCGTTGTACCGCCGAAGCCTCCGTCGCAATTTCCTCGACGAGGTCGGGCCGGTCGAGACGTCGGTGGCCTTCGCCGTTCTGGGCGTGCTGACGATCATGTTGGTCGCGGGCACCGAATATCGACCGAGCCCCGTCATGGTCCGAATCTGGATCTGCGCGGCCGTGTTCATCGCGGCGGGCCGTCTGGTCCGTGTTCTGATCCAGCGTCGCCTCAGAAGCAAGTACCACTCCGCTGCACCGACTCTGATCATCGGCGGAGGCCCCATCGGGCATCAGCTGGTCGCACGGATGCGTCAGTTCCCCGAATACGGTCTCGAGCCCGTCGGCCTGGTCGACGTTCCTCCTGTGGCTCCTGTCGACCCCACAGCATCCGATTTCATCGACGTCCCGTACCTCGGAACACCGAGCGAGTTCGAGAAGATCGCGCGTAGCACGGGAGCCGAAGAGGTCATCATCGCCTTCTCGGCCGTGCAACACGAACAGCTCGTGGCAGCCACGCGGACCGCCCACAAGTTGGGTATGCGGGTGTGGGTCGTTCCTCGCCTGTTCGACACGGTCGGCAACAAGACACGCGTCGAACACATCGGCGGCCTTCCGCTGATGGTCATGCCGCACGTCGACCCCAAGGGATGGCAATTCCTTCTCAAAGGCGCACTGGATCGAACCCTGACCGCGTTCGGGCTGCTACTCCTCTCCCCCGTCTTCCTGCTGCTGATGCTGCTCGTACGGTTGAGCTCTCCCGGTCCGATCTTCTTCGCGCAGGAGCGCATCGGCCGCGACGGAATTCCGTTCGACTGCCTCAAGTTTCGTTCGATGCGTCCTCCCCGGGCGTCCGACGCGGAATTCGTCCGCACCGAGGGTGCTGCTCCCGGCGGTGTGGAGGGTGTGGATCGACGGACCAAGATCGGCAAGATCATGCGTCAGACGTCTCTCGACGAGCTGCCACAGCTGCTGAACGTCCTGAAGGGCGACATGAGCCTCGTCGGGCCTCGCCCCGAACGCCCGGTCTACGTGGACCTGTTCGAGATGCAGATTCGCCGCTACGGCGAGCGTCACCGCGTCAAGGCAGGCGTCACCGGGTGGGCGCAGGTGCACGGCCTTCGCGGACAGACATCGATCGCCGATCGCGCCGAATGGGACAACTACTACATCGAGAACTGGTCCGTCTGGCTCGATCTCAAGATTCTGTTCCTCACCGTGCTCGCAGTTCTGAAGCGGGCCGAGGACTGATTCATGGGTAGCCCAGATTCACCGGGTACTTCGTGATCACCTTCGTCGGTGTGGCATTCGCCGCCGTGATCGTCGTGGCGGTGGGCTTCGCGGTGGCCAGGGCGATCTTCTACCGGCCCCAGCGAGGAGTACTTCTGCTGGCAGCGGGAGTCCCGCTGAACGGCCTGCTGGTGTTGCTTCCTGTTTCGGGGTTCGTGTCGGGCTGGAAGGAAGGTCTCGTCCTGTTCACGCTCGGCTGCGCGTGGCTGCGGCGCGGCGACTCCCGGATCTCACGACGACCTGCCCTGTTCATGCCGTGGTGGCCCGCAGTCGCGTTGTTCGTCGGAATGGGAGTGGTGTCGGCGTTCGCGACCTTCGGTGTCGTCGGAATCTTCGCGATCAAGGTGACGTTCTTCTACATCACTCTGATCGGCATCATGTGGCTTGCGCCGTTCGACGCCGAGGATCGAGACAATCTCGTGAGCGTCCTGATGGGCATGGGCATCTTCACGTCGGTCGTCGGTATCGCGCAATTGATCGCAGGCCCGGCCGCTCTCGTCTCTCTGGGATACGAGTACGGCACCCAGGTGCGTACGTCGGGCGGACTGTTGCGCACGTTCAGCACGTTCAATCTCCCGTTCCCGTTCGGCCTGTACGTCATGCTGGCGCTGCTCGTCGGCGGTGCCGTCGCGTTGGCCGAGCCCCGACGACGTCGAAACCTGTTGTTCCTCTGCGCCTCTCCGATGATGGTCGTTGCGATGTCGAGCTCGATCGTCCGCGGCGCCATTCTCGGCCTGGTCGTCGGCGTGATCTACCTCATCGCCATCCGGTTCCGTTTCCTCGCAGCGCCTCTCGCTCTCGCCGCGGCCGCCGTGGCCGCGGTCGTACCGTTCGTCCCGAAGATCACCGAGGTCTTCTTCTCCTCCCGGAGTCTCGGACAACGCGGCGACGGGTGGAACAACATCATCGCGAGCATCCTCGTCCATCCTCTCGGAACCGGCCTCGGATCGAGCGGATCTGCCGCGGACCGCATTTCGACGGCCTCGGGTGCCGCCTTCACGACCGAAGACGGGCTGTCCACCAACTATCAGCCCGACAACTATTACGTGAAGTCCGTCCTCGAATTGGGGCCCATCGGACTGTGGATCGTCGTCGCGCTCCTGGTGACCGTCCTGATGTGGTGCACCCGATTGTCGCGGTCCATGCCGGGACGCGACGGCGCGCTCGCACTGGGCGTCGGCGCCTCCGTCGTCGCCGCGATGTTCGCAAGCCTGGTTTCCACGTATTTCGAGATCTTTCCGATCGACGTTTATTTCTGGCTACTGTTAGGGGTGGTGGGATGCGCAGCCGCGCAACACGATACGTCTACGGGGCGCTCGCGCTTCGACCCGGCGGAAGCGGAGTACAGACCTACATCCGCGAGCTCCTGAACGAACTGCCGTCGCAGCTCTCGGGCGGCGATCTGGCCGCCGTGGTGCAGAAGGACGCCGTCGGCGAGCTCCCTTCCGAGGTGTCACCCATTCCCCGACGCGTGGCCGACGGAGCCGTCCGCGCGCTTCTCGGTGCGTTGCCCGTCGGGTCTGCCGACGTCGTCCACGGCCTCGACGTCGATCTGCCCCTGGTGACTCGCGCGTTCACCGTTGCAACGGTCCACGACCTTTCGGTGATCGACATGCCGTCCGCGTCCAGCCGGTTCCGGGCGCTCGGTGAGCAACGGCTCGTGCGCCACACTCTTCGCCGAGCCGACCTGCTGCTCGCGGTGTCCCAGTTCACCGCAGATCGAATCAAGGCCGTCAGTGGACGCGACGCCGTGGTGACCGAACTGGCACCTGCAGCGTGGGCTCGCCCTCCGCAGGACGATGTGGTCGACAAGGTGCGAGCGAAGTACTCGCTCCCCGACAAGTTCGTCCTGCAGGTCGGGACTGTAGAGCCTCGCAAGAATGTCCAGCTCGTCGCCGACGCCGCGGAGAAAGTCGGCGTCCCATGCCTTCTCGCGGGCGCGGGCTCCACCGGCCCCGACAAGCCGACGTCGGCGATCGGTCTCGGGTACGTCGACGCCGAGGACTTGCCCGGGCTGTACGCTGCTGCGACGGTCACCGCGTACGCGTCGCGCTACGAGGGATACGGCTTGCCGCCCGTCGAGGCCATGGCCTGCGGTGGCGCCGTCGTCGCCAGCGCTGTCGGTGCGCTGCCCGACGTCGTCGGAAACGGTGCTGTTCTGCTGAAGTCCGAGGACGAGTCCGACTGGGCCGACGCACTTCGACCTCTGGTGTTCGACGACGCGGCCCGCGACGAATTGACCGCGGCCGCGACTACTGCCGCACAGGAGATGAGCTGGCGGCGGACCGCCGAGAAGACCGCTCGGGCGTACCGGGACGCCGGGGTGACCTGATGACCGAGAGTACGACCCCGGACGGCATGGAGACGCCGCCGGACTACCGCGCGATCGCGGCGGACCCCAAAGCAGCGGCTCGCGCCACTGCTGCTGTGCTCATGAGCCGAGTCGTCGTCGCTGCACTCGGGTGGATCGGCAGCGTGGTCATCGCGCGCACTCTGAGTCCGGACGAGTGGGGCCAATTCAGCTTCGTCTTCGCACTTCTCGGCCTGATGTCGGTCGTCACCGACCTGGGCGTCGGGCGCGTCGTGCTGGCCAGGCTCATCGACGACGACGTCGAGGAGATCGCCCGTACTGCGTCGTCGTTCCTCGCACTGCGCTTCGTGTTGGGCCTTGTCGGGTACCTACTCGCGATCGCGTACGTGCTGGTACTCGGCTATCCGTCGGAGGTCGTACTCGCCACTGCCGTAGGTGGACTCGTCGTCGTCTTCGCGACTCCGAGTCACGCGCTGTCCGTGCTGTTCCAAGCACGACACCGATTGTTGCTCGTCGCAGTCGCCGAAAGCGTGGGCCAGGTACTGCAACTCGCGTTGACGGTGCTGGCAGCCGTGTTCGCACCGACATTGCTGTGGTTCGTGCTGCCTGCCGTCGCCAACGAGATCTTCAAGCTCGTGACGAAGGGCTTCGGAATCCGGAGTCGGTCCGTCGGACTCAGACCGTCCAGGCACATCGAAATACGGCGGTGGGGACCGTATCTCAAGGAGGCAGTGCCACTCGCCATCGGTTTCGCGCTCACCATCGCGATGTTGAAGATCGACGTCTTGATGTTGAGTTTGCTCGACAACTTCGACGCGGTCGGCCTTTACTCGATCGGCTACAAGTTCTCGGACATGATCGACACCTTCACACTCGCTGCGGTCGCACCCGTCAGCACGTTGTTGATCGCATCGTGGCCGGACGACCTCACGACGTTTCGGGAGAGATCTCGCTCGGCGGCAACGCTGTTCATCGTGTTCGGCGCGATGGCGGTTGCGGGCTTCTGGCCGTCGGCCGAGCCGTTGATCCAACTGCTCTACGGTGACCGATTCGTCGAGGGCGCGCATGCGGCACGGTTGCTGGTGCTGGGAGCAGCACTCATGTCCCTGGTGATGCTCGGAATCTTCGTGCTTGCTTCGGCGGGAATGCAGCGTCACTATCCGGTGGTCGCGCTTCTGGGACTCGCTATCAACGTAGGTCTCAATCTGGTTCTGATTCCGCGAATGTCGTACAACGGGGCAGCTATTTCCACGGTAGTCACGATCGGGGTGACGCTGGTGTTGCTGTGGATCGTCATCGAGCGCAGCATGCCGATGTCGTCGGTGCTGCCGGTCCGTTCCGTCGCCGCGGTTGCGATTGCCTGTGCGGCGGTGTCAGGTGTCGCTTACGTTGCCGTCCAGCAATTCTCCGCAATCTGGTTGCCCATCTCCGTCCTCTCCGCTGCCCTTGTCGGGGCCATCGTGTTCGCCCTCGTCGCCGTCGGCGCGATCGAGTCTCCCCTTCCTTCCGCAAACAAGGGCCGACATGCTCGCCGATGAGCCCAACGGAAAGGGAAATGGCATGATCGCCACGACGCCCGAAACGGCCGGATCGACCGTCGCCGTTCTCGAAACAAGTTCTCGGCATGTTCGGACCAGTATTACTGGACCGCTTGATGTTTCGCGGGGACACTCGAAGGACGGTGCGGTCGACGCCGAGATCGGTGATCGAACGGGCACCTCGGTTATCATCGGGATTGACAGTGTCCCCGAGCGGGTAACGCTCGCCAACGCTCGTATCTGCGACCTTAGGAGCTTCTCTTGGCGCCCGTAGACGATGCCGTGCATCGCGGTGACGTTCCCCCGCCTATCGATTTGGCCGGGCACATGCGAGAACTCGGGCGCGCACTGCTGCCCGCATTCGTCATCGCGTTGATCGTCGGGGCGGCAGTGTTCTATGTCCGTAGCGAATTGACCGAGAAGCAATACTCGGCGTCGATCGTGACGGAGATCAAACCCGCACAGACGCTGATCCCGGGTGATGCGTTCATCGAGCAGATGCGAGCGCCGTTCACCGAACTGTCGACCGACACCGATGTGTTGAATCGTGTTCTGTCCGAGGTGGACACGGACATGGACGCAGCCCAGTTGAGCGCGAACGTCGAACTCGTGCCCGGCACGTCACCTGCGCTGCTGACGTACACGGTGACAGCCGATTCCGCGGACACCGCGTTGGCCCTCGCCCAATCGATGGTGACGACGGTGGCGCAGGCAGCAAACGCCAACTACGCGCGTGACACGCAAGGAAGTGTCGAGCAGGCTCAGGCATCGATCGCTGCAGCCGAGGCGCGGGTCGACGCCCTCGCAGCCGACGACCCGAATCGGAGCACCGCACAGTCGGAATTGACCGAACTGCAGCAACAGCTTTCGCAGCTTCAGAGCGGTGGCGGCGATCAACTCGTCGTACTGTCGAGTCCTGAACAGAACACTGCGCCGGTGTCCCCCAAGCCGATGTCCGAGGCTCTCGTCGCCGCTTTGGCCGCCTGGATCATCGCTGCCGAACTGATCGTTCTGTTGCGTGGCCGATTCGGTTCGGCACCCAACCGGTCGTGGGCACGGCGCGTGGCCAAGAAGAACGGGGCTGCCTTCGACGCCGCGGTGACGGGCGATCTACCGCCCGTTCTCGCCGCGAGAATCGACGCCCTGCACCGCGAGAGTTCCGCGCCTGCAAGTAATGCGCGTCACGCCGCCAGCAAGCGAGACTCGGTGGTGGTGGTCCTGGTCGGCGACGAGGCAGTCTACCGGCCGACGCACGGATATGCGGCCGAGGCCGCCCAGGGGCGTCCGGTGGTGATCACCATGGGCCTCACCGACGAATGGTGGCGTGCAGTGGACGTCGCCGACATCGATACGGTCGCGGTTCTGCTGTCCAAGGCAGGACGAGACCGTAAGGCGGCGGGCCGCACGCTGAAACAGATTCACGAATTCGGGATCTCGTCGTTCCTGGTGCTTCAGCCCAAGAATCGAAAGACCAAGCCCGACAAGACGACACCGAAACAGAACGCGGAGGTGGAATCCGGTGCCAACTGACAAGATCGCACTCGTACACGAGCGATTCACCGAGATCGCCGGGTCGGAGCACGTCATGGGGCAAATGGCGATCCACTGGCCGAATGCAGATGTGTTCGCCCCGATCGCCCGCGCCGAGGGCATTCCCCCGGGCCTGACGTCTCCCCCGCACACCACCTTTCTCAACAACATCTACAACGCGCTCGGCCAACGCTCGTACGCTCCGGTGCTGCCGCTCATGCCGGTCGCATTTCGGCGCCTGAAGCTCGACGACTATTCCGCCGTGGTGGTCAGCCATCACGCGTTCGCAACGCAGACGGTGTTCGCTACCCAGGCGCCTGTCGTGGCATATGTCCACAGCCCCGCACGGTGGGCATGGGATCCGGAGCTCCGCGCAGGTGAGGGCGGAGGCAAGGCAGGCGCTGCGATTCTGACCGCCCTGTCCGCCGTCGCCCGAAAGTGCGAGACGTCTGCTGCCCCGCGGCTGAACACTGTCGTCGCGAATTCCACTGCGGTCGCAGAACGTATCTCGAATTGGTGGGGCCGAGACGATGCGCTGGTCGTCCACCCTCCGGTCGACACCGAGGGATTCACTCCCGACACCTCCGTCGAGCGCGAGGACTTCTTTCTGCTCGCGGGCAGGCTCGTTCCGTACAAGCGGCCCGACATCGCCGTCCGCGCCGCAGCGGAAGCGAACGTGCCCCTCGTCGTCGCCGGTGACGGCCGGGCCATGAGCCAGTGCCGCGAACTGGCCGGACCGAAAACGACGTTCCTCGGGCGCGTCTCGCACGAGAAACTTCTGGAGTTGCACCGCAAGACACGAGCTCTACTCATGCCCGGCATCGAGGACTTCGGCATCGTCCCCGTCGAATCGATGGCTACCGGCACGCCGGTCATAGCGCTGGGTGAGGGCGGCGCCATCGACACCGTGCTGCCCGGCAAGACCGGCATCCATGTGGCGCCCGGCTCCGACGACGCCATCGTCGCTGGATTCGCCGAGGCGATGCGCTCGTTCTCTCCCGGCGAGTTCGACCGAACCGAGATCCGCACGTGGGCGGAAGGCTTCTCGCGTGCCAATTTCCGCGACCGGATGCAGGAGGTCGTCGATGCCGCCCGCTGACGCATCGGGCGGCGCTCGCGCTCGCTACCGTTCCACCGCGATGGACCGTGTCTTTGCCGACGCGCGGATCATCGCTTTGACCGGGCCGACCACCGGACTCGATCCCCGGATCGCTCGCGACGTGATGAATGCAGCGGAGAGGTCCTCGGACACACCACGTTTGGCGCTCGAACCCCACGAAGACAGTCGCGACTGGGACTATCGAACCGGCGAGGACGAAAGCACTGTCATCGCGCTCCCCGACCTCGACACCACCGACCTGGGCGCGCTGCTCACCGACATCAGAAACCGACCGGGCCCCAAGAAGGCTCTCGAGGTCGTCGTCTGCGGCGACTATCTCGCGGTGGATCTGTCGCACGGCATCGGCGACGGCCAAATGGGCTTGATGTTGATGGCCGCGTTCTCGAGCGACGTGGACGACGCGCGCGCCCGTGGTCTCGCCACAGGTCTTCCCGACGGATCGACGTGGACCGCACTTCGTCGTCATTATTCGGCCAAGCCTGCTGCGCTGCGGGACTTCTGGCGCCTGCGCAAGGAACACAAGAGTTCGCCGTCCACCGACGGGGTGTCCACACGCACGATCGAGAACTGGGAATCGGCCAAGGTGAGCCGGTCCGCATACATGGATCCGGGCCGAGTATCGGAACTCCGCGAGTGGGCTTCCACGAACGCCGTCGGTGCAACGTCGGCGTCGATCTCGGTGGCGTTGTGGCGTGCCGCCCTGGAGGCCCAGAACGTACCGTTGTCCGAGCAGGTGATGATTCTGTTCAACTCACGCCGCTATCTCGGTCCGGAACATCTCGCGTCGCACGGCAATTTCGCCGTCGGAATTCCGTTGCACCTGCCGAGGAATTCCACTCCCGTCGCCATCGCGGCCACGATGAAGCAAGTGATCGACTCCGGTTGGCCGGTAGCCATTCTCGGAATGTCCGAGATCAAGGACAAGCTGTTGTCCTGGCGATCGCGTGGCGACGCGCCCGCCGGCAACGCCGTGATCGACGTTCCCGACCGTGTGCGACTGGCGGTGAGCGATCTCGGGAAGCTACGGATGTTCGATCACCTGCAGTGGGCCGACGACGGCAGGCCGCCACAGATCGCGGCATCGCTCGAGCCGGACGGCCCCGACGGAATGACGATGTTGATCGCCGAGGTCGCGGGTGGACGAACCTACACAGCGTCGTTCTGCGACAGGATGATCGATTCGAAGGTCGTCGAATCCGCGCTCGAGAACCTGTGCGCGGACCCTCTGTCCCTTCTGCGAGATGTCCGGGCCTGAGACCGGGGCTGCGGCCCCGGTCACCAGCCGCGCACCTCTGCGCCGGCTGGCACCGGTGCTCGTCCTGCTGCTGATCGCGGCGGCGTGCTCGTCCGGCGCTGATAGAGATTCAGCCGACACGACGCCCGTTACGACGCAACCTCCTGGCACCCTCCTTGCAGACCCGACGGAGTTCCACGGCTATCCGGCACTGGAGTCCGTGACACAGCGGACCGTCGCTGTGCGGTATCAGTCCACGTCCGGCATCGACAATTCCGCCACCGAGGTCACCGGCCTGGTGTTCGTTCCTCGAGGGGATCCGCCCGCGGGTGGTTGGCCGATCGTGTCGATCGGCCATGCCACGACCGGGTCGTCCAGCCGGTGTGCACCGTCCACACACATCGGACTTCTCGGCAACCTTCCGACGGTCATTCCGTTCCTCGCCAACGGCTACGTCGTGGCGATGACCGACTACCAAGGTCTGGGAACACAAGGGCCTCATCCGTATCTGGAACCCGTCACCGCAGGGTTCAACGTGATCGACGCAGTCCGGGCGGCCCGCGAGGTAGAACCGAACACGTCCGACACGTGGCTCGGATACGGCGTGTCTCAGGGAGGCCAAGCGGTCTGGTCCGCCAACGAACTGTCCGGAGACTACGGTCAGGGGCTGAACCTGCTCGGTTCCATCAGCGTCTCGCCTGCAACCGATCTGGAGCCGTTCGTGGATGCCATGGTGGGCGGCACTCTGACCCCATCGCAGATCACCGCGTTACCTTCCCTGCTTCGGGGCGTACAGGTCGCGCACCCCGAACTCGATCTCGACGACTACTTGCACGGGACACTCGCCGCACGCGTGGATACCTTCACGACGTGCATCGGCGAAAAAGCGCAGTTGCAGGCCGACATAGCCGAGAGCACGCCGGCGTCGGACTACGAACCGTCGAGCCCCGAGGCCGCGGACAAGCTACGCGAATGGTTGTCGGGCTACAGTGTTCCGAGAACCCGTGCGCAGCAACCGATGCTGATTGCCTACGGAGATCAGGACGAACTCATCGCACCGGCGTGGACTCAGGACGCCGTCCGACAGGGCTGTGCCGCAGGCGATGTCATCGATCTCGTCGTCGCACCCGGTCAAGGTCACGGAATCCTGAACATCGGGCCTGCGACATCGTCCTGGGTCGACGGACGATTCGCCGGTACTCCCCCACCGAACACGTGCGGTTCCTAGGCAGTCGGACACTACGACACGAAATGGATTGAGAACATGACCGATGCTGGGACGATCCTGTTCATCGCACACACCGGCCAGGTCTCCGGGGCCGAGAAGGTCTTGTTGAACCTCGTCGACGAAGCCGAACGAGCCGGATATCGAACGGTCGTCGCCTGCCCGTGCGGGCGCCTGTCCGAGTCGCTGCCCGACAGTGTTCGACACGTACCGATTCCGGAGCTCGGTCTCGGCGGTGAACGCGGGCTCTCGCGCGGGGTCGCTGCGGCTCGTCTCATCGGGCGATGGCTTTCCACAGGCCGAAAGCTGCGGTCGATCGCGACCGCGCCCGGAACTTCGACCGTCGTGAATTCGCTGTTCGCCCTTCCGGTTGCACGGGTGGCGCGACCCGAACGAGGCGTGTCATGGCTCGTCCACGACACGATGACGAGCACGAAACAGAAGGCGGTCGTCGCGCTCAGTCGGCCCGCGATTCGCGTCGCCGTCTCGGTGTCCGAAGCGACCGCCGTGCCGTTGCGAGCCGCCGGAGTACCGACCGTCGTGTCACACAACGGAGTTCGATGGCCGGTCGAGCAGTTCGGCGGCGAACTCCACGATCCACCCGTCCTCGGCATGGTCGCACTTCTCACGCCGTGGAAGGGGCACACCGTGCTGCTCGACGCAGTCGCGTCGTTGCCCGGAATTCGAGTCGAGCTGGCAGGCGGCAGCTTCCCCGGGGACGCCGACTACGTCCAGCAGTTGAAAGATCGTGCGGCACAACCGGATCTGGCCGGACGTGTCGACTTCTTGGGCCACACCGACATCGACGCTGCGCTGCGGCGTTGGGATGTCTCGATCTCGGCGAGTACGTCTCCCGAGGCCGGTCCGTTGTCGGTGCTGGAGGCCATGTCGCATGGTCTGCCGGTCATCGGAACCGATCACGGCGGCACCACCGAGTTCCTGACCGGCGGCGCAGGCGTTCTCGTCGAGCCCGGCGACGCGGCAGCACTGGCGTCGGCGATCGAGGCCGTGCTGGCCGACTCGGATGCGCGTCGGCAACTCGGTGAGACCGCGCGTCGTCGCGTCGAAGCCGAACACGACATCGGCGTCACGTTGCCGCAGTTGCTCAAACGCCTTACGGAGTAGAGGACTCGGCCGGCATGCCGAACGCCATCACCGCTGCGTCGTCCTCGAGTCCGGCCTCGAAACCCTCCATCAGCTCACGCAGGGCTCCCACGATGTCGGTGGGCGTGGTCGGTGAACGGCGACTCGCGAACTCGAGCAGCTCCCCGTGGTCGTCGAACCGTTGCCGTCCTTGTCCGGTCCTGGCCTCGGTGAGTCCGTCCGTGTAGAGCACGAACGTGTCGCCGGGTTCGAGCCGAAGCTCGGTGGACACGAACCGGGCGTTGGGCAGAATCCCGACGAGCTGACCGCCCGGCGTCTCCACGTACCGAGCCGTGCCATCCGCTTTCGACAACAGGGCCGGAGGGTGCCCACCGCTGGCCAATTCGACGTCGAAACCGCCGTCGCGTCGCGACAGAATACCGAACACCACGGTGCAGAACCGGGCGTCCTGTGGATCGAATTCCTGATTGAGAACGGCATCCAGGTTGTGCAGCACTGCAATCGGGTTCTGGTCGTAGACCGCTGCGGCGCGCAGCGTGTATCGCGTCAACGATGTCACGACGGCGGCTTCGGAGCCCTTTCCGCACACGTCGCCGAGGAAGAATCCCCACCGGTCGTCCGACAGCGGAAACATGTCGTAGAAGTCGCCACCGACGTCGTCCGAGGATGCCGTGTGATAGTAGGCGTCGGCGTCGAGACCGGGCGGCGGCAACAGTTTCGGCGGTAGCAACGAACGTTGCAACGTACTCACGAGCAGTTGGGCGCGAGTGTGTTCGCGCTCGGCGCGACGGCGCTCGTCCACCAGTTCACGCTCGTAGGCCCGTCGCTCTCGCGCATCGATAGCGGTGATTCGAACGAGTGTCGCTGTGCCGTCGGGATCACGCCTGACGTTGGCAGTGACGAACACGGGCAACCTGCTGCCGCCCGGAGCGACGAAGTCCAATGCGACACTGTCCATTTCGCCCGTGGAGAACAGCAAGGGCGCGAAGTGTGTTTCGTAATGAATCCGCCCGCCTGCGGTCAGCAGGTCGGTGAACTGCTTGCCGACCAGCTGTTCCCGTGTGCACTCGAGCCACGCGAGAAGTGTCGCGTTGACGCCTGCGATCTTTCCGTCGGGCCAGGTGGCGAGGTACCCACACGGAGCGTTGTCGTACAGGTCTTCGACGGTGTCCTGGAGCGCAGGGTCGAGTTGCTTCATGCATCACCGACGAAGGAGAGAATGGCCGCTGCCGTCGCCTCCGGGTCACTGACGTGAGGGCAGTGACCATGGGCATCGAGCGTCACCAGAGCGCTCCCGCGGATGCTGTCGTTCACGAAGCGACCGACCTCACGGGGAGCGAGAGAGTCGTATGCACATTCGATGATCAGCGTAGGCGTGGTGACGCGTCCGAGGTCGGCCCGGTTGTCGGACAGAAAAGTCGCCCGTGCGAACGCCCGCGCACATGCCGGATCGGTACGACAGAAGCTGTCCGACAGTTCTTCGCCGAGTTCAGGACGCTCGGGGTTGCCCATGATCGTCGGCGCCATCGCGCGGGACCACCCGAGGTAGTTGCTGTCCATGGATTCGAGCAGCTCATCGATGTCGGCTTCGGTGAATCCGCCTCGATAGTCGCCGTCGTCGATGTAGCGCGGAGAAGGAGTCACGAGGACAAGCTTGTCGAACAGATCCGGACGACCGACGGCGGCGAGCACACCGATCATCGACGCGACCGAGTGACCGACGTACACGACATTGCGCAGATCGAGTTCACGGACGATGTCCACCACGTCGTCGGCGAACGACTCGAGCGACGAATATCGCTCCTCCGTCCACTGCGAGAAGTCCGACTTTCCAGCTCCGACGTGGTCGAACAGTACGACTCTGCAGTGGGGTGCGAGCAGATCGGTGACCGAACGCCACAGATTCTGATCACAACCGAACCCGTGTGCGAGCATGACCGTCGGGCCACCGTCGACCCCGACTGTCGTCACGTTGTTCTTGACTCGCACGTTCATCTGCAAAGTCTCTCACCTCACAGAAGACCGGGTGACCATCACCTGCCCGTTCGCGCAGTCACCCGAGGCGAAAAAGTTCCTGTCGGTATGTCGAAGCCACTGACACGTGTCGGCCCGAGTACGACAATGAAGGAACCAGTCGAGCGTCGTATCGGCAGGACCGACCACACACCACGCTCGCGGAGGCGACGGGGGTGGCCATGGGGATCAGCATCCGATAGCGAGAAGTAGTTCCTGTGTTCTCACATGAGGAATGACGAAAGATGTTTCGCCACAGGAGAAATCGCAGATCCAGATCACGCAGAGAAGCAGTCGACTGGTCGGTCATGGTCGGCGCGATGTCGATCGTGACGTTCTGGGCATTCGGGCTCGGGATCGTTCTCGGCGCAGCCGCAGTCGCCGGAGCGGTCTGGTCCTCACGGGCACCGACCCGCGCCGACGACGCACCCGAGCGCGCCGACGTCGCGATCGCGATCGCCATCGGGTCGGCAGGCATGGTGGCAGGTGCAGGCTTCCTCCTGCTCGTTCTCCCCACTTGAGCTCCACCTCCCACGCACATGCATATGCGTGGGAGGAGAAGGGGGAATAGCCGACTACGGTTGAAGGTTGAACCGTGCCATGAAGAACATCGGATTCCTGTCGTTCGGACATTGGTCGGCGTCCCCGGGGTCTCGGACTCGATCGGCATCGGACGTACTGCTGCAATCGATCGATCTGGCGGTCGCCGCCGAGGAGGTCGGAGCCGATGGCGCCTACTTCCGGGTGCACCACTTCGCCAACCAGCTGTCGTCGCCGTTCCCGCTACTGGGTGCAGTCGGGGCCAGGACGAGCACCATCGAGATCGGCACCGGCGTCATCGACATGCGTTACGAGAATCCGCAGTACATGGTGGAAGACGCGGGATCCGCGGACCTCATCTCCGGCTCGAGGCTGCAGCTCGGCATCAGCCGAGGATCGCCCGAGCAGGTCATCGACGGGTACCGCTACTTCGGACAGATCCCGGCCGAGGGTTCGGACCACGCCGAGATGGCCCGTGAGCACACACGCACGTTCCTCGATCTACTGGGCGGGGAAGGTTTCGCGACCCCGAACCCGCGGCCGATGTTTCCCAACCCGCCTGGCCTGCTACGTCTCGAACCACACTCCCCAGGCCTGCGTGAACGCATCTGGTGGGGCGCAGGTACGCGGCAGACTGCGGAATGGGCCGCCGACCAGGGCATGAACCTGATGAGTTCGACGCTGCTGAGCGAAGACACCGGTGTGCCGTTCCACCAACTGCAGGCAGAACAGATCGAGCGCTTCCGTAAGCGGTGGGCCGACGCACAGCACACGTTCGAACCACGCGTATCGGTCAGCCGGAGCATCTTCCCGATCGTGAACGACGTCGACCGCGCCTACTTCGGTCGCGAAGGCGGCGGAGGTGACCAGGTCGGCTACCTCGACGGCGGCAAGGCACGCTTCGGCAAGACGTACGCAGGTGAGCCGGACAAGCTAATCGCCGAATTGGCCGAGGACGAAGCCATCGCAGCAGCCGACACACTGCTGCTGACGGTGCCCAACCAGCTCGGCGTCGAATACTGCGCTCACGTCCTCGACACGGTGATCCGGGACGTCGCGCCCGCTCTGGGCTGGAGGTAGTCGCTACCGCCTCCCGCGCGCCCATCGGTGCGCGGGAGTCATATGCGGTCCTTCAGTGATGCGGGTACCGCTCTTCGTATCGTGCCCGCTGAGAGTCGAGGTCACGACGCCTGCGATCACTCTGCAGATCCCTTGGTAGACCGTGCAATTCGAGTCGACGTGCGCGATTGAGCTCCATGAACGCCGCCGTGTAGAAGAGTGCAAGCAGAACGCTCAGCAGCACCATCGCTCCGCGCAGCCACAACGGCCCAGGGAACAACACGAGGAATCCGATGAAGATCGGAGTGAACGGCAGCAGCGACCGGAACAGGTGACGCGGTACCGCGCCCTTTCCGACGAGGTCGTTGCGTACCCAGTCCTGCATCGCGGGCGGCAGTTTCTTGCCGAAGATCACGTACCCCAGCCACTGAAGAACGCTGGGTCGGGTGCGGGACGCCTGCTCGGTCATGACTGCTCCGATCGATCGGCGGCGAGCGCTGCGTTGTTGATTCGAGTCAGGACTCGATGAAGCTCCTCCAACTCGGACATGTCGACGCCGAGCTTTGCGACGACCGTCGGCGGTATCTCCTCCGCCTGAGCGCGCAAGGCGACGCCTTTGTCGGTGAGTGCAACCGCGAGCTGTCGTTCGTCCGAACGACTCCTCGTCCGTTCCACGAGGCCGTTGACTTCCAGCCGCTTGAGCAGCGGAGACAGCGTCGGCGAATCGAGATGCAGCGCGGCGCCGATGTTCTTGACCGACCGTGGAGATTGCTCCCACAGCGCCAGCATGACCAAGTACTGAGGATGCGTCAGCCCCATGGGTTCGAGGAGCGGCCGATAGACGGCCAACACGGTCCTATTGGTGACCGCAAGCGCGAAGCAGACCTGACGGTCGAGGGCCAGCGGATCAGAGGCAGTCGAAGTCACATATTCGAGCTTACGCTAACAATTAGTGCACTAACTGTTAGCGTGCTCACTGTCATCCGAGGCCACCTCACTTCACGAACTGCTGCTCCCACTGCTGCTGGAACTCGGCGATGGCGTCGGGAGTCAGCGCGGCGGTGTCGGGCATCGGGATGTCCTGAGCCCGGGCGACAGCACCGGGGATATCGGGAAGCGCGCTGGCGTATCCCTTGGACAAGGCCACCTGACCTTCTTGCGACACCATGAAGTTCGCCAGGACCTGAGCCGCGTTGGGGTGCGTGGCCGCGGACAGAACGTGGGAGTACCACGGTGTTCCCCATGCCGGGTCGGGCAAGGTCCACCCGACCGGTGCACCCGACTCCTCTTCGCGCACGAGCGGCTGCACCATCGGCGACGCGACGATCTCTCCGGCCGTCAACGCCTGCGCAATTGCCAACGCTCCCGGATAGATTCGGGGTTGAAGCGCAGCCAGTCGTGCGTCGAAGTCTCCGTCGCCCCAATTCTCGTCGAAGAATTGGTACTGATCGACCACCGCGGCGAACCCTGCAGGATTCGTCACACCGATTCGCCCCGTCAACGCAGGATCGAGAATGTCGTCCTGGGATTGCAACCCCTCGGGCAGAGCGTCGGAGTTCCAGCCGAGGGCGAATACCGCCGCGCTGGTCAAGAACATCGCGTCGTCGATGACGCTGCGATCACGCTCGTACGCCGGGTCGTCGAAACCAGGCCCTACGACTGCCGTCGAATAGTCACCCGACGCTGCGGCCGAAGCGATCCACGCCGGGTCGGACGACATGTGCACGTCCGCAGTCCCACGGCCGGTTCGGTTCTCGGTCTCGACGCGCGGATTGAGTTCGACGTCGGAACCACGGGTGAAGTCGAGTTGAATCTCGGGGTAGCTGGACTCGAAAGCCACCTTCAGTGCAGCGAGATTGTCAGGATGCTGGGTCGAATACAGATGCACGCTGCCCTCGTCGTTCGCCGCGGCGACGATGTCGTCCCAACTCCCCTGTACCGGACCGGATGCCTGCGACTGTCCGCAGGATGTCGCCATGAGCGTCAAACACGCAACGGACGCCGACGCCAGCACTCGTGCAACGTATTTCATCGATGGATCCCTTCACTGATGTGAGAAAATCTTGCCTTGTGACGCGTGAGGCCTTCCAGTCCGGTCGCGGTCGGTCGTTCACAACTCGGCACCCGCTCGGTAACCCTCGGCGACGGCGTGCCCGATTCGTCGCGGAGTCACGCAGTCGCCGATGATGCTGACAGTGTCGCCGGGCTCCATGCCGAACGCCGAGACCGCAATTCGCGGTCGGTGCCAGACGAGGGCTGCATCCTCGTAGGTCAGATCCCCGCTACCGAAGTGCGGCCGCAACACGACTGGACACGTCGGATCCTCGGGAACGACCAACGAATACGCCACCTTGAAGTCGACTCCTGCGCAGCCCAACCGAGTAAGCAACGGACCCGCGCTTTCAGCGGGAACACGAGAAGCCAAGGCCGTCAGAGCAGTTGCGAACGTGACGGCCCAACCTCGCTGCGCCAGAGCCTCGGCCGCACTGTACGCAGGCCAGAAGCCATCACCGTCGTCGAACACGACTGCCCGGCGGCCCGCGCCATCGGGGACGATCCCGAGCAGGACGTCGTCGACCGTATAGACCGGCCGTTGCAGTAGCGCTGCAGACGGTTCGGCGACACGAGAGCCCGTCGCGACGATGACATGATCTGCCGCAGCACGGATGTCACCTATGTCCTCCACGTCGACACCTGCAGACAGATTGACCTCGACCTTCAGACGCTTCAGTTCGCGCTGGAGATAGTCGACGACATCGATGAGCGTCGCACGGTGAGGCGCCGCGGCCGCGACCCGAACCGAGCCGCCCAGAACCGACTCCTTCTCGAACACCGTCACCCGGTGCCCTCGTCCGGCGGCGACCCTTGCAGCTTCCAATCCTGCTGGACCGCCGCCGATCACGAAGACATCCTTGACTTTTCGTGCACGCTCACCGACACCTGGATGTCGCCCCCGACCGATTTCCGCGTTGACCGCGCAGTGGAGGTGTGGGTCGAACGCCCGGCAGTCCTGATTGACGCCGAGGCATCCTCGAACCTCGGCCGCACGTCCGCTCTCGCTCTTCACCGGCAGGTCCGGATCCGCGATCAACGCGCGCGCCATGCCGACCATGTCGGTATGCCCGGATTTGATCGCGTGATCGGCAGTTCCGGCATCGCGAATTCGTTGACCGACAAGGGTGGGTACGCCGGTCGCCTTCTTGACCCGTGCGGCGGACGGGATCGCCACGCCGTCTTCGCCCGTCGAATCCTTCACGTACTTCCCACGTGTACCGTGAGTGATGCTGAAATAGTCGATCCCGAGATCGGACAGATTCTCCGCGACGGCTACGCAGTCCTCGATTCCCATGCCACCCGGGATTTCCTCCTCACCACTGAGCCTCACGCCGAGCACGAACCCCGGGGGCATCACCGACCGCATCGCATCGATGACCAATCGCGGGAACCGCATCCGATTGTCGAACGAGCCGCCGAAGCTGTCGGAGCGCTGGTTCGTCAGTGGAGACATGAATTGCGCAGGCAGATAACCGTGTGCCGCATGCAGTTCCGCGCCGTCGGCACCGGCCGCGACCAAGTTTCGGGTCGAGATTCGCCAGCCTTCGACGATGTCGTCGATCTCCGTCACCGACAACTCGTGGGGTGGGTACGCGTCGCGCACCGTCTTGATCGACGACGGCGCAGACGGCGGCGCGTCCGATTCTCCCCCGATGAATTCCCGTCCCAGATGGCACAATTGGCCGACGAATCGAGCGCCGTGACGGTGAACTGCTGCGACTTTCGCCGCCGCGGCAGGCACGAATTCGTCGCGGTACGCCTCGACCAGCTTCCTCGACCGCAGCGTCGTCGTGGGATGTACGACGGTTGCGCCGCCGATGATCATACCGACACCCCCGGCCGCCAAGCGCTCGAAATGCTCGGTGTCCCCGTGCGTCGGCACTCCGTCGACCGCCATGGAGGTACCTGCCGGTAACGCCACCAAGCGATTCTTCAGTGAGATTCCACCGATCTGGATCGGCGAGAACAGGTGTGGATACTCGACGCTCATGATCATCTCATTCCGGAATCGAGACAATGAATCAGAGAGGCAGGACGAACTTTCGTTCACCTGATACGGCCATGGCCACCAACGACTTCGGCGGTTCGAAACGATCTCCGTATCGCGCAGCCAGTTCCCGTGCCCGCTCGACGAAACCTGCTATGCCACCGTCGTACTGCTCGATGTATCGAATGACGCCACCGGTCCACGACGGAAAGCCGATTCCGAGTAGCGATCCGATGTTCGCCTCTTCGACCGACGTCAAGACGCCCTCGTCGAAGCATTTCACTGCTTCGATCGACTCCGCGAACAGCATGCGCTCTTGCATGTCCACCATGGGAATTCGTGTCGTGCCGGAGGAGAACGCCTCGCGTACCCCGGTCCAGATTCCGGTGCGCTTTCCTGAATCGTCGTAGGAATAGAACCCTCCCCCACCCGATCGACCGGCCCTGGACAGGCCTTCCACCATCGTGTTCATCACGTCGTCGGAGCCGTGCTGCCGGGGCGGGTGTCCGGCCTCTGCACGCACCCGTGCGTTCTCGTGTCGAATCTTCTGCGACAGAGTCAAAGTCACTTCGTCCATCAACTGCAGTGGTGGCGCCGGGTAGCCCGCTTGCGCCCCAGCCTGCTCGATGAACGTCGGGTCGACGCCCTCCCCGACCGCGGCCATCGCCTCGTCGAGAAACGTGCCGATCACACGCGAGGTGAAGAAGCCGCGACTGTCGTTGACGACGATCGGGGTCTTGCGAATCAGATGCACGAAGTCGACGACCTTCGCGAGCGCGGCGTCCGACGTCTTCTCACCTCGAACGATCTCGACGAGCGGCATCTTGTCGACAGGCGAGAAGAAATGGATCCCGATGAAGTCCTCGGCGCGCTGAACACCTTCGGCAAGGACGGCGATCGGCAGCTGCGAGGTGTTGGTGCCGAGCACGGCGTCGGGCTCGACGATGTTCTCGATCTCCCGAAAGACGCTGTGCTTCACATCGACCGACTCGAACGCCGCTTCGACGACGAGGTCGACACCGGCGAATTGAGCAGCGTCGGCGGTGGGCGTGATACGCGCGAGCGTAGCTTCGGACTTCGCAGCCGTCGTCGTTCCTCGCGCAAGAGCCGTATCTTCGAGCTTCCGCGCGTAGTCCTTGCCCCGTTCGGCCGACGCGATGTCGACGTCCTTCAGTACGACGTCGACGCCGGCCCGTGCGCACACGTAGGCGATCGCCGAACCCATCATTCCCGCGCCGATGATTCCGACCTTCGCCGGCACGAAGGAGTCGTATCCCTCCGGCCTGGACTTTCCGCGGTCGATCGTCTCCTTGTCGAAGAAGAATGCGTTGATCATGTTCTGGGCCACGCGGTCGGTCACCAGCGACACGAAGTAGCGCGTTTCGATTCGGTCGGCCGTATCGACATCGACGTATGCACCTTCGACCGCGGCAGCCACGATTGCACGAGGCGCAGGAGCCGGAGCACCTTTGGTGCGCTTCCGCAGCATGCTGGTCGACACCAACAAGTTCTGCGCGACGGCAGGATCGGCGGGAGATCCGCCGGGAATCGTGAACCCCTTGCCGTCCCAGGGCTGCGTGGCAGTCGGATTGTTCAAGACCCATGCCTTGGCGGCCGGAATCAACTCTGCGACGGACTCGACGATCTCATCGATCAATCCCAGTTCCAGCGCTTCTGCGGGCGAGCTACGCTTCCCCTTCAACAGGACGTCAGGAAGGGCCGCCTGCAGGCCCATCAGACGAACGACGCGCGTGATGCCGCCGCCCCCGGGTAGCAGCCCCAGCGTCACTTCGGGCAGACCGATCTGCACTCCCCTGATATTCGCTGCGACACGGTAGTGCGAGTGCAGCGCAATCTCGAACCCGCCGCCGAGCGCGGCGCCGTTGATCGCGGACACCACGGGCCTGCCCAGGGTTTCCAGCCGTCGTAGAACGGTTTTGATTCCGTCGATTCGGTGTGTCAATGCCGTCGCGATCTCGTTCCTGTCCGACCCAGCGGGATCGGCAGTCATATCCCCGAGATCACCGCCCGCGAAGAACGACTTCTTGGCAGAGGTCACGACGACTCCGGTGATGGAGTCCTTCTCCGCCTCCAGCCGGTCGACGGTGGCCGCCATCGACTCGATGTACAGATCGTTCATCGTGTTGGCGCCCTTGTGCGGGTCGTCCATCGTGAGAACGACGATGCCGTCGGCGTCGCGGTCCCATCCGATCATGTTGTCGGTCATAGTTTTCCGATGTCTTTCGTATTCGAGTGCAGCGTCAGATGCGTTCGATGATGGTGGCGACGCCCATGCCGCCGCCGATGCACAATGTGATCAGCCCGTAGCGCCCCTGGATACGTTCGAGCTCGTCGAGAACGGTTCCGACGAGCATCGCCCCGGTGGCGCCGAGCGGATGTCCCATCGCGATGGCGCCGCCGTTGACGTTCGTCTTCTCGTGGGGGATGTCCAGATCCTTCATCCATTTCAGAACTACCGACGCAAAGGCTTCGTTCAGCTCGAAGACGTCGATGTCCTCGACCGTCAAACCTGCTCTCCGCAACACCTTTTCGGTCGCTGGTGTGGGTCCGGTCAGCATGATGGTCGGTTCGCTGCCGACCTGCGCCGTCGCGACGATGCGTCCACGAGCCACCAGTCCCGCCCTGTCCCCGGCCGCGGCGCTGCCCACCAACACCAACGACGCTCCATCCACGATGCCCGACGAGTTTCCGCCCGTGTGAACGTGGTCGATTCGCTCGATGTCGGTGTACTTCTGCAGTGCCACGTCGTCGAATCCGGTCGCGGCTGCCATCGCCGCGAACGCCGGCTTCAACTGCCCCAAGCTCTGTGCGGTGGTACCCGGACGACGGTGCTCGTCGTGATCGAGCAGGGTGACACCGTTGATGTCCCTCACCGGCACTACCGACTTCGCGAAATATCCCTTGGCCCATGCCGATTCCGCGCGTCGTTGAGACTCGGCGGCGTATCCGTCGACGTCGTCTCGGGTGAATCCCTCGACGGTGGCAATGAGATCGGCACCGATCCCCTGCGGGACGATGTGCAGATCGTATGTCGTAGTCGGGTCGGTGAACAGCGCGCCGCCGTCGCTTCCCATCGGTACTCGCGACATCGATTCGACGCCACCGGCGACTACCAGGCTGTCCCAGCCCGACGCCACCTTCTGCGCCGCGAGGTTGACTGCCTCCAGACCCGATGCACAGAATCTGTTGATCTGCGTCCCGGGCACGGAATCCGGCAGGCCTGCAACCAATGCCGCCGCTCGCGAGATCACTGCCCCCTGCTCCCCGACCGGTGAAACGACACCGAGGACGACGTCGTCGATGTCGGCGGGGTCCATGTCCGGGAAACGAGTTCGCAACTCTCGGATCAATCCAGCAACGAGATCCACCGGCTTGACGCCGTGCAGGGCTCCCCGGCGCTGCTTGCCTCGAGGAGTACGTATCGCCTCGAAGATCAGGGGTTGTTCACTCACCGAATGTCCTTTCAGGCGTGGGGGAAATCAATCGAACGAGATTTCCGGAGTTCTCGCGATCAGCAGACGCCGGACGTTGCCGTCGTCGCCGATCTGCGCGGTGGCATTGAACGACGCTTCGAACTCGCCGTCGCGCGTGGTGCGCCCGAGGACGAGCTCCAGCCCGTCGACGGTCACGCCCGCGTCGATATGGTGTACCAATGTGCTCTTCTCGCGCTGCGCGAGGTAAGCGATCAATCCCTCGCGGTCGCCGACGAATTCGGCCGATGCGCCTTGACCTTTGGAGAACTGAACCGACATCACGAAGTCGGCTGTGATCATGTTCAGCACTCGATCCGGATCGTCCGAGTCCATGTATTCGAACCACTGCGCAAGCGTCGGCGTCTCGATGTTCGCGGTTGTCACTGCACACCTTCCTGAGTGGAATCGTCTGGCAAGAGGCCGAATTCGGCGTCGAACGACACCTGATACCGATCGATCAGGCCGTCGGCGCCCAAATGCATGACGCCGACGAAATAGCCGGTCGTGCGGTCACCCTCGGTTACCGCCCCATGGGCGAATTGAAGATCTCCGTCGGCCGCCGAGCGAAAAAGTCTGTGCTTGCGATCGACGGGCGGGCGCCCCTTCAGATACTCGAGCATCGCCGCTCGACCCGACTTCCTGTTGGCACCTGTCGGCAGCACCATCGCGAACTCGACGTTCTCGGCAAGCATGGCGACTGCGGCGTCCAGGTGCCCCTCGTCCAAGGTCGCATAGTAGTCCAGAATCTTCAGCTTCATGAAGTGAACTTAGTTCGAATTGACTCTGTTTGTCGAGAGTCTTCCGCGCTATCGTGCAAAAGTAAAGTGAACTCAACTCGAGTGGAGTGACATGGCACCGTCGACGATCACCATCGAAGCCCCGCGGCCCAGGTTCGAACCAGCAGCACTGACGCCCGGCGACGAACAAGCAGGCATCCGGGACGCCGTTCGTGGCATTTTCGCCAAATACGCGACGGTAGAACAGATAAGGACGGTCTCGCAGACGCCGCTCGGATACTCGTCCGAACAATGGACGCGACTCGTCGACGACATGTCCGTCACCACGCTCGCTGCGCCCGAGGACCAGGGTGGTCTCGGCTACGGCATGGTCGAACTGGGCATCATCCTCGAAGAATGCGGGCGCAGCCTGTCCCCCGAGCCGGTCTATTCCTCGGCCGTTCTCGGAGTCCAGGCCTTTCTCCACGCCCCCACGCACACCGACGAGGCGCGCAAGAAGCTTCTCGACGGCTCCGCGGTGGCCGCCGTCAGCACGCTGACCACCGAAGGGGACCGAATCCTCGCCCGCAAGACCGAATCGGGATGGATTCTCGACGGGGAGTCGCACAACGTTGTCGGCGGCAGCGGGGCCGACGTCGTCGTCGTGTCGGCCCAGTACGAGGACGGCGTCGGCGTCTTCGCGCTCGAGACAGAACGTCACGTCGATGCGCGCCCGAGGACCGTACTCGACCCGACCCGACGTCAGGCCGACCTCACTGTCACACAGTCCCCGGCAATTCTGCTGGCGTCCGCCGAGCACAGTGCGACGTACATCGCGCACCTGCGAGACTTGTCGACATTGGCGTTGGCCAGCGAGAACACCGGCATCGCGGATGCAGTACTCGACATGACGGTGGAGTACGTGAAGACGCGCAGCCAATTCGGCCGGCCGATCGGGTCCTTTCAGGCCGTCAAGCACCGTCTCGCCGATGTGTTGATCGAGCTCGAACGCGCACGGTCCGCGGCGAGATATGCAGCAGCCGTCTACGACGGACGCCCCGACGATGCCCATTTGGCCATCGCGGTGGCGGGTGCGGTATGCATCGATGCCGCCCTCCACGCCGTGCACGAGGCAGTGCAGCTACACGGTGGCGTCGGGTTCACGTGGGAGCATCCTGCGCATTCCTACTTGAGACGCGCGCTGGGAAACGAAGCGATACAGGGTGATTCGCGCACACACCGCGCACGGATCGCCGATCTGGTCGCACTCTAGAGCCCTTTTCGAACCACCTTCGGTTCAGCTATTGACGTCGACAGACCTGGTAGCTAATACTGAAGTGAATCCAGTTCAAGTTTGACGAACGAAAGGCACCACCATGGTTGAGACCGACCACATCTTGTTGGAGAAGGACGGCGAGGTTGCTCGTGTCTGGCTGAACCGCCCCCACAAGAAGAACGCAGTGACGGTCGAACTGCTGCACCGCCTCGACGAGATCATCGTCGAGGTCGACAACGACCCGAACCTGAAAGTCCTTGTCCTGCGCGGTGTCCAGAACCAATTCTGCTCTGGATTCGACCTCGACGAATTGCTGTCGGACTTCGTCGGAACCACCAACGCCATGGACGTCGCGGTGCTGTCCGCAAAGGTCTGCGATCGGCTCTACTCGATGAACACCCCATCGGTCGCAGTGCTCGAAGGCTACGTCACCGCAGGTGGATTCGAACTGATGATCTCCTGCGACTTCGCCGTCGCCTCGGACGACGCGAAGATCGGCGACTTCCACATCCGCCGGGCACTGTTCGGTGGCGCCGGGCCCATCTACCGATTGCCACGCATGATCGGCATCCGCAAGACCAAGGAACTGATGCTGACCGGCAAGCTGCTCAGCGGCCAGGAAGCGGTCGACTTCGACCTCATCAATGCGTCGGCACCGGCAGCCGAGCTCGACCAGCTGGTTGCGGACTTCATCGCACCCCTGGTGGACAAGAGTCCGTTCATGATGAAGCTGACCAAGATGTGCATCGACCGCGGCCTCGACGCGGACATCCAGTCCCTCATGGTCATGGAACACCTCGCGGTCGGCAACGCACTGCAGTCCGAGGACGGCAAGGAGGGCGTCACCGCATTCCTCGAGAAGCGTGAACCCAAGTGGGTCGGTCGCTGACGTTTCCGCAGCCGGACGACTACCCGAAGGGATGGAGATGGACACGACGGCGGGCCTTGCGCTCGAAGGTAGCAAGTGCACGAAGTGCGGCACAGTCGCCTTTCCTGCCAGCTCGATGTGCAGCAGGTGTGCGACGCCGACAGCCGTTCCGGCGACGCTGAGCACCACCGGAACCGTGTGGGCGTACACCGTGCAGCGTTTCGCACCGAAGTCGCCGCCGTATGTCCCTCCCCCAGGAGGATTTCGGCCGTTCGCCGTCGGATACGTCGAACTACCAGACGGCATCAAGGTCGAAGCGATCATCGACTGCGAGCGCTTCGACGAACTGGACCAGGCACCGGTGAGATTGGTGTCCACCTCGCCGGTGCCCCGGTTCAGCGTGGTAGCTCACTCGACGGCAGGAGTTTCGCAGTGATACAAAATGTTTCGATCATCGGCGCCGGGCTGTCCAAGTTCGGCAGGCAGCCCGGTGTCAGCGGCCGCCAGATGGCCGTCAGCGCAATCGAATCCGCCGTGCGGGATGCGGGGATTGCGTGGCCGGACGTCCAGGTGGCGTTCGGTGGCAGCGACGGATCGGGACTCGCCGACACACTCGTCGCAGAACTCGGTTTGACCGGGATCCCGTTCACGAACGTCAAGAACGGGTGCGCGACGGGCGGCAGTGCGCTCTTCTCGGCGGTCAACGCAGTTCGGTCCGGGGCTGCCGAGATCGCGCTTGCAGTGGGTTTCGACAAACATCCGCGCGGTGCGTTCGACCCGAGGCCCGCCGACTGGGGACTTCCCGAAGGCTACGGTGAAGCCGGTCTGATGGTCACGACTCAATTCTTCGGCGCGAAGATCTCGCGCTACATGCGTCGGCACGACATCTCTCGCGACACACTCGCTCGGGTTGCTGCGAAGGCGTACCGAAACGGTTCCCTGAACCCCAATGCCTGGCGTCGCGACGCCATCGACGTCGATACCATCGCGAGCGCCGACATGGTCAACGATCCACTTACCCGGTACATGTTCTGCTCCCCCGGCGAGGGCGCCGCGGCCATCGTCGTTGCCGGCGCGAACGCTGTCGCCAGGCTCGGTGGGCGTCCTGTCCACCTCCGCGCAATCGCGCACCGCACACGGCAGTTCGGGTCCTTCGAGGTGTTCAGCCCGTCCGTTCAAGGCACCGGTGAACCCACCAGCGTGAGCGCCGACGCGGCGGCCGCCGCCTTCGAACTCGCGGGCCTCGGCCCCGAGGACGTCGACGTCGCACAGTTGCAGGACACCGAGAGCGGCGCCGAGATCATGCACATGGCCGAATGCGGGTTCTGCAAGCCCGGCGAACAGGAAGCCATGATCGCCGCCGGCGACACCGAGATCGGCGGCAGGCTCCCGATCAACACCGACGGTGGGTGCATCGCCAACGGCGAACCGATCGGCGCGTCGGGACTGCGCCAAGTCCACGAGATAGTCACCCAACTCCGCGGCGAGGCGGGTGAGCGCCAGGTTCCGAACGATCCACGTGTCGGATTCACCCACGTCTACGGGGCACCGGGCATCAGTGCCTGCACCGTGCTGACGGTGTGAGCCGTCGTCGACCAAGAGGCTGATCAAGTGACACAGACAACGATTCCCGACCTCGCCGAGTTCACCGAGAACGCACACGCATGGCTTGCCTCCGTCGCACAGCCGCGCACCGAAGCAGTGTGGGGCGAGGGTCCCGACTCGGTGGCCGTATTCGAGAACTGGACCGCCGAGCAGGAGCGCGAGCACACGGACACTATTTCTCGCTACGAGAAAGCCAAGTTCGACGCGGGTTGGGGTGCACTGAACTCTCCTGTCGAGTTCGGTGGACACGATCTACCCATGTCGTACGTGCTGGCTTTCCGGCGCGCCGAGGAAGCATTCGACGTACCTCGCCGCACCGAGATGTTCTCGGTGACTCAGCAATTGGTGGCACCGACCATCCAGCAGTGGGGCACCGACGAACAGAAGGCCAAGTTCGTGCGCGCGATGCTGCGCACCGATCTCATTGCCTGCCAGCTGTTCTCCGAAACGGAAGCGGGCTCCGATCTCGCCGCGGTACGTACCAGAGCCGACCGGACACCGGATGGTTCGTGGATCATCGACGGCCACAAGGTGTGGACGTCCGGCGCACTCGTCGCGGACTACGGAGTCGCGTTGTGCCGCACCGACACCAGCGTCTCCAAATACGCGGGACTGACGATGCTCCTGGTCCCCATCAACGCCCCGGGCGTCACCGTCAGGCCTATTCGTCAGATGACCGGCGGCAGCTCCTTCAACGAGGTCTATCTGGAGGGCGTCGAACTCGACGATACGCACCGCCTCGGTCCGGTCGGACGAGGATGGCAGGTAGCGCTCACGGTACTGGCGGCCGAGCGTCTCGACGGCGGCACTCTCGGGCTCGCCAACGCCGATCAGGCAGTGGAGCTGGCTCGCAACCTCGGCCGTGAGTTGACCGAAATCGAGCGCGA
Organism: Rhodococcoides kyotonense; assembly: GCF_900188125.1. Taxonomy (GTDB): domain Bacteria; phylum Actinomycetota; class Actinomycetes; order Mycobacteriales; family Mycobacteriaceae; genus Rhodococcoides; species Rhodococcoides kyotonense. The sequence goes on along the minus strand of NZ_FZOW01000005.1, from coordinate 158,852 downwards.
CGCAGTCGCCGACCTCGTGACCCGCAGTTACGTGCAACGAATCGGCACCATGCGCGTGGCAGGCGCGATCGTCGCAGGCAACGATCCAGGGCCCGAGGCGTCGTTGGGCAAATTGCTCGCCACCGACACGATGGCTACGACGTCGGACGTCGTCCGACTGCTGCTCGGGCGTGAGGCGACATCCGATTCCGGGCGGTGGGGGACGTTCGCGTGGTCCGAACACCTCCTCGGTGCACCCGGATACCGCATCGCCGGCGGAACGGACGAGATCCAGCACAACATCATCGCCGAGCGAGTACTCGGCCTTCCCCGGGAGCCGAAACCATGACGCACTCGACGCTCGAATCTCGCGTAGTCACCGCACTGGCCGGACGAGAAGTCACGGACTTCGACATCCTGCCTGGCGGACACTCGGGTCTGACCTACCGCGCAAGCACATCCGACGGTGCCATCGTCGTCAAAGCTGTTCCGGAAGGCCAACGTTCGATCGGACGCCACGACATGCTCCGTCAGGCATCCATTCTGCAGTCCTTGGCCGACACCGATGTCCCGGTCCCGCGCATCGTCGCCGTCGACGACACCGAACCGGCATGGTTCGCCATGGAATTGGTCGAGGGTGAATCTCTGGAGCCGGTCCTCGACGACCCCGCAGTCGATGCCGACGTCGCGGCTCGACGGATGCTTCGTGCAGCCGAGGTCCTCCCCCGGCTGCACGCCGTCGACCTCGACTCCGTTCCCGGTGCGGGCGCGCCGCTGTCGCCCGCCGACGAACTCGAGCGATGGGCTCGCACGTTGGGTGCGGTGCCGCCCGAATTGGTCGTCGGGGGCGACGAACTCCTGAGGCTCCTTCGTTCGGATGTGCCCGAGCCCGTCGAACCTGTTCTCGTGCACGGCGATTACCGACTCGGCAACATCATCTCCACCGGCGACGAACCGGCAGCGTTGATCGACTGGGAGATCTGGAGTGCCGGCGACCCACGGGTGGAACTCGGATGGTTTCTCGTCTTCGCCGACGGCACCAACTTCCCCGGCGTCGGCCGCGAGGTGCCAGGTCTACCTACCACCGCCCAACTGATCTCCGCGTACACGAAAACCGGCCCGGAGATTCCGGACATGACATGGTTCGACGCCCTGGGGCGTCTGAAGATGGCCGCGATCATGGGACACAATCTGCGACGCCACCGCGAAGGACGCCATATCGACCCGGACCAGGAGAAACTCCCGGCGACCATCGACAGATTGATCCACACCGGTACCGCCTTGCTTCGGCACTGACGCCACCACCAACTTTCAGGAGCGAACACGTGGACTTCTCCTACTCCCCACGCACCGAAGAACTGACCGGCACGCTCGAAGCCTTCATGAACGATCACGTTTATCCGGCCGAGAAGGTCTACGACGAGCAGATCGCCGCGAACGACAATCCACACGAGCAGCCGCAGATCATGCGCGATCTGCAGGCCCGCGCCCGCGAACTCGGATTGTGGAATCTGTTCATGACCCACGACGGCCTCGGCGCAGGGCTCACCAACCTCGAATACGCTCCACTCGCCGAGATCGTCGGCCGATCCATCATCGGCAACGAGGCCGTCAACTGCTCGGCGCCGGACACCGGCAACATGGAGATTCTGGCCATGTACGGGACCGAAGAACAGAAGAATCAGTGGCTGAAACCGCTGCTGGACTGCAGTATTCGTTCTGCGTTCGCGATGACGGAACCCGACGTCGCCAGCTCCGATGCCACCAACATCACCTCGACGATTCGCCGCGACGGCGACGAGTACGTGATCAACGGCCGTAAGTGGTACACCTCGGGCGTACTCGACCCCGACTGCAAGCTGATGATCTTCATGGGAAAGTCGGATCCGGACGGACCGACGTACCGGCAGCAGAGCATGATCCTGGTTCCGACGGACGCGCCGGGCATCGAGGTCCTGCGTGATCTGCCGATGTTCGGCTTCCAGGACCGGCTCGGACACGGTGAAGTCCAATTCACCGATGTCCGTGTGCCCGCGTCGAACATGCTCGGTGCCGAGGGTGACGGTTTCGCGATCGCGCAGGGCCGCCTGGGACCGGGTCGCATGCACTACGCGATGCGTGCGATCGGCATGGCCGAACGCGCCCTGGAGATGATGTGCCGCAGGTCCACCGAGCGCCACGCGTTCGGGGGACCACTGTCGAACCGCGGCGTCGTACGCGAGTGGATCGCACGCAGTCGAGTCGAGATCGACCAGATCCGGCTGTTGGTCCTCAAATCCGCATGGCTCATGGACACGCGCGGAAATGCTTCTGCCCGTTCGGAAGTCGCTGCGATCAAGGTGGCGGCCATGGAGGTCGCACACAACGTCGTCGATCGAGCCGTCCAGGTACACGGCGCCGCAGGCGTCAGTAACGACACGATCCTCGCGCGGCTCTACGCCATCACGCGCGCCCTGCAGATCGCCGACGGACCCAACGAGGTCCACCTGCGAACCATCGCACGACTCGAGGTGAAGAAGTACACATGAGTACACCGAAATTGGCAGGCAAGGTCGCTCTGGTCACGGGCGCAAGTCGCGGGCTCGGACTGGCGATAGCGCGTGGGTTACGCGACGCGGGTGCGACGGTCGTCGTATCGAGTCGAAAGCTGGATGCTTGCGAGTCGGCAGTGGCGTCGCTCGGCGACACAGGGCCGGGCACAGCACACCCGTTCGCCCTTCATGTCGGACAATGGGACACCATCGAACCCGCAGTCGACGAGATCATCGAGCGGTTCGGCAGCCTCGACATCGTCGTCAACAACGCGGGTATCGCTCCGCTGGCCGACAACCTTGCCGCAGTCACAGAAGGCCTGTGGGACAAGACCATCGAAGTGAATCTCAAGGGCCCGTTCCGGTTGATGGCCGTTGCCGGGCAACGCATGGCGGCGGCTGGAGGCGGATCCATCGTCAACATCTCGAGCATCGGCGCCGAGCGCCCCAGTCCGCCCGAGGCGATGTACGCGGCAGCGAAGAACGGCCTCAACGCCCTGACAAGGGCCTTCGCCCAGGAATACGCTCCTAGGGTCCGAGTGAACTGTGTGATGCCGGGCGGTTTCGCCACCGACATGTCCGAGAACTGGGACGACGAGTTCATCGGCAAGATCGTCGACCGTCTCCCGGCCGCCAGACTGGGACGACCCGAGGAGATCGCCGGGCTCGTGACCCATCTCGCGTCCGACGACGCCGGATACACCACCGGTGCACTCATTCCCGTGGACGGCGGCCGTACGGCCGTCTACTGACGAGAGAAACCATGACGGACAACGACATAGAAGGTGGACGCGTGCTGACGGACATGTTCGGCCTGACCGGTCGCGCTGCGATCGTCACGGGGGCATCGTCAGGATTGGGCCTCGGATTCGCCCGAACCCTGGCCGGTGCCGGCGCGACGGTGTTTGCGGCGGCTCGACGTCTCGACCGACTCGAAGCCCTGGCCGACGACGTACCTGGCATCGTGCCCGTTCGGTGCGACGTCACCGAGGACGCAGATCGTCGGGCGCTCGTCGACCGATGTTTCGAGCTGTCGGGACGTCTGGACGTCCTGGTGAACAATGCCGGCAAGCCAGGACCGCCCAACGCCGAGGACGAGACGCGGGAGGGGTTCCACTCGATCATGGAGATCAACCTGATCGCCGGTTTCCATCTCGCCACCTATGCGGCCGGGAGAATTCCACAGGATTCGAATGCGTCGTTCATCAACATCTCGTCGGTCATCGGGCTGGTGTCGACCGCGCCGATCGGCGGGGCGAGTTACGCGGCGTCCAAGGCGGGAACACTGGGTCTGACCCGCGAACTCGCCGGGCAGTGGGGCCGACGGGGTATCCGCGTGAACGCCGTGGTTCCCGGGTGGTTCGATACGGAGATGACCGATGGCTTGTTCACCAACGACAAGTCCGCAGGGTGGGTGCGACGGAACACGATGCTCGGGCGCGGCGGCGTCGACGGGGAGATCGACGGCGCGGTGTTGTTCCTGGCCTCGGACGCATCGTCGTACATGACCGGACAGACACTGATCGTCGACGGCGGTTGGACGGCTCGCTGATGTTGGCCGTGCAGCTCACCGAATGGGGTGCCGCACCTGAATTCCAGGAGATCCCCGAACCCGAACCCACCGGAGATCAACTCGTTCTCCGTGTGGACGCTGCCGGGCTGTGTAGGTCAGACCTGCACGTCATGGACTCGTCCGCCGACCGATTCGCCTACCCGCTTCCCCTGACCCTCGGACACGAGGTGGCAGGAACCGTCGTCGCGGCAGGTCCGACCGCCGACAGCTCGTGGATCGGGCACTCCGTCGTCGTCCACGGAATCTGGGGCTGCGGCACATGCCGAAACTGTCTGCGCGGCAGGCAGAATTACTGCCTCGCACTGACCCCGTCGTCGGACGGGCGCCTGAGGCCCATCGGTAACGGTCTCGGCCACGGCGGCGGGTTGGCGGAACTGATGGTCGTGCCGTCGTCCGACGTGCTCGTCCCCCTCGGCACACTGGCTCCTCGGACAGCGGCACCTCTCGCCGACGCGGCCCTCACCGCGTATCACGCGATCCGTACCAACTCCGAGATGATCGACGACCTGAGTGTCTTGGTGGTCGTCGGAGTCGGCGGCCTCGGACACCTTGCCGTGCAGATTCTTCGATCGTTGGGCGCCAGCACCATCGTGGCGATCGAGACACGCGTCGAAATGCACCGTCTGGCACTGGAATCCGGCGCTCACGAATGTCACGAGAGCCTTGCCGACGCGCGTCGCAGCATCTCGGCCCTCGGTGGTGCCGATCTGGTACTCGATTTCGTCGGCGCCCCGGGCACCGTCGCCGACAGCGCCGCCCTGCTCGCACCCGGCGGCAGATCGGTGGTGGTCGGAAGCGGGGGTGGCCGGCTGACCGTCGGCAAGGACGTGGGCTTGGCCACCGGATGGCATGTGAGCGCGCCGTTCTGGGGAACCAGAGACGACCTGCGAGCCGTCGTCGAACTCGCCCGAGACGGGGTGTTGCACGCCGAAGTCACCACGTTCCCGTTCTCCGACACCCTTGAGGCCTACCGACAACTGCGGGCGGGTTCCATCACGGGCCGAGCAGTGATCGACATGACCCTATCGCGACAGACGAAAGAGGCACGACCGTGAAATGGCTTGCAGAACAGATGGTGTCCCGGGCCGAGCGCACACCCGATGCCGTCGCGGTGGTCGACGAGTCGGGCAGACACACCATCGGGTCGATCGTCGCGGCCGCACTCTCCCTGGCCGACACCATCGCCGAACTCGATTCCGGCGCACCGACCGCACTCGTCCAGGCGGACAACACGTGGACGACCGTCGCAGCGGCCTTGGCCATCGGACTACGCGGCGGAGTCGTGGCAGTGTTCAGCCCGCATGCCACCGAGTCCGAATTCCAACTGGCGCTCGAGGACATCGCTCCCGATCTCGTCATCGGAGACCCGAAGTCCCTGTCCCACTGGGGAGTCTCGAACGAGAACTTCCCGGTGTCGAACACGGCCTTCGGGGCGCATCTCGTCCAGTCCACCGGTCGGAAATTCTCGTCGGTCGACCGATGGAACGGAGGCGCTGCGATCGCAATGACGTCGGGGTCCACCGGGCGCCCCAAATGCGTCGTTCAGTCCGAGGAAGCGATTCGGTACGCCTGCACCAGCACCATCGAGGCGGTAGGCCTGAGGCCAGGGGAAGCGATCGGAGCATTCGTTCCGTTGTCGTCGGTCGCCGCGTTCTGTTTCGGAATGTACCTTCCAGCGCTGCTGGGCGGACGTATGGTGTCGATCGGTCGGTGGTCCCCCGTCGGCGCACTCCATGCAGTCCGCGACCACCAGGTGGCGTGGACGATGTTGGTGCCGACGATGGCATTGCAACTCTCGGTCGCCGACGAATCCAAGGACGCACTGACGCCCATGCGCGCCATGACCGTCGGCGGCGGGCCGATGAACGAACGGGCCTTGGGCGAGGCAGAACAGTGGTTGAACACGACTTTCCTTCGCGTATTCGGAATGTCGGAATGTCTGGGCCACACCACCCCCGCACTCGATGATCCACCGTCGATCAGGCTCGGACGCGACGGGCGACCGTTCCCTGGCACCGTCGTTCGTGCCGTCGACCCGTCGGGAATTCCCCTCTCCCCGGGTGAGATCGGCGAAGCGCAGGTCAAAGGCCCTTCGCTGTATGTCGGGTATGCCCGCAACGGCACACCGGTCCCGCCGGAACTGACCGACGACGGCTTCCTTCCGACGGGTGATCTCGTGGAAGTGTTCGACGACGGCTCGATTCGAGTCATGGGTCGACAGAAGCAGATCATCATCCGCGGTGGACGCAACATCGACATCAACGAGATGGAATCAGCTCTCGCTGCGCTCGATTCCGTCGTACAGGTCTGTGTCGTCCCGGTACCCGACGACCTTCTCGGTGAGCGCGCTGCAGCGTTGATCGTCACGGGCGGTGAGCCCATGAGCTTGGACGACGTCACATCTCGGCTTGCCGACACCGATTTTCCGAAGTTCAAATGGCCCGAGTACGTCTTCACCGTCGACGACCTGCCGCAGAACCGCGTCGGCAAGCTGTCACGTCCCGACGCAATCGAAATGGCACGGAAGTTGGCCACGCTAACCGATTCGAATTCATCTCGGAAAATGTAGAATCGACGGAATCCGATACGACGCTCGACAGTGGGGACATACATGACGGTAGGAACCGGAGTTCGACGCGAGAGTCCGCGATCGAAGCGAACGCGCATACTGTCCGCCGCTATCGACCACTTCGGCAAGGTGGGATACGAGCACACCAAATGGGCGTCCATCGCCGACGAGGTCGGTATCGGTCAAACCGCTCTGTATCACTACTTCGAGTCCAAGGGCCACTGCCTCCTGACCATCATGCGGCTCGAATTGGCCGACTCCGTCGAACGATTCACCGCAGCAACCGACGACGTCTCCGATCCGGAACAAGCATTGCGAGCAGGTATTCTCGCCTCCCTCGCGGCAACTCCGACCGACGCCCTCCAACGTCGGATTCTGCAGAATCACATGGATCTGCTTGCCACCGAGCGTCAGTCGGCCAAGGAAGAAGCGGAGCGGTTGCAATGCCGTGATCTGGTCCAGCAGATCGAGACCAACTGGACGTCGCTGATCGCCCGCGGTATCGACTCGCGCGAATTCACGGAATCGGATCCGACGATGCAAGCACGGCTGGTGCTCGCTCTGGTCATCAGCGTCTGGCGATGGTACCGACCTGACGGAAAGCTCTCCATCGACGAGATTGCCGAGTTCGTGACGGACGCGGCGATGCGCGTGGTTCGCAAGTAGCACGCGCGGACCCGGGTGGGTTTCCGCATGATCATTCAAACCGAACAGAATTCACTTAGGAGAAGCATGTACAACCTGGTACTGGTCGCTGCTCGGCCGACCGACTGGACCCACGATCAGTTCATCACGTGGTGGCGAGGCGAACACGCCGACGTCACGTATCCCCTGCCGGGACTCCTTCGTTGGCAGCACACCGAACTACTCGAATCGTTCGGAAGCAAGTCCGAGGGCTGGGACGGTTTGTCGGTACTCAGCTTCGAGTCCCGTGAGGCATTGGATACCGCGCTCGCCAGCCCCGAATGGAAAGCCGCCGTCGAACACGTCGGCGACATGGGTGGGCGTCGAATGATGTGGTACGGCGACGAGAAGACGATGGTTCCCCTCGCGGAGTCCTGATGACGTCCTCGTGGACCGACGCCGGCTGCTTCCCCGTGTCCGACGGTATCCACCGAATTCCATTGCAGATGCCTCAGGACGGCTTGCGAGCGATCAATGTCTACGCGTTGGAGACAGATCGCGGTCTCGCTCTGATCGACGGCGGTTGGCACACCGACACCGCCCACGACGAACTGATGTCGGCGCTGTCCCGCATAGGCCGTGGACCGTCGGACATTCACGACATCTACGTCACCCATGTCCACCGCGACCACTACACGTTCGCAGTGGAGCTGCGCCGACGCTACGGCTCACGCGTGCACCTGGGTTCGGCTGAGGCCCCGGGCATTTCGGCGATCAATTCCCTGCAGAGCAACGTACCCGAAAGCTCCATTCGCGAGCTCCATCGTGCCGGCGCCTACGAGACCGCGCGCCGAGCCCGGACGAGCGCCCTTGCGGTACCCTTCAACGTCTCGGACTGGGAGAAGCCCGACGAATGGTTGTCGGCAGGCCCACTGGACATTCCGGGTCACCGTATCGAGGCCGTGCACACACCCGGTCATACCAAGGGACACCTGGTGTTCCACGACGTCGAGCGATCCGTCAGCTTCACCGGCGACCACGTTCTGCCGACCATCACGCCGTCCATCGGCTTCGAACTCGGTGACTGGGATCTGCCGCTGGCGAAGTACATGGCGTCTCTCGAGATGATGCTCGACGGCAACGACCGAACGATGCTGCCCTCGCACGGCTTTCCGGGAATGGGAGTGCACGAACGTTGCCGCCAGCTTCTCGCGCACCACGAACGCAGGCTGTCGGACACATCGACCGTCGTCCGCACACTCGGGACCGCTTCGGGGTCTGCGGTTGCCGCTGTTCTCACCTGGACCAGACATGATCGGTCGTTCGCCGAGTTGGACGATTTCAACAAGATGGTCGCCACGTGCGAGACCCTCGCGCACCTGGACGTTCTCGTCGAACGCGGACAGCTTCGTGTCCGAACCGACGATGGCGTGGATTTCTTCACGTAGGGCGGCTTCGCCGCCATGTGCATGGAAATACATAGTGGGCTATGTATTTCCATGCACATGGGGGGTCAGGCGCAGGTCCACCCACCGTCGACGTACAGTTCCGATCCGGTCACGAACGTCGAGTCGTCGCCGGCCAGAAAAGCGACTGCTGCAGCAACTTCCGACGCAGTCCCCAGCCGCCCCATGGGCGTGTGGGCCAGCATGGCGCGGTGTCGTTCGGACCCTTCGTACCGTTCGAGCAACTGTTCCGTTCCGATGAAGCCCGGGTGCAGTGAGTTGACCCGAACGCCCTTCGTCGCCCAATGCAGTGCGGCATTCTTCGTCATCGTCCGCACAGCGCCTTTCGCAGCGGCGTAGGCCACGCTGTTTCCCAGTCCCCCAACGCTGCCCAGGATCGAGCAGATGTTGACGATCGACCCACCTCCGGATTCCTCGATGAAGGCACCCGCGTGCTTCATGCCGAGCCACGTGCCGGTCTGGCCGATCTCGACCACGCGATTGTAGGTGTCCAGATTCTCGTCGACGACGGTTCCGAGACTGCCGATGGCGCCGTTGTTCACGAGCGCATCGAGTCTCGAATAGCGTTGGGATACCGCGGCTACCGCATCGCGCCACGCATGTTCCTGCGTGATGTCCAGCGCGAATGCCAGGTGCGCCTCCGGGTTCTCCTGGGCGGCGACGAGCTTCTCGCACGACGCCTGATCCACGTCGGTGACAACGATCGACGCACCCTCGTCGGCGAGTCGGCCCACAATCGATGTGCCCAGTCCCCCAGTCGCACCGGTAACCAGAACGACCTTGTCCTGCAAGCGAGTATTCATGTTCGTCCTGTCCTCGTCACAGCTTGCTCAACACGTTCCGGCCACCGACGAGCATCGCGAACGCGACACCGATCGTCGTCACTGCTGTCATCAACAACGCCATCGCGGCGACGAGGGGGTAGGACCCGTTCTGCCACATGTCGAACAGAAGCGTGCCCATGACCTGCGTCGTCGACGCTCGAACCAGGAGCGATGCCGCGAACTCATGGGTGAGGAGAATGAACATCAAGGCCACGGCGCTCAGAATGGTGGGGCGCATGAGCGGCAACATGATGCGCATCGTCGTCACGACAGGCGATGCACCACTCGTCGCCGACGCCTCGGTGTACGTGTTGCCCAGCGCCAGCATTGCGGTCATCTGCATCCTGGTAGCGAACGGCAGCATCAACACCACGTACACCAAGATGATGACCGTCCTGGTCCCGTAGAGGATCAGAGGCGGTTCCGTGTACGTGAGCAGAAAACCGACGCCGAAGATGACGGCCGGAATACCGAGTGGCAGTGCGGTAATGAGGTCGGCGATCAGCGCGAGGATCTTGAACCGGCGTCCACGAACGAGAAGATTGGCCATCAGATACCCGAGCGGAATGCAGATCGCCACTGCTCCCAACGATGTCGACACGCTGGTGAGAACGGATTGCACGACAGCATTGTTGCCGAGCAACTCGCGAAAGTTGTCCAGTGTCAACAGACTCCAGGACAACGATCCGGACCAGTACGGCGTCAGCGAGACGATGACAAGGCCGAGCAACGGAATCACCAGGGCCAGTAGAGCGAAGAGCCCGATCGTCACGACCGCCCACGTGCCTTTCCCACTCGGTGGGGAAAAGGCCTTGCCACCGTGCGTTACGAATCGAGTCTGGTTGCCGAGCAACACTTTCTGCGTGAGCACCAGGACGATTCCGAATATCACGAGGGGCGATCCCGCCGCAGCGGCCGCTGCGAAGTCCGACGGTGACTCCGACACACGGCGATACATCTCCGTCGTGAGGACCTTCACGCCGCTGTTCTGTCCGAGCAACAACGGGCCGGTGAACTGACCGAGACCTAACAGCAGCGCGATACCGCCGCCGTAGATGAGGGAAGGGCGCAGCAGCGGCAGCACGATCTTGAAAAAGATTCCGACCGTCGAGGATCCGCTGACCTGCGCTGCTTCGAGGTGCTCGGAACTGATGTTCTGCATGCCCGAACTGACGAACAGGTAGACGAAGGAGGTGAGTCCGAATCCCGTGAGCAGGATGATCCACGGAACCGTGTACACGTCGATGGGACCGGTGTCGGACCCGCTCCACCACGGCAGCTTCCGCAGCAACACGTTGAGGTAGCCGGGTCCCGGCGACAGCAGGAACGCCCAGCCGACGATGCTCGCTACGGCAGGCATGACGATCGGCAGAATGGGAATGATGCGCAGCCAACCCAGTTTCGCGGGCAGCCTGCTGGCTGCGAATGCCAGCAGCGTGCCGAGGATCATCGCGATCACGAGGGATCCGAGTGCAAGTGCGATCGTGGTGCGTAGCGTGACGCCGACGTCGAAGCGGCCGTACTGACTCGAGTATCCCGCCGCGCCGTCCTCGAGCGCGAGCATCTGCAGTCGGATCATCGGGAGCACGACGAGGTAGCCGAGGATCGCCAGCAGAGCCGCGTAGCCGAGTCGGGCGCGCCAATGCGGAGAGATCGCGAAGGACTTCTTCGGCGCCTCCGGTGCGTCGTGGATGGTGTCCGGCGCTGTGAGCGTGGCCATCAGGAACGGTCTCCTGTTGCGACGAGATCTTGCGTGGAGGCTGCTTCGACAGCTTCACCCGCGTATACCCGCAGGCACGACGGCGAGAAGCTGACGACGACATCGTCCCCTGGACTGCTGCGACGGAGCGACGGACCGTGTTCGGCGGCCGACGCGCGGAGCATCAACTGTTCGGTACCCGTCTTCACCGTGACGTCGAAGTAGCGGCCGCCGTACTCGTGCGCGACCAACTGCGCATGCAGTGCCACGTTGCCGGCGGGAACCTCGCTCGTCGACGCGTGCAGCGACACGTCGTCGGGCCGGAAACGCGCGACGGCGACGGACCCTTCGTCGGCGCGATCACGTACGACGGCGTTCGACAGGTCGATGTCGTCTCCTGCGCTCGTGATCCATCCGGTGTGCCCGTTGTGCAGTTCGAGGCGATTTCCCATTCCGATGAATGCCGCCACGTATTCCGACACCGGGTTCTCGAAGACGTCCTCGGGTGCGTCGTACTGTTCGATCCTGCCCGACTTCATGATCGCGAGCCGGTCACCGAGTGCGAAGGCCTCGGACTGGTCGTGGGTCACGAATACCGCTGTGAATCCGAGAGTCTGGTGAAGCTGATGGATCTGAGAACGAACCTGGTCTCTCAGGCGTGCGTCGAGGTTGCTCAGGGGCTCGTCGAACAGGACGAGATCCGGTTCTGCGACGAGGCCTCGGGCCACTGCCACGCGCTGCTGCTGTCCACCGCTCAACTGTGAGGGATAGCGGTCGAGCAAGCCGCCGCAATCCACCATGTTCGCTGCCGCCTCGACGGCCCCGTCGGCGATCGCCTTCTTGAGCCCCCTGACCTTCAACGGATATCGGATGTTCTCGGCGACCGTCATGTGGGGCCACAGCGCGTACGACTGAAAGACCATGCCGATGTTGCGTTTGTGCGCGGGCACGTGCACCTTCGACGCGGCGTCGAACACCGGCTTGCCTCGGAACGAAATGGACCCGCCCTGAGGGGTTTCGAGCCCCGCGAGACATCGGAGGGTCGTCGTCTTTCCGCATCCGCTCGGCCCCAGGAGTACGAGGAATTCACCGTGCTCGATCTCCAGATCGAGATGATCGACGACCACGTTGGAGCCGTAGGTCTTCTCGAGAGAAGAAACAACGAATTGCGACGTCATCTAAACACTCACTTTCGAAACCTTGGGTGTGCGTACGCCGGCTCCTGTGCCGCCGTCGACCAGGATGTCCGACCCTGTCACGTAACTACTTTCGGGACCCGCGAGGAAGCGGACGACGGTGGCTACCTCCGCGGGCTCTCCACGACGCTGCATCGGAATGCTGCGAACGTAGGACTCCATGTCGTCCGACGCGAAGTCGGGTGTCGCGGTGATCGCCGTATCGATGCTTCCCGGGCACACCGCGTTGACGCGAATACCTTTGTCCGCCAACTCCAGAGCCGCGACCTTGGTCAGAGCGCGTACTCCGAACTTCGACGCACCGTATGCGCCCAGCTCGGCAGTGGCGAGCACTCCCCGGAGCGACGAGATGTTGACAACCGATCCGCCGGAGCGCATGACGTCGGCAGCGACCTTCAGTCCGAGAAACGTACCGACGAGGTTGAGATCCAACATCTTTCGAAACTGTGCCAACGTGGTCTGCTGGAGAGTCGCCTTCATGGCCGCACCCGCGCTGTTGACGAGCACATCGAGTCCGTGCCCATTCCGAGCCATATCGGATGTAACTGCGTCCCAGTCTCGTTCACTGGTGACGTCGAGTTGCCGGTAGTGCGCATTCGGTCCCAACCGATCTGCAAGCGCACGGCCCGCCGTGTCGTCCACATCGGTGAGGTAGACCGTTGCCCCCTGCGCCACGAACAATTCCGCGCACGCGCCACCGATTCCGCCGGATCCACCCGTGACGAGAACGCCCCGTCCCGACATCTCCGCACCGGTTCCTGTCATGTGCCGTGTCCTTACCTCTCGGATGCTCGTCAGCTCTGGAACAGCGACTGCCATTCCTGGGAGTACTGCTCGACCTTTTCCGGGGTCAGATCTGCGACATCCGGAGATGCGATGTCCTGAGCCCGGGCAACAGCACCGTCGATGTCGGGCAGCGCCGCGGCATATCCGCCGTTGAGCGCCGTCTGCCCTTCCACCGTCACCATGAAGTTGGCCAACACTTGCGCGGCGTTCGGATGCTGCGACGCACTGAGAACCTCTGTGTACCAGGGGGTTCCCCACGGCTCAGCAGGGAGCGCCCAGTCGACCGGCGCACCGGCCGCGACTTCGGTCACCAGCGGCTGCACCGAGGGGCTCACGACGACCTCGCCGGACGTGAGCGCCTGCGCCACACCGAGGGCACTGGGGTAGACGCGCGGCTGCAGTGCTGCGAGCCGATTCCAGTAGTCCTCGCCGTACTGCTCGCTGTAGTACCGATAGAGATCGACGTACGACGCGATCCCGGTCGGATTCACGATGCCGATCTTGCCCTGGTACTGGGGATCGAGAAGATCCTCGGGCGTCGTCAGACCCCCGGGTACCGCGTCGGTGTTCCATCCGAGTCCGAACACCGCCGCACTCGCGAGGAAGAACTTGTCGTCGATCACGCTGGTAGCGGGATCGAAGGCAGGCGCATCGAGATCCGGCCCGATCAGATCGGTCGAGTAGTTCCCGGATTCCGCGGCGTTCTGGATCCACGACGCGTCGGTGAGCATGTGGACGTCGGCAATGCCTGTGCCCGTGCGGTTCTCGGTCTCGACTCGCGGGTTGATCTCGGAGTCCGTCCCGCGGACGTACTCCATCTTGATCTCCGGATACTTGGCCTGGAATGCGGCAACCAAGGCATCGAGGTTGGCCGGCTTCTGGCTCGAGTACAGCATGACGCTGCCCTCACTGTTAGCCGCGGCGACCACGTCGTCCCAGCTGCCCTCGACAGGACCGGACGCGCTGGAGGAACCACCACACGCCGTGATGCCGACGAGCACCGCCGTAGCGGCCAGGGCGATCGTCGCCTTCTTGAATGTCTTCATGTCTGCGTTCCTTTCGGGCACGTCAGTGAGCCGACTCGCACGTCCTCGTCGAATGTCGGGAAAGGTCTTGCGTTCGAAGAGCAGATCGGTTTCGGCGCCCAACTCTCGCAGCTGTCAGGCCCTAAACTGAACTGATGTCAGTTTGAAAGATAGTGCCAGGTACTTGTGATGTCAATCACCAGATTCGCTTGACGTCATCTGCACTACGCGCTAGTGGTGAACGGCATCCGCCGATCGACCGATGACAGTGGCCGCGGCGGTCCGGCCGAAGACGAGAGCACTGGCCAATCCACCCGCGTAGGCCCGATTCCACAGCCCACCGGTGTCCGATCCCGCAGCGAGCAGGCCCGGAACGGGAGTTCCGTCGACCGTCAGTACACGCGCTCGGTCGTCGATCGACACTCCGTGGAAGGGGAACGTGATCGCCGGAACGGTCTCGATCACGTAGTACGGCGGCTCTACGAGTGGTTCGGGATCGAGCGCACGGCCGGGAGCCAGCGCGTCGCCCCTCTCGGCTGCAGCATTGAACCGCATGATCGCCGACGCGATCGCCGCCCCGTCGTATCCCCACTCCTCCGGCAGATACTCGAGCTCGTCGAGGGAATCAGCTCGCCCGACGCGGCCGCCGCGCTTGCCCGCAAGTTCGAATTTGTCGACCGCGACCGCGCCCTCCACGTACGAGGCAAGCATCCAGTCCCGGTGCACACGCGCGTCGGCGATCAGTAGTCCGCGCGCTTCAGGTCGAGCGAGCAGTGCCATCGTCGTCAGGTGGTCACCGAGTGTTTCGTCGACGAATCGCTCGTTGTTCGTGTCGAACAGCAGCGCATGTTCGCTGTAGTAGAGGGACATGTCGACGAAGTCGGCCGGATCGGACAGCGCGACCCCGCTCGGAATCAGGTGTCCGTAGAAACCCGCCATGTCGCCACGCGTCCCAGCACGGACCTCGGATGCCAGTCGGTAGCCGTCACCGCGGCTGAGTGGGTTCGATCGAAGTTCCATCTCGGCTGCCGCGGGATGAACATGCTGCGCGATCAAGTCCTTGTCGCCTTGGAACCCTCCGGTCGCCAGAAGAGTATGGGTGGCACGTAGGTCCCGAGCGGGTTCGGTGCCTGTGCGAGCGCGCGCGCCGTGGACCTTCCCGCCGTCCAGCAGCAGGCTCTCTGTCGTCGTGTTCAGTACGACGACCCCGCCCGCGTCCACCACGATGCGCTTGCAGATGTCGACGTAGTGGTTGGTGTCGAACTTGTGTCCGCGGCCGAAGCTCAGAATCCTCTGCGCCTCACCGACGTCGACACCCACGGATCGGATCCAGTCGACGCCGTCGTCGAACCCGTCGATCAACCGGCGCTTCAACGACGGGTCGCCGTTCGGGTTCTGCTCGTCGAGCACGTCGTAAGTCGGTGCGGTCCAGACGTATCCAGCGAATCGCGCGTTCCCACCGACGTCTGGTCCGATCTCGACGACGCAGACCGACCGTCCCGCTCGTGCCGCACTGGCCGCGGCGGTCAGCCCCGCCATACCTGCCCCGATCACCAGCAGGTCGTATTCGGTGTCGTTCACTTGCCCCTTCTCCTTCTTTCTCGTTTCGTTCAGACGGTGGATGGATGGATGAGGATCCGGACACGCGGATCCTGGGTCAAATCGGCGGCAAGCGTCGTACGGATGAGCCGTTCCGGGACGGTGAGCCGAATCGTCTCCTGGGCGCTGTATTCGGACCAGTTCTTGAAGGTGCAGAACTCGACGTACGTGTCCGTCGAGTCGGTCGGCTGAGCAATCGACCAGCGCAGCGCCCCCAGCCGAAGGCGCGACGACCTCAGCCGATCGATGTCACCGACGAAGTGGCTCGCTCGGTCCGGATGGACGACGTACGTGGTCTCGACGACGATTCTCCGACCATCGTGATCGGACATGGGCGTCGGCGGCCCGCGCACACCGGACGGTTCCGGCGAGATCGACTCGCTGGGAAGAATCCCCCTGCGCAGCAATCCGATTGCCGAGAACGCCATCGCGACTGCCGCCGCCCCGATGGACAAAGTAAGTCCGACGCTGTCCGAGAGAAGCCCCCAGGCCAAGGCTCCGACGGCCTGGCTTCCTTGGAACGTCAACATGATGAAGGCAATCACTCGGGATTTGATCCACGGCGGCATGACTGCGTGCGTCGCGATCATCCAGGTGCTCTGAACCCCGACCCACGCAGCACCGACGATCACCAGAAGCACGAACACGACCGCAGTCCACGGAACGATGACGAGCCCCAGCAACACCACGGCGTACGCCGCCGATCCGATCGCGGCAAAGGTATTCCAGCTGAGCCGAGCCCGCAGGGGCATCAGAGCGACGGTGCCGGCCACAGCACCGATTCCGATGGCGCCGGACAGAACACCGAACTCGAATGTCGTCACGCCGAGCATGTCGTAGGCAACGACGGGCAACAGCGCCCACAGGCAACTGGCAGGCAGCCCGAACATGATGACGCGGAACAGAAGTCGACGCGTCCACCGTGAGTGCCGGATGAATCGCAGGCTGGTCTCGACCGATTCACGAACGGACCCGGTCTTGTCGGCGCGCCCCGACTGGGCCGGAATCTGTGTTGCCGCAAGCACAGTACACAGCAGGACGAGCACGGTGACGAGAGCGAACGTCGACGTGGCTCCCCACGCAGCGAGTAGTGCGCCTCCGAGAACAGGACCGATCGCACGCGCTCCGTTGAAGATGGCGCCGTCGATCGCCGGCACGACCGTCATCATCTCCCGAGTCGCAAGAGTCGGAAGGAGCGCCTGCCACACGATCGCAACGGATGCCAGTCCGCACCCGGACACGAATACCGCCGTCATCAGGATCGGAGTAATTGCGAGCCCCATGTACTGCAGCACTGTCAGCAACATCGACGCTACGAGTAGAGCGACCGATGTCGCGACCAGCAGCCTCCGGTGTCCGACGTACCCTGCCCAGGCGCCGATCGGCAGGGACAGCAGAAAGAACGGCAGGCTGGCAGCGAACTGAACAGACGAGACGGTGAACGCCGACTCACCCGATTCGGTCAGCGTCCACTGCACGGCGAGAACCAGAATCCACACTCCGACACTGGCACTCAGTTCGAAGCCCAGCATCATTCGCAGTGTTCGGACGCGGAACGGCGAGAGTAGTCCGACAGTCTGCGGTTGCATCACGATCCTCCTTCATGCGGCTCAACATGAATTTAGTTCAGGAACTGCCTCCGTGTGTTAGTTTCGGGTCGATCGTCGAACTGAACTCGTATCGAATCACTACTCAGTGCCTCGCCTTGGAGGTTCCACACGCTGTGAAATCCAGAACGATCTGCCTCGTGTCCTCGCCGCCCGACACCATGGAGACGCACCACTTCACCGTCCGCAACGACGAACTCGGCCCACTGCAGGACGGTGAGGTACTTGTTCGCAACACATGGCTGTCCATCGACCCGTCCATCCGGCTCCGGCTGGGCTCGAACGCACCGGCAGGCTACCTACCACCGATCCAGCCCGGCGAACCCTTGGCAGGACTTGCTCTCGGCGTTGTCATGGATTCCAGGGACGCCGGTTTCGAGTTCGGCGACACTGTGTCTCACATGAGCGGATATCGCGACTACGCAGTAGTGAACAGTGCTGCAGGCGGCCTCGGCGGCGCGGGAACGCTCACGAAGATCGATGCCGGATCGTTCCCACCGCAGTGGTTCCTCGGGCCACTCGGGAGCTCCGGGCTGACGGCCTACGTCGGCCTGTTCGAGATCCTCGACCTGAAACCATCGGATACCGTGTGGGTTTCGGCAGCAGCAGGCGCAGTGGGCAGCATTGCTACACAACTCGCCGGATTGCACGGCTGCACGGTGGTCGCCTCGGCGGGCAATGCAGACAAGGTGCAGTTTCTGCGTGATTCACTCGGCGCGACAGCCGCTTTCGACTATCACGACGGCGACATCGGAGCACTTCTCGCCGATGCGGCGCCGGATGGAATCGACGCGTATTTCGACAACGTCGGTGGTTCTCATTTCGCCGCGGCCCTCGACCACCTGCGCCCAGGCGGCCGCGTCGCGATGTGCGGCGCTGTCTCGACGTACGGATCCAGTACGGCGATGCCGTCGAATCTGTTCCAGATCACTGCAAAGAGCCTGCGACTGGAAGGCTTTCGGGCCGGCTCCTACGACCACCTGTACGACGACATGCGCACGCTCGTCGGCGGGTATCTACAGGACGGCAGGCTGATCTACGAGGAATCCGTGTTCGACGGACTCGAGCAAGCCCCGGTCGCACTCATCTCGATGCTCGACGGGGACACCACAGGAAAGACACTGTGCCGACTATGAACGGAACACCCTCCATGCCGAACCAATTCATGACCCGCGCGACACTATTCGTCGCATCTGCTGCGCTTGCTCTGACTGCCTGTAGCAGTAGCTCAGCCGGACCTGCGCAGCCGGTCGACGGCTCGTGGGACGACGTCGTTGCCGCCGCCAACGCCGAGGGCGCCGTCACGTTGTATTCGACGCAGGCCGCACCGCGGCTCGCGGCGCTCGAAGCTGCATTCGAATCGCGCTACCCGGCAATCGACCTCGAAGTCGTACGCGGCGTCGACGCCGATCTGTTGTCGAAGATGGACGCCGAAGGACGTTCCGGCCGCGGAATCGGCGACGTAGCAGTCATCACCGACGTGACGTGGATGGACGCCAACGAAGATTCGGACGCAGCAGTCGATATCATCGGACCCAGTTTCGACAATTCGGACTACGACCGGGAGACCAGCGTCGTCGCCGACCGTTTCTTCCTCGAGGGAGCCGTCGTTCTCGGTTTCGGTTGGAACACAGACCTTGTGCCCGGCGGAATACAGTCCGCCGACGACTTTCTGAATCCGGCGCTCGCGGGCAAGATCGGCATCGTCAGCCCGAGCACGTCGCCGACCTATCTCGACTATTACGCGCATCTGGAGGACCACTACGGCGGCAGACAGTTCCTCGAATCGATCGCCGCGTTGGATCCCCGCATCTATCCGAGCAATCAGCCTCTCGGGCAAGCTCTCACGTCGGGTGAGATCAGCGTCGGCTTGATGTCCGATCCGATGCTGCCGGCCAAGGAATCCGGTGCTCCCGTGGAATGGTTTGCCGGCGAGCACATCTGGGGAGCCCGGTGGTACGGCCTCGCGCTCGGTTCGGCCCCGCACCCGAATGCCGCACAAGTGCTGGCGGATTTCATGGTCACGCGCGAAGGACAAGAAGCGACGTCGGTCGGGTACGGAGCAGCGCTCCCCGGAATCGACGGGTCCATCGCGGTCGCCCAAGACGTCGCTGATCAGAATCCCGATGTCACCACCGGCGACGGTGCAGCGAAGTACCGCGACGAGCTGGAAGCGGTGTTCCAGTGACCGGCCCGGACATGCAGTTCGACGGAAAAGTCGTCGTCGTTACCGGCGCAGGTTCCGGAATCGGCGCTGCCACTGCCCGGCTGTTCGCCGAACGCGGCGCTGCGTCAGTGTTTCTGTGCGACATCGATTTCGGCGCTGCGACACGAGCAGCCGACTCCCTTCGCGTCGGACATGCAGTAGCCCTCGACGTCGGCGATTCTACGGGCGTCAGGGATATGTTCACCGATGTTCTCGCCGCGCACGGCACACTGGATGTCGTCGTTCATGCCGCCGGGATCGACGATCCCAAGAGCAAGCAACGAACCTACGACGCCGCCGACCGAGGCGAACCCGTCGACGTGTTGACGCATCTGGACGACGAGGATTGGCGCCGCATCATGAACGTCAATCTCGACGGCACATTCCACGTGCTTCGGGAAGCGGTCCGGGTGATGAAACCGAACCGAGCCGGTGTGATCGTGACGGTCGGTTCATCCTCCGCGTTCGACACACTCACCGGCTATCCCCACTACGCCGCGTCGAAAGCCGGTGTTCACGCTCTCAGCCAAGCGGTGGCCAAGGAAGTGGCCCCCTTCGGCATTCGCGTGAACACCGTCGCGCCGGGGCCCGTCGACACCGGAATGGCACAACGGACCCCGGAGCGTCTGCGAGCGGCAATGACGCAGAACGGTTTTCGGGGTTACGCCACCGCCGAGGAGCTGGCCGACAACATCGCCTATCTCGCGTCGGACGGTGCCGCGAACGTGATCGGCGCGGTTCTGCTGAGCAATGGCGGAAGATTCACGGTGTAGCGAGCGCCGCGCCCGGTTCGGCCAAGGCTGGAGCGATGCCGACGGACGGGACATGCACTGGTTCGGTGCCGTTCAACACGAAGTCGCCGATCCCTCTCTCACGGTAGATAGCCGGATTATGCGACGACAAGGTGCGGGCGTTTCGCCAGTGCCGATCGAGGTGGAGGCTCTCGTCCAGCGCCGAGGATCCGCCGACCTCGAAGACCTCCGCGGTGGCTCGGAGCGCAAGGTCGATCACTGTCGTCTGTGCTCGGTAGGCCCCGAGTTCGGCGGCCAACTCCAGTTTCTTCACTGCTGCTTCGGCTTCGGGAGTCCTGTCCTCCGGTGCCGTGACGCGCAGCGCGAATCGTGCGTCGGTCGCCGCATCGAGTTCGCCGACAGCACCCAGCACGATCTGCTTGGTGGCATACGCGACGGCATCGACCCGGCCGATGACTTGTTGTACCTGGGGGTCTTCGCGCGGCAGATCCGCATTGCCCTGACTGTACGAGCGACGCCTGCGCCGAACGAACTCCGCCGTCTCGTCGACCGCAGCACGCACGATCCCCGACAGAGCGGCCAGGTGGGTCAACTGCAAGCCGGCGAGTTGACCGCCCTGAACTTCCTGTCGACCGATGATGTCCTGGGGTTGTACGACGACGTCGGTCAAGATCGTCGTACCACTTCCGCTCGTGCGCTGGCCGAAGCCGGAGTAGTCGTCGATCAAGCGGAGCCCTGGCGCGTCACTGCGGACCAACGCGGTGACGCGCTGACCGTCGTCGTCGGTGACGGCAACCGAAATGTAGTCCGCGTACAGGCTTCCCGTGCTGTAGTACTTGGTGCCGTTGAGCAGGAAGGTATCGCCATTCGCACGCAACGTCGTATTCGTCCGTCCGCGGACGTTGCCCTCGCGCTCGCTGCTTGCATTACCGACGATCGCGCCGTCGGCGATTCTCCGAAGCCAGAACTGTCCACGCTCGGTGTCCCGTTCTCGGAGTCGGTCTTCGGTGAATCGGAAGTGGACACGTAGCGCCTGCACCAAATTCGATTCGGCCGCACCGAGTTCGATGAGAAGCGTGAACAACTGTCGCTGAGTCGCGCCGAGCCCGCCGAATTCGCGTGGCACACGGATCGCGCCGAAACCACTGTCGCGCAACCACGTCGCTTCCTCGATCGGGACGCGTCGAACTTTTTCTCGTTCCAGCGCGCCCTCGGCGATGCGCTCGAAGATCGGCCGAAACCGATCGAGCAGTTCGTCGTCGGTCAGTGGCGCATCCGCGATGAGAGACGTGGACATTCGAAACTCCTGGAGTGGTCGGTGAATTCGATGGAAGGCGCGAGTCAGGCGCCGGCGAGAACCGCAGTCGGGCGGTAAGGACGGACGCGTCGACGTCCTTCTTTATCGCTCGTCAGCCAGGGCGGGATCCATCCCTCGTCGGCGCGGTTGACGGTGATACCTGGAGGCACGACCTCGTCGACGGCATCGAGGATCGACTCGTCGAGCACGATCTCCGGGACGGCGAGGAGACTGTCGAGGTGCTGGCGAGTCCGAGGGCCGACGAGGACGCTGGACACGGCCGGGTGGTTCAGCACGAACGCGACCGCCAACTCGGGCAGCGCCAGTCCGGCATCACGTGCGATGTCGCCGAGCTTGATCGCCAGTTCGCGCTTGGTGCGGTTGATCGGCAGCGCGGGGTCGTGGCGGGCCGGAATACGTGCGGCGCGAGCCGAAGCCGGAGCTTCGCTTCCCTCGACGTGCCGACCCGAAAGCCATCCGCCCGCAAGCGGACTCCAGGTGAGCACACCGAGGTCGTACTTCTGGGCGACAGGGAACACTGCGCGCTCGGCTCCGCGAGCGAGAATCGAGTACGGCGCCTGCTCGGTGGCCGGCTTGCTGCGACCGTCACGTGCCGCGGCCCACTGCGCCTCGACGAGAAGGTGCGGTTCGTTCGTCGTCGTTCCGTAGTAGCGGATCTTGCCCTGACGCACCAAATCATCGAGTGCGCAAACGGTTTCGCTGATGTCGACCTCGGGGTCGGGCTTGTGCTGCTGGTACAGATCGATGTAGTCGGTGTCCAGGCGACGTAGCGAATTCTCGACCTCCTGGAAGATCCAGCGGCGCGAGCTGCCGCGAGTGTTGATGCCGTCGCTCCACTGGCTGTGGAACTTGGTGGCGAGAATGACGTCGTCACGACGTCCCTTGATCGCCTTGCCGACGATCTCCTCGCTCTCCCCCTGCGAGTACGAGTCCGCAGTATCGACGATGTTGATACCGGAATCGAACGCGTGGTGGATGATCGAAATTGCTTCGTCGTGGTCACTCAGGGCTCCGGATCGTGAACCGAAGTTCATCGCGCCGAGCGTCAGCTGACTGACTTTGACTCCGGTCTTGCCCAGCGTGCGGTAACTCATCTGTTGTCCATTCCTTCGTGTATCCGATGGTGTCTCACCCCGCCCGGATCGACGACGTCATCAGTGGCGCATCGAGATGATCACCACTGTCACCTCGACGAGTCTCGCCCAATCTCGGCCGGTGCGAAACCATTCCGATCATCGAGAAGGAAAGTGCGGCTGTGCAGCATCACAGGGCGTCGTAGTAGAACGACGCCACCTTCGGCCCATGGGAGCCGTCGAACCGTACGGTCACCTTCCACTCCCCGGGCGCAGGGACGATGAGACCGTCGCTGCGCCACACGAGGTCGCCGCCCTCGTCGGTCGCCCCGGTGAGCGCGACGGGCAACCGAGCGACGTTGGCCGCCGAGGACGACAGATCCACACTGACCGAGACCGATCCATCGGTCGAGGGATAGGAGATGGTGAGCTGCTGAGGTCCACGCCGTATCGAGTCGATCCCGATATCCAGCACCTCGGACGAGCCGAAGTCGAGCGTGGTCGCGATATCGGTGGTGTACACATCCTTCGCGGGCGCCAATGTGGACAACACCGACGTCAACGCCAGAACAGACACCGCTGCAACACTTTCCACAAGCAGTGTTCGACGACGAAAATGCCGGAAGGCCAGATATCCGAGTCCTACGACGACCACCACGACGAACACTTTGGCCAGCAGCACGAGCCCGTATGCCGTCCCCCACAATGCTCCGATGGGACGAATCTGCAAGAGGGACAACACTAGACCCGCGACGACCGCCAACCCGACGTGTACCACGGCCACAACGTGCCACCGACGTAGTTGGGGTGCTGCGCGCAGCACGAGCAACATCACCGCGAGACCACCGAGCCACACCGTGATCCCGTAGACGTGAAGGACCGTCGCGAGGAACGACCACGGCCACCCACCCGCCGATCCACCATGCCCACCGAGCGTCACCGCCACTACCGCGACAGCAGCCTGGACAACTCCCAGCGCACCCGAACCACGCCCTCGGCCAGGAGGAACGACGATCGCGACGACCGACACCACGACGGCAACCGCGATGGCGACCCCATTGGGAGCCGTCGACACGGTCCGCACGCTGCCGAACGAGATGCGATCCACCCCACCCGACTGCTGCGCGACGAGCACGAACAGCCGCCCCGCCAGACCTGCCGCGAGAGCTCCGGCCCCGATGCGGTACACCCACCGAAATCGGACGAGCCCAGGAGCGGACCTCCACACCCACAGCGACGCCAGCAGGAGGCCCGACGAGAACACGAGCCCCAGGTACGCCAGGGTCTTACTGGGATAGTTCAAGTACTGCTCGACACCTCGGCCCGAGTCCGTCGCGAACGATCCTTGCGCGGTGACCGAACCCACGGTGAACTGGATCGACAGCGACACCACATGCGTGTCCGCCGACACCACCCGCGCGGTCGCCAGGTAGGCCCCGTCCGCAATCTCCTCGGCGGGAAGCAGCACGATGCGCCGCTGACCGTCGTCGACCCTCACCTCGGCCAGCTCGGCCACCCCACCGTCGCCGTCGATCAGTTGCGCCGATCCCTCGATGAGCGTCACCGGCTCGTTCAGCTGTAGCACCAGTTCGCTCGGTGCTTTGTCGACGTGTGTGCCGGTGGTCGGTGACGTCGAGATCAGACTCGCATGCGCCGATGCCAATCCCGATCCGAGGAGCAGTGCTGTGACAACTCCGAACAGCAGGACCGAGAAACTACGAACCCGCACCACGACCACGCCGCAACACGAAGCCGAGCCCGGCCACGGCCGCAACGGCGAGTACCAGGCTCACCACGGAAATGGTCTGCCACACCCGATCCGAGCCGTCGGACGTCGCCACCACGTCGTGGTGCTCCGAACCGCTGTCCGACGACGCAGCCCCGTGTCCGTCACCGTGACCAGCGTCGGCTTCCACAAGAGCCACCTCGGGAGCGGGGTGTTCCGGCTCGCTCGACTCGTCGACGGCGACTTCGTTCCAGGAGACGACCGAACCGTCGGTGTACGACTGATCGGACGGCAGCGCAACGGAATCGACTCCCTCCGGCCACGGCCCCGCGGAGAACGAGAACACCTGATATTCGCCGACGCCATATCCGGACGCGGGATCTGTTGCGGTCCAGACGATTCGGGATACCCGGTCGGTGCCGCCGGACTGCTCACGCTCCGCGTTCGCAGTCCAGCCCGGGATCGGCTGTGTCCGGGCAGAAGTCAGATTCACGTCGTCGGGAATGGTTACCGTCAACCCGACCGTCGACGCACCGTCCGTCTCACCGGGTACGACGAGTTCGACGATGCCGTAGCCACCTTGCGGCAGCGGTGACCCACCGGACCGAACGTGCGCGGATGCCGGGGTGGCGAGCGCGAGCCCACCGACAGCAGCCGCCAGTACGACCGCCCCAGCTCGGAACATACGATGCTTCATCTTTCGTGCTCTCGTTTCGTTCAATTGGTGTCGGTCACGGCGGCGGGAATGTTCGCGCCGTGGAAGTTCTGTTTCAGGAATTCGGCCACGTCCGGACTTTCCAACGCGTGGGTGAGTTCGAGGACTCTCTCGTCACCCGCCAGCCGTGATGGCGCGACGAGCACGTGCGCGTACGGGTTCTGCGGGCCCGGTTCCACGGCAAGCGCGTCCTTGTCGGGCTCGAGTCCGATGGACTCCGCTTGCTTGGGAGTGAGTACGACGGCATCGTAGTTCTCGTACAGCCCGTCGATGAATTCGCCGTATTCCAGCGGCAGCAACGACAGGTGACGCAGCGAATCGACGACGTTTGCTTCGGTCACCGTCAGGTCCTGCACTTCGGTACCGCCGAAAGGCCGATCGAGTTGGGTCAGTCCCGAGCTCTGCAAAAGGTACAGTCCGCGCGCGAAGCCGGTCGGCGTGTTGGGCAGAACCACCTTGGACCCGTGCGGCAGGCTACTGCCGGTGACTTGGTCGTCGATGAGATCGACGTTGAGCCAGTCGGCTGTGTCTGCCAGATCCTTCCATTTCGACGAATACAGACCGTAGGGAACGACATTGACCTTCGATACGATGCTGAGGTTGTCGTAGCCGTGTTCTTCCTGGTCGGCCTCGAACGCCGGGATGTGTTGGTAGTACGACAGATCGCCGTCACCTGCAGCCACCTTCCCGTTCGATTCGTCGTCCGCGTCGATCAATTCGACGCCCACGGTGTCGGGAAGAAGATTGTCGACGGCGAACTGCAAGACCTCCCGGTCGTCGCCGACACCGACGTACACCTTCAGTACATCGGCGCCGGACGACCCCTCGTCGGCGCGCACGTTCGATCCACACGCCACCAACCCCGGAACCAGCAGTGCAGCGAGAGCCACGAGGACTTTGAATCTCATTTGCTGGTGAGTCCTCGTTGCCATCCGGTCACGCGCCATTCGATGCCGGTCATCACTGCGTTCACCAGAATGCCGATCAGACCCAGTGCGAGAATTCCCGCGTACATCTGCGGCGTCTGGTAACGCAATGCTGCGTTGTTGATGTAGATACCTATTCCTTGTGCGCCACCGACGAGTTCAGCTGCGACAAGCGCAGTGAATGCGTTCGACGCCGCCAATCTGATACCGGGAAAGATCCCGGGGATCGCGGCAGGAAGCACGACGCGGGTGAAGATGTAGAGACGGCCCGCACCCAGTGTGCGTGCGGCGTTCAGCAGAATTCGCTCGACGCTGGAGACTGCGCCGACGGCGGTGATGAATATCGGCCAGAAGCACGCCCACCAGACGATCGCGACCTTGGACTCCTCACCGATACCGAGGAAGACCACGAAGACGGGAAGCAGCGCCAGCAGCGACAGGTTGCGGAAGAACAGCAACACCGGCTCGGTCAGTTTCTGGAATATCTTCACCGATCCGACGAGGATTCCGAGCGCGATCCCGGACACCAGCGCGAGCACGAACCCGATCAAGGCTCGCTGCACGCTGGGCCAGATCTCCGTGGCGAGCGTGCCGTCGACCAAGCCGTCGACGAAGGCAGTGAAGACGTCGAGGGGCTTGGACAGGTAGAGGTCGGACACGTAGCCGAAATCGACTATCGCCCACCACAGAACCAGAAATCCGACGAGACCGACTGCTCCGTAGATGTATCGGTCGTACTTCGCGAGGAAAGGGTTCGGCCCCTTCGGAGGGGTGATGATCTCCTCGCCGCGGGAGTCATCGAGCGTCGTGACCAAGATCCACCTCCTCTTCCAGGACACGGGCAACCCGTGACCGCACGTGCACGAAATCTTCCGAACTGCGAATCGCATTGTCACGGTGGCGAGGCAGATCGACGTCGATGATGGACTTGACCTTGCCGGGCGACCGGGTCATCACTGCAATTCGGTCCGAGAGGAACACCGCCTCATCGATCGAATGGGTGACGAAGAGGACTGTTTTCTTCGTCTCCCCCGACTCCCAGATCCGGACCAGTTCGCCCTGCAGGAACTCACGAGTCTGCGCGTCGAGAGCCGCGAACGGCTCGTCGAACACGAGGATCTCGGGTTCGTAGGCGAGTACACGGGCAATCGCCACGCGCTGACGCATACCCCCGGACAGCTGGTGCGGCAGTCGATCGGCTGCTGCCTCCAATCCGACGGTCTTGAGCACTTCGGCTGCTTTGGCGCGACGTTCGGCCTTCGGCACACCGCGCACCTTCAGCCCGACCTCGACGTTCTTCTGCGCCGTGAGCCACGGGAACAATGCGTAACCCTGAAACACGACTCCGACGTTCTTGTTCACACCGTCGACGCGTTTGCCGTCGACGAGAACCGCTCCGCCGTTGTAGGTTTCGAGGCCCGCAAGGATATTCAGGAATGTCGATTTCCCGCAGCCACTCGGACCGAGCAGCGACAGAAATTCGCCGCTCTCGATACGCAGGTCGAAGTCATCGAGTACCGCGGTGGTCTCGCGCCTCGATCCCGGTGTCGGATACAGCTTGACGACGCGCTTGGCCTCGATCTTGGCGTGCGTTCGAACACTCGTGACGCTCTGTTCTTCGAGCAGTTGTTGGCTCATGTCGGTTCACCTTCGTTGGCGGTGGTGGTCACTCTTCGAGTCCCTCGATGTCGACGAGATGGGTCTTTAAGATCCCGTCGTTCTGCTCCTCGGTGACGATCGAGGTGTTGAACTCCTGGGATTCGATGAGGTCAGCGGAGGTTGCGTAGGGGTTGAATGCGTTGGTCGCGATATCCTCCGGCTTCAAGTTCTCGGAGCCGGGGAGCGGATTTCCGACCTCCTCGACCAGATCCCACCACAGCTGAAGGCTTGCTTTGTCGAGCAAGGCATTCGGCGCGTAGTGCCAGTTGGTGGTCTGCTCGACGGGGTAACCGGTTGTCTTGCCGGCGATTTCGGCGGATTCCTTCGGATGCGCGTTGGCCCAGTTGGCAGTTCGAGCGATCACGCCGACGAACTCACGGGCAGCTTCGGGATTCTCCTTCAACCACTTGTTACTCGCGACGTACGGTGCCTGGCCGCCCAACGGTCCCCAGTCCTCGTAGGAGGTGAACGCTTGCGTGAACTTGTCCGGCTGACTCAGCAGAACGCCGATCAGAGGCGGATGGAAGACTCCCAGGTCCACTTCACCGCGCTCGATTGCCGGCGCGATCAACTCGTTCTTCAGTTCGAGGAAGTTGACCTTGTCCAAATCGACGCCGTTCTTGAGCAGGTAACGCTTGAGCACCAAGTCGGTGCAACTGTTGAAACCGGACAGCCCGACGGTCTTTCCCTCGATCGCCTTCAAGTTCTCGCGGGTGATGTCCGATCCAGCCTGCGTGAAGTACGACATGTGCGGTTCTTCGGGCAGATCGAGCATGCTCGACGCGATGGCGGTGAATTCGAAGCCCTTCACCTTGCCGTCGATGTCGTTGTTGAACATTCCGGTGGCGATGTCGATCGCGCCCTGGTCGAGCAACTGGACTGCGGGGACCGCGGTGGCGGGACCGACGTACTCAGGTTTCACGCCCGCGTCGTCCCAGTAGCCGAGTTCGTCTGCGATGCGCACCAGCGAGAGCGCAGTAGGCGAGTTCGCGAAGCGGAAGGTCACCACACCGTCGTCGCCACCACTGCTGCAGCCGGCCAATACCAGCGGAGCTGCCACGAGTGCCGTCGCTGCAAGGGTCAGCTTCTTCGTCAGGCGCGTGTTCGTGAAGATGCTCATGCTCGCGCCTGCCGATGTGTTCTAGTGCCGATCACGGCATTTCCTCTCTGGCATTGGGTTGAAATGGATGCAAATCCTTCGATAGGCCATCGGGCCGCCCGAAGGGCATTCCTGGAACCATAAACATCTCGGTTCCACTTCTCCATAAATAGATTCATCGTGATCGCAGGTCGGACGAACGCGCCGATAAATCGTTGCTTCTGCGAATAATTCTGTGTTACCCGACGTTTCGCCGGGTGATTCGACGTCGTTGAAGTATTTCTGCACGGTCCGATGAAATCGCGAAGATTCTTATTGTCAGTTCGCGCGCGACCGTGAAATACGGTTCGTAGCGTGTGTGAACGATCGAATCGAGGAGATCCATGACGACCATTGCACCCACGGCCGGGGTCTCGATCGATCCCACGTTGAACCCCGACGATCTTCCACAGTTGGCTCCCGTCGGTGCCTACGGCATCGCTCGCGCGGCTATCGACGACGCACTGACGCTATATCCGGGAGAGCCGTCACTGGTCAGACTCGGTGACGAACTGGAATCTGCCGTAAGGACACCCCTACCCGATCCACACTGGCGAGTCACTCTCAACGAGATCGCAGTCCTCGCCACCACCGCCGGTGTCGTCGCGCGAGGTGGCGTCGGTCTGCTCGACGACGAGATCACGTCGGTACGCGCACGGGCCGCGCAGTTCCTGCAGGTCCGGGGCCTCGCCCCTGTCGTTCGGCAAGCGCATTTCGAGCGATACGTGCGGTAGGCGCTTCGCGCACGTGCACGAAAATACATAGCGGGCTATGTATTTCCGTGCACGTGAGCCGAAGGCGCCCGCCCAGCAGACTCCAATACCGTCAGCCTGTGTGTTGTGCGAAATTGTCACGAAGCGTCGTTCCCGTGTAGTCACGGCGATGCACGCCGCGAGCCTGCAGCAACGGAACGATGTGTTCCGCGGACTGCGGCAACGACTCCACGAACACGGTGTAGCCGTCCACCGCGCCGCGATCCGCCCAGCCGATCAAGTCGTCGGCAATTGCCTCCGGCGTTCCGAAGACACGACGATGTCCTCCCCCGCCCAGAACGATGAAGCGTCGCAACGTCAGTTCCGGGTTGCTGCGTGCCAGATCGATTCCGCCCTGGGCGAATCCGATGGACGTCGTCTCGTCCGTGACGGCGACCTCGTCGGGTACAGGACCGTCGAGGTCGAGTGTCTGCGGGTCCAATCCGAATCGACCGGCGAATCGGTGTAAGGCATCCGTGCCGTCGAGTGCATGCTCGGCGTCGTCGAGCAGGCGTCGAACCTCGTGTTCGGTACTGCCGATCGTGAAGAAGATCCCCGGTAGCACCAGCACCGACGCCGAGTCACCTCGCTTGTTCCGCGCTTCTTTGTTCAGGCGTTCGCGATAGTCACGAGAGGATTCCTCGCCCAAGCCGACCGAGAAGACTGCGTCGGCGAATTCGGCGGCCGTGTCGATTCCTCGAGGGGATCCGCCCGCTTGGAAGAGAATTGGTCTCCCCTGCCGTGAGCGCGGCAGCTGCAACGGCCCTGCGACCGAATAGAATTCGCCCTGATGGTCGATAGGCGCGCGGTCGAGGGCATCCAGGTCCCATCTCTGCGTGACGTCGTCCTTCCACGAATCCCACAGCTGCACGACGACGTCGGCGAATTCGTGTGCGCGACGGTAGCGCTCGTCCCGATCCGGTGGGGCGGCCAGACCGAAATTGCGCGCGACGGTCGGCTCCATCGTGGTGATGATGTTCCACCCCGCGCGTCCGTGCGACACGTGGTCGATCGACAGGATGGCACGCGCCAGCGCGTACGGGGTTCCGTACGTCGTCGACGCCGTGGCCACGAGCCCGACGTGTTCGGTTTCCCTGGCGAGCGCGGGCAACACGACGAGAGGGTCGAGGTACGAGAATCCCCTACCACCGGGAGGGATGCCCTGCGAATCGGCGAAGAACACCGCATCGAGCTTCGCCCGCTCGGCGAGTTGCGCCGAGCGGACGAAGTCGTCGATATCGACGAACGGATGCGAACCGTCCTCGGCCTGTAGCGCGCCCGGGATCAGGTTCACGGTGAAGCGGAGATACCGACTCATGCGCCGAGGAACGCCTCACCCGACACCGACTCGGATTCACGCCCGTCGACGCCCTTGGGTACGTCACCTTCCAACGTGACGCGGTAGAGAACTCGATCATGGCCCAGGTGCCCGGCGTCGGCGATCGCGAGATGCGCGGTCGCACGGTTGTCCCAGAAGGCGACGCTGCCCGGCTGCCACTGGAAGCGCACGGTGTACTCGGTCTTCGTCGCCTCCGCCCACAGCAGCTTCAGAAGTCGCTCACTTTGATCCGGAGTGAATCCTCGGATCTCGCGAGCGCCGCGGGTGAATCCTGGGCTGACGAACAACGCACGTTCACCCGTCAACGGATGCACCCGAACAGCCGGGTGGTAGGACACCAGATTGGCTTCCTTGATCTTCCGATCCCGTTGGCTTCCTTCGGCGGCGCGTGCCTGGAACCGATGCTTGATGTCGAGTGTGTCGACGAACGCGCGCAGCTCCTTCGGCAGGTTCTCGTATGCGGCCACGAGATTGGTCCACGCAGTGTCACCTCCGTACGGCGGGAGGATGTCGGCGCGCAGGATCGATGCGGCGGGTGGATTGATCAGCGCTGTGACGTCGGTGTGCCAGCTGTGGTCGTACGACGTCCGCTTGCGACCCAGATTCTTGTCGTACCGTCGGCTGTCGATCGGCAGAATCTCAGGGAATCCCTCCGGCGGGTTCTCCTCGTGCGGGTGGGCCGGCGTCACCTTGCCGAATCTCCGTGCGAAGGCAACCTGTTCGGCGTGCCCGATCTGTTGGTCGCGGAAGAACACGACCTTGTACTCGTTCAGAGCGCTCTGAATCTGGGCGACAGTTCCATCGTCCAGATCTTCACGCAGATCGACTCCGGTGATCTGCGCACCGATGTATCCCGCGACCGGAATGACGTCCAAGCCGACTGCGGTGTCGGGTGTTGCGGTCATGAGTTGGCTCCTTCTCGCGATAGGCGGCGCGGGCCGGAAAGGTCACGCGCTGTCTTTTTCACTCAGGCTGGAGTGAAAAGTTCTGTGTACGGCTGGATTCGGAATGGACTCGACCAGCCGTGCCGTGTAGTCGGTCTGCGGATCGGTGAACACGGTCGCAGTCTCGCCCTGCTCCTGTACGACACCGTGACGCAGTACAGTAACCGTGTCGGCCAATTGCCGGACGACGCTCAGGTCGTGCGAGATGAACAGGTAGCTGACTCCGAGCTTCACCTGGAGGTCCACCAAGACTTCGAGAATCTGCGCCTGCACGGTGACGTCGAGCGCGGAGGTCGGCTCGTCCAGCACCAGTACCTTCGGGCTCAGACTCAATGCTCGTGCAATGGCGACGCGTTGGCGTTGGCCGCCGGACAGTTCGGCTATTCCGCGGGATAGGTAGCTCTGGTCGAGACCGACGAGGTCGAGTACTCGGATTACTCGTTGGCGTCGCTCCGCTCGGGTACCGACCTTGTAGCGCACCAGAGGCTCGGACACCAAACGACCCACCGAGTACGTGGGGTCGAGCGAGTGGAACGGATTCTGGTACACCAGTTGGAGATTGCGTCGAGCCGCCCGGATCTCACGCTGACCGAGATGCGAAATATCCTGTCCGGCAACCAGAACGTGGCCGGTATCAGGCTCCTCCAGCCTCAGCACGATCCGTGCGAGCGTCGATTTTCCCGATCCGGATTCACCGACGAGGGCGTGGGTCCGTCCCTCTGGAATCTCGAACGACACGCCTTTCAGCGCCTCCGTCCGATGTCGCCCGTTCGAGAAGGTCTTGTGCACGTCGGCGACCACGAGGGCAGGACTCGCGGCCGATTGCGGTCGTCGCGACTTCGCTTCGGCGAACCGATCGGGTTCGATGCTCGGAATGTCTGCGATCAATGCACGGGCGTACTCCGAGTGCGGATCACGCAGCACCTCGACCGAAACTCCGGACTCCTCGACGCGCCCTCCGTTGAGAACGACGACCGTATCCGAACGCTCGGCCGCCAACGAAAGGTCGTGTGTGATCAGTAGAACCGACAACCCGTGTTCCGCCTTCAGGCGATCGATCAGGTCGAGAATGGTCTTCTGGATCGTGACATCGAGTGCCGACGTCGGTTCGTCGGCGATGATCAGATCGGGCCGCTGTGAGATGGCAATTCCGATCAGTACTCGCTGCAGCTGCCCACCGGACAGCTGATGTGGGTACGAGTGCAGCGCACGTTCGGGGTCGACGATCCCGACCGCATCGAGAAGTTCGACGGCCTGGGCATGATGGTCGCCGGACTTGGAGTACTCCGGCAGTCTCGATGTTCGAAATGCTTCGAATATCTGTCGATCGATTCTGCGAACCGGATCGAGCGACGCCGTCGGATCCTGTGGTACGAACCCGATCCGGCGGCCGCGGATGCGTCGAAACTCTCGCTCGCGCACACGCAGTACGTCGCGACCGCCGAAATGTGCGCTACCACCCACGGCCACGCGATCGTCGAGCAGGTTGAGAACCGCGTTCACGACCGTCGACTTGCCCGAACCCGACTCACCGACGATAGCAACGGTGGTGCCGGCATGTACGTCGAACGACACGTCGGACACCGTGGGCGAAGCCAGGTCTCCGCTGTAGGACACCGACAGATCACGCACGGACAGAAGCGGAGTGGCTTCGTCGCTGCCCGGTGCTCGGGTAATTTCGGAAACAGCAGTCATATCACTTGTCCCTACCGATCGACTTGCTCAGTTGATTCAGCGCGAGGACGGACAGAACCATCACCGCACCCGGTCCGTACACCAGCCACGGATAGCGATAGAAGAAGTCCTTGCCCTCGGCGACCAGCAGTCCCCAATCCGGACTCGGCGGCGGATTTCCGTACCCGAGAAAGGCGAGAGCCGAGATGTTGATGATGGCGAGACCGAACTGCAACACCGCGAGGGCCAACACAGAGCGGTAGACGTTCGGAAGAACGTGTTCGAACAGAACGACGAATCGGCCACCACCGATCAGACGTGAGGATTCGACGAACGCGCGATTCTTCACCCTCAATGTCTCGGATCTGATCAACCGAGCGAACACCGCGATCGACGAGATACCGACTGCGATAGCCGCATTGACACTCGCGAAACCGAGGGACACCACGACGATGACCGCGAGCAGGAATCCGGGGATCGCGAGCAGTGCATCGATCAGACGCCCCAGGACGGCGTCGGCAGCCCGTCCGAAGAAGCCGGCCACCAGTCCGACCAGGCTTCCCGCAACGAGTCCGATGACGACGGCAACCAACGCGGTGAGCACTGCAGACCGTGTGCCGTGAACGACCCGTGCCAGGATGTCGCGGCCGAGCTGGTCGGTACCGAAAAGGTGTGCAGCAGAGGGCGACTGGAATTTGTTCGCCGTGACACCCATGTACGGGTCCTGATCGGTGAACAGACCGGGAGTCAGCGCCCAGGCCGCGATGACGGCGACCACCACGATCGCGAGCAGTGTGTAGACGTTCCCGATGTTCGTTGCCGCAGGCCTCAGTCGTGCCAGCGGCGTCGCATGGACAGCGACCATTGCTACGCCTCTCGTTGTTTCGTGTACTGAACCGAGGTAACCGCCCGACCACCGCGCAGCCTCGGATCCATCACCGGGTACACCAAGTCGACGACCAGGTTGATGATCAGGAACAGTGCGGCGGCCAGGACGACGGCGGCCTGCAACACGGGAACATCCTGTTCGCTGACAGCCTTCTCGACTACGGTTCCGACTCCCGTTCGACCGAAGATCGCCTCGGTGATGATCGAGCCGCCGAGCAGGTCACCGACGATGATCGCCGTGATCGTGAGGGTCGGCAGCGCCGCGTTGGGCAGCAGATGACGCGTCAACAGACCGACTCGACTGATGCCCTTGGAGATCGCCACCGTCGAATACTGTTCTGCGCGTGCGGTATCGAGAGCAGAGATGAACACCTGCGCGATAAGTGCAGAGGCCGGGATCGCCAAGGTCACTGCGGGATAGATCAGTGCGTCGGCGCTCCGGAAATCGCTCAGCACGAACCATCCCAGTTGGAAAGAGAACACGTTGATGACCACGAGCCCGATCAGGAAATTGGGCAGCGACAGGAACAGTGATGGAAAGGCTCGCAGCACACCGCCCCCGAACCGGCCAGGTAGAAAGAATGCTCCGACTGCGATCGCTGCTGCGAGGATCACCGCGAAAACGAAGGCGGTTCCCGCCAATTGAAGTGTCGACGGTACGCCTGACCACAACAGTGTCGTGACCGGAATGTTCGACGCGTACGACAACCCGAGGTCACCGTGCAGCAGTCGTTCGAGAGAGATCGACAATTGTTGCCAAGCAGGCTGATCCAGCTTGAAGTACACGAGCATCTCGTCGATCTCGGACTGCGAATAGCCGTACTCCGGATTACTGAGACGGCCGGACACCGGATCGCCGGGTAGCAGCGTCACGATGACGAAGACGAGAACGTACACGATCAGAATCGTGATCAGCGCCTGTCCTATTCGGGAGAGCGCGTAGCGAGTGTTCGGAGATCCTGCCATCACTGGTCCTCGTCCGCGTCGTCGCCCAACCACGCGTCGTAGAAGCTGATCAGTCCGAGGCCGTCGACGAGAAGGCCTTTCAGCCGATTCGACGCACCCCAAGTCTGGATGAACTCGTGGACCGGGATGTAGTAGGCATTGTCGATCACGTATTCCTGCACTGCTTTCGATGCCTCGATGCGTGTCTCGGTCGACTTCGCCTGAGTGAGCGTGTCCAACAACGCGTCGAGTTCGGGGCCTGGGCTCTTGAACTGATTCGCCTGCGAGCTGTGCCACCACCTCCACATCTCGGTCTGACTACCTGCGAGCCAATGATTCTCGTACAGCGGAACACTGGGCTGGGCCGTCACCGAGTTGTAATTGGAGAAGTCGGTGCCCTTGATCTCGAGTCTCACACCGATGCGACGCCAATGTTGCGCGATCAACTGCAGGTCCGCTTCCGACGTCGTGATGTAGACGGAGGGGTAGATCAGAAAGCTCAGCTGTTCACCGTCTTTCACGCGGTAGCCGTCGCCGTCTCGTTCGGTCCAGCCTGCGTCGTCGAGCAAGCTGTTCGCGAGGTCGGGGTCATAGGCGAAGCGATCACGAAGGTCGAGCGTGCCGGGTACGACGTCGTTGAACGTCGACTTCGCCTCCTTCCAGGCGCCACTCGGATAGTTGGTGGTCAGGATATCGGCGCGATCGATGCCGTGGGTCAGCGCTTTGCGCACACGCACATCGTCGAGGTGCGGTGCCGTGAGGCGAAGCTGAAGTCCCCAGACGCTCCCGAAGAAGCTGGGCGCGATCAGCTCGAAATCCTGTGCGACGAACGGTTCTTCGGTGGGCTGCACGTAATGGATGAGGTCCACCTGGCCCGCTTGCAACGACCCGGCGCGAAGCGACGGTTCGATGACCTGTTGAACGGTGATGCGCTCGAGCCGCGCAGGCCCGGCGTGCGTCGCATCACCGCGAGGCCATGCGTAGTCCTCCCGCCGCCGAAGCACAACTTCCTTGCTCGGCAGCCAGGACTCCACTACGAAAGGACCTGAGCCGTAGATCTTCAGGAGATCGGACTGTTGGTCGAGACCGGCTCGAATGGTCTCCGGCGCAAGGATTCCCACGGTCGTCCATGCACCGAGCTTCTGGATGAAGTCGCCGAACGGTTCGGTCAGCCGGACTCGAACCTGATAGTCGTCCACTGCAACGGCCTCGTCGTATGCCGTCGGGAAATACGCCGAGCGCGGCAGGCCGCGTTCCTTGTCCCCTCTGCCGAGGAAGTTCAGGTTCTCGGCAACGGCTGCTGCATCGAGCCGTTCACCGTTGGAGAAGGTCACGCCCCGACGGATGGTCAGTCCCAATTCGGTCCTGTCGTCGTTCTCGGTGTATGCCGTCGCGAGATGCGGCACGAAATTGCCACCCGCATCGTAATAGAACAACCGCTCCACCAACTGATTCCAGACCTGCGCGACGTGCCAGGATCCGGTGCTCTGTTGCTGGTATCCGTCGATCAGTTTCTCGTTGAGGTAGGTGAACTCGCCTCCGGTTCGTGGCACCGCCGATCCACTGGCCGACACCCGAGGCACCTGCGATTCGCCGCATGCCGCCAGTAGGCCGGATCCCAGCAACGCGGCGATCGAGCCCAGAAAGCGCCGCCGCGCAAGTTCGTGTGACATGTGGCCTTTCGTGAAATGAAATGTCGATGGACGGTGGACACATCGAGTTCAATGAACGAATACCTGTTCTCCCCAAGGAGAACTGGCTGAGTACGTGTGGTCAGCGACAATCACAGAAGCGCACTGATTCGCGCGCAGATGTCTCGCCGATTCGGGTCACCCGCTCAGTGTGTCCTGCCGGGTGCACAGACACCAACACTCAGAATCGCGCGGATTTTAACCGGATACAACACCACCGAGCGCGACTACGTTCATACGCGACGGGTGTGCATGTCCCCTACGCGGATCTCCCGCTGAGATGTCGCGGCTGGGGCTACGAAAGGGCGTAAGCAAATGACGGATCTATCGACGGTTGCCGAAACGAGACGAGTCTCGACACCTGTGCCCTCGATTCAGGGCGTCATCGGCAACACCCCGTTGGTGCATCTGCGCAACCTCGGCTCTGCCACCACAGCACAGGTGTTCGGCAAGGTCGAGTTCGTCAATCCCGGAGGATCGGCCAAGGACCGGATTGCGTCGTCGATGATCGAGCAGGCCGAGCGCGACGGTGAGTTGACGCCCGATTCGGTCATCATCGACGGAACGTCGGGCAATACCGGTGCTGGACTCGCGATGATCGCGGCAGCCAAGGGATATCGAACCATTCTCGTCGTATCCGACAAGGTGTCGCCGGAGAAGATCTCGGTACTCCGAGCCTTCGGCGCCGAAATCGTCCTGACGAGTGCGACTTTCCCGATCGGGCACCCGAGGAACGTGCGCACCATCGTGACCCGCCTGGTCGACGAGATTCCGAACGCGTGGTCGTCGGCGCAATACGACAATCCGGCCAACCCGGCGGCGCATTACCACGGCACAGGCCCGGAGATCTGGGAGCAGACCGAAGGCCGCATCACACACTTCGTCGCGAACATCGGAACCGGCGGCACCATCAGCGGAACTGGTCGGTACCTCAAGGAAGTTTCCGACGGGAGGGTACAGATCATCGGCGCAGATCCGATCGGTTCCGCGTACTCGGGTGAGGTCACTCCGTACTACGTCGAGGGCGCCGGGCGCGCCATGCCGGACGGCGACTGGCCGACCACCTACGACCAGGACATCGTCGACCGAATCATTCGCGTCGACGACGTGACCAGTTTCCGCTCTGCCCGCGCACTCGCTCGTACGGAAGGGCTGCTCGTCGGCATCTCGTCGGGAACGGTCGCTGCCGCCACCGTCGAACTGGGGCGCGAGCTCGGCCCCGAACACACCGTGGTGTCCTTGCTCATCGACTCCGGGCGCGGCTATCTTCACAAACTCTTCGACGACGCGTGGCTCACCGAGCGCGGCCTCCCCACCCCCGCCGACGACGGTTTCGCCGCAGTCACCGACATCCGCGCCGAAGAGAGCCCTCTCGACGACGACCTGGCGCACGTCACACTGGCCAAGCGGGCCTGAACGGTTCCCACGTGTGCGGAAATGCATAGCCCGCTATGCATTTCCGTGCACATACGCGAAGGGCATTCTCAGAAGTCGGCCAGATTCTCCCGGAACGTCGACTTGGAGTACCCGTCACGGATGGCTCCTCGCCGACGCAGAGCGGGGGCCAACCCGTCGCTGATCTCGGCAATGGCCTTGCGCGTCACAGGTGACGCGATCAGAAAGCCGTCGCCACCGACGTAATCCATCGCCTCCTCCATCGTGCCCGCCACGGTCTCCGCCGTCCCCACCAGTTCCATCGACTCGACCGTCGGGTAGTTCGCGATGATTTCTCGAAGTGTCTTGCCCGATTTGGCCATGTCTTCGAGTGTGCTCTTGTGCCCGTTGTACTGCGTGAGGTCGGGAACCGGAGCATCGATATCGAACTGCGAGAAGTCGGTGCTGCTCAGATACGACATCGCGGCTAGGACCCCGTCGATGTTGTTCTTCTGCACCTCACGCATCCGATCGCGCTTCACCAGCGCTTCCTCGTCGGTATCGGCCATGATCGGGCTGACCAGGAACAGAACTTTCACATCGTCCGGCTTGCGGCCATAGTCCACGAGACGACGGCTGATGTCCTCGCGATACTCACGCATCGCGTCGAGCCCACGGACGTTCGCGATGATCGTGTCGGCATGTTTCGCACCGAATGCCCGCCCCGCAGGTGACCCTCCCGCCTGGCAGATGACCGGTCGTCCCTGCGGTCCACGGGGAACGTTGAGGGGTCCGCGCGAAGCGTAGTACTTGCCCTCGAAGCCAACCTTGTGGATCTTCTCGTGGTCGGCGAAGACGCCGGTCTCTGGATCGAGGACCAGCGCATCCTCGTCCCACGAATCCCAGAGCTTCGACACCACGTCGACCCACTCGTCCGCCATCTCGTAGCGGAGGCCGTGTTCTATCTGCTTCGGCAGGCCGTAGTTCTGCGCCGCACCGTCCGCGCTCGCCGTGACCAGGTTGATTCCGACCCTGCCCTTGGTGACGTGATCCAGCGTCGCCATGAGTCGAGCTGCGAGGAACGGCGGGTAAAAGGTCGTGGCTACCGTCGCGATGATGCCTATGCGGTCGGTTGCCTGAGCCATCAGAGGTACCAGCGGCATCGGATCGAACCGGACGGTCGTGCCGCGACGAACCGAACTCTCGAACGTTCCGCGGTACACATCGGACAACACCGACGAGTCCTCCAGCATGATGTAGTCGAACCCTGCACGCTCGAGGGACCGCGCCGCGTCGATGAACAAGTCAGGTCGACCGACGTCGGATGCTACGTTTCCCGACCACGGTTGATTCCAGCCGTACACACCGAATCCGGTGGTGAAGAACCACCCGAGATGCATCATGCGCAAGCACCTTTCACGCGAACGACAGAGCTGAATACGTACATCGATGTCCTCTCGGAGTACCTGACGGCATTGGTCGGCTGCGTGCCTCAGCCTGATGGGCTCGCGTTAACGAGTGAGACCCCTGCGTAAACCAGCAATTACGCCGGCACTACCGCTGCTCGAGGGTGGCTTCTCGCCGGATAACGCCACCGTGACTTGAATCACTCCGGCGTTTATTTCGATTGTGGGGCTCTGACCAGGCAATTAACCCGGCGTAATGCTTCAGTTACGCCCTGGGTGGCTTTCAGTAACGCGTGTCCAGAAAGCTCTGCGATCAACCAGTAGTCCTGCTGGGGACGAACGGGTTGGAGGATCGTGATGAGTAGCAAGGTACGGGGTGCTTACGCCGAGATCGACGTCGAACACCTCGACAAGCGTTTTCATCGCCGCGGGTCCGGTAAGGCCGCCGTGAACGACATCAGTATGAAGGTCACGTCCGCGTCCGCAATCGGCATCGTAGGTGAATCCGGCTCCGGCAAGTCGACTCTCGTACGAATGATGTGTGGTTTGCTCGACCCCACGTCGGGCTCGGTCAGCTACAACGGCGCCGAGCTCTCGGGTGTGCTCTCGACACGAGGTGGTCGCCGCGAATTCCGTTCTCGCGTGCAATATGTCGCACAGGATACGACTTCGTCGTTCGATCCGAGGCGTACTCTCCGCGATGCGGTTCGTTTGCCGGCAATGCGACTGCTGGGTATGGACGCAGCCGCCGCAGACGGTCGAGTAGACGAGACTCTCACGTCACTGGAGCTCGATCCTTCGATGGCCGACCGATACCCGACCGAAGTGTCAGGCGGTCAGCGCCAACGCTTTTCGATCGCGCGGGCTCTCGTGGTGAAGCCCAGAATTCTGCTGTGCGACGAGGTGGTTTCGGCGCTCGATGTCTCGGTTCAAGGCGCCATCTTGAACATGCTGAAGCAATACTGCGCCTCGGAAGACTGCGGTTTGGTATTTGTCTCGCACGGGTTGCCCGCCACCGCGTTCATCGCCCGCGACATCGTAGTCATGAGAGGCGGCGTCATCGTCGAGCAGGGCTCGACCGACGACGTGGTCGAACGACCGCAGGATCCTTACACCGAACAACTTCTCGACGCCTACCGAGGACTCGAAGAAGTCGAGCAGCTGGCTGTGGCGGCCGCCCGATGACCGGAATCCATAGCTTCCTCGCTCGTCAACGCTGGTGGCTGGGTCGCGTCGCGGTACTGCCACTGCATCTGCTGGTGTTCGCGGTGGCCGCATTCTTCTTGGTCCGGGCCATCCCAGGTGACCCAGCCCGCGAAGTCGTCGGACCCGAGGCCACGGAAGCCGACTACTTGGCCACCAAAGCCGAGCTCGGCCTCGACGGCAGCCTCTGGACGCAGTTGATGGACTACCTGGGCAACCTGCTGCGGTTCGATCTCGGCAACGCCATCATGACCGGCAGGCCGGTCACCACCGACATAGCGGACCGGCTGCCCGGCACTCTGGAACTCGCGGGCATCGCCTTCACGTTCCTCGTCGCCGCCACGCTGTTGCTGTCTGCGGTTGTCGTAGCCTGGCCGGGGTCGCTGCCCGCACGTGCAGTCCGCGGTTACGCACAGGCCGCGGGCGCTGTACCCGAGTTCGTCGTCGGCGTCGTCGGAATCTTCCTCTTCTACGCGACGCTCCAGGTCGTGCCTGCACCCTCGGGCCGTGTGCGACCGGGATTGACCGAACCCGAGCCGATCACCTCGCTGCCATTGCTCGACGCGATCCTGCGCGGCGATACCGTCGTCGTCTCGTCGATGGCCTCGCATCTACTACTCCCCATCGCTGTGCTCGTGGTATCGGTAACGCCGATTCTGTTGAAACAGCTTCTGACCGCACTGGATTCGAGCCTCGGTGCAGGTCCGACGATGTTCAAGATCGCGACCGGATCAGCCCGAAAGTACGTGTACGCCAGCGCTTATCGCCGAGCTCTGCCGCCGGCCGTGTCGCTGTTCGGCATGGTGTTCGGTTCTCTCCTCGGCGGCGCGGTCATTCTCGAGACGCTCTTCGGGCTCGGCGGTATGGGCACGTACGCCGTCGAGGCCGTTGCGGCAACGGATCTCATCGCTCTACAGGGATTCCTGCTCGTGGTCGCAGCAATCTCATTGATCGTGTTCCTCTGCGTAGACCTGATCAACATGTTGCTCGACCCGCGACGTAAGCCGGGTCGGCAGGGAGGTGGTTCCTAGATGGCAAGCGTCGCAGCTCCAGCACGCGCTGCAGGGCGACGAAGGGTCTCGGGCAAGACGATACTTCTGTTCGTACCGGTCGCGCTCGTACTTCTCGTCGCTCTGATCGGACCGTGGGTCGTTCCGTTCGACCCGACAAAAGTGGTCGGGGCCCCATCGCAGTCACCGAGTTCGGAATTCCTGCTGGGTACCGACTCCACGGGGCTCGACGTGTTCTCCCGCACGATCGCAGGCGCTCGCATCGACGTCACCATCGCACTCGCTGTCACGATTGCAGCGACCATGGTCGGCATACTCGTCGGTCTCACGATCGGAATGAACGAGTCCGGACGAGGATTCGGAGGATTCCTCGCTCGAGGCGCCGCACGATTCCTCGATCTGCTCGAAGCCGTCCCGACCGTGATCGTCGCACTCGTCGTGGTGTCGTTCTTCGGCACGTCGTCCGTCACGATGATCTTCACGCTGTCGGTCATTCTGGCACCGATCCAGGCGCGACTCGTCCGAACCGAAGTCCTGCGAGTACGCGGGGACGCCTATCTGGACGCAGCTCGCCAGGCCGGACTCAGTGAGA
The DNA here is from genome assembly GCF_900188125.1 of Rhodococcoides kyotonense. Lineage (GTDB taxonomy): Bacteria > Actinomycetota > Actinomycetes > Mycobacteriales > Mycobacteriaceae > Rhodococcoides > Rhodococcoides kyotonense. The sequence continues at coordinate 116,043 of NZ_FZOW01000005.1, read as the reverse complement.
CCCAACTCGTGGCACGCCACGTATTGCCGAACTCGTCCGTTCCCGCGCTCGAGAACGCCTCGGTGATCTTCGGACTCACGATCGTTCTGACGGCCGCGCTCGGCTTCCTCGGTGTCGGGCTGCCACCGCCCACGCCGGAGTGGGGCTCGATGATCACCCGTGGCGCCGGCGACGCGGCAATCGGAAAGCTATGGGCAGCAGGAGCTCCCGCTTTCGCGTTGTGCCTGACGGTCGCATCGGTCGCAGTCATCGGCCGCCACCTCACCAAGGATGCACGCCGCTCCCACTGATGCGTTTTGGACAGCGTCGTCCTTCTCGCAGAGCCCGACTTCCCCACCTCGTACAGCCGACTCACGGTCGTCACTCACGACGACCGGCGATCATCCGCGCACAAACCAAGGAGAACACCCGAAGTGCCGACTTCCCAACGTTTCAGAGCTTTCAGATGGAGTGTTCCGTTTCTCGTGGGCGCACTCGCCCTCAGTGCATGTTCCGACGGCGGATCGGCGGGTGGTGACGCGGCAAGCACCGGTGAAATCGTCGTCGTGACCCCCGACCAGGCGTCGAACGTCGTTCGTGATTACGGCTACACGGCAGGTACGGACAACCAGGACGTCACCAACAACATGCACGCACAGCTGATCCGGAAGCCGTACGTCCAGGAAGACGGTTCGGATGCGCTCGTGCAGGACTACTACAACTTCGAGCCGTACCTGGCCGACAGTTACGACGTCAGCGAAGATCAGCTGGTCTACACGTTCAATCTTCGCGAGGGCGTTCTGAGCCAGCAGGGCAACGAACTCGACGCCGACGACGTGCTGTGGTCTTTCGAGCGCAAGTTCGCCACACCGGGTGGCGGCATGGCCGGTTACTTCAAACCGATGATCGTCGATCCTGCGACTCAGATCCAGAAGGTCGACGACTACACCGTCAGCTTCACCGTGGAGAAGGCCGGCTACGGTCTGACGCTGCTCGCGAACCTCGCCGAGAACATCGGCTCCATCTACGACAGCAACTACCTCATCGAGAACTCCACTCCCGACGACCCGTATGCGGTCCAGTGGGGCGCAGCGGACATGATGCGCGGCAACTTCGGTTACGGCGCATACATGTTGGAGTCGGTCACTCCCGGCCAGGAAATCATCATGAAGGCGAATCCCGAGTTCGTGCTCGGCGAGCCCGACGTCAAGCGCATGATCCGTCGAGTCGTTGCCGACCCGGCGACCCGCGCGAACATGGTGACCCGCGGTGACGCAGATGTCGCTCTGGCTCTTCGCTCGTCCGATCAGGCGACTCTGGAGGAGAACGACGCCGTCACGGTACCGACGACCACGTCGAACCAGTACCTGCTGTACGCGATGAACACCACGACAGCGCCGTTCGACGATGTCCGTGTCCGCCAGGCGATGGCATACGCAATTCCGTACGACCGCATCATGTCCGACGTCTTCTTCGACCGCGCGTACAAGTACAACCACGTTCTCGACGACAAAGCGCCGAACTGGGATGGCTCGGATCTTCCGCAGTTCGAGGGTGACCCGGCACGCGCAAAGCAGATGCTCGCCGACGCAGGCATGCCCGACGGTTTCTCGTTCACGCTCAGTGTCAACAACCAGCTTCCCGCCGCCCAGGACACCGCGATTCAGATCCAATCCTATGCAGCCGAGGCAGGCATCGACGTCACGATCTCGGAAATACCTGCGGCACAGCTCAATGCAGAGCAGCTGGAGGGCAAGATCCAGGCGAGCCTGAGCATCGGTGCGTCGGTCACCATGACACCGCCGTACTCGCTGCAGCTTCTCACCCAGCCCGGCGGCGGCTCGAACACAGCACTGTGGAACGACCCCGAGTTCCTCGGTCTGGTCGACCAGGGACTGAACGCGGGCGACGCACTCAGCCCGGAGGCAGGCGAGTTCTGGAACGCAGCCGAACTACGAATGACCGAGCAGGCTCCCTACATCTTCATCGCGCGTGTACGGCCCTCGGTCGCACTGGAGGCGGGTATCGACGGCTTCGTCCAGCGCACCGACTTCCGCATCGATTACTCGAATCTGACGTTCGAGCAGTAGCTCCACTGCGTGCACGCGGTTCGGTCGGTGGTCATAACCGAGGCTCCGACCGAACTGCGTGCGGCAACGCCCGAAGTTCTCGGCGAAATCAGGCCGCTACGAAACACGAGACCTCCCGAAACATCCGCCCGCTGTAGTTGACCGAACACCAGCGTTGAGTGACACCGGTTAGGAACGAACGGACTATGACAGACAAGAGATTTCATCTAGGTTGGTTCGGCAGCTTCGTACCGGCCGCCTGGAACACGACTTTCGAAGGAACGGACAGCGGTGACTGGCTGAACGGAGACTTCTACGTCGACTTTGCACGAACCCTCGAACGAGCGTGCTTCGATTTCCTGCTACTCGAGGACTCGTCGATGGTGTCCGACACCTACGGCGGCAGCTCGGAAGCCACACTGAAGACCGGAGGGTGGGCACCCAAGGGTGATCCGATGGCACTCGCTCCCCTGCTGACGCGGGCAACCGAGCACCTGGGTATCTCGATCACCGCATCGACGTCCTTCTACCCGCCGTACATGCTCGCGCGCTCGGTCTCCTCGCTCGATCATCTGTCCTCGGGTCGAATCGCGTGGAACGTGGTCACCTCGAGCGAGGACCGCGCCGCACAGAACTTCGGCATGGACGCACTGCCCTCGCACGACGAGCGCTACGCTCGCGCCGACGAGTACGTCGATCTCGTCGAGAAGCTGTGGGATTCATGGGATTCCGATGCCGTCGTGATGGATCCCGCGACGTCGACGTACGTCGATCACACCAAGGTCCACACCATCGACTTCCAGGGCAAGTACTACTCGTCCCGTGGACCGTTGAACACACTTCCGTCTCCACAGGGACGCCCGGTGATCACACAGGCAGGCGGCTCACCAGCCGGGCGCGATTTCGCCGCCAAGCATGCCGACATGATCATGGCTCTGCCGAAGGGCATTCCGGCCATGAAGGAATACCGCGCCGATATCCGCAGGCGCATGGTCGAGCACGGACGAGATCCGGATTCCGCCAAGGTCATGTACGTGGTCTCACCGATCCTGGGAGAGACGCACGAGGATGCCCTCGCCCGCAAGGAGCGCAAAGCCGAAGCGGTGCGGGCGAATCCGATGGGACCGCTCATCGGGTGGTCGGCCAGCATGGAAATCGATTTCTCCACGTTCGACCTCGACAAGCCTTTGCCGGACGACGTGCACACCAACGGACACCAGTCGACTCTCGAGAACTTTCGCAGGTGGGCCGACGGTCGCACACTGCGCGAAGCATGCGTCGCCTACCGGACCGAATCGATGGAATTGGTGGGCACCCCGGACGAGGTCGCCGAGCAGATGGGCGAGGCGATGGACGAGGTGGGCGGCGACGGATTCCTGATCTGGAGCCAGCCTCACAACCGCCGGTACATCGGCGAGATCGCCGACGGCCTCGTGCCAGCACTGCAGCGACGCGGATTGATGCGCACCGAGTACACCGGTGACCACCTTCGCGACCACCTCCTTGAATTCTGACTCACTCACCTCTTCGAAACACTGGAGAAATCATGACTGCCAACAAGTTTCACCTGGGCTGGTTTCTGGGCGCCGGCTTCGGCGTCCAATCCTGGAACCAGCCGTGGTCCGGTACCGGCTCGACCGACTGGATGATGCCCGACCAGTACGTGGACCTGGCGCACTCGCTCGAGCGCGCGTGCTTCGACTTCCTCATCATGGAGGATTCGGTTCAGGTCTCCGACACTTACAAGGGGTCGATGGAGTACTACTTGGCGACGGCTTCCGCTGCGCCGAAACACGATCCGGCCGCCCTGGCTGCGATCCTGTCGTACACGACCAAGCACCTCGGGATCGTTCCTACGCTGACCACGACGTTCTACCACCCGTACACCGTCGCCCGCCTGATGTCGACGCTCGATCACATCGCCGAGGGCCGGATCGGGTGGAACATCGTGACCGGCAGCAACACTCGTGCCGCCCAGAACTACGGGTTCGACATGCCCGAGCACGATCTGCGTTACGACATGGCGGACGAGTTCGTCGAACTCACATGCAAGCTGTGGGATTCGTGGCAGGAGGGTGCTGTCGTCGCCGACACCGCGCCCGGCGGTATCTATGCCGACCACGAGAAAGTGAATCGGATCGACTTCGAAGGCAAGTTCTACAAATCGCGCGGGCCGCTCAACACCGTGCCGAGCCCACAGCGTCGACCCGTCTTCCTGCAAGCAGGCGGCTCGGACAAGGGCAAGGAGTTCGCTGCCAAGCATGCCGACGCGATCATCTCCAACCCGCACGGAACCGACAAGATGCGGCGCTACCGCGAGGACATCCGCCAGGGTGCCGTCGAGGCAGGCCGCAACCCCGACGACGTCAAGGTCATGTACCTGATCTCCCCCATTCTCGGCGAGACGACGGCGGAAGCGAAAGCCAAGCAGAAGCGCAGGCAGGACGCAGCATCTCGCAACATCGACGGACTGCTCGCGGGACGCTCGCACCTGTCCGGCATCGACCTGTCGCAGTTCGATCTCGATGCGCCGTTGCCCGCCGATCTCGAAAGCAACGGTCACCGAAGCAGTTTCGCGGAGTTCAAGGGCGACGGCACTCAGACTCTGCGCGAGCGCATCACGAGTCACAGCGCCATCGACACCCTGGAATTCGTCGGCACGCCCGACGATGTCGCGGACATGATGGACGGCGTCATGCAGGAAGTCGGCGGCGACGGCTTCCTCATCGCCGGTGCACCGATGAACCGACGATACGTCGCCGAGATCACCGACGGGCTTGCGCCTGCACTCAAGCGCCGCGGATTGACTCGTACCGCCTACGAGCACAAGCACTTCCGCGACAACCTCCGCGCATTCTGATCGTCCCCTTCGTAGAAAGAAGACAAGATGTTCCACTTGGGTTGGTTTCTGAGCTGGCAGGTGCAGTCGTGGAACCAGATGTGGTCGGGTGAGGGCGGTACCGAATGGAATCACCCCGAGCTCTACATCGACATGACACGGGCGCTCGAACGCGCAGGCTTCGACTACATCATGTTCGAGGACGGGTCGTTCGTGCCCGACTCCTTCGGCGGAAATGCCAAGTGGTGGTTGGCCAACGCGCGCTCGGTACCGAAGCAGGATCCGCACTCCCTTCTTCCCGTTCTCAGTCAGTTCACCGAGCACCTCGGCCTCATCGGGACCATGACGACGTCGTTCCATCCCCCGTACATGGCGGCGCGGACCGCAGCGACACTCGATCATCTCAGCCACGGTCGAGCCGGCATCAACCTGGTGACCTCGCACAATGTGCGCACCGCACAGAACTTCGGGTACGAGGAGATGTTCGAGCACGACCATCGCTACGAGATGGCCGACGAATGGATCGATCTGGTCAAGCAACTGTGGGCATCGTGGGAGCCGGACTCGGTTCGACTCGACCGCGAGGCAGGAGTATTCGCGGATTTCGAGAAAGTGCACTCGATCGATTTCAAGGGCACCTATCACTCGTCGAGAGGGCCGCTCAACACCACGCCGACACCACAGGGCCGTCCGGTGTTGTGCCAGGCAGGCGGCTCCCCTGCGGGCCGCGGATTCGCCGCCAAACACGCCGAAACCATTCTCGCTCAGGTCGAAAGCGTCGAGGCGATGAAGACGTATCGCGACGACGTCCGTGACCGCATGGTGCTGGAAGGACGTGATCCCGACTCCTGCAAGATCATGTTCATCGTCAATCCGGTACTCGGCGAAACCCAGGCCGAGGCACAGGACAAGCACGAACGCACACTGGCGGCGTTCCGCAACGACATCGACGTCAACCTCGCATCCATGTCCTACGCGAGCGGCATCGACTTCTCCAAGTTCGACCTCGACGCACCGTTTCCCACAGTCGAGACCAACGCGGGTCGCGGAAGCATGGCGCTGATCGGTGCCAACACCACCGGTATGACGTTGCGTGAAGCGGCGAGCTCCGACATCCGCAAGTCCGTGGACCTCATCGGAACGGCCGATTCCGTCGCCGAACAGATGGGCGACATCGCAGCAGAAGTCGGCGGTGACGGCTTTCTCATCGCCGGAAGCGTGCATCGTCGGTACATCAGCGAGATCACCGACGGGCTCGCACCCGAGCTTCGCAAGCGGCGCTTGATCCGCGACGGCTACGCGCACAAGCTCTTCCGCGACAACCTGATGGACTTCTGATCGACGCTGCAGGGGCGCGCGGAGCAACGGTGGCCGAGCCGCCACCGCCGCCGAAGACCGACAGTTACCCGTGGCGAGTCCTGTCCGTCACCGGCCTCGGCATGAGCATCACGTTCATGTCGGTGAGCATGCTGCCGGTCGCTCTTCCCGACATGAGCGCGGGGCTCGGTGCCTCTGCAGCACAAACCGATTGGTTCATGCTGGCGTATCTTCTGACGACCGCGGTCCTGATCCTCGTACTCGGCAAGGTGGCCGACAGCATCGGCCGCAGACCCGTCTATCTCGCAGGCCTTCTGCTGCTGACGGTCAGCGGTGCAGTGATCACTGTCTCCGGCGATCCATCGCTGGTCATCGCGCTGCGAGTCGTGCAGGGCGTCGGCGCCGCGGCGGTGATCACCAACACCACTGCACTGCTGGTGGAGGCCTTCGCTCCCGAGAAGCTCGCAATCGGGATCGGCTGGAACATCACCATCATGTCGCTCGCAGTCTCGGTCGGCCCGCTTCTCGGAGGAGTGCTCACCGAAACCGTCGGGTGGCGAGGCGTATTCGCCGTCGTCGTGCCGCTCGGGGTCGCAGGAACCGTATGGGCGGCAATGACGCTGCGCCGCACGCCGCGACCCCGTACGGGCTCGGCCTTCGACTGGGTAGGCGCAGTCGGGTCGATGGTGGTGCTCGGGTGCCTCGTGTACGGGGTCAATCGCGGCGGCGACGACGGTTTCGGTTCGTGGACATCCTTGCTGCCGCTGCTCGTGGCGGCAGTCGGTCTTCCGTTGTTCTGGTTGTGGGAGAAGCGCGCCGGCGATCCGATCGTGGATCCGAAGCTGCTGATCGACCGGTTCAGGGGAAGTGCGTACGGCGCATCGTTTCTCGTCACCATGGCCGAAGGCGCTGTGGCAGTGACGATGTCGCTGTACCTGCAGAGCGTCGAGGGTCGAAGTCCCGTCGAGGCGGGTCTGCAGATCACGGCACTTGCCGTGGGGACAACGGTCATGTCACCGATCGCCGGGCGGTTGGCAACCAGGATTCGCACGCGGGTACTGACAACGGTGTCCACGCTGGGGACGGCGACGGTGCTGGCGATTCTCGCGTTGCACATCGCCGGACCTGCGGCCGGCATTCCGATCATGGCGATCCTGTTCGCGCTCGGTCTCACGGGCGGGGTCTTCAAGACGGCGAACGCCGCAGCGATCAACGTCGGAGTACCACAGGGACGTTCGGGCATGGCCAACGGATTGCGGGTGTCGTTGGACAACACGGCGGTGACACTGAGCACCGCGTTGGCGCTGGTGCTCGCGGTCTCCACTCTCCCACCCGTCATGCGGGAACTCGTCTACTCCGGTGACGCCGACCAGTTGTCGAGTGCAGCAACCAGTTCGTTGACGACAGGATTTGTCGTCTCCGTCGCAGCGATGGCTATTGCCGCCCTTGCCGCGACGGTGCCCTCGGCGCTGCGCGGTGTGCGCGGCGACGAACCGTCGGAGATCCGAAGGACCTCCGCTCGGACACTCCCATCAAGCACCACTATCGAGAATTAGGAGCACTCCCATGACCAAATTCCACCTGGGGTGGTTCACCAACTTCTCCAACCCGCCGTGGAACACCACCTGGGCGGGCGACGAGGGTAAGACGTGGGCCAACGGTGAACTGCACGTGGACTTCGCTAGGTCGCTCGAGCGTGCGTGCTTCGACTACATCATGCTCGAGGACTCGTCCATGGTGTCCGACGCCTTCGAGCAGACCTCGCGCGTGGATCTGAAGTACGGCCTGTACGCGCCCAAACACGACCCGGTGACGCTGGTCCCCATGCTGACGGCAGCGACCAAGCACATCGGTGTCATCGCGACCTGTTCCACCTCGTTCTACCCGCCGTGGCTTCTGGCCCGACGCTTCTCGACACTCGACCACCTCAGCAAGGGCAGAGTCGGCTGGAACATCGTCACGTCGAGCGAGGACCGGGCAGCGCAGAACTACGGCATGGACAAGCTGGCCGAACACGACCAGAGATACGAGCGCGCGGACGAGTTCGTCGACCTCGTGAAGCAGCTGTGGGCTTCCTGGGACGACGACGCGATGGTCCTCGACCGCGACACCGGTACCTACGTCGATCACACGAAGGTCCACGTCCAGAACTTCAGGGGCAAGTATCACGCGTCGCGCGGACCGCTCAACGTTCCGAGGTCGCCTCAGGGCGAGCCCGTCATCTGTCAGGCGGGTGGATCACCCCGCGGGCGAGAGTTCGCCGCTCGCAACGCCGAAACGATCCTCAGCGCCGCAAAGGACCCCGCCGCGATGAAGCAGTTCCGCGACGACATCCGGATGCGCATGGAGAAAGCAGGTCGCGACCCCGACAGCTGCAAGATCATGTTCATCACCCAGCCCGTGCTCGCCGATACCGACGCAGACGCACGAGCCAAGGTGGAGCGGATGACGGCAGACGTCGATTCGCGCATCGAGTCCGCGCTCGGGCACATCTCGGCACTGACCGAGATCGACCTCTCGACCTACGAACTGGACGAGGAATTCCCGGAACTGTCGACCAACGGCCACCGAACCACCCTCGGAGACTTCCTGTCGTACGGCAACACCCCGCGCTCGGCGGCACTCGGGTGGTCGATGAAGAACGTGCACTATGTCGGCACCCCCGACTCGGTCGCCGAACAGATGGGCGAGACGATGGATTTCGTCGGCGGCGACGGCTTCCTCATCACGGGCAACATCGGACGCCGCTATGTCGGCGAGATCACCGAAGGACTCGTGCCGGCACTACAGCGTCGCGGACTCGTGCGCACCGAGTACGAGCACGCGCAGTTCCGCGACAATCTCATGTCGTTCTGATGCGGTTGCTGCACCGGGATTCGGTCGTTCCAGGACCGGTGTACGCCTTGGCCTTCGTCAACGTGTGCATCGGACTCGGCTACGGCGTCGTCGCGCCGGTCATACCGGTCTTCGCACGCGATTTCGGTGTCAGCGATCTCGCGGCGTCGTCCGTCGTCAGTATCTATGCGTTCACGCGCGTGCTGGCGTCGTTCGGCGCCAGCCGCATCCTTCTGCGATTCGACGAGCGAACCGTCCTGACCGCCGGGTTGCTCCTGGCCGCGGCATCGAGTCTGGCTGCCGCGTTCGCACCGACGTTTCTCGCGCTGCTGCTACTGCGCGCAGTCGGAGGAATCGGCACCGCGATGTTCACGGTGTCCGGCCAACAACTGCTGTTCCGGTACAGCACCGTCGCCACCGGTGGACGTGCCGCATCGGTCTTCCAGTCCGGCTTCCTGATCGGCGGGGTCCTCGGACCCGTGATCGGCGGAGCCGTCGCACTCTTGTCGTTGCGGGCACCGTTTCTGACACATGCGTTGACGCTCGTCGTCGGGGTCGCGGTGGTCTGGTTCGCGTTCCGTTCCAGCGACCGTAGGGACGCCGCGGCGGGTGTGGTGCACGACCTGAAGACCCGACCGGAGCAGATGACGCTGCGAAGCGCCCTCCGCCACCCCGGTTTTCGTGCGTCGATCATGTCGAATCTCGCGAACGGGTGGGTCGGCAACGGAGTGCGATTCACGCTCATCCCGCTGTTCGTCGCATCGGTCATCGGCGGAAGCCCGTTCGTCTCGGGCCTCGTCCTTGTCGTCGGCGCAGTCGTCCAAATAGTGGTCGTGAGGCCGGCAGGCAGGCTCGTCGACACCTGGGGGCGGCGTCCGATGTTGGCCACGGGATCCGCGCTGATACTCGTCGGGATAGTCCTTCTCGCCGTGATACCGAATCTCCCGGTTCTCGTCCTCACGATGGTTCTGTGGGGTGTGGGAGGCACGTGTGCCATGGTCGCCAGCGCTGCAACCGTCGGCGATGTCCTGAAGGGACGCGGCGGAACTCCGGTCGCCGGATATCAGGTCACCTTCGACATCGGGACGATGCTCGGCCCGCTCGTCGCAGGTGCAGTGGCGGCGCAGGGATCCTATTCGCTCGCTTTCACCGCATCCATTCCCGTTGCGGCCCTTGCACTTCTGCTCACCTTCCAACGGTGGCGTACCACCGAGATCTCCGACCCGGACTCGAAGGTCGTCGTCACGGAGGAATCGGCGGTGCCTGCGCCGCCCATCAGACCCATACATGCTCAGGAACAACGCGAGCATCGCTCGAGGAATGAGGAAAGATGTCAGGACCGTTCACCCTCGGCTGGTTCACCAACTATCTCGTACCCGACTGGACGGGAACCTGGGCCGGAACCGGTGGAACAGACTGGGCCGACGGCAGTTTCGCTGTCGACATCGTGCAGAAGTTCGAGCGAGCCGGTATCGACTTCGTCATGCTCGAGGACTCCACTGCACTGACGGACATCTACGGTGGCTCCTTCGAATCCGAACTGAAGTGGACACCGAGGGCACCCAAGCACGATCCGATGGCACTGGCGTCCCGCCTGGCGTACGAGACCGACAAGATCGGGATCGTCGTGACGGCGTCGACCAGCTTCTATCCCCCGTTTCTGCTGACACGACTTCTGTCGACTCTCGACCATCTGAGCCGCGGCCGAATGGGCTGGAACATCGTCACATCGACAGGTGACCGGGCTGCCCAGAACTTCGGCATGGACCGTCTCCCGACACACGATGCTCGGTACGAGGTCGCCGAGGAGTTCGTCGACGTCGCCAACAAGCTGTGGGGGTCATGGGATCCGGACGCGGCGTCGGCGTTGGCGCCTGGCGTCGAGTCCTATGTCGACCACACCAAGGTGCGAACAGTCGACCACAAGGGCAAGCACTTCCAGGTGCGCGGCCCGCTCAACACACTTCCGAGCCCTCAGGGCAAGCCTGTGATCTGCCAGGCAGGTGCATCCGAATCCGGGATCGAACTCGCGAGCCGCGTGGCCGATCTCGTGGTCTCGGCACCGAAGGGACGCGCTGCGATGCGCGCGTACCGCGAGAAGATTCGCACTCGCGCAGCAGAATTCGGCCGAGACCCCGACGACGTGAAGGTGCTGTACATGGTCACACCCATCCTCGGCGAAACCGAGGACGACGCCCGCCGTCGTGCCGAGCGGTACTACGAACCCACCGACGCCGCCATCGCCCGTCGGCTGATCATGCTCTCGGGAGACATCGACTTCTCGCAATTCGACGTCGATCAGCCGATTCCGAACGATCTGCACACCGAAGCCAGCACCAGCATCCTCGAGAATCTCCGCACGTGGGCTGCGGGACGCACCATCAGAGAGACCGTTGCTGCGGAGCGCACGGAGTCGCTTCGCCTCGTCGGGACCCCGGAATCGGTGGCCGACGAGATGGAAAGCGTCATAGACGACGTCGGCGGCGACGGGTTCTTGTTCTTCGGCGGAGGAGGTGGCGTGCTGAATCGACGATACGTCGACGACGTGTGCGACGGCCTGATGCCCGAACTGCGTCGACGCGGTGTCGCAGGCACCGGGTACCGCGGCACCAACCTGCGCGAGCACCTGGCAGGTGCGCGATGAGCACGCCGAGGATGCACCTGGGCTGGTTCACCAGCTTCCGACCACCGGTGTGGACGTCACACTGGACCGGTTCGGACATCGACACCTGGGCCGACGGACGCTTCCACGTCGACATGGCGCGTGCCCTCGAGCGTGCGGGATTCGACTATCTGATGCTCGAAGACTCGGCGATGGTCTCCGATATCTACGGCGGTACGAGCGAATTCGATCTGGCGAAAGCACAGTACGCACCGAAACACGATCCCGTGGCGTTGGTGCCGATGTTGGCAGCAGCGACGTCGAAGCTGGGAATCGTCGCAACGATGTCGACCAGTTTCTATCCGCCGTACCTCCTTGCCAGAACGGTGGCGACACTCGACCACATGTCGCACGGCCGCGTCGGATGGAATGTCGTCACGTCGAGCGAGGATCGCGCCGCACAGAACTTCGGCATGGACGAGTTGCCGCCTCACGACGAAAGATACGAGCGCGCCGAAGAATTCGTCGAGACGGTGAACGCGCTGTGGGACTCGTGGGATTCCGACGCGGTCGTGATGGATCGGGAGAGCAACACCTACGTAGACCACACGAAGGTTCGTGATGCCGACTACGTCGGCAAATTCCATAGGTCGAGGGGGCCGCTGAACACGCTGCCGATGCCACAGGGCAGGCCCGTCATCTGTCAGGCCGGTGGATCACCGCGCGGACGCGCTTTCGCCGCACGCAATGCGGACACGATCATCTGCCAGGCTCAGGGGCTCGAAGCAATGAAGGCGTACCGGGACGATGTCCGGTCCAAGGCCGCCGAAGCCGGGCGCGACCCCGATTCCATCAAGATTCTGTACATCGTGTCCCCCGTTCTGGCCGAAACCGATTCGGAAGCAGCGGAACTGGATGCGCGCTCGCGTGAGGCAACCGATGCCCGAGTACATGCGGCGTTGGCGCACATCTCGGCAGTGACCGGCAACGATCTCTCCACGATGGACATCGACGCACCTCCTCCGACTCTCACCACGAACGGGCATCGGACGACTCTGGCGGACTTCCTCGCCGGATCCGGCGGCAGCAAGAACAACGAAGACGGTTCACCGAAGACGTTGCGACAGTTGGCTGCTACCTGGTCCATCACGTCGGTACCGCTCGTCGGCACACCCGACACGGTGGCGCGGCAGATGGAGGACGTCATCGACGCGGTCGGCGGTGACGGGTTCCTGATGACCGGCCGACTGGGACGCCGGTACTACACCGAGGTCACGGACGGACTCATTCCGGCGCTTCGCCGTCGAGGTTTGGTGCGAGAGGGATATTCGCACGAGATGTTCAGGGACAACCTGCTCGACTTCTAACCCCCTCGTGAGTGGAAATGTGTGCCCCTCTACACATTTCCACTCACAAGGCCGAAGACCCCGTGTCCGAGGAGCCGATGATCGCCACCCGATCGGCTCTGAAATGCGTGAAACTGAGCTCCGACGGCCGGCCCGCGGTGTCCCGAGTGATCAACTCGCGGAGCAGGACCGGCGCCCCTACCGGCATGTCGAGCAACTCCGCAGCGCGCTCCTGACACGAGATGGCCTCGACGACCGAGCTGCTTCCTCCGAAGACCGTGCCGAAGATTCGATTGTGCGCCACGGCAATCGGCGGATACTCCGTATGGTTGCTCTCGATCCGAGTGACGAATTCCTCGATGTCGAAATCCGTGATGCAGTATCCGACACGGAGATACAGGGGCTTACCGCCCATGCGGCCGAGTTGCTCGAGCAGGATGACCGAGTCGACCTCGGCTCCGATGAAGTTCTGCAATACCGCAGGCGCCGAGATTCTGCGACATTCCAAGGTGTCCACCGTCAGGCGCCCCTCGTCGGGCATACCGGCCCACGCTCGCGGGCCGACCTCGCCGTCCCTGACCGCGACGATGTCGTGTGCCACCGACGTACCAGCCCGCCGTGCTCGCAGCACGACCCCGTCGTCGGCGAGCATCTGCAACGCCTTACGGACGGCATTGCGGGTCGCACCGAGTGAGTCGATCAGGTGTTGCTCCGACAGCGTCTCGTCGTGCGGCATCGTTCCACGCCGAATTCCCGAACGTATCAACTCGTAGACCCTGCGAGGCGAAGTGACGAATTTTTCCTGCCTGCCGGACTGAGCCCGAAGATACCGGGCGCGCTGTTCTTCTGCCTGCCGACGACGGTGCGCAGCAAGAGTTCCGAACTTGTCGTCGATGATCGGTCGAGTCATACGCCGTGGCCTTCCGAAAGCGTTCATGCGGGCGGAGATCGACCGCGAATATCCAGGGTTGGCCGCGACGTTGAGATCAACCGAGTGAGAGCAGTCTATCCGACCGTCCAACACCTCTCACGAAACAGCAACCGGCTTATTGGTCGTCTCCATCGGATAGATCTGCTGGTGACGGGCGTGCTACGTCGCGCTCCGTGTGCGCGTAATCGGTTGTTTACCAACGGGATCGCTACAGGAAACACCCGGGCTGAACCATTGCTCGAGTAACCGGTCTACTTTCGACGCCGCGGCGGGAGCCCATATGACGACAACAGCAGAACGCGAATCCGCTTCGACCGCCATGCACGACGGCGATGTCGATGCACGTGACGCCGACGGCGACTCGCGCCCTGTACTGAGTGTCAAGAATCTCGAAGTGACCTACGGCATCGGCGATTCGGCTGTGTCCGCAGTCAAGAATGTATCGTTCGACATCGCGTCCGGAGAACGCGTCGCCTTGGTCGGTGAGTCGGGATCAGGGAAGTCGACTCTCGCAATGACCATCGCCGGACTGGTGAACGCCTCCACCGGTGCGACGGTGTCGTCGAACGGACTCGAGTTCGAGGGCATCACGCAAACGCAGCCGACAGGTCGGGGACTGCCGGAACGCACAGCCGGAATCGCGATGGTGTTCCAGGACGCCATGACAGCCCTCGATCCGGTCTGGACCATCGGAGGACAGTTCAAGCACGTTCTTGCCGGCGCAGGGGTCCGACGTGGACGTGACCGGACCGACCTTGCAACACACTGGTTGAACAAGGTCGGCCTGCACGACACCGAACGAGTACTGAGAAGCCGACCCTACGAGCTATCGGGTGGAATGCGTCAGCGCGTCATGACCGCGCTCGCTCTGTGCGGATCACCCCGACTGCTCATCGCCGACGAACCCACGAGCGCGCTCGACGCGTCGCTGGCGCGTGGAACGATGGAACTTCTCCAAGAACTGACCCGGGAGCAAGGAACGGCATTGTTGATCGTCAGTCACGACATCAAACTCTGTCTCGAATTCTCCGACACGATGCTCGTGATGTATCGCGGAGAACTCATCGAACAGCAACCGTCGGCAACGATAGCTTCGACAGCAGTGCACCCGTACACGAAAGGGCTGCTCGGGTGTGTTCCTACGCTCTCCAACCGCTCCGCGTTCCGACTACCCGTCCTGCGCGATTTCGTGTCGATCTGACGGTTCAGTCCACCATCGCGAACGCTGCCTGCAGTTGACCACGCGCGGCGTCGACCTCTGCTGTGTTTCCCGCGAACTGATGCAGCAGCGCGCGCTGGAAGATGCCGTCGAGAAGGATGTACGCCGATGCGCGATCAACGGCCGGCTCGGCGCCGCGTAATTCGCAATACTTGCTGACGACCCGCCAGATCA
This sequence comes from Rhodococcoides kyotonense, assembly GCF_900188125.1. Lineage (GTDB taxonomy): Bacteria > Actinomycetota > Actinomycetes > Mycobacteriales > Mycobacteriaceae > Rhodococcoides > Rhodococcoides kyotonense. Next base: position 100,732 of record NZ_FZOW01000005.1, on the reverse strand, counting down.
TCGCCTCGCGTCGTTCCTCGATCTCGAGCACGTCGGCGCGGAACGAACTGTCGAAGAGGCTCTGATTCCGCAGGTCGTACCACAGGCGGTGTATGCGCGCGTCCGCCGCGAGCGTCCCGAAGTAGGTGTCGGCGAAATCGTCGAACAGTTGATCCGCGCCGACGGCCGCGGCTACCACCTCGTCGTACCGAGTGACACAGACAGCCTCGTACTGGCGCACGGCGTGCGTGATCAGGTCGAGCTTGTCCGAGAAGTAGTAATGCAGCACCCCGTGCGAGTACTCGGAGTTCTGCGCGATCTCTCGGAGCGATGTTCGCGCATATCCAAGCTCGGCAAGCGTGTGCAGCGTCGCCTGCGCAAGTTCGGTGCGCTTGGCCTCGAACTTGTTGCGAGAGCGTTCCTCGATGCGAGTACGCGGGTCGACGACGTGTGTCATGTCCGTCATCCTTTCGCGTGTCCGGTGTAGCTCGGTCGTCGCCAGTGTAGGCCCGAGCGCCTCGTTCATCTTTTCTGGGCGACCGTCCTGAAAAATCTTGACGTCTGTCCAAATAATGCCATAGTGTGATCCGCAGCACACACTCAGAGTGGCCACTGGTGATGCACCTGCTCTTCCGACCTGGCCCGCAACGTCGCGGGCCGTTCACGAGAGGAACAATCGCATGCCCACCGACAAGCGCGTCGTCGTCTACGGAGCGTCCGGATACACCGGCCGACTGATCTGTGAATACCTTCGCGAATACAACATTCCGTTCCTGGCAGCCGGGCGGAGCCACACAAGGGTCAAGAGCATCGTCGATGCAGTCCCCGGCATCGACACCGTCGAGTACGACATCGCGGAAGTCGAGCATTCGAAGGACGCATTGGTCGACGCCTTCCGCGGCGCCGACGTCGTGCTCAACACAGTCGGACCGTTCTCGCGGTGGGGACATGCGGTGGTCGAGGCTTGCCTCGAGATCGGCGCGCATTACACCGATACGAACGGTGAACAGGACTGGATGATCGACGTCGAGAAGCGATATGGAAGCGACTTCGCAGATCGAAACCTGGTTCTGACACCAGGTTTGGCGCAGATGTACAGCATCGGTGAGATCGCCGCGAACATCTGCCTCGAAACACCGGGACTGGACACTCTCGACATCCAGGTCTTCTGGAAGGGTCATCCGACCGTCGCCTCGACCAACACGATTCTGACGAATGCTGCGTTCTCCAAGGCGTATTTCCTCGAACAGAACGAATATGTGGAATGGCCGGCCGACGACGGCATCTATCAGGTCGTCGTACCAGGTCAACACGACCTCGGTCTTGCGCTTCCCTGGGGCGGGACGTCGCATCCGGTGTGGTTCAAGAACGATCCCCGGGTTGCGAACGCTCGTGCGCTCGGAGGAGTCATCAACAGGCCGTTGATGCTGGCGGTTCCTCAAATCATCTCTGCTGCACTGGAACAGATGGAAGGCAAGACCGACGAGGAGAAGTTCCAGATCATCGACACCGTCTCGTCGTCGGTCCGAAGTGAAACCCCTCCGCGCGAGAACCCCCGCATCAACACCTCGCTGGATTCGGTGTACGCGTCGGGGCCACTGGGACGAGTGCACACCGTGATTCACGGCAACTGCAACTACAAGCAGACCGCGTTGCTGAATGCCTTCGCAGCATCCCGACTGTTGCAAGCCCCTCCCCGTGCGGTCGGGTTCGCCTCGAGCTGTATGGCTTTCGGACACCGTGAGCTACTCGGCGTGCTGCGGGCTTTCGGGCTGGTACTCGACCCCATCGTCACCGCGCACAGCTGAGGCCGGAGAAGATGCGTCTGTCCGATTATCTCGACAAGGGTGTCTCCCTCGGCCGCGATGCACCCTGCCTCACCATCGGTGACACGACTCGAAGCTATGGGGAAGTCCACGACACGACGGTGGACATCGCAAGCGCACTGCAGCACACGGGAATCACCGCCGGCGATCGAGTTGCCGTTTTGTCCGCCAACGATCCGCTTGCCCTCACATGCGTTTTCGCGATCTCACGAGCGGGAGCCGTATGGTGCCCTATCAACCCGCGAAACGAGGCCGACGAGAACAGACAGCTTTTCGACCTGTTCGGTTGCCGGTTCCTGTTCTTCCAGAAGGCATTTGCCGATCTGGTCGCGCGTATCCGTGACAGGCTGCCCCGGTTGGAGTGGTTGGTGTGTCTCGACGGGGACGTACCTGGAGCATTGTCCTTCGATCGATGGCTCTCCGAGAACGGCGGAGAACTGGATACCGATCGACGACCGGCGGACGGGTTGTGCATGATCGCGGGCACCGGCGGCACGACGGGCAAGCCGAAAGGTGTACGCCTGACCGAAGAGAACATGATGGTCTCGACTGCGACGGCGTTGATGAGCTACCCGTTCGGTGATCGTCCGCAGTATCTTGCCCTGGCGCCGTTGACCCACTCGGCCGGTGTACTGACGTTCCCCATTCTCAGCCTGGGCGGGCATGTCGTCGTCATGCCGGCTCCGGACGTCGGGGCATTCCTTGCGCAGATCGAAAAGCATGGCATCACACATGCTTTCCTGCCTCCCACCGTCATCTACGCCGTACTCGATCACCCGGACCTCGACTCGACGGACCTGTCGTCGTTGCGATGTCTCTGGTACGGGGCCGCACCGATGTCGCCGACGCGTCTCGAAGAGGCGCTGACCCGCATCGGACCCGTTCTCGGGCAGCTCTTCGGCCAGACCGAGGCTCCGAACATGATTGCGACGCTCTCCCCCGCCGATCACTTTCGCAGCGATGGCTCGGTCGCCACCGAGCGCCTGAGCTCGGCGGGTAGACCGACACCGTTGACCACGGTCGCGATCATGGCCGACGACGGCACCCTGCTCGATCGTGGAGAGCGCGGCGAGATCGTCGTCCGCGGACCTCTCGTGATGGATGGGTACCACGAGAATGCCGACGCCACAGCCGAAGTCGGTGCGCACGGATGGCATCACACCGGCGACATCGGGTATCTCGACGACGACAACTTCCTCTATGTCGTCGACCGCGCCAAGGACATGATCATCACCGGCGGATTCAATGTCTATTCCGCCGAGGTGGAACAGGCGTTGCTGGCTCATCCCGCGGTCAAGGAGAGTGCCGTCGTCGGCCTGCCCGACGACAAGTGGGGCGAACGCGTCACTGCCGCAGTGCAACTGCGCCCCGGCCGAGAAGCGACTGGTGACGAACTGATCGTGTTCGTCAAGGAGCGTCTCGGGAGCGTCAAAACGCCCAAACAGATTCAGATCTGGAACGACCTTCCGCGATCCAAGGTCGGCAAGATTCTCAAGACCGAAGTACGCAGCACCATGCAACTCTCGTCGTCGAAAGGAAGCACACCATGACCGAGCTCGAAGGCAAGCGCGTGTTCGTCACCGGCTCGGGCGCCGGTATCGGAAAAGCCATCTCCGCCATGTTCGTTCAGCGCGGCGCCAGGGTGGTCGTCAGCGACATCGACGACGAGGCAGCCGAGAAGTCGGCTGCAGAGATCGGCGCAGCCGGTATAGCCAATTGCGACGTCACCGACGAAGGTCAAGTGCAGTCCGCGGTGTCGCAGGCGGTGGAGATCCTGGGTGGTCTCGACGTGTTGGTCAACAACGCCGGCATCGAGGTCTCGTCGCCGCTGCTTCAGCAATCGACGGAGAGCTTCGACAAGATCTACGCGGTGAACGTGCGCGGCCCGTTCCTCACGATGAAGGCGGCCATCTCCCCGCTCATCGAGTCGAAGGGCAACATCGTCAACATCTCGTCGGTGGCCGGTGTCGGCGGCAGCCCCCTGCTCGGATCATATTGCGCGACGAAGGCCGCGTTGATCCAGCTGACACGTGTAGCTGCGGTCGAGATGCGGCCGTCGGGCGTTCGAGTGAACGCCGTCTGCCCCGGCTTCGCCGACACCAGCATGGTCGACCGGCTCATTCCGGACTTCGAGGCCGCCACCCAGGTGCCGTTCGGTGACCTCGTCGCCGCCAAACAAGGGCGCCTCGGCACCCCGGAGGATATCGCCGAGGTCGCTGCGTTCCTTGCATCGGATCGAGCGTCGTGGATCACCGGAAGCCACTACATTCTCGACGGCGGCCTCACCGCATCGCTCGTCTGACGTGCCACGACGAGCCCCGGACCGTATCGGTCCGGGGCTCTCATGCTGCTGGAGCCTCGATCTCGACTCGCCCGAGGAGCTGGGGAACGAGGAACTCGCTCCGGACGAGGAAGGAGTAGGCGCCGGCGCCGGACAACTCGTTCTGCACCAGCACGAGTCCATCGTCGCGAATATCTCGGACAACTACGGAAACCGTGCTCGTGCCAGGGGTGAAGTCACAGCGATCGCCAACGTGCATTGACGCCCAGTACCCCGCTTCGTTGGAATTCACACCTACCGGCTGGAACAAGCGGTCTCACACGCACGGGACGGCGACGTACTCGTCGTGACCGGGAGAGGTTGCGACGACCGCAAGGTATTCGGCAACGACGTCATGAGCGCAGGACTTTGTCCATCTTCTTACCCTTCGCCAGCTCGTCGACCAGTTTGTCCAGGTAGCGAATCTTCTGCATCAACGGGTCCTCGACGGATTCCACTCGAACCCCGCACACGACGCCGGTGATCGCGGATACGTTCGGATTCATCTCGGCGTCGGCGAAGAAGTCTTCGAACGTCGTCTCGGCTGCCAGATGGCGGTCGAGGGCGACGTCGTCGAACCCGGTGAGCCACTCGATGACCTGCCGCAATTCCTCCGTCGTGCGTCCCTTGCGCTCGAGCTTGGTCACGTAGAGCGGGTAGACGGATGCAAAGCTCGTACCGAAGATTCGATGCATGCTCGTAGCCTAGATCGCCAACTCTCCCCCGGCGATGGGCGCGCACCTCGGCTACTGTCGACCTCGCCATGGACTGGAGAGACGGCCTACAACTCGGCGGCATCGTGGCGCTTGCCGCTGTGGGCACGACGTTGCTCGCCGTCGGCGCTCTCGGATCGGGCATTGCACTCATCGTCGTCGGCATGCTCTGGTTCTGGCGGTTGTACCGGACCGGCGAATGAGGTCGACAGCGAATCGGTTCAGGAGGAGAAGAATTCACGCCTCATCGCATCAGTCCTCGGGGGCGTCGCCGGTTCCGAACGCCTGCCTCGACACCGCCCAGTTCAGCTCCGCTGCCGCCCTGACGATCGCGGCAGCCTCGATCGGACTGCAGGTACCGTCCTCGATCAGCGCGACCGCGTCTTCCAGACGCCGACAGAGCTCGGCAACATCGGTGGCGGGCGCCGGATCCGGCGGCGACTCGACGGATCGAACCGCACGCAGATGCGAACGTGGTGATGCCTCGACATCGCTGTGCTCCTCGCCGATACGAGTGTCGATGTCGGTGTCCCCGTCCTGACGCTCGGCTGCCTCGGCGTCGGTCTCCGGCCGGTAGTTCCGTGCGTTGCCGTTGAGGATGGTGCGCTGACCTTTCGTCATCGCGACGTAGGTGGCGCGCCCGGTGGCTGGGTCTCCGCTGACTCGGAACACCGCAGACGGTTGCGATACCTTGCGCACGACCATGCCGTCTTCCAGATCGTTCGGGTTGTGTCGTGTCGATGGCATCTCGTCCTCGTTCCGTCCGCCGGTTGCGGTGCTGACCACAGTTGCACAGCGCACCCTGACGGGATCGACAGTGGGTGGTTCGGGTGTGACCTATCTTGATACCGATGCGTATTGCAGTGGTGGAAGACGACGACGGAGTCGGTGGCGCACTCGTCGACGCGTTGACCGAGGTGGGGCACGCAGCTGTCCGCATGCGCCGCGGTACCGACCTGCTTCTCGGATACCACGACATGGATGTCGTTCTGCTCGACCTCGGTCTGCCCGACATGGACGGCTTGGAAGCTCTGCGCAAGCTACGTTCTGTCAGTTCGGTCCCTGTCGTGGTGCTGACTGCACGCGATGACGAGCGGTCGGTGGTGCGGGCTCTGAGAGGCGGCGCAGACGACTACGTCGTCAAACCCGCTCGGTTGGGCGAACTGCACGCGCGACTCGAGGTGGCGGCCAGGCGCAGAAGCCTCTCGAGCGATCCCGGTGACGACACACTGATCATCGGTGACATCGTCGTCGATCTCGTCGGGCGCAGCGTCGAAGTGGACGGACGCGACATCGGGCTGACGACCAAGGAGTTCGAACTGCTGGCGCATCTGGTGACACGACGAGGTGAAGCAGTCAGTCGTGAACAGCTTATGGACGCAATCTGGGGTGATGCCTTCGTGGCGATCTCACGCACACTCGACGTCCATATGACTGCGCTGCGATCCAAGCTCGGACGTTCGGGCACCATCGTCACCATTCGCGGCTTCGGCTACCGCTGGGACACCTGACGTGCGACGCCGCGTCCTGGTGGTGCTGATGATCTACTCCACCGTCGTCGTACTCGCGTTGTCCGTGCCCTTGGCGGTCCTGGTCGGACGCGAACGTGTCCAACGATTCGGTGAGAACCGAGCTGCTGCAGCAACTTTCTTTGCCGAGCTGAGCTCGCGCGAGGACGAGTCCGGTGTGCCGCGACTCCGAGAGTCGGTGCAGCGCTACGACACTCTGTACGACGAGGGTATCGCCGTCGTCGATCGCACCGGTGCCGCGCGCGCTCTGGCTGGCCTCGACATCGACAGAGCCGATGTACAGCAGGCCATTGCGGGTGCGCTCCGCAACCAGCGTGGTGACATACCGTCGGGGTTGACGCCGTGGTCACAACCGTCGGTGCTGATCGCTGCACCGGTCGGCGGAGGAACCCAGGTCGATGGTGCCGTGGTGATCGACGCGTCCACCGATGCTGCGCGCAGAGACGTCGCCGTGGCATGGATGGTGATCGCTGTCGGCGCAGTGCTCATTCTCGTCTCCGTCGCAGTGATCGCTGCAGCGTTGTCGCGCTGGGTAGTTCGTCCACTGACTGCATTGTCGACGCGCGTTCACTCGTTCGGAGACAAGTTCCACGATCGGCTACCGATCGAAGGAGCCCAGCGGCAGAGACCTACCGACTACGTCGGCCCACCCGAGGTTCGGGAACTGTCCAGCGCGTTCGACGCCATGGCCGACGACGTCGAAACGGCTACGGCTGCGCAACGACGTCTGGTCGCCGACACCGCACACACCCTCCGTAACCCGTTGGCAGCATTGAGAATCCGGCTCGACGTCTTGGGTATGAGGGTCCCCGACTCCGCGATGGATGCCCACCGCAAGACCACCCTCGAGGTCGATCGACTGAGTTCCGTCGTCGAAGATCTTCTTGTCCTTGCCGCTGCCGAGACACCCAGCCCGACCCACACACGGACTGCCGCAACCGATGTCGGTGCGACCATGGTCGACCGCGTCGAATTCTGGTCGAGCACACTGACAGTGGCACGAATGACGATTTCCGTCGTGGTGCCCGATCCGTCGGAGATCTGTCGAGCGGCAATCGCAGAGGACGATCTGATCCGCATTCTCGATGCTCTTCTCAGCAACGCATCGAAGTACGCCGGCGTCGGCGCCGAGGTCGAGATCGGCCATCGCTCGCGAGAAGGTTACATCGTCGTCTGGGTGTCGGACACCGGACCTGGAGTGCCGACCGACGAGCGTCCGAAGATCGTCGACCGGTTCTTTCGGGCATCCGGCGCCCACGGCGACGGCACAGGTCTCGGCCTGTCGATCGTCCACGCATTGACCGAACGCGCCGGTGGAAGTATGGACGTGAGTGCGCGCCGCCCGTCCGGGCTGAAGATCGAGCTGACGATACCGAGGACAGTTTCCTAAGGGAGTGTTAGGAAATCGGAAACGGTTTGGTCCTGGCCTGTGCCTGCGGTCACAGTAGGGGGACTTCGGTCACCTCGCTGCTCCCCGGTGACCAACCCATCAGCAACCTGTGGAAGGACCAGCCCATGGCCAACGAGGCCACCTCGACTGCCGGTTCGTCGCGCCCGACCCCGCCCGTGTCGTCTCCCGCTGCCACGCGCCGTGCCGTGTTCAACACGCTGCGAGGCTCGTCGGGCAACCTCGTCGAGTGGTACGACGTGTACGTCTACACGGTCTTCGCGACGTACTTCGAGAACCAGTTCTTCGACTCTGCGGACAAGAATTCCACTGTCTACGTCTACGCGATCTTCGCGGTCACCTTCCTGATGCGACCGGTCGGTTCGTGGTTCTTCGGCCGCTACGCCGACCGCAACGGCCGACGTGCTGCGCTGACGTTCAGCGTCTCGATGATGGCTGCGTGTTCTCTGGTCATCGCGCTCACTCCGGGTCGAGAGAGCATCGGCGTGTGGGCAGCGGTCATCCTCGTGCTGTGCCGCCTGGTCCAGGGCTTTGCTACCGGTGGTGAGTACGGCGCGTCGGCGACGTACATGTCCGAGGCAGCCACGAGGGAGCGTCGTGGATTCTTCTCGTCGTTCCAGTACGTCACGCTGATCGGCGGGCACGTTCTCGCGCAGGTGACCCTGTTGCTGATGCAGACGTTCCTCGACCGCGAGCAGATCGAGGACTTCGGATGGCGCATCGCGTTCTTCATCGGTGGCGTCGCCGCGGTCGTGGTGTTCTGGCTGCGTCGCAGCATGGACGAGTCACTGACGAAAGATCAGCTCGACGCCGTGCGCAGCGGAGCAGATCGATCGTCCGGTTCGCTGAAGGAACTGGTGCTCAAGCACTGGCGTGCATTGCTGATCTGCTTCTTGGTGACGGCAGGTGGCACCATCGCGTTCTACACCTACAGCGTCAACGCCCCCGCGATGATCAAGACCGCATACGAAGACCGCGGCATGACCGGGACGTGGATCAACCTCTTCAGCCTGATCTTCCTCATGCTGCTGCAGCCCGTCGGCGGACTCGTCAGCGACAAGGTGGGCCGCAAGCCGCTGCTCGTCTTCTTCGGAATCGGCGGAGTGCTGTACACCTACGTACTCATCACGTACCTGCCGACGGCGACATCCGTCGTCGAATCGCTCGCCCTGGTGTGCGTCGGCTATGTCATCCTGACCGGCTACACCTCGATCAACGCGATCGTCAAAGCCGAGTTGTTCCCCTCGCACATCCGCGCGCTCGGGGTGGGTCTGGGTTACGCACTGGCGAACTCCGCGTTCGGCGGAACCGCACCGCTGATCTACCAGGCCGCGAAGAACAGCGGACACGTTCCGTGGTTCATCTTCTACGTGACAGTCGTGATCGCGGTGTCGCTCCTGGTGTACATCTTCGTTCTGCGGAACAAGTCGGAGACCGAACTCGATCGTGAGCAGGGTCGCGCCTTCGCACACTAGGGTGAGACCGATGACCCCGCCCGCAGCGCAGCTCTCCCGGAGAGCGGCACTGCGGGCGGGTCTCGTTGCAGCCGGGGCGGCTGCGCTGGGATCCTGCGCATCTGACCCTGAACCGCAGCTGCGTCTCGCAGCCGGCGAAGTCGGCGGATTCTTCTGGGAGTTCGCCGGCTTGCTGTCCGACGCTGCCGCCGAAACGGCGACAGCACAAGTAATCCCGCTCACGACGGCCGGTTCCGTCGACAACCTCGAGGCACTGGATTCCCGACGGGCCGAGCTGGCACTGACCCTCATCGACGCTGCCTACAGTCACCCGAATCAGGATTTGGCTGCGGTGGGTTGCGTGTACGAGAACTACTTTCAGGTCGCGGTGCGTTCGAACTCTCCTATCGAGACGATCGGTGACCTACAGGGGCGACGCGTGAGCACCGGCGCCCCTGGGTCGGGAGCGACGTTGGTCTCCCACCGCATCTTCGATGCCGCAGGTCTGTCCGAGCCCAGCGCGGTGAGCGAAGTCGAGTTGTCGATGAGTTCGGCCGCACTTGCGTTGTCCGACAACGAGGTCGACGCCGTCATGTGGGCGGGTGGGTTGCCGACCCCGGCTTTCGCCGATCCACCGACGTCGATTCGCTTGCTCGATCTGGGTGCCGTGGTCGCGGACTTGAGACGTGTGCACGGCACGGCATACGAGGCCGTGCTGGTACCCGCCGATGTGTACGGCGAACATCCTGAAGTCACGACCGTCGGTATCCCGAACCTGCTGCTCGTTCGATCGGACGTGCCGGATCCGACGGTCGCCGGACTCGTCGGCCTGTTGCTCGACCAGTCGTCCGCGTTGGTGCCACTCCAGGCAATCGGCAGTCAATTCCTCGACGCCCGTTCACTCGTCATGACCGGCGCCATCCCTCTACACCCCGGGGCCGAGAACGAATATCGACGGCGGCATGGGTAATCCGCCGATGGATCGAGTTCATCGCGCGTAGTTGCCAGGGAACTTCCAGCCGGAGCCCAGGGTCTTCACCGGATCGGCACAGATTATTGGCAGTACCGAACCACTGACTGCCATTGCAGAGGAGACCCCATGACTCGCGTTCCCGAGCCCACCAACACTCCCGACGGGCCCACCTACGAGGGACGGCCGCTCGATCGCCCCACCGAAGAGGTCGTCGATCAGGGTGCAGGCTTCGACATCACCACCCTCGTCACCCGCCGGCGGGTGCTCACCGTCGTCGGCGCCGGAGCAGGCGCGCTGGCGCTCGCTGCGTGCTCGAACACCTCGGGCGCCACGAGTTCGACCACAGCGACGACGGCATCGACGACGGCATCGACGACGGCCACGAGCGAAATCCCCGAAGAGACCAACGGCCCCTACCCCGCCGACGGCACGAACGGGGTCAACGTCCTCGAAGAGTCCGGGATCGTCCGCAGCGACATCACCTCGAGCCTCGACGGCGGAACAACCGTCGATGGAGTGCCACTCTCGCTCACGTTCACCGTCACCGACATCGCGAACGGCAACAGTGCGTTCCAGGATGTCGCTGTCTACATGTGGCAGTGCGACGCGGCGGGCCTGTACTCGATGTACTCCGAAGGCGTCGAGGACGAAACCTACCTCCGCGGAATTCAAGTCGCCGACGCCGACGGCAATGTGACGTTCCAGACCGTCGTTCCCGGTTGCTACACAGGCCGCTGGACCCACATCCACTTCGAGGTCTATCCCGATGCGGACTCGGCTACGAACGCAGACAACGCGATTGCCACATCACAGGTCGCATTCCCGCAGGAGATGCTCGACGAGATCTACCAACTCGATACCTACTCGGGGTCGGCGAAGAACCTCGCCCAGATCGGCAGTCTCGACAACGACAACGTCTTCGGCGACGGATACGACCTGCAGATGGGGACGTTCACCGGCGACACCGGCTCCGGCTACGTCGGCTCTCTGGCAGTAGCCATCGACACCACGACCGAACCCACTGTCAGCGCAGCCCCCGGCGGCGGGCAGGGCGGCGGACAGCCCCCGATGGGCGACGGTGCTCCTCCTGCGGGCGGACCCGGCTCGAACTGACCTTCTTTCACCTCTCATTCAACCCAAGGAAAAACCATGTTGCACAACCTCACTGGCTGGCATGCCCTCATCGTTCTCGCGATCCTTCTCCTCGTCTTCGGCTCGACCAAGCTCCCCTCCCTCGCCAAAGGCGTCGGGCAATCCATGCGCATCCTCAAAGAAGAGGTACGTGACGACGCGACGACATCACCGAGTGAATCCGGGACCACTGTCACCGTCGACGCGGCCGCAACAGTTCCGTACCGACACGCCTCATGACCGCGACCACCGCCGTGCGAGGAACGATGCCTCTCGCCGGGCACCTTCGCGAGGCGCGACGCCGCGCCGTGCGTGCGGCGGTGTCGTTGCTCGTCGGTGTAGTCATCGGATTCGTTCTCTCCGACCACATTCTCGACGTCCTTCGCGCACCCGTCGAGGAGCTCGCGCAGTCGCGCCAGGCCAGCCTCAACTACGACACCGTCACCGGCGCATTCGACCTTCAGTTGAAGATTGCGCTGTTCGCCGGGGTGATCGTGTCCAGCCCGATCTGGCTACGTGAACTCTTTGCATATCTCACTCCTGGATTGACCAAGCGCGAGAAGAAATACGTCGTCGGATTCTCCGCTGCGGCGGCTCCGCTCTTCGTCGGCGGCTGCGCCTTCGGATTTCTCATCTTCCCCCGCATGGTCAGCGTGCTCGCCGGCTTTTCGTCCGATCAGGACAGCACCATCCTCAACGCCTCGTATTACGTCGACTTCGTCATGAAGATCGTGTTGGCAACCGGAATTGCATTCGTTCTACCAGCAGTGTTGGTGATGCTGAATTGTCTGGGCATTCTGTCCGCGCACAAGCTGCGACGAAGCTGGCGAGTCATGGTCGTCGTCATCGCACTGTTCAGCGCCCTGGTCACCCCTGCGGCCGACGTCCTGTCCATGTTCATCGTCGCGTTGCCGATGTCGGCGCTGTTCGGTGCCGCCGTCGCCATCACTACTCTGCACGACGGGCGGGCCGCCCGGCGCGAGCTCGCCTCGAATCATGCTGCCCTGTCCTCGATCTCCTGAACACGGAGCTACATCATGTTCGGTTTGACCTTCGAAAAATTGTTCCTTGTCGCTGTCATCGCCGGGTTCGTCCTGGGCCCGACGCGACTGCCCAGCTACGCTCAGCAGTTGGCCCGATCCGTCCGATCGCTCCGTCAGTTCGTCGACACGACACGCACCGCAGCGGAACGAGAACTGGGAGTTCCCTTGCAGCGCACAGAATGGGAGTCGTTCGATCTGCGGCAATACGACCCCCGCAGAATCGTCAGCGATGCACTCTCCGAGACAGATTCGTCCGCACGCCACACGTCGGCCGCTACACCACCCCTCACGCAGACGCATATGCATGTGCGTGACGCGGAGATCGACGAGGAGGCAACGCTCGTTCGACCCGGCCAGAAGTACGTGGTGGCCGGCACGTCTTCGCACCCCCGCCGAATCCTCATCGCCTCACTCCCCGATGACGACCCACGCCGCATTGCAGCCCAGGTCTATTCTCAGCCCACCGTAAGTGATTCCAGCACACCAGGATCGGTCACGTCGGCTCCTGTGGCTGCCGAGTGATGGCGACATCGCATTGGTCCGGAGACGGTGACGAGGGCGCAGTGGGGAACGAATCGGCAGGATTCCACCAGCTTTTCGTCATTCCCTTCTTGGCTGCGTAGAGCGCAGCATCAGCGCGAGAGAGCAACTCCTCGATCGCCGAGTCGGAGTGGTTGCGAGCTATCCCGATGCTCACCGAGACCGTGATTTCGGCGGCGGAAGTGAAGACCGGGGACTGAAGGGATCGGTGCATGCGTGCCGCCACTTCGGTGGGCGGAGCCGCGTGCCCCAGTTCACTTCGGCGGAACAACGCGACCACGAATTCATCGCCTCCGATCCGTCCGATCACCATGCTCGAATCGCACTCCGCCGCCAACCGTTGCGCGGTGGTGCGCAGCACCAGATCACCGGTGATGTGGCCGTAGGTGTCGTTGATGGTCTTGAAGTCGTCGACGTCGATGAACAGCACAGCATCCGGAGCCGCGAGTTCCGAGGAGATGCGGGCAATTCGCTCCAACAGGGCTGCCCGGTTGAGGACACCGGTGAGATCGTCCAGTCGCGACCGAACGAGCAGTTCGCGGTACGCCTCGACCGTTCGGGCGTGGGCGCGGGTTTCTTCGGTGACGTCGCGATAGCTGATGGCGACGACACCGTCGACGTAGTTCGCGGTCGCCTCCATCGTCGTTCCTGGCAGGTACACCGACTCGGTGCGTATGGTGATCTCGCCGCGGGTGTGCAGCACCTCTCGATGCATGAAGTCCAGATAGGTGCCTTTCAGAGCCGGCAGCACGTCGTGAATATGGTGTCCGAGTACCTGGTGGCGTCGGATGTTCAGGTGTCGTTCGCTTTGCGCGTTGACGTACTGAACTGTCATGTCGTGGTCCAGGATGACGAATCCGAGCGTGACGTTGTCCAGGACGTGGGTCAGTAGCGCTTCGTGCCCGAGCTCGGGGTCAAGTTCGAGTACGACTCCGGTCAGGACATCCGGTGTCCCGTCGGGGCCCGCTTCGATTGCGACGCTGCGGGTGAGGATGTATCGGATGTCGCCGTTGGTCTGTCGGATTCGGTAGACACATTCGGCGCCGATCGACGACAGCGCGTCCTCGTAGAGCGTCTTGACGATGACGTGGTCGTCGGGATGTACACGTTGCTGCCAGATTTCGAGGGCGGGTCGATCTCCGGTGTCGTCGAACAGTTCTGCCGCCCGGGCATCCCACACCAAGGTCTGGGTGCCGATATGGAAGCGGGTGATGCCGATTGTCGCTCCGCCGCGCTCGATCTCCGAGACCCCCGGCGTAGGCGGTGTAGTCCTGCTCATCGTGCACCTCGTACCAATCACCCCGACCGGTTTGCGCTCCAGTCTGCACCGCAGTGCAGGTATTGGAACCGTTTTTGCGGCAGACGGACACAAGGAAACGCGCCGCGCGGTGTTGGTGGCGTCGTTTCAGGGTCCGTGCGACCACGACGGACCACCACGCGGCTCGATGGACGCACCCCGTACCCGTCCCCGAAGCTGACCCTGGTCATCCCGGCGAGAACAGCCGACCGCTCGATGTCCGATCACGCAACGTTTGGCTGCGAGTGGTCCTAGCAAGGAATGCCACTGCAGGCGGGGTGATACCGATAGATTAGGTTAGCCACACCACAATCTAGGAGATCAGATGAACCCGCTCGTCAACCGTCGAACAGTGCTGTCGATGACATTCGCCTCGGTCGCCGGCCTCGTCGTTGCCGGGTGTTCGAGCAACTCCTCCGCCACAGAGGACGGTTCGGCGACGGGCTCGCACGCAGAAGAAGGCGCATTCCCGGTCACCATCGAGCACAAGTTGGGTTCGACGACCATCGAATCCGCCCCGACCCGAATCGCAGCCGTCGGCATCGGCGACGCCGATGTCTTGCTGGCCCTCGGCCTCACACCCGTTCTCGTCCCGGTATGGAAGGGATCGACCGACGACGGGATCGGTGTATGGGCAGAGCCGTCGGTGACTGGAGCCGACCCGACGGCGCTGGAGAATGCGACAACCGAGTTCGACGTGGAGACCATCGCTGCGGCTGCACCGGATCTCATCATCGCGGTGAACAATGCAATCGACGAGAGCCTGTACGCGCAGCTCAGCGAAATAGCGCCGACGGTGTTGCATGCAGCGGACCAGACGGATTGGGTGCTGCCATGGCAGGAAGTCACGGCACGCATAGGTCGCTCCGTCGGCCTTCCCGCAGAAGCCGCCACCGAGGTAACCAGAATCGAAGAGCTTGTCGCGCAAGCACGTACGGACAACTCGCAGTTCGTAGGCAAGACCGCAGCCCTCGTGATTCGGTGGAGTGACGGCAACCTTCGCGCCTTCAGCCCTACGTCCGCACGAGCCCAACTTCTGACCGCTCTCGGATTCGAGCCACCGGCCGCGCTCGCCGAACGGTTCGAGGGCAAGCTGAACACCGAGCTCTCGGCGGAGAGTTACAGCCTCCTCGAATGCGACTACCTATTGTTCGACAACTACGAACTCGCACGCGCCGAGATGGAATCGCAGGCCACGTTCACCAACCTGCAGGTCGTTCGCGACGGAGGCTTGATCGGCCTGGACCCGATCGTCAGCGATGCGGTGTCGATGCCGAATCCGTTGACGATTCCGTTCGTGTTGTCGGCCTTCGTGGATCGCATCAACGAGGCCGACGCGGCCAGATAGCGTCGGAGTGCCGGGACCACAACCACAGCAGAAACACGGGCACGGCAATACAGGCGGCGACCACGATCCACGGGGTCGCCGCCGACATGCCCTCGTCGACGCGGTCGTAGAGGAATCCCACACCGAGAGTGCCCACCAACGCCACAGACCCGCCGATGGTGTTGAGCATTCCGAAGTGAGCACCGAGATGACGCTCGCCTGCGACTCTGGCGAGGGTGTCTCTCATCGGTGGAACCATCAACATCTGCCCCAAGTGCAGTAGACCGATCCACGCTGCGGTGGCCAGATACGGCCGGACAGAATCGGATTCGCCGGCAGTGAGAGCAGGAATCACGAACGAGACGGACATCAGAGCGAGCCCGAGGACGGTCGCACCGCGATGTCCGATCCGATCGGCGGCGGTCACCATCGGCCGCTGTCCCCCGATCACCAGTACCGCAGCACCGACGTAGAACCACCCGATTAACGTCTGCGAGCCGGAGATCCGGTCGAGTTGCTCGGGAAGCATCAGATACAGCTGACTTGCGGCGACGAACTGTGCGCTGAACAATGCAGCGAGTCCGAGAAACCGTCTGTTGCCCAGAACCTCTCGCCACACTCCCCAAAGAGTCGACCGTGGCGCAGAACCGTCGACATCGGTCGGAAACAGTACATAGAAGCCGATCCACAGTCCTGCGAACAACACCGCGGCCACTGCCGACGACGCCGCAAACGGGAACACCAGCAGCGCAGCGCCCAGCGCGGGGCCGAGGACGGTGCCGAGCCTGCTGCTCATCTGCTCGTAACCGAAAAGCTCTGTCCGACGCATTATCCCGGATTCCTCGAGCTGTCGACCCAAGTCCACATTGGCAGATTCGACGGCAGGCGCGAACAGTGCAGCGGCGAATCCGATCAGCAACACACCGACGATCACTGCGACGAGACTGCTCGCGAAGACCAGCACCACGAATCCGAGAACTCGAATCGCTATGCCCCACAGTATTATCGGCCGTCGACCGAACCTATCGGCGATGCCGCCACCGACGAAGAACATCCCCTGCTGACTGAAGGTTCGTAGTCCGAGGACCAATCCGACGACCCACCCGGCGAAGCCGAGTTCTTCGGACAGATGCACCGCAAGAAACGGAACCACCAGGTAGAAACCGACGTTGAACAGCACCATCGAGGACAGCAGAAGCTTGACGACGGGTGGCACGTCACGGAGCCGACCCCTCGACGACGAGGGGCCGGCTCCGGTTTCAGTCATCACGGACATGAGACTATCCGTCTGCGGAATCAGTCCTGTACGTTCCCTGCCGCGGCGTTCAGCGCCGACGCCACATCGTCGAGAATGTACGGAATGGTGAGAACCGTGAGTCCGCCGAATGCGAAGTTCTTGTCGACGCCGAAGTTCTCGGTGGATGCGGTTCGGCCTTCGGCGAGAACCGGCTGCGACGCGACGGCGGGTTCGGCGAGAAATGCACCGAGGCTCTCCTTGTCGTACGCGACCACGAACAGCACATCGGCCCTTATCGACGACGCCTGCTCCAGACTCAGCTCGAAGTAGACGGCATCGGGGTCCTTGGTCGGATCGGCTTCTTGGATCGTCGGCTCGTTGACGAGGCCCAGCTGCTCGAGAAATTCGACGCGCACGTCACCGTTCTTGCTGACCGCGAATGTGCCGGGCGCGTTCGGAAGCGCGATGGTGACGGTCTTACCGCTCAGGGCCGGATACTTCGCAGCGGCATCGGCGATGGAACTCTCGACGCCAGAAACCAGTTCGGCGGCTTCTTTCTCCTTGCCCAACGCTGTGCCTGCGATCGTGAGCTGATCTTCCCAGGATGCTGTCCATGGCTGGTCCGGATAGCCGACGACTGGCGCGATCCGAGACAGAGCATCGAACTCGGCCTGGCTCAGACCCGAGTAGGGCGCGAAGATCAGGTCCGGGTTCGCCTCGGCGAACTGCTCGATCGGCGCTGCACCAGTCCCGTCCCCCGACAGCAACTTCGGCGTCTCTCCCCCGAGATCGTTCAGGACTGTGGCATCCCACTGAAGAATCCCGCGATCGTCGGCACCGTACTGAGCCTCCGCGAATGTCGGCATTGCGACTGGAACCACTCCGAGCGCGAGGATCGCGTCCTGATTCGACCAACCCCATGTCGCGACCCGAGTGGGCTCGTCGCTGATCTCAGCTGTACCCAGCGCCGACTCGACGGTCACCGGAAACGCCGACGAATCGGACGCTGCAGGGGCGGAGTCGTTCGTCGGTAACCCTTGCCTCATTTTACCGCTCAATCGCCCTCCGCCCTGAGCATCCGATACGCGCTCGACAACCTGGTCTCGAGGATCAAGGCCGCCGTCACTGCCTCGTGAACACGCCTACAGCGGAAGCTGAATCACGAATCGGGCTCCGCCCAAGGGTGACTCGACGACGCGAACCGTACCCGAATGTGCTGAAACGGTTCCCGCGACGATGGACAGGCCGAGACCTGCGCCTCCCTCGTCGCGGGTTCGCGAGGAATCGAGCCTGACGAATCTGTCGAACACGCGGTCACGCTCGGATTCGGGGACCCCTGGACCGTCGTCGTCGATCGCGATCGTGGCGTAGCCGTCCGCCTGCGACGATGCCAGGCGAACACGCGTCGCCGCGTGCCTCATGGCATTGTCGACGATGTTGCGGACCACGCGCGCCAGCGCCTGCTGATCGCCTTGCACACGCACGGGCTCGATCACCGACTCCACCTCGAGGCCCGTCGATGCAGCTACCCGCTTGCTTTCCTTGTACATGACGTCGTCCAGGTCTACATCGACTGCACCCTCGACCAGTCCTGTCTCGTCCGAACGAGCAAGCAGGAGAAGGTCTTCGATCAATGCCCGCATTCGACGAGCCTCCGGCAGCAAGGATTCGTCGATCAGTGACTCGTCGAGCAGATCCGGCCTGGACGCTGCGAGTTCGAGTGCTGCGGTGATCGTCGACAGCGGACTTCGAAGTTCGTGCGACGCGTCGCTGACGAATCGTTGCTGCGCGCGTTGTCCCGCTTCCAGGCGACCCAGCATCTCGTTCATGGTCGCGGCAAGTCGCGCGATCTCGTCGCGGGCCTCGGGAACCGGAAGTCGTTCGTCCAACTGACTGTTGGAGATGGATGCCACGCGCGAGCGGATGCGTTCGACCGGACTCAGTGCCGCGCCCACGAGCTTGTACGTGGCGAACGCAACGAGAGCGATGACGACAGGGCCGACGATCGCGAGCAAGACCGCAACTGTCGTCACGACGTTCTCGACGGGCTCCCGGTCGGCACCGACCACCACGGTGACCGCACCGCTCGGTGAGTTCGCGCCCATCCCCGTCACCCAGAAGTCGTCGCCTTCCAGTTCGACGCGTCCCAGGTCGGCTGTCGTCGACGGCTCCAACTGTGTCGTCGACAGCGGCACCTTCGCATCGCCCTGAGACGTCGCCACGACGCCACCCGAGGAATCGATCACCTGAACCGATCCGATCTGACCGTCGGTCGACAGCAGCGATTCGTCGATCTGCGACGGTGTATCCGATTCGAGTTGTTCGGCGACTTGCACGGCGCGGGCGGCTGCAGCATTGCGCGCGGATGTTTCCAGCGAGTCGTACAGGACACCGAGCAATGCCACGCCCGCCACGATCAAGCACACGGCGACGACCAGGGTCGACGCAACAGCCGACCGGACTCGAACGGTCCACGAACGGGGCCGGAGGAGATCGAAGTTCACGCGCATCGTCCCAGTCTGATGCCTCCGGTCCCGAGAACGCGGATGATCTTCAGCGCTTCTTCAGGAACGTTTTGCAACAGTTGCCGCTCATGACCACTTCACGCACGCTCGCGAGCAAGGTACCGGAAGTAACCCTGTACTTCTGGATCATCAAGATTCTCGGCACGACGGTCGGCGAAACGGCGGCCGATGCGCTGAACGTCGATCTCGGATTCGGCATGACCGGAACGTCGATCGTCGTCGGAGTTCTTCTCGTCGGTGTGCTGGTCTACCAGTTCTCTCTGAAACACTATGTCCCGTCGGTGTATTGGCTCACCGTGATTCTGATCAGCGTGGCAGGCACATTGATCACCGACAACCTGACCGACAACTTCGGTGTCCCGTTGGCGGTGAGTACCGGTTTCTTCACGGCCGGTCTGATTCTCACGTTCGCCGCGTGGTACATCAGCGAGGACACGCTGTCCATCCACAGCATCAGGACACGACGTCGGGAGGGGTTCTACTGGCTGGCCATCCTGTTCACGTTCGCTCTCGGTACCGCTGCCGGCGACCTGGTGGCCGAGCAGATCAATCTGGGTTACCTGACGTCGACAGTGGTGTTCGGTGCCGTCATCGCCGCCGTCACCGCTGCGCACTACGGTCTGAAACTGAATGCCGTACTCGCATTCTGGATCGCCTACATCGTCACTCGTCCGCTCGGGGCGTCGATCGGAGATCTGCTGACCCAGAACAAGGACCTCGGCGGCCTCGGACTGGGTCCCACCGTCGTCACGGCGCTGTTTCTGGTGATCATCGTCGGGCTCGTCGGATACCTGACCGTCAGCAAGGCCGACGTCGAGGACGTGACCGACGACAGCAGGGCGACAGCGATCAACACGTGAATCCTCAGCCGAGCACAGCGAATCTTCAGGTCGCCTCCAGCACTCTCGTGGCTGTACCGGGACGACCCGGCACATCCGACAACCGAAAGGGTCGACAGTGAACGCCAAGAAGAAGATCGTAGCGGTCGCGGCCGTGGCGCTGGCAGCAGCATCGATCGGCGGCGGGATCGCCGGTGCGAATGTTCTCGACCGGTCCGCGGCTCCGGACACCAGCATCGTCGACAGCCCGGAACCGGGCGACACGCCCGATGCCCCGGGGGCAGTGGATGTTCCGGAACCGGGCGACATACCCGACGCACCCGGGCAGTAGAGATCATCGCACTGCAGCCTTCGGCACAGAAGTGCCTAACGCTGCAGTGTCGTTTCAAATAATTGTCGTGTCGAATCCTTTCGACACCAACGGTTCTCAGTGATCGTTCAGCACCCTCCGTGCACAGTCGACGGCAAACACCAGAAGGAGTACTCGACATGCACACACCGACACTGCCCGCTCCGTCGCCGCCCTCGCAGATCTCACGCCGCGAAATCAGGATTTGGAAAATTCTGGGAATCGCTGCGCTCGTGCTTCTTTCAGTCGCAACAGTGTCCTACGTTCGCGCACTCGCAGCACCAGGGTACGCGACCTGGAACGACAAGACCTCGACATGGATTCGTGATCACGGTGGCGCCCCGTTGCTGAACGCGTACGAGAACTGGCGTTACGCAACTCCGCCGCCGGACAGCCAGCCCACTCTGCCACGGCCTGCCGCATCGGCGGTCGCCGGCGGTGCCTCGACCTCGATCGGCGTTCTCCCCGTCCTTCCCACGACAACCGGGATGGCTTCTCCGACATGGATACCCGGGCGCACCGGCACGGACGGGACGCCGGTCTCCTATACCTCGCTGTACCAACCGGATCCAGCTCATCGCAGCGCCGTCGCTGGTGTCGCCATCGTGTCGCAGACGGCGACGACCGCACATCTCGTGCCGGGGACGACACAACCGATCTCCGACGCGTCCTCTCCCGCATCGGTTCCCGGCGATGACGTGCCCTCGCTGGTGGCCGCGTTCAACTCCGGATGGAAGTTCAGTGATATTTCCGGAGGTTTCTATTCGCACGGCACTGCAGCCCGAGCCCTGCAGAACGGTCAGGCATCAGCCGTGATCGACGACTCCGGGCATCTGAGAGTCGTCGACTGGATGTCCGGTTCCGATGTCGGTCCGCACGTCGTGGCCGTGCGGCAGAATCTCGCGCTACTGGTCGAGCACGGCTCGGCGGCACCAGGAATCGAGTCAAACGGGTCCTCGAAGTGGGGTAGCGCGAAGAACCAACTTCAGTACACCGAGCGATCAGGACTCGGCATCGATGCCCGCGGCAACATCGTCTACGTCGCCGCCGCAAAGGTCGACCTGGCCACCTTGGCGCGTGCCCTCGTCGATGCGGGTGCAGTGACCGGTATGGAACTCGACATCCACAGTGGGATGACCCAATTCAACAGCTGGACCGTGGACGGTGCCGGGAATTTGGCACCGTCCACGCTGCTTCCTGGCGTGCAGAGCGCACCGGACAGATATCTCGCACCCGACCGTCGCGACTTCTTCTACATCACGTTGGACGCCAATCGATAGCCGACGCCACGCACTGTCTCGATGCTTTTGAGCCCGAACGGCTGATCGACCTTCTTACGGAGGTATCCGATGTAGACCTCGACGATGTTCTCGTCGCCGTCGTAGTTGGCATCCCACACCGAGCGAACGATCTCGGACTTCGTCACCACGACACCGCTGCGGCGCATGAGGAATTCGAGGACGCTGTACTCGCGTGGTGTGAGCGCCAACTCCGATCCCTGACGCGTGACCCGGTGTCGCGCCGGGTCGAGTTCCAGATCGCCGACGGTCAGGACTGTCGGCCGCTCGGGAGCCCCTCGTCGTACCAACGCACGCAGCCGCGCGACCAGTACGACGAACGAGAACGGCTTGACCAGATAGTCGTCGGCACCCAGATCGAACGCGTCGGCGAGGTCGTACTCGCCATCCTTCGCGGAGAGCATCAGAATCGGTGTCCACACACTCTGGGCACGTAGGTCACGCACGATGTCGTAGCCGTGTTTTCCCGGCAACATGATGTCGAGGACGATGGCATCGAAGTTCCCGGCGACGGCGGAGTGGAAGCCGTCGTCGCCGTCGTGAGAGATCTCGACGACGAACCCCTCGGCCACCAATCCACGGCGAACCATCTCGGCGAGGCGCACTTCGTCCTCGACCACCAGCACCCGCATCGCGAACTCCGTTCGGTTGTCGTCCTGCCCGAGTAGACCAGAACGAAGGTGTGCCGGTCGACACGCTCTCAGCGGTTCTTCAGGACATGATCTCCACACTGATGCTCGTGATCATCTCCTCATCGTTTTCCACCGCGCATTCCCTCGCCACCGAGGTCGTGACCGAGGCCGCCACCGCCGAGATCGAGGCGACCGCACTCGTCGTCGCGCTGGGACTCGTCGTCTACGGCGGACTGACCCGGCGTGGGAACCCCTACGCGCCGGTCGTGGCCGCGCTGGGATTCCTCCTTGCGCTCGTCACTTTGGGTGTCGCCGTGCGGACCGACGGGTGGTCGGTGGGCATCGACGGCTCGATCACGGGCTGGCTGGTCGACCATCGAAGTGCGCCGCTCGACCACATCGCTGTTGCCGTCACCACCGCCGGCGGACCGCCGGAGACCGCGGCGCTCGGATTCGTGATCGCAGCGGTACTGATCTGGCGAACCAAACGCTGGTTTCCGGCGCTGACGCTACTGGCCACCGTCGCGCTGTCGGCGGTCGTCTGCACAGCGCTCAAGCTCGTTGTCGGTCGTGACCGCCCGCCCCTGGCCATCCAGCTGATGCTCGAAACGGATCATTCGTTCCCGTCGGGCCACGTCACCGGAACCGCGACGCTGCTGATGATGACTGCGCTCGTCGTCGGACAGCAATCGAGGAGACGCCGGCAGGTGCTGATGACCGCCGCTCTCGCCGTCACCGCACTCGTTGCCGCAAGCCGCCTCTATCTCGGTGTCCACTGGTTCACCGACGTCTGCGCAGGCCTGCTGCTCGCCTGCTTCATGGTCACCCTCGGCTCGTCCGCACTCCGCGTCGGCTCGGGCCGCACACTCCCGGCTCGCTCTCACACCAAGGAAGAAGTCACCGTATGACATCGGCACTCACCGGAGGGATCCTCGATCCGAACGCCCTCGTCGCCACGTTCGGGTTGCTCGGGCTATTGGCCGCGGTATTCGTCGAGACTGGACTGTTGATCGGATTTTTTCTCCCTGGCGACTCCCTGCTGTTCACCGCAGGGGTTCTCGTCGCAGGCGCAGCACCGTTCGTCCCGCTATGGGTCCTGCTGGTTACGGTGCCGATCGCTGCGATTCTCGGCGACCAGTGCGGCTATCTCATCGGCCGTGCCGCAGGCCCCGCCGTGTTCGACCGGCCCGGCGCGAAGAGACTCGGTCCAGCTCAGCTCGAACGCGCGCACGGGTTCTTCACCCGATACGGTCCGCGCACAGTCGTTCTCGCGCGATTCGTACCGGTGATCCGGACGGTGGCACCGGTCATGGCAGGCGCGTCGGGAATGAAATACCGGACGTTCACCGTCTACAACATCCTCGGCGGCATCCTGTGGGGCGCGGGCGTCAGCACCCTCGGATACCTGCTGGGAGGAATCCCGTTCGTGCGCAGCCATATCGAGATCATTCTGATCGGCGTCGTCGTGTTGTCGGTGTTGCCGGTAGTGGTCAACTATCTGCGTTCGCGCCAGCGCGCCACCGAACCCGCTGCCTGACAACTGAATACGAACGACAAGGACGTCGGCACGGAGAGTGCCGACGTCCTTGTCGTTCCAGTTATATCAGTGCTCGCCGATCTCCTGCGCACCGCGCAACTCATGCCCGTCCAACTCCAACCCTCCGAGGGCAACGACCGCGGCGAAGGCCAGCACGATCAGGAACCCGACGGCCGCAGTAATCCGCGGATGCCTGCGCGCCAGCGCAGCGACTGAAAGAACCAGTGCGAACGCAGCTGCGACCAGGGCACGAACGCTGTCCATGACGGTACTTTCGGTGCGGGCGAACCAGGAGTTCGCTTGCTCGCCAGGAAGATCCTCGGTCAGAGCGGTAAGTTCGTGGCGAAATTTGGTGTTGTACAACGTCGCCAGGCGCTCGTCCACTTCGGCGAGGGTCAGCATTCCCTGGGATGCAGCGGAGTGCAGAACCGCACTCGTTCGTTCTCGATCAGCATCGGACGCCCGGATCGATGGGGTGGTGGCGTGGTTTTCAGCGATGTCCATGACGATTCTCCCAAGTAGTGCGGTCACGTGCCGCCACCATGCCTACGCCTGGCTGAAGAATCGCTGAAGAAGCAGCGAGTCGGCTATCGATCGCTGGTGTCGAGGTCGGCCATATTGGAGATTGTCTGTTGGGCATCGGCTCATCGAAGAGCTGCAGCCCCCGTTACAAGGGTCGCGAATGTGTGAGGTTTCTTGTTACTCGCCGAGCTTGGAGATAGCCTGCGCCCACAGGAAGTACTTGTTGCGACCGAGGTCGCCGATGGTCTTGATGTTGAACGCGGCCTTCAGGTGTTCAGCGTCGCCGGGACTGACACCCTGCAGCGCTTCAACGGGTGCGTCGGCGAGTTCGGTGAGGGGCTTATCCTCGTATGCCTTGTCGAGCTTGTCAGCGATTCCAGCCATGAAACGTCCCTCCTGAGTCTCGTGAACAGAGCGCCGGACAAGGCGCCTGATCCGAGGCTACGACCGGTCTACCCACATCGGGGCAGCTTTACCGTTGGATCGAATCTGAAACGAGACCGAAAATGCTGATCGCGAGGCCTCGTTTCGAGACGTCATAGCGGAGTCCCGCCCACCATTAGGACAGACCGCAACGTTGCGGCGAACTCGTCTGGTCGACCTGTCTGACCGAACTCGCCACCACTGAAACCGGCGTGACCGCCAGGAAAGACGACGGGATCCGAACCCAGGAGCATCGCCACGGCGTAGCCCGCACGAACAGCCAACTCGCCGTCGACCGGACCACCGGATTCCTCACCGACGCCGATGACGACGTGGGTCGAGGATGCGCGAATGGCGTCGACGTCGGGCGCGTAGTTCGCACCGCCGCCGCGCATGTTCGACATCAATGGATCCGTCCGCGAGCCGTCGTCACTGGCAGACATTCCGAACGCGGCCGGATCCGGTGCGGGTTGGGCGAGGTATGCGTCGTCGACGGGACCTCGATGCATCACCAGCGCGATGAACTTGGCCATTGCCGGTCCGAGCCCCAGCGCGTCGTACGTGGAGACCATGTCCGAACACACCTGCCGCAGATTCTCGCGATCGCGCAGCGTGTCGCCTGCGGGAGGTTCGTGAGCGACGAGCGTACGCACGTCGCCCGGGTGTCGTGCCACGAGCTCGAGCCCGTTGACCGCGCCGCCGCTCGAAGCGAAGATGTCGACCTGGCCGCTCCCCAGAGTGTCGATCAACGCATGAAGATCATCGGCATGCTGCTGCGCTGTGACACCCGCAGTGGCGTCGGCAGGGCGGCTGCGTCCTGCATTGCGCGGATCGTAGGTGACCACCACTCGGTCGGCGAAGTGCGACGCCAGCGTCGTGAACCCGCTTGCGTCCATGGGTGATCCGATGAGCAGCAAAGGGACCGTCCCCGCCGCGAGGTCACCGCGGATGTCGTAGGTCAGTGTGGCGTCGGGAAGGTCGAGGGTTCGCGTGTTCATGATGAATTCGACATCCCGCGCACCCGAAACTCATCGGCGCTGAACACGTCGGACCTCACTCCGTGGCGATCAGCGGGGCGACCTCGGTTCCGAGCAACTCGATTCCGCGAAGCAGGTCACTGTGCGCAAGCCTCGGGTTGGTCATCTGTAGCGACAACCTGTCGACGCCGCCGACCTGTTCGCTGATCCGCTTGATCTTCTCGGCGACGGTCGCCGGATCGCCCATGAAGAACGCACCATTTGGACCCGACGTCGCGTCGAATTGTGCGCGGGTCGGCTGCGCGAAGCCACGTTCGCGCGAGACCTTGGTGAACATCTCGTGCCATCCGGGGTAAATAGTGTCCGCAGCCTTTTGGGTGGACTCGGCGACGAATCCGAAGACGTGCAGGCCCACCTGTAACTTCTCCGGCGCGTGACCTGCTTCTGCTCCCGCGCGACGATACAGATCTATCAGTGGAGCGAACTGGCGCGGTTCGCCGCCGATGATCGCCACCATCAGAGGAAGACCCAGAAGACCTGCACGAACGAATGATTCGGGCGACCCCCCGACACCGACCCAGATCGGCAGCGGATCCTGCACCGGCCTTGGGTAGATGCTCTGACGATTCAAAGCAGGCCGATGCCGGCCCTGCCACGTGACCTCGACGTTGTCACGAATCTGCAGAAGTAGATCGAGTTTTTCGACGAAGAGCGAGTCGTAATCGTGCAGGTCCAGGCCGAACAGCGGGAAGGACTCGGTGAACGAGCCACGTCCGACGACCAGGTCGACTCGGCCCTTGGAGATCAGATCGAGCGTCGCGAACTCCTGGAACACGCGCACCGGGTCGTCGGCGCTGAGTACCTTGACCGCACTGCCCAGTCGGATCTGCTCGGTCCGAGAAGCAGCCGCAGCCAAAATGATGGACGGCGCCGAGTCGTAGTACTCACTTCGGTGGTGTTCGCCGATACCGAACGAATAGAGGCCCACCTGATCCGCCAGCGTGATCTCCTCGAGCAAGTGCTCCATCCGCTCGGCCGGACTGATCACCCGGCCGTCGGTCGGGTCGGTCACGGAGGATACGAAGCTGTCCACGCCCACGTGCATGATTGGACCTTCCGGTAGCGATCGACAGTTCGGCCGATCTGGTGGAAGGTTCAACCATACGGCTGAGTTTTAATTCCGGCATCAGGGGTGGGCCCTGCGGAATGACCAACGGTTACTTCGGCGAAGAACCGCCGCATGTCGTCGACGAGTACCGCCGGCTCCTCCATCGCCGCGAAGTGGCCGCCGCGATCGACATCGGTCCAGTGTCGAACATCGTTCTGCTGCTCCTCGAACCGACGTATTCCGACGTCGTGCGCAAACTGCACGAATGCTGTCGGAACACCGGACGGGTTCGGCGCGGTCCCCCACGCCTCGGTCGCGTAGCCGGTATACGCGCTGGTACCTGCTGTGCGCGTGAACCAATACAAAGAAACGTGATCGAGAAGTCGATCCACACCCAGTACGTCCTCGGGGAGAGCGTCGAACGGCCAGGTCCATGCCTTGAACTTGTCCACCATCCACGCCAATTGGCCGACGGGTGAATCGGTGAGGCCGTACGCCAAGGTCTGGGGCCGGGTCGACTGCACGGCGATGTAGCCGAACTCCTTCTCCATGAACTCAGCGATACGACGCAGCCGGTCACGTTCGAGCTCGGACAGTGAATTCTTCGTGTCCTCGTCGACGGCGTCCGACGGCACGAACACGTGCGAGCCGTTCAGATGCACGCCCACCACTCGGTCAGGGGCGATTCGCGCAACCGCGGGAGATACCGCCGCGCCGATGTCTCCGCCCTGAACCCCGAACTCGCGATAACCGAGCCCGTCCATCAACGTCACCCACGCTGCGGCGATCCGGTCGGTATCCCAGGGCTCGGGCGTCGGACCGGACAGCGTGAAACCCGGTAGCGAAGGAATCACGACGTGGAAGGCTTGGGCGGAGTCGGACGGGTCGGTCAAGGAATCGATGATGTCGAGGAACTCGAAGATCGAGCCCGGCCAACCGTGGGTCAGAACCAGCGGCAAGGCGTCGTCGTGCGGTGATCGAACGTGGATGAAATGGATTCGGGTGCCATCGATCCGGGTGACGAACTGAGGGTATGCGTTGAGCCGTGCTTCCCGGGCCTGCCAGTCGTACTCGGTAGTCCACGCCTCGGCTAGCCGTCGCAAATAGGCCGTCGGGACGCCGGTGTCCCACGTGTCGCCGGGTAGAGGCTCAGGCCATCGCGTTTCAACAAGTCGACGGCGAAGGTCGTCGAGTTCGTTTGTGGGAATGTGCAATTCGAAAGGTTCGAAGTCCATGAGGCAAGACTTACAGCAATTGCGGACACCTGCGGTCCGCAAAATTCTGTTATTCGGCCGCACTCACTCGAGTATCGAAGTGGTGCCCGAAAATCGGCCAACAAATTTCCGTGGCGCTGAATTTCGTCGGGTCCGACGCCGTGGCCCCGATGTAGTGTTCGCGGATCGGACCGGTCTATTGCCGCCCCAGAGATCCGGCCCAACGCATTACGCGTCCTGGACTCGCTCCGCGCCGACGGCATGAGGCGCATCGTCATGCTCACCGACGATCACCCCGAGACTGCGGCCGCGGTGGCCGCCGAGCTCGGCATCGCAATGGGGTTGGCGGGTACCGACGTCGCAGTCGAGACCGCCGATGTCGCGCTCGCGAGCGACGATCTGGACCGACTGCTCGACGTCCGTGACCTGGGCAGGCATTCGAGCTCCCGGCTGATCCGTTATCGACTCCGACCGGGAGCCGGTGGGCGCTTGCCCACCGGCATGACCAACCCGACGAACTGTTCGGCGTCGAGGTGCAGCAGCCGGTGCCACGCGTCGTCGTCGAAACCGCTGACGATGCACGACGCGAGTCCCAGCGCCTCGGCCACCAGACTGCAGTGCGCTGCGAGAACACCGGCGTCGATGTGCAGCGTTCGGTAGTGCCTCGCACCGTATGTCGATACCCCGACTCGCGGATCTGCCGATATCGCCAGAAAGGTCTCGACACGGATGCCGAACTCCGGCTGGGTGAACAGCGGTGAGAGCATCTCCCGGTCGTAGTGCGCGACCTCGTCGAGGGTGTCGCCGAAACGGTTGTAGCGCTGGATCTTTCCTGCCGACAACACGAATACGTCGAGCGCGTCGTGCCCGCCCGCGGATGGGGCCAGAAGACGAGAGACCCCATTCCGAGGAGCAGAACCACAGCCCCAGCGCAACAACCCCGCAAGATCGTCGTCCGCGGGCGCACCTGCGTAGCAATAGTGCGACCGACGATCGACGAGGACCTTCGCCAGATCGGAGTTGGGCGCGCACCCCAGCCTTCCGAGTTCGGTAGGCGTCGGCCCGCGGTGCGCTTCGTGTCTCGATCCGGACGGGTGCTCACCGAGATACCGGCGGATCGAGTCGATCGCGGCGAGTGCCGCATCCGGGTCAGCAGTCATCGATGGAGCTGACGTGCCACCGTCTCGACCGCGGTGATGTTTCCGAAGGCGCCCGGCGACAGGTCCGGCGCAGGCACCGCAATCAGGTTTCCTTCTCGCACGGCCGGTGTTTGTCCGAGTCGCTCCTGCAGAATTGCTCGCACCTCTTTCTCGTTCTCTTCGCTGGTCACGGCAAAGACGATCGCCTCCGGCTGACGCGCCACGATGTCTTCCGAAGAGACAGTCGCCCAGGGAGATTGCGCGAAGATCGGCTCCTCGCCGTTGTACACGCTCTCTCCGCCGGCCTGGCGAACGACGTCGGCTTCGACGCCGCCCGCGATGGCCGAAATGGAGGTTGCCTCGACGTAGAGCTGTGCGACTGTCGGCGTGGGCTTGCCCTCTACGTCTCGGGCAACCGCGTCCAAGCGAGCTCGGGCATCGTCCGCGACCGCGCGTGCAGCGTCCGGAACATCGAATATCGTTCCGAGAGTGTCGATATCGGTGAAGATGTCGTCGACCGAGCCCTCGGCACGCCGATCGGAGCAACCACCCGCGGCGATGTACGCCGTCGCACCCGCAGCCGTCACCTGGTCGATACTGGCGAATCCACTCTCGGCCGAGAACTCGAACGACGACGGGGCGAAGACGAAATCCGGATTAGCGGCGAGAAGCACTTCCCTACTCGGCGGCGAATCCGCAGCGAGCACCGGAACGCCGGCTGCCTCGCCGCGGATGTCCTCCGGTAGCTCGTGGCTGGCGGTCTGCGCTTGTCCTACCAGCCGATCCGTCAGACCGAGTCGGATGATCGCCTCGGTCTGCGACGGGCTCATCGCAACCACGCGTTGTGGTGATCCTGCTACGGCGATCTGTCGCCCGCAGTCGCTGACCTCCACCGGGAACCCGACCTGCGCCTCGGTCTGCCCGGCTGCCACCTCCTGTCCGCACGCCGTCAGTGTGGCCGCGGCGAGCCCACCGACCAGGGCCGCCGTGGCGACGAGTCGTCGTCGAGAAGCATTTATCGTTGTCATGTAGTGCCTTTCGTTCGGGCGAGACGGGATCGCCCGGCCGCGCCGTGGATATGCAGAAACGCCGAATCGGTTGCGGCGTCGACATGTACGTAGGCGTCGATGTCGAACACCTCTCGAAGCACTCGAGTCTCGAGCACCTCGGTCGGCGGGCCGACGTGGGCAACACCGCCGCCCGCGAGAACGACCACCGAATCGCAGTAGCGAAGCGCTAGTTCGAGGTCGTGGATGGCCAGCAGGGTAGTTTTTCCCAAAGCGCGCACCAGGTCCAACAATTCGTAGCGATGAGAGGCGTCGAGGTGATTCGTCGGCTCGTCCAACACCAGAACCGGGGTCTGTTGTGCGAGCGCACGCGCCAGCCGAACTCTCTGCTTCTCACCGCCGGACAGCGAGCTCATTCGTCGATCCGCGAACTCCGAAACACCTACTCGCAGCATCGCTTCTGCAACGATCCGACGATCCTCTGCAGTGTCGCCACCGAAGCCGCGGTGATGTGGGGTGCGACCGAGCGCCACGGTCTCGCGCACCGTAATGGGTCCTTCCTCGGCCATTTCCTGGCCCATCACCGCCACCACCTGCGCCCAGTGGCGTGGCCGCGTTGCGGATGCCGCCCGGTCGTTCACCCACGCCTCACCCTCGACAGGCGTCGCTGCCCGGTACAACGCGCGCAGCAGAGTCGATTTGCCGGACCCGTTACGTCCGAGCACGCCCACGATGGTTCCGGACTCGGCGGTGAACTGCGCCGCGCTGATGATTCGCCTCGCTGCGATGTCCATGCTGACACCGTCGAAATGCACCTGAGCAGCGTTCATTCCGCGACCCTCGATCGACGCATCAGCCAGAGGAAGAACGGCGCCCCGGTCACCGAGGTGATGATGCCGATCGGCACCTCTGCGGGAGCGGCGACCGTGCGGGCCAGCAGATCCGCGACGACGAGGAACAGAGCGCCGAGGACCACGGCGAACGGCAGCAACCGACGGTGATCGACACCGACGATCATGCGAGATATGTGAGGCACGATCAGCCCGACGAAACCGATGCTGCCTGCCACGGCTACGACAGCCGCCGTCAGGAGCGCCGCAGACACGAGAAGTACTGCACGCAAACGATTCACGTCGACTCCGAGAGACACTGCCAGGTCGTCGCCTGCGGCCAATGCATTCAGATCGCGGCCGTACCGCAGTCCGAGTGCGAACACGGCGACGAACGCGATCATCGGTACGACAAGTGAGTGCATGGTCGCCGCCGACACCGAACCGAGCAGGAAGAACATGATGGTGAACACGTTCTGGGCCTCGGTCGTGAGGGTGAGATAGCTGGTGATCGCGCTGAACAGCGCACCGAGAGCGGCTCCGCCGAGAATCAGTCGATACGGCGAAATTCGGGCCCCGTCTCGCGCGACGGCAACGACCGCGACCGTCGCCACGAGAGCTCCGGCGAAGGCGGCAATACTCAACGACACCGTCGACAGCAAACCGAACACCACTACGGTCACCGCGCCCGTACCTGCCCCGGCAGACACCCCCAGGATGTAGGGCTCCGCGAGAGGATTGCGCACGACGGCCTGCATGAGCGCTCCCGCCAGCGCGAGCGACGCACCGCTGACGGCGGCAAGCAGAGTCCGAGGAAGTCGAAACTTCCACACAGCCTGGTCCTCGAGTGGTGTGAGAGAGCCGTCCGTCATCCACGTCATTCCGGGAACCAGATGTCCGATCACGATCCGACCCGCGTCGGCGGCGCTGACCTCGATCGCGCCGGTCACCGCGGATAGAACGAAAGCTGCGAGCAAAAGGACTGCCGCAGCGGCAGTCGACGCTGTCGCTTTGTTCCCCGTCACGCGCGGACCTCCAGCGCAGTGACGTCGGCAGCGAAGTTCAACACCGCTTCTGCCAGCAGATGAGTGTGCTCCGGAGAGTTGGCACCGTGTCCGAATCCGGCGAGATCGATCATGCGGCTGTTCGCTCCTACGGTCTGCAGACGCTCGTGAAAGCGGGTGGTCGATTCCGGTGCTACTCGGGTGTCCTCGGACCCACGGATGAGTAGAATCGACGGCAACGGCGCCTCGACGCGTGCAGCGAGCAGATACGGGTCGTATTCGGACATGTCACCGTCGGCTCCGAATTCGTCCATCCATCCGAGGCCGAGTGGATTCTCCCGTAGCGCCGACAGGTCGAGGGGCGCCGCCGTGGCCACCACACCCGCGACTGCATCAGGGGCCCGCAGGGCTGCGGCTGCGGCCACGGTTCCTCCCAGCGATGCTCCGGCCAGCACGATCTGTTCCGACCGCGCGATTCCGAATCGGGCGAGTGCGCGAGCAACCTCGACCACGTCGAGAACGGCCCGCTCCTTGCGGCGTCCACGCCCGGCGACCCACCAGTCGTGACCACGCTCGCTTCCGCCGCGAATTTGGGCGAACCCGTATCGCCCGCCTGATTCGATCCACGCTGCGGCCGAGGGTTCCCAGTCCGCGAGCAAGGGCACCCCGAATCCGCCGTAACACGTCAGCAGTATCGGACCGGTGCTGCCTTTGTTTCCGGCTAGCACGACGTCCACATTCTCTCCGTCGGACATCAGCAGGCAGTGGCGTTCGAGTTGCCCTGCTAGATGGTCGATTTCGTCTGTTTCGACTTCCCGGCCGACTCGAACCAGGCGCGGTGCGTCCAGCGGCGATTCGACTCGCACCTCCCAGCCGGCTTCCGCGGGAGCGATTCCGGAGATGATCCACTCGGATCCTGCGAGCGAGGCACCGATTTCCACCCGATCTCCGGTGTCGAGGCGACATGCGCGGAGCGCTGTGCGACCGCGATCGACGATCCTGAACGCGACGGCGTCCCCCGCTACCGCGAACATGCTGCTTCCTGGCTCGCTAAGACGCCACCTCTCGATCAGGTGCCCGCTCGGATTCGGTTCGTACGCAACCACGTCGTTCCCGTGGACGGCCAGGATCCCCCGCGAGTGAGGCAATATCCGGCCTGTGGGCGGAAGTACCGACACCACCGCCTCTTCACCGAACATGCTGCCGCGCAGCACGATTACGCATCTGTCGGCATGGAGAACGACGAGTGCGGAACACACGCCGATCCTCGCGGCACTTACGCGACGCGCACTTCCCGCCTCGACAACGTCCTCGGTTCGAATCCGTGCTGTGCTCAACCCATTCGAACAGTCGACGGTCACGAGCCTGCCGAGCGGGGACGAGAAGACCCGGAATGTCGAGACGTCGTCCCATACCGGCGCGTCGTAGCGGAGCGGCACGGACGTCAGCACCCGCTCTCGACCGGACCCGACGTCAAGCAATACCAACGTCGCCGCCTCGTCCGCGTGAGTAGCCAATGACGCAGCGATGAATCGACCGTCCGGCGACAGAGATGCGCGTTGGACGACGGCGTTCGGCTGCCACAGCACCGTTCCGCTCGTCGCGCACTCTATTCGCGGACGGAACGGGTTCGGCCACTGCACAACCCGAATCACACCGTCGGACAGGCTCGGTCGCGGTATAGCTTCGCACCGGCGAAGCACGGAGTCGAAGGTCACCGTGCTACCCCGTCGACCGCGCGGGCCGGTTCTTCGGGTAGCCGGGCGAGGACTCCTCCCTCGTGGAGAGGCGAATTCACCGCGACGGTGCGCACCGCGCCCGACTCGTCGACGATGTCGATCACTCCGTCCCCGCCGCGAGTCACGGCCACCTCGCTGCCGAGATGTGCGGTGGCGCGCCGCTGAGCAGGACGGTCCGTTGTCCCATCCCACGGTTGTACGCCAGGCCGAGGCCCCGCAGTCATCGGTGGCAGAGGAGACTGGGAATGCACCGATCCACGAACTCGCCACAGGGTGTCGCCGTCGGGATGGATGACCGGACACACCACTTCGCCGTTCCAGACGTCCGGCCGGAATGCCAGGCCGGCACTCACCTCGGTGACGTCCCAGTCGCCAGTAGCGATGTCCACCGCCACCAGCCAATTCCGCCACGTGTGCCATTCCGTCGCGGAGGCGTGGCCCCGGACTACCGAGCAGATGCGGCCCATCACCGGATCGACACGCAGGTAGTACGCCCTGCCGGGCACGGGCCACGGGAGCACCGCTGCGGGCGTCGGGCCGCTCTCGGTGAGCGTGAAGGTCTCCAGTCCGCGGCCGGTGGCCACGACGAGTCTGCCTGTCTGCGGATCGATCGCGTCGCCGTGCCCGTCGTCGCCGAGCCCACATTCCGGCCCGCGCACGACGGGAGCGTGAGCGCCGGCGTTCGCCACGGTATCGATGTTCAGAACCTCCACGCTTCCGGGGGCACGGTGTCGCAGTGCCACAAGAGGTTTCAGTGCGGTGCCACCCACCGCAACACCAGGCTCACCGACACGCACCCGAACAGTTCGCGTTTCCCCGGTCTCGAGGTCACACCAGCCGACGAGGTCACTGAACGGTTCCCACCCGACGCCGCACCCGGTCGTACCGACGACAAATCTGCCCGAGACATCGGTTGCCAGATGTTCGGCAGGTATCGGTATCGGATATCGAGCAACTTCACCGTGGTCGTCGCCGACGACGAGAGCACCGCGAAGGTCGTCGACGAACGCCCATCGCAGTCCACGGGGAGCTCCAGCCGGAAGGCTCAGCACGCCTGCATGTTCCGCAACGGTGCCTCGACCGCTCAGGACCAGGCTGTCGACGCCCGACACCAGAGCCGCCAGCGACACCACGTCGAAACGGTCCGCGCGGTAGTCGGCGATGAGCAGATTCCCGGAAATCACGCAGCGAATTTAGCACTATTGGTAATGATTTTCATATTTGCTACGGTGTCGGGGATGCTTCTGCATCACCGGACGCCGATCGGCGTCCGGATCAACCATCGAAAGGGATTCCAATGGAGAACCAGATCGCAGTGGAGATCACCGAAACCGAGCAGCTTGCCCACCTGTCGGCAAGCCACTCGAACGCTCTCGTCGAGAACCCGTTCGACTGAATCATCGAGGCCCCCACGCACTTCACGGTGCGTGGGGGCCCGGTCTTCTCTTCCGCCCGCAGCCGACAACGAGGATCGCCGTGCCCTCCCCCGACACAAACTCGACCGACGCCCGATTCGACGGATACACCTCGACCCGATCATGGACCGGTCTCGACGACGGTCTCGGACATCTGTTGGTCGACGGTGCCGCGTCGTGCGTGCGCACCGCGGACGGGGTGTTTCTACGAGTTCCTGCACTGGCGACCGAGTCGGTCGACGCCGTCGTAGCGCCGCTCGTCGGACAATTACGCGCGCGGCAGGACGATTCTCGCGACGACAGGTGGCCCGTTGGTCGGCGTCGAATTTCGCTGTCCGGCAGTGGTGTTACCGCGCAGTTCGTCTGCGACGCACTTTCCGCATCCGGAGCTACCATCGTCTCGGGCGACGCCGAACCCGATCTCACGCTATTGATCTTCGACGGCTCTCTGCCCGGTCGACTGAGCGACGTTCAGCGCCCCGAGAATACGTACCTTCTCGCTCATGTCGACGTGTCGATCGGCTGGGTGCATCCGGTCTGCGACCCCGCGGGCAGCCACGGCCCCACTCCGTCTCAGGTATTGCGTCGCCTGCTTGCCGCCTCCCCTGCCCATCGCGAACTCACCGAATGGGATGCCAGAGCCTCACCGCGAGGCGGTTCTATTCCCCTCTGGGCGGCAGGGGTATTCGCCAGCGAGATCATCCGCACCGCCACCGGATGGGCCTTGGGCGATCCATCCGTTTACCGAACGTTGCGCCGACTGTCGCTGAGCGACGTGGTATCCACGACTCATACCGTGCTCGCCTTCGACGAGCCTGGTCCCCTCTCGGAGCCGTCGCGGTGAGCGCCGAACCGGCGCTGCACGAGGTCCGTACGTCGGGCGCGGTCCTACGCGGCGAACTTCATCTCTGTGAGAACCCTTCGGACAGCGACGCAACCACCGTGGTGATCCGGACGCCGTACGACGCATCGGCGCACCGCCCGATCGCGCGCGCATGGAACGATCGCGGATATCACTGTCTCGTACAGGATGTTCGAGGCCGGTATCGATCCACGGGCGATTGGGATCCCTACGCACACGAGGAATCCGACGGGGCGGCCACCGTCGATGCGGTGGTCGCCGATCCGAAACTGGGAGCGGAGGTGCTCGTCTTCGGTGCGTCGTATGCAGCGCATTGCGCGCTGGAGGCTGCCCGGTCCCGACGCGGTTGCGTAACCGGAGTAATTGCGCTCGTGCCCGCCCTCGGTCTGTATGAAACGGCGTACGCGGGAGATGTTGTGCGACATCGTGATCGGATCGGCTGGTGGGAGCAACACGGTTTCGGTCGTCGTTCCGTCCTCGGGTTGACCGAGCCCGAGTTGGACGTTCGCGCGGCAAGCGCAGCCATGATCGGCCCCCTTGCGGCTGCCGAGAATTGGGATTGGGATCAGCGCCGGCTCTGCCTCTGGCGACGTCTGTGGTCCAGCGATCCCCTCGACCTGCACGAGCGCTACCTGGGCTGCACCATGCCGTTGTTGGTGGTCAGTGGACAGTTCGACTTCTTCGACAGCGAGGCGCGGAGCTTGACCGACGCATGGACTGGCGCAGCCACTTTCCGGACCGGTCCGTGGGGACACCAATTGCTCACCGGCATAACCGATCCGGAGCAGCGTGCACGAGCACGCCGACTCGGTTCGCCTGCCGAATTCATCGACAGGTGGCTGACGACACTTGCTGTTCGTTCCACCGATGGAGGTCCACGATGACTACAGCCGTTCTGAATCCGGAA
The DNA here is from genome assembly GCF_900188125.1 of Rhodococcoides kyotonense. Classification (GTDB taxonomy): domain Bacteria; phylum Actinomycetota; class Actinomycetes; order Mycobacteriales; family Mycobacteriaceae; genus Rhodococcoides; species Rhodococcoides kyotonense. The sequence continues at coordinate 63,628 of NZ_FZOW01000005.1, read as the reverse complement.
TCCCTCGTCGATCCGGTGTGCGGAATCATCCGCCGAGTACGAGAAGTCCTACGCCCCGAAGGAGCGCCACACTGCTACCGAGGTGTGACGGCCGAGGTGTCCGACGCACGCCGGCTGGGAGATTGGCCGGCAGATCGTGTCTCTCTCGGAACGACATTCGACGATCCGGCAGGCGCACGCATCGCTGCGATCGCCGAAGGCGTCGAAAGATACTGCGGCAACTTCCTTCCCGCAGACCTACCGGAACCCGACTACCGAACGGGATCGTTCGACGAGGTTCGTCGCGCCGGAATCCCTACGGTGGACCTGAGTATGCTGCCCACATACGCGCCCTGGCAGTACCACCGATCCGGATTCCCCTATCAGCAGGTCACGTCCGACACACCCATGCTCTGGACGAAATGCCGCGCCGACGACGGCTCGGACGCATGGCTGCCGGCATCATTGATTCACCTCAACTGGCGCACCCGTGCACTACGCTCACTCCCCCGCGTCCATCACTTGAACTACGCAGGCATCGCGACAGGAGCAGGCACCGACGACGCAGCCGACCGCGGTCTGCTCGAGATCATCGAACGCGATGCACTCGAAGTGTGGTGGCACCTCGACGGTCCCGCGCGCGGCATCGCTCCCGATTCGGTCCCAGGACTGAAGGATTCGATGGCCGGCTGCGACCTGCGGTATTGGTTGGTCGAAATGCCCAACGAATTCGCACCCGCCGTCGCTGCTCTGGTGCAGGATCCCGCGACAGGGGTGTACGCGGCCGGATTCTCCGCCCACTGCGATCCTGTTGCGGCCGCGACGAAAGCTGTTCTCGAAGCGGTCCACACCTGGACGTTCACGCTCGGCGTCCAGGATGCCGACGGCTGGGTCTTCCAGGCCGTGGAGGCAGGACTCATGGCACGCGGACTCTACCTCGATCACCGGGAAGACCGGTCCTACGCAGCCGCGTCCGGTGAACACTACGAGAAGGTCATCGACCTCGGTGCACACGTGCAGGTCTGGCTCGATCCTCGACTGCACCCGATCGCGCGACGGTTCACCGAACCGGGCGAAACCATCTCCATCGGCGACATTCCGGCGACCGACGTCTCCTCGGTACGTGCCGAATTGTCCCGGCGTGGCCACCGCATCTACACCCGCGACCTCACGACGTCCGACATCGCACAGACCACGCTGCGAGTCGTACGGACGTTCGTCTCCGGCCTCGTACCGAACGCACCCGCTGCCTTCGGGTACTACGGCATGCCTCGTTTCGGCACGGCCGCCGTCGAACGAGGGTGGCGAGATTCGACCCCCACTGCACCCAGCGACTTTCTTCTCGCGCCCGCCCCACACATGTGAGCAGACGATGATCGACACACGACTCCTGGCCGCGGCCAGAGCTGAGCCCGGCGGTGTCACCGCAACCGCGACCACCATCGCCGCGACGGCAACCTATGTCCCCCAAGCCTGGTTCCTCGCGCATGCGCTCGCCGCGATTGCCGGCCGAGACTGGAACGCCGCCGCGCTGTGGGCACTCGCGGTGGTCGCCGTCGCCGGTCTGCGCTGGGTGGTCGGGCTGGCAGCCGCAACCGCATCGTCACGACACGGACTCGCCGTCCGGCGCACACTTCGCGACCGGGCCTACGCCGCCGCACTCGCCCCACGCGGACGAACTCTGCGCACGGGTGCGGCCCGGGGCGCGATCGTCGACGGTGCAGACGGGGTCGAGGTGTACGTCTCGAAATACATTGGCGCGGTCGCCCAAGTCGCCGTTCTGTGTCCGCTGACCGTGGTGTTGCTGGCCTTCGTTTCTCCGCTTGCTGCCGCTGCCGCGGCGGGCGGGCTCGTGCTCGCGATCTTCGGGCCGATGTGGTGGCGTCGACGAGCGATTCGGCGCGCCGCCGACCATTGGGACGATTACGAAACCCTGTCCGCCGATTTCGCCGAGTACTACCGCTCGATGACGACGGTCCGCGCGCTGGGCGCGGTGGACCAGACGCGCATACACATCGAAACCCGTTCTGCCGCACTGCACCGAGCGACCGTTGCCACGATGCGAGTGTCGCTGGCGGACACCGCAATCACCGATGTGGCGATTCAGGGAGCCACCGTCGCTGCCGCAGCTGTCGCAGCGGCGCACGCGGTGTCCGGCGATCCGGCTCCGTCGGTGTACCTGGCTCTTTTGCTCGCGGGCGAATGCTTCCGACCCATCCGCGAATTGGCGCGACATTGGCACGCAGGATATCTCGGACTATCCGCCGTATCCGGGCTCGACGCGATCGGCGCGTTCGATACGGCTGGGACCGAGAATCAGGTGCAGTCGATCGAGCGGCCTCTACCGGGCGGCAGGCTCGAACTGCTGGACGTCACATTCGCCTACGACCATAACTCTGTTCTCCGCGGTGTCGAGGTGACCGTCGAGCCCGGCGGGATCGTCACTGTCACCGGGGAATCGGGAGCCGGAAAGTCGACCCTCTTCGACCTGATCTCCGGTGTGCTCAGGCCGACATCGGGGAGCATCTCATTGGGAGGCAACCCCGTCGGACCGGGTGACGTGGCGGTCGTCGGGCAGCGTCCGGTGTTCACGTCGGGCTCGATTCGAGACAATTTGCTTGCCGTTGCACCCCGTTCGGATGCCGATCTCGTGGGAGCCTGCCGCGCAGCAGGTTTCGGCTCGGTGATCGACAACTTGCCGCATGGTCTCGACGAGGAAATCGGTGAGGCCGGAACAGGCCTGTCCGGCGGGCAACGCCAACGACTTGCCGTTGCACGAGCGATCCTCAGCGACCGGCCGATCGTTCTGGTCGACGAACCGACGAGCGCACTCGACGAGCAGACCGCGGACGAGGTATTGGCAGCACTCGCGGACCTCGCTCACCAACGGATCGTTCTCGTCATCACGCACGATCCCCGCGTCGTCGAGGTGGCGGATGCACAACTCGTCGTTGCGCACGGACACGTTCTGCCCGCGCGGGTCGGTGCGCCATGATGCGCGACTTCGTGGGACTTCTCCCGTTCCTTCGACACGAACGACGAGCCATGACGTGGACGTTCGTCGTTGCTGCTGTCAGCCTGATCTCGCTGTCCGCGCTCAGCGCACTGGCCTCGTTGGCTGTCGGCATCGCAGTGGTGAATCGAACTGCTCCCCCGTCTGGAATATGGTGGGCGCTTGCTGGACTCGTCGCGCTCCGCGCCCTTCTCACCTGGCACGAGATGGATGTATCGCATTCGCTCGCCTATCGCGTCCTGCACCGGCTTCGGATGGCCCTGTTCTCGGCAGCTGCTTCTCGCCGCGACCGGGACCACTCGGCTCGGCGTACGACAATCGCCATGGCGGACACCGAGAAACTCGAATTCTTCTACGCCCATACGGTGGCGCAGCTCGCCGCGGCGGCTGTCGCTGCCATCGCCGCGGTGTCCGCAACTGCGACGATCTCGGTACCCGCAGCCGCAGCGTCGCTCGTCGGCATCGTGGCGCTTATCGGCTCTGCCCGGTGGGGCTCGCAGGCCGCAGCACACGCAGCCGACGATCGGGCAGGGCGCCTCGACACCTTGTCCATCGAAGTGGCCGACGCGTTGGTGGGTCGTCGAGAAGTGATCGTCTTCGGTTTGGCCGACAGGCTGCGCGACGACGCTCGCCGACTGACCGATCTGGCAGGCATCGCCGAACAGGGGGTGTCCTGGTTCCTCGCGCGTGCCGCCGGGAGCCGTGAGTTCATCGTCACGGCTACCGTCGCGGCCACAGTTCTTGCGGTCTCCTACGAGGGACGCATAGCGCCCGCCGTGGCTCCAGCAGCCATCGTGCTCGCACTGTCTGCGGCAACTGCAATCGACTCTGCTACAGCCACTTTCGGACAGATCGCACCACTCGCCGCGAGCGCCAGACGAATCACCGACGGTGCCGTCGTATCTCCCGAAGTGCCGAGGGCATCGTCATTGCCGGCGGGAGCGCTCGGCATCGAGTGGACCGATCTGGACGTCGACTACGGACGCGGACCTACCCTCGGCGGCCATTCCGAATCCGTGTCGCCAGGTGAACACGTCGCCATCGCGGGACGCTCGGGTACGGGCAAGTCGACATTGGTCGCAGTTTTGGCACGACTCGTCGAACCCACCTCGGGAGGAGTTCGGGTACACGGCGACGGGAAAACGGTTCGGCTACAGGATATTCACGAGTCCGACCTTCGCTCCGGAGTCGCCGTCGTCGCACAGGAACCGACATTGTTCCATGGAACCATTCGCTCGAATCTGACTCTTGGTTGCCCGAATTCGGACGACCACCTCAACGCCGTGCTGCATTCGGTCGGAGCCGACGAGTTCGTCACGCTCGACACGCCGGTGGGTGAAGACGGTGCGCGATTGTCGGGCGGGCAGATCGCACGAGTCGCTCTTGCGCGGGCTCTCGCACGTCGTCCGCGACTGCTCCTCGTGGACGAACTGACCGCCGCGCTCGACTCGGATTCCGAAGGTGCCGTTCTCGATGCGCTCGACGCCTTCGAGGGAACCGTAATCTGCGTGTCCCACCGACGATCCACACTGAAACACTTTCCTCGGGCGTTGACCCTAGGAGATTGACGCTGCTGCCGTCGGTACGCGGTGTGGCTGGATTTCGTGTCCACCATTCGAAGCTCGACGAGCGTCCACGTTCGACGTCCATCAGCAACCGCGATCATGTCTACACACTGACCCGCCCGCGCGTGATCGGTCACCGAAATTTTCCGGGGACGGGCTTACCGCGACGTTCATCTGCGACTTGGACGTTGCATGCCTACTCCTCGAATCGGCCGAGTCACTCGGCCGCAGGCGCCAAGAATCAACGCACGGAGTCGACTCGACCGTCTCGACCGGGTCCCACGGAACCCCCTGGCTGATCCCACGATTGCGAGTTCAGGGGTTCGTACGTCCACGACACAATAGCACTGCAGGTCAAGGCACTTACGAAATCAACAGTAGAACAAGTATGCAAAGCAAGAAACAACACAAAAGTGCCCCGGAACAGCGTAAATGCTGTTCAGGGGCACTTGGTGTGCGCCATCAGGGACTCGAACCCCGGACCCGCTGTCTAAACGAACACAATTTCAGTGGATACAACAGAGTCCACCACCATGCCACTGACCGGGCGATTCGGGGAATCCAGTGACCACCGCAATCCGCATGGATACAGCCGGCCTCGGTGCAAAGTGATGAGTAAACGATGACCTCTGAGCGTCCGTCCGAATGCACCTGAGAACGTACTCGTACCGACCGATCCGTGCGGTCACTCGAACCGACGATGTCAAAGTGATGACCTGACTTCCCGAATCGATGATCGAACCCCCATCGACACCCGACAAACCATGAAATGAATCGCCGACGGCCTACGCCTCTGAACCATGATCGGACGGGAAATAGACGCAGGGTTCGTAACATCTCAAACCCCGTTAGCCACGTCACCGAAGCGTTGATCGCGATAGGTTGTCTACGTGGATTATCAGGTGCGGGCAGCCACAGTGTTTGCCGACCTGCGGACGATGCTCGGGCCGAAGAACCCGTCGTCCTCGGTGTGCTGGTGCCTCAGCCACCGACTCGATTCGAAGACGAACAACTCTCTCGCAGGCCCACAACGCGGCGCCTACGTCGAGGAATTGACCCGTCGCGACGTTGCGCCGGGAGTGCTCGCTTACCGCGGCGAAGAAGTCGTCGGGTGGGCCGCCGTTGCGCCGCGATCGGAACTGCCGTTCGCGCGGTCACGGAAGATTCCGCACGTCGACGACTCGCCGGTCTGGTCGATATGGTGCATTCGCGTTCGCCCGGGACACCGCAAGCAAGGAATCGCCCATGTTCTGATCGACGGCGCCGTCGAATTCGCGGCAGACAGCGGTGCGCCGGCAGTGGAGGGCTACCCCGTCGACAACAAGGACGAGAAGGTCGATCTCACGATGGCCTACGTCGGAACCCGCGACCTGTTCGAGGCCGCTGGCTTCGTGTTCGCCACAGACACGACCGCGGTGTCAGGCGGGTTTCCGCGCGTCGTCATGCGTAAACAACTGTAGGGCCGCCCCCCCACAAAATTGGACACCCGAGCCGCTGTACCCACATGGGACGAAGACATCTCGTTGCCACGGTGGCAGATTAACCCCCTTCGACAGCTGCTCGACACCGACGACGATCGGGCTCCTGTACCCCTTCGACACCGGGCCCGCACCGGGGGCGACGCTGTGGGCCCGCGCCGTCGAGACGGTAGTCGGCGCAGCGATCGCAGTTGTGTTGATATAGGCCACCCATAGAGTGCGGCACAGGATTATTGAATCACGACGCTGAGCGGCGAGCAGCAAAAGACAAGGCCAAGTGGACAACCGCTGCAACGGCGATGCCGACCAAGATCGACCTGTCCCAGAACGCGTCGAAGACGAACCGACTGATAGCCGCGTAGCCGCCGACTAGGACCAGAAAGCGAATCAGTGCGATGTCGCCCCCGCTGGAATTGACCGTTGCTCGGACCTTGCTCATCGGATCAGTGACTCCTTGCTGGGTGCAGCGAGCATCGCACGAGCGCCGAACGTGGATACTGTTCGGCGCTTGTGCGGGAAACTGCTGGTAGGTCAGTGGGCGTCAGCGAGTTGGCGGCCGAGATAGAGCCCGATCACTTCGTTGAATTCATCGGCACGCTCCACCTGCGACCAGTGTCCGCACTGGCTGAAGATGTGCGCGTCCGCGTTGGGGATGATGTTCAACAGTTCCCAGGTACGCGAAACAGGAATGACGACGTCTTGCACGCCGTGAATGAGTAGCACCGGGATTTCGAGTGTCGCCAGGACATCGAAGTCGAGCGGCAGTTCGGTTCGATCGCGGTCACGTGCGGCGACAACCTCGGCCAATCGGTCCGTTGCGGTGTCGTTCAGCGCCGACTGGTAACGCAAGGACACCAAGGTGTCGGTGACGAGGGACTTGTCCACGACGAACTGTTCGAGTGTTCGCCGCACACCTTCCTCGGACAACGTGGGATTCGAGTGCCCCTTCAATGCGCTGGTCAGCTTCGCGCCACCGGTACCCATGGATACGACACCGAGCAGCCTCTCCGGGAAATCGATGGCGAACTGGAACGCCAGCCATCCGCCCAGTGAGTTACCGACGATCCAGGTCTTCTCGATACCTAATGCGTCGAGGACGCGCACGGCATGACGGACCCATTCGCGGATTCCGTATTCCGTACCGTCGGCGACGACGCTTTGGCCGTACCCGATCGAATCGATTGCGATGCAACGGCCGTACTGGCTGAGCTCCGGCAAGTTCAGCCACCAGTTGGCGGCAGCGGTCACGCCGGTACCCGAGCCGTGCAAAAACAGGATGGGCGTGCCTTCGCCGAGCTCGTGGTAGTGGGTGAGCTCCCCATCGGCGGTCGAGAGCCATTTGTCTTCGAGGCCGAAGAAACTGTCCGTGGTGTAATCCGGCGTCTGGACTGTGCTTGTCATTGATGCTCCTGTAGATGTGCGATGGATGTCGTCTACTCGCTTGACGTCAGTTCTTGGCTGCCGCGAGGTCGAGTGCGATGTCGGTGATCAGGTCTTCCTGTCCGCCGACGAGTCCGCGTTCTCCGACGGCGAGCAGGATTGCTCGGGTGTCGAGTCCGTACTGCTTGGCGGCAGTCTCGGCGTGGCGGAGGAAGCTGGAGTAGACACCGGCATATCCGAGGGTCAGCGTTTCGCGGTCGACCTGAACGGGCCTGTCCTGCAACGGTCGAACGATGTCGTCGGCCGCGTCCTGCAACCCGAACAGATCACAATTGTGCTTCCACCCATGCAGATCGGCGACGGCAACGAACGGCTCGATCGGGCAGTTACCCGCACCCGCACCGTGACCGGCAAGCGATGCATCGACTCGGGTGACGCCTTCTTCGACTGCCACAACAGAATTGGCGACCGACAGCGACAGATTCTGGTGCGCGTGAATACCGATCTGCGTCTCGGCATCGAGCACCTCCCGGTACGCGCGCACCCGGTCGCGGACCCCGTTCATCGTCAAACGACCACCCGAATCGGTGACGTACACACAGTGCGCCCCATACGATTCCATCAATTTTGCTTGCTCGGCGAGCTGAGCCGGTTCGGCGAGATGAGACATCATCAAGAACCCGGAGACATCCATTCCGAGCTCACGTGCTTTGCCGATGTGCTGCGCGGAAACATCCGCTTCCGTGCAGTGCGTCGCCACCCGCACCGACGTCACACCCAGCTTGAAAGCATGCTCGAGCTCAGCCACGGTCCCAACTCCGGGGAGCAGCAGGGTGGTGAGTTTGGCGCGGTGCACCACGGCGGCGGCTGCTTCGATCCAGTCCCAGTCGGTGTTGCTGCCCGGCCCGTAGGTCAGGCTGTGGCCGGCGAGGCCGTCACCGTGCGTGACCTCGATTGCATCGACTCCGGCGCTGTCGAGCGCGCTGGCCACGCGGGCGACGTTCTCGGGGCTGGTGCGATGCCGCATGGCATGCATACCGTCGCGGAGGGTCACGTCCTGAATGTAGAGGGCGGCGCCGTCGACCGCGGTCGGTCGTGTCGTGGTCTCACTCATCGTGCTGCCTCCAGTGACGCGTTCTCTGCAATTTTCTCCGCGACCTGCAGGGCGGCAGAGGTCATGATGTCGAGATTGCCGGCATAGGCGGGCAAATAGTGCGCAGCGCCTTCGACTTCGAGGAACACCGACACCTTCCACAGCCCGGGCCCCTGGTCGACGCCGCCGGTCAAGGTGGCGACGGATTCGGCGTCGTCGAGTTGGGTGAACTGGACGTCCTGCTTGAGTCGGTAACCCGGCACGTAGGCCGACACTTTGGCGACCATGTCCAGAATGGACGCACGGATCGCACCCTGGTCCGGGTTCGACACGAGCGCGAGAACGGTGTCGCGCATGATCAGCGGCGGCTCGGCCGGATTGAGGACGATGATGGCTTTGCCGTGGGCCGCTCCCCCGACCTTTTCGATTGCCTCGGAAGTGGTTTCGGTGAACTCGTCGATATTCGCCCTCGTGCCGGGACCGGCAGATTTCGATGCGATCGACGCGACGATCTCGGCGTAATGCACGGGTGTCACCTGTGAGATCGCGGCGACGATCGGGATCGTGGCCTGTCCGCCGCAGGTCACCATGTTCACATCGGGTGCCCCGAGGTGCTCGTCGAGATTCACTGCTGGGACGACGTATGGTCCGATAGCTGCGGGAGTGAGATCGATCAACCGCTTGTTGTAGGGCCGCAAGGCTTCTTCGTTGGCGACGTGTGCTTTGGCGGAGGTCGAGTCGAAGATGATGTCGATGTCGGCGAACTCGGGGTGCTCGATCAGGCCCTGGACGCCGGAGTCCACGGTGCTGATCCCCAGCCGGCGTGCCCGGGCGAGCCCGTCGGAGGCCGGGTCGATGCCGACGAGGACTGCGATTTCGACGTTCTTCGCTACTCGCTCGAGTTTGATGACGAGATCGGTGCCGATGTTGCCGGACCCGATCACCGCTACTTTGGTCTTGCTCATGATGTCCTTCGATTCTTGTTCGAGGTTCGTGCGGAGTCGGTCAAGCCGTGAATGTTGCTGTGACATTGCCGATTCCGGAGATCGATGCCACATATGTGGAGCCGGGAGTGACGGCGACCATGGGGCCGAGGGCGCCGGAGAGGATCACTTCACGGGCGCGCAGCGGTGATCCGTAGGACAGGCTGGTGTTGGCCAACCACACCAGCGCCTCCCATGGGCTTCCGAGGCAGTCCGAGCCCTTGCCTGCGGAGACCTGTTCGCCGTCGGCGGTCATGGCCATGGTGACCTCGGCGAGATCCGGGGCGTCAGCGCGAGAGATGCTCTCGCCCAGGACATACAGGCCGGAAGAGGCATTGTCGGCGACGGTGTCCGCGAGGCTGATGTCCCAGCCCGCGATGCGGCTGTCGACGATTTCGAACGAGGCGAAGACCTGGTCGACGAACGAGGGTGCCTGTTCGGCGGTGATCGGTTTGTCGATGTCCGAGGAGAGAACGAACGCGATTTCTGCCTCGATGCGGGGCTGCAGCAGTCGCGTCGAATCCACTGCGTCGTCGCCGGAGACGTCGAAGTCATCGAGCAGGACACCGAAGTCCGGTTGATCGACCCCGAGTTGTTTCTGCACGGCCGGTGAGGTCAGTCCGATCTTGCGGCCGACAACGGTGCGGCCGGATGCGAGCAGTGCATCGATGTTGCGTGACTGGATGCGGTAGGCGGCATCGATGTCTTCGCGTCCGATGAGATCGCGGACCGGACCGCAGGGTGTGGCTGTTCTCGCGGCATCGGCCAGACGGTCGGCCGCTTCGCTGATCGTGTGCTGTTCCACAGTGGTCATGAAATTCACGCTATTCCCGCTCTGTTGATATGGATAGGATCTGTCCCATGAAACGGGATGCACTGTCGGTATTGCAGCGGTCGGCACTGGTATTGGACGTGTTTCCCGGAGGGACTGCGTTGACGCTGGCCGAGGTGACCACTCGCACCGGGTTGCCGCGTTCGACCACGCACCGGTTGCTCGTCGATCTGGCAGAACTCGGTTGGCTTTCGCGCCGGGGCAACACTTTCGAGCTCGGGTTGGCGTTGTTCGAATTGGGTGAACGCGTGGGACTCAAACACCGATTGCGCACTGCTGCAGTGCCGTTCATGCAGGATCTGTTCGCGGTGACCGAGCAGACCGTGCATCTCGCGGTTCGCGATGGTCACGATGCTGTGTACGTGGAGAAGATTCATGGCCACTCCTCGTTTCCTTTGCCCTCGCAGATCGGTGGGCGGTTGCCGCTGACCTGTACCGCAGTCGGGAAGGCGCTGCTGGCTCCAGAAGACCCGGCGGTGCAGGAGGGGGTCCTCTCCCGTCCACTGCGTCGATACACGCCGAGGTCGATCACCGATCCGAAGGTGCTGGCTCGTGAATTGGATTCGATTCGCCGCACCGGTATCGCGATCGAGCGAGAGGAAGCCGCGATGGGTGGATGCTGCCTCGCCTCGCCCGTACTACTCGCCGGTGAACCCATTGCCGCACTGTCGGTGTCGGTGCCCACAGACCGCTTCGCACCCGAATTGCTCGCCCCTGCAGTCCGCACAGCGGCGCTCGCTCTGGGACGAATGCTCGCGCGCACCTCTACCGGGCATCCTGAGGAATGACCCGCGATTGATTGCCCCGCTCGGCGTGCTGACATCGCAGACGATTGCCTCCCGTCGCGTCGATCGTCTGACCGGTAATCCATTGCGAGGCTGGTGAAGCGAGGAACCGCACCACCGCAGCGACGTCCGTCGGTACCGCCGAGCCCTCCAATGCTGCGTGCCGCCGCGCCGGAATGACTCGACGCCGCGTGTCGATCGGAGCCGTAGTGCACCAACACCAGGGCTCCATCAGCGGCATCCGCGGCGGCGATAGCGGCGCTCAATCCTCTACTGGCACCGGTCACCGACGCGGCTGTGCCGTCGAGCGCGGTCACCTCGATATCCTCAGCTGCATTGGCTTCAGACCGCGTCCATCTCCGCAGATCTGGCCGCAGGCGCTGTGGCGGGGATGGAGGTCGCGGCATTCGAGTGACCGCCGTCGGCTACGAGCTGCATCGCGGCGCCGTTGCGACCCCACCCTCCGGGCAGCAGGATCACGGAGACAATCGAGATGGTCGAAACCACGACCAGGTAGATCACTATCGAGACACTCGAATCTGTAGCTGCGTACAGCGCGGTGGCAATGGTCGGCGCGAAGGCCGAGCCCACTACCTGCGAGATGGTGTAGCCGATGGAGACGCCGGAGTATCGGACGTCTGCGTCGAAAATCATCGAAAACAGTGATCCGGTGACGCCGGCTGCAGGAGCCATCGCGATGCCGAACACCAGGACCAGTGCGGTCATGAACAGCCACGGATTTCCGGTGTTGATGAGCAGGAACGCCGGTCCGATGACGACTCCCATGGCCACGGCACCGATGAGGTACATGGTCTTGCGACCGAAGGTGTCGGACAGGGATCCGAATACCGGATACAGCACTACTGCAACGATTCCCGCAACGAATACCCCTGCCAGTGCTTGCGTTCGGGTGATCTCGGCGACGCTTGTTCCATACGAGACCAGGTACGCCATGCAGATGTAGGCGAATACACCTTGGCTGAGGTAGGTGCCGGCGATGAGGAGTATTTCCTTGCGGTGCTTGCGGAATGCTTCGACGATCGGCATGCGTGTGACGGCGTTGGTGTCGACGACTTTTTCGAAATCCGGGCTTTCCTCGAGGGTGAGCCGGATGACGAGCCCGACCACGATGAGAATCGAGCTGACGAGGAACGGGATGCGCCAGCCCCAGCTGAGGAACTGATCGTCGGGCAACTGTGAGACTGCGAAGAAGGCCAGAGTCGCCAGGCTGACGCCTGCCGGCGCGCCCATCTGAGAGAACGAGCCGAAGAAGCCCTTTTTCGTTTTCGGTGCATGCTCGACTGCCATCAGCGTCGCACCACCCCACTCGCCGCCGACGGCGAACCCTTGAAGCAGTCTGAGCAGTGTGAGCAGGATCGGTGCGGCGATTCCGATGGTCGCGTAGCTGGGGAGCACGCCCATCAGGAATGTCGCTGCTCCCATGCCGACCAGCGAGAGGACCAGCATTTTCTTGCGCCCGAGACGGTCGCCGTAGTGGCCGAACACCACCCCACCGAGGGGACGGGCGAGGAAGCCCACACCGAAGGTGGCGAACGACAGGAGTACTCCCATGAGAGGGGAAGCGTCGGGGAAGAACAATTTCGGGAACACCAGAGCGGCGGCGGTGCCGTAGATGAAGAAGTCGTAGTACTCGACTGTGGTCCCGATGAAGCTGGCCATCGCAACACGCAATGGCGAGCTCGCTTTCGGCTTTTTTGCCGGAGGGGGTGTCGCCCGTGTGGTCATGATTGTTCCGTTTCTACTGGCTGTGTCGGCTGACCTTCTAGACGGTCAGTAGTGTGCGTGGCGGGGCGGTGGTCCGTTGCAATTGGAGGTAGTGCCTAGTCAGGGCACGCTGATGAAGTTGGTGAATCCGCCGTGACGCGCCGGGAGGCTGTCGAGGGCTTCGTTGATTTTCTCCAGCGGGAAAGCGTGGTGTTCGAGTACCGACAGGTCGAGCATTCCCGTTGCGGCGAGATCTGCCATGTCCTGCGCTTCACCGGTCGAGAACCAGAGACTGCCGAGTACCGAGATCTGCGAGCACATCATCGAAAACAGGTCCAGCGCAGGCTTTTCCATCATTCCGCCGATGTCGACGGCGATGCCGCCGCGGCGCAGGCTTGCCAGTGCGTCGGTGATCGACTCGGCCGGCGCACCTGGCCCGACCGAGCTGATGACGATGTCGGCGCCTTCACCGTCGTTGTGCTCACGGAGCCATGCGCCCAGGTCTCCTTCGCCGATCGGGAGTACTTCGATGCGATCGGGTGCGATGGCCCTGACGTCGGCGAGGAGTTCGGCGTTACGGCCGGTGCCGAAGATTTTGGTGACGCCGAGTGCGAGGGCGTTCAGGCATGCTCCCAGGCCCAGGGTTCCGGAGATCCCGTCGATCAGAACGGTCTTGCCCGGGCCCGCATTCGCTTTGCGGAGTGCGGAATACGAGGTTCCCAGGTAGCCGAATCGGGCGCCTTCTTCGAAGGTCACGGAGTCAGGGAGCTTGACGAGGTTGCGCTGCGGAGCAGTGAGGTACTCCCCCAGTCCGCCGTACGGGTAGGCGTCGAAGCACTTCTGGCCTTCGGGTCCGAACGCGAAGTACCCCATGAAGGTGTAGCTGTCGCAGTTCTGGTCTTTGCCTTCGCGGCATGCGCGGCACGCTCCACAGGACAGCCCGGGGTTGACATACACGCGGTCACCGACCGAGACGTCCGTCACGTGCTCCCCCACGGCGGAGACGACGCCGGAGGAGTCGAGACCGAAGACTGCAGGAAGCTGCGGCAACGGGAGATAGGGGAACCACTCGGCGTAGGTGGCGAGGACGTTACGGAGGTTGGGAACAACGTTGCATGCCTTGACCTGGACGACGACATCGGTCGGCCGCGGGGTGGGGACCGGCAGGTACTCGAGCTTCATGGGCTGATCGATCTCGTGCAGCCGGGCTACGAGCATGTTGGTCGTCACGGGGATCTCTCCTGTGTTGGTGGTTGTGTCCGGTGTGGTGATGGCGGTGCTCATGCAGTGCCGCTGACTGTGGCATGGAGCGCGGCGGTCACGTCGTCGATGCTGACGATTTCTGCTAGCAGTCCCAGCGATTCGATGCTGGCGGTGTGCGATTCGGGGGTCGCGGCCGAGCATGCGTCCTCGACCACGACGGTGCGGTAGCCGAGATCGCTTGCGGTACGGGCGGTTCCCTCGACCGAGAAGTTGGTTGCTACGCCGGCGAACACCGTAGTGGTAATCCCGTTCGCTTCGAGGACCTCGTCGAGAGTGCTGTTTTGGAAGCCGCCGACGCGCTGGTGGGTGACGACGATATCGCCGTCCTTCGGGGCGAGAGGTTCGACGATGTCGGCGAGTGGCGCTCCCTCCTGCAGGCAGCCGGACTGCTGCACGATGCCGAGGATGGGTGAGTTGACCTCGAGGTCGGACAGATCCGGCTTCCAGGCCACTCGGGTGTAGACGACCGTTCCACCGGCGCTGCGAACGTCGTCGGCGAGGCCGGCGATCTTCGCGATCACGTCCCGTTCGACGACCTGACTGTAGAAGAAGTCAGCGAATGCTCCGTCGGGTCCGACGACGTCGCCTTGAGTGTGGACGACGATGAGGGCGGTGCTGCGGGGGTCGAGTTCCATGAGAGTTCTCCTGAGAGTGTCTGTGCGAGTGCCGGGTTCAAGCGTGGGCGAGGATCGAGTGGCCGATGTTGTCGATGTCGCGTTGCGCGGTGAAGGGGTTGGACAGGAACACCTGGGTGATGTCGACACCCGATTCGAGCATCAAGGCGGTCTTCTCACGCAGTTCGGCGGGTGAACCGTAGAGGCACCAGTAGTCGACGAGCTCTTGGGTGATGATCGGACGGTGTTTGGGGTCGAGACCGCGTAGGTACTTGGCCCACGTGTCGAGATAATGTGGCTGATCCGCGGCAGTCGGGTCGCCGAGGTATTGCTGTGCGGCAGTGATGGAGGCATCGACGATGGCGTCTCCGAGTACGTCGCGGTGCTGATCCATCAGACCCGAATTGGTGATGCAGGAACTGATGGGGCCTGAACCGAACCCGTTGGTGACGCCGTCTTCCCAGGTCTCGCCGTTCTCGAGCTGATAGAACCACGACAGGGACACCAGTTTCACCGACCCTGGCGCGCGACCGGCGTCGGCCACCGCTTTGTCGAGCCGACTACGGACCAGTTTGATCATCTCGGGGTTGGGTCCGAGGCAGTAGACGATGGCGTCGGCGTACTTGACCGCCTCGGCCAGGCCTCTTGGTCCGCCGGCGGCGACCCAGATCGGGATGTGGTCCTTGACGTTGTAGAAGCCGCTTTCCTTGTCGAGGAATTCGACCTCGCGCTCCTGCCCGAGCCACTTGTGCACAGTGCGGCGTCCGGCCATCAGGTCACGGGAGACCTCGATGGCGTGCATGAGTTCTGAAATCTTGGCGGGGCGATTGCCCATCGAACGTAGAGCGTTGTTCGCTGTTCCGATGCCCAGGTACGTACGTCCCGGAGCGAGTGCATTCAAGGTGGCCATCGAGTTCGCGGTGACCGGAGCGATCCGTGTCAACGGGTTGGTGACCATCGTGCCGAGTTGGATCGTGCTCGTCTCGCGAGCCGCCAGGGCGAGGAACTGGTACGGGTCACTGAAGAGCAGCGGACCTTCTCCGACCCCGAAATGTGTGACTCCCAGATCTTCGGCCTGCTTGACCATTGATACTTGGTCGATCTTTGCGCAGGTTCCGATGCTGAATTCCATGATGTGGCTCTCCTTACGACCCGACTGCATCGTCGATGTGTTCGAGGTGGGCACGCTCGCTTCACTGTGCGTCTCTGAGCTAAGAAGCTCACACTCTGGAATGCTAGCGTTCCAGATTACAGTAACCGACGGTGACCCAGACCACAAGGGCAGACACTCGGCAGGCTGCGCATTGCCACGATCGAAAGCAGTGACACGCGCTACAAGTGCATTTCGACAAGTGAACCTCGGCCGCCGCTCCCGTTTGTTGCGGACATAAATGCTAGCCTCTTAGCAGTCCTGATTTACGGTGGTCCGAATCACGTCAACTAGAATTCGACTTTTACACGCGGTCTGCAGAGGGAAGGTCATCACCATGGTTGACGACGCGCCGTCGGTTGGTCGGTCGAGTTGGCAGAATTCAGCGCAGGGGCAAGCCGAGCAGGCTGCGGCCGCGCTGACGAACGTTCGACTCACGGGCGCGAGGCTCTCTGCGGTTCTCTATGACACGCTCAAAGCTCGCCTGCTCGAAGGCAACTACGCCTCCGGCGAGAAGATCGTGGTGGAGTCGATTCGCCAGGAGTTCGGGGTCAGCAAGCAACCTGTCATGGATGCTCTGCGCCGGTTGTCCAGCGACAAATTGGTCGACATCGTGCCCCAGGTCGGTGTGCAGGTCGTGTCGTACACACGCCAGGAGATCGAGGATTTCTTCACTCTGTTCGGCGGTTTCGAAGGAACGATCGCTGGAGTTGCCGCGCTGCGGCGCACCGACGCCCAGCTTCGCGACCTCGACGCTGTGTCGGCCACCGTCGACGGACTCATCACCTCCGAGGACGGTGCGGTGCGAGCGCATGGCTATCGACTGCAGAACCGCGAGTTTCACGCGGTCATTCACCGTATGGCGCACTCGCGGATCATGGCCGAGACCTCGCAAAGGATGTGGGATCTGTCCGACTTCCTCATCAACACCTCGGGCGTGAACAACCCCCTGTCGAGCGCGCTGGACGAACGCCAGAATGACCACCGTGGCATTGCTGAGGCGATTCGCGCCGGAAACGAACGGTGGGCACGGGAGGCAATGGAGCACCATATCGTGGGCACGGTCGAGGTCATCCGAAATGAGTCCGACAAAAGAGACCTAGCGGGCTGACCACGGTTGTGGTTCGAGTTGATCATCGCCGGGGGCGGATGTTCTGTCCGGGTCGATCGATGCGTGGATGTGGTCGATCATCGTTTGCCCGTGCAGCCTCGACGCGCTGCTGGATGATTGCGCCGCGGATCACGTCGTGGTCGTGATTGCGTTGTTCGATCACACCGGGCGTCGAGAAGCGGCTTCTGGCCGTGGAAATCAAGAAATCCGACATGCCCCACATACGTGTGCTCTGTTCGGCCATCACCCGCGAGTGCGCCAGGCGGTTCATCGCCAGGTCGAATTCCCTGTTGGGGCGACGATAGATCCGGCTTCGTTATGCACTGTCCGGATACTGCCGCACGTGCTCGATGCTGCGCCAGGCCTCGTCGAGTCCATCGATCTGCGCCGACGTGCGTCGCACCGCAGCAACAGCAGCTATTTCGCTTTCGAGGCTGCCGAACAAACGAAAGAAGTTCCCGACTTCACACTTCGTGCACGACTCGACCCTTCATCCGCTCCGCGGAACGATCTGCGCGAAACCCGTTGTTTCCAAGCGCCGCATGGCATCCATGACCGGATTCTTGCTGACGCCGAACTCCCAACGCACCTCTTCGATGGAAATGCGTGAGCCGGGTTTGCATCTGCCATCGAGGATGCGTTTCTTCAACTGTTCGAGGACGACTTGTCCCCGGCGCTACCCGGTTCGGCCGGGTGTCGTCGGCTCGCTCTTCCCAACCTCTTCGCCTTCCGGTTCGATCCCATACGCCGCAGTCTGTTCGAAGAGTCCGAACGTGTCGCGAAGTCGCGCGGCACGTTCGGACTCGGCATCGAAAAATTGTCAGGTCAGCGTTGGACGACGGTGGTCAAACCGAATCCCGCGATCAGTTCTCTGATCGGCCGGTAGTAGCTGTACGCGACTTCGTACCCACCTGCGGCCGAGAGCGCAGCGTAGCCGGCGATCCACGTCCGTACCTCGTGCGAGGAGTTGCCTGCGATCTTGGTCATCTCGTCGGGTGACCAGCTGTCGAGCGGTGTCAGATCGCCGGAGGCGAGGATGCTCATCAATTCCCGATCCCATTCGGGCGCAAGATCTTGAATCGTGGCAGTGCCCGCCGCGAAGTCCCGCGCTGCGTCGATCACTCGCTGTTGACGGGCATCGCGAGCTTCGGCCGAGATCGGGCCACCCTTGCCCAGCAACGCCTTTCGCTGCTCGACTGTCGCTGTTGCCAACTTGGGAACCGGCGGATCGTGCGACAGACCTCCGGATGCGATCAGCAATACCTTCTTGTCCACCGTCGACAGATACCGGCCAATCGATTCGCCCAGTAGACGGATTCGCTTGACCGGGGTGAACGGCGGCGCCACAGAGTTGATGAACACCGGAACGACGGGCTTGGCCGCAATGTCCTTGTATAACAACTCGATCGGCTGAACGGCGCCGTGGTCGACCTGCATTTCGAGTGACACGGCGAGGTCGATTTCATCACCGATGACATGCTCGGCGATGTCACGGGCGAAGTCCTCGGGCACGTTCAGTCGACCGGCCTGGCTGCCGTAGTCGCCGATGCTCTCCGCTGCATACCCGATGCAGAACGCGGGCATCAGCGTGTAGAAGAAGCCGTTGTAGTGATCGGGCGCGAAGTTGACGATGACATCCGGATCGAAATCGTGGACGAACGAACGAGCCGTGTCGAACGCCGCTTCCAGTTCTACGGAGACATCTGCGGGTAGTTCTGCGTGTTCGAGAAGCGGGCTGTGGCTCATTGCGAGCAGTGCGATAGACATGTCTATTCCTGTCCGGCCGTGGCCAACGCGTCATCTGGCGTCGCCTGAGGAACGGTGATGGGCGCCGGTGCGGTGCTGTACTGCGGTGCTGTGGACCGCGCAGAATCCTGAGCGATGGTCTCCGCGCCAGTGCCGGTCCGCGCAGCAGGACGATCCAGAATCGTGCCCATTACGTCCTCCAAAGTCGCCAGTGCCTCGGCGTCGTCCCAGACCGGTGTGCTGTGTCGCCACGCGATGTATCCGTCCGGGCGGACCAAGATCGCGCCCGCTTCGTGGATTTCGCGTACCTGACGCCAGTAGCCGTACGGGTCGATGGTGCCGGGTTCGCCGACCACGACGGTCCGAAGATACGGAAGGTCGAGAGAGGCCGCGGCATGCTTCCACGCCTGCCCACCGATGCCGGTGAGCAGAGTCATCATGCCCTTGCCCACCACATCGAGGGTGGAGATACGGCGGCCGTCGCTACCGACCAACCATGCGTGTGGCAGTTTGGCGCCCGGGCGTGTCGTCGCCTGCAGGTACAACTCCCGGTGCCGCGCCCACTGTTCGTCTGCGAGGTCCGGATCGGGTACGACGGCGGTCGAGGCATAACGTTGGTTCAACTCGACGCCGTGCGCGTTGAACTCAGTGTTCTTGAGTTCGAGTGCCTCGTACAGGCGTTCGCGGCGCGCGACACCTTCCGGGGACGGGTCCTTGAGCTTGGCCAGACCGTCGAGCACGGGGTCTTCGCTGTCGGTGTCGAACCATTCACGCAGGCCCGCATAGTCTTTCCGCGACTGGTTGGCCCGAGCCACGATCTGCTTGCCCACCGGCACCCGCTCGGGCGAGTAGGTTTCGAGGAGCTCGGGGCCGGCATAGCCCTTGACGGCGAAAGCGATTTTCCAGGCAATGTTGAATGCGTCCTGCACCGATGTGTTGGAGCCGAGCCCGCTGCTCGGCGGGTGACGGTGCACCGCGTCACCGCCACAGAAAACTCGACCGGACTGGTAGTGGTTGGCATGCTGCTGGTTGACGTACCAGAACGAACGGGACTCGATGTCGATATCGAGTTCGGGGTCGCCGACCAGGGTCCGGATCTGCTCGATGACCGTCTCGTCGGAGACATCGGGCTGGCCGTCTGCCATATCGAATCCCCAACCGGCGATCCACTGGTTCCAGGGCTTGATCGCGCGCAGCAGACCCATGCCGATCTCACCGAACCCGGCCTTGGAGTTCATGATCCAGTGCAAAATGCTGGGGCGGTGGGCGACGTACTTGCTCAGGTCGGCATTGAAGAGGATGTAGGCGGTTCCTGCCCGGGCGAGTTCACCTTCGAAAGGCAGCTCGAGCTCGTCGGCGATCTTCGAGCGGGCACCGTCGAAACCGAGCAAGTAACGCGTGCGTTGTTCGAAGACGTGGCCGGAACGGACGTCTCGGAGTCGAACGGTCACGCCGTTCTCGTCCTGGGTGTGGTCGAGGTATTCGGTGTGGAAGCTGATGATGGCTCCGCGCTCGGCGGCGTTCTTGATCATCACCGGTTCCATCAGTGGCTGCGGGATGTCGAGCATCGTGCAGGGGCTGCCGGTCAGGTAGTCGCCGTACCGCAGATCACCGGTCCCCCAGGTCTGCAGGCGCACGATCTCTTCCCCGGCCAGACTGGTGGTGAAAAGGGTGTCGCCCATCTGTTCCCACGGGGTTGCGTAACGGCGCGCTTCTTCTTCCACACCCAGGTCGCGCAGAACCTCGGCAGCGCGCTGATTGGTGATGTGCGCTCGCGGTGAGTTGGCCACCCACGGGAACATCGACACGGCGTGCACTCGCACTCCGTACGTGGCGAGCGCGAGCGCGGCTGTGCCGCCTGCCGGCCCGAGCCCGATGACGACCACATCGGTGTCGTAGCCGCTCCCGTCGTCGAGAAACGGGAGAAATCCCGGGGCGGGCAAGTCCGAATTCGTCATGGCACCTTCTCAGAACAGTTTGATGGACCTGAGGCCATATCGGCCTCCGTTGGTGATCGGCATCACTACAACTAGCATGCCAGTTGGGTGGCCGTAAAGAAAGGTCTTGATGGCAACAACTGAGTAAAACTTCATAAGCACCAGTTCAAAGCCACATTTTGCCGGTTGAACGACACCTGTAGCGGTGATGTGGATCACCATAGGTCATAGTGAAGGAACTCTAGAACGCCAGATCTGGTGGGCGAGGCAGTGAAGCCAATCGTCGGGGAGGGAAACGGCGTGGCTGGGAAGTCAATCGCCGTTGAACGACTCGTGGAACTCTTCCGCGAACCTGAGCGGCACTCGAACCCCGAACCGACATGTCCTTGGGTGAGGAATTGTGTGACAGCCGGTGGGGAACTGTGTGCCGAATGGCCCTCGTACCTGCGGCTTTACATGACCGCTGACACCGAGGTCGACTCTTTGAGCGCAAAGTGTTGAGTAAGTGATGAGTTGAGCGTCCACAGTCGTCCGTCGGCCGCCTGGCCGTAGAATCGGACGCGCGTCTTCGCAGGTCACCCGCATTGGTACCCAAACCTGAGTTCCCGAAAAACGGGATTAAGAGTCGAGTCCCCGAATCGCCCTAGTATGCCTGCGAATCCGCTGGTCAGCGGGTTGCTCACATTTGCGAAGTCTGCGGATACCTGGGAGCGGTCAAACGACAAAAAATGCCCCTGACCAGCGTAAACGCTGTTCAGGGGCACTTGGTGTGCGCCATCAGGGACTCGAACCCCGGACCCGCTGATTAAGAGTCAGCTGCTCTAACCAACTGAGCTAATGGCGCCGATCCGCACCGCGTGTTCTCTGCGGTGCGGGAGAAACATTAACAGGAGAAACCGCCAGATGTGAAATCGCCTGGTCAGGCCGCTGATTACGTCAGCTGAAGATCTTCCGGACGACCAGGACGGCGACGACTGCACCGACACCGATGAGGGTGTACTTGACCGGGGGCTCGTTGAGCTTGGAGACCAGCGACTGCTTCGTGCTCTCCACGATTCGCTTGGGGCTGGCGCGGACGCTCAGTTCGTCGAGCGTGCTGGCGAGCTGGTTGCGAGCGGCCTCGATCTCGCGCTCGATCTTGTCGGTGTCCCTGGCCACATGTCCTCCAACGTGTCGCAAACCTTGTGTGTCACCGTCGAGCCTAGAGCACCGGTCGATTTCGATAGTCTCGTCAGGTGACCGATACCAAGAAGCTCGAGCCCGGCGACACCGCCCCAGCGTTCTCCTTGCCCGATGCGGACGGCAACACCGTCTCGCTCTCGGATTACGCAGGAAAGAAAGTGATCGTCTACTTCTACCCGGCCGCGAGCACCCCCGGCTGCACCAAGCAGGCGTGTGACTTCCGCGACAGTTTGGCAGAGCTCAACGGCGAGGGCCTCGAGGTCATCGGCATCTCCCCCGACAAAGAAGCGAAGCTCGCGAAGTTCCGCGACGCCGAGGGCTTGAACTTTCCGCTGCTGTCCGACGTCGAGAAGACGACATTGAAGGCGTGGGCAGCGTTCGGCGAGAAGAAGAACTACGGCAAGGTCTACGAGGGCGTCATTCGGTCCACGTTCCTCGTCGACGAAGCAGGCAAGATCGAGGTGGCGCAGTACAACGTCCGCGCCACCGGCCACGTCGCGAAACTTCGCCGCGACCTATCGGTCTGACGCACCCAGCCTCTGCAGGAACAGAGCTTCGGCGACGGCGAGGTTCTCGATCTCGCTGGGGTCGACGCTCTCGTTCGGGGCATGGATGCGGCACTGCGGTTCCTCGACGCCCATGAGCACGATCTCGGCTTTCGGGAACGTCTCGGCAAGAACGTTGCACAGCGGAATCGAGCCGCCCTGCCCGGCCGTCGCGACCGGAATATCGAATGCCTCGCTCAGCGCACCGGACAGCGCCGCGTAGCCAGGGCCGTCGGTTCGCGCTCGAAACGGCGAACCGATGGCCTCGCGTTCGATCGTGACCCGAGCGCCCCACGGAGCGTGGGACTCGAGATGAGTCACCAAGGCGTCCTGAGCCTGCCGCGCGTCGATACCGGGCGGCACACGAAGATTCAGCCGGGCGGACGCCGTCGGGGAAATCGCTGCCGCCGAGCCGACGACAGGCGGGCAATCGATGCCGAGGATCGTCAAAGCTGGTCGCGCCCAGACCGCATCGGCCACCGTCGACGAGCCTGCCAATCCGACCCCGTCCAGAACACCTGCATCGACGCGAAAGCTGTCGGCGGGATAGTCGATTCCATCCCACGTCTGCGTGGACTCCACCCCGTCGACGACGGTGTCGCCGTTCCGATCTCGCAGCGAAGCCAGCAGCTGAACGAGAGCGGCGAGCGCGTCGGGCGCCGGCCCTCCGTACATACCCGAATGCACTTCGCCGGCAAGTGTGTCGACGCGGACGACGACGTTGGCGATTCCGCGCAGCGTGGTGGTCACGGTCGGTCGACCGACGGCCGCATTGCCGGTATCGGCAATGATGATGACGTCCGACGCGAACAGCTCCGGCCGCTGCGCAACAAGCGCCTCCAGTCCCCCGGTCCCCATCTCCTCGGAACCTTCGGACACGACGGTAATTCCCACGCCCGGATCGGCTCCCAGAGCGCGCAACGCCAACAGATGCATGACGAGATTGCCCTTGCAATCCGCAGCACCACGCCCGTACCAGCGGCCGTCGCGCTCGGTCAGTTCGAACGGCTCACTGTCCCACAGGGCTCCATCACCGGGCGGCTGAACGTCGTAGTGGGAGTACAGCAGAACCGTCGGCGCACCGGCAGGAGCCGGCGTACGACCAACGACAGCCAGCGACCCATCGTCGGTCTCGATCAGATCGACGGACGCAATCCCGGCATCGAGAAATGCCGTCCGAACCCATTCCGCCGCCGCGATGCATTCCTCGCGAGGGAACTGACGTTCGTCATGGACCGACCTGAATGCCACCAGCTCCGCGAGTTCGCGTCGCGCCCAGGACATATCAGCGGCAACGCGCGATCGAACATCCGACATCGGTTCTCCTGACCAGCAATCGTCGACGAGCTTCTCGTCGTCGATTGTGTCACCGGATACCGACTCAGTTTCCGGCGATCTCCTGTTCCAACCATTGCGCGGTGTGCTGCCAGTGCCGGTCCCACGCCTCTTGCTCCAACTGCTCCTGGGACTTCCCTGCCTCGGGAATCACGGGCGGGATCGTGAACTGGGGAGCATCGACGGTCGTGGGAACGACCGCCGCGTTCGGCGGAATAGCCTGGGCAGGAATGGGAGAGAGCGTCTCGACGGTCCCCTGCCGAACAACCGGCGCAGGCGCCTGCACGGACTCCCACGTCACAGGCACCTCCGGCTCGACGAAAACGGGCTGTTCGACGGCGGGAGCAGGGGCGGGCGGAAGCTGCGTCTCTGGCGGTGCCGCGATCACAACCGACGACGTCGCCCCAGCGAGACTCGTGTCGACCTCGGTGACCGCGGGTGCCGACGTCTCGGTCGGTGCAGCCGTCGTCGCACCGTCGTCGGGAAGGGTCGACGCCAATGCGACGCCACCAGACAGAACGGCAGCCAACAGTGCGGCTGTGAGAATCAGCTTCTTTCGGGGTTGGGCACCTCGGGCCTCGACTGGCGGCACCGGATCGGTCGACGTGGGCACGATGGTCACCGGTTCGACGGAAACTACCGGCGGTAACGCCTCGACGACCTTCGCGGTCTTCGCCGGGACCTTGTCGACCGCCAGGACTGCAGCACCGAGGGCGGCCACCTGATCCG
Organism: Rhodococcoides kyotonense; assembly: GCF_900188125.1. Taxonomy (GTDB): domain Bacteria; phylum Actinomycetota; class Actinomycetes; order Mycobacteriales; family Mycobacteriaceae; genus Rhodococcoides; species Rhodococcoides kyotonense. Next base: position 39,183 of record NZ_FZOW01000005.1, on the reverse strand, counting down.
CGTCGGCGACGCGCACGACGGGCAGACCGAGTCCGAGGGCGAGAATATCGACCAGGTCTCGATTGCCCGATCGGTCTCCGAACAGCGCGACCGAATTCGCTTTGACGCCTGCCTCGTCGAGCACCTCCCACGCGAGCGGAACGGTGCTGCCGATCTTCTCCGGGCTCATCGAATCGAGTGCAGCCGTCTTGGCCGTCGACACCGTCGATGTTGCTGCGTCGGCCAGCGAGATCGACACACCCGCGTCGCCCATGTAGTAGAGGAGGACTCGTTCCGCGTCGGCGAATTCCGACGACCTCGCCAGCCAGCCGAGAAACGCCGACGATGCCGGGAACAACGACACGTCGGCGATGCTGCCGTAGTCGACGATGCTCTTCAGCTCGTCGCGTTCCGAATCGGACGAGTACACGAGACCGACTGCGTCGACATCGAGCTTTCGACGGCGGGCAGCGGCGCGCATCCCGTCGACGGCAGCGGGTAGAGCTGTTGCAACGCCACCGTCGAGCGCCGTCATTCTGTTGGCGACGACGGCGTCCGTCCCTTGGTCGAACAGAACGGCATACATCGCCCCGGACTCGACGGACAGTCCAATGGTTGCCACGCGATTCTCCTGTGCCTGAGGGGTGAGGCTCCCGACATGAACGCCTCCGACGGACAATCGGTGACGCTCACCCTGCACGACTACGTAACTGGTTCTGTGAACCATACCGAAAGACTGTTTCTTTAACCAGAAAACAACCTATGACTTGTCACGAGAACTCGTCACGGGTCTGTAGGTTCGACGACAGCCGTTCACCGGTCCTGAGGTTCCGATGACCCACGATTTGCGCGCGTTGTGGAACGAATGCACCCACGGCGGCTAGCCTGAGCAGGTGGATTCCTCTGCTAGCGCCCAGTCTGCGAGACGTATCGACGCCGCGCTCGAATCGTCCGCAGAGACTCAGGAGCTCATGCCGCGTCGGCGCCCGACGCAGGAACGCAGCAAGCGAAAGTTCGACGCACTGCTCACGGCGTCGCGCGACTTGCTCAGCGATGTCGGCTTCGAATCGTTCACGTGCGAGGAAGTCGCAGCCCGGGCGGAACTCCCCATCGGAACCCTCTACCAGTTCTTCGCCAACAAATACGTCATCGTCTGCGAGCTGAACCGACAGGACCTCGTCGGCGTCCAGCAGGAGCTCGCCGAGTTCAACGGCGAAGTACCCTCCCTGGACTGGCTGCGGTTCCTCAACAAGTTCGTCGACCACATGGCAGGGCTGTGGATGTCCGACCCCTCACGTCGTGAAGTGTGGCTCGCGATGCAGTCCACACCGTCGACACGGGCGACCGGAGTCATTCACGAACGCGAATTCGCCGACCAGGTCGCGAAGATGCTCGGCCCGCTCACACCCCGCACTCCCCGAGCCCGACGCAACCTCATGGCACAGGTCCTCGTCCACATCGTCTACTCGATGCTCAACTTCTCCGTCCAGGACGACCAGAGCCACGAGGATGCCGTCGCCGAACTCAAGCGCATCATGGCGGCCTACCTCCTCGTCGCCGAGAAGGAATCCCGTCGATCGGGTGCATCCGTCGTCGACTAGGCATGTGCCGATGCTGACCGGCCTCCCCACGGGTGACCGAATGACGCCCTCGCGCACTCTGAGTGACCGCATGTCACCCTCGCTCCAGTAGCGCCACCAGGCCCCAGGTGACCGAATGACGCCCTCGCGCACTCTGAGTGACCGGATGTCACATTCGGTCCGAACCACCCGACCCCACAAACGCCGAACGCCGGCCCACCCCGAAGGGTAGGCCGGCGCTCAGGGCTCAGAAAATCACTCCTCCAGGATCGCGACGGCGGCGGCGATGTCACCGTCGTGCGTCAGCGACAGGTGGATCTTCACCGTCGGCAAGAACTCCTGTGCCATGCCGTGCAGCTTGATCGACGGCCGTCCCCACGCATCGTTGACGACCTCGATGAGCGGGTACGGGTTGTCACCGATCTGCGGAGGCCGCGCGAAACGCGAGGTCGCCCACGCCTTCAGCACAGCTTCCTTGGCAGCCCACCGCGCTGCGTAGTGGCGGGCCGGGTCGGCACTCTTCGTCGCCGCATGCCGACGCTCACCCGCGGTGAAGCTGTCGCGGATCATCGTCGTGCCGACCTTCTCCATCTGCTCGGCGAAATCGGACACGGTCACCAGGTCGAAACCCACTCCGAGAATCGCCATTACTTGCACCCCGGCAGACCCGAGCGGTAGACGTCGTCGTCGCCGAGACGCGCGGCCTCGGTGAGCAGAACGTTCGCTTCGAGTTCACGGGTCGCCTTGGCCGGCGTCCCGTCGTGGCCGAGCCTGCGGTCGTCGGGACGCTCGTACAGGGCGTCGCCTCCCACCATTGCGGAGATCAGCCTGCGCTGACCGGCGATGCGACGCTCGTTCGCACGAGCGACGTATGCATCTCGGCGATCGGCCGGAACCGATTCGAGGAATGCCTGCGGGTGCACCACCGCGATCAGTCCGGACACGTGTCCGAAGCCGAGCGAGGTGAGCAGACCGGCCTTCAGCGGCACCGAGTCGCCGAACTTCAGAGGCTCACGAGCCCACACGAGGTGTTCGAACTCGGTCATCTTGTCGTCGACGCAGTCGAGGCTGCGGTTCGGCGGGATGACTCCATTCGCCAGCACCTGGCAGAGACCGATCAGCTGGAAGGCTGCGGCTCCACCCTTCGAGTGGCCGGTGAGGCTCTTCTGCGAGACGACGAACAGCGGTGCACCGTCGGTGCGGCCGATGGCCTTCGCGAGGCGCGTGTGGAGCTCGGCCTCGTTCGGATCGTTGGCTGCCGTCGACGTGTCGTGCTTGGAGATCACGGCAATGTCGTCGGCACTGACGCCCAGAGCGTTCAAGGACAGTGCGAACGACGAATCCTTGCCGCCGCGAGCGGCACTGAGCGCACCGAGTCCCGGAGCCGGGATGGACGTGTGCACACCGTCACCGAAGGACTGTGCGTACGCAACCACACCGAGGACCGGCAGGCCCATCTCGAGCGCGAGGTCACCGCGAGCCAGCAGGATGGTGCCACCACCCTGAGACTCGACGAATCCGCCGCGACGACGATCGTTGGCCCGCGAGAAGCGGCGATCGCTGATTCCCTTGGCGGACATGGCAGCCGAGTCCGCGGTGGCCGACATGTCACCGAAGCCGATGATGCCTTCGGTGCTCAGGTCGTCGAAACCACCGGCGACGACGAGCTGTGCCTTGCCCAGCTTGATCTTGTCGACGCCTTCCTCGACCGAGACGGCCGCGGTGGCGCAGGCGGCGACGGGGTGAACCATCGCGCCGTAGCTACCGACGTACGACTGAACCACGTGTGCAGCAACGACGTTCGGCAGAGCTTCCTGCAGGATGTCGTTCGCCCGAGCGTCGCCGAGCAGGGTGTCGATGTACAGCGACCGCATCGACTCCATGCCGCCCATGCCGGTGCCCTGCGTGTTGGCGACCAGCGTGGGGTGCGTCCACCGCATCAGTTCCGACGGGTTGAAGCCCGAGGAGATGAAGGCGTCGACCGTGCAGACGATGTTCCACAATGCGACTCGGTCGATCGAGCTCGCCATGTCGGGCGAGATGCCCCACTTGGTCGGGTCGAATCCGGTCGGAATCTGTCCACCCACGGTGCGGGTGAGCTTCATCTTTCGCGGAACGCGAATCTCGGTGCCCGCCTTGCGCGTCACCTGCCAGTCGCCGGAATCCGGGACCGGTGTGATCAGCGTGTGCTCGGGATCGGCTGCCGCGAACGACCGTGCGTCGAGCTCGGTTCCGACGACGAACGTGAGGTCGTTGTCGAGGAAGATCGACGTCATGAGCGGAGCGGTGTTGCCGACCATGGCGCCGTCGTCACCGTAGGTACGGATACCGCACTTCTCGACGACGATGTCGTGGTACTTGTCGGCGATGTCTTCCTCGGGAACGAGGTCACCCGACTCGATGTCGTACCAACCCGGCTTGGGATCGTTCTCCCAGGCGATCAGGCCGGTATTCCATGCGAGTTCGAGAACACCTGCGGCCGACAGCTGTTCGTCGACCTCCATCTCGAAGCGTGTACGAGCTGAGCCGTACGGTCCGAGTTCACCGGCACCGACGATGACGACCAGATCCTTCGGGTCGACGTCGAGCGTGGGCCAGGCCGGAGCCGTCGTCGCAGCGAGTCGCGGCGGTGCGGGCAGCGCGGCGATGACCGAGCTGTCGGCTTCTTCCGAGACCTTCTCCGACGCCGCTGCCGCAGCTTCGCGAGCCAGTTCGACCAAGTTGAGCTTGGTGTTGGCCAAACCACCGGTCAGATCAGCGAGAAGCGGTGCCTCCGTTGCCTGTCGACGAGCTGATGCAGTGCTGAGCTTCAGCAGTTCCGTCGCCATCTCGTCGGTGGACCAGGTACGCACACCTTCGGCTTCCACCGCCTCGACGATCGGGTCGTTGCCGCCCATGAGGCCGGTTCCGCGGACCCAACCGATGTGCGCGTGAGCGATGGAAACCCGCTCGGCCCAGTTCTTCTCGGAGCCCCACTTGGCAGCGATGGCGTCGAGAGCAGCTTTGGACTCGCCGTAGGCACCGTCGCCACCGAACATTCCGCGGTTCGGCGAACCGGGCAGCACGACGTGCAGGCTCGTGTCGATGTCGTTGTCGTAACCGATCTTCGACAGTCCGCCGATCAGTCGCTCGACCGACCAGAGCAGCACACGCATTTCCATCTCGGCGCGGCCACCTGCGTCGGACAGTTCTCCGACGACGCGAGGTGCGGCGAACGGGAACAGCAGCGTCGGGGTGATGCCTGCCTTGACGAGAGTCTTTGCGCCACCGGCACTGTCGATCTGATCGCTGCCGATCCACTCGATCAGCGCATCGACATCGGTGTACGACGCGATGTTCGCGGGAACGACCCACAGCGACGCTCCGGCGCGAGCATTCTCGCGGTACAGGCTGCGGTAGAAGCCGAGTCGCTCGTCGTCGAGACGCGAGGTCGTGACGAAGACCGTCGCTCCCCCGCCCAGCAGCTTGGCTGCCACCGAGGCTGCGATGGATCCCTTGCTGCCGCCGGTGATCACGGCGACCTCGTCGGACCATTCGCCCTTCTCGTCGGCGACGACTGCGGCCTGAGCGATACGTCCGTAGACCTCGGACAGGAGCGCCTTACCGTCGTAGTCGGCCTTGGCCTTCCACCACTGCGCCTGTGCTGCAACGGCTTTGCCTGCACCGGCGAAGCTCTCGACAGCCAGGTCGCCTGCGGTACCGAGCCACAGTCGGGCCAGGTCCTCACGGGCGGTGGCCCAGCGGTCGTCGATCAGCACTGCGCGTCGGGCGTCGAATGCCGGTGCGACGAGTCGCGGCCAGTCCGAACCGAGTTCGGCGGCAACGAGATCGGCCAGTGCAGCATCCGGGTTCTCGACGGCGAGCGCGTTCGGAGCCTCGGAGAGTCCGAGCTGCTCGAGCACGAGGCGTGCAGCCGAAGCCAGCACACCGTCACGACCGGTGATGTGTTCGGTGAACTCACCGAGCGCAGCTGCGTCGACGGTTCCTCCGCCTCCGCCGCCTGCAGCCGGAAGCGAAACAGCGACGCCGCGTCGTGCAGCGACTGCGGCCACGGCAGAGTCGATCACGGTGTCGACTGCATTGCCGTCGGCGAGTGCGCCGTCGGCGAGACCGCCGAGAGCACCGCCGCGCACCGAAGCGCCGTCACGGGTACCGAGGGCGACCTCGGCGGTGACGTGGCTTGCCCAGCCGTCGCCGAGTTCCCAGGTCTTCTTGACGCGATCCGCGATGGAGGCCGGGCGACGTCCCGAAGGCCCGAAGACCTTGCGCAGGTGGTCGTTGATCGAGTCGCTCAGCACGGGGCCGAACGGCTTGTACGTACGAGCCAGCTTGTTGACCGTGCCCGAGAGCGCGCCCATGTCGGCGTCGGCAGCACCGTCGATCGCGCCGAGCGAGAGCTCGGAGCCGAGGTCCACGAGCAGCTGGTTACGACGAGAGGAGACGCCGTCGCACAGTGCCTCGATGGTGTCGGCGGGCCCGATCTGATCGAGCTGCAGCTTGGTCCACAGACCGATGAGGATCTTGGTGGCATCGGCTGCACTGAAGGCGATGTCGTCGGGACGCGGTCCGCCCGACGGAGCCGCGGCGGGTGCCGGAGCAGCTGCCGGAGCGGCAGCAACAGCAGCAGGAGCGGCTTCGGCGACAGGAGCCTCGTCCTCGTCGGCAGGTGCCGGATCGGTGTCCGTGCCGTAGACGATCGCAGCTTCACGCTCGACGTTGAGGACCTCGACGGGGAAGCCGAAGCGGCCCGGCAACTTCAGCGTCTGCGACGCGAGGTTGGCGACGGTCGGCGTTGCGCTGAGGCCGATTTCGACGAAGCGCTCGACTCCGAGGCCGCCGTCCGACTCGTCGGCGAACAGCAGATCCTGTGTTTCGATCCAGCGCACCGGGCTGGCGAACTGCCATGCGAGCAGTTCGGTCAGCACGACGCGGCACAGGTCGTGGGTACGCGCAGCCCACGAATCGAAGTCCGCGAGAACGTCGTTCAGGGGCTCCGACGGAACCAGATCCGCGATCTCCTGGATGAACTCACGATCGAGGGAGAACGGCTTGGGGACCAGGTTCGGAACGTAGCGCCCGATGAGAATCTCGGGATCGAGATCCGCGGGCAGCAGTGCCTGCAGGCGGGTGCGGAAGTCCGCGACTCCCCCGCGCAGCACGGTGGAGTGGAACGGCACGTCGATGCCGGGGACCATGATGTACGCGGCCTTGCCACCGAACTCGGCGCGGCGGATCGCGATCTTCTTCTCGAGTGCGTTCAGTCCGTCGACCGTTCCGGCGATGGCGTACTGGCTGCCACGCAGGTTCAGGTTGACGATCTCGAGGAACTCGCCGGTCTCCTCGGCGACACCTGCGACGAATCCTTGCACGTCGTCGTCGGCAAGACCGATCTGCGACGGCCGGATCGCGGCCATGCGGTAGTTGCTTCGCCCTGCGGCATCGCGCGGGACGAGAGCGTGCATCGCCGAGCCGCGCTGGAAGACGACCTCCAGGACAGCTTCGAGCGGCAACACACCTGCGACAGCGGCGAGCGCGTTGTACTCACCGACGGAGTGTCCGGCGAGGATCGAGTTCTCCACGAACACACCGGATTCACGGAGTTCGGCGACCTGTGCGACACCGAGGACCGCCATGGCGACCTGGGTGAACTGCGTCAGGTGCAGAACGCCGTCGGGGTGCTTGTGCACGGTGCCGCGCGCCTTGAGCGACGTCGGGTTGTCCCGCACCACAGCGAGAATCGAGAATCCGAGCGCCGTGCGAGTGTGCTTGTCGGCACGCTCCCAGACCTCACGAGCAGCCTTGGACCGTGCACGTGCGTCGAGGCCCATGCCCTGACGCTGAATGCCCTGGCCGGGGAACGCGTAGACCGTCTTCGGTGCAGCGGTACGGCCGGATGCGACCATGACGAGATCGCCTGCGACACGGCAGGACACCTCGATCAGCTCGGCACCTTGATCGAATCCGGTGCGGTCGACGCGCACATCGATCTCCGCTCCGGGGCGAACCATGCCGAGGAAGCGGGAGGTCCACGCGGTCAGTCGACGAGGCGGAGTCTTGGTGTCCGCGTAGTCGATTGCCGTGACGACCTGCTGAGCTGCGGCCGACAGCCACATGCCGTGCACGATCGGACTGCCGAGGCCGGCGAGCAGCGCTGCCGGGTCCGACGTGTGAATCGGATTGTGGTCGCCCGAGACCTGTGCGAACGCAGCCATGTTGCGCGGGGCCAGGATCGTGGTCTGACGACGGCGACGACGCGGGGTGTCCTTGGACTCGGAGGAGACCGAACCGCCGGCGGGCGCCGGATCGGACAGCTCACCCTTGCCGGTACGTCCGCGAATCGCGAAGCGCTCCACCAGAGTTGCGACGGTCGGTGCGTCGAGACCCTCACCGAGCATGGCGCCGATCTCGACGGTGACCTCCACGACGCGACCGAGATCGGTGTCGAGCACCTCTCCCGCCGAGGCCTTGACGACCAGAATGGAGGTGTCGGAAGGCAGTTCGCCGACGAAGTTGACACTGTGGTCCAGGTGAACCAGATCGAGCATGCCCTCGATGACGTCGATGTCACTTGCCGTCTTGGTGGCGCCGAGAACAGCGAACACAGCAGGCCAGCATGCGCCGACGAGCACGTCGGGAACAGCCTTGCCGCTGACGGTCAGCGACTCGGGCAGTCCGGATCCGGTGACACCCGCATGGTCGGCGACGAGGTCGGGAACCCATGCGAGGTTGATGCGGGCGACGCCGTTCTTGACCTTCGGAAGTTCCTGTCCTGCAGCAACTCCCAGCAATGCAGACATCGAGGTCTGTGCGTCCTCGGCCGTGACGACAGGTGCGCCGCCGTCGACCGTCGATGCGGGAACGGTGAAGAGGATTCGCACCTCTTTGCCCGGCGCGAGCGGAACGTTCAGCTCGACGTGGTCCGAATCCTGAACCGTCAGCGTCGATCCCGTCTGGGGGTGCGACGCGAGCGTGTCGGAATCGACGACCCATTCGGTCGGATCACCCAGGCGCGCAACGGGGTTCTGCGTCAGGCGCGAGGCCCAGTTGACGTCCGGTGCACCGAGGACGATGCCGAGAAGTCCCGGAGCGAGGTCTGCATGACGACGGCTCGAGATCGGCGCTGCTTCGACGCCGTCCGAGAGGAGTTCGTCGGACGTGGCCTTCTCGAAGCGGTTCAGCAGGTCGCCTACGGGCTCGTCGACGCGGGTGATTCCGGCAACCGCGACGGTGCCAGGAATGACACAGACCTGGTCGGCCGAGTAGCGCGGATCGTGTGCCTGCCACAGCGAGTCGCTGCGCCACCAACGGCGGACGTCTCCGTCGACGACGGGAACGAAGTTGACCGGCTTGCCCGGCAGGCGGCACAGCGAGGTGAAGAACGTGATGTCGGCGGGGTGGAGAACGACGTCGCCTGCGTCTGGGAACTGCGCGAGGAGCGAGCGCAGGGCCGCACGTGGACGCTCGAGTGTGTCCACGTCGGCGAACAGTGTCGGGATGGGTCCACGGTCGACCGGGTGCAGACGTGCCTCGGCGCGCTGCAGCATCTCGAGGAAGCGGGTGCGCCAGGTGACGTCGAGCCACACCGATTCCGTTGCCTCGGTGAGTGCGTCGGCGAACTCTCCGCCGGTGTCGAACTCCTTGTGAACGTCGGCACCGATGGCGAGATCGAGATACCGATCCAGCCACTGTGCGTAGGTCATCTCGGCGACATCGCCGAAGTACGGCTTCGCGGTGCCGTCGAGCGCGGCGATGATCTCGTCGCGACGCTTCGCAACCGCGTCGGCATCTCCTGCGACCTCGTCGAGGAGGCGACCGCAACGCGATGCGGCGTTGTCGATCTCGTGGATGTCGGCACCCAGCTGGCTACGGCCGGACGCCATTCCACCGCCGGCGGTGCCTGCACCGACCCAGTCGGGGGTACCGGGTGTGTCGACGAGCAATTGCTTGACCTCGGCAGAGGTGGTGGCTTCGAGAGTGGCCATCGCAGCGGTTCCGACGAGGATGCCGTCGAGGGGCATCTTCGGGTAGCCGGCGCCGAGCGACCAACGGCCGGTGAGGTATTCGGCTGCACGCTCGGGCGTTCCGATGCCACCGCCGACGCAGATGACGAGGTTCGGGCGCGCACGCAGCTCGGCGTACGTGGACAGAAGCAGATCGTCGAGGTCCTCCCACGAGTGGTGGCCACCTGCGCGGCCGCCCTCGATGTGGGCGATGACGGGGAACGACGGCACTTCACTCGCGATGCGGATGACTGCGCGGATCTGCGCGACGGTTCCCGGCTTGAACGCGACGTAGCTGAATCCTGCTTCACGCAGGTCGTCGATGATCGTGACTGCTTCTTCGAGCTCCGGGATGCCAGCGGTGACGACGACGCCGTCGAACGGGGCTCCTGCAGCGCGAGCACGCGGGACGAGACGCTTGCCGCCCACGTGCAGCTTCCACAGGTACGGATCGAGGAACATGGAGTTGAACTGCACGGCGCGACCCGGCTCGAGCAAGCCTTCCAGCTTCTCGACGTGGTCGGCGAAGATCTGTTCGGTGACCTGGCCACCACCGGCGAGCTCGGCCCAGTGGCCGGCGTTGGCCGCCGCTGCGACGATCGCGGGATCCACGGTCGTCGGCGTCATGCCTGCAAGCAGCATCGGCGAGCGGCCGGTCAGCTTCGTGAAGGAGGTCTCGACGACGACGCGGCCGTCCGGAAGCGTCACCGGCTTCGGCGCGAATTCCGACCATGCAGGCTGGACCTCGGGAGCTGCACCCGGGGTGAGGAGGTTGCGGTGGCCACCGCGGGTCGAGGCAGCGACGATGCCGACGCCCTGTCCACGCAGAGCAGGCACCGTCATGCGAGTGAGGATGTCGCCGGGGCCGAGATCGAGGATCCAGTCGGCGCCGGCGTCGATGACTCCGTCGATTTCGGTGACCCAGTCGACGGGATCGACGAGGATGCGCTGTGCGAGCGTGCGTGCGACCTCGACGTCGAGGCCGGTGCGCTGCGCCCATGCGGCGACGAGTTCGACGGCGTCGGCCAACGCGGGGTGATGGAAGCCGACCTCGACCGGAAGCTGTTCGAAGACGGGCGAGAATGTCGCTCCTCCGCGCTTCTTCGACTCGCGCTCACGCTCTTCTTGCGCGGCGATCTGCTCGGCGCGTTCCTGGACGCGAGCCAGCTGGGCAGGCGGCCCGGCGAGTACGACGCGTCGGCGGCCGTTGCGGATGGCGAGAACTGCGGAGCGCTCGGGTGCGCCGTCGATGGCGAGCTCGTCGACGATGGCCTGCAGACGCTCGGGCTCGACGCCGGAGACGGAGACCATGGGTGCACGGTCGGCTGCGCCGATGATGCCGCGACGCCGTGCGACGAGACCGGCTGCGGCACCTATGAGCTGCGCGACTGCGAGCAGACGCGCGTCCTCTGCACCGTTGCTCTTGACCGACTCCGCGGCGATGAGGCCCTGCGAGTGGCCGATGACGCTGACGGGCGGGGCCGCGGCGGGGTCGAGGCCCTGCAGCTTCAGTGCGCGCAATGCAGCGACCTGGGTGAGGAAGACACCGGGGAGGGAGACTGCAGCCGACGTCAGTGCTGCTTCGGAGGGACCGAATGCGGCGGCGCCCTCGTCGTCGTCGGCGAGGTCCTGCTCCAGCATCCACCCGATCGGGTCGAATCCGACCGAGCGCACGACGAGCAGGTCGTCAGCGACGGGGGCCAGAATCGCTGCGGATTCGTTGACGAGGTCGGTGAGTTCGGGTTCGAGGGCGGAATCACGGGCGAGTTCCTCGAGGGAGCTCAACCACGGCGATCCCTGTCCGCCGAATGCCAGTGCGTAGGGCTCTCCGGCAGCGAAGCGGTCCGCGAGGGTACGAGACGTGCCACCGCTCTTGGGGGACCTGCCCGCGCCCTGTCCGTGTGAAGGCGTGCTCTCGTTGATCGTCAAGGTGCTGCGATTCCTCTCGTGAGCAACTCGGGGAGTCGAGATTGCTTCGTCGGGTGATGCCGTGGCCGGCGCACAAATGAGCGAAATGTTTCTCGAGCGAGACCGCCGTTGGCAACGAGGTGGCTCCATCCGCGTGCACCAAGGTTGACACAGAATCATGAGGAAATCCTCACGTTTCATTTGACGTCCAAGTGCTACCAGCGAGTAAGCGCTGCTCGACGCCTTTACCCCGTGTTGAACCGACTCGTCGGTAACGACCATCCGCGCAGGCACGGCGCGGATTCGGGCCGATCAAACATGAGGAAACCCTCGCATTTTTCGTTATCATTCCGTTATGTGAACCTCGCCACAGTCGGACCGGTCGAGACGCGTGGCGCGAAATCTGTCGGTGCCGCCTTGTAGCTTCCCCGCCACACAACCGACAGGGGGGTTCATGTATTCACCAGTAACACATATCGATTCGCACGCAGCCGTGGACGAGACGAGTGAACAGCAGCGCGCACGAGAAGAGGCCGCCGCCGAGTTTCGTGACGAAGTTTCCGCTCTCGCCGCACACATCGAGGCGACAGTCGAACGCAACACGACTCCGTTCTGGTTTCCGGGGTGGCAAGGCGAGATCGAGGCGGCATTGCTCGACTCGGTGTTCTCGGCGCGCGCGACCTACGGCACCGAACGCAACGGAGTGCGACGCGTCATCACCCGGTGGCGTGAGCACCGGGCAACCGACCTGCTCGACGACCTTTCGTTTCTCGCACAGTTCGTCGACGATCCGGACAACCTGGCAGACATTCTCGGCAATCGCCAGCGCGTCGCAGGCAACTCGACGACAAAGGCAGAGGCCGCAGCAAAGGCAGCCGCTGCGTTGATGGAAGTCGGCGTCGACCGTTCCGCAGACCTCGCCGACGCAAGTAGTCGGCAGTTCATGGATCAGGCCGATGCCTTCACGTCGATAGCAGGCATCGGGGCCAAGACCTGGCGCTGCATGATGTTCGTGGTCGGCATTCGGGACCAGGACATGTCCCCTCTCGTCGCCTTCGTGTCGGGGGCAATCGGCGAAGAGGTCGACGAATGCGGGACGCACGAGCTCATGCACGCAGCTGCAAGGGAATTGGGCAGTGACCTCGCGACAGTCGAACACGCTCTCTGGCGAGTGCTTCGTAGACCGCCTCCGCGGAAGAAGAAGAGCGCCTAGCCGCGGTCGATCAGGGCCGCCACACCGTCGAGAATTCTCTCGACACCGAACTCGTACTCGTGGACGGGATCGCTCGCGGCGTCGTACGACGTCGACGACGCGGTCCCGACCCGCGACGACAACGGGTATCGATCGCGTTGCATGACGCGGGCGAGGACCGGCGCTGTGGCGTCCCACCACTGAGCGTCGGTCATACCCGACTCCTCACGCACGCGATCGAATCGAACGAGCGCCCGAGCAGTACCCGCCACGTGGGTGAGCACGAGTGTCAGAACCGAATCCATCTCGACGTCGGACAGACCGACACCGTCGATCACTCCCAGCTCTGCCTCGTACTTGTCGTTGGTGTTGGGCCCCAACACCAATCGAGGCCCCTGCGCATCGAGTAGCCACGGATGACGTTGGTAGAGAAGCCAATTCCGTTCGGCGACGAATCGAAGACCGTCACGCCACCCACTGGTGGCGCTCTTCGGCTCGTCGACACTGGAGTACAACGACCCGAGTGCGCTGTCCACCATCAGATCTGCGAGCTCCGCGCGCCCCGGAATATGGGTGTACAGCGACATCGTCCCGACACCGAGCGCGTCGGCGACCCTGCGCATCGACACGGCATCGATACCGTCGGCGTCCGCGATCGTGAGTGCAGCGGCGACGATCGAATCGACGGTCAACCCGGCGCGACTTGGCTTCTCGCCGACTCGCCACAACAGTTCGAGCGAACGCACCGGATCGAACGCGGGTTCCTTCTTGCTCACCACGTCTGCACAGTACGCCGTACGCTGCAGTCCCCCACGCCCTCACCCCCGCGCCTCCCACGCAAACGCATGTGCGTTTGCGTGGATGCGGCGTTGTAGACTTGCCGAGCACTCGCGCGAGTGGCGGAATTGGCAGACGCGCTGGATTTAGGTTCCAGTGTCTCAGGACGTGGGGGTTCAAGTCCCCCCTCGCGCACTCATGTTGTCCTCGACACCGAACTACCAGATGTAGTAGCCCCTCGGGTACCTTCGGGGTGTGGCAAAATCCCGCTCTCATCACCGGCCCGCGCTGATCGCGCTGGTCGTCGTGTCCGCGCTGGGATGCCTCGCGCTCGGATGGTGGCAGTGGGAGCGCTTCGAATCGGTCGGCGGTGACGGCCAGAACCTCGGTTACGCATTCCAGTGGCCGCTCTTCGCGGCATTCGTCGTCTACGCCTACCGCCAGTTCGTGCGGCTCGAGGACCAGTCCGACGGCGACACGAACGAGGATGCACCCGCAGAGGACGTCGTCCGCGAAATACCGGCCGACCTGCTTCCCCAGCGACCGACGGCTGCCGCCGACGACAGTCTCGACGACCCCGAAGCTCGGCAACTGCTCGAGTACAACAGCTATCTCGCGGAGCTCGACCGCTCCGAACATCCCGACAGGAGTACCACGTGAGCTCGGCACCGGAGAGGTCGGTTCAGACCGACAAGACCAAGAAGATCGCGTCGGCTCTGCTGCGCTACCGCGTCCTCGCGTACGTCACCGGCATCTGGCTGCTGGTGCTCACCGGTGAAATGGTCGCCAAGTACATCTTCAAGGTCGAGAACGTGCCGAGTTGGATCGCCGTCGTGCACGGCTGGGTCTATCTGGTCTATCTCATCCTGACGATCGACCTCGCGATCAAGGTCCGCTGGCCGGCACCGCGCACCATCGGCACGCTGCTCGCAGGCACCATCCCGTTCCTGTCGTTCTTCGTCGAGCACTGGCGAACCACCCAGGTCAAGCGCGACTTCGGAGTCTGACTTCTCGTCGCCGACAGCACGGAGCCGTCGGCGACGAAAGCTCCACTCAGACCAGAGCCTGCAGCGCGGGAATCAGCAGTCGCAGCGCGCGTCCGCGGTGCGACGCTGCATCCTTCTCTTCCGCAGCGAGCTCGGCCGCCGAGCGGCCGTCTCCCTCGGGCACGAATACGGGGTCGTAGCCGAAACCGTTCTCTCCCAAGGGAGTACGCGCGATCACGCCGCGCCACTCCCCACGCACGACGCTTTCGGTGCCGCCCGGGACGACCAGTGCACATGCGGACACGAAGCCCGCACCCCTACGCTCGTCGGGAACGTCCTGCAACTGCGCCAACAACAGAGCCGTATTCGCATCGTCGTTGCCGTGCGTCCCGGACCACCGTGCAGAGAGCACACCCGGCATTCCGTTCAACGCGTCTACCTCGATACCGGAATCGTCTGCTACACAGGCTAATCCGGTTGCCGCAGCTCCGTCGCGCGCTTTGGCGAGAGCATTTCCTTCGAATGTGGCCTCGGTCTCGGGCGCCTCCGGGAATTCGGGGACCTCGTTCAGCCCGACGAGTTCGATTCCGGAGATTCCCGCGCCGTCGAGAACGCGTCGTAACTCGTTCAGTTTCTTGGCATTTCGACTTGCGACGAGCAACTTCACATCAGCCACCGAATTTCTTCTTCGATGTCTCGGTGACGATCTCGGGCAGGACGCCGGGGTACGGCTCGGCCAGCGCGGCCTTCTGGACCTCGAAGAGTTGCTCGATACCGGCGAGTGCGGAATCGAGGAGCTTGTCCAATGTCGTGCGCGGGAACGTCGCGCCCTCTCCGGTGCCCTGAATTTCCACGAGCGTTCCCGTGTCCGTTGCGACGACGTTCATGTCGACCTCGGCACGCGCGTCCTCCTCGTACGGAAGATCGAGACGCACACGGCCGTCGACGACGCCGACGCTGACCGCGGCGATGCCGCACGAGATGGGCTGCGGGTCCGCGAGACGCCCGGCAGCACGCAGATACGTCACAGCATCGGACAGCGCGACGAACGCGCCGGTGATCGCCGCGGTGCGTGTTCCGCCGTCGGCCTGCAGTACGTCGCAGTCCAGCGCGATCGTGTTCTCGCCGATTGCGGCGAGGTCGATGCACGCACGGAGCGAACGACCGACCAGGCGTGAGATCTCCTGGGTGCGGCCACCGACCTTGCCCTTGACCGACTCACGCCCACTGCGCGTATGCGTGGCGGCGGGCAACATCGCATACTCGGCGGTGAGCCAGCCCAGCCCGGATCCCTTACGCCAGCGAGGAACACCTTCCTCGACGCTGGCTGTGCACATCACGCGGGTGTTGCCGAACTCGACCAATACCGAGCCGGCAGGATTGCTCGTGAATCCGCGTGTGATCTTGATGGTGCGGAGTTCGTCGTCCGCTCTTCCGTCTTCTCGTCTCGACACGACCGCCACCCTAATCGAGGTCATTCCGCAGGCTCCACTCCCGGCCTATCTCGGTATCAGACCGTGAAGACATCCCCCGGCAGGACTGCGTGGACCGGCCCGCTGAACTCGGCCTTCGCCTCCGCGATGACATCCTCGCGCGACGTCCACGGCGGAATGTGCGTCAACAGCAGTTCGCCGACGCCTGCCTCGCGGGCCAGTTGCCCGGCCTCGGTGCCCGAGAGATGCACTCCGACCGGACGATCCGCGGCGTGCGTCCACGACGCCTCCGACAACAACACGTCGGCACCGTGCGCGAGATCGCGTACCGCCTGGCACATCCCGGTGTCACCGGTGTAGGCGAGGATCTTGCCCTCGCCGGTCGTGATGCGCATGCCGTACGACTCCGGCGGGTGGTACACCTGCCGCGTGTGGACAGTGAGCTGCCCGTGCTGAATGGTGCGACCGTCGGCCCATCGACGGAGTTCCAGAGTGTCCGACATGTCGTCGATCTGACCGCCGCATTCGGCGGATGCGACCCCGAGACGGAACGCGGTGTCCTTCGGTCCGTAGACCACGGCGCGGCCCTCGGGTGGGTTGGGATGATAGCGACGCCACACCAACAGGCCCGGCACGTCGAGGCAATGATCTGCGTGCAGATGCGACAGGAAAACGCTGACGTCACCTGGATCTGCGTACCGCTGCAATGCTCCGAGGACGCCGGGGCCGAAGTCCAGAACCACCGGTGACGTTCCCGGCTCGTCGAGCAGATAGCCCGACGCCGGAGAGTCTGGTCCGGACACACTCCCGGAACATCCCAGGACGGTAATTCGCATGGTTGTCATGCTGCCACGACTTTGCTCGCCGTCGAAACGATCGGCGAGTTTTGCTCGTTGCTGCGCCGACCGTGTGTGCGTGGTCGATGCGGCGGCCGACGATGCGAACACGGGCGCGTCAGCGCACCTTTTGCCTGCGTACCTCACGTGCGTCGGCGGACAACGTCCAGGCCGCGACCACTCCGCCGATCGCGCCGAACAGATGTCCTTGCCAGGAGATGAAGGCATCAGTCGGTAGCACACCCCACAGAGCTCCGCCGTAGATGACGAAAACCACTACACCGATGGCGAGTTGACCCACGTTACGGGCGAAAATGCCGCGCGTGAGCAGATAGGTGATCCAGCCGAAGATGAGGATCGACGCACCGATGTGGTTGGTGCCCGCGCCCGCCGTCAACCACGTCCCGATGCCACCGAGGATCCAGATGATCCCGGTGGCCGTGAGCCCTCGGCCGATTCCGGACAGCAACACCAGAAAGCCGAGGATCAGGACGGGAATCGTGTTCGCGATCAGATGCGCCCAGTCGTCGTGCAACACCGGCGCGAACAGAATCCCCCAGAGCCCGTCGACGCTCCGCGGTGTGATGCCCGCATCCTCGACGCGACTTCCCGACGCGACGTCGATCAGCTCGATCACCCACAGCAGCACGACGAAGCCACCCATGAACATCGCGGCCTGCTGCCACACCGGGCGTTTCGGCGTCGGGGTGGGGAGATACGGGTTCGCGGTCATCGACGAGCCTTCCTCGAGGTGTCCGAATCCAGACTACCGATGTGCGCGGCGGCCGGTCAGGCCTCGAACGCCGACGGGAAGATCTGACGATACGTCGGGATTCCGGCGACGGTCGTCGCATCGAGCAGCGCCCGCACGATGGCACGTTCGACGACGTCGGCAGCGACGGCCGTGACCGCGTCGAGAACCGGCAGGTCCTGCATGAACGCCTTCGGCATCGAGGTCTCGGTGACGACGGACCTCGTCCCGGTGGACAGCGCGAAGATCGTGTCACCGTCGAGCGGCGAGTGGGCGGGCCTGATCGCGCGAGCAAGCCCGTCGTGCGCCGCGACCGCAACCCGTTTGCACGCCGACGCCGACAGATCCACATCGGTCGCGACGACGCCGATCGTCGTGTTGAGTGCGGTTCCTTTCGGCGCGAGTGCGTTCGCATTCCACAGTTCGTGTACGTCGGGTGTGCGCATGCCGAATGCCTGCGACCCCTGAGATCCGACGCCCCACGGGAGTCCTGTACGCGGATCGAACACCGACCCGACGGGGTTGGTCACGATCAGCGCGCCGACCGTGACGCCGTCTGCCGGCCCGCCGTCGATGACCGTACTGGCCGTTCCGACACCACCTTTGAGCACGCCTGCCCGCGCGCCGACGCCTGCGCCCACCGAGCCGGTCGCGAAATCGGCTGCCGCAGCGGCCGCAGCCCGATAGCCGAACTCCGCCGTCGGGCGAACGGTCCAGTCGCCCACCGGAAGATCGAAGATGACGGCGGCGGGAACGATGGGCACGACCTGATCGGGACTGCCCATCGCGATTCCGTGACCGTGCTCTTCGAGCCATCGCATGACGCCGTCGGCCGCGGCGAGACCGTACGCGCTGCCTCCCGTCAACAGTATCGAATTGACCTGCTGCACAGAATGACTCGGGTCGAGCAGATCGGTTTCCCGTGTGCCCGGCCCACCGCCTCGGACGTCGACAGCTGCCACTGCACCGCCCAGAGCCCGCACGACGGTACATCCGGTTGCCGCGCCGGAACCGAGCCGTGCGTCGGGATCGATCTGGTGGTGATGGCCGACGAGAAGACCAGCGACGTCGGTGAGTGAATCCTTCGGGCCTGCCCCCAAGAGGTGCTCCTACGGAGTGAGGACCTGCACCAGAGAATCCTGCATCCAGGTCAGCCAGTGGTACACGTCGAGGTGTGGAGCTCGTGGATCGTCCTCGTCGAGAACTTCCGGGGTGTCGGCGTCGATGCCCAGAGTCGTTCCGAGGGCCAATCGTACGTCGTTCAACCCCATCAGCCAGGCATCTGCTTGCTCGGGTGTCAGCGTGATCTTGCCGCCGTCGGAGGGCAGCGTCCGCAGAATGACGGTTCCCGCGGCGAGCTTCTCGTCGATGATCTCCGGCTCGTGCAGGCCTCGCAGTGCACCGTTGAGGTCCGCAGTGTCGGTGGAGCCGTCCTCACCGCGATGGAAGTCGGGGAGCAATCGCGCCAGCGCGGCGTCGTCGGGCGGGGTGTTGTGGCCGGTACGGAGACCGGTGAGCTGAGCGAGCTCGTCTGTCGGTGCGGCCTTCGCCCGTTCGCTCAGCAATCCGAGGACGGACTCGACGAGCGAACGCAACACCGTCACCTCACGCGCGTCCATCTCCGAACGAATCTTGAGTCCGCCGAGTGAGCTCTTTCTACTCCACGTGCGCACAGCTGTAACGACCCCGTCTCTCGTACGTCGAAGGAATCCGAGAAGGATTCGTCCTTACTTGTCCTGCTGCATCGTCGCCCAGAGGCCGGCCGCGTGAAGCCTGCGGACGTCGTTCTCCATCTTGTCCCGTTCGCCGCTCGAGACGACGGCCTTGCCCTCCGAATGCACCTGCATCATGAGCTCGGTTGCCTTGGCTTTGCTGTAGCCGAACAGCTTCTGGAATATGAAGGTGACGTAGTGCATCAAGTTGACCGGATCGTCCCAGACGATGGTCACCCAGGGCACGTCCTGTGCTTCGTCTCGCGCCACGGCTTCGGTCTCGGCGGGGACCGCCTGGGGTGAAGCGGCCAGCGTCGGCGAGGTGCCCACCCTGTCCACGGTCACGTGTGCCGTCGATGAAGCCATGAGAACAGGGTACGACGCAACGGTCGAACTCCACACCCTCACCCCCGCGCCTCGTAGTGTTGTGGATGTGTCTCACCCCTCGACGAGCGATTCCGACATAACGGGCACGGTGCGTAGTACCGCCCTGTTCACCGACCAGTACGAACTGACGATGCTGTCCGCGGCACTCGCCGACGGTTCGGCGGATACACCGTGCAGTTTCGAAGTCTTCGCGAGGCGGCTGCCCGGCGGTCGCCGCTACGGCGTCGTGGGCGGTACGGGACGCTTCCTCGACGCACTGGCCCGGTTCCGATTCGGCGAAGAGGAACTGGAGACGGTCTCGTCGTTCCTCGACCGCACCACCCTCGACTGGCTGTCGAACTACCGATTCACCGGCGACATCGACGGCTACCGCGAAGGCGATCTGTACTTCCCAGGCTCCCCTGTGCTGTCGGTGCGCGGAACGTTTGCCGAGTGCGTCGTCCTCGAAACTCTCGCACTGTCGATCCTCAACCACGACAGTGCGATCGTGTCCGCAGCCGCCCGGATGGTCAGCTCGGCCGCCGGTAGGCCGCTCATCGAAATGGGGTCACGTCGCACCCACGAGGAGGCGGCAGTCGCGTCGTCGAGGGCAGCGTATCTCGCCGGTTTCGCGGCGACGTCCAATCTCGAAGCCGTACGGCGACATGGCGTTCCGGGCGCGGGCACGTCGGCGCACGCGTTCACGTTGTTGCACACCGGTCCCGACGGCCCCGACGAGAAGGCCGCGTTCGCAGCTCAGATTCGCACGCTCGGCGTCGGAACGACCCTGTTGGTCGACACCTACGACATCACCCAGGGCGTCATCAACGCGATCGAGGTCGCCGGGCCCGAACTCGGCGGCGTCCGCATCGACTCCGGTGATCTCGGTGTTCTCACCCGTCAGGTCCGCCAGCAGCTCGACGACCTCGGTGCCACCCGGACCAAGATCGTCGTGTCCGGAGATCTCGACGAATACGCGATCGCCGCACTCCGGGCCGAGCCGGTGGACACCTACGGCGTCGGGACGTCTCTCGTCACGGGCTCGGGTGCGCCGACCGCGGGCATGGTCTACAAGCTGGTCGCCGTCGACGACCGACCGGTCGCCAAGCGCAGCAGCCACAAGGAGTCCCGCGGCGGCAGGAAGGCCGCGATCCGGACGACGCGTGACACCGGTACAGCCGTCGAGGAGATCGTGCATCCCCTCGGCAGTGCGCCGACCGTCGACCCCGGACTGACCGCGATCGAGCTCAGTGTCCCGCTCGTCCGTGGCGGTGAGCCGGTCCCCGACCGACCGACATTGAAGGAATCCCGCGAACTCCTCGCCGGGCGACTCGTTAGCCTCCCGTGGGAAGGATTGAAGTTGTCGCAGGGCGAACCGGCGCTGCCCACGCGGTTTCTGTGAGGCGGCTTCGCTGGCAGTAGTCTGCTCCGGTGCCGTCTTCGACCGAACTCCCCACCGTGCCCGCGTTGCTGAAGACTGCCGTGCACGCGCTCGGGGGCAAGGAGCGGACCAATCAGCTGACGATGGCGTCGGCGGTCGCACACTCGATCGACACAGGGCAGCACCTCGCGGTGCAGGCGGGCACCGGCACCGGTAAGTCGCTTGCGTACCTGGTGCCGAGTATCAGGCACGCCGTCGAGTCGGGTCGCACCGTCGTGGTGTCGACGGCCACGATCGCACTGCAACGTCAGCTCGTCGACCGCGACCTACCGCGTCTCGCGGATGCACTGAAGGACGCGATAGGCCGTCGACCGCGGTTCGCGATCCTCAAGGGCCGCAACAACTATCTCTGCATGAACAAGATCCACACCGGCGCCTCGGAGGAGGCACCGGAGGCAGAATTGTTCGACGCGTTCGCCGTGTCCCGGCTCGGGCGCGAGGTCGTCCGACTGACCGAGTGGTCGTCCGACACCGAGACCGGAGATCGCGACGACCTGACCCCCGGTGTCAGCGATCAGGCATGGCGGCAGGTCAGTGTCAGCGCGCGCGAGTGCCTCGGCAAATCGCGGTGCCCGGTCGGCGAGGACTGCTTCGCCGAGCGCGCCAAGACCGAGGCGTCGCAGGTCGACGTCGTCGTGACCAACCACGCACTGCTGGCCATCGACGCGATCACCGGCATTCAGATCCTGCCGGAGCACGACGTCGTCGTCATCGACGAGGCGCATGAACTCGTCGACCGTGTCACCGGAGTTGCCACGTCCGAGCTGTCCGCGTCGACCATCACGGCCGCGGCCCGACGCAGCACCAAGCTCATCGAAGAGGAGACCGTCGATGCGCTCGAGGGCGCGGCCGAGAACTGGGCCGCTGTTCTCGACGACATGCCTCCGGGACGCTGGGCTGCGCTTCCCGACGGCGTCGGTGCTGCTCTTGCATCGGTCCGCGACTCGGCGTGGGCCGTACGGACGGCGATCGGACCTGCGCGAGGCGGTCAGGCGAACATGGACCCGGAAGCCGCCGCTGCTCGCAACGCTGCGCTCGTCGCCGTCGACGAGGTCCACGACAGCGCGGTGCGGGTCCTGACCGCATTCGACGAGCCCGACCCGGCCAAGCGCAAGGACGTCGTCTGGCACGCGGTCGACGATTTCCGAGGGTCGGTCAAACGCACCGTGCGGATGGCGCCGTTGTCGGTCGGTGGGTTGTTGCGCAGTCGACTGTTCGCCGAGTCGACCGTCGTCCTCACCTCCGCGACTCTCACCGTCGGCGGATCGTTCGACGGTCTCGCCGTCAACTGGGGCCTGCCCGCCGAGAATGCCGGTCGCAGTGACACGACGACGGCAACCGGCAGCGAGGCACCGTCGGACACGGCGTCGATCCACTGGAATTCGCTCGACGTCGGATCGCCCTTCGATCACGCCAAGGCCGGCATTCTCTATGTGGCCAAGCACCTTTCACCGCCCGGACGCGACGGACTGTCGCCTCAGTACCTCGACGAGATCGAGCAACTCGTCACCGCGGCCGGTGGACGCACCCTTGGATTGTTCTCGTCGATGCGCGCCGCGAAGGCTGCCGCAGAGGAGATGCGTGAGCGCCTGGACACGCCGGTGCTGTGCCAGGGCGACGACTCCACCGGCGCACTCGTCAAGAAATTCGCGGACGACGAAGCCACGTCACTGTTCGGGACGTTGTCGCTGTGGCAGGGCGTCGACGTGCCGGGGCCATCGCTGAGCCTTGTCATCCTCGACCGTATTCCGTTCCCCCGGCCCGACGACCCTCTTCTCGTCGCGAGGCAGCAGGCGGTCCAATCCCGCGGCGGCAACGGCTTTCTGGCGGTCGCCGCCAACCACGCGGCCCTGTTGCTCGCACAGGGAGTCGGTCGGCTGCTACGTAGCGTCGACGACCGTGGCGTGGTCGCGATGCTGGACTCCCGAATCGTCACCGCGCGCTACGGCGGCTACCTCAGGGCATCGCTCCCGCCGTTCTGGGAGACGTCGGACCCCGAGGTGGTGCGCAAAGCGTTGGCTCGGCTGGCGGGGAACTAGGGCCGCGCCGACTCCACCAGGCCGAGTTCCGAGTCGCCGGACAACAATTCGTGATGCGGCAGCACTCGGACCGTGTATCCGACTGCGCCGCTCACCGGGAGTGCGGTGTCGGTCTCGAAGATCTCACCGGACGAATCGGACCCGGCGTGAGCCATGGGAACATAGCGGACGTCGGTGAGGTCGTCGTCGTCGGTGACCCGTCCGATGGCTGCCTGAACCACGACGTCCGTCGGGGCCAGCTCGCCGAGCCGAACATACGCTCGCAGACTGAGTTTCGCGCCGATCACCGGTGTGTCCGGCAGCCCCTCGCTGTCCACCTGCACGACCTCGACCGCATTCCACTCGGCCTCGACACGACGGCGGTAGGCCGCGACATCCTTCGCTCCCGCGTGACCGTCGGCGTCGACCGTGCGTGCCGCACGTGCAGCGGGACCGTAGTAACCGAGCGTGTAGTCCCGAACCATGCGCGACGCCAACACTTGTGGCCCGAGGTGTTCGAGGGTGTGACGCACCATCTCGATCCAGCGAGTGGGGATACCGTCGGTGCGATCGTAGAACTTCGGCAGTACCGACTGCTCGAGCAACTCGTACAGCGCGGAGGCTTCGAGGTCGTCGCGTCGGTTCTCGTCGGTGACGCCGTCGGCCGTCGGTATGGCCCAACCGTTTTCGCCGTCGTACATCTCGTCCCACCACCCGTCGCGGATGGACAGGTTGAGGCCACCGTTGAGCGCGGATTTCATGCCCGACGTGCCGCACGCCTCGAGTGGGCGCAGTGGATTGTTGAGCCAGACGTCGCAGCCCCAGTACAGGAACTTCGCCATGGACATGTCGTAGTCCGGGAGGAACACGATGCGGTGACGCACGTCGGCCTGATCGGCGAAGCGGACGATCTGCTGAATGAGAGCCTTGCCCCCGTCGTCGGCGGGGTGCGATTTTCCTGCGACGACCAACTGCACCGGTCGGTCGGGGTCGAGCAGCAGGCGACGCAAACGCTCGGGTTCGCGCAGCATCAGCGTCAGACGTTTGTAGGTGGGCACACGCCGAGCGAACCCGACGGTCAGGACGTTCGGGTCGAACACCCCTGCCGTCCAACTGATTTCGGCTTCGGTCGAGCCGCGTTCGAGCGAGGATCGGCGAACCCGACGACGGACCTCGTCGACCAACTGCGCACGCAGCTCGTTGCGCGTCTGCCACAACGTCGCCGACGACACGTCCTCCAACCGCTCCCAGCCGCGCGCTTCCTGCAGCGCCTGTTCTCCGACCGTCTGCTGTGCGAGCTCCAACCACTCCCGTGCCGCCCACGTCGGTGCGTGCACGCCATTGGTCACCGATCCGATCGGCACTTCCGCGACGTCGAATCCGCGCCACAGGTCGTTGAACATCTCGCGGCTGACGATGCCGTGCAGCTTCGACACACCGTTGGCGCGCTGGCCGAGCCGAAGCCCCATGTGCGCCATGTTGAAGACCGAGCGGTCCGGCTCTGCGCCGAGCGCGAGGATGCGATCCATCGGTAGCCCGGGCAGCAGAGCCGACTCGGCACTGCCGTCGTCGCTACCGAAGTAGTGACGGACGAGGTCGGCAGGAAACCGGTCGATTCCGGCGGGGACCGGCGTGTGCGTCGTGAAGACGGTGCCTGCTCGGACCGACGCGAGTGCCGCGTCGAAGTCGAGCCCCTGCCCGGTGACGAGTTCACGGATACGCTCGGCGCCGAGGAAGCCAGCGTGGCCCTCGTTCATGTGGAACACCTCGGGGTCTGGCAGTCCGTGCGCATGCGTGTAGGCACGAATCGCTCGAACGCCGCCGATGCCCGCGAGGATCTCCTGCTTGATGCGATGGTCCTGATCGCCGCCGTAGAGACGGTCGGTCACGCCCCGCAGTTCTGGGTCGTTGTCCGCGATGTCGGAGTCGAGCAGCAGGAGAGGAACACGCCCCACCTGCGCTATCCAGACTCGCGCGCGCAGCACACGACCACCGGGCATCGAGACGTGGATCAGCACCGGCGCGTCCGAGAAGTCGGTGAGTAGCCGCAGCGGCAACCCCTGTGGGTCGAGGGACGGATAGCGTTCGGCCTGCCACCCGTCGGCGGTCAACGACTGGCGAAAGTAGCCCGATCGATACAGCAGACCGACGCCGACGAGCGGAAGCCCGAGGTCGGAGGCCGCCTTCAGGTGGTCACCGGCAAGAATTCCGAGTCCGCCCGAATAGTTCGGCAGCACCTCACTGACGCCGAACTCCATCGAGAAATAACCGATTCCCGACGGCACGGACGCGTCCGAGTCCTGCAGCTTCTGGTACCAGAGAGGCCGCGTCAGGTAATCCTGCAGATCAGCTGCCAGGGCGCCCAACCGCTCGACGAACTCCGCGTCGGATGCGAGTTCTTCGAGCCGGGACGGAGCAACCGCACCGAGCAGACCGACCGGATCCCGGTCGAGTTCGGACCAGAGCACCGGATCGATGTCCTCGAACAACCGCTGCGTCGGCGGGTGCCATGACCAGCGAAGGTTTGTCGACAACTCGGCCAGGGCATTCAGGCGCTCGGGCAGGTGGGCTCGGACAGTGAACCGACGCAAAGCTTTCACGGGACGAACCCTACCCACCCGAAGCACACAGTGCATCGATCTTCTCCGACAACAGCGGAGGCGAGGTCACTGCACTACGGTTGTCATGGAGAGCACGCCGACCCACAGTTACTCCTTCAGCCGCATCGGATGCGACTGAAGTCTCTAGCCAAGAACGGAGCGTGAAGTGACAGGTCGACTCGGTATCGACAATGTCCTTCCAGACACGACTACCGGAAAGTACCCCGCGAAAGCGGTGGTAGGCGAGGCATTTCCGGTATCGGCGGACGTGTGGAGGGAAGGTCACGACGCAGTAGCGGCGACTCTCGCCGTGCGCGGGCCAGGTATCCGCACTCCCTTACGAATAACGATGACACCCGGACGTGAGCCGGATACGTTCGACGCCCTCTTCACGCCCACCGCGCCTGGGTACTGGATCTGCCGCATCGAGGCCTGGAGCGATCCGGTGGCCACGTGGCGGCACGCCGTCGAGGCGAAGCTCGGAGTCGGACAGAGCGCATCCGACCTCGCAAACGATCTGGAGACCGGCGCGCAGATCTTCGAACGCGCAGCGAAAGGCGTTCCGCGCGGGGACAGGTCCGTGTTGCACGAGGTCGCCGCGGCGTTGCGCGACACCGACCGTCAACTGCCCGCGCGCGTCGCACCAGCATTCGCGCCGGGTGTCGCCGAGTTGCTCCGCGAACATCCTCTGCGCGAGTTGATCACTCGTTCGAACGCGATCAACGTGTGGGTCGACCGCTCCCTGGCGCTGAACGGCGCCTGGTACGAGTTCTTCCCGCGTTCGACGGGCGGGTGGAACGACGACGGCTCGCCCCGTCACGGCACGTTCGCGACGTCCATCGAGCAGCTCCCCCGCATCGCTCGTATGGGCTTCGACATCGTCTATCTTCCACCGATTCACCCGATCGGCAGCGTTAATCGCAAGGGGCCGAACAACACTCTGACTCCGGGACCCGACGACGTCGGCTCGCCGTGGGCAATCGGCTCGAAGGACGGCGGGCACGACGCGATCCATCCGGAGCTGGGCTCCGAGTCCGACTTTCGTGCATTCGTCGACGCGGCACGCGCGCTGGATCTCGAGGTGGCGCTCGACCTCGCATTGCAAGCTGCACCCGATCATCCTTGGGCCGCCAAGCATCCCGAGTGGTTCACGGTTCTCCCGGACGGCACCATCGCCTACGCCGAGAATCCACCGAAGAAGTACCAGGACATCTATCCGGTCAATTTCGACAACGATCGGCGCGGCATCTACAACGAGGTGCTGCGCGTCGTCCGCCACTGGATCTCGTTGGGTGTGAAGGTCTTTCGCGTCGACAACCCGCACACCAAGCCACCGGACTTCTGGGAATGGCTGATCGCCGAGATCAAGAAGAGCGATCCCGACGTCCTCTTCCTCGCGGAGGCCTTCACGCGGCCGGCTCGCATGTACGGCTTGGCCATGCGCGGATTCACGCAGTCCTACACGTACTTCACCTGGCGTGTCGCGAAGTGGGAACTGACGGAGTTCGCCGAGGAGCACGCACGCCGCGCCGACGACGCCAGGCCCAACCTCTTCGTCAACACCCCGGACATTCTGCACGAGAGTCTCCAGCACGGTGGTCCCGGCATGTTCGCGTTGCGAGCGGCCTTGGCGGCGACGCTGTCTCCCACGTGGGGCGTGTACTCGGGTTACGAACTGTACGAGCACCAAGCCGTGCGACCCGGCAGCGAGGAATACCTCGATTCGGAGAAGTACCAGCTGCGTCCGCGTGACTTCGAGGGCGCACTGGCACGCGGTGAATCGTTGGAGCCGTGGCTCGCCGCACTGAACCGGATTCGCCGATCGCATCCCGCGCTACAACAGTTGCGCAACATACACTTTCACTCGGTGGACAACGATGCGCTCATCGCCTACTCGAAACTCGATCCATCCACGGGTGATTCGGTTCTCGTAGTCGTCAATCTGAACCCGTTCGGCCCCGAAGAAGGAACGATCTGGTTGGACATGCCGCAACTCGGTCACGACTGGCACGACACGATGACGGTCACCGACGAGGTCACTGGCCAGCAGTTCAACTGGGGGCAAACCAATTTCGTCAGATTGGAGCCGTGGAAGGCAGTGGCGCACATCTTGTCGCTTCCCCCTGTCCCCTACCCGGCACGGCTCGAACTGGCATACCGCGGCAACCGGAAGTGAGTGGGAACCGACATGACGGAACATCCGACAGGCGTCGACATCGCACCCCCGAGTACGGGTGACCTGGACCTGATAGCCCAAGGGCGACACTACGATCCACACTCGGTGCTCGGCGCCCACCCGGTGCCGGGCGGCACTGCGATCCGCGCGCTCAAGCCGAATGCCGAGTCCGTCGTCGCCCGCATCGGGGGCAAGGACCATCCGCTCACGCACGTCGCACACGGTGTCTTCAGCGTCCTCGTTCCGTACGAGGACCTGATGGACTACCGACTCGTCGTCACATGGCCCGGCGGTCACGAATCGGAGTCCGCTGACGGGTACCGCTTCCTTCCGACGCTGGGCGAGTTGGACCTTCACCTGTTCGGCGAAGGTCGCCACGAACGACTCTGGGACATTCTGGGCGCGCACCAGCAGAACTACACCACTCCCGACGGCGACGTCAGTGGCACGTCGTTCGCGGTGTGGGCACCCGCCGCGTCCGGCGTGACCGTCGTCGGAGATTTCGACGGGTGGAGCGGCCAGAGTTTCCCGATGCGCGCGCTCGGGTCCACCGGAGTATGGGAGCTGTTCGTTCCGGACATCGGGCCGGGCACTGTCTACAAGTACCGGGTCCACGGGTCCGACGGTGTTGTCCGGGACAAGGCCGACCCGATGGCGTTCGCCACCGAAATCCCGCCTGCGACAGCATCTGTCGTGACGGAGACGTCGTACGAGTGGGCCGACGACGACTGGCTGGAGGCGCGGGCGGCGATCGAGCCGACGCAGGCCCCGATGTCCGTGTACGAGGTGCACCTCGCGTCGTGGCGCACCGGCCTCGGATATCGGGAACTGGCCGAGCAATTGGCCGATTACGTGCTCGAGACCGGCTTCACGCACGTCGAGCTGCTGCCCGTCGCAGAGCACCCGTTCGGCGGATCGTGGGGTTACCAGGTCACGTCGTACTACGCGCCGACGTCGCGGTTCGGCAGCCCGGACGACTTCCGGTTCTTCGTCGACCACCTGCACGCCAAGGGCATCGGCGTCATCGTCGACTGGGTGCCTGCACACTTCCCCAAGGACGAATGGGCCCTCGCCCGGTTCGACGGCGGTCCCCTCTACGAGCACGGCGATCCCAAACGCGGTGAGCAACTCGACTGGGGCACACTCGTGTTCGACTTCGGTCGTCGCGAGGTCCGCAACTTCCTCGTCGCCAATGCACTGTTCTGGCTCGACGAGTTCCACATCGACGGACTCCGCGTCGACGCAGTGGCCTCGATGCTCTACCTGGACTACTCCCGCCCCGAAGGCGGGTGGACTCCGAACATCTACGGTGGCCGAGAGAACCTCGAGGCAGTCTCGTTCCTGCAGGAGATGAACGCGACGGTGCACAAGAAGTTCCAGGGCGTAGTGACCGTCGCGGAGGAGTCGACGGCATGGCCCGGCGTCACGCGTCCCACGAGCGTCGGCGGACTCGGCTTCAACATGAAATGGAACATGGGGTGGATGCACGACACCCTGGGCTTCCTGGGCCGCGACCCCATCCACCGAAGCTTCCACCACCACGAGATCACGTTCTCCTTGGTGTACGCGTGGAGCGAGAACTACGTCCTGCCGATCAGCCACGACGAAGTCGTCCACGGCAAGGGCACACTGTGGACCCGAATGCCCGGCGACGACTACGCCAAGGCCGCCGGTATGCGCGGGTTGCTCGCGTACATGTGGGCCCACCCCGGCAAGCAGTTGCTGTTCATGGGCCAGGAGTTCGGCCAGACACGCGAGTGGTCGGAGGAACGCGGCCTCGACTGGCATCAACTGGACGAGGGCGACCTGCACCGGGGCGTCCTGTCCTTGGTCAGCGACCTCAACGCCGTCTACCGCGAGCATCCAGCGCTGTGGACTCTCGACACATCTCCCAGCGGTTACTCGTGGATAGACGCGAACGACACCGAGAACAACGTTCTCAGCTTCCTGAGGTACGGATCGGACGGGTCCGTCGTCGCGTGTATCTTCAACTTCTCGGGTGTCACACGCGGCGACTATCGTGTCGGATTACCCGAGCCCGGTCGTTGGATCGAGATCTTGAACACCGATGCATCCTCGTACGGCGGTTCGGGTGTGGGCAATCTCGGAGAGGTAACGGCTACATCGCACTCATGGCACGGCCGACCGTCGTCTGCACAGGTCGCGCTTCCCGCCAACGGAGCGATCTGGATCAAACTGGAGCGTTAGATGAGTGGCGGTCGTACCCGACACACACTGTGGGCGACCGCCCTGATGGCACTCGCACTGCTGACCGGGTGCAGTCAATCGGTCGACGGCCGTGCGGTGTCCATCTACGAGAACCCGTTCACCGTCGCCGGGCTACCGGTCACCGACGGACCGAGCGGGCCTCGTCCGGGAGTGCCCAACTCGTCACTCGACGTTCGGGGCTCGGAGGGCACCGACTCGGACATCATCGCGACCAACGCGATCGACGACATTCAGCGGTACTGGACCGACACCTACCCCGAACTGTTCCAAGGCCAGAAATTTCAGCCGGTGTCGGAGCTGATCTCGTGGGATGCGAGCGAGGACGAGGGTGAGGGACCCCGGTTCTGCGGCACTCGCACCGGTGGAGTCCCCAACGCCGCGTACTGCTCACGTGATCGCACCATCGGCTGGGATCGGACCATACTGCTGCCTGCGCTGATCGATGCGTTCGGCCCCATGTCGGTCGTCATGGTCATCGCGCACGAGTACGGCCACGCAATTCAGTATCAGTCGGCATTGGTCGGCGACGACACCCCGACCATCGTCGCGGAACAGCAGGCCGACTGCTTCGCCGGCGCGTTCATCCGGCACGTCGCCGAAGGCGATGCGCCGCACTTCACGATCAACACGTCCGACGGCCTCAACGGAGTCCTTGCTGCAACAGTCGCCGTGCGTGACGTCGACCCGAACGATCCGGATTCGGTACACGGGTCGGCGTTCGAACGCGTCACCGCAGTCCAGATCGGATTCACCGACGGGGCCGCAGCCTGTACCGCGATCGATGAAGCGGAGATCGACGCACGGCGAGCCGATCTACCTCAGAAGTTCAGCAGTACCGACGACGACGGCGAGTTGCCCGTCACCGTCGAGGCTCTCGAAGCCTTCGTCCGATCGTTCGAAAGCCTTCTCGCCCTGCAGAATCCACCGACGGTCACCTACGACGGCACCGACACCGGCTGCCCTGAAGGCACGTCGACCGAACCGGTGTCGTACTGCGCGTCGACCAACACGATCGGTGTCGACGTCGACGCACTTGCCGAGCTCGGTACAGCGGAACGGCCGCGACGCGGCGACGTCATTCCGCTCAATGTCTCCGGCGACTACAGCGCCTACGTGTTGTTCGCATCCCGCTACACCCTTGCGGTGCAGAAGGAAGCCGGTCAGCCCTTGGACAATCCGCAGACAGCGCTGAGGTCGGCGTGCCTGTCCGGCGTCATCACCGCAGGCCTGAGCGCGGAGAATCTCGACGCGTCATCGAACCTCGAAGTGTGGCTGTCGCCCGGCGACCTCGACGAAGCCGTATCTGGCCTGCTCAGCGACGGTCTGACCGCCAGCGACATCAACGGGGTGACGCTTCCCAGCGGTTTCTCCCGAGTCGACGCATTTCGCTCGGGAGTCCTCGGCGGACGCGACGCGTGCAACGTTCGCTACCGCTGAGCGTCAGTACAGCGCGGCGGCCAGCTTACGACGCGACGACACGACGACGGGGTCACCGGCGTCGAACAGCTCGAAGAGTTCGAGGAGGCGTGTCCGCAACTGGGTTCGGTCGTCACCTGCTGTGCGCTTGACTCCAGCGATGAGGCGATCGAACGCGGCTTCGGGCTTCTGCTCCGACAATTCGACGTCTGCGGCCGCGATCTGCGCGTCGACATCCGACGGATTGGCATCGGCCCGCTCGACTGCATCGGCGTCGACGTTCTGGACGCGTGCCAGGAACTTCACCTGACGCAACGCTGCTTGGGCCTCGGTGTTGGTCGGTTCGGCGTCGATGATGGCTTGGTAGGCGGCGACGGCCTTGTCGAAATCGCCGTCGTCGAGCGCTTCTTCGGCGGCGACGAAACGGGGATCCTCGACCTCCGGCTCCTCCTCCGGCAGGTCCGCCCCGGGAGGCCCGCTGAGCTTGCCTGCAGTTGCCTGCTCTATCGCTTCGAGCCACTTACGGAGCTGGTCCTCGGGCTGTGAACCCTGGAAATCGGCGAGTGGCTGCCCTCCTGCCACTGCGACGACCGTCGGGATTGCCTGGACGCCGAACGCCTGCGCGATCTGCGGGTTGCTGTCGACGTCGACACGGGCATGCACCCAGGTGCCGCCGGCTTCGACGGCCAACTGCCCGAGCTGACGCGTCAGGGCCACCGATTGCGGCGAGCGCGAGGACCCGAGATCGACGATGACGGGTACCTGAGACGAGCGCTGCAGCACTTCTGCCTCGAATGTCGCGGCCGTGACATCGACGATCGGTGCGAGGCCACTTCCGCTGTCGCCGTTGTCCGGCGCGGGCGGCGGGGCGGGACGATCTTTCAGTCCGGAGAGATCGACTGCGCCTGCAATGGAGGCCGGAACGGCTGCAGGCGGACGGGCTGACGAGCGGGAACCGGGTCGAGTCACGCCTTATAGTTTGTCACTAACCCGGTTCTCTCACTACCGACAGGTCGCCTACGCGACTCCGGGGCCCTTCGCGAGCGACGGCTGCGACGTGCTCAGTTCCGCAAGCTTGCCGCCTCGAGCCGCCCACACCTCGAACACGACGGTGCCGAACGGCGGGATGCTGGCGACCAGCGCGAGCAGCGTCGTGACGACGTTCCACTTCAGCTTGACTGCGGTGACGATCGCGATCAACAGATACAGAACGAATACCGCGCCGTGGATCGGTCCGAAGATCTTGACACCGATCTCGTTGCCGTCTGCGGGAATGTACTTGAAGGCCATCCCGATCAGCAGTCCCAACCAGGTGAGCGCCTCGAGAACTGCGACAAATCGGAAACGCTTGGCCGTCGTGCTCAGGTCGAAGAAGTTCAACATGAGTGACCATTGTGCCCGAGATCTACGACGCGTTGTAGTGGCTCTGGTCTCACCTCGCCTGGCGGCCCCGACGCGCGGTGAGATACAGGTGACGCTAACGTCGACTGTATGACCTCTACCACGCCTGCTACTGCTGGACCCTCGTTGCGGTCCGACCTCGTCACCGCCATCGATCACGTCGGAATCGCGGTACCCGACCTGGACGTGGCCATCGCCTGGTATTCCGAGCATCTCGGTATGGTGTCGACGCACGAAGAGGTCAACGAAGAACAGGGTGTGCGCGAGGCCATGCTGTCGTTCCCCGGCGCTTCCTCCGATTCTGCAGCGCTGCAGTTGCTCGCTCCGTTGAACGGAGATTCGACGATCGCCAAGTTCATCGACCGCAACGGACCGGGTCTGCAACAGCTCGCCTACCGCGTGAGTGACATCGAGGAAATCTCCGACGAACTGCGCTCCCGCGGCGTACGACTGCTGTACGACGCGCCCCGACGCGGCACCGCCGACTCGCGCATCAACTTCGTTCATCCGAAAGATGCAGGTGGGGTGCTCGTCGAACTCGTCGAACCGGCCAAGAATCCGATTCACTGATTAGTCATATGGCTCTCGAACCTACGCACCGGTAAATTGACCGCCATGGCCAACGAGCAAGAGCGCACTGGGGTGCAACTTCCCTTTTCCGTCGTCCGAAAAGGATTCGACCGTGACGAGGTCACGAACTACTTCGAGCGGTTCGATGCCGAGCTCAGGCTGACCACCGCGGATCGTGACGCGGCGGCTTCGCAAGCTCGCGACCTCGCGAAGCAACTCGACGATGCACGGGACGAGATCGACGAGCTCCGTAAGGACATCGACCGACTCTCGGTGCCGCCGACCACCGCGGAGGGAATGAGCGACCGCATCTCGCGCATGCTGCGTCTGGCATCGGACGAGGCATCCGAGGTTCGCGCCAAGGCACACGCCGAGGCCGAGGAGATGGTGTCGGTCGCGGAGCAGGAGAGCGCTCGGCTGCGCGGTCGTCACGAGTCGCTGGTCGTCGAACTGGAAGATCGTCGGTCCGCGCTGGAGACCGAACACGAGCAGACCATGGCTCAGGCCCGTACCGAGGCTGCCCGGATCGTCGAGGCCGCACAGGCCGAGCGCGATCAACTCGCTGCCGAGTCCGAGGCCAAGCGCTCGAAGGTCCAGGAGGATTTCGAGATCACGATGGCCGAGCGTCGGACCAAGATCCTTGCGGCGCTCGAGGATCTCGAAGCGTCGAGCAAAGCCGACGCGGCCCACCGCATCGAGGAGGCGACGACCGAGTCCACGCGTCGTCTGCAAGCTGCGACCGACCAGGCCGAGCGCCGGATCGCACATTCGAAGGAACTGGCCGAGGAGCTGCGCGTGCTGCGTAGCCGCGTCCTCGCTCAGCTTCTGGGTATCCGAGGCCAGCTCGATTCGGTGCCTGCGATGCTCGCGTCGGTCAACCGCGAAAGTGAACTGCTCGACGCACCCGAGTCCAACTCTGCTGCGGGCAAAGAAGATTCGTCGACGGAAGACACTGTCGTTCTCGACAAGGAGAAGGCCGACGCCTCGTCGTGACCCCTGCTGGGCGCTGGTCTAGGACCAGCGCCTGGTGAGTCCGCGAGTGCCGCGCCCCGACCAGCACCCCGTGTGCCAGTGGCGACGGTTCTCCGGGCCACCGAGGTCTGCGGTGGGCCAGGCGACGATGTGAGACACCCCGGGGCGAACTTCATGGTCACAACCTGGGCACCGATACGTTTTGGTGGCGCGGTTGCCCGGTACCGTGCGCGTCGTGAATTCCTCGTCCGACCATCCTGCAGGGCCACTCTCGACGCGAGCGCCACCCATCATCGAATCGGGCGCCGAGTCTCGCGAACCGGCATTTTTCCGGTTCGACTTGCGATCATGGTTCCGGCGAGGCACGTATCGAGTGTAGGAGAGA
The DNA here is from genome assembly GCF_900188125.1 of Rhodococcoides kyotonense. Lineage (GTDB taxonomy): Bacteria > Actinomycetota > Actinomycetes > Mycobacteriales > Mycobacteriaceae > Rhodococcoides > Rhodococcoides kyotonense. The sequence goes on along the minus strand of NZ_FZOW01000005.1, from coordinate 4,455 downwards.
AGTTCAGAACAGCCGAAACTCGGTGCTGTCGGTGCCGCGCAGAACGTCGTAGTCGAGCGTCAGGCACCTGATCCCGCGGTCGGTTGCGAGAGTCTTCGCTTGCGGCTTGATCACCTGAGCAGCAAACACTCCACTGACCGGCGCGAGCACTGGGTCGCGATTGAGCAATTCCAGGTACCGAGTGAGTTGTTCGACGCCGTCGATCTCGCCCCGCCTCTTGATCTCCACGGCGACGGTGGCCCCGTCGGCATTGCGGCACAGCAGATCGACCGGGCCGATGGCGGTCATGTACTCACGCCGCACGAGTGTGTAGCCCTCGCCGAGGGTCTCGACGTGCTCCGCCAACAGTTCCTGCAGGTGCGCCTCGACGCCATCTTTGACGAGGCCGGGATCGATCCCGAGTTCGTGGCTGGAATCCAGTTCGACGTCATCGATCGTGATGCGTAGTTCCTCGCCCGCCTTGTTCGTGACGACCCACGTCATGGTCCCGTCCTCGGCCGTCTCCGACATCCAGCACGGTGGACTCATCCAGTTCAGCGGCTTGTACGCACGATCGTCGGCGTGAACACTGACGGAGCCGTCGGACTTGACCAGAAGAAGTCTACGAGCAGGGGGAAGATGAGCCGTGAGGCGGCCGACGTAGTCCACTTGGCAACGAGCAATTACGAGACGCACTCGCCCACCCTAAGCCAGAGTGCCCGCTACTCTAGGACAACCATGCCGCAACCGAGTAGATCCGTCGCGCCACTAGGATCGCGCCTCCTCGGCGACACATCCGAGTCCCCTCGCCGTCGCCGCGTCCGAGTCCAATTGCTTCTGACGACGTTTCTGCTCGGCGCAAATCTCATCGGAGCGGTGATCGTCGGGGTGCTCGTGTCCGTCGTCGTGCCAGGACCGGATGTCCTTCGGCTGGACCGGTATTGGTGGGTCAACTTCATCGTGATTCCGGTGTACGTGGCGTGCGCCTTCGCCGTCGGTGTCCTGTGGGGTACGACGCGTGCACTGCGAGCACTCCGCTGGGCCATCGAGGATCGCACACCCACACGTCAGGAACAGGTCACGACGCTGTCCATGCCGTGGCAGCTGACCCAAGTTCAGATCGTGCTGTGGACGTGCGGTCTGGCGCTCATCACGACGATCGACGGCATCATCGACCCGCAGTCCATTCCGAAGGTCGCATTCACGATCGGCGCGGGCGGCACGGTTGTCTGTGCTTTCAGTTATCTACTGAGCGAGTTCGCCTTGAGACCTGCTGCAGCTCGCGCACTCGAGGCGGGCGATCCCCGACGCATCCGCATCGCCGGCGTGATGGGACGGTCCATTCTGTCGTGGATCCTCGGTACCGGCGTCCCGGTATCCGGACTCATGATCATCGCCATCTTCAGCTTCATCAGACCCTATGCGTCCGACGCGACGCAGATGGCCGTTGCAATCCTGGCCCTCGGTGGCATCACGCTTATTTTCGGGCTGCTGCTGACTCTGCTCGGCGGCTTCGCGACGACGGCCCCCATCAACAACGTTCGATCCGGCATGGCCGAGGTCGAGCGAGGAAACCTCGACGTCCAACTCGCCGTGTACGACGGCACGGAGCTCGGCGAACTTCAGAGCGGTTTCAACAGGATGGCCGAAGGCGTCCGTGATCGCGAGAAGATCCGCGACCTGTTCGGTCGCCATGTAGGTCAGGAAGTCGCCGAGGCGGCCCTCACCAAGAACCCCGAACTGGGCGGCGAGGAGCGCGACATCGCAGTCTTCTTCATCGACCTGGTCGGGTCCACCGAGCTCGCTGCGTCACGACCTCCCACCGAGGTCGTCGAACTGCTCAACCGATTCTTCGACGTCGTGGTGGACGAGGTAGACGAGCACGGCGGCTTCATCAACAAATTCGAGGGCGACGCGGCTCTCGCGATCTTCGGTGCTCCCGGCGACATCGACGACCACTGCGGCTCGGCACTGGCAGCGGCCCGCCGGATCAGCACCCGACTCGTCGACGAAGTGCCGGAGTGCAGCGCAGCAGTGGGTGTCGCGTCGGGACGTGCAGTCGCGGGCAATGTCGGAGCCAAGTCCCGGTTCGAGTACACGGTCATCGGCGATCCGGTCAACGAAGCGGCACGCTTGTCCGAGCTCGCCAAGAACTCCCCCGGCGCGATACTCGCGTCGAAGACAACGGTCGACGGCGCATCTGCAGCGGAGGCAGAGCGATGGAAGTTCGGCGACACCGTCGCGCTGCGCGGCCGATCGGCCGAAACCGTACTGGCCAGCCCGACGTCCTGACGGCTCTGCGCGGTCACAGCTGCAGCGTCACAACCGGGTGAAGGCGTCGAGACCGCGCTGGAAGGCAGCAAGACGCTCCGCGAGTCCGTGGTGTCCGCCGTTGACGAGCTCGGATACTTTGATGATTCCGGAGATGTCAGCCGCCTGGTTGAGGTGGCGCGACGTCCAGTACCAGACCGCGGTGGTGAAGGCGTACTCCGGCGATGAGACCAGCTCAGGGTTCGAGACGAAGTCGACGCCAGTGGCTTGGCTCATGCTCTCGTAGTTGTGTCGGCCGGTCACCTGGATGGCCCCGCGCCCCTTGTAGCGCTGCCCGTCGCCAGGCTGGGTGTTGCCCAGGTCGGAACGTCCTTCGTAGGCGCGGCCCGACGCATACTCCTCGAACGTGCGGAATCCGTCGGACTCGACCAGCAACTGCGCGATGAAGGCGGCCTTCCGGATCGGGTTGTCGATTCCACCGCTGACCATGGCAGCGTTCAGCGGGGCGACGTAGGTGGCGAGCTTGTCCGCCGGAACCTGCGGCACGATCGCTGCAAGTTGCGCAGCCGTGATGAAGGTCGGGGGCGGCGGCGGGACCGCGGCTGCTGCCTGCACCTCGGCAGCACCGTCGTCGGTCGATACCGTCTGAGCCGTGACGTCCTCAGTTTGCGACGGCTGGGCCTCCTCAGGCTGCTGCACCGGGTCGCTGGCGTTCGCCGCCGCAGGCACTTCCTGCCGCACTGAGCCGGCAGGGAACCCCTTCGCGGCAGTTTCGGTGATTGCCGACGCCGAGACAACGGGGACGGTGACGGCGTGGTCGGCGTGGGTAACGCCGACGACGCTCGTGGCGAGGACGCTGGTCGTCGCAGCGGCGAAACCGATCCGACGTGCATATGTTGAAACGTGCAAGGTCTTGCTCCAAAATTGCAGCCGAGGTCATCGGCCTTCTGTAACTGAGAAGCGGGTGCGGTCGGGGAAGCTCATGTTCCCGCTATGGTCACCAACGCGTCGCAAATGGGTCACAACCAGGTAACGGTGCAGGTCGAGAAGTTTCAAGGAATAGTGACCGAGAACACATTGACTTACTTCCAGTGATGCGCTGTCCAGTAACGGCCGGGCAAACCCCGCCGACGCCATCAGCGGCGAGGGGACACCAAGATCGACTCAGCGCACCGGGATTCCCACCGTAGAGATCCTGAATTCCCTGGTCGCGTGTCAGATGATATGCAGCACAGCGCTATTCGACGACGGTAGACAGCGGCGTTGCCGACACGCGAACGCCCTCGATCCCCGCGGACCGACTCCGCGACCAGGGTCGAGCGACAAATCTGCGGCTCCAATTTCGACGAATTTTCCTCAGAGGAAATCCAGAGTTCAGGTAGGCAAGATGTCATAGATCACAGTTTGAAAACGCCGAAACCTGGGTGACGCTCCGACGGATAACGCCGTCGTTGCGTCGATATCGCGGGCATCGGGTACGAATTCTTCGCCTCCGTCACGACGCCCCCTGATCGCTTGAATGGTCCTTTCATACGATCTGATGGTGTGGACGGCACTTTCACGCGGTCGCGCCGCGGGGCCCCGATCGCGTGAATGGTTCTTTCATACGATCTGACAGCGTGGACGGGCCATCCAAGCGGTCGTGCCGTCGTACCTGGATCGCGTGAATGGTTCTTTCATACGATCTGTCAGCGTGGACGGCACTTTCACGCGGTCACGGTGGGTGCCGGTGTCGCCGATCGTGCCGGAGTCGCCGACGGTGCGGATGCGGATCGGTTGCCGACCGGGATCGCGTGAATGGTCCTTTCATACGATCTGTCAGCGTGGAGGGCACTTTCAAGCGGTCACGACGTCGGCCCGGTCCGGGTGCCGTCGTACCTGGATCGCGTGAATGCTCCTTTCATACGGTCTGTCAGCGTGGACGGCACTTTCACGCGGTCACGACGTCGGCCCGGTCCGGGTGACGTCGTACCTGGATCGCGTGAATGGTCCTTTCATACGATCTGATGGTGTGGACGGGCCATTCACGCGGGTTCCGGGGTGTGGTGTGGTTGCGGCGGGAGTCTGGGATGGCGTGGAATGCAGAACACCCCCGAACCGTGTGGTTCGAGGGTGTTCTGGAATGTGTGTTCGGCGGTGTCCTACTCTCCCACACCCTGTCGGGTGCAGTACCATCGGCGCTGGAGGGCTTAGCTTCCGGGTTCG
>NZ_FZOW01000036.1 GCF_900188125.1 Rhodococcoides kyotonense | reverse complement strand
TCGGCGTCGGGTTCTGCGTAGACAGCGACACTGGTCAGGCCCGCGTCTGCTGCAGCCCTGATCACCCGGACTGCGATCTCGCCGCGATTCGCGACAAGCACTTTCGAAATCTTCTTGTGGGCAACACCATTGACACTCATCGGGCATCGATCCTTATCGGCTGTAGCGGGCGTTGACGAATTCGGTGGGGGCGGAGCCGAGTCCGTAGCGGTGCTGGTCTGCAGGTGAGCCCCACCCGCCGAGAGTGGACATCGGCGGATGGGAGGTAACGGACTGCGCGTGAGCGGCAGCAGCGAGGACCGCGACGATCGCCGCGACCTCGGCATCGGACGGATTACCCCGAAACTGCACCGCCGCAACCTGTTCCGTCATAGCGGAATGTTTCCGTGCTTCTTCGGGGGCAGGGTGACTTGTTTGCGTTCGAGCAGTCGTAGTGCGGAGACGATCTGTCCGCGGGTGTGGCTGGGTGGGATGACGGCGTCGAGGTAGCCGCGTTCGGCGGCGATGTACGGGTTCACCAAGGTGTCTTCGTATTCCTGCTGCAACTTCAAGCGCAATGCGTCGACGTCTTCACCGTTCTTGGCGGCTTCGAGGAGTTGTTTGCGGTAGACGAAGCCGACGGCGCCGGAGGCGCCCATGACGGCGATCTGCGCGGTCGGCCAGGCGAGGTTCACATCAGCACCCATGTGCTTGGAACCCATCACGTCGTAGGCGCCGCCGTACGCCTTACGGGTGATGACGGTGATCTTCCCGACGGTCGCTTCACCGTAGGCGTAGAGCAGTTTGGCGCCGCGTCGGATGATGCCGTTGAATTCTTGGCCGGTACCGGGCAGGAACCCGGGGACGTCGACCAACGTGATGATGGGGACGTTGAACGCATCGCAGGTACGGACGAACCGGGCGGCCTTCTCGGAAGCGTCGATGTCCAGGGTGCCGGCGAACTGGGTGGGCTGGTTCGCGACGATCCCGACGCTGCGGCCGTCGACGCGTCCGAAGCCGACGATGATGTTGCGGGCGCGGCCTTCTTGGACTTCCAAGAATTCGTCGTCGTCGAGGATGCGGCGGATGACCTCGTGCATGTCGTACGGGGTGTTCGGCGAGTCCGGGATCAACGTATCCAGTTCGAGGTCTTCGTCGGTGAGGTTGTCCTCGATCGACCCGGAGATCGGATCCGACGGGATCATTCGGGGCGCTTCGGCGCGGTTGTTCGACGGCAAATATCCGAGGAGGTCGCGGACGTAGTCGAGGGCGTCTTGTTCGCCGGAGGCGACATAGTGTGCGACGCCGGATTTCTCCATGTGGGTGTGAGCGCCGCCGAGTTCTTCCATGGTGACGTTCTCACCGGTGACGGTTTTGATGACGTCGGGTCCGGTGACGAACATCTGGCTCGTGCCGTCGACCATGACGACGAAGTCGGTCAGGGCGGGGGAGTAGACGTGACCACCGGCGGCTGCGCCCATGACCAACGAGATCTGGGGGATGACGCCGGAGGCTTGGACGTTGCGGTGAAAGATTTCACCGTACAAGCCGAGGGAGACAACGCCTTCTTGGATGCGGGCGCCTGCGCCTTCGTTGATGCCGATCAACGGTCTTCCGGTTTTGATGGCGAGGTCCATGACCTTGACGATTTTCTCGCCGTAGATTTCACCGAGGCTGCCGCCGAAGACGGTGACGTCCTGGGAAAAGATGCAGACGTCGCGGCCGTCGATGGTGCCGAAGCCGGTGACGACGCCGTCGCCGAAGGGGCGGTTCTCGCCGAGTCCGAAGTTCTGGGAGCGGTGGCGGGCGAGGGCGTCCATCTCCACGAAGGAGCCGTCGTCGAGCAGTGCGGTGATGCGTTCGCGGGCGGTGAGCTTGCCCTTGGCGTGCACTCTGTCCACGGCATCCTCGCCGGAGGGGATCGCGGCCTGCGCCAACCGTTCCCGCAGGTCGGCGAGCTTGCCCGCTGTTGTATGAACGTCCGGCGCAGACGTCGGACTCTGCGCAGTCGGATCCTCGACGATACTCATGGGAACACCGTGTCAAAGTCGGATGAGCAATTGAAGGACTTCCAACTAAATGTGATTTAGTCCTCAGTCCGCCGCAGTCGATGACTGCTCCGAGGGCGGCGGGTGTGGCGCGACCGCCCGGTCTTCGGCCGAAGCATTGATAATTGCGCGGCCGTCTGGTGGCGGGACAGTACGTCCTGTGTTGTGAAGCCGAACCGGGCCAATACGCGCCCGAAGCCGGATTTCTTGATGCCGCCGATTGATAGGTTGCAGTCGTTCCGATCTGGAACACCAGTGACGTGGCTTCCGGTGTTGTGCCGAAACGGCTAAGTGCTCCGCACGGCCATGAGCTGTCGAAGCACCACGCGGAGTGCAGGATTCGTGCTGTCTTCGCGCCACGCCACTCGCAGATCCACATTCGCGTCCATGTCACTCAAGGACACGAATGCCACGTGAGGGTCGGTGACGTTGTCGGCAACCGACGCCAGCGTCAGGTGGCAGCCGACCTCTGCCGCCACCAGTGCGAGCGCGGTCTGAGTGTCGGGTGCTACCTGCACGACGTCGGCGACGAAGCCGTGCGCGACCGAAAATCTATGAAGCCGATCGGGGAGGACGGACCCTTCGTGGGGAGGCAAGGAGACGAACCGCTCGGCGGCGAGACTGTCGATACCGATTTCGTGCGCCCTGGCAAGCGCGTGTGTGTCGGCGACTGCCAACACCAGATGGTCGACCATCACCACCTCGGACCCGATGCCCGACGGGATGAGATCCCACCTACCGAGGGCGATATCGGTCTCGCCACCGAGAACCTTTTTCAACGCCGGTTGAGCGAAGTTCTGGCTCGACAGTTCCAGTTCGATACCGGGATGTTCAGCGCGCACGGTTCGTGCCAGCCGTGCGACCAACGAGTGTGTGGATACTCCTGCGAACGCGACTTTCACCAGCCCGGTTTCACCCTCGCCGGCCGACGCCACCGCGTTCTCGGCGCTGCGCAAAGCGTCGATCACTGCGCGGGCAGGCTCGATCAGCGCCCGTCCGCTCGTGGTCAGCTGCACCGAGCGGGTGTTTCGATCGAACAGCGTCGCACCCAGGTGTCTTTCGAGGCGCTTGATGGTGCGGCTGAGCGGTGGCTGCGCGATGTGCAACCGCGCGGCGGTACGGCCGAAGTGCAGTTCTTCTGCCACCGCAAGGAACGCTCTCAGCTGTTCAGCGTCCATCACGCCTCGATTCTTGCTGATTCTGCAATACAGAACTACCTATTAAGTATTGGACTGATAGTAATGCACAGCGGGATAGTCGTTCCATGAACATGCTGAACCCCGATGTACCCGACGACGTTTTCGCGGATGTACTGAAGCAGGTGTCCCATTTCGTTCGGTCGCGGGTGGTTCCGCGCGAGCTGGAGATCATGAACGACGACGCCATCCCAGCCGATCTGCGCACGCAGGTCGCGGAGATGGGGCTGTTCGGCTACGCCATCCCGCAGGAATGGGGAGGTCTAGGCCTGAATCTCATCCAGGACGTGGAGCTGGCGATGGAGCTCGGGTACACGACGCTGTCGCTGCGATCGATGTTCGGCACCAACAACGGCATCGCCGGGCAGGTACTCGTCGGTTTCGGTACCGAAGAGCAGAAGGCGAAGTGGTTACCGGGTATGGCATCGGGGAACATCGTCGCATCGTTCGCGTTGACCGAGGACGGTGCTGGATCGAATCCCGCGGGATTGAAGACCACGGCCACGGCCGACGGGTCGGGGTGGGTCATCGACGGCAGCAAGCGGTTCATCACCAACGCGCCGAGTGCGAACATGTTCGTCGTCTTCGCCAAACTCGATCCGAAACCCGAGCGAGGCAACGGAATTGCGGTCTTCCTCGTACCGGCGGACTCGCCAGGGATCGAGGTCGGGGTCAAGGACGCGAAAATGGGTCAGCAAGGATCGGGCACCGCTGACGTGTCGTTCACGAATGTGAAGGTCGACGCAGACTCTCTCGTCGGAGGAAACGCCGATATCGGGTACAAGGCCGCGATGACGTCGTTGGCCCGTGGGCGAGTGCATATCGCGGCGCTGTCGGTCGGGCAGGCGCAGCGTGCCCTCGACGAATCCGTCGCGCACGCCGCCGCATCGACTCAGGGGGGTGAGCCGATCGGTAATTTTCAACTCGTGCAGGCCATGATCGCCGATCAGCAGGTCGGTGTCATGGCCGGTCGCGCGATGGTCAGGGACGCGGCCCGTGCGTGGGTGCAGGACACCGACCGTCGTATCGCGCCGTCCGCGGTGAAGCTGTTCTGCACGGAGATGGTGGGTGAGGTCGCCGATCTTGCTGTTCAAATCCATGGCGGCACAGGCTATATGCGGGAAGTGCCCGTCGAACGGATCTATCGCGATGTGCGCCTGCTCCGACTCTACGAAGGTACCAGCGAGATTCAGCGTCTGATCGTCGGCGGCGGTCTGATCCGGGCCGAACAGAAGCGCAACTCGTGAACGCCGCACTCGAGGAGAAGTTGGCAGCGGCGGGTATTCCAGCAGCACAGATCAAGCAGATGGATCAGGTCGTCGCGCACCCACAACTCACGGAGCGCGATCGATGGCGCACCGTGGGTACCGAACATGCCACCGCACGAGCATTGTTGCCACCGAGCACGTTCGACGATTTCGAAGCTCCGATGGGTGATGTCCCTGCTCTCGGGCAGCACACGCGAGCGTTACTGATCGAAGCCGGACACGACCCCGACGCATTGCTGCGCGAGGGAATCGCTGTCCACAATCCCGTGTTCGATGACATTTCGAGAGAGGACGATTCATGCTTGCAGGACGAACAGCAGTCGTCACCGGCGGGGCGCAGGGGATAGGTCTCGCGATTGCGACACTGTTCGCCGAACACGGCGCGAGGATCGTGATCGGGGACCTCGACGAAGCCAAGGCGAAAGAGGCCGCAGATGCGTTGCCCGCCGAAGCGATAGGATTCGGTGCAATGTGACATCGGCGGAAGATGTTCAGGCATTGGTGGATTCAGCTGTTGCATCGTTCGGATCCATCGACATCATGGTCAACAACGCCGGTATCACCCGCGACGCGACAATGCGGAAAATGACCGAGGATCAGTTCGACCAGGTCGTGGACGTGCACCTGAAGGGGTGCTGGAACGGGACGAGGATTGCAGCAGGTGTGATGCGCGAGAACGGCGGCGGGTCGATCATCAATCTGTCCTCCATCTCCGCCAAGGTCGGATTCGTCGGGCAGAGCAACTATTCGGCAGCCAAGGCCGGCATCGTAGGTCTGTCCAAGGCGGCGGCGAAAGAGGTTGCCCACCTGGGTGTTCGAATCAACGTCGTTCAGCCCGGATTGATCAAGACGGCGATGACGGAAGCGATGCCGCAGAAGGCGTGGGATCAGAAGATGTCGGAGATTCCGATGCAGCGTGCAGGCGATCCGCGTGAGGTGGCGTCGGTCGCACTGTTCTATGCGTCCGACCTCTCGTCCTACATGACCGGAACGGTCTCCGAGGTCACCGGCGGGCGCTACATGTGAGCGTCGTCGAACAGTCCGGCCCGACTTATTCGAACTTGGTTGCCAGGTTGTCCTGGCTCGCGACCCACGATGCGAGCAACTTGATTCCATCGGCTGTCGGTGTCCCGACGGCCGCGGTATAGACGTTCAGCAGAAGGCCAGGTTCCGACGGCAGCTCCATCGCTTCGAAATCGAGATCGAGTTGCCCGACGACGGGGTGCCTCAACCGCTTTCGTCCGCTGCGATGGAAGCGTACGTCCTGCGAGGCCCAGTGTTTTCGGAACAGTTCGCTCTGGGTCGAGAGCTCACCGACGAGTTCGATGAGCGCTTTGTCGTGCGGATTCTTGCCGGCTTCGAGGCGAAGCATCGCCGCTGCATCGCGTGTGATCTGGTCGTAGTCGACGAAGAACTCTTGTGCCGCATCTGGATTCAGGTACACGAAGCGCGTGGTATTGGCGGGACGACGACCGTCGGCCAACACCGGAGAGTGCAGAGCCCGCGCGACCGGGTTCATCGCCAGAATGTCGTGCCGGCGACTTCCTCGCGGCGCAGCCCCTTGACACGTCGATTTCCGCCGTACGCGGGTAGCCCGGCGGCCTCCGGCGTGATGCGGGCTCGCCTCGAGCTGAGAAAGTCGCGGATCTCGGTGCGAAGGTCGGCCGTACTCATGACTCCACCATAGGAGTGTCGCGGAGGGCAGGGGAGGTACTGCCGGTACCTGGCTCGCTGTTCCCTCCCTGGGACCCGCCGGTGCGCATACGGTGGAATGCATGAACGTTCCCACTTTGACACTGAACAACGGCGTCACGATGCCCTCCCTGGGCTTCGGAGTATTTCAGACGCCGCCGGACGAGACTGCTACTGCCGTCGAGAAAGCACTGCAGGTCGGCTATCGCCATATCGACACCGCCGCGGCCTACGGGAACGAGCGGGGCGTCGGCGAAGCGATCACACGGTCGGGAATCGCCCGCGAGGACATCTTCATCGAGACGAAAGTATGGATCACCGACTTCGGGTACGACGCCACACTGCATTCGTTCGACAAGAGCGCAGGCAAACTCGGCGTCGAGCAGATCGATCTGCTGATTCTGCATCAGGCGCTGCCGGGTGAATTCGAGCTGACGGTGGATTCCTATCGCGCTCTGGAAAAGTTGTTGGCGGACGGCAAGGTTCGTGCGATCGGTGTCAGCAACTTCATGGCCGGTCACCTGGCCGAGCTTGCTGACGCAACGTCGATCGTTCCTGCCGTCAACCAGATCGAGGTACACCCTTACTTCCGTCAGTCCGCGGTGCTGGAAGCGGACACCGAGCGGGGTATCGTCTCGCAAGCGTGGTCGCCGATCGGGGGAATCACGTTCTACCGGGACGGATCCAAAGGGTCGACGCTCGAAGATCCGACCATTTTGGATATCGCCGAAGCGCATGACAAAACTTCTGCTCAGGTGATGTTGCGTTGGCATCTGCAGCAGGGCCGTCAGGTCATCCCGAAGTCGGTGACTCCGTCGCGCATCGAGGAGAACTTCGACGTGTTCGGCTTCGACTTGAGTGCACAGGAACTTGCCGCGATCGACGGATTGGACACCGGTGTTCGCGGCGGCCCCGAGCCGGAGGACATCACGCGGGAGAACTTCCACCGAGACATTCCCGAGGCCTGAGAAGTAAAAGGGCGTCTCGGGATTGCCCGACAGCGTTGCCCGGACGGCCGGATATGTTCGTGCACAGCAACTATCGGGCAACCCCGTCCTGATGATCGAGTTCCGTTCGTGCCCAGGACGCCAGTAGCCGAAGTCGTTCGGCGGACGGAGATCCGGGTTCGGCGGTGTAGACCATCATGACGTGTCCGGGTTCGGCGGTGACGAGGAGTTCTTCGTACGCGAGGGAGACATCTCCGACGACGGGGTGGTGGAAGTGTTTGGTTCCGGTGCCGTGGGTGCGGACATCGTGTGCAGCCCACAGCGTTCGGAAAAGTTCGCTGCGGGTGGACAGTTCGCCGACGAGATCTTGCAACCCTCTGTCGTGGGGGTCGCGTCCTGCTTCGGCTCGCATGATGCCGACGCACATTTCGGCGAACAGTTCCCACTCGGGATAGAAGTCGTGTGCGGCGGGGTCGAGGAACTGGAATCGTGCGAGGTTCGGTGTGCGTCCACCGTCGCCGATGATGGGGGAGTAGAAGGCACGTCCGAGTTCGTTGACGGCGATGATGTCTTGCTGCGAATTACGTACGAAGGCAATGCCGTCGGTGATCGCGGACAGCGCCCAGTGGAGGCTGGGACGGGTCGCGGTGGTCTTCGACGACTTTCGACGCGGACGTCCGGAGGCGGGGATGCCGTCAGCTGCCCGGGCGAGGTCGAACAGGTGCCCGCGTTCGGTGTCACCGAGTTGGAGCGCTTTGGCGACGGCGTCGAGGACCGCTGCCGAGGCGCCGCCGATCGCGCCGCGTTCGAGTTTGGCGTAGTACTCGACACTGACTCCGGCCAGTGCCGCGACCTCGGACCTGCGCAGGCCGTGCACGCGGCGGTTGGTGCCTGCCGGCACTCCTGCTTGTTCCGGCGAGATCTTGGCCCGCCTGGTCATCAAGAACTCGCGGACATCTGCTTTGTTGTCCATGACCGAAATGGTAGGTCGCGGCCGGTGGACGTGGGGTGCCCTGTCGGTACACCTCTCGTCAGGGACTTCTTCGGCGCTCGTATGCGGCGTTGACTATGGATCGGTTCCATTTTGTACATCTATTTTCAGGAGCATCATGTCCACCACTGTGAACGCTTACGCCGCCACCGCTGCAGATCAGCCGTTGGCGCCGACCACGATCGAACGCCGCGACGTCGGCTCGCGTGACGTTCGGATCGATATCAAGTTCGCCGGTGTGTGTCATTCCGACATCCACACCGCACGCGGCGAGTGGGGGCAGGTGCCGTACCCCCTCGTCGTCGGGCATGAAATTGCAGGTGTCGTCGCCGAGATCGGATCCGAGGTGACGAAGTACGCCGTCGGCGATCGGGTCGGTGTCGGATGCATGGTGAACTCGTGCGGCGAGTGCACCCAATGCCTGGCTGGGATGGAGCAGTACTGCTTGGAGGGCAACATCCAGACGTATGCGGGTGTCGACCGAGACGGTTCGACGACGCAGGGTGGTTACTCGCAGCAGGTCGTCGTCACCGAGAAGTTCGTGGTTCGCATTCCGGACGGTATCGAACTCGACGCGGCTGCGCCGCTGTTGTGTGCAGGCATCACCACGTATTCGCCGCTTCGGCATTGGGGTGCTGGGCCGGGTAAGAAAGTCGCCGTCGTGGGGATGGGCGGGTTGGGCCACATGGCCGTCAAGCTCGCGCACGCGATGGGCGCCGAGGTGACCGTGCTGTCGCAGTCTCTGAAGAAGCAGGAAGACGGCGTCCGGTTGGGTGCCGACCACTATTTCGCGACGAGTGATCCGACCACGTTCTCCGATCTGGCGAGCTCGTTCGATCTGATCGTCAACACCGTCAGCGCCGAGATCGATCTGAATGCGTACCTGTCGCTGCTGGCGGTCGACGGCACGATGGTGAACGTCGGCGCGCCGCCGCAGCCGTTGCCGGTGCAGATCTTCTCGCTGATTCCATTCCGTCGGTCGTTCGCCGGTTCGGCGATCGGGTCGATCGCGGAGACGCAGGAGATGCTCGACTTCTGCGCCGAGCACGGCTTGGGTGCGGAGATCGAGGTCATAGCTGCCGATCGGATCAACGAGGCGTGGGAGCGGGTTCTGGCATCGGATGTTCGATACCGGTTCGTCATCGACACCGCCACCCTCGCACAGGACTGACGAAGGAGAACGACGATGGAAATCGTGCGTAGTTCGATTGCCACTGCCAAAGGGCCACAGGACTGGTTCACCGGTGACGTCTACATCGATGCCGTGGCCGCTGCGCCCGCGCCGTCGCGCGTATCCGCGAACCTGGTGCACTTCATGCCCGGAGCACGCACACACTGGCATCGCCACCCGCTGGGGCAGACGGTGTTCGTGACAGAAGGCGTCGGACTGTGCCAACGGCGCGGTGGGCCGATCGAGGTAATCCACCCGGGTGACCGTGTGTTGTTCGAGGCCGACGAAGAACACTGGCACGGAGCCGCACCGGATCGACTGATGGTGCACCTTGCGATCAACGAGGGCGACCACGATCACGACGTCGTTCATTGGCTTCAGCCGGTCACGGACGACGAATACGGCGACCCCAGGAAATGAAGTCGGCGGACTCAGCTGTCGGCTGGGTCCGCCGACTTCGTCGCTCAGGCGTCAACGAGTGTCGAACCAGCCCCGAGACGAACACAGTTGCGACGGCATGGAATTCGGCGTCGCAATTCCCGTTTCTCGGCCGATAGTGGTCGCGGAACTTGAAAGGTGCCATTCGGTCTTTTTTCGGGCAAACTCGCTTGTCGGATGGTGCCCACAGTCGACCGAAGAGGACATCGAATGAGAACGTTCGCCCGAGCTGTATTCGTCTCCGCCGCTGCAGCTCCCATGATCCTTGCTGCAGCCGGTATCGCATCGGCGGCCGAGAGTACCGACGTCACATACGCTTTCGAGGTCGACGGATCGACGCTCACCAACACGATCACCAACAACACCGGCGGTACGTTGAACTGCACGACTTCTGTCGCACTCGCGCCAGGAGGCGAGCTACCGCCGATATTCGAGCTGGGAGGCCAGACTATTGCCGAGACCGGCGAGGATCTGCCCGGAGTCACCACGCAGACACTCACAGACCTGCCTCCGGGCAGCTACGTTGCTCTCGCGACCTGCTGGGGAACCGCCGAAGGCTCGCCGATGTGGGTGTCGGACTACCCGGGAATCGAACAGGTTCTGGCGCAGTTCCCCAACGAGTCCTTCGCGGTTCAGCAGGCGTCGACAGTCTTCGACATTCCCGGTGGAGAGACCGCGCCGCCAGCATTCCCTGACCTCGGTGAACTGTTGCGAAGTGGAAGCGCAGGCTGAATCAGCGCCGACACGCGTACCCGCGACGTCAATCCTCAGTACTTGTCGCCTGTTCTCCAGGCCATGACCTGCAAGGTCCACGTGTTGTCGTCGGGATCGGCGAAGGCCGCGTACTGCACACCGCCTCCGACGTCCTGGATCTCCTCGACATGGACGCCGCGCTCGATCAGTTCCGCTCTCGACGCCTCGATGTCCTCGACGACGAGATGCAGGCCCTTCGTCGAACCGGGCGGCATGTCGTACGCGGGCAACCCGGTGCCGATGCTGATGGAGCATGCGGATCCAGGCGGCGTCAGCTGTACGACGCGTATGCCTGGCGCGGGACGCACGTCGACGTCGGCAACGAAGCCCAACTGTTCGGTGTAGAACTCCTTGGCGAGGTCGATGTCCTTCACTGCGATCGGGACCAGTTCGAGTTTCATGTCCATGTTCTCTCCCTCGTGTTCTGCTACGGACGCGGCACATCAGCTTCCCACCGACGGCGCCGCTCGTCGTCGGTTTGGTCCCACCACGGTGTACCGCGCTCGCCGAGAGCTACTTTCGCGGCCTGCACGCCTGCGCGCGACTCGGGTGCACCGTCGGTCCGCTTCACCTCGCGCCGCCATGCCATCAGGATCGACCTGAGTTCGGCGTTCCGGTCGTCGGGAATCGCCGGATCGGTGGCACGCCACTTGCGGCCCTTGACGACGATGTATCGGCTGTCGTCGGTGTATTCGTGATCCTGGGACATGTAGTCGAGTCAACCATCGAACGCCGATGAGTTCTCGCAAGTCGGCCGGTCTGCACCGTGACCGACAAACAAGGGAGAATTCTGATGGGCATGGTGCAGATCGAAACGTTCGCCACACTCGACCTCGTCGGGCAGGCACCCGGTGGCCCCGACGAGGATCCGGACGGCTTTCCGTTCGGCGGCTGGCAGGTGCCGCTCATGAACGACGTCAGCGGGAGCCAGGTGATGGCCGCGTACGAGCACACGGATGCTCTCCTGCTCGGTAGGCGAACGTACGACATCTTCGCCGCGTACTGGCCCAAACAGGATGGTGAGTTCGCAGCGCTGTTCAACAGAATCCCCAAGTATGTGGCGTCGCGCGGCGAGCCGAATCTGTCCTGGGAGGGTTCGACGCAGCTCGGACCGGACCTCGTCTCGGCGGTGCGAGAGATCCGTGACCGGCACGAGCACGTCACCGTCGTCGGAAGTCTGAACCTGGTGCAGACGCTATTGGCTGAGAAGCTGTTCGATCGTCTCGACCTGTGGATACATCCGATCGTTCTGGGCGTCGGAAAGAAAGTGTTCGACGGAGGTGCAGTGCCGACGAACCTGGCCCTTCTCGAACCGCCTGCAGTGAGCCCGTCGGGGACGGTCTACCTGCAGTACGAACTAGCCGACGGCACACCGGCGACGGGGGAGATGGGGGACTCCCGCTGAGTCAGGCCGACACCCAGTCGGCCATGACGTCGGCCAGTGCCTGGGCGCCGATGTTGCAGTCCTCGGGCTTCGCGTCTTCGTCGGGGGAGTGCGAGACGCCGGTTGGGTTGCGCACGAACAACATTGCGGTCGGCACCTTGGCCGACAGGATGCCCGCGTCGTGTCCAGCCTGAGTGGGCAGGACAGGAATGTCGCCGAGGTGCGCGAGTGCTCGCTTCAGCTTCTCCCGTGGTTCGGATGGGAATTCGACTATCGGAGTGATGGATTCGGCGAAGACGTCGAGGCCGATGCCGTCGGACTCCGCGTGGCTGCGCGCCTCGGCTTCGATCTGCGCAACGAGCTTCGACAGGGTTTCCTCGTCGGCGGCACGCGCGTCGAGCCACGCTTTGATCTCCGACGGAATCGCATTGGCGCCGTTGGGAAGAACACGAACCTTGCCGAACGTCGCGACGGCCTCGTGCACCGTGGCGGCCGCGCGCGCGGTGTGGACGGACGAAGCGAACGCCAGCATCGGATCGCGGCGATCGACGAGCCTGGTTGCCCCGGCGTGATTCGCTTCGCCGGTGAAGGTGAATTCCCAACGGCCGTGCGGCCAGATCGACGACGCGACGGCAATGGGCTTGTCGACCAGGTCGAGTGCGCGTCCCTGCTCGACGTGCAGTTCTACATACACACCGACGCGGTCGACCAGAGTCGGATCGGCGCCGATGTGCTCCGGGGCGCGGCCTGCCTTCGCCATCGCTTCGGCGAGGGTTATGCCGTCGGCGTCACGCAGGCCGAGGGCTCGCTCGGCGGACAATGCACCCGTCGTCAACTGGCTGCCGACGCACGCGACACCGAAGCGGGCGCCTTCCTCGTCGGAAAATGCCGTCACGGCGACGGGAACGGTGGGTTCGATACCACGCTCGCGGAGAATGTCGACGGCAGCGAAAGCGGACACGACACCGAGGGGGCCGTCGAACGCGCCGCCGTCTGGAACGGAGTCCAGATGGGAACCGGTGACGAATGCGCCGGTGGGTTCGCCTACCCACCCTGCAGGCAACCACCATGCCCACAGGTTGCCGTTGCGATCCTCATCGACATCCATGCTCCTGCGCGACGCCTCACCACGGAACCATTCGCGGAGCGTCAGATCGGCGTCGCCCCAGGCGAACCGACGGTACCCGCGGGTGTCGGTGTGCTGTCCGACGTCGAGAATCGAGTTCCACAGGGAATCGAACGAGGTGGTCATGGGGTGTGGATCCTCTCGTGGTGGGTTAAGCAGTTCGGGGACGGAGCCAGCGCAGTCGATTGCGTTCGGAGGGGGACAGACCGCCCCAGATTCCGTGGGGTTCGCCCGCGGCGACGGCGTAGTCGCGGCATCGGTCGATGACCGGGCAGGTCACGCACACGGCCTTGGCGCGCAGCTCGTCGTCCGAATCGAAGAATCGATCGACATCCTGGGTTCGGCATCGTGCGCCCAGCTGCCAGTCCCACTCCGCGCTGACGGGCGCCGGTAGTACGACGGGTCTTTCGTGTCTCACTGCTCTTGTCCTACTCGACGTGATTGTCCGGATATGCGGTGACTGCCAGAAATCTGATCGGAAGCGCGTCGAGACTCTTCGGTCCGTGCAGACCCTCGCCGTCGAGCAACAGCGAATCGCCGGCGCGGAGACGATAGTCCGAACCGTCGTGGGTGTAGACCATTTCGCCTTCGAGCATGTACAGCAATTCCGTTCCCGGGTGCTGAAAACGCGGCGAGATGGTCGATTCCTGCTCGAGCGTGACGAGTACCGCTTCGAGCCGCCGATGCTGACCCCGAAGCGCGCCGAGCATTTCGTAGTGATGACCTGCGCGAGTACCGCGTCCGACGATATGTGCGCCGTAACCGGCTGGGGTATAGACCGATTCACGTTGTGTCCCGGCGCCACGAAACAACGTGGTCACCGGAACATCCAAGCCGGTGGAGAGTCTGGAGAGCGTCGACAGACTGCACGACGCCTGAGCATTCTCGATTTTCGACAGCATCGCCTTGGAAATTTCCACGCGAGTTGCCATGTCGCTCAACGACAATCCCGCGCTGATCCGCAGGTTTCTCACTTGGGCTCCGATCACTGCTTCCAGTGAATCCTCGCCTGCCGAGCCGGGTTCGACTTCGCGCGGTGCGGTGTCGTGCACGGTGGTCATGAAGCTCTCCGATCATGCGCTGACGCGCCCGTGCGTGCATGGTTGGCCCAGAGACCAACTGTGCGCGCACGGGCGGCGTAGCCGCATCAGTAGCGGCCGGGAATCCAATTCGTGCCGGCGAGCGGGACGCGAGCCATCGCCGACGCCTCGACGGTGAGTGCGACGAGATCCTCGGGCTCGAGGTTGCGTAGGTGCGACTTGCCGCACGCGCGAGCGAGGGTCTGCGCCTCCATCGTCAGCACACGAAGGTAGTTCGCGAGCCGACGACCGCCCTCGACGGGGTCGAGGTTCTTCGACAGCTCCGGGTCCTGCGTGGTGATACCGGCGGGGTCGCGTCCGGCCTGGAAGTCGTCGTAGAATCCCGCGGCGCTGCCGAGCTCCTCGTACTGCTTCGCAAAGCGAGGGCTGTTGTCGCCCAACGCGATCAGTGCTGCGGTGCCGATCGCGACGGCGTCGGCTCCGAGAGCCATCGCCTTGGCGACGTCGGCGCCACTGCGAATGCCACCGGAGATGATCAGTTGCACCTTACGATGCACGCCCATCTCCTGCAGGGCCTGCACTGCCTGGGGGATCGCGGCGAGCGTCGGGATGCCGACGTGCTCGATGAACACGTCCTGCGTCGCGGCCGTTCCACCCTGCATGCCGTCGACGACGACGACATCCGCGCCCGCCTTCACGGCGAGCTTGACGTCGTAGTACGTCCTCGTTGCGCCGACCTTGATGTAGATCGGCTTCTCCCAGTTGGTGATCTCGCGCAGCTCGATGATCTTGATCGCGAGGTCGTCCGGTCCGGTCCAGTCGGGGTGACGGCACGCCGAACGTTGGTCGACGCCCATCGGAAGGGTCCGCATCCCGGCGACACGTTCGGTGATCTTCTGGCCCAACAGCATTCCGCCGCCGCCGGGCTTCGCGCCCTGTCCGAGGACGATCTCGATGGCGTCGGCCTTGCGTAGGTCGTCGGGGTTCATGCCGTACCGCGACGGGAGATACTGGTAGACGAGGTTCTTGGACTGGCCACGTTCCTCGGGCGTCATTCCGCCGTCGCCGGTGGTGGTGGACGTACCGACCTCGCTGGCGCCGCGGCCGAGGGCTTCCTTGGCCTGGCCGGACAGCGCGCCGAAGCTCATGCCGGCGATCGTGATCGGAATGTCCAGGTGCAGAGGGAACTTCGCGTGGGTATCGCCGAGAACGACGTCGGTGTCGCACTTCTCGCGGTAACCCTCCAGTGGGTAGCGGGACATCGACGCACCGAGGAACAGCAGGTCGTCGAAGTGGGGGAGCTTGCGCTTGGCGCCCCACCCACGAATGTCGTAGATGCCGGTCTCGGCGGCACGCTGGATCTCGGCGATGACGCCGCGGTCGTAGGTGGCCGACTCGCGGAGCTGTGTGTTCGGTGTTGTCATGGCGAGTCTCCTAGTACGCGCTTGCGTTGTCGACGTGGAAGTTGTAGAGCTGGCGTGCCGAGCCGTAGCGGGTGAATTCGCTCGGATCGTGCTCGAGACCGGCGGCGTCGAGCAGTTCCTTCAGCTCGGCGAGGTGCTCGTCGCGCATGTCCTTCTTGATGCAATCGGCACCGAGAGACGCGACGGTGCCACGCACGTAGATGCGTGCCTCGTAGATCGAATCACCCAGTGCTTCACCGGCATTGCCGCAGACGACGAGTCGACCGGCCTGGCCCATGAATGCGCTCATGTGTCCGATGTTTCCGCCGACGACGATGTCGACGCCCTTCATCGAGATGCCACACCGAGCGGCTGCGTTGCCCTCGACGACGAGCAAACCGCCGTGGGCCGTCGCACCCGCGGACTGCGACGCGTCGCCCTTGATGTGGACGCGTCCGGACATCATGTTCTCGGCGACGCCCACTCCGGCGTTGCCGGTGACCGTGACGGTGGCCTTCTGGTTCATCCCGGCGCAGTAGTAGCCGACATGGCCTTCGATGGTGACGTCGATGTCGGAATCCAGGCCGCAGGCGAGAGCGTGGGCTCCCTGCGGGCCGGTGATCGTCAGCGACTTCGGGGCCTGGGGAGAGCTGAGGAGTTCGTTGACCTCGCGAGTGCTGCTGGTCTGCAGATCGACGACGGTGGTTTCCTGCGTGGTGATCACTGACGGTGCCATACGTACACCTCTTCCGGTTCGGGCTCGAAGATTCGGGCGTTCTCGATGCCTGGCAGGTGTGCCAGCGCGCGGTACTCGGAGGCCATGGCCACCCAGCGGTCGGTCTCGGCGATGATCGCCGGTTTGCAGGAGATCGCGTCGCGGACGACGGCGAAGGAGTCGCTGTTGGAGACGAGCAGTGTGTAGAAGCCGTCGAACGTCTCGTTGAGCATCAGCAGAGCTTTTTCGAGGTCGACGCCCTCGGACAGCTGCTTGGCGACGAAGCGAGCACCGACCTCGGTGTCGTTCTCGCTGTCGAAGACAACGCCTGCGCGTTCGAGGTCGTGCTTGATGGACATGTGGTTGGAGAACGAACCGTTGTGTACGAGGCACTGATCCGGGCCGACCGCGAACGGGTGCGAACCCTCCGCGGTGACAGCGGATTCCGTCGCCATCCGGGTATGCGCGACGCCTTGCCATCCACTGGCCTGGGGGAGTCCGAACCGGTTCGCGAGCTCGGTCGGGTTGCCCATGCCCTTGAGCACGGTCAGGTCATCGCCGAATCCGATGATGCGTGCCTCGGGGACGACAGCGCGGACAGCAGCGGTGATCGCATCAGCGGACGCTGCGGCATGCAAGACGATGGTGGGATCCAGATCGTGCCCGGTGACCGTCGTGCCGACTATGTCGGTGACCTTCGCCGCGAGTTCCGTTGCAGCGATGGGTGAGTCGAGCAACGAGACGGTGGCTTCGCCGGACGGGGACCACGTGGGGTCACCGTAGACGGCCATGCCGGCGGAGTCCGGTCCGCGGTCGCACATTTGGTCGAGCATGTCGGTCAAGAGCGCACCGAGTTGTGGGTAGAGTGTGGCGTCACGCAGGTGAAGCCCGACGATTCCGCACATGATGTTCCTTTCGGGAGAAGATGTCTAGAAAGCGGTGAGGTACTGGTCGATCTCCCACTCGGAGACTGTGTTGTGCCACGCGAAGAACTCTTCGCGCTTGGTCTTCGCGAAGTACTTGGCGACGCCCTCGCCCGCGACGTCGAGCGCCGAGGTCAGCACGTCGTCGGCTTCGAGCGCATCCATCGCGTGCAGCAGCGTCATCGGCAGCATGTCGCTGGGTGAGTCACCGCTACCGGGCTTGCCGGGGTGTAGGTTTCGACGCACACCGTCGAGTCCCGCCGCGATCGCGCCTGCCGCCGCGAGGTAGGGGTTGGCCGACCCGTCGCCACCACGCAGTTCGACGCGATTCTTGTCGGGTACTCGCAAGTAGTGGGTGCGGTCGTTGCCGCCGTACGTCGCGAAGCGTGGTGACCAGGTGGCACCGCTCGACGTGGCCGTCGCGCCGGTTCGCTTGTAGGAGTTGACCGTCGGCGCAATCAAACCTTGCAGTGCGCACGCGTGCTCGAGTATGCCTGCGACGAAAGCGTATGCCGTCGAGGACAATCCGAGCCCGAGTTCGTCGTCGGCGTCGGGGAAGACGGCGCCTGCCTCGTTCCACAGGGACAGGTGCATGTGGAGACCCGTCCCGGTACGCGTCGTGAACGGCTTGGGCATGAATGTTGCCTGCATGCCGCGCTTCTCGGCGATGACCGACAGAAGGTACCGCAGGGTGATGACGCGGTCGGCGGTGGTCATCGCATCGGCGTAATCGAAGTTCTGCTCGAACTGGCCGTTGCCGTCCTCGTGGTCGTTGGCGTAGTTGCCCCAACCCAGGGTGTTCATCGCCTCGGATATCTCGGTGAGGTGGTCGTACATGCGGGTCACGTCGCGGGCGTCGTAACACGGGTTTGCACTGGTGTCCCCGCGGTCCGCAGTGACGAGCTGCCCGTCGACACGGTTGACGAGGAAGTACTCGATCTCGGCACCGACGTTGACCGTCATCCCCAGTTCGGCGGCTTTGCGCAGCTGCTCCTTGAGGATGACGCGGGGCGCATACGGCCACGGCTTGCCGTCGACGTGGGGGTCGCAGTGCACGATGGCCAGACCCGGTTTGACGAACGGGATCGGCGTGAACGAACTGACGTCGGCAATGGCGACGAGGTCGGAATCCTTGGGCTCCTGGCCCATGTATCCCGCTGCATAGCCTGCGAATCCGACGCCGTCTTCTTCCAGTTGCTTGACGGCTTGGATGGGAACGAGCTTGGCGCAGGGCTTTCCGGACAGAGTGACGAACAACGCGAGGATGAACGTCGTTCCGCTCGCGTGTGCGACCTCGGACAGCGTCAGTTCGCGGGGCTCGGTCAGTGGTGCGGCTTCGGCGGTATCGACAGCCATGGGTGTGTCCTTTTCGAGTCGAGTTTCCGTGAGGGTCATCGCATTTCACCTGCTCCCTCGTATGGGTTGAGGCTGAAGAGCAGATCTCCCTCGGCGAAGCGCGAGTACCGGAAGTCCGCGGGATTCACATTGGGAAGGGAAGTCTCGCCGTCGACGAGCAGGTCCGCGACGAGCTTTCCGACGGCGGGAGAGATCTTGAACCCGTGGCCGGAGAAGCCGGTGGCCAGGAACAGGCCGTCGACGGGGGATGGGCCGATGATCGGGTTGTAGTCGGGGGTGACGTCGTAGGCACCTACGTACGAGCTGGTGATGCGCGGGTCCGGCATGTCGGGCAACCGGTGACCGAGTTTCATGATGTTCTTCTCGATCGCGGCGTCGTCGGCGCGATTGACGTACTTGTCGGGGTCGATGTACTCCGGGGCCTGATGATCGGAGTTGCCGACCAGGAGCTCACCGTTGGGCTCCCGGCAGATGTATTGCAGGCCTGCGAGATCGGACAGGACCGGCACCTCGGGCGTCGGGACTCCCTGATCGATCAGGACCAGTTGCGCGCGCTGCGCTTTCACATCGAGGTCGACGCCTACACCGGCAGCGAGTTCCGGAGCCCACGGTCCGGTCGCGAGGATGACGTGCTCGGCGTGGATTTCCGAGCCGTCCTTCAGCGTGACGCCGTATACCTTCGATTCGTTCTGCAGCAACGACACGACGGGTGTGCTCTGACGGATCTTGACGCCCATCTTGCGAGCGGTGGCGGCGAAGGCCATGCCCGCCATGTACGCCTCACCGCGGCCGCCGAGTGGCTCGTACGCGAACAGTGCAAAGTCGTCGAGGTGAAGGCCTGGCCACAGTTCGGCCATCTTGTCGTGCGCGATGAACTCGGTCGCAATGCCGAGAGACTGCATCATCGCGATGTTCGCTTCGAGCGGTTTGACGTTGTTCTCGGCGACGCCGACGACGTATCCGCACTGGCGGAAAGCCATGTCGTCGTCGAAGATCTCGGTTGCACGAGTGAAGATGTCGACGCCGTACCACGACATCGCGGCCAGGGATGGTGTGCCGTAGTGGCACCGAACCACGCCACTCGACTTGCCCGTCATGCCGGAGCACAAGGTGTCGCGTTCGAGGACGAGGACGTCGGTTTCACCGCTCTCGGCCAGTGAGTACGCGATGGCCAATCCTTCGAGGCCACCGCCGATGATCAAGAACTTGGTCGTGTCGCTCAACGTGAAAGATCCTTTTCGGTGGCGGGTCGGGTATCAGTGTTCGAAGTATGGCTAGCGTTTCAGTTGGTGAATCGCTGTTGCTCAATATGAAACAGTCCGAGTATGACGCACATGTTACGTCCGGGTCAGCTGAATGTGACACATTTTCGAGGTTGCGAGAGCTCTAGCGCTCGTTTCGGTGTGCTGAGCAGTGAGTTCACCCGATCGAATCGATTTGTAACCTTGTCGCAATCGAAGTGCTGGTTTCATATCGGTACTCGATGTTTCACTCAGGAGGATGGTGCGAACGCCCGTGAGGCGGTCGACTGCCATCGTTCTGCTACCCAGAAAGCGACCGCCATGACTGCTACCGATCGAACGTCCAAGACTCCGTTTCGGGTCGTCTCCGGTTTTCAGGAGACGCTTCCGCAGATGCCGGTCGAGCAGTACCCGGGGACGGAAGGGTTCATCGACGATGTTTTCGCGAATCCGGATGGTTCGGAGATGTCTGCGGGGTATTTCGAGTTGAAGCACACCGATGCGGTGTTGGATTACTTCTACGAGTACGACGAGATGAAGGTTGTGTTGGAAGGTGAGTTCCGGTTGGAGAATCCCGATACCGGTCAGGTGACGGTGGCGAAGAAGCATGATGCGATCTTCTTCCCGAAAGGATCGCGAATCTTGTTCTCGACGCCGGATCGGGCGTTGGCGTATTTCGTCGGTCATCGTTCGTTCGCGCCGTAAGGGCGTGCCGTGGCTGTGAGCATGGGGGCGACGAGCGTTCCGAGGTGGGGCACGGCGGTGGCGGGTGCCGACCCCGTGCTCACCGACGCATCGGTGAGGTGTGTTCTGATCGTCACCGACTCGACGGACCGCGACGAGGTGGTCCGTGATCTGGTGACGCGATCGGTTCCGGTGACGCGCGTTGTTGTGGTCCACCAGAATGGTGCAGCCGCAGACGAACTCGGCGCGGCACTGGCCGACGCACGAGTGGGGTGGCGGTTCGTGGTGGTGGGTGCGGAGGCGTCGGTGGGTCGCATCCGTTCGCGGATAGTGGACGCGGGCGCCATCGACGCGGAGATCGTGGTGCTGTCGACAGAAGAACCGGACGTGAGGTCGATGCGTCGTCGGGATGTGTTCTGTGGGCACTGCCACGTCGTGACCGGAGCGACGACGGCGGTCGACGGCACCGTCGACTGTTCGGGTTGTGGTTCGAATTTGACTGTCTACTACCACTATTCGCGGCGGCACGCGGCGTTCTTGGGCTTTCGTGCAGATGCGGAGGATCTGCCATGACGTTGGCGTTGCGGGTGCGGGACATCCGGGAAGTGTGTTCGGGTGTGCGGCAGGTGGTACTGGTGTCGGCCGACGGGATGCACCTGCCGTCGTTCACTCCGGGAAGCAACCTGTCGTTGGAGTGGGCGCCGGGGCGGCGCAATTCGTATTCGCTCACCGGGCCGTCCGTCGAACCGGATCATTACGCGATTTCGGTCAGGTTGGACGAGAACGGTTGTGGTGGCTCTCGCTGGGTTCATGCTCTGGCGGTGGGAGATGTGGTGTCGGCGGGGCGGCCGAGGAGTGCGTTCGCACCGGTGGCGACTGCGCGGCATCATGTGCTGGTCGCGGGCGGAATCGGGGTGACACCGATACTGTCGCATGTGCGGGCGGCGGTGCAATGGGGCCGCTCGTTCGAGGTCCTGTATGCGTTCCGCGACGGGCACGGTGCTCATGTCGAGGAGTTGCGCGAGTTGGCAGGGGATCGGTTGACGACGGTGGGGTCGTCCTCGGAGTTGCGGGCGGTAGTGGCGTCGGCGCTGGCAGATCGTCCGCTCGGTTCGCATGTGTATTCGTGTGGGCCGCTGCCGATGATCGAGACGGTCTCCGAGCTTGCTCGTGCGGCGGGATGGCCTGCGGGGCGGGTGCATTCGGAGGCGTTCGGTGCCGGGCCGCTCGATGCGGGACCACCGTTCGCGGCGAAGTTGGGACGCTCGGGACTGATCGTGCCGGTCCCGTCCGGTGTGACCCTGCTGGAAGCATTGCTGGACAAAGGGATCGAGGTGCCGAACCTGTGCAGGCAGGGAGTGTGCGGGGAATGCAAGCTCACCGTCCGCGGCGGTGCGATCGAACACCGTGATCTGTATTTGACCGAAAGCGAGAAGGCAGCGGGTGACTGCATGATGCCGTGTGTGTCGCGTGCGGCCGGCGATCTGATGGAAGTGGAGTTGTGACATGACATCGGCTGCGGTGCAGGGGTTTCCGTTTCCGTTTCCGCGGAAACAGTATCGCTACAGCGCGAACGTGGAGCCGTCGGGCACGACGAATGCCACGGTGGCGGGCAGTTGGGGTGCCGAGCGAATCGACATCGACGAGAACTATCGGGCCGAGGTGGCCGAGCGTCGACGCATTCTGGAACGCGATCCGTCGCGGCATCAGGTGTTACCGCATATGGTTCCGGCAGCATGGGATGCGATGCTGACAGTGATGCGTGATCTAGCCCAGGGCTATCCGGAGTCGATGAGCCTCGAACGTCTGGGGGACGGGTGGCGGTGGACGAACGCGGTGTTGGGTGTCGAGCAGTATTTCGTGTTCGGCGATCCGTCGACGCTGCCGGAAGAACCGCTGCGGTACATCTGCAACCAGATCCAGGAAGACATCGTGCTGCTGGATCAGCGGGATGGGCAGTTGTGGGGTGATGCGGGGGTGGTGACGTTCGCAGCGGATTGGTCGTTCGGGTTCGACGTCGGAATGAGCTTTCTGCAGATCCACGGCCCGGTCCCGCGCATTCACACCGAGGGCGTGATCATGCGGGCGCAGAACTTTCTGATGCGGCTCGAATCGGGGCAGAGTTACCGTCGTACCAATTGGAGTTTGACGGTCGACGGGAAGTTGGACACGTCGACGGAGACGTATCCGGAGTGGGGGCGGGACCGGAGTGCGGTGGTCGACGGGCCGCTCGTCGAGGTGGGGGATCGGCTGTTTCTGCGGACGGAGGTGCAGCACCTGGTCCGGTTGGAGAACTCGGGAGCGATCATGTTCCTGATCCGGACGTATCTGTTGTCGTTTCGGGAGATCGTGTCGGTGCCGGAGTGGGCCGAGCGGGTGCACGATGTGCTCGAGGATCTGCCGCAGGACATGGCCGAATACAAGGGGATCAGTGCGACGCGGGAGCCTGCTCTGCGGTGGCTTCGGGCATACGGTGGCGTATCTCCCTGATCACCGCAACGAGAACTGTTGCGGTGCCCGCAATCTCGATTGATTCGTGACGCACCAGTAGGCAATCTCCCGGGCCCGCATCTCCGGCTCGACCCAAGTGAACGTATACGGCTGTGACCGCGTCGGGATCCGTTGTCACCGACTGCTCGGTCAAGTCGACTCGTTGAACGGTTGCCGCTCGGGAGGCGTCGTCGACCATGATGTTGAAGGCCTTGGTGGGCCCGTCCGGCACACAGGTCGGGGTCAGAGCACCGTCGAAAGGGAACGGCTCGAGAGGCGCGATCGACGTCGGTTGCCCGTCGATCTCGAAGGTGACGCCGAAGTCGCCGATGACGGTGAACACTCGGGCTCGGCCGGCGAACGCGGAGAACAGAGTGGGATCGGCGCCGAGATCCGCGACGCTGATGCGCCAGGCGTCGTCGACCGCTATTTCTTCGGTGAATCCGGCGCCGTTCTTCCACGGCACGCGGGTGCGGTCCTCGTGGTGGACTATCTCGATGGGGGTGGGCATTGCGAGTCTCCTTGCAGCAGCTAAACATTCGAAAGGTCAGTGGGACAGAAATTTACATACCGTTCACCCCGGGGCGTACACCGGTAATCGAACTCTTGGTTTACTCATGGTGTACCACGGCCACCGCTGCGAATCATACTGCGTGGTGGCGTCCCTTCACTCTTCGGTCTGAGAACTAGGTGGATCACATATGAACGAAGCTGTCGCCGCCGCCGACACGGCGTGGATCCTCGCAGCCTTCGCGGCTGTCTCCCTCATGGTGCCAGGCCTGGCGCTCTTCTATGGGGGCATGGTCAGTGTTCGGAGCACGCTGAACATGGCCATGATGACGTTCGGCGCGTTCGCTGTCGTCGGTATTCTCTGGATCGTCTTCGGGTACTCCACGGTGCTGGGGAACTCGATCGGTGGGGCCGGAATCCTCGGTAATCCACTCGAATTCTTCGGCTCCAGTGCGCTTCTCGACGCTCCCGCCGAACCGGGCCTGCCGCCCGCGTTGGTGTCGGGCTTCCAGCTGCTGTTCGCGGGAATCACCGTCGCCCTGATCTCGGGTGCCGTCGCCGATCGTATGAAGTTCGGCGCCTGGATGGTCTTCGCCGGACTGTGGGCCACCTTGGTGTACTTCCCGGTCGCGCACTGGGTCTTCGCGTTCGACTCCGAGGACGGCTCGGTCGTCGGCGGTTGGATCGCCAACACGCTCGGCGCCATCGACTTCGCCGGCGGCACGGCAGTGCACATCAACGCCGGAATCGCTGCGCTCGCACTGGTGATCGTGCTCGGTCGTCGTACATCGTTCGGCAATGCGCCTCGGCCGCACAGCCTTCCGCTGACCATGCTGGGCTCGGGCATCCTGTTCTTCGGATGGTTCGGATTCAACGGTGGCTCGGCGCTTGCTGCCGGTAACAGCGCCGCGGTGGTGGTGTTGAATACCGTGGCCGCCGCGTGTGCCGGAATCGTTGCTTGGCTCGTCGTCGAACGCATCCGCGAGGGGCATGCGACGTCACTCGGTGCGTCGTCGGGACTGATTTCCGCGCTCGTCGCGATCACTCCCGCCTGTGGTGCCGTGTCGCCCATCGGTGCACTGATCGTCGGTGGACTCGCAGGCGCAGTGTGCTGCCTCGCGGTGTCGCTCAAGTACCGCCTCGGTTACGACGACGCACTCGACGTCGTCGGTGTGCACCTCGTCGGCGGACTTCTCGGAACCGTTCTCGTCGGATTCCTGGCCACCGAAGGTGCCCCGAACGGCGCAGTCGGACTGTTCTACGGCGGTGGCGTCGACCTTCTGTGGCGTCAGATCGTCGCAGCCGCAGCAGTTCTCGCGTACAGCTTCACGGTCACGTGGATCATCGCGAAGGTGCTCCAGAAGACCATGGGCATCCGCGTCGAACAGGACGTCGAGCAGGAGGGCCTGGACGTGACGATGCACGGCGAGACCGCCTACGTCCTCGATGCTCCCGGACCTGTCAGCCGAGTCGTCAAGGAGGCCGACGCTGTCGCTGCGGCCGAGTCGATCACGACGGCATCGGCTCGGGAGGCGACACCGTCCTGACCTTCCTTCTCCGGCGGCGGGGCTTCCTCTCGGGGAGTCCCGCCGTTGGTGTGCGGGGGGTTTTCGGACGGTTGTGTGGAGCGAGGGCGTCATTCGGTCACCCGGGCGCGGTGGGGGGTTCGGAGCGAGGGTGACATTCGGTCACTCTGAGTGTGCGAGGGCGTCATTCGGTCACCTGGGGGCGGTGGGGGGTTCGGAGCGAGGGTGACATTCGGTCACTCTGAGTGTGCGAGGGCGTCATTCGGTCACCGGGGGGCGGTGGGGGTTTCGGAGCGAGGGTGACATTCGGTCACTCTGAGTGTGCGAGGGCGTCATTCGGTCACCCGGGGGCGGTGGGGG
>NZ_FZOW01000034.1 GCF_900188125.1 Rhodococcoides kyotonense | reverse complement strand
AAATCATTCGCTGCCTCAAACGAGCCGTCGCCCGCGAAATGTTTCAGCTCCTGACCCGAAAAATCACTACTTGACAGTCATAGGAGCATCACGAGCACGCAGCGTCCTCTGCCCCGAGCAGAGAAACCTTCCCTTCCGCGCCTGCGCCTTTCAATCTGGAACTCGCCCCCGATACCTCCGAGCCCGATCGAAAGGATTCCCATGTTGCCGATGATGAACGAGGGCGACGCACCTGGCGCGTCCCTGTTCGACGACCAACTGTCCTCGAGGCTTCTCGACCAACGCATCGTCGTACTCGGCGCTGCCGTCGACGACGTGATCGCGAACCGGATCTGCGCGCAGCTTCTTCTGCTGTCCGCGTCCGATCCGCGCCGCGACATCAGCCTCTACATCAATTCCCCCGGAGGATCCGTCAGCGCCGGCTTGGCGATCTTCGACACGATGCGTCTCATTCCGAACGATGTGTCCACGCTCGCAATGGGTTTCGCCGCGAGCATGGGACAGTTCCTGCTGTCCGCGGGGACGAAGGGCAAGCGCTACAGCCTGCCGCACGCGCGGATCATGATGCACCAGCCGTCGGCCGGCATCCGCGGCACCGCTGTCGACATCGAGATTCAGGCCGAGAACCTCGAGTACACGAAAGCGTTGATGCACAAGCTCAATGCCGAACATTCCGGTCACGACATCGACACCGTGACCGCCGACAGCGAACGTGATCGCTGGTTCACCGCCGAGCAGGCGCGCGCATACGGACTCGTCGACACCGTTGTGACCACACTCGACGACATCAGGCCATCGGCAGCGAAACAGAAAGTGGGGCTGTAGAACTCATGAGTCAATACACCATTCCGACCGTCGTCGAACGCACGCACAGCGGCGAACGAGCCTACGACATCTACAGCCGACTCCTGAACGAGCGAGTCATCTTCCTGGGCACAGAGATCGACGACGGCGTCGCCAACGTCGTCATCGCTCAGCTGTTCCATCTCGAGTCCGACAACCCCGACGCGGACATCAGCCTCTACATCAACTCACCCGGCGGATCGTTCACGGCGATGACGGCCATCTACGACACGATGGAGTACATCCGACCCGACGTGTCCACGTTCTGCGTCGGGCAGGCAGCGTCGGCCGCCGGAGTGCTGATGGCAGCCGGAGCCCCGGGTAAGCGAATCATGTTGGCGCACGCCAGAGTTCTGTTGCACCAGCCGTCGGGAGGCGGCGAGGGCGTCATCTCGGATCTGTCGCTCCAGCGGGACGAGATCGTCCGGGTGCGGTCCGAGATGGAGACCATCCTCGCGCGCCACACGGGACAGGAACCGGCGATCCTGCGCCGCGACACCGACCGCGACAAGATCTTCTCCGCCACCGAGGCCGTGGACTACGGGCTCGCGGATCACATCGCCCAATCCAGAAACTGAAGGCTCAGGCGGCCATCATGGTCACCGGTGCGGGACCACGCGAGACTCGCCGGATCGGCGACGCCCCGGCGAGCTCGCGGCCCGTCAGCATCAACAGCTGCGACGGCCTGATGTCCAACGCGCCGCACAGCGCGGACAGCACCTCCGATGACGCTTCCTTGCGGCCACGCTCGATCTCGGACAGATACGGCATCGACACCCGTGCTTCCGATGCCACGTCGTCGAGCGTCCGTTTCTGGTCCTGCCGTATACGACGCAGTACTCGGCCCATACCGTCGCGGACGAGGGGTTCCGGTGTCTTCGCGCCGGTCCGTAAGGGGATCACTGTCGCGTCGGCCATGGACCCAGGTTAGAAGGACCGACCTAGCTGCCTGCGTCTTTTCTGCTGACGGCAGAACGCGCCAAGGTGACCGCGGTGAGAATCTCCCAGCCCACGAACGTGTCGATCGCCATCCGCTCGACCAGCCCGACCGGCCCGATCCCGGCGATCAACGACGCCGACGCCGCAAGCCCCACCAGGCCAAGCCCGGTGCTCGCCACCGCATACCAGCGCGGACACTCCGGAACACCGGTCCCGACGAGCACCGGGATCACATTGCCCGCGCCGATGGCCAGGAGCGCGCCTGCTACATGGATGCCTGCGTTGTCGGAGCCGGTGTGCACGGCCGCGACGAGGACACTGCCGAGCGAATACGCGCCGGTCGCCCCCAGGTACACCGCGCGCCGGCGTCGCCGCAGCAGGTACGACGAGCTCACCCCCGCGATCGCCACCGATACCGCCGACACACAGAACGCGGTGTTCATCAGAGCATGAGACGGCGACGCCCCAGGAACACCCAGCTGGCTGACGGTCTCACGGAGATGGTCGTAGCCGTCGTAGTTGCGGGCTGTCCAGGCCTCTGCCAGCAGATACTGCACGCCGGCGAAGCCGAAGAGGGCAGCGGCGACGGCTGTGCGGCCGGGTCGAATGCGAGAGATCGTGAACTCCTTCAGGTGGTGAGCGGCCGACTTTTACCGATAGGTACAGTCGACTGCGATTCGTTCGGCGAGAGTGTGGAGAATCTCACAAGGAGCAGGGCATGAGCAGCGGTGTTACGGCGACACGGGTGCCGCCTCCTCCTCTGCGCCAGTTCGGCGTGCGGGAGTTCCTGCGGCTCGTCGTGATCGGCGCGGTCCTCGTTTTCTACCAGGTCCTCGCGATGGGTCGGTGGATTCGCCGCCCGCGTCGCGGCTGGGCGACGCACGCGTCGGAAGGCGTCGTCGACGCGTTCTTCACGCTCGGCCCGACGTTCGTCAAGGTGGGACAGCTGATGGGCTCGTCGCCCGGTCTGTTCCCGAAAGTCCTCGC
The DNA here is from genome assembly GCF_900188125.1 of Rhodococcoides kyotonense. GTDB lineage: Bacteria > Actinomycetota > Actinomycetes > Mycobacteriales > Mycobacteriaceae > Rhodococcoides > Rhodococcoides kyotonense. The sequence continues at coordinate 35,055 of NZ_FZOW01000034.1, read as the reverse complement.
CGACACATGCCTGCGCTGTCTCGACGAGGTGCCGCCCTTCCCCGGGGCCCAGGCTCGCACGATCATCGAAGCGGACCTCGGGCGCGGCACCGACGAACTCTTCCTGCGTTTCGACGACGTGCCACTGTCGTCGGCGTCCGTCGCGCAGGTGCATCTGTGCGTACTGCACGACGGCCGTGAAGCCGTCATGAAGGTCCAACGCCGCGGCATCTACCACCGTATGAAGATCGATCTGCGCATCGCGTACGTGTTCGCCCGGGCACTCGAGAAGTACATCGCGTTCTTCTCCACGGCCAACGCGTCGGCGATCATCGTCGACCTGCACGCCGCGACGTTCGCCGAACTGGACAGCGTCGTCGAGGCGCGTCGGCAAGCCGCGTTTCGTGAGGCGATCTCCGCATTCGGCGACAACAAGTTCGTCACCGCACCCGAGGTGATCGCCGAGTACTGCGGCAACCGCGTCATCTGCATGGAACGGATGCACGGTTCGCCGCTCGATCAGTGCGAGCCGGGCACCGAGTCCGAGTTGATCGTGCGGCGCGCTGCCAAGGTCTGGATGGAAGCGCTTGTCCTGCACGGGCTTTTCCACGGCGACGTGCACGCGGGCAACGTCTGGGTTCTCGACGACGGCCGGGTGTCGTTCCTCGACTTCGGCGTCATGGGCGAGCTCGACGAGCAATGGCGCCTGCTGCTGCAGGATCTGTTCCACGCCACCGTGATCGACGGCGATTTCACGCGGCTCGCGGGCAGCGTGAAGCGCCTCGGAATCGTGTCCGACGACGTCGGCACCGACGCCGAGGTCGGGATGATCCTGCAGGCCGTGTTCGCGCCGATGCTGTCGGACACGTTGGCGCACTTCAGCTTGACCGACTTCATCAAGGCGCTCGTCGGCATGGGCCAGCAGTACCGGACGTCGAGCCCCGAGGAGCTGATCCTCGTGGGCAAGCAGCTCGGCTACTTCGAACGATACGCAATCGAATTGGCCCCGGACTGGGCACTCGGCACGGACCCGTTCGTGTTCAAGAACGTGTTTCCGGCCGAGGTCGCAGCCCTGTCCCAGGCCCGTGGCGTCGTGCTACCGGACTAGCTGCAGAACGACTTTCCCGGCCGCCGTGCGGTTTTCGAGGGAGGCAATCGCTTCGGCGGCCTTCTCGATCGGAAACACCGAGGGCTCGGGGGCCGTCAGCTTTCCGGAGGCGAGCAGTGGTTCCAGTTCGGCCCACTGGGTCGCGAGGTAGCCCGGACGCGTCATCCACCATGCGCCCCACCCGACTCCGACGACGTCGACGTTGTTCAGCAGCAGGCGATTGACCTTGACCGTCGGAATTTCGCCGCCCGTGAATCCGAGTACGAGAACGCGTCCCGACGGCGCCAGGCTGCGAATGCTGTCGGTGAACCGGTCACCACCGACGGGATCGACGACGACGTCGACGCCCTTGCCTCCCGTCAGCTCCTTGACGGCGTCCTTCCACCCGCGTCCGGTCTCGTCGGTCACGAGCACGACGTCGGTGGCACCGGCAGCACGCGCGATGTCGGCCTTCGCTTCCGAGCTGACGACGGCGATCACCTTCGACGCCCCGAGCACCGGCGCCATGCGTAGTGCCGACGTGCCGATTCCACCCGCGGCGCCGTGCACCAGGACGGTCTCGCCCTCGGTGAGGCGTCCGCGCTCGCGCAGTGCGAAGTGCACCGTCAGGTCGTTGAACAGCAACCCGGCGCCCGCCGTCAGCGAGACTGCGTCGGGCAGCTTGAACACGGTGTCGGGGGAGACGACGGCGACCTCGGCCATGCCGTCGGACAGGCCCGTGAGCGCGGCGACGCGGTCGCCTGCTGCGAATCCGGAACCCTCCGGCGCGGACCGCACGACTCCGGCGATCTCACTTCCGGGCACGAACGGCAGATCCGGCTTGTACTGGTACAGGCCGCGAGTCAGCAGCGCATCCGGGAACGCGACACCTGCGGCGTGGACGTCGACGACCACCGCATCGTCGCGGGCGGCAGGTTCGTCGACGTCGACGATCTCCACCGATTCCGGCCCGTCGAGCCTCGTGATGTGTACCGCGCGCATGAACTGTCCTCTCATCGGCAGGAGACCTCTGTGACCCACGGTACAAAACCCGCTCCCTCGAGGTGCATTCGGCTGTGATCGAATCGAGCGATGAGCACCCCTCTCACCACTCTCGAGCCCACAGGACCTGCACGCGGCGGAGTCGTCGTGATTCAGGAAGCGTTCGGCGTCACCGATCACATCGTCGACGTCTGCCGTCGCTTCGCCGACGCAGGCTGGGTCGCCACCGCACCTCACCTGTTCCACCGGCAGGACAAGCAGGTGCACGACTACAGCGACATGGATTCGGCCATGGCCTCGATCGGAGCGTTGAAGGCCGACGAGATCGATGCCGACGTCGACGCTGCGTTCAGCGAGTTGGCCGAGCGTAGTTTCGAGCCGACGCAGTCCGCGATCGTCGGGTTCTGCATGGGCGGCACGGTCGCCTTCCACACCGCGGTACGACGCCCCCTCGGCGCGTCCGCGACGTTCTACGGCGGCGGAATCGGCAAGGGCCGCTTCGGGTATCCGACGATGCTGTCGGGCGCCGACGCCCTGCAGACCCCGTGGCACGGGTTCTTCGGCGACCTGGACAAGGGTATCCCCGTCGACGAGGTCGAGCAGCTGCGCACCGCCGCTGCGACGTCCCCGGTGTCCACCGAGATCACGCGATACGCACAGGGAGAGCACGGCTTCCACTGCAACGATCGACCTGCGGTGTACAACGCGGAGGCATCTGCCGACGCGTGGGCGAAGACGCTCGAATGGTTCGACACGCATGTCGCCCGCTGAAACACGCGACGTCCGACGGTTCTGGGAAGAGTTGGGGCTTCCCGGGATCTTCGACGTTCACACCCATTTCATGCCGAAGAACGTCATGGACAAGGTATGGGCGTACTTCGATTCGGTGGGGCCGCTCACGGGTATGCAGTGGCCGATCTCGTACCGACACGACGAGGACGTTCGCCTGAACACACTGCGCGAGTTCGGCGTTCGAGGCTTCACGTCGATGATCTACCCGCACAAGCCGGACATGGCGGCGTGGCTCAACTCGTGGGGTGCGGAATTCGCTGCACGAACCCCCGATTGTGTGCACACGGCGACGTTCTACCCCGAGGAATCTGCGGGACAGTACGTCCGCGACGCCATCGTCGGTGGTGCGCGAATCTTCAAGTCGCACATCCAGGTCGGCAACTATTCGCCCAACGATCCACTGCTCGACCCGGTGTGGGGCGCCATCGAGGACGCGTCGGTACCCGTCGTGATTCACTGTGGTTCGGGACCGACGCCGGGAACCTACACCGGCCCTGGCCCGATCACCGCTCTGCTGCACCGGTTCCCGCGACTCCCGCTGATCATCGCGCACATGGGAATGCCGGAGTACGACGAGTTCCTGTTCATCGCAGACGAATTCGAGAACGTGCGACTCGACACCACGATGGCGTTCACCGACTTCTCCGAGGCGTCGTGGCCGTTTCCGCCCCAGAGCAGGTCACGGCTGGTCGATCTGCAGGATCGCATCCTGTTCGGCAGCGACTTCCCGAACATCCCGTACACGTACGCCGAAGCACTGAACGCAGTCCAGCGCCTCGGCCTCGGAGACGACTGGGTGCGAGATGTGTGCTATCACAACGGCGCACGGCTGTTCGGGATCTAGATTCTCGGGGTCAGCCAGGCAACCAGGTCGTCGAGCACCTGTGCGCGTTCGGGTTCGTTGAAGATCTCGTGATAGAGGCCGTCGTAGATCTCGATCGTGAGATCGGTCGAGCCTGCTGTCTCGGCGATCATGCGGCTGCCACTGACGTCGGCGAGCTTGTCCTCGCTGCCATGTTGCAGCAGAACCGGAATGGTGAGGGACGGCAACCGCGTCGGGAAGCTTTCCATGGCGCCGACGAGCCCGGCGGCGACACCGGCAGGGATCTTGCCGTGATGCACCAAGGGATCGGCGTCGTACGCGGCGACGACGGCAGGGTCACGCGAGACATGCGCCGAATCGAGCGTCTGGACCGGCACACCGGGCGCGATCCTGCCGAGGAGCTTGCCGATCGGAATCAGGATCTTGGGTGTGCTGTCGCCGAGCACGACGGCGGGGCCGGACAACATCAACGCGTCGAGCTGGGCTTGGTATTCGAGCGCGTAGGACAAGGCGATCGCGCCGCCCATGCTGTGGCCCAGAAGAAATGCCTTCTCGCCGGGGTGCGCGGCGCGGGCGATGCGGAAGAGTTCGTGGAGATCGGTGATGTAGTCGGACCAATCCTTCAGCTCGAGTCGCTTGCCGCCGGAACGGCCGTGACCGCGATGATCCACGGCGTATACCGCAAGGCCGAGCCCGCACAGTCGCTCGATGACCTCGCCGTACCGGCCCGCGTGCTCCCCGAGACCGTGGGACAGGACGAGGAAGCCTGATGGATTCTCGGGCAGATGGACGTCGTAGACGATCGTGGTTCCATGGACGCCGGTGAACGACGCGTCGCTGCTCTTCATTGTGTTGTCCCCCTCACAGAACAAGTTGTGTGGCAATCCCACCATGTGACCGTGTCGAAGTACACACGAGTAACGGACCGGGTTGTGGTGTCGATGAGTTTGTTAGTAGAGGTAAATTTTCAGTGATTGTCGTCCGGCCGGTGCTTGATTTTCAGCGAGGGGGTATGCGACCTCGATGAGCGCATCCCCTTCAGCGCCGACTCTCGGGTGGCGTGACCCCAAGCGATACCTGTGGCCACTCGGTCTCGTGATCCCTCTGAGTCCGTTCATGGCCTGGGGATTGGTGACGTGGCTCGGTCCTGGAGCGTTCTGGGCGCTGGGCCTGATCATCATCGCGGTTGCCGTACCGCTCGTCGACGCATTCGCCGGCGTCGACAAGTCGAATCCACCGCTCGAAGCCGCGGAGGCACTCGAGAACGACAAGTACTACCGCTGGTGCCTGTATCTACTGATCCCGTTGCAGTACGCGGGATTGATTGCGGCATGCTATCTCTGGGCTTACGGACCGCTCGGTGTGCCCGAACGCATCGGGCTGGCGGTGACGATCGGCATCGTCGGCGGCGTCGGCATCAACGCGGCACACGAACTCGGGCACAAGCGTGAGAACGCCGAGCGGTGGCTGTCGAAAATCACTCTGGCACAGGCGTTCTACGGGCACTTCTACGTGGAGCACAATCACGGGCACCACGTCCGCGTCGCGACCCCCGAGGATCCGGCGTCGGCGCGCTACGGTGAGAGTTTCTGGAAGTTTCTGCCACGCAGCATGTTCGGCGGAATCAAATCCGCGTGGGAGCTCGAGCAGCGACGGCTCGATCGCGTCGGCAAGAAGACGTGGACGGCACACAATCACCTGTTCAACGCCTTGGCCATGTCGATCGTGCTGTTCGCGATACTGATCGCCGCGTTCGGATGGCAGGTGGCGCCCTACCTGGTTCTGCAGGCGGCCATCGCCGTCATCCTGTTCGAGGCAGCCAACTACCTCGAGCACTACGGTCTGCTGCGACAGAAGCGGTCGAACGGCAAGTACGAACGCTGCAACCACACGCACAGCTGGAACAGTGATCACCTGTGGAGCAACCTGTTCCTCTACCACCTGCAGCGGCACAGCGACCACCACGCCAACCCCGTGCGGCGGTATCAGGCACTGCGGACCGTCGACGAGTCACCGCAGCTTCCGGCCGGCTATGCGGTGATGATCGTGTGCGCACTCGTTCCGCCACTGTGGCGAAAGGTCATGGACCAGAGGTTGATCGACTATTACGACGGGGATATGGCGCGGGTGAACGGCGGCTGACGCCGCATGTGCACGAAAATGCATAGAGGGCTATGTATTTTCGTGCACGTGGCGCGGAGCGCCCTAGTCGTCCGTCTGAGCCCTCAGGTACCGCCCGAAGTGGGGGACCGTGAAAGCGATGGTTCCTCGCTCTGCCGAGTAGATCAGGCCCTTCTTGATCAGACCGTCTCGAGCCGGGGACAGCGACGCGGGCTTGCGCTTCAGTTCGGTGGCCACCGCGGCCGTCGGCACCGACGTGTCGTCGCTCGACAGGTCCGCCATGGCCCGCATGTATTCGCGTTCCGACGGGGTCGCGCGTTCGTACCGTGAGCCGAAGAACCCGACGGCCAGTTCTTCCTCGGCCGTCGGCGCCGCGACGCGCACGTCCTCGGCGGTGATCGGCGTTTCGGGAGCCAGGTCCCACGTCGCTTTGCCGTATGCCTGAACGAAATACGGGTATCCGTCGGCGGCCTCGTACAGCGCATCGAGTGCTTCGGTCGTGAACTCGACGTCCTCGCGATCCGCAGGCGCGAGCAACGCAAGATCCGCGGCTGTGCGCTCCAACCTGCCGATGCGGTGGTAACTGAACAGGCGCTCCGAATAGCTCTTCGACGCCGACAGCACCGCAGGCAGATGCGGCAACCCGGCTCCGACGATGATGAGCGGGGCCGCGTCCTGGCTCAGTTCGTGGCAGGCCGCGCACAGCGCCGAGATGTCGTCGGGACCGAGGTCCTGCATCTCGTCGATGAAGATCGCGATACCGACTCCGACGTCCCCGGCCAGCGCCGACGCGTCCATCAGCAATTCGACGAGATCGATCTCGATGTCACCCGAATCGGCGCGACCCGACTTCGCCGGCACGTCGATGCCCGGTTGCCACCGCTCGCGCATGCCTTTGCCCGCCGACGCCCGCAACGCGAAAGCCTTGAGCACACCGAGGAATTCGTCGACGCGTTCCGGATCCCGATGCGACGCTGCGATCCCGCGCACCGCCATGTGCAACGCCGACGACAGCGGCCGTCGTAACTCCTGATCGGGGCGGGCTTCGATCTTGCCCGTGCCCCACCCGCGCCCGACCGCCGCGGACCGCAGCTGGTTCAGCAACACCGTCTTCCCGACGCCTCGCAACCCCGTCAGGACGACGCTTCGTTCCGGACGGCCGCGGGTGATGCGTTCGAGTACGACGTCGAAGGCGTCGAGTTGCTTGGTACGTCCAGCGAGCTCGGGCGGACGCTGGCCTGCGCCGGGAGCGTATGGGTTACGCACGGGGTCCATGGGGCCAAAGTAACAAGCGAGATAGCGGTTTATGCGGACATCTAGGTCGTGTCCTAGAGAGCCTTATCGACGACTATCGACTGTCTCGCCGATTATCCATCGATCTAGCATTCTTCCTAGAGTTCGATAGAGCAAGAAATAATAGTTGCAGCGCCTCACGAACAGGGACTACATTGGCGTTCGTGAAGCACATTCTCGTAGTACGCCGCCGTAGCGGGGTCTGATTCGGACCGACCCCTCGCTGCGGGTCCTCGTGCTACCTCGGTCCTCCCTTCACATTCTTTCGAGGACCACTTCGATGAACGCTCTGATCGAAAATTTTCTGTCGACCGACTGCTTCGCCGCGCGCTACGGATCCCCTCTCCCGCGCGAACTTCGAATTCAGGCAGGTGACATGAACTGGACCACGTTCACCCAGCACTTCTCGTCGACCACCGGCCCGATACGCCTCGGCAGCTGGGACTCGACGGCCACGCGCGGTGGCCGGACGAGATTCGACGCCACATTCGGGATCGACGACGCCATCCACACCGCGTCGGCCACCACGTACGGCCCGGTCGATGCTTTGACGTCCATGCTCTACGACTGCGGCTTCCACATCGAGATCCTCGAGTTCCACCAGCAGAGCTTGACCGAGGGCACGACCGCGACGTTCGTTCACTGCGAGCTCGACGGTCACCGCGAATGGTCGATGGCGATCGAACCCGACGCCGTCCTGTCGTCGATCCGGGCCATCATCGGCGCGGCCAACATGCTGCACTATCGGTATCTACCGCATGTGCTAGATACCGATAGAAAGGCCTAGGGCATCTCCATCGTCTGCGCGCGCTGCACTTCTGCAACAGCTCTGCGCAGGTAGACCTGAGCCGGGGATTTCCGCCTGACCAGCAGATCTGCGATCAACAACACCGCATGTTCCGGCCTCGGGCGGGGGCGACGCTCCTCGGTGTCGGCGACGCCCAATGCGCCGGTGAGCACCTCGACGAACCCGTCGACGTCGACGCTGGGATTCCACGCAGCTGCGCTCCGGACCGTCCGAGTGAGCGCATCCTGGACGTCCTCGCCGGTCAGACCGTCGGGATGAAGTTCTTCGAGCAGCGACCGGACCATCTCGGCATGGATCAAACCGACCTGAGCCGGATCTTCCGACGCAAGGGACTCGATGGCGTCGGCGAACGCGTCGGCCTGCTGTCCGGTAGCGGCGGCGAGTGCGTCGTCGGTCGCAGTCGCGATGGTCCTCACGGTCAGTGGCCAGTCGGGATTCACGCGCGCCATTGTCGCAGGCACCACCGACAGACTATGTACATGTAACCGCCGTTCACAGTAGAGTCACTTCGCATGGTTACCGAAAGGTTCGTCGTCAACGAAGGAATGCGGCTCGCCGTGTTCGAGACCGGCAACCCCGACGGCGATCCGCTCGTCCTCGTGCACGGCTGGCCCGACACGCACGATCTGTGGAGCCACATCGTCCCGCTGTTGGCCGACGAGTTCCGCATCATCACCTACGACACCCGCGGTGCGGGGAAGAGCACCGTGCCCGACGAGCAGTCCGCGTACCGGCTGAGCAGCCTCGCGAGCGACTTCTATGCGGTGATCGACGCCGTCAGCCCCGACCGTCCGGTCCACGTTCTCGCCCACGACTGGGGCGCCGTCGAGGTCTGGGAAGCGGCGGGCGAGCCTCGCGCGGCCGAACGCATCGCGTCGTACACGTCGGTGTCGGGTCCGAATCTGGACCACCTCGCTCGATGGTCTCGCTCGCGACTGTCTCGGCCGACATGGACGGGGATCAAGCAGGTACTCGCGCAGACCCGCGCCTCCTGGTACACGGTGACCTTCCACACTCCCGGACTGTCGACGTTGCGCATCAAGCGGCAGTTCGCCAAGGGGTGGCCCGCGTTTCTCCAGGAGTTCTCGAACGTCGATCCTGCTCTCGTGAAACAGAATTCGACGCTATGGTCCGATGCTGTCAACGGTACCAACCGGTACCGCGCCAACATCATCCCGCGCCTGACGAAGCCACGAGAGCGCTACGTCGACGTCCCGGTGCAGTTGATCGTCAACACCGAGGACGTCGCGGTGCGCCCGTTCCACTACGACGATACCGAGAAATGGGTGAAGGACCTGACGCGCAACGAGATTCGCGCCGGGCATTGGTCACCCATCTCCCATGCGTCGGAGATCGCGGAGCTGACGAGGAGTTTTGTGGCTTCGCCACCCGTGCGCGGGTAGTTGGTCCCCACGCCAACTATGCACGCACGGGTGCGTCAGCGCAGGTGATCCCGCAACGTCGAGGTCGTGTACTCACGCCGAAACAGCCTGCGCTCCTGCAGGATCGGCACGACATGGTCGATGAACTCCGTCAGGCTGTGCGGATACAGCGGCGGCATCAGGTTGAAACCGTCCGCGGCGCCTGCGTCGATCCAGGCTTCGATCTCGTCGGCGATCGATTCGGGTGTGCCGATCATCGTCGCATGGCCCCCGCCTGCCGCGAGGGTTCCCAGCAACTCCCGCACAGTAGGTGCATCCTTGGCGATGATCCGCAGAATCGTCTCGTACCTGCCGTGCGGCCCGGTGAATTCCTCGATCGGCGGAAGCGAAGGCACCGGCGCATCGAGTTCCCAGTCGCTGCAGTCCTGTTCGACGAACATGCTCAACTGACGAAGCGACTGTTCGACGGGTAACAACGCATCCAGTTCGGCCTTCTTGGCGCGTGCTTCGTCCATCGTCGAACCGACATACGTGACGAGGCCGGGCATGATGCCCACCGTCGACGCGTCTCTACCCGCGCTCGAGATTCGGGCCTTCACATCGGCGTAGTAGTCCGATCCCGCCGAAATATCATACGCCACAGCGTATATGGCCTCGGCGTATCGAGCCGCAAGATCACGACCCTGGCCCGACGCACCCGCCTGGAACAAGACCGGCCGACCCTGCGGCGAGCGCGGGACGGTCAACGGCCCGTCGACCCGGAAGTTCTTGCCGTCGTGGTCGATCGAATGGACTTTCGTCGGGTCGGCGTACATCCCCTCGCGATCGAGCACGAGTGCGTCGGCATCCCATGTGTCCCACAACGCGAGTGCGACGTCGACAAACTCCTCGGCACGCGCGTATCGCTCTGCCCTGCCGGGGATCTCGTCAAAACCGTGGTTTCGTGCTTCGGCGTCGAACATCGAGGTGACGACGTTCCAGCCCACGCGACCACCGCTGATGTGATCGAGCGACGCGAGCATCCTGGCCGCGTGGAACGGGGTGTAAAACGTCGTCGATATCGTCGTCACGAGACCGATATGCGTTGTCGCCCTTGCCATCGCCGACAGCGCCGTGATCGGTTCGAGGAACCACGTTCCGGCACCGGCAGGGTCCCGGACCGAGTGGCCGTCGGCGAAGAACACGGCATCGAGCTTGCCGCGCTCCGAACTTCGCGCGAGTTCCTCGTAGTACGCGATGTCACCGAGATCCTCGACGCGCGAGTCGGGGTGACGCCACGCAGCACTGTGATGACCACAGCCGAACAGAAAAGCGTTGAGATGCAACATGCTTCAGCCCTTGACCAATCCGCCGTCCACGACGAGATTCTGCCCGGTCACCGACCGCGACCACGGGGACGCGAAGAACAGCAAGGCGTCGGCGAACTCCTCGGGCGTGACGACACGCTGCAGCGGTGTCGACGAGGCGATGAAGTCGAACACCTCGTCCGGCGTCGCGGCACTGGCGTCGGTGGTACGCAGCAGTCCGCCCGACACCATGTTGACCGTGATGCCATCGGGGCCCAGATCGGTTGCGAGAGTGCGCGTCAGGGACAGCAGTGCAGCTTTCGACGCCGTGTAGTCGTGGTACGGGACGACCGGGTTCTGGAACAGGTTGGTGCCGACGTTGACGATGCGACCGAATCCTGCCGCACGCATACCGGGGATCGCGCGTTGCGTCGTCGTCAATGCACCGCGGACGGCGCCTTGGAACTGGGAGTCGAACTGCGCCCACGAGATGGTGTCGGCCTTGCTGCGAGCGTCGCCGTTGAACGAGAAGTCCGCGAGTGCGTTATTGACGACGGTCGTCACGGGTGTGCCGAAGTGCTTCTCGGCCGCGGTGAACAGCCTGTCGACCTGTGCCGCGTCCGTGACATCGGCCTGCGCAGCGAAGCCACCGATTTCGGCAGCCAACTTCTCGGCGGCCTCCTCGCTGCGCCGGTAGTCGACGACGACGCGTGCGCCCTGCGCTGCGAACGCCCGGGCGATCGCGGATCCGAGCCCGCGGCCTGCGCCGGTGACGAGAACGGTCTGCTCTTCGAACTTCATGGGTATGCGCCTCTCTTTCGAAGGCACAGCTCAGACATAGACATCCCTACGCTGGTGCTGGCCAGATCAGGTTCGACGGGTGTGTTCTCAGCCGCCGTGCAGCGGCACCCCGTGTCGAGAGACGAGTGTAGTCATATCGGAGCTTCTACGGCTATCTAGCGCGACATCTAGATAGCCGTAGAAGGCGCTAGCCGAGCACGACCCACCCGTGCGGCGCCACCGTCACGTACCCACCCTGAACCGTGGCCTCGCCTGCCAGCACCGGTCCACTGATCCGATATTCGACACTGTCGTCTCCGAGGTTGAGCACCACGTGCAGCCGTTCTTCTCCGTCGAACACGCGATAGGCCAGAGCGGTGTTGGTCAGTTCGACGGTCTCGGTGCGCGCGGTATGCAACCACGAATGCCGCCTCCTGAGGCCGATCAGCTCCTGGTGCAGGTGGAAGATCGGCCAACCGTACGGCGCGAGATCGTCCTTGCTCGACGGGAATTCGGGCCTCACCTCGTCGTCGCCACCGACGCGTTCCTCCTTTGCGCCGCGGAAGCCTTGCTCGTCGCCGTAGTAGACCGTCGGCGTGCCTGCGACGGTGAACAATACGACGAGTGCGTGCGCGAGATGACGCTCGTCGGCGACCGTGCTGGCGATGCGATTGACGTCGTGGTTGCCCACGAACGTCGCGGGCACGAACGTCTCCAACCACTCGTTGTGCCTGCCGAGCGCATGGGACAACTCGAAGAAGTTCTTCTCCGAGATCGCGCTCCAGATCGCCTTCCACAGCTCGTATTGGGTCACGGAATCGAGAGAGCTGCGTCCGACGATCTCCGCGTAGTCACCGTGAATGACTTCGCCGAGGAAGTACGCATCCGGATGCTTGTCGCGCACGCGCGGTATCACCGACGCCCAAAAGGTCGACGGCACAGCGTATGCCGCGTCGAGACGCCATCCGTCGGCCCCGCGATCGAGCCAGTGCGTCATGACGTCGACGACGTACTGCCGAACCTCCTCGCTGTCGTGATTCAACGTCACCAGCTCGTCGTGGCCTTCGAAGTTGCGATGTCGACCCGAGGAGTCCAGGTGGAACCAGGAACTCGAACCGTCGCGCAACGCCTGCTGGAAACGCGGAAAGCTCTGTCCCACATGGTTGAACACGCCGTCGAGCATGACGCGCATGCCCCGATCGTGCGCCGCGACGACCAGCGCGTCGAAATCCTCTGCGGTGCCCAGCCTGTCGTCGATCCGAAAGTGGTCTGTCGTCTCGTAGCCATGGCCCTCCGACGCGAAGATCGGGCCGAGTGCGATTCCGGACGCTCCCAGTTCCACTGCGTAGTCGAGCCAGTCGACGACCTTGAGCAACTTGTGTTCGTCTACCGAAGAGGTCCCGTCCCAATCCCGAACGGGCGCACCGACGAAACCGAGCGGGTAGACCTGCCACCAGAGCGCATGCTGCACCCACGCCGGGCTCATGCGCGCACCACCGATTCGCGACCGAGCTCCGCGGCACCGGTGTGACCCGACAGGCTCGTGACGAGATCGAATTCGGCGAGTATGCAACGCAATACGTGTTCGACGCCCGCTTGACCACCTAGCGCGAGACCGTACAGGAACGGCCTGCCGAGCAGCACCGCGTCGGCCCCGAGGGCGAGGGCTTTGGCCATGTCCGCGCCGGTGCGCACACCGGAATCGAACAGTACCGTCAGCCGATCGCCGACCGCGTCGACGATGTCGGGTAACGCGTCGAGAGATGCACGTGCACCGTCGATCTGACGTCCACCGTGATTCGACACCACGATGCCGTCGACGCCGTGCTCCAACGCAGATCGAGCGTCCCCGACGGTACAGATTCCCTTCAGCACGATCGGGCCGTCCCAGTGCTGACGCAAGAACGCCAGCTGCGACCAGTTCAGGCCCGGATTCGGGAACATCTGCGCCCAATGCATCGCGGCAGCAATGGGATTGGCGTCGACGGGCTGCTCCAGTCCCGCCTGGAACGCCGGGTCGGACAAGTAGTTCTCGATTCCGAGGTTCGCCAGGAACGGCAGGTACCCACGGTCCAGATCCGCGGGCCGCCAGCCGAGGAGTGTGGTGTCGAGGGTCAACACGAGCGTCGTGAAACCGGTGTCCTTCGCGCGAGCCAGGAAACTGAGCAGCACGGATTCGTCGGTGGGCCAATACAACTGGTACCAGCGAGGCGAGTCGCCGCCGGCTTCGGCGACCTGCTCGAACGAGTGCGACGCCTGCGTCGAGTGAATGTAGGGCACGCCGAGTGCCGCAGCGGCGCGGACCGTCGCGAGTTCGCCGTCCGGATGCGCGAGCGTCTGAATCCCGACGGGCGCGATCATCAACGGTGCGGGCGCCTGCGTGCCGAGGATCGTCGCCCCGTGATCACGTTCGGCGGCACTGCGCAACATTCGCGGGGCGATGCGCCAGGAATCGAACGCGTCGCGGTTCGCCTGTGCCGTCGACCCGCTTCCGGCGCTCGCGACGATGTACCCGAGCGCCTCGGGGGTCAGCGTCGCGGCAGCCTGCTCTTCGAGTTTCGCCAGATTGGTCGTGATCTCCGGCCTCTGATCGGTGAACATGCCCTGTGCATAGATGCCGATCTGATGGTCGCTGAAGTTCATGCCCCCACCGTAATAGGGCCTACCCCACTTCGAGCCACGCATCCAGCAACGCACTGCATCGTTTCCGGGCGTCGGCCTCGCCGGTCTTCAGATCCTCACGGATCGCGGTGACGAGAGCGTCGTCCTGCTCTACGTTGTCGCGTACCCAGGCGTCGGCCCACGATTCGAAACTGTCGATGTCGATCTCGGGGTGGAACTGGAGACCGAGGTGCGGTCCGTACACGAAGGCCTGTTGAGCTGCGTCGTTGTGCGCCACCACGGTCGCACCCGCGGGGGCATCGAACGTGTCCTCGTGGAATTCCATCCATGGACCTTCGAGAGCCGCGTCCTCGGTCTTCACCGCGGTAAAGCCGTGCTCCGGGAACTGCGATTTCGCGACGGTTCCGCCGAGCACCCTCGCGAGCAGCTGCCCGCCGAAGCAGACGCCGAGAATCGGGACGTTGCGGTCGACAGCCTCCTCCAGATACGCGATCTCGGGGCCGATCCAGTGGTTACCGTCGTCGTACGCGGCGTCGGGCGAGCCCATGACGACGACCATCGCAGCGTCGTCCAGGTCGGGCGGTATCGCGTCGCGCCCGTAGTCGAACGAATGCACCTCGAGCTCGTACCCGCGCCCCTGCAACTCGGGAACGAGTGTGCCGATGTTGCGATAGCCGAGGGCCGGATCGCGGTCGTGGACCAGCACCACCGCCACCGGCGTCTTCTCCGTCATGCGCTGAACCGTACCGACGAGGTTCTCACCTGTCCTGTCGGGTGGTTTCACCCTCATCTGCCAGTGCACACGAGGTCGCGCACCTAGCGTGAGATCAACGCCTCGTCGACTCGAAGGATGTGTGTCATGCCCGAGTTTCCAGGACTCGCCCATGTGGCGATCACCGTCTCCGACCTGAGTGCCAGCACTGCCTGGTATTCGCGGCTGTTCGGTTCCGACCCGGTCCTCGACGAGGACTCCGGCAACTTCCATCACACCGTGTTCGCCATCGGCGGTGGCATGCTGTTCGGACTGCACACCCATCCGGGCCACTCTGCGGGAGAGCCGTTCGACGAGCATCGCGTCGGACTCGATCACGTCGGCTTCGGGTGCACGCAGGAGGAACTGCAAGCATGGCCGGCCAGACTCGACGAGCTGAAGATCGACCACTCCGGCATCAAGCACGACCACTACGGATCGGGCTTGTCGTTCCGCGACCCCGACAACATCGCACTCGAATTCTTTGCCCCTCCTGCTTGATCGGAGTCGTGTCGGTGCCGTGCTCTACGGTGTGTGCGTGCCACCTCGTAGACGCAAGCCGACCACCACTGCTCGTACCGTCGGCGCAGGCAGGAGCGCGGCGGCTCGTAAGTTCAAGCAGTCGACGAGTAGCACCAAGAAGAAGGCAGCTCCCCGGAAGCGGGCTGTGCGCAAGACCGTCTCTCCCGACCTGCGTCTACCTGACCCCGGCGAGCGCGTGTGGGTTCTCGACGTCCCGTTCGAGGACCGGACACTCGCATCGGCGTCGGGCGCGCGGTGGCACCCCGGCCCGCGGGTGTTCGCGTACTACGGAACCGAGCTTCCCGACGGCTTGTCCTCGTTCGAGTCGATGCCCTACAGCCTGCAGCGATGGGTCGAGGACGACGCGAACGAGGAGTGGCGACCCGAGGTGGTCCACGAGCGGTCGATGCGCCCACGCGAAACGCAACTCGAGTCCGTCCGTCGGCAGCTGGACGCCATGGAGAACGGGTTCCCGTACTTCGCACAGATGGATTCGACCGGCCTCGGTAAGACGCTGGCAGTCTGCGAGGCCGTCAGGCAGATGCCCGACGACGTCAGTACCGTCCTCGTCGTCGCGCCCAAAGGCGCTTTGCCGGGTTGGCGACGCACCATCGCGGACACCGAGGCCGACGTCGATCCCACCGAGCGCAGGCGCTGGCTTCTGGTCACCTACCAGTCGACGAAGAAGCTGCTCACTGTCCCCGAGGACACCGACCTGGGCAAACGCAAGAAGACACAGAACAAGCGGACCATCGCACTGGGTGAGCTGCGGTTCGACATCGACGTCGTCATCGCCGACGAGTCCCACGCGCTGATGAACATCGAATCGCAGCAGTCGCAGATTCTGTGGCGGTACCAGGAGGCAGCGCGCGCGGTCGTGTGGATGTCCGCGACGCCGGGCTACCAACCGATGCATTTCGCGTACATGGCACGTGCGATCGAACAGAGCCGCGGTAACGAGCCCATCCTCGACGAGGATTCGCTGGGTTATGCCGTCACCACCCAGTGGGCAACGTTCCTGACCGACGCCGGATTCGCTCTCAAGGAGGGCAAGGCAGGCGGCCTGAAGACGTGGCGGTGGGAACCGGAAGACGCTGCCCGACGCGAACGCGACATCGGCACCATCCACCGGTGGCTCGCGGGAGGCTCTGTCCCGTGGTCGATTTCGCGTCCGTCGCCGCCGACGCCGCGCGAGCCGCTCGGCCAGGAACTGACGGCAGCGCAGAAGCGGCTCTACAACTCCGCGTGGGTGGATTACCGCAAGGAGCTGGGCCTTCCATTGTGGAAAGCAGTGGGCGGCAAGCGGGTTCTGCAGAAGAACCCCAGTACCAGGGCCGCGGCGCTGCGGTTTCGCCAGAAGTGTTCGTACCTGAGGATTCCGGCGTCGGCCGATCAGGTTCGGTCGTGGGTGCGCGACGGCAACCAGGTCTTTGTGTCGATGTTCTACCGCGAGTCCGTGGCGGCGCTTGCCGAGACTCTGCGCGAGGAGGGCCTCGACGTCGCCGTCGTCGACGGCAGCATGAGCAGTGCGGATCAAGAGATCGAAATCCGACGCTTCCAGACCGGCGCGGCTCGGGTGATCATCTCGACGACGACGAGTGCGATCAACCTGCACGCGGGTGAGCTTCTTCTCCCCGAGAAAACGGTGTCGACGGCCGCCCCACGTGTCACGCTCATCCACGACCCCCGGTGGACTCCGATCGACATCCGGCAGATCGAGGGCCGCGCCAACCGCATCGACAAGGACCACAAGCACACCACGTCGACCTGCTACTACGGCTACGCCGAAGGAACCGTCGAAGAAGAAATGGTGCTGACGGGTATCGAGCGCATCGCGGATCTGGGGTCGATCGTCGGTCAAGCAGACTTGATCGATCCCGAGGCCTTTCTCGCAGCGAGAGCATCTGCAACGTAGCGATTATTCTGCGAGGCATCATGAGTACCTCGCACCCGCTGTCGATACACGTACTGGGCCCGCTGCGTGCGCAGCGGGACGGCCGTGCCGTCGACCTCGCAGGTCCCGGCAGGCGCACGGTGTTGACGCGTCTGGCTCTGGCGAAAGGTGCGGTCGTGTCCACGGATCTGCTCATCGAGGACCTGTGGTCCGGTGAGCCGCCGCCGAAAGCGCTGGCGGCACTGCAGGTCCACGTGTCCAATCTACGACGCGTTCTCGAGCCCGACCGTAAGCCTCGCACTCCCGCGACCGTTCTGATCAGCTCGTCGCCCGGGTATGCCCTCGATCTGCCGGTCGATGCCGTCGATGCGTGGCACTTCGAGCAGCTGCTGTCTACTGCACTCCGCATCGGCGACCCCGAAGAACGGCTCACGCTCCTCGGTGACGCCCTAGCCCGGTGGACCGGACGCCCGTATCAGGAAGTAGCCAACACGTCCTGGGCTGCACCGGAAATCGCACGGCTCGACGAACTCCAGCGCACCGCAGTCGAAGAGCGTGCGCAGGCACTTCTGGAATTGGGAGAGTCTCCGGCCGTCGTCGTCACCGATCTGACGCACCACGTCCTCGACAATCCCGGTCGAGAGCGACCCGTTCACCTGCTCGCCCTGGCCCAGTACCGCGCAGGCAGGCAGGGCGACGCACTCGACACGATCGGCCGCGCACGCAGATACCTCGCCGATGAGCTCGGCATCGACCCCGGAAGCGAACTCCGGGCCCTCGAAGCCGACATACTCGCGCAGAGTCCGCATCTTGCGGCACCGCAACGCGTCGAAAGACCCACGCCCCGTGCGCAACCCGAAGCAACTCGCGACGTCAACTGCCGCCCGGACGAAACACGGACCGTCCTCGGTATCGCGAGAGACGTTGCATCCGGCCACCTCGAAGTGGTGTGGGTTGGCGGCGAGCCCGGTCAGGGCAAGACGACGTTGGCGTCGAACGTCGTCGAACATCTCGACGCCGACGGGTGGACCGTGGCGTGGGGCCGTTGCCGCGAGGTCGACGGCACCCCGCCCGGCTGGCCATGGGCGGAGATCGCGACGGCGCTGCAGCACCGTCTTCCGATGCCGGGGCACGTCGAGAAGCTGTTGCTGCCGTTGACGTCGGACACGGAAACTGGTGCCGTCGAACCATTCTGGTTGTCGAAGGGGCTCTCCGACTACCTGAGCCTTGCCGCCGACGATGCTCCAGTGGCGCTGATTCTCGACGACTGCCACCGCGCGGACGAGCTGACGATGCAGATACTGCGTCATGTGGTCGCCGCGCTCACGACCACGACAGTGCTTGTCGTGGCGACATTTCGAACATCCGAGGTCTCGCCCGAACTGGAGACGACGTGGGGCGCCACTGCGGGCGCCGGCTCGTCGCGCATCCATCTCGACGGGCTACCACCCGCGGCAGTAGCCGAGGTGGCCAAGCAGACAGGCTACGACGCCACCAGCGACATACTGGACATTCTCATCGAGCGGACAGACGGAAACCCCTTGTTCGTCCGGGAATTCGCACGCCTGATTCTGTCGGAGGGACCCGAGGCAGCTCGATCTGTGGTCCCCGACGGTATCGGAGATGTGTTGCGCCGTCGCATCACTCGCTTGCCCGGGGACAGCGTCACGACACTCAGGCGGGCGTCGGTGCTGGGCCGCGATGTCGACCTCGAAATTCTCGCGGCGATGAGTGAACGTTCCGAGGATGCACTGCTCGACGCACTCGAACCCGCCGTACTGGCAGGACTTCTCGTCGAACCATCGCCGGACCGTGTGCGGTTCGCACATGCCCTCGTACGGGACACGCTGTACGGCGAGCTACCGCTGATGCGTCGCACACGCATGCACGGCGCCGCGCTACGGGTTCTCGCCGACCACACACCGCACGATCATGCGGCGCTTGCACACCACGCAATCCTGTCCGCGACACCGACAACGGCGCTCGATGTCCTGCCGTACGCCGTCGATGCCGCTCGTAGATCCGATGCGATGGGCTCGCATCGAGAAGCATTGGTGCTGTGGCGTTCTGCTGTCGCGTTGCACGATCAGGCCGTCGACGCGCCCCGTGAATCCCTCCTCCAGCTGCTGTTACCCCTCGTCGGATCACTCGCCCGAGCGGGGGAGACCGCGGCGGCACGATCCGAACGCCAACGGGCAATCGACATCGCGTCGGGCATCGGGCGCTCTGAACTGATCGCAGCGCTGACGGCGTGGGCAGCGCCGGTTGTCTGGTCGATTCGGCCGGAGATAGAGGTCGATCGATCGGTCGTCGCGCCCATCGAAACCCTGCTTGCCGCAGATGATCTCCCGCCAGTCGACCGGGCGCTGCTCTTGGTCGCGTTGGTGTTCGAAATCGAGGGCGACGACGTCGACGCCACCATCGCGGCCGCCACGCAGGCCGTCGAGATCGCGCGAAAAGCCGGAACACCGGAGGTGCTGTGCCACGCGTTGAACGCATATGGGTACACGGCGCTCGGGCCAGATCTTGCCGATCGACTGCCCTCGATTGCCGACGAACTGCTGACCGCCGCACATGGCGACGCAGGCTTCACGTCGCTGGCACACTACTATGCTTTCTTGTCACACTGTGCCGCAACGGAACTCGACGAGGCCGAGCGAAGTGCCGCGTCGGCGATCCGGCATGCATCGGGTCACCAACTCGGCGAGATGCTCAGCGTGCTGCAGATCTACGAGGCCGCGTCGGAGATCATGACCGGTAGAACCGACGTCGCTCTCACCAGATACGCCGAGATCGCCGATCAGATGGTGGCCGGAGGCAATGCCGTCGCCTACTTCATCGCGATGATCGGAAGGCTCGGCGTCGCAACATATCTCGATGACCTGTCACCGATGGTCGACGAATTGAGCGCTGTCGAGTCGATGCGTCCACACAGCCTTCGCCTGCCGTTGATCGTCGCACTGCTCGACAGCGGTGACGTCGAACGCGCACGCGCGTTGTGGTCGGATGCGCGGCCCTACGCGCGGGACTACTACTGGCTGGGCATGACGACGTACTCGGCTCACGCGGCGGCCAGGCTCGGAGACGTCGAGGCGTCGCGTCGTATTCACGGCGAGCTGTTGCCCTTCGCTGGACGCATCGGCGGCCTGAATTCCGGCGCTTTCTACTCGGGCCCAGTCGATTTCGCGTTGGCCGCAACGGCGAAACTCCTCGGCGACAGTGCTGCCGCCGAGGAGTTCGAGCGTTCGGGGGATCGTCTTATCGAGTCACTGCGTCGACGCGGGTCTCACTGATTTCGGCGTCGTTCCTTCCCTTGATCATCAGGACACCGATCGCCGCAATGGCCAGGCCTCGTGGAATTTCGATGACGAGACCGGTCAGCACCGGCGCCTGCGGAAGCGGGACGAACAGGACGATTGCACCGAGAATCATGACGATGCTGATCCACACCGGCACAGCCCGCGAACGCAGTAGCGCGATGCCCATCAGAAGCATGCTGGCCATGAAAGCCAGGCCTGCCACGAGTTGCAGGTTCTGGAATGCAGGCGCCGCGAAGAGCGAATCGTCGTCGGGAATGAGGAAGTGCGCGATCTCCGGTCCATTCGAGATCGGCACGGACACAAAGGCTTCGACTGTCAGGTGCGGCACGATGACCAGCATGCTGGAGAAGAAGTAGAGGACGAAGCCGATCAGGCCGAGCAGTCCTGCCTTCTTCGACACCCAGACGTACACAGCCGGGAGCCCCAGGAACTGGAGCAGCGTTCCGAGGAGAAGGAAGTACTGCGCGTAGGGGTTGAAGGGCTGACTCAGCGCTTCCACCGAGTGCGCCCAGCCGCCCACCACGGGGTGGATCGTGCCGCCGATCATGTTGAGGACGAAAGCGACGATGACGGAGACGCCGCTCAACCTGTACAGGAGTGAAGGTGTGATGTTCATGGCGAAAGGTTCACCCGAACCACTTGGTCGCCACTTGGTGAGCGCTTTCGGTGACGGTGACGCACACCACGGAATACGTGAGCCCTACTAACTATTATGCTTCTATAGATACTTAGTTCAAGCTTCAACAAAGGGAGATGGGTCGTCATGGCCACGTACGACGTCGCGGATCGTTCGGCAATCGTCACAGGAGCAGGCTCCGGCATCGGTCGAGCAGTCGCGCTGGAACTTGCCGCCAACGGTGCATCGGTGCTGGTAGCGGATCTGAACGGTGATCACGCCAAGGCGGTCACCGACGAGATCACCGCAGCAGGCGGAGCAGCAGCACCGTTCGTCGGCAACGTCGCGGACCTGAAGGACGTCGAGGCGATGGTCGCCGCCGCAGGTGATCTCGCACCACTGCGCATCGCCGTCAACAACGCCGGGATCGGTGGGGAGCCCCTGCCCGTCGGCGAGGTCTCCGTCGACAGCTGGCGCAAGGTCATCGACGTCAACCTCAACGCCGTGTTCTACGGAATGCAGAAGCAGATCCCCGCGATCGCAGCAGCGGGCGGTGGATCGATCGTCAACATGGCGTCCGTTCTGGGCAGCGTCGGCATCGCGAACTCCGCGAGCTACGTGGCTGCGAAGCACGGACTCCTCGGCCTCACCAAAACCGCCGCACTCGAATACGGCGCCGCCGGAGTGCGTGTCAACGCTGTGGGCCCGGGCTTCATCCGCACACCGCTGCTCGTCGCCAACATGGACGAGGACGTGCGAAAGGCGTTGGAGGCCAAGCACGCTCTCGGTCGACTCGGCACATCGGAAGAGGTCTCGAGCCTCGTCTCGTTCCTCGCGAGCGATGCCGCCGGCTTCATCACCGGCAGCTACCACCTCGTCGACGGCGGGTACGCAGCGCAGTAGGGCGACTTCGCCGCACGTGCACGAAAATACATAGCGGGTCATGTATTTTCGTGCACATGCGCGTCAGCGCCGTCAGCGCACCAGCGGCATGACCTGACGCACGCGAGGGTCGCGCAAGTACAGCGCGCCCCAGACGACGATGCCGAAGTACACGGCGAACAGAACCGTGCTGAACAGTGGCTTGTCGACGCGCCAGTTGGTGAGCACGGCGCCGCCGAGGTAGCCGGTGAGCAGGACGGCTCCGAGAAACGCGGTGCGCGGCACGAGGTACAGCGCCAGGCACACCAGAAGTACGACGCCGATGACGGGAATCATGTCGTCGCGGAGCCCGAGATCGACGGTGGCGTCCTTGACCTGTTGGACGTTCATCAGCTTCGACACGGCGTCGAAGACCAGGAAGATCGCGATGAGTGCGGTCAGAGCCCACCCGATGCGGGCGGCGGTGCGCGACTGAGCCGTCGGTGCGGTCGGTGCAGTCATTGTCTTCTCCGATGTGAGTGGGACGAGGGAGTTACCTGTACCGACACCCGTCGTCGCGGTTTCTCATCGCAGTCACCCGTCGTGAGTGAAAATGTATAGCCCTCTACACATTTTCGCTCACGTGCGTAGCTCACCCGAAATATCCGCCGCCGCCAGCATCGAGACCAGCAGCGGCACAACCTTCGTGGCCGCGATCCGGAACTCACCTCGCGCGTGCTGTTCGACGACACCAGCCGAACTCAGCGCCTTCAGATGGTGATAGACCTGCCCGGTCGAACCGAGCTCGACGGCCTCCTGCAGCGCCGA
The DNA here is from genome assembly GCF_900188125.1 of Rhodococcoides kyotonense. Lineage (GTDB taxonomy): Bacteria > Actinomycetota > Actinomycetes > Mycobacteriales > Mycobacteriaceae > Rhodococcoides > Rhodococcoides kyotonense. The sequence goes on along the minus strand of NZ_FZOW01000034.1, from coordinate 12,288 downwards.
CGCGTTGGCCGGGCCTCGCAGCAGGGTCCGCACGATCTGCAGACGCACCGGGTGCCCGAGGGAGGCGAGTACCTCCGACGTCCGTGCCACGGACAGGTCGAGTATCGCGTCGGGCGAGTAGCCGATGGACCATTCGACGTCACCGTGCAGGTGCACGTCGCCCTGATACGCAACCGACCCGCCCGACGGAGAAGTATGGGGTGGCTTATCCCGGCCCTCCAGCTGTGCGACCCGCGCTTCCAGACGGGCCAGCCGTGTTTCGACGTCGTCACTCACACGACGCAGGCTATCCGGTCGAGAGCGTCGGACGAGCTCATGGCGTCGAGGATGAGACCCTGCTGCACCGTGATCGCACCGAGGGCTGCTTCGTATCGGTCCGCCGGCATACCGTCGACGAGCCACACTGCCGTTGCGACGGTACCGTCGTCGCGACGCAGTTCCATTGCCTGCGTGAGAATTCCGGGCAGGCTTCCGCCTTTGAAGCCGAGTCCGAGCGCACCGTCCGGCGCGGGCTGATACTCGAGATGACGCAGCACGGTGTCCGCTCCCGGTCCGAAGCTACCGTCGGCGAACGATCGATACAACGACGTCAGTTGCTCCGCCGATCCACGGGTGAACGCGGCTTCGACGCCGTCGACCTGCTCGTCGTAACTCGGAATCCGGGCGGACGCACTCACACTGTCCCGGAACGGCTGATCGAACGCCCACCGGTTCGCCGTCTCCCAACGATCCCCTTCTGCCAGAGTTGGATCCAGCAGCGACAACGAATCGCCGACGAGCGTGGGTGCAGTGAATCCGTCCCACCCACCCGCTGCGGCAGCATCTTTCAACGCTTCGTCACCGAGCCGGTAGCGAAGGTAGTCGGGGACCCCGTTGTCACTCTCCTGAATCATCGCGGTCACCATGTCGTCGAGCCGGACGGTCGCGTCGAGGTCGGTCGCGCTGATGCCGTCGTTCGCGATTCCGAGGCGCTCCAGCGCGGCCGGATGCGCGCCACCGTCCGTACCGGGTACGTACCATCGCTCCCAATCCAGCAGTGAGACTTGCTCATCGGGGTCGACATCCCCGTCGGCAACCGCCTTCGCGTACGCGCTGAGGTGCACCACCTTCATCGCCGATGCCAGCACCTGCTCCTCGCCCGCCCGATGTTCGACGGTTCGACCTCTGCCGTCGTCGATCACGAGCCCGACGGTGTCGGGCGCCTGCGCGATCAGACCCAGCCAACCCTCGTCGGTGGCCAGGTCGGTGGACGTGGCCGGAGAGCAGTCCGAGGGCTGGTCTGCCTGATCCGCCTGGCCAGTCGCACAACCGGTGAGCACGAGAAGAGTGGCACAGGCTGCGGATGCTGTCGCGATGCGTCGCATGACTTCCCATCTGTTCGGTAATTCCGTAATTACGAACAACCGTAGAACCTCAACCGGATCGAAGCAATGGGAACATACGTTCGAATGCATGCTAGGCTGACCGAGCCGTCCGGAACTCAGGTTGCGGACGGTCCAGACCACGAACATGGGCGGCAGAAGAGCATGGCGCTACCCGACGACGCCGGCGTCGAACGTGTCGACGCCTCCGCGACGCTCCATCGATTGGGCGATCGATGGGCCGAGAGCGCTCCGTGCAGGTGCGCTCGCGGTCATGCCCTCGGCCCACGAACCGTACTGGTCGGGTCGAGGGCATGCTCCTGCGGACGCGGCCACCACCGCACACACGAGTGCAGAACCTGCGGGGACGTGACGTTCACACCGCCCCTCGGCGTTCGCTGCTCGGACGCGAGTTTCGACTCACGGGGCGCCGACCAGCACTGACGACCTCGTGGTACAGAATCGATCACATGGACAGCAGCAGCGATTTCGACAAGCTCCGAGGCGACTTCACCCGGTTCATGATGTCGTACAAGTTCGGGATCGACGAGCTGATGACCAAGATCAACATCCTGAAAGAAGAGTTCACCCACATCCATCGGTACAGCCCGATCGAACACGTCGGATCACGGCTGAAGACGCCCGAGAGCATCATCACGAAGGCTCGTCGTAAGAAGTGCCCGCTCACGCTCGACGACATCCGCAACACCATCTCCGACATCGCGGGTATTCGGATCACCTGCAGCTTCATCTCGGACACCTACCGGATCGCCGACATGCTGTCGAACCAGAGCGACGTCACGGTCCTCGGCGTGAAGGACTACATCTCGAATCCGAAACCCAACGGCTACAAGAGTCTTCACCTCATCGTGGAGGTCCCCGTGTTCATGAGCGACAGAGTTCAGCCCGTCCCCGTCGAGATCCAGATCCGCACCATCGCCATGGATTTCTGGGCCAGCCTCGAGCACAAGATCTTCTACAAGTACGACGGCACCATCCCCACACCGCTCCTCGACGAACTGACCGACGCGGCCGACAGCGCGAACCGCCTCGACATCACGATGGAACGCCTGCACGACGAGGTTGCCGAGATCAAGAGCGAGTCCGATCGATCCGACGAGACCATTCAGCTGAACTCGATGCCGCCGCTGGCGCTGCCTCGGGAGCTCTTGCAGTCGATACTGGAAACTAGCGCGCTCTACCGTCAAGGCTAGATTCAGCTAGAAAGCCCTACTTTCTCGATGAGTCGCATCGCGTCGTACGGGGCGAAGCCCTTCATGTCGTTGTCGAAGTACGCGAAGACGTCCATTCCACCCGAGGTCCAGGACGTAATGCGCTCGGTCCAGGCGTCGAGCGCCGCGTCGTCGTATCCGCTTGCATAGAGCTCCTTGTCCCCGTGCAGGCGGACGTACATGAAGTTCGACGTCGGCGTATCCACGAACGGATACCGCCCGGCAGTGTCCGCGACGACGAACGCCACATCGTGTGCCCGGAGCAGTTCCACCGCCTCGTCGCACGCGAAGCTCTCATGGCGTGCCTCGAGTGCATGCCGCACCGGACGGTCGACGTCGTACCCCAGTGCAACACGGTCGTCGGGCAGCTTGTCGTCGCGCCTTCCTGCGAGCTCGACGGCCTCCGACGTCGTCCTCGGCAGCAGCTCGAAGAAGTTCGCGAGAGTGGCGGCGTCGAACTGCAGGTTCGGCGGCAGTTGCCAGAGCACCGGGCCGAGTTTGCCGGAGAGCCCGAGAACTCCCGCAGCGAAGAAGTTCGCGAGCGCAGCCTCCACTCCCACAAGCCTTTTCAGGTGAGTGATGTAACGCCCGCCCTTGACTGCGAAGACGAAGTTCTCGGGCGTCTCGCCGCGCCACTTGGTGAAACTGGCCGGCTTCTGCATCGCGTAGAACGTTCCGTTGATCTCGATCGACGTCAGGCGTTCCGACGCGTACTCGAGCTCGCGTCGGTGTTGCAGGCCCTTCGGGTAGAAGTCGCCGCGCCAAGGCGCATAGGTCCAGCCGGAGATTCCGATCCTGACATCCGGTGTGCGCATGTGCGAGAGCCTATGCGGCTTCGCCACCCGTGCGTGCATAGTTGATGCCCGGACCAACTATGCGCGCACGGGCGCCGCGCGCGCACTAGACCGGCAGCGACGACTTCCCGGTCTCGCGGATGGTCAGCACGGTCGCGACACCGACGAGGCAGACACCGATCACCCAGTAGGCGGGTGACATCGCATTTCCGGTCGACTCCACGAGCTGCGCGGCCACGTACGGCGCCGTGCCGCCTGCCGCGATCGTGCCGATGTTGAACCCGAGCGACACACCGGTGTAGCGAACCGAACGCGGGAACAGTTCCGTGAACAGTGGGAACGCAGGCACCTGCACGACTCCGTTGAGCACCATGTACACGAAGTAGACGATTCCGACGACGAGAATGCTGGTGGTCGCGCCGAGAATCATGAACGCGGGCAACGCGATGACGACGTACGCCAGGTAGCCACCGAGCAACACCGGCTTGCGTCCGAATCGGTCGGTCAGCATGCCACTGAGCGGGAATGTCGCACACGCCAACGCGATACTGATCGCCGACGTCCAATACACGGCGTCTTTCGAGAATCCCAGATCCTTGATGAGGTACACGCTGAAGTACGTCAGCCCGATGTAACCGGACCCGTTCATTGCGATCGCGATTCCGATGACGCGCAAGACCGACAACGGATTTCGCTTGACGACGTCCGACAGCGGGCTCTTGGTGACCTGGTTCTTCTCGGCCATCTCCTCGAACTCGGGGCTGTCCTCGAGCTTCAACCGCACCCGAAGACAGATCACGGCAAGCGGCAGCGCCAACAGGAACGGAATACGCCATCCCCACGACGCCATCTGCTCGTCCGTCGTACCGAGCGCGACGAGGCCGACTACCGCTGCGGCGACGGCGAACCCGAGCGTCGAGCCGATCGGTGTGAACGAACCGTAGAATCCACGACGCTTCGGCGGCGCCGACTCGGCGATGTACGTTGCGGCGCCGCCGATCTCGCCGCCGGCAGAGAACCCTTGCGCGAGCCGGATGAGCACCAGCAGGATCGGCGCGAGCACGCCGACCGACGAATGAGTCGGAAGCAAGCCCAGTATGCCGCAGGCGATTCCCATACAGACGACGGTGATGACGAGCGCCGACCTGCGTCCGCGCCTGTCACCGAGCCTGCCGAAGAAGATTCCACCGAGCGGACGAGCGACATAGGCGACGCCGAAGACCGCCAGTGTGGCCAGAATCGAGACACCGGGGCTGGTCGACGGGAAGAACAACGGCGCGATGACGACGGCGAGGAAGCCGTACACCGCGAAGTCGTAGTACTCGATCAGGGTGCCGACGCCGCCGGCGATGGCTGCACGTCGGGCAGTGGTGGCCTTGTCTTTCGACGCGGGACTCAGTTGCGCGGCAGGGTGTTCCACATTCGTCATCGGTTCTGTCCTTGGTGAGTGAGGGAATGTTCTCTCAGGAGAAGTTCGTACGAGCCGCCGGCCTCGATGACCTGGATGGTTCTGGCATTCGGCGGCGCGCCGACGAGAGGGGCGCCGTCGACGTGGAGTGTCGCCGTGCGCCAGTCGAGCGTCACACTGTCGCCTGTCTCGACAGCCGTGGACACTCCAGGAACGGTGATGAGCGGCATCCCGTTGAAGGTCTCGCCGCGCCAGAATCCGGGTGAAAACGACTCTGCCACAATGGCAGAGATCCCCGCGTTGCGCAGTGCCACCATCGGTGGGTAGTGCGGATGCCCGTAGCCGAAGTTACGTCCACCGACGATGATGTCGCCGTGACGAACTCGCTCGACGAACCCCTCGTCGTATGCCTTCATGCACACGCTGCGCAGGTGGTCGGGGTCGTAGGACTTGATGTTGGACACTCCGACGACCAGATCGATGTCGAAGTCGTCGCCGAAGATCCACGCGACGCGGCCTTCGATGATGTCGGGCGGGGGTGGGTACGCACTCATGACGTGAACTCCCTGATGGATCCGGCCACAGCGCTGGCCGCCACGGTATACGGCGATCCCATGTAGATGTTCGCGTCGGAACTGCCCATGCGACCCGAAATGTTGAGCACACCAGTGGAAATGCAGTTCTCACCGGCCTGGAGCGGTTTCTGGTAGCCGAAGCAGAAGTCGCAGCTCGACACCGCGATGTGCGCACCGGCTGCGCGTAATACGTCGAGAATTCCCTCGTTCTCGGCCTGGTCGTGCACTTTCTGCGACGTCGGCACGATGTTCAGTTCGACGCCAGGAGCCACCGACCTGCCATCCAGGACGAGAGCCGCCGCACGCAGATCCTCGATGCGCCCACTGGCACAGGATCCGATGAACGCCTTGGTGATCGGCGTTCCGGATACCTCGGTCGCGGTCTTGGTGTTGGCCGCACGCGCCGAACCCGGCTGCACGACGCGCGGCACGATTGTCGCGAGATCGATGGTGTACCGCGCTGCGTACGACGCGTCGGCGTCGGGATGGACCGGAGTGAAACTTTCGCGCGCAACATCTTTCGCATAGGCGAGCGAGAGGTCGTCGGGCTCGAACAGAGCAGAGACCGCGCCGGTGAACATCGCCATGCCGCACAGGCCCTGGCGGTGGTCGATCTTCATCTTCCGTGCACCGGGACCGCCGAATTCCATGACTTGGTGGGCACAGCCGTCGGCGCCGACGAGATCGATGATGGTGTGCACCAGATCTCGACTGTCCACACCGGGCTCGAACTCGCCGACGAGGTCGAATCGCGTCGTCGCCGGAATGTCGACGTACAGTCTGCCGGACACCCATGCCTCGATGAGGTCACGCCGGATTCCCCAGCCGAGCGCGCCGAACGCGCCGATTCCGCTGATGTGACCGTCGAAATGTACGAGGAAGTCACCCGGAACGGCAAGTCCCAGTTCGGCGGTCAGCTGGTGTCCGATGCCTCGGCCCTCGTGCAGTTCGATACCGTAGAACTCGCACCAGTCCCGCGTGACCTGGTGTACTTCGGCCTCTTTGTCGTTGTTCTTCGTCAACATGTGGTCGATGAAGACGACGTAGCGGGACGGGTCCTCGAGCGAGACGATGCCGAAGTCGTCGCGCATCTGGCGGAACATCACGTCGGTGTACCCGGGGAAGTCGTACGCGATCATGCGCGCCGGTCGAACTGCATGATTCTCGCCGGCCCGTACGGTGTCGGCGTCGGTCGTCCTCGCGAGGATCTTCTCGGTCATCGTGAAACCCATGAAAGTCACCGATTCGATTCTGCAGGTAGATATTTGCGCTGTTTCGCCTCGACCTCGGGAAAGCCGATGAGGTCGACGAACTCGTGGTGCTGCAACGCGTCGGCGCTGACCGACGCGGCCGCCTCGCCACCGGCCAAGCGTCGCAACGCTTCTCGTGCCGCACCGGTCGCCGCCATCAAGATCTGCGTCGGCAGCAGCGCAAGACGTACCCCGATTCGCTCGAGCACCTCGGGCGTGAAATCACGCTCGGTCCACGTGGATGCGGTCAGCGTTGCCATCAGGGGCACTCCCACCTCGTCATGGCAACGCTCCCACTGCTCGATCGTCTCGAACGTCTTCGTCACCGGCATGATCATGTCCGCGCCTGCGTCCACGTACGCCTGGGCTCGGCGGATCGCGTCGTCGCCTCGTGCATCGGTACGTGCGATGAGCAGAACGTCGTCGGGAATGTTGTCGCGTACTGCGCGGATCTTGCCGGTCGCCTCCTCGACCGTGATGAGGTCGACGGGGTCGCCGACGCAGATCGGGCACGACTTCGGCGACACCTGATCTTCCATGAACATGCCCTGCACACCGGCGTCGACGAACTTGGACGCGGTGCGGGCCGCGTTGACGGCATTGCCATACCCGGTGTCGATGTCGGCGACCAGCGGAAGCGCAGAGGATTCGTGGATCGTCCGTACTGCCTGGAGGTTCTCCGTGGCCGTGTACAGCTCGGCGTCCGGCAATCCGAGCGACGCCGACACCGCGAACCCGGACGCGCACAGCGCGCTGAAACCTGCCTGCTCGGCCAGTCGCGCAGTCAGCCCGTCCCAGACGCCGGGTGCATAGACCAAGCCCTGCATCGTCAGGTCCTTGAGGGTGGGAGTTGTTGCTGTCATGATCACCGTCCATTCCGTAATGCGGAACGCATTCCGCAGATCGCGTGATTGAAGCTAGAGTGGTGGTCGTCACATGTCAAGGCAGCTTCCCCTGGGTTGCTGTTCGTATGATGACCTGGCCCCATCGCGAAGAGACACTGCCGAGCCGAGGAGAGAGTGAACATGGCTGCGCCCATCGAGTCCGAAGGCCGCGACATCGTCGGCGCAGTGCTGAAGGCGTGCACCCTGCTCGAGCATTTCGACGCCGCGCGACCGACCTGGAGCTTGAACGACTTGACGTCGGCCAGCGGTATGAACAAGACGACCGTGCACCGACTGATGACGACACTGATTCATGCGGGCTGGGTCGACCGCACGCCCGACGGGTCGTACCGCGTGGCGATGCCGTTGTTCGAAATCGGCTCGGCTGCACTGGTACAAGTCGACATCCGCGCGGCGGCGCGACCGTACATGGAAAGCCTCGCCGAAACCTTCGGTGACACAGCATATTTGATGGTTCCCGCCGAAGAGGGCGCTGTGTGCATCGACCGACTGGAGGGCCACAATCCGCTCCTCGTCGCCGGGATCAACATCGGATCGGTCATGCCGTATCACGCCGCAGCCGGTCCGATCGTGATGCTTGCCTTCTCGAATACTCTGCGCGAGAGATGGTTTCGCCGTGACCTCTCCGCCTTTACCGAGCGCACTCTCACGGACGTCGACGCATTGACCGAACACCTCGATGCTGTACGCGAAAACGGGTATTCGGTGAGCAACTCCGATTACCTGCAGGGTGTCGCAGCCGTCGCCGCACCGATCCTGGGCCGCGACGGCACCGCGGTGGCGTCGATCAGCATCGGCGGGCGCGTCGAAGCGTTCGAGGGCGACGCGCTCACCGACAAGATCGAGCGAGTGCGCGATGCGGCGGCCCGACTCACTCGCGTCGCCGAGGCGCTGCCTGCGGCTGCGCCGCCCGTGCGTGCATAGTTGGTCTCCGCTGTCACTGTGCGCGCACGGGCGCCGAAGGCGCAGGTAATCTCGGTGGAGTGAAAGCCGCATCGACCGTCGGGACACTTCTTGTCGCGTGTGCGCTCGTCGGGGCCGATGCCGTCGCCGGGCCCTCGAAGGTGCCCGCTCAGGCACCCGCTGCGGCTGTTCCCGCCCTGGGCCTTTCGGCCGAACCCGCGCCGATCGAGGCAGACATGGTGGCGGGTGTCATGAACGGAGACGAGTTCACGGGCTCGTCGTCGCGGACCTCGGGTTGGGACGAGTTCCCCTACCTGCGCTACACGGTGACGTTCGCGCCGGGTGTCTCCGCCGCCGAATTGTCCTGGACCGGAACATCCGTGAACTCCAACGATCTGGCGATGCATGTCCGCAGATCCGGCGATGACGACTGGGGCCCCGCGGTGGCGACGGCGAAACCCTCGACCCCGGGCGGAGCGATCGACCTCACTGCCAGTGTCGAGAAGATCGGTCACGAGGTGGACGTTATGATCGTCGACAGTCCGCGCGCGGACCGCTCGTTCGCCGAAGACAACGCGGCACCCGATGGGTCGTTCGCCAAACCGGGAACGTACGACTTTGCGTTGCAACACATCACGGATACTCAGTACGTCTCCCGCGACGACCCGACGGTGTACGACGACATGACGCAGTGGACGGTCGACAACGCCGAGAAGTACGACATCGACTACAGCATGCACACCGGCGACATCATCCAGAGTTGGATCAGCCCGGGACGCCCGGATATGCAGTCCCGCATCGAATTCGAGGCTGCCAGCAAGGCCATGACCATCCTGGAGGACGCGGAAATTCCCCACGGGGTGCTGCCCGGCAACCACGACAATCTGTGGAACGTCGCCGGCAAACTCGTGCCGGGTATGCACGAGCAGAATCACGAGCTCTACAACGAATACTTCGGTCCGCAGCGCTACCGCGATCAGCCGTGGTGGGGCAATTCCTTCACGGCCGAGGACAATTCGGCCCACTACGACCTCGTCGACATCGCCGGGGTGAAGTTCCTGATGCTCTACATCGGATACAACCCACCCGAGAAGGTCATGAAGTGGGCGGAGCAGGTGCTCGACGATCATCCGGACCGGAACGTCGTCATCGGCACCCACTACTACCTCGACGAGGGTGGTGAGAAGAAGTTGATGGCGTTCGGCGACATCGGCGCCAGTTCGGGGCAACAGATCTGGAACCGCCTTGTCGTACCGCATGATTCGGTGTTCTTGGTGCTGTCGGGACACGTCGACGGGCAGGCTACGGTCGTCGACCGGCAGATCGGAGACACCGACCGGACCGTCGTGCAGTTGCTCGCGGACTACCAGTACTTCGAGGTCGACGGCGAACGCACCGCAGGCTTCCAGCGGCTGCTGCAATTCGACCTCGACGGCGGCACCATGGCCGTCACGACGCACTCACCTACGCTGGACCGCTTCGACGTCGAAAACTACGATCCACGACGGCGTTTCGTTCCGCAGGACGGTGAGTTCGTCACCGACTTCACGTTGCGCGCCGACGTGCCCCGAGCCGTCAGCGCCGGATAGTCGTCAGCGCGCGACCGCGGCCCAGGTCTCGCGCTGCGTCTCACGACCCAGAAGGCCGGACTGTGTCAGTACCACCTCGGTCGCTCCGGCGTCGTAGTACCGCTGAACGCCTGCGCGGACTTCCGCCGCGGAGCCGATGAGCACGAGGTCGGCTGCGCGTTCGTGCCCCTCGTCCGCGATGACACGCTGGTAGGACGGGATGGTGTCGTACAGGGACGTGGCCTCCTCGGCTGCCGCACGCCCGGCGTCGACGTCGTCGGTGACGATGGCCGCGATGAACGCGATCACGCGTACAGGTGGCCGTCCCGCGTCGGCCGCGGCTTTCTGAACCTGGGGGACGATGCTGTTCTCCAGCACGCGTGGGCCCGCGAGGAACGGCAGGATGCCGTCGGCGAGCTCTCCACTCGCGCGGAGCGCGCGGGGACCCATTGCGGCGACGAGCAGCGGCAGGTCGGTACCTGCCCCGGCCACAGTCGTCGGATATTTCGGCGCCGCGGTCAGAAGCTCACCGTGATGATCCGCAGTCCCGGTCTCGACGAGCGAGCGCGCGACCTGCAGAAATTCTCGTGCCAGTTCGACGGGCCTCTCGTACGGAATTCCGAACGAGCCCTCGACCAGCTGGGGAGCGCCGAGGGCAAGCCCGAGCTGGAACCGGCCCTGAGTAGCCGCCTGGACAGTCTGCGCCTGGGACAGCACGGTCAGTGGATGACGCGCGAAGATCGGCACCGCCGACGTTCCGACCTTCAGATCCGGAACCTCCCGGCCTACGATGCCCGCGAGAGTGATTGCGTCGTAATCGAATCGCTGACCGAACCAGACCGAACCCACCCCAGCGGTCGACGCGTCCCTCGCCTGCTCGACGACGTCGTCCACCGCGTTGCCCGTGTCCACCGTGTTCAGCGCTACTCCGATAGTCATGCCAGAGACAACCCGCTTCGAGGTGGGTGGATTCCGTTTCGGGCACTTTCGATCTCGCTGATTTCAAGACTGGACCTCGGTGCTGGATATAGCTTCGATGGTGTGTTCACCACCGAGGAACTGCTGGCTGTCGTGAATGGGTCACCTGCTGCCGTCGCGGTGCACGACCGCACCGCATGGGTCGATTTGTACACGCGTGACGGGGTCGTCAACGATCCGGTCGGATCACGGCCGCATCGAGGGCGCGAGCAGATCGAGCGGTTCTACGACACGTTCATCGCTCCGAACACGATCGAATTCCACGTAGAGAACGACGTGGTCTCCGGTATGTCCGTCGTTCGCGATCTGTCACTGACGACCGTGATGTCCACGGGTGCAACCTTGAACGTTCCGATGCATCTGCGATACGACCTCGTCGTGGAGGACGGTTCGCTGAAGATCTCCCGGCTCGCCGCGCACTGGGAACTCGGCGTCATGATTCGGCAGCTGATGGGCGCCGGGCTCGCTGGGCTGCGAGCATCGGCAGTCCTGACGCCACAGCTGATCGGGAATCAAGGCATATCAGGCGTTTTCGGTTTCATGTCTGGGTTTCGATCCGTCGGTCGCCGGGGAAAGCAAGTGGCCTCGGATGCTCTGGAGTCCGCATCCGCAGGCAGCGGGCTGCCAGGCGCATCCTTCCGGAAACTCATCGCTGCGGGCAGAACCGTCAGTGCAACAGTTGATTTCGACTCCGGACACGGTGTGGTGTTCGTCGAGTTCAAGCCCGCATCGCTGGAGATCGACACGATACGTACCTTCACGACGGGATAGCCGCGGATTTGACGCAGTGTTCAGCTCCGATCCGATTGCATTCGAAAGCATGTTCGACAAATGCTGATTTGTGGGTTAGGCTTGTCGCATGCTTTCGGGGGATGGCGTTGCGGGGGAATCGGATTCGGCGTTGGCCGATTCGGTGCTGAGTGGCGCGGTGCCGGATTCTTCGGTGCCTGCTGGTTCGTCGGTGCCTACTGATGCTTCTGCTGGTGGGTCGTTGCTCGATGGTGTGGTGTTGCCGATCGCGGATCCGGAGTTGCGGGGTGTGGTCGAGGACATCGAGGGTGCGGTGGGGCGGTTGCGGGAGCGCGATACTGTCGCGGTCTCGAATGCGGATCGTCGGGCGTTGCTGACGCGGATGGAGGCGGTGTCGCGCAGTGTGTTCGGGTTGTCGCATACGTTGATCGCGGATCTGCTGCTCCAGCATGGTTTGGACGGGATCGACGGGTCGGTTCCGGATGCGTTGGCGGTGTTGATGCGGATCTCGCGGACGCGGGCGTCTCAGCGGATTCGGTATTCGCAGGAGTTCGGGAAGCGGAC
>NZ_FZOW01000033.1 GCF_900188125.1 Rhodococcoides kyotonense | reverse complement strand
GCAGCAGCAGACACATCACGAGGAAGACAGCCATCGGCGTCAGAGCGAAAACGAGTCAAACTCCTGCATCGACGAACAACTCCAGTATCACTGAGTGGAAATGTATAGGTGGCTATACATTTCCACTCACGTACGGCTAGGCGCCTGCGGGCCCGAACTCCTCCAGCATTTCCGTCACCAGCGCGGCGATCGGCGAACGCTCACTGCGCGTGAGGGTGATGTGCGCGAAAAGCGGGTGCCCTTTGAGCTTTTCGATGACCGCGGCCACTCCGTCGTGACGCCCGACGCGCAGGTTGTCCCGCTGCGCGACGTCGTGGGTCAGCACGACGCGTGAGCCGCTTCCGAGTCTCGAGAGGACCGTCAGCAGTACATTGCGCTCGAGGGACTGTGCTTCGTCGACGATCACGAACGAGTCGTGCAGCGACCGTCCACGAATATGCGTGAGCGGCAACACTTCCAGCATTCCGCGTGCGATGACCTCCTCCATCACCTCGGGGCTCGCGAGACCGTCGAGAGTGTCGAACACCGCCTGAGCCCACGGGCCCATCTTCTCGCTCTCACTTCCGGGAAGATAGCCGAGCTCCTGGCCGCCGACGGCATAAAGGGGCCGGAAGACAACGACTTTCCGATGTGTCCGACGCTCCAACACCGCCTCGAGCCCGGCTGTCAGAGCCAGCGCGGACTTGCCCGTACCTGCCTTACCGCCGAGCGAGACGATGCCGATACTCTCGTCGAGCAGAAGGTCCAGTGCCACACGCTGTTCCGCCGAACGACCGTGAAGACCGAACGCTTCTCGCTCACCGCGCACCAGCTGAACCTGTTTGTCCGGTGTGACGCGTCCGAGCGCACTCGATCGTCCGCCCAGCAACCGAACTCCGGTGTGGCACGGCATCTCTCGCGCACCGTCGAGGTCGATGACACCCTCGGCGAACAGCTGATCGATGTCGCCCGGCTGGACGTCGAGCTCGGCCATCCCGGTCCAGCCCGACGGTACGACGTCGTGTGCGTGGTACTCGTCGGCAGGAAGCCCGACTGCACCTGCCTTGACTCGGAGCGGGATGTCCTTGCTGACCAGTACGACGTCCTTGCCCTCGGCCGCCAGGTTGAGTGCGCAGGCGAGGATTCGTGAGTCGTTGGAGTCGGTTCGGAATCCGACGGGGAGCACCGACGGGTCGGTGTGGTTGAGCTCGACTTGCAGTGTGCCGCCGTCGATTCCGATGGGAACCGGCTGATCGAGTCGCCCATGCTCGACGCGGAGGTCGTCGAGCATACGTAGTGATTCCCGCGCGAACCATCCCAGTTCGTGGTGATGGCGCTTTCCCTCCAACTCGCTGATGACCACCAGCGGTAGGACCACATTGTGCTCGGCGAACCGGATGACTGCCCAAGGATCCGACAGCAGGACCGAGGTATCCAGCACGAAAGTCCGAAGAGGGGCGGAAACGGAGCGTGAAGTGGTCACGTGGGGCTCCTATGTCTGCGGCGCACCGCGCAGACGTTTGTCGCTCGGCCGGTCGGTCTGCCGTGTCAGATGACACGAGGACCGGGTGCCGGCCCTCTCGCGCTCACTTGCTCAGTCACGTATCAGAACCTCCCGCACAAACAGCTTCCCCGCTGCCTGATACTGCCGACGGTACAGCCGAAACCGGCGGTTGGCTCGGCGAGTGCGGGGCGTGTCGGTGAACAACAAGTTAAGGGGCTTCCGCCGAAAACATCGATGGCCGCGAAACACGAATGGCCCATTCGTACGATCCAGATGGCTTGAATGTCAGATTCAAGCCATCTGATCGTATGAATGGACCATTCAAGCGATACAGGGGGACCCCAAAGAAGTGAGCTATCCGATCAAGCCCCAGTCCTCGAGACCGTTGTACAGGGGCTTGCTCTGTGCGAGCTTGACGACGCGCTCTTTCAGCGAATCGCTGGCCTCACCGGTGGCGAGGGCGGTACCGATGATGTCGGCGACCTCGGTGAACTCGGCTTCGCCGAAGCCACGCGTCGCGAGTGCTGCGGTTCCGATACGCAGGCCGGAGGTGATCATCGGCGGGCGCGGGTCGAACGGAACGGCGTTGCGGTTGACGGTGATGCCGACCTCGTGGAGGAGGTCCTCGGCCTGCTGGCCGTCGAGGTCCGAGCTGCGCAGGTCGACGAGCGCGAGGTGAACGTCGGTGCCGCCGGTGAGCACAGAGACACCCTTGTCCGCGACGTCCTTGGCGAGCAGACGGTCCGCGAGCAGCGATGCACCGAGGAGGGTGCGCTCCTGACGTTCCTTGAACTCGGGCGTCGCGGCGATCTTGAAGGCGACGGCCTTGGCTGCGACGGCGTGCATGAGCGGGCCGCCCTGCTGGCCCGGGAACACTGCCGAGTTGATCTTCTTGGCCCATTCCTTCTTGGCGAGGATCAGGCCGGAGCGCGGTCCGCCGAGGGTCTTGTGGACCGTCGAGGACACGACATCCGCGTACGGAACGGGCGACGGGTGCAGACCCGCCGCAACCAGCCCGGCGAAGTGAGCCATGTCGACCCACAGGAGGGCGCCGACCTCGTCGGCGATCGAGCGGAACGCCTCGAAATCCTGGTGACGCGGGTACGCGGACCAGCCGGCGATGATGACCTGCGGCTTGGACTGGATGGCCTGCTTGCGCAGCTCGTCCATGTCGATGCGGTGGTCTTCCTTGCTGACACCGTAGGACTCGACCTCGTACAGCTTGCCGGAGAAGTTGAGCTTCATGCCGTGCGTGAGGTGGCCACCGTGCGCGAGGTCGAGTCCGAGGATCTTGTCGCCCGGGTTGATCAGCGCCATCAGGACAGCGGCGTTGGCCTGCGCTCCGGCGTGCGGCTGGACGTTGGCGAACTCCGCGCCGAACAGTTCCTTCGCACGGTTGCGGGCGAGGTCCTCGACGACGTCGACGTGCTCGCAGCCACCGTAGTAGCGACGACCCGGGTAGCCCTCGGCGTACTTGTTGGTCAGCACGCTGCCCTGGGCCTGCAGCACGGCGCGGGGAACGAAGTTCTCCGACGCGATCATCTCGAGGGTGTCGCGCTGACGACCGAGTTCGCCCGCCATGGCCTCGGCGACCTCGGGGTCGAGTTCGGCCAGCGACAGGTTGTTCACGTCGGTCATGTCAAGAATCTCCCAAAGGGTGTACGCGCGGGTGGGCGCATACAGTTTAGAAGATGCGGCTCAGCTCGTTCGCAGCGCGCTCGGGATCAGCGGCTCGTCGAGAAGCCGCCCGAACAGCGCGGATCGCTCGCTGACCGTTTTGCCCTGATCCAGCCAAGCCCCCAGAAGTTTGTACCCCTCGACGTAGGTGCTGATGTAGGCGCGCCACAACGGCGACGACAGGAACTTCAGGCTCTGACGCGCCCGCTTGGGCGAGGCCAGCGACCACTTCTCGAGATAGGCGGCGACGTCGTCGTGCGAGCGGTGCTGGTCGTGCAGCAGCAACGCCGCGTCCTGACGCACCCCGAGCAACTGACCCGACGCGTTCGACAGCTTCTCTGCCTTCTCGCCATCGAACCGCAGGCCAAGATCGGCGTAGATCTCCTGAGCCCACAGTCCCCACCCCGGCCCGACGATCGACTTCAGCGCGAGGTCCGCAAGCCCCTCGGCCATCAGGCACTGCGGGGTGTTCACGAGGAACAGCGTCTGCTCGAGCTGACCGGTGGACACCAACCCGGCTTCCTTGCGGCAGTGTTCGGTGTGGTGACCCGGGTAGGCCTCGTGCGCGATCAGATGCGGCAGGTTCGCCATCTGCTGCTCGAGATCGGAGTTGATGGCGACGGTCGACTTGTAGTCACCCAGGTAGTAGTTGAAGCCCGACCACGGCTTATCTCCGACCACCTCGTACGTCACCTGCTCGGTATCGGGCAGCGTGTATTCGGTACGGACCTTGTCACGCAACGCGCTGGAGAACGCGTCGACGCAGTCCTGCAGACGATCGGCGGGTACGACGTCGGAAGCGCGATGCGCGGCAAGACGGTCGGCGAGCGTTCCTGGACCAGCCAGCACCTCGTTCATCTTTCGATGCGCCTCGCGGTACTGATCCTGGTCGCCCGCTTCGATGCGGACGTCGAAGTACGCGAACACCTCGTCGACGAATCCGATGTCGTCGCCGGCGAACTTCCGGCCCGAGCATTCGAGCGCACGCAGGTGCACATCGATGAATTCGGCTCGCTGCGCAGGCAGTTCGGTATTCGCGAGTTCACCTCGAAGCTCCCCTGCCCGACGAGCCAACGCACGGGGCTCGGGAGCGGGTGCGTTCTCGACCTGCCGACGCAACTCGGGATCACCGGTGTACGCGTCGACGAATCCCTCTTCGAGACGGTCGAAACTCAGGCCGAGGGTCAGATACTCACGAACGAAGGAATCGGCATGCATGAGATCCGACACTAGCGGTCGTTCGCGGGTGAACCACCCCGCCCGAGCCAGTCTTCGTGGCACCGAGCACAATCTGAATCCATGCGACACGCGCTCCACCGGAGTTCACGCCTGCGAAGTGACCGTGTACTGCGCGCGTGGCGGTGCCACCGATGAGCGAATCCAGCCCGTACGTCGAGTTCGACCGCAAGCAGTGGCGCACGCTCCGGCAGTCGACTCCGCTGGTACTCACCGAGGAAGAACTCGTCGGCCTGCGTGGTCTCGGCGAACAGATCGATCTCGAGGAAGTCGCCGAGGTCTACCTGCCACTGGCCAGGCTCATTCACCTTCAGGTCGCGGCGCGTCAGCGACTGTTCGCTGCCACCGCCACATTCCTCGGCGAGAAACACCCCGACCGTCAGGTGCCCTTCGTCATCGGAGTCGCGGGAAGCGTCGCCGTCGGGAAATCGACGACGGCCCGTGTCCTGCAGGCGCTCCTCGCACGATGGGACCATCATCCCCGCGTGGACCTCGTCACGACCGACGGATTCCTGTATCCGACAGCCGAACTGATGCGTCGCGGCATCCTGCATCGCAAGGGATTCCCCGAGAGCTACGACCGACGCAAGCTTCTTCGATTCGTCACCGAGGTCAAGTCGGGCGCGGAAGAGGTTGCGGCGCCGGTGTATTCGCACGTGTCGTACGACATCGTCAAGGGCCAGCTCCACATGGTCCGACAGCCGGACATCCTCATCGTCGAAGGCCTCAACGTTCTGCAGACCGGACCGCGGCTGATGGTGTCCGACCTGTTCGACTTCTCGATCTACGTCGACGCGCGGATCGAGGACATCGAGTCCTGGTACGTCCGGCGATTCCTCGCGCTCCGTGAGACGTCGTTCGCGGATCCCGAGGCGCACTTCCACCACTACGCGAATCTGTCCGACGAGCATGCCCGCATCGCCGCCGAGGACCTGTGGCACTCGATCAACCTGCCGAATCTCGTGGACAACATCCTCCCGACGCGTCCGCGGGCGACGATGGTGTTGCGTAAGGACGCCGATCACACGATCAACAGGCTGCGCCTCCGCAAGCTGTGAACCCCCTCGTGAGTGAAAATGTATAGCCCTCTATACATTTTCACTCACATGGTCAGATCCCGAACCTCCTGTGCCTCGCGGCGTAATCACGCAACGCACGCAGGAAGTCGACGCGACGGAACTCCGGCCAGTACGCCTCGGTGAACCAGATCTCCGAGTACGCGCTCTGCCACAGCAGGAACCCGGACAGCCGCTGCTCCCCCGACGTACGGATGACGAGATCCGGGTCGGGCTGGCCGGACGTGTACAGGTGACTGTCGATCGCGTCGACGGTGACGGACTGCAGCAGCGCCTCGTCGGTCAACCCGTCGGCGATCTTCTCGCTCAGCAGCGACTGAACGGCGTCGGCGATCTCCTGCCTGCCGCCGTAGCCGACCGCGACGTTGACGTGCGTGCCGGTTCGGCCGACGGTGAGGTCGGCGGCTTCCTTGAGCCGGCGGGCCGTGGGCGCGGGCAGCAGGTCCAGTGTGCCGACGATCTTCACTCCCCAGTTCTGCTCGGGCCCACAGATTTCCTCGACGACGTCGGTGATGATCTCGAGCAGCGAATCCAACTCGTCGGGGTCGCGTCGTAGATTCTCGGTGGACAGCAGGTAGATGGTCGCCATCTCGATACCTGCGGCGTCGCACCAGCCGAGCATCTCGGCGATCTTCAGCGCGCCCATCCGATGCCCGTGTGCGACGTCGGTGAATCCGTTCTCACGCGCCCAGCGGCGGTTGCCGTCGCACATCACCGCGACGTGACGAGGGTGTGCCACACCGTCGAGTTGCGTCAGTAGACGCCTCTCGTACACGTTGTAGAGGACGCTGCGCACTTTGGTCGGGAGAATCTTCACCGAGACATCACCACGGGGAACAACCTTACGCCGACCCCCTACAGCTACTCGCCGGTACAGTGTTGACCGAACCTACGGTTGCGTAGGTTTCAGCTCGCGAGGAGGTCACGCCGATGACGATGTTCGGTATCGACGAACTGCCGGTCAAACCGCGTATGCGGGGATGGATTCACCTCTACGCGTTCGGTTTCGCTTTTGTCTCCGGCATCGTGCTGGTCACACTGGCGTTCTCGCTCGTCTCGGTGAGCGCCGGCATCGCGACCGCGGTCTATGCGACGACGGTGTGCGGGGTGTTCGGTGTCAGCGCGACGTATCACCGCGTGCACTGGGACAACCCGACGCACCGGATATGGATGAAGCGCGCCGATCACTCGATGATCTTCCTGTTCATCGCCGGCAGCTACACCCCGTTCGCCGTGCTCGGGCTACCTGCCGCGACAGGACGCACACTGCTGATCGTCGTCTGGGCAGGCGCGTTGGGCGGCGTCGCACTGAAGATGTTGTGGCCGCAGGCCCCTCGCTGGGTCGGAGTCCCGCTGTATCTGCTGCTCGGGTGGGCCATCGTCCCGGTTGCGCCCACGCTCATCGACCAGGTCGGCTACGCGCCGTTCGTGCTGTTGCTCGTCGGCGGCATCCTGTACAGCGTCGGAGCCGTCCTCTACGCCACCAAGTGGCCGAACCCGTGGCCGACGACGTTCGGCCATCACGAGTTCTTCCATGCGGCGACGGTTCTCGCGGCGATCTGCCACCTCGTCGCAGTGTGGCTGGTGCTGTTCTAGCGCCGCAGCGCCTCACGCAGTTCGTCCTCGGTCATGACCGGCCGATCACACACGAAACCCCTGCACACGTAGGCCGCTTCCCTGCCCTCGACCGTAGGCCGGTCGACGAGCAACGGAGAAGAATCGACGACGCCTGCAACGATCGTGGTTCCGCCCGGCGCGTACCTGCGCGCGACGTCGAGAAGTGAGCCGGGCGCGTCGAGGGACACGGCCACCTGCAGCGGACCCCGCACCGACGCCTCGGCGACGGCGAGCCAGTGCCCGGCAGACCGCGGCGCACGTTCGAGAACCACGGCCGCACGCGCCAATCCGGCTGCCGCCAACTCTCCGTAGCGAGCCGAGTCGGCAGGTGTCACCAGTGCTTCGGCCGTCAGCAACGCCTCGGTGATGGTCGACGCCCCGGACGGCGTCGCGTTGTCGAGTGGGTCTCGCGGCCGCGTCACCAACATCTCGGCGTCGTCGGCGGTGTCGAACCAGCTCCCCGGATTGTTCGTGTCGGCGAAATGCGCGATCGCGTTGTCCAGGATGGTCTGCGCCCGCGTCGACCAGACGACGTCACCGGTGGCCTGGAACAGCGTCGACGACGCCACCGCGAGAGCCGCGTAGTCCTCCAACACACCGGGTGCATCTCCGACGCGGCCACCGAGCGAGGCTCGTCGCAGCCTGCCGCCCTCGTCGTGGGTGGCGAAGAGTTGTTCGGCGCATTCGACGGCTGCGTCCACCCACTCGGTACGTCCCAGGCCGGACCCGACCTCGGCGAGCGCCGTGATCGCCAGCCCGTTCCATGCGGTGACGACCTTGTCGTCTCTACCCGGCTGCGGGCGCCGGTCACGCGCCTGCTTCAGCGTCGCGCATACTCGTTCGTACCGTTCGGCGTCGTCGGGATCTTCCGGCAACTGCAGCACCGACATTCCTGCCTCGAACGTGCCCGAGCTGTCGACGACGAACAGCCCCGCGGCCCAGACACCGTCCTCGAAGCCCAGTACATCGATGAGTTGCTCGGGCGTCCAGGCGTACGTCAGCCCTTCGACGCCATCGGTGTCGGCGTCGAGAGCCGACGCGAAACATCCCTTCTCGGTACGCAATTCGCGCAGCATGAACTCCGCTGTCGCGGTCGCGACCCGCAGCGCCGTCGCATCACCCGTGACGCGCGCGAAGTGGCCGTAGAAGCGTAGCAACAACGCATTGTCGTACAGCATCTTCTCGAAATGAGGGACGACCCATTCGTCGTCGACCGAGTAGCGCGCGAACCCGCCGCCGATCTGGTCGTACATGCCGCCACGTGCCATCGCCGACGCCGTGCGCTGCACGGTCGCGAGCACCGCGGCGGATCCGGTCCGTTCGTGGTGACGCAGAAGACCCTCGAGCAGCGGGCCCGGCGGGAACTTCGGTGCACCGCCGAAACCACCTCGGTCGACGTCCTCGTCGCGCAGCACCGACGCGACCGCGTCGGCGAGCAGGTCCGCATCGACCGGCCGTTCCGACGACGGCAACCCACCCGAGTTCTGCTTCAACGCGGTCACGACGGCCGCCGACGCGTCGAACACCTCGGTACGACGCGTCGCCCATGTGTCGGCGATGGCCTCGAGCAACTGCGTGAACGACGGGCTACCTGCGCGCGGCCTCGGCGGAAAGTAGGTGCCGCAGTAGAAGGGCTCGGTGTCGGGCGTCAGGAAACACGTCATCGGCCAACCGCCCTGCCCGGTCATCGCGACCGTCGCGTTCATGTAGACGGCGTCGAGATCGGGGCGTTCTTCTCGGTCGACCTTGATGCAGACGAAGTGCTCGTTCATGACCGCCGCGGTGGCCTCGTCCTCGAACGATTCGTGGGCCATCACGTGGCACCAGTGGCACGCCGAGTAGCCGATCGACAGCAGGATCGGCACGTCTCGCTCGCGCGCAGAGTTCAACGCCTCGGCCGTCCACTGCTGCCAGTGGACAGGATTGTCGGCGTGCTGCCTCAGGTACGGACTGGTCGAGTCCCCGAGTGCGTTGGCGCCGAGCACGTCAGCTGTCGCCGGGCGTGCTGTCGCTGGGCTTGACGTCTCCGGTGTCACGAACGGCACCCCGGTCGGTGCCCTCGTCGAATTCCCGATCGGCACCGGGATCGTCCTTCTCGAAGGATTCCGGGAGCTTCTTGATCTGCTTGTTCATGGACCAGATCAGAAATGCGGTACCCACGAGCAGCGCGACGATGATCACCAGACCGACCGGAGAGGATTTACCGAACTCCGGTCCGGTCGGCTGCTGCGCCAAGATGGAGATGATCACTCAGGCGTCCTCGGGATCGATACCGGCGAACAACTCGGTCTCGGGAATCGACGTCTTCACACGCGTACGTGCGAGTTCGTATTCCTCGGTAGGCCACAGTTTACGTTGCACGTCGACGGGCACGGCGAAGAACGAACCGTTCGGATCGATCTGCGTCGCATGGGCGCGCAACGCGTCGTCGCGCTGTTCGAAGTAGTCGCCGACGGCTACCTGCGTCGTGATGCGTTCCATGATCTCGTCGCGATCGGTGGTCCAGCGCTTCAACCAGTCGACGAACGGGCTTTCCTCACCGCGGTCGATGAACCAGTCGTGGAACAACTGCATCCGCTTCCGCAGAAAACCGTGCGAGTAGTAGAGCTTGAGCGGCGTCCAGGGCTCGCCCGCATCGGGGAACTCGGCTGGGTCTCCTGCAGCCTCGAACGCTGCGACCGACACCTCGTGGCACCGAATGTGGTCGGGGTGCGGGTAGCCACCCTTCTCGTCGTATGTGGTGATCACGTGCGGCTTGAACTCGCGAATGACCTTGACGAGAGCTTCGGTGGACTCTTCGAGCGGAACGAGAGCGAAGCACCCTTCCGGCAGGGGCGGAAGTGGGTCACCCTCGGGCAGGCCCGAGTCGACGTATCCCAGCCAGGTCTGCTGAACACCGAGAATACGAGCGGCCTCCGCCATCTCCTCGCGTCGAACTTCCTGGATGCGCTCGTGCACTCCCGGAATGTCCATCGCCGGATTGAGGATGTCTCCCCGCTCGCCTCCGGTCAGCGTGACGACCAGAACGTCGTTTCCCTCGGCCGCGTACCGAGCCGTCGTCGCCGCGCCCTTGCTCGACTCGTCGTCGGGATGGGCGTGTACAGCCATGAGCCGTAGTCCGGACACGTTCTTTCCTCACCTCAGCGTCGCCTGTTTCGAACCTCCCCCTATAGTTCCATCTGACACCGACAGTGCGTGCACCGGCTGCCGAAGACAAACGTTTCCGCTCCACCCGACGAAAGCTCGTATGACTGCCACGCTCCCCGAAGGCCGCTATCCCAGGTCGACGACGCACCGTGGCATCGGCCGACGCGCCAAGACCGTTCTGCTGGTTCTCGTCGTGCTTCTGGGACTGGGCGTCGCCTACATCGGCTACCAGCGGTTCTCCGTCAAGGATGTCGAGGGAACATCACTTGCCTTCGATCTGCTCGACGACCGAACCATCTCCATTCGCTTCAGCGTGACCCGCGCGCATCCCGACGAAGACGCCGTCTGCATCGTGCGCGCGCGCTCTCGGGACGGATCGGAAACCGGCCGACGCGAGGTGCTCGTACCGGGCTCGGCGAACCGCGAGGTCGAGGTCGTTTCCGAGCTCAACACGTCCCAGCCGCCCGCTGTCGGCGACGTGTACGGATGCAGCCTGAATGTTCCGGAGTATTTACGCGCAGGCTGACCAAATGCCTGCTCGTGGTAACATCTACACGTACACGGTTCCGAACTGGGGCCGTGTATTGCTGCATTGACGGTCGATGCCGACTATGCGGGCCGGCCGGGGGGCTCCACGTTCTGGATCTCCCGCACGCACGCTCGCGCGTCCGTCCGCAGGCACACCGGGAGTCCACCGCGACTTCGACTACAAGGGAGTGATCGAGATGACCGAGACCCAGGTGACCTGGCTTACCCAGGAGTCACATGACAGGCTCAAGAGCGAACTCGACCAACTCATTTCCAATCGCCCGGTCATCGCCGCCGAAATCAACGAGCGACGCGAAGAGGGCGATCTGAAAGAGAACGGCGGATACCACGCTGCGCGCGAGGAGCAGGGCCAGCAGGAAGCCCGCATCCGCCAGCTTCAGGAGCTGTTGAACTCCGCCAAGGTCGGGGAAGCCCCCACCCAGTCCGGCGTCGCACTGCCAGGATCCGTCGTGAAGGTCTACTACGACGGCGACGAGTCGGACACCGAAACGTTCCTCATCGCCACCCGCGAAGAGGGTGCACGCGACGGCAAGCTGGAGGTCTACTCCCCCAGCTCACCCCTCGGCGGCGCACTCATCGACGCGAAGGTCGGCGACACCCGCGAGTACACGCTCCCCAACGGCAAGACCATGAAGGTCACGCTGCTCAGCGCGGAGCCGTACCACGCCTGACGCGTCGGTTCAGCCGAAAGACCCCTCCCGAGCACAAGCTCGGGAGGGGTCTTTTTTGCGTTATACAGCCGACACAGAGCACGGCGACAGCGCACACTTGACCGATGGAGCCCGTATCACTGCAGGTGGACCCGGTTTCCGGTCCCATCGACAGCGCGACGGTCTTCCGTGTTCACGGTGTCGCACCGGGTCTGCCGGTCCACCTGGACATCGCGACGATCGACGCGGACGGCCATCATTGGATATCGCAGCAGGACTGCGACGTCGACAGCAACGGGCAACTGAGAATCGCCGACCCGGACCGGCCGTGGTGGAACATGAAGTTCGTCGACGAGGGCATTGCCCCGGTCACCTTCGTCGGTTCCGAAGCAGGGCTGGACTATCGAATCTCCGTGCACGCACACGAAGGGTCGTCGAGCACGACGGTCCGCCGTAGTTGGGGCGACGATCTCGTACGCGAGGATCACGTCGGAAACGGATGGCATCTGCGCATCTACCTACCGGACACCGGTGAATCGGTCTCGGCGGGTGTGCTGCTCCTCCCCGGCACGATGGGTGCCCGCCCGTCGACACCGACCGCGGCGCTCCTCGCGTCGCACGGCTACGTCAGCGCCGTGCTCTCCTACATGGGAGAACCCGGGCTGCCGAACGACTTCGAGGACATTCCGATCGAAGCGATCGCTGCCGGGATGGCGGCATTCGCATCACACGAACGCGTCGACGCCGATCGCATCGCCGTGCATGCCGCGTCCGTCGGCGTCTCGGTGGCGCTGTCCGCGCTCGTGCACACGCCGGGATTCTCCGTGCGTGCCGTCGTCGCCGTCGCACCGACCCACGTCGTACTTCAAGCTCTGGCCGACGGCGCCCCACCACCCAAGGCGTCGTCGCTCACCGTGGCCGGTGAACCGTTGCCGTACATGCCGATTCGCGTCGAGCGGCTCCTGGGGCAGATCGCCAAGAGAACGTTCGGGCGCGTGTTCTCGCCGTCGCCGACATCGCGTGCGTTGTCACTCCGGCCGGCCTACTCCGCTGGCCTGCGCGACGACGACGCCGTCGCGCAGGCCCTCATCCCCGTGGAGAAGATCGACGCCCCGATGCTCGCGATCGCAGGCGTCGCCGACGCGTCCTACCCGGCGGACCGAATGGCCCGCGCACTGCTCGCTCGACGCCGACGCGACACGGACCGGTTGCTGATCCTGCCGAACGCCGGCCACTTCCTCCGGCCGCCTGCCACTCCGACGACGGTGGACCGCAACAACAGGATCGTCTCGGGTGGCACTCCGGCGGGAACGGCGAAGGGCCAGCGTCGAGCATGGAACGAGACACTGGACTTTCTGTCGAAAACCCTTGCCGCGAACTGACTCCGCTCAGGCCGTCAGCGTCCGCTCGTATTTGCGCACCGACAACGGCACGAAGACGACGAGGAAGATGACGACCCAGATCAGCGTGTAGAGCACCGGATTCTGCAATGGCCACACGTCCGGCGGGGGTGTCATCGGATTGGTGTTGCCGAACAGCTCACGCACCGCCTGGGTGACGGCGGAGATGGGGTTCCACTCCGCGATGGTCTTGAGCACCGTCGGGAAGCCGTCGATCGGGACGAACGTGTTGGCGATGAACGTCAACGGGAAGATCACGATGAACGACGCGTTGTTGAAGATCTCCGGCGACCGAACCGTCAGTCCGACGAACGCCATGACCCACGAGATCGAGTACGCGAACAACAGCAGCAGAACATAACCCGCGACCGCTTCGAAGAACGACGACGTGATGCGCCAGCCGACGATGAGGCCGGTGATCGACATGATCGTGATGGTCACGATGTTGTTGCCGACATCCGCCGCCGTCCGCCCGATCACGACGGCCGACCGTGCCATCGGGAGGGAGCGAAAGCGGTCCATGACGCCCTTCTGCAGATCCTCCGCGAGCGACGAACCGGTGATGGACGCACCGAAGATCATGGTCTGCACGAAGATGCCGCCCATGAGGAAACTCTTGTAATCCACTCCGGGAACGTCGATCGCGCTGCCGAACACGTACGCGAACAACAACACGAACATGATCGGTGACAGCGTCGCGAAGAACAGCAGATCGGGAACTCGCTTGAGCTTGATCAGGTTTCGCTTGGTGACGATCAGCGAGTCGTGAAGAACACTCATTTCGCTTCCTCCACAGGTGCGTCGGCCTCGGTTGCATGGCCGGTGAGAGTGAGGAACACGTCGTCGAGGTTGGGGCGTCGTAGACCGACGTCGACCACCTTGATACCGGCATCCTTCAGCTGGACGAGAGCGCTGGTCAGGTCGTCGGCACCGTCGCCGACCGACACCGCGATGCGACGCGCCTGCTCGTCGTAGACGGGGGCGTCGACGCCGATCGGCGCCAGAATCTGCTCGGCACGTTCACGATCCGCCGAATCGACGAGCACGAACTCGAGCCGCTCGCCGCCGACCTGCTCCTTGAGCTGATCGGCCGTTCCCCTGGCGATGATCGACCCCTTGTCGAGCACGATGATCGAATCGGCCAGTCGGTCGGCTTCTTCGAGATATTGCGTCGTCAGGAGAATGGTCGTTCCGTCCTTCACGAGGTCGGAGATGAACTCCCACATGCCGATTCGACTGCGTGGATCGAGGCCCGTGGTGGGCTCGTCGAGGAACACGACCTTGGGCCTGCCGATGAGGCTGGCCGCGATGTCCAGTCGACGACGCATACCCCCGGAGTATTGTTTCGCCGTTCGGTCACGGGCGTACTCCAGATCGAAACGCTCGAGCAGTTCGTTCGCGCGACGACGCGCTTCGGCCTTCTTCAGCCCGAACAGCCTGCCGACCATCTCGAGATTCTCGTATCCCGTCAGGTACTCGTCGACCGCTGCGAACTGCCCGGTCAGACCGATCGTCTTGCGGACGTCGTTGGGGTGTTCCCCGACGTCGACACCGTGCACTTTCGCGGTCCCGGACGTCGCTTTCAGCAGCGTCGCGAGAATGCGGACAGCCGTCGTCTTTCCTGCGCCGTTGGGACCCAGGACTCCGAGGACCGTGCCCTCGGGGACAGAGAAGCTGATTCCTGCAAGCGCGGTGTTCTTCCCGTACTCCAGTACCAGGTTTTCGACTTCGATGGCATCAGCCATGGTGTGTAACTCCATTCCTGTGGTGCATCCGTACTGCAGACTCGGAACCCGTGGAACATTAATCGGTCCGTAGGACAGTGGCTGTCCTCGAGCGCGCTCAGCGTGACGGCGCCCACACCGTCGACCCGAATCGATCCGATACCGTCAGCACACCCGCGGTCTCGGATACCGACACCTCACGTGGATCGACGCCTTCGGGCCACGGGATCGACCACATCATCACCCCGTCCGACGCCCGAATGGCGTGCATGCCGGTGTAGTCGCCGAATACGTAATGTTCACCGTCGGACGTGCCGGCCCGAGCCCAATAGGCGTCCTGCCACGGCGTCGTCCATGTCGTTCTTCCCGTCCCGAGGTCGATACCCGAGAACGTCCGCGTCTCGGACGATCGCACGACGACGGTGTCCCCTACGACTGCCAGCACCGCGGAGTTGATACCTCCGTTGTTTTCGAGCGTCGCCGGGTTTCGCCACAGTTCGACACCGGTGTACGCGTCGTACGCCCCGTCGCCGAGGAACCTGGGCAGCTCGGAGTCGTAGAGGTTCGCCCACGGCAGAGGTGAGAGACCTACAGTGGCGACCGGTACCTCCGTCCGCTCCTGGCCGACACCATCCAGAATCGCCTCGCGCAGTGCACCGTCGGGCGCCCGGGTGACGGTGACGAACAGGTCGTTCCCGAGTGGTAGCGGGTTCTCTCCGGTGAAGACGAATCGCGGCTCACCCGTGTCGATATCGATGATCTGGCGGGCGCCGGACGAGTACACGTCGGCGATGCCCTTGTCCGGGAACACTGCAGGGGAAGCGGGCTGACCGGGCACCGGCGACGGATAGCTCGCACTCCACCGTGCGTCGAGGTCCTCGAGCGTTCCGCTGTGGATGGTCGAGGTCAGCATGTCGTCGCTTCGGCCGGACACATAGCCCACGCCACCTGCCGCTCGGACGTGATAGACGTAGAAATCGGTCGCGATGTCACCGACAATGCGACCGTCGGTGACATCGACGTAGACGACGCGGTGGTCCCCGTAGCAGGCCAGAATCGTGTCGTCGATCTGCTCGGCGCACTGCCGGACCGGCCCGACGTCGCGCAGCCATGATCGTTCGCCGCTGCTCGGATCGAGTGCGAGCACACGAAGACCTCGCGGATTCTGCGAGTAGTCGCCATCGGTCAGACCTAGGAGCATGGGCGCGTCTGCATTCGGAACCTGAGGCAGCGAGAACGGGACCGAATGTGTGACAGTTCCCAACGCGGCCGCGTCGACAGTCCACGCGGGAACCGGCGCCACGGCGAAATCCCCGGTGCCGAAACGCGCATCGACGACCGGCTCATCCGGCGATTGCGTCGCACAGCCGGTGGCGAACAGCACCACACCCACGACCAGCCCGGCAACACGGTGTCCGATTCTCACCGCGGTCACCTTACGGACTCGCACCGACACTCCGGCGCTAACTCCGCACGGTGTACCCGGCGTGCGCGAAGGCGTCGAGCAATTCCTGACGGTGCTCGGGTCCGCGGGTCTCGACTGTCAGGCTCACCTCGACCTCTTCGAGTCCGAGTTGCCCGCCGGTACGCGAATGCACGACGTCGACGACGCTCGCGCCGAGCCCCTTGACCACCCCGAGCAGATCCAGCAGACCACCCGGTCGGTCCGAAATGGTCACGCGCACAGCAAGATACCGTCCGGCGGCGCGCAGACCGTGCGTGATGACATGCGTGAGCAGCAGCGGGTCGATGTTGCCGCCGGACAGAATCGCACACACCGGGCCGTCGAGCTCGAGATCATCCCGGGTCATCAACGCGGCGACGGCCGCAGCACCCGCAGGTTCGACGATCAGCTTCGCGCGCTCGATGCACATCAGCAGCGCCCTCGACAGAGCGTCCTCGGTGACGGTCACGACGTCGACCCGATCCACGACGTGCTGAAACGGCACGCTTCCCGGCAACCCGACGGCGATGCCGTCGGCCATCGTCGACATCGACGCCGCTGCGACGGGATGCCCCGCGGCGAGCGACGCGGGCCACGCGGCCGCGCCTTCGGCCTGCACGCCGATCACTCGCACCGACGGTCTGTACAGCTGCATCGCCGCCGCGACTCCCGCGAGCAGTCCCCCGCCTCCCGTGGGAACGACGACGGTTCCGACGTCGGGCATCTGCCCCAACAATTCGGTACCCAATGTCGCTTGTCCGGCAACGATATCCGCATGGTCGAACGGATGGATGAGCACGGCACCCGTGCGGTCGGCGAATTCGCGAGCATGGACGAGCGCGTCGTCGACCGTCTGACCGACCAACTGCACGTCGGCGCCGTAGGCCTTCGTCGCGACGAGCTTGGGCAACGACACACCGGTCGGCATGAACACCGTCGATGCGATGCCCAATTCGGTTGCCGCCCAGGCGACTCCCTGTGCATGGTTGCCTGCACTCGCGGCGACGACCCCGTTTCGGCGTTCGACGTCGCTCAGGCGTGCGATGCGGTTGTACGCGCCTCGCGGTTTGAACGAACCTGTGCGTTGCAAGTTTTCACACTTCAGCCGCACTTCCCCACCGGTCAGGTCGGACAGAATCCGGGATGCGACGACCGGCGTCCTGCGCATCACCGGCTCGAGCACCTTCTCGGCGCCGGTGATGTCTGCAGCCGTCACGAGTGCGTTTCCCATACGGTCGCACTATGCCACGAACACCACGGGCCGTTTGCGTGGCCGTGACGGGCGGAAAGTCACTACGATCGAGCGCATGAGTACTGACCCCAGCTTCGCCGCCGCGGGTTCCGCGGCGCTGACCACCACGCAGGGGCGAACGATCATCGCCGACGCCGTCGTCGCGAAGATCGCAGGCATCGCGACCCGCGAGATCAACGGCGTGTACGACGTCGGTGGCGGCACCGCGCGTGTCGTCGGCGCGTTACGTGACCGGATCCCCGGTGCTCGGGTCAATCACAGTCAGGGCGTCGCGGTCGAGGTCGGTGAGAAGCAGGCCGCCATCGACATCGGCATCGTCGCCGAGTACGGCGTCGCACTGCACGAACTGGCGGCGGGCATCCGTAAGAACGTCATCACCGCCGTCGAGCGCATGACGGGACTCGAGGTGACCGAGGTCAACATCACCGTCTACGACGTCATGCTGTTCGACGAGACGGAGACGGGTGTCGACGGAGACGTTCGCCCACGCGTCCAATGAACGCCGAACAGCACTACGAGATCGCCGACGCAGTCGCGTCGGCGACGCTGGCAGTCGCCGGTGTCGTCGGGCTGCACGGCGGGGAGTTCGGCGAGGTCGCAACCTACCTGCCCGGGCGCAAGGTCGTCGGGATTCGGGTCGACGCGGACCTGTGCGACATCCACATCACCGCCGAGTACCCGACCGACGTGAACGGCGTCGCGCGCGGCGTGCTCGCGGCGGTCCAGCCGCTGGTGACCGTGCCCGTGTCGGTCACCGTCGAAGACGTCGTCGCGGGAGCGTTGTCATGACGTACACGTTCGTGGGATTGCTGACCGGAATTCTGCTCGCACTCGCGGGCATCATCGGCGGCTTCAGCGGCTTCGTACTCGCCCTGTTCCTCGGCGCCGTCGGCGTCGCCATCGGCGCCCACTTCGACGGTCGCCTCGACCTGACCTCGTTGTTGCGCAGCCGTGGCCGTGGCTGAGACAGTCGGAACCGGCGGAGCGACCCAGACAGGCAGGAGCGGAGCCGGCGGAGCGACCCAGACGAGCAGGAGCGGAGCCGGCGGAGCGACCGATTCAGGCGGACCCGGCAGTCTCGTGATCAAGGAGCGCGCTGTTGCGCGCGTCGCCGTCGCCGCAGCGTCGACGGTGCCGTCGGTAGTCCGTCAGGTCGGCGGAATGTCCCGTCTGACCGGACGAGACCTACCGCGTGCCGACGTCTCGGTCGGCGAGGAATCGGTGGCGGTCACCCTGTACGTTGCCGTCGCGTGGCCGTGCCGGATATCGGATGTCGCGGCGGCGATCCACGACGAGGTCAGCCGAGCTCTCGACGGCATCGTCGGCCTTCCGTTGCATCGACTCCACGTGATGGTCGCCGCGACGACGCCGAGCGACGACGGCGAGCAGGTCGGCTCTGTCGAGCCTGCCCCTGTTGTTCCGCGGCCGCGTCCGCCGACAGCAAGCCCCGCAGCCTTGTTCGTCGCAGTGGTTCTGGCGATCGCGCTGCTCGGCGTCGCGTTCGTCGCGGGCCGCGAGTTCCTGATCGTGCACGAGACCATCGACGGTGCGCCGTGGATCCTGAACTCCATCGATTGGATCGCCGAATTGCATTGGGCGCCTTGGATTCTCGGCGCTTCGATTGCATCGGTCGTCGCCGGACTCGTTCTCGTCGCGCTCGGGCTGAAGCCGCGCACCAAGACTCATGCGGGTGCGGTGTCGCCGACGTCGTCGTCCCCGATGGTGTGGCTGCGGCCCACCGATGTCGCTCGGATGTGCAGCGACCATGCCGGTGGGGTGCCCGGTTCGGAATCCGCGCGTACGACGGTGACCAAGAAGCGCGTCATCGTCGACGTCCATCCCGTCGGCGACGGTGATACCGACGCATCACTGACCGATGCAGTGCGCGACGCTGTGGCACCGACGCTCGCGGTTCTCGCCGACCCGCGCACGGTCCAGGTTCGAGTCAAGAGTGTCCGATCGTGAAGCGACTGACGGCTGCCGTCGACCGCGTGATCGTCGTCCTGCTGGGCGTGGCACTGCTGTGCGCGGGTACCTACGCGCTCGCGTGGTACTTCGACGTTCCGTGGGCGGTGGCGAGGTTCGCCACGTTCGACCGCGATCTCTTCGCGTCCATTCCGGCGCAGAACTGGTGGGAGGCAGCGGTCGGAGTGACTGCCGTCGTCAGTGCGGTGGTGGCGATACTCCTGCTGATCGGCAACCTGTCACCCAGGCGAACAGGGACGATACAGATCTCCGCGGGCGAGTCGCTTGCGGTGCGCGTCGACCTCGGGGCTCTGGCGCGCGGCGTCGCCACCGACCTCGCCACGTTTCCCGGCGTCGCCAGCGCGCAGGGTCGAGCCATCGACGACCGCGGGACCGCGACCCTGGCCGTCACAGTTCACGCATCTCCGGACATCGACATCGACGCGTTCACCCGGGTCGCCGAATCGCGGGCGGAGTTCGTCGCCGAGACGCTGGAGGGGGCCGACGTCGCGCTGCGGGTCCAGGTGCATGTGGATGCGTCGCGGGCCTAGCTGTCTCGCTTGAATGGACACTGCTCGCTATCTGATCGTATGAATGGCGCATTCAAGCGGTCGGGCAGGGTCCAGCAGACACGAAAAAGCCCCACCTCCCGGAAGGGAGATGGGGCTTTCTCAGGTGAAGCTAGATCACTTGATGATCTTGGTGACGCGACCGGCGCCGACGGTACGACCGCCCTCGCGGATAGCGAAACGCAGGCCCTCGTCCATGGCGACCGGCTGGATCAGCGTGACGGACATCTCGGTGTTGTCACCGGGCATGACCATCTCGGTGCCCTCGGGGAGGGTCACGACGCCCGTAACGTCCGTGGTACGGAAGTAGAACTGCGGGCGGTAGTTGTTGAAGAACGGCGTGTGGCGGCCGCCTTCGTCCTTGGACAGGATGTAAGCGTTGCCCTCGAACTCCGTGTGGGGAGTCGTGGTGCCCGGCTTGATGATGACCTGTCCACGCTCGACGTCTTCGCGCTTGATGCCACGAACGAGGAGGCCGACGTTGTCGCCTGCCTGGCCCGAGTCGAGCAGCTTGCGGAACATCTCGATGCCGGTGACCGTGGTCTTGGTCGAGCCGGGACGGATGCCGACGATCTCGACCTCTTCGTTGACGTTGATCGCGCCACGCTCGATACGACCGGTGACGACGGTTCCACGACCGGTGATCGTGAAGACGTCCTCGACGGGCATGAGGAACGGCTTGTCGGTCTCACGAACCGGGTCCGGGATGGAGTCGTCGACAGCCTGCATGAGCTCTGCAACGCTCTCTGCCCACTTCGGGTCACCCTCGAGTGCCTTCAGTGCGGACACCTTGACAACCGGTGCGTCCTCGTCGAAGTCCTGCGCAGCGAGAAGCTCGCGGACCTCCATCTCGACGAGCTCGATGATCTCGTCGTCGTCGACCATGTCGGCCTTGTTCAGGGCGACGAGGATGTACGGAACGCCGACCTGCTTGGCGAGAAGCACGTGCTCACGCGTCTGCGGCATCGGGCCGTCCGTAGCTGCCACGACCAGGATTGCGCCGTCCATCTGGGCAGCACCGGTGATCATGTTCTTGATGTAGTCGGCGTGTCCCGGTGCGTCGACGTGCGCGTAGTGGCGCTTGTCGGTCTGGTACTCGACGTGGGAGATGTTGATCGTGATACCACGAGCCTTCTCCTCAGGCGCCTTGTCGATCTCGTCGAAGGCCGAGGCCTCGTTGAGGTCCGGGAACTTGTCGTGCAGAACCTTGGTGATTGCTGCCGTCAGCGTCGTCTTGCCGTGGTCAACGTGACCGATGGTCCCGATGTTGACGTGCGGCTTCGTCCGCTCGAACTTCGCCTTCGCCACTGTGTGTCCTCCTGGACTGTTGGTGCTTGCGTCTTATGCAGCAGTGCGGTTGTCTAACAGCTCTTTTGAGCTGCATGGTCGTGCGGTGTTACAGATGCAGCGTGTCCAGCTCGCGGAGAAATTATTCTCCGGTCGCCTTCGCGATGATTTCCTTCGCGACGTTCGCGGGAACCTCGGCGTAGGAATCGAACACCATGGAGTAGTTAGCGCGGCCCTGAGTCTTCGACCGGAGGTCTCCGATGTAGCCGAACATCTCCGACAGCGGAACCTGTGCCTTGACGACACGAGCGCCGCTACGTTCCTCCATGGCCTGAATCTGACCACGGCGGGAGTTCAGGTCGCCGATGACCTCACCCATGTAATCCTCGGGGGTCGTGACCTCAACGGCCATGACGGGCTCGAGAATGACGGGGCCGGCCTTCTTGGCGGCTTCCTTGAACGCTTGTGAGCCGGCGACCTTGAAGGCCATTTCCGACGAGTCGACGTCGTGGTAAGCACCGTCGAGCAGTGTCACCTTGACGTTGACCAGCGGGTATCCGGCGAGAACGCCGTACTGCATGGCGTCCTGAGCTCCGGCGTCGACCGAAGGGATGTACTCCCTCGGCACACGACCACCGGTGACCTTGTTCTCGAACTCGTAGGTCGCACCGTCTTCGCCCTCGAAAGGCTCGAGGCTGATGATGACCTTCGCGAACTGGCCGGAGCCACCGGTCTGCTTCTTGTGGGTGTAGTCGAGCTTGTCGACCTTCTTGCGAATGGTCTCGCGGTAGGCGACCTGCGGCTTACCGACGTTGGCCTCGACCTTGAACTCACGCTTCATACGGTCGACCAGGATGTCGAGGTGGAGCTCGCCCATTCCGCCGATGACGGTCTGGCCGGTGTCCTCGTCCAGCTTCACCGAGAAGGTGGGATCCTCTTCGGCGAGCTTCTGGATAGCTGTTCCCAGCTTCTCCTGGTCGCTCTTCGTCTTCGGCTCGATCGACACCTGGATGACCGGATCCGGGAAGGTCATCGACTCGAGGATGACCTGGTTCTGCGGATCACAGAGGGTGTCACCCGTCGTCGTGTCCTTCAGACCGATCACGGCGTAGATGTGACCTGCCGAAGCGGTCGCGATCGCGTTCTCCTTGTTGGAGTGCATCTGGAACAGCTTGCCCAGACGCTCCTTCTTGCCCTTGGTCGAGTTGATGACCTGAGCGCCGGAGTCGACCTTGCCCGAGTACACGCGGACGTAGGTCAGCTTGCCGAAGAAGGGGTGCGTCGCGATCTTGAACGCGAGAGCAGAGAAAGGCTCGTCTGCCGAAGGCTTACGAGTGAGGATCTCTTCCTCGTTGCCCGGTGCGTGGCCCTCGACGGACTCTACGTCGAGAGGCGACGGCAGGTAGTCGATGACGGCGTCGAGCATGGGCTGAACGCCCTTGTTCTTGAACGCCGAGCCACACAGGATCGGGTACAGCTCGCTGTTGACGGTCATCTTGCGAATCGCGCCCTTGATCTCGTCGATCGAGAGCTCTTCGCCACCGAAGAACTTCTCCAGCAGAGCTTCGTCGGACTCGGCGACGGTCTCGAGGAGTTCCTGGCGGTACTGCTCCGCCTTCTCCTGGAGGTCGGCCGGGATCTCCTGAACCTCGTACTTCTCGCCGAGCTTGGTCTCACCGCTCCAGACCTTCGCCTTCATCTCGACGAGGTC
Organism: Rhodococcoides kyotonense; assembly: GCF_900188125.1. GTDB lineage: Bacteria > Actinomycetota > Actinomycetes > Mycobacteriales > Mycobacteriaceae > Rhodococcoides > Rhodococcoides kyotonense. Next base: position 18,245 of record NZ_FZOW01000033.1, on the reverse strand, counting down.
GACGATGCCTTCGAAGTCGTTCTCGGCACCGATCGGCAGCTGGATGACCAGCGGACGAGCGCCGAGGCGGTCCTTGATGGTCTGCACGGTGAAGTAGAAGTCAGCGCCCAGCTTGTCCATCTTGTTGACGAAGCAGATACGCGGAACGTCGTACTTGTCTGCCTGACGCCAGACCTGCTCCGACTGCGGCTCGACGCCTTCCTTGCCGTCGAACACTGCGACGGCGCCGTCGAGAACACGCAGCGAACGCTCGACCTCGACCGTGAAGTCGACGTGTCCGGGCGTGTCGATGATGTTGATCTGGTTGTCGTTCCAGAAGCACGTCGTGGCAGCAGAGGTGATCGTGATGCCACGCTCCTGCTCCTGCTCCATCCAGTCCATGGTGGCTGCGCCATCGTGAACTTCACCGATCTTGTACGAGATACCGGTGTAGAAGAGGATGCGTTCGGTAGTGGTGGTTTTACCAGCATCGATGTGGGCCATGATGCCGATGTTGCGGACCTTGTTGAGGTCGGTCAGCACGTCCTGTGCCACGGAATTCATCCCGCCTTGTAAGTCGAAGAAGTGGGGCTGGTCCCTTTGGATCTGACCAGGTACTCGGTACAACGCCGGAAGGATGTAGAAAGTTTCACTACACCCTCCCGGCCGGAAGTCACCAGCGGTAGTGAGCGAATGCCTTGTTGGCTTCGGCCATCTTGTGCGTGTCCTCGCGACGCTTCACAGCGGCACCGAGGCCGTTGCTGGCGTCGAGAAGCTCATTGGCGAGACGCTCGACCATGGTCTTCTCACGACGAGCGCGCGAGAAGGTGACCAGCCAGCGCAGTGCCAGCGTGGTGGAACGACCCGGACGAACCTCGACGGGCACCTGGTAGGTGGCGCCACCGACACGACGGCTGCGAACCTCGAGGGCCGGCTTGACGTTGTCGAGTGCACGCTTGAGCGTGACGACGGGGTCGGTGCCGGTCTTCTCGCGAGCCTGCTCGAGAGCCTGGTAGACGATGCGCTCGGCGGTGGACTTCTTGCCGTCGAGAAGGATCTTGTTGACGAGCTGCGTGACCAACGGGGATCCGTAGACCGGATCATTGATCAGCGGCCGCTTGGGTGCTGGGCCCTTGCGTGGCATATCAGCTCTTCTCCTTCTTGGCGCCGTAACGGCTGCGTGCCTGCTTGCGGTTCTTGACACCCTGGGTGTCGAGCGAGCCGCGGATGATCTTGTAGCGCACACCCGGGAGGTCCTTCACACGACCACCGCGAACGAGCACCATCGAGTGCTCCTGCAGGTTGTGGCCCTCACCGGGGATGTAGGCCGTGACCTCTACCGAGCTGGTCAAGCGCACACGCGCGACCTTACGCAGAGCAGAGTTCGGCTTCTTCGGAGTGGTGGTGTACACGCGAGTGCACACACCACGGCGCTGGGGACTGCCCTTGAGGGCAGCGGTCTTCAGCTTCGCAACCTTGTCGGTGCGACCCTTGCGGACCAGCTGGTTGATAGTTGGCATGAACCGGCTTTCTTCGTGTCGATAATCAGGGATCTAGCAGTTGGAGCAAGAGAACACTGCTCCTCACCCGTTACTTCTGGCGTTCTTGTACTGCATACCGCGGGTCTCTTGCACCCCGCGGTCGGGTGTGTCGCATACCCCCACACGTGCAGCCGGGAACTCGCTCTCACTTCAGCGGGCGCACGGCTGTACCTCGCATAGGCACACAAACGGACCGGCCAGGCCGGACACGACCCATAACGATACCCGGCGGCGCGGCCTCGGGTCAAAACGGCCCAGGCTGTGCTACCGGGCCAAATTGATCGTCAGGTCCATCAGGGTCGTCGCGGCCGCGCACGGATCCGGATGGCCCGAGCCCGGTAGGTACTGCACCCACCACCCGACGACGCCCGAGTCCGGTGACCCGGCACTGACACCGCACGACCCGGGATCGTTCGGCGGCTGACTCCGAATTGCCTTGCGCCCCTGCACCGTTACGTCGGCGACCGAGTACATCAGCTTCTGGTTCGTCTCCTTCTCGACGTCGAGCGATCCGTTCTCGAACCAGTTGAACGACACCTTCACGATGCCGTTCGGACCCGCGACATCCCACCGGCAGATCGCGCCGAAGAAGCCCCGGGCGATGGCGTCGCCACCCACTGTGTCGGCGATGGTGTCGTCGGCGACGGCGTCGCATTCGGTGAGCAGGTTTCGGAAGTTCTGATCCCCCGATCCGTCGAATGTCGCTGCCGTCGGCGTGCCTTGAACGGTGGTGCTGCACCCCGCCAGCAGAAGCACACTCACCGCGACGAGTACGCGCTTCACTGTGCCCGCTCCGCCGTGAGCTCGGCGAGTTGCGTCGCGACGTCGCACGGATCAGCCGTCGGAACCTGGTCTCCGTACGTAACGGACCAGTGCATGAAATCCTTCCCGTACCGAACGCCGACTTCGCACAGGTAGTTGTCGGTCGCCGCGGCGAAGCCCTCGTGCCCGTCGACCTCGATGTCCTCGGCGGGACGGCCGATCAGTTCCGATCCCGAGCGTTCTCGATCGATCGGGCTGCCGCGGTACCAGGAGAAGCTGACCGACGGGCCGGTGAAGCCCGCGACCTCCCATTCGCAGCCGACCGAGTTGCGGGTGATCATCGTGAACGCGGACACGACGAAAGCCTGCTGCACTTCCTCGTCGGTGACCGAGCCGCACAGCCCGAAGAACGGCCCCGACGCGCCGGGATCCACGGTCGTCGTCGTCGGCGCGGAATCCGTGGAATCGCCGGACCCGGCGCACCCCGCCACGAGGGCGGCGAGAACCACCCCGAAAACCGCTGTCACCCGCATGTCCAGGCACCTTAGTCGAGTGGACCGACAGACCCGGGCTCATGAGATCCCGCCCCCACGAGGTTGAAGGGGTGACAGTCAGTCGAAGTAGTCCCAGAACTGCAGCCACCGGACCGACGCGAACAGCCCGAGCGTCGCGGCGTACACGGCCACGACGATCAGCGCACCGACAAACGAGACCGTGCGCGACGCGCCGTCGATCGGGTCGAGCCAGCGCCGGAACCATCCGGTCACCGACGGCATGAAGAAGTACGTCATCAGCCCGACGCTGCAGATCTGGCTCAGCCACATCGACAGCCACGGCTCCGCTCCGAGATCGTCGAGCAGCGGCCCGAGGAACCTGGACAGGGTCATGACCGTCGGATAGAGCACGAGGAGGACGAGCATCGCCGTCTTCCAGTCGGGAGTCACTCTGGCTTTGCCGTCCTCGACGCGGACGATCGAGCCGAACGGAGTGCTGTGCGTGATCACCGAGAACTCACCGACGAGCTGTTTGCGCAGCATAGGTAGGGCCTGGTGTCTCGTGTCGGACTGCATCCATTCCGACAGCTGCCGGTCGGTCCGGAATCGCAGGACCGACGTCCACCGGCTTTCCTTCGCGTCGGCAGGCCCGATCAGCACCGCGCCCTCGAAACCGGAGAAACCGGAACTGAGCGCGACGAGTTCCTCCTGCGACCGAAGGAAGTCGTGTTGACGACCGTCGACGACGTCGTGCGCGATGATCCCGACTCCCGTCGACGGCGCATGCCCGTCGACGATCAACAGGTCGGTGCTGACCCGTGTGTGGCCGGTCTTCGCGCCCGATCGCAGCAGCGAGGCTCGTTCACCGCCGTCGAGCCAGCCGTGCAGGTGTTCCTCGGAATCGAACGTCACCGCGGAAGCCCAGTCGAAACCGTCCGCCACCGGCGTGGACACGACCGCCGACACGAACCCCGGAGTCGACGCTGCGGCGGCGTGCAGGTCGTGGAGCCAGGCTGCGAACCCGTCGCCCGAGTCCTCGGGGCGGAAGACGCTGACCGCCGTCGCTGGAGACGACGGCATGTCAGGAAACGTCGATCCGTCGACCCTGCACGTAGACCTCGCTGATCGCCGGCTCGCGCATCGCCATCAACAGCGCGAACAGCGTCTGGTCGCGTGCCAGGGCCGGATCCTCGGACCGCACGCCCTTCTCCACGACACCTTGCAGCGGAGGCCAGGCCCGCGGATCGACGACGACGAAATCCGCCTCCTTGCCGTCGTCGAAGTTGCCGATGCGGTCTTCCATGTCCAGCGCTCGCGCACCGGCGAGGGTGCCGGTGAACAGCATTTCGGCCGGGTGCATCGAGATGCCGTCGTCGCCTGCTTCCGAGATGTGAACCTTGAACGCGTCGGCGAGCACCTGCGTCAACAGGAATTGGTCGCCACCGCCGAAGTCCGAGCCGATGGCGACGTTGACGCCCGAGGCCACGGTTCGTTTCCACGGCATCGTTCCGGAACCGAGGAATTGCTGCGACGTCGGGCAATGCGCGATGGACGTGCCGGTTTCGGCCATGCGGGCGAGTTCGACGTCCTGGCAGTGGACTGCGTGCGCGAGGATGCTGCGTCGTCCGAGGAAACTCTTGCCGCCGACGGCGGATCCGGGCAGGAACTTCCCGTCGTACGTGTCGAGGTACGAGCCGACCTGGTACATCTCCTTGGTCGTCGCGACCTCGCCCGTGCCGGGACGGTCGTTCTCGTTGAGGTGGCTGTGGAAGTAGACACCGCGGTCGCGCACGGAGTCGTACAGTTCGCCGAGATTCTTCAGAGTCTCGGTCGTGACAGCCAGCGAGAACCGCGGTACGACGGCCACGTGGAGCATCGCCGTCGCCACATCACCGGTGTCGGCGGCGTGCCACTTCTCGATTTCCTCGGACACGAGGCGGACGGCGTCGTCTTCGCTGGTGATCAGCGCTGCGGCGGAGTCCGGTCCCGCCGTCTGCACTCCCCTGCCGCTGACGACGCGTAGCCCTCGCCGACGGGTTTCCTCGAACAGTGCGTCCTGCGCATGCGGGAACGCCGAGCCGAACACCATCGCCTGCGTCGTACCCGCCGCGACGCGTCGATCACAGAAGGCGACCGCGGCCTCGCGCGCGAACTCGGGGTCGGCGAACAGGCTTTCCGACGGGAAGATGCATGCGTTCAGCCATTCGAGCAGCTGGCCGCCGCCGTACGAGTCGCCGGCGTATGTCTGCGGGAAGTGAATGTGCGTGTCGATGAAACCCGGAAAGAGAAACCCGGGACGGTGATCGACGACGTTCCAGCTGTCGTGATCCTCCGGCAGTTTCTCGAACTCGCCGCAGTAGACGATGCGACCGTCCCCGTCGACGACGAGTGCCCCGTCCTCGATCAACACGAGAGCATCGGCCGCGCCTTGCACGGTGGGTGATCCGGCGATGTGGAAGATATGACCTCTATGAACGTGGCTCACCTGCAGAAGCGAATCACGCCGGGGGGCGTCGCGCTCGCCGAACCGTCAGATTCATCCGTTCACGACAGCGATTTCACCCTGATGCATCTTCAGTGAACTGTTCAGGACGCCCGCCCACGCCCGTACGATCTCGGTCCGTCGACGCGAATCGTCGCTGAGCACGTCCGCGAGTCCGAGCCCGCGCGCGAGATCCAATGTGGCTTGGACGAGACGATGCGTCTGCGGATCGGAGTCATCGGCACCGAGATGTGCGACGGCCGTTCGATGTGCGACGCGCCCGAATTTCTCTTCGAGCGGGAGCACCCACGCGCGCATCTCCGGATCGGCAGCGGCTGCCGTCCAGACCTGAAGTGCCGCTTTGAACTGTGGTCCCGTGTAATAGTCGACGAGCCGTTCGACGACCGCCTGAGTCCTGCCGATCCCCTGCGGAACCGTGGCCGCTTCGGCCTGCGCGGCTTCCATTCTGGAATCGAACATGTACTCGAGTGCGGCGGTGATGAGGTTCTCACGCGTCGGGAAATGATGTTGTGTCGCACCGCGGGAGACGCCTGCTCGTTCGGCGACGATGCCTACCGTCGTCGCACCCCAACCGTGCTCGGACAACGAGTCGATCGTCGCTTCCAGTAGCCGCTGGCGCGTGGCTCTACTGCGGTCCTGCTTGGGTTCACGCGCCGTCACCATCTCGTACTACTTCTCCCCTGAATTCGGTAGCGCCCACCCCGGCGGGCGCTTCTGCAGAAAAGCCATCATCCCCTCCCTCGCTTCGTCCGATGCAAACAGCCTCGCCGAATGCGCCGCCAGTTCACTGCCTCGGGCGTCGAATTCGGCGACGACAGCCCGCGTGGTCAGCCATTTCGACTCCGCGAGTCCTTGCGGCGACGCCTGTCTCAGCGACGACAGGATGTCGGCGACGGTCGATCCCGGGTCCGAGCTTGCCTCGCTGATCAGCCCGATCGCCTCGGCCTCGTGCGCTCCGAACTTCTCCCCGGTCAGGAAGTATCGGCTCGCCGCGCGTGAATCGAGGCGGGGCAACACGGTCAGCGAGATGATCGACGGCGCGAGTCCCAGTCGCGCTTCCGTCAGCGCGAACGTCGCGGCGGTGCCCGCGACGACGATGTCGCACGCGCCGACGAGTCCCATGCCGCCTGCCCTCACGTGGCCGTCGATCTGCCCGACGACGGGTTTCGGCGTCTCGACGATCAGCCGAAGCAAGCCGAGCATCTGTGCCGTGCGACTCTCGACGGAGCCGCCGGCCTCGGTCAGGTCCGCGCCTGCACAGAAAGTGCCACCGGTGTGAGTCAGAACGATCGCGCGGACGTCGGGATCGTCGGTTGCCAGCCTCAGCCCGTTCTCGAGCTCCGCCACCAGCACCGACGACAGCGCGTTGCGATTCTTCGGACTGTCGAGCGTCAGTGTGGTGACGCCGTTCTCGGTGTGTGTCTCGACAGCCATCAGTACGACTTCGGTAGGCCGAGCGAATGCTGCGCGACGAAGTTGAGAATCATCTCGCGACTCACCGGCGCGACGCGAGCGATGCGGGCCGCACCGAGCATCGCCGCGAGTCCGTACTCCTCGGTCAGACCAGCGCCGCCGTGAGTTTGGATCGCCTGATCGAGCGCCTTGATACTTGCTTCTGCCGCAGCGTATTTCGCCATGTTCGCAGCCTCGGCGGCACCGAAGTCGTCGCCTGAATCGTAGAGAACCGCAGCCTTCTGCATCATCAACTTCGCGAGTTCGAGTTCGATCTTCACCTGCGCGAGTGGATGCGAAATACCTTGATGCGCAGCGATGGGCGTCTTCCAGACGGTGCGCTCCTTCGCGTATTTCACGGCCGCGTCGACGGCGTACCGCCCCATCCCGACGGCCATCGCCGCACCGAGAATGCGCTCCGGGTTCAGCCCGGCGAACAACTGCATCAGAGCCGCGTCGGCCTCTCCGACGAGAGCGTCGGCGGGGAGCCTCACGTCGTCGAGGAACAGTGTGAACTGGTGATCCGGCTCGATGATGTCCATCTCCATCCGGGTCTTCTGGAACCCCTCGGAGTCCGTCGGAACGATGAACAGCGCCGGCTTCAGCTTCCCGGTCCTCGAGTCTTCAGTGCGTGCGACGATCAGCACCGCATCGGCCTGGTCGACGCCGGAGATATAGATCTTGCTGCCCTTCAGGATCCAATCCGATCCATCCTTGCGGGCCGTCGTCGTGATCTGATGCGAGTTGGACCCGGCGTCGGGCTCGGTGATACCGAACGCCATGATCTTCGACCCGTCGGCGAGCGCGGTGAGCCACGTCTGCTTCTGCTCGTCGGTGCCGTACTTACCGATGATCGTGCCGCAGATGGCAGGGCTGACGACGACCAACAGCAGACCAGCACCGTGTGCCGCAAGTTCTTCCTGCACCAGAGCAAGCTCGTAGATGCCTGCGCCGCCTCCGCCGTACTCCTCGGGCAGGTTGACACCGAGGAATCCGAGTTTGCCTGCCTCGTTCCACAATTCGCTGAGCGGCTCACCCTTGCGGGCTTTCGGAAGCACGTAGTCGATGTAGTTGTAGCGCTTGCCGAGCGACGAGACCGCAGTCCGCAGGCTCTTCTGCTCGTCCGTTTCGATGAAGCTCATGATTCTCCTTCGGTGACCACGGCCAGGACCGACCCAACTTCGACCTGCTGACCTTCGGTGACATTCAGTTCGGCGAGCACACCGTCCGCCGGAGCCGTGACTGTATGTTCCATCTTCATCGCCTCGAGCCACAGGATCGGTTGCCCGGCGGTAACAGTGTCTCCCTGTGCCGCAGCGACTCTGACGACACTTCCCGGCATGGGCGCGAGTAGTGAGCCGGCAGCGATGTCCTCGGTGGGGTCGACGAAACGCGGCGCTCGTTCGAGTCTCACCGGCCCGAGCGCCGACTCGACGAATACCTGCGAGCCGTACGTGCTCACCTGGAATGTGCGACGAATCTTGTTGTCGTCCAGCACTACCCGATTCGACCCGCTCGACACGAGCGTGACACCGTCGAAATCGCTCACCAGCCCATATCTGCCGAGGGAGTATTCGACGACGACCTCGCCGTACTGCTTCCGTTGGGGCTGCGAAGGCAGGTTGCGCCACCCACTGGGAATGCCCTTGTTGACCGGTGCTTTCTCACGATTCGATGCCGCATCCGCCAACGCCGCGGCGAGCGCCGACAACCTGACCGCCCGGCCCTGCGCGATCGGCTGCGACAGGATGTCGAGTCCGTGAGTGTCGAAGAAGGCCGTGTCCGTATCACCAGCAAGGAAAGCCGGGTGCCGGAGGATGTTCACGAGCAGGTCGCGGTTCGTGACCGGGCCGTGAATCATCGCTTTCGACAACGACTTCGCGAGAAGGTTAGCCGCCTGGTCCCGGGTGGGTGCGACCGAGATGACCTTGGCGAGCATCGGGTCGTAGTAGGTGCCGACCGTACTTCCACTGGCAACCCCAGAGTCCACCCGGATACCGGAACCGTTCAGGACTTCGAAGGCCACGCCAGGAATATCGAACCGATGCACAGTCCCACTCTGTGGTTGCCACTCCTGCGCCGGGTCCTCGGCGTACAACCTGACCTCGATGGAATGTCCCTGCGTCACAGGCTGTTCCGCGGGTAAAGCTTCGCCTGCCGCAACGCTGATCTGTAACGCGACCAGGTCGAGACCCGTCGTACATTCGGTGACGGGGTGCTCCACCTGGAGACGGGTGTTCATCTCGAGGAAGAAGAAGTTGCCGCGCCCGTCGGCGAGAAACTCGACAGTGCCTGCGCCTTCGTAGCCGATGGCCTCGGCGGCCTTTCTGGACGCGTCGAACAGCCTGTCCCGCATACCGTCGATACGCTCGACGAGGGGCGACGGCGCTTCCTCTACGACCTTCTGGTGTCGCCTCTGGATGGAGCATTCACGCTCACCCACCGTCCACACCGTGCCATGTCGGTCGGCCATGATCTGGACCTCGATGTGGTGACCGGTTTCGATGTAGCGTTCGACGAACACCGTCGCGTCACCGAATGCGGACAGCGATTCACGGCCGGCTGCTTCGATTTCCTCGTTCAGCTTCGTCAGGTCGCGGACGATCCGCATGCCACGTCCACCACCACCGGCCGACGCCTTGATCAGCACGGGGAGGTCGGACTCGGCGATCTCCTTCGGGTCCAGCTGGGTCAGGACCGGCACACCCGCGTCGGACATGATCTTCTTCGACTCGACCTTCGACCCCATCAGTTCGATCGCTTTGACGGGCGGTCCGATCCAGGTCAATCCGGCATTCTGCACCTGCTGGGCGAAATCGGCGTTCTCCGAGAGGAATCCGTAACCGGGGTGGATGGCGTCGGCGCCGCTGTGTACTGCTGCCGCGATGACGAGTTCGCCGCGCAGGTAGGTCTCGCTGGATGCGTTGCCCGGCAGGCGGACTGCAACGTCGGCGTCGTGAACATGCGGGGCATCGTCGTCGGCGTCGGAGAAGACAGCGACCGTGTCGATGCCCTCCTTGCGGCAGGTGGCGAAGACGCGTCGGGCGATTTCGCCGCGGTTGGCGACCAACACAGAGGTAATCATGCGCGTCACATCCGGAAGACACCGAACGTATCGGTGCCTTCGATCGGGGCAGAGGCAATGGCCGACAGGCACATTCCCACCACCGTGCGGGTGTCTCGGGGGTCGATGACGCCGTCGTCGTACAGGCGCCCGGAGAGGAACATCGGCAGCGACTCCGCTTCGATCTGGTTCTCGATCATCGCGCGGAGTCCGGCGTCGGCTTCCTCGTCGAATGCCTGCCCGCGCGCCTCGGCGGCGGCGCGTCCGACGATGGAGATGACACCCGCCAGCTGGGCACCGCCCATGACGGCGGATTTGCTCGACGGCCACGCGAACAGGAACCGTGGGTCGAAGGCGCGGCCGCACATGCCGTAATGCCCCGCGCCGTACGACGCGCCCAGCAGGATCGAGATGTGCGGAACAGTCGAGTTGGAGACTGCGTTGATCATCATCGAACCGTGCTTGATCATCCCCCCTTCCTCGTATTCCTTGCCGACAATGTAGCCAGTGGTGTTGTGCAGGAACAACAGTGGAGTGTTCGAACGGTTCGCGAGTTGGATGAACTGAGTCGCCTTCTGCGATTCCTCACTGAACAGCACGCCGCGCGCATTGGCGAGAATCCCGATCGGATAGCCGTGCAGTTCGGCCCAGCCGGTGACGAGCGACGATCCGTACATGGGCTTGAACTCGTCGAAGTCGGAGCCGTCGACGATTCGGGCAATGACCTCGTGCGGATCGAACGGGATCTTCAGGTCCGTCGGGACGATCCCGAGCAGATCCTCCGGGTCGGCGAGCGGTTCGATGACGTCGGCGCGCGGTTCGGGTCCTTTTTTCTTCCAGTTGAGTCGCTTGACGATGCTGCGGCCGATGCGGATCGCGTCCTGTTCGTCGACGGCGAAGTAGTCTGCGAGACCGGACGTTCGGGCGTGCATCTCGGCACCACCGAGCGACTCGTCGTCGGAGTCTTCGCCGGTGGCCATCTTCACGAGCGGCGGGCCGGCGAGGAATACCTTGGATCGTTCCTTGACCATGACGACATGGTCGGACATGCCGGGGATGTAGGCACCGCCGGCCGTCGAGTTACCGAAGACGAGTGCGATCGTCGGAATTCCCTTGGCGGACAACTGAGTCAGGTCACGGAACATTCGGCCGCCAGGAATGAAGACTTCCTTCTGAGTCGGCAGGTCCGCGCCACCGGACTCGACGAGCGAGATGACCGGAAGCCGGTTCTGGGTGGCAATGTCGTTGGCGCGGAACCCTTTCTTCAGGGTCCATGGATTGCTGGCGCCGCCGCGCACGGTCGGGTCGTTGGCGACGATGAGGCATTCGACGCCACTGACGACGCCGATGCCCATGACCGTGCTTGCCCCGACCGGGAACTCGCTCCCCCACGCTGCCAACGGGCACAGCTCGAGGAAAGCGGAATCCTCATCGATCAACAGCTCGATGCGTTCACGGGCCAGGAGCTTGCCGCGTTTTTTATGCCGTTCGACGTACTTCTCGCCGCCGCCGAGCAGCGCTTTGGCGTGCTCCCCGTCGATCTCGGCGAGTTTCGTGTTCATCGCCTCGGACGCGCCGGTGAATTGCTCCGATGCGGTGTCCAAGGTGGACTTCAGGACGCTCATGCCTGATACCCCAATCGTTTTGCTGCGAGTCCGGTCAGGATCTCGGTCGTTCCGCCGCCGATGCCGAGAATGCGCATGTCGCGGTACTGACGTTCGACTTCGCTCTCGCGCATGTAGCCGAGGCCCCCGAACAGTTGCACTGCTTGGTTCGCCACCCACTCCCCTGTGTCCACAGCGGTGTTCTTGGCGAAGCAGACCTCGGCGATCAAGTCGTTCTCGGTCTCGAGAGATTGCTCGACGACGTATCGCGTGTAGACACGCGCGATATCGATCTTGCGGGCCATCTCGGTGACGGTGTTCTGAACGGACTGCCTCTTGATCAAGGGCTTTCCGAATGTCTCGCGATCGCGCACCCACTGCAGCGTGAGATCGAGACACCGCTGCGCACTGGCGTAAGCCTGCGCGGCGAGGGCGATCCGTTCGGTCAGAAAGGCCTGTGCGATCTGCGCGAATCCTGAATTCTCGGGCCCGACGAGGTTCTTCACGTGCACTCGTGCGTCGGTGAACGACAGCTCCGCGGTGTCCGACGCGCGCCAGCCCATCTTGTCGAGCTTGTGCGTCACCTCGAAGCCTTCGGTGCCTTTTTCGACGACGAGAAGCGAGACACCCGCTGCGCCGTCGCCGCCGGTACGCACTGCGGTGACGACGAAGTCCGCACGGCAGCCTGACGTGATGTAGGTCTTCGCGCCGTTGACGACGTAGTGTTCTCCGTCCCTGACTGCCTTGGTACGCAGGTGCCCGACGTCGGAGCCACCACCGGGTTCGGTAATGGCAAGTGAGCCGATCTTCTCGCCTGCGAGGGTCGGACGGACCCATTTGTCGATCTGCTCGTCGTTCCGTGCTGCGACCAAGTGCGGCAACGCGATTCCGCTCGTGAACAGTGACGCGAACAACCCACCCGACGCACCGGCCTGATGCATTTCCTCGCAGATGACGACCGCGTCGGCGAGGTCCCCGCCGTCACCTCCGACCTCCTCGGGGAACCCGGCACCGAGCAAGCCGAGGGCTGCGGCCTTCGTGTGGAGTTCGCGTGGAATTTCGCCGTCGGTTTCCCACTGGTTCAGGTGCGGCAGGATGTCCTGTTCGACGAAGCCTCGCACGGTCTTCCGAAGTTGTTGCCGTTCGGGGGTGTTCCAGATGCTCATATATGTCCTTGGAATACAAGAGTTTCGGGGATGTCGAGGTGTCGGGACCTGAGCCATTCGCCGAGCCCCTTGGCCTGTGGGTCGAAGCGTGCCTGCGACGCAACGCCTTCACCGAGGATCCCCTCGATGACGAAGTTGACGGCTTTCAAGTTAGGGAGAACGTGCCTGGTGACGGTGAGGTCTCTGGCTTCCGGCAGAAGTTCTTTCAGCGTCGCCACGGTCAATGTGTTTACAAGCCATGCGAATTCATCGTCGCTGCGGACCCAGACGCCGACATTGGCATTGCCACCTTTGTCCCCGCTGCGCGCTGCCGCTATGGTGCCGAGTGGGGCACGGATGGTGGGTTCTTGTGGACGTTCTGCTGGGAGTTCTGGAGTGTCGAGCGGTTCGAGCGCGACAGTCTCCGCGGCGTGAGGAATCTCCTTCCGCGTGCCGTCCGGAAACACGGCCGTGTGCGGCACCTCTGCGACGGGCACGTAGCCGGCTGTGAACACGCCGTACGGCGCACCGTTCGACGGCGGTGCCGTGAGCGAGAATCCGGGGTAACTGGCGAGCGCGAGTTCCACTGCAACCGAGGAGAACTGACGTCCGACGGCGTTAGGATCGCTGTCGCGCGCGACACACCTGAGCAACGCGCTTGCGGTCTCCTCGGTCGGAGCGTCCGGCTTGTCGGTGCGGACCAAGGTCCAGTCGAGCTGCGTCGGCCTTGTGGGTAGCCAGGATTCGAACTGACTGCGCGCCAGTTCGGCTTTGGCGTCGATATCGAGGCCGGTGAGGACCAGTGTGAATTCGTTGCGGAACCCGCCGAGGGAATTGAGCGAGACTTTGAGCGTCGGAGGTGGGGCTTCGCCTCTGACATTCGAGATTCTCACTCGATCGCTCGATTCCTGCTCGAGAACGGCGGTGTCGATACGGGCCGTGACATCGGGATTCGCGTAGCGCCCGCCGGTGATCTCGTACAGAAGCTGAGCCGTGACAGTTCCGACACTGACTGCGCCGCCGGTCTTCTCGTGCTTGGTGATGACCGCGGAACCGTCGGACTCGATTTCTGCGATCGGGAAGCCGGGGCGGGACATGTCGGCGATTTCGGTGAAGAAGGAGTAGTTGCCGCCGGTGGCCTGAGTTCCGCATTCGATGACGTGACCTGCTACGACAGCCCCGGCCAACGCGTCGTAATCCGTTCGGGTCCAACCGAAGTGGTGAGCCGCGGGCCCGACGATGACCGATGCATCGGTGACGCGCCCGGTGACGACGACGTCGGCGCCGGATTTCAAGCATTCGACGATGCCCCACGCACCGAGATACGCATTGGCCGTCAGCGGGGAGCCGAGGCCGAGTTCCTGTGCGCGAGGCAGCAGGTCGTCGCCGTCGACGTAGGCGATCTCGGCGCCGAAGCCGAGCTTGTCGAGTGCGTCGACGAGGCCCTTGGGGTTGAGCCCGCCCGCGTTGGCGACGATCTTGACGCCCTTGTCCAGTGCAAGCCCGAGACAGTCCTCCGCTTGTCGCAGAAAGGTTTTCGCGTAGCCACGAGTGGCGTCCTTCATCCGGTCCCGGCCGAGGATCAGCATGGTCAGCTCGGCGAGGTAATCGCCTGTGAGGTAGTCGAGTTCACCGCCTTCGAGCATCTCTCGCATCGCGGAGAGTCGATCTCCGTAGAAGCCGGAACAGTTGCCGATCTTCACAGTCATCGTTTGTCACGTCCTGATCCTGGAGGCCCGGCGAAGGCCTGAGCGATGGTGAGCCAGTGCTGCGCGTCGGGACCCACGGCGTGAACGTCGAGGTCGCTGCGGTGCGCGCGTTGGGTCACCAGGAGACAGAAGTCCGCCGCGGATCCCGTGACACGTTGGGACGCGTCGTCCGGTCCCCAGGTCCAGAGCTCACCCAAGGGGGAAGTGAGCTCGATCCGAAACTGCTCGGCCGGCGGAGTCTGCTGATTGACGGCGTACGCGAAGTCACGGGTACGAACTCCGATGTGCGCGACGCCTCTGATGCGGTCGGTCGGTTCACGAACGATACCGAGAGCGTCGGCGACGTCCTGTCCGTGTGCCCACGTCTCCATGAGGCGTGCGGTTGCCATCGATGCCGCGCTCATGGGCGGTCCGAACCATGGAATCTTAGTGCCTGCAGGGACTTTCGCGAGTGCGTTGGTCATGGCACGCCTGCGGGTCCGCCAGCTCGTCAGGAGATCGGGCCTCGTGGCTTCCTCGTCGGCGGCGGCGTCTACGAATCCCATGGGGTCGGACCACGCCTGCTTCAGGATCACGTCGAATTCGGCGGCGGCATCGGCGTCGCCCGCTGCTCCCGACGTCGTCCGTTCGGCGACGTTGTCGGTCCACGAGAGGTGGCCGATCTGGTGGGCGATGGTCCATCCGACGGCGGGGGTGGGCGTCGACCATTGTTCTTGTTTCAGGTCTTCGACGAGCGCGTCCAGCGCGTCGCCTTCCGCGCGGAGGTCATCGACGATCGAGTCGAGGTCGGCCATGTGCACAGCATTCCAGCGGGTCCGTAAAAAAGCAAGCACGCCTGCTTGTTAATTCACGTGCCGTTCAAGTCGGGTGTCTACGGTGCTCCGCATGAAGCCTGTTGCCGGATTTGTCGCAGTCGCCGTTACCGCTGGAGTGCTTGCGGGATGCTCGTCGGCCGAGTCCTCCCCCGACGCCCAGAACGGACCGTCGACCGTGCGGCTGGCGACCTACAACGCGAGCCTCAACAGAGGCGAAGAGCGCCAGCTGGCAACAGATCTGAACGGGGAGGACGCGCAGGCACGGGCTGTCGCCGACGTCATTGCCGAGAACACCCCGGACGTTCTGCTGATCAACGAGTTCGACTACTCGGACCAGGACGTCGTCGATGCGTTCCGCGAGAACTATCTCGGCGGCGACTACCCCTACTCGTTCACCGCCCCGGTGAACACGGGGGTGGATTCCGGACTGGATCTGGACTCCGACGGATCCGTGGGCGGCCCCGGAGATGCGTACGGGTTCGGCCAGTTTCCCGGTCAGTACGGGATGCTGGTGCTGTCGAAGTATCCGATCGACACCTCGGCTGTGCGGACGTTCCAGAACTTCCTGTGGAAGGATATGCCGGAATCGCTTCTCCCACGGGACTATTACGGATCGAACGCCGACGCGTTGCGGTTGTCCAGCAAGTCGCACTGGGACGTGCCGGTGGACGTCGACGGTCGGACGGTGCACATACTGGCGTCACACCCCACTCCCCCATCGTTCGACGGACCGGAGGATCGCAACGGGAAGCGCAACCACGACGAGATCAGGTTGACGGCCGATTACATCTCCGGTGAGAACTATCTCTACGACGACAACGGGACTCGTGGCGGTTTGGAGTCGGGCGCGTCTTTCGTCGTGCTGGGAGACCAGAACAGCGACCCGGTCGACGGCGATTCCGTTCCGGGCTCGATCGGGCAGCTCCTGGACAATCCCAGCGTGCAGGATCCGAGTCCGAGTTCTCCCGAGAATGATACGGACACTGCCGATTTCGCGGATCCGAACCCCGGCAACCTGCGCGTCGACTATGCGCTGCCTTCGTCCGATTTGACCGTGACGGGTTCCGGGGTGCACTGGCCTGCCGGCGTCGAGCACCCATCGGACCACCGCCTCGTGTGGGTGGACGTGGAGGTCTAAGCCTCCTGACTGCCGAGTCCGCTTGTTCTGGCTCGCTGCTCGATTTGTTTGTCGTCGCACTTTCCGGTGCCGAGACCTCGACGACGGGCCTTCTTGTCGCGGGTGAGACTGCGCCGGTCGTCGGCACGCGGCAAGCGGTGGTTGATTCGGACGGGTTCGTTGTCGGGGTCATCGAGATCGCCTGCGTCGAGGTCGCGGCACTGCGGGATGTACCGCTGACGCACGCCATCGCCGAGTGAGGGACACTCGACCGTCGAGGCAGGATCACGAGTAGTTGTGGCACTCGACTCGAATGCGCTCCGAGATGGGCGATCCCGACTTCACCGTCGACGACGACACCCTTGTCGTGCTCGAGAGCTTCCACCTCGTCCAGCAGATCGGTGCCGACGCAGCACGGTGATGGTCGTCCTCGGGATGACGGTTGGTCAGGTGATCGTCGCGGCCGCGGTGATCTTCGGTCGAGTGATATCTGCACAACCCTCCGGTTCGCTCGACTGCACAGTCCGTTTTCTGTCGGTGGCATGTGATAAAGCGCCGAGATCCGTAAACCAGTGCGCTGCAATGGATTAACTGTTGCCCGATCCGAACCGATCCGATACAATCGAAAGTACGTTCGAATCGAGTCGGGGGGCTTGAATCCATGGCGTTCCAGCAACGCAGCGCATTCGCCAAGTATGTCGGTCCGCAGAAGAAGCCGGTCATCGACACCGCCCTGCTGGCCGAGCTGTCCGAGAACGCGGTCCGCGAGAACCAGGCGTGCGCACGGAAAGTCGCTCTCGCAGCCCAGATCTGGGACTCCTGCATCCACCAGACCATCCAGATCGGGGATCTGATCACCGACGCCGGGAACTATGCCGCCTCCGAAACCGCGAAGGCCCTCGGCTGCTCGAAGACGGTGGCGGACACGTTCGCCGAGATCGGTATGGACCTCCGTTTGCGGCTGCCCGCGATCAAAGCAGCATTCGAGGCCGGGGAACTCGACCTCGCCCGCGTCCGCGCCATCTACCGCGTCACCGGATCGGTCTCGCTCGGCGCTGCCGGGCGTATCGAAGCCGAAGTGCTCGCCGCTGCCCGTCGCCTGTCCCCGGGACCGCTTGCCACCGAGATCGCCGCCATCATTCAACGCACCGCACCCGACGAAGTCGCCGACGCCCGTGAAGACCTCAAGAAGCTCACCGGAGTCCGCTACCGCGACAAAGACTTGATCGCCACCATCGAAGCGAACCTGGAAGCCGCCGACGCCGCCGCGTGCTGGCAGTCCATCAGCGAAATGGCGGCCACACTCTGCCCGCGTGACCCCCGTACCCGCAGTCAACGCCTCGCTGCCGCCTATATCGCGTGCATGCAGCGCGAACAATATCTGGCGTGCACCTGTGAGGTCGACGAAGACCACCCGTGCACCGCGAAGCGGGAACTGCCCGATCGTCGGGTGCCGCTCACCTCGATCACCATCGACCTGGCCACCCTCGCCGGCCTGAGCGATCTTCCCGCGTTTCTGGCCGGGCACGGCCTGATCGACGCCGCGTACGCCCGCGAACTCGCCGCCAACAGTGACTGGCAGATCGTCATCACCGAAGCACGCAACATCGCCGACGAACTCGGCATCACCCCAGACCACGACACCCCAGCCGCCGCCCCGGATGACTCTGCAGGCAACGACGAGTCCGGAAAAGATGAATCCGGCGACGACGCCGAGAGCGAAACAGAAGGCGACGGCGCAGGAAGTCGGGGCGAGGGCGAGGGAAGTAAGGGCCAGGGCGCGGATCGCGAGGGCGACGGTCCCGTCACCACGGGACACCCCAGCACCGGGAACCATATGACCTTCCATCCGCTCGGACGCGGCCGACGTCGCCGGGGCCTCGGAGTCCCGAAACTAGCTGCAGCCGAGACGCTTTCGACACAGGCGAGCAGTGAAGTTCAGAGTAAGGCTGAGGGCCAGAGCGAGGGTGGGACCTACCGCGGCTCCTACAGTCTCATCGCCGCACTGGAGAACGCCATCGCCGCCAACCCCGCAGTCGCCGCAGCCCTGTACCCCAACG
>NZ_FZOW01000035.1 GCF_900188125.1 Rhodococcoides kyotonense | reverse complement strand
ATCATTCGCTGCCTCAAACGAGCCGTCGCCCGCGAAATGTTTCAGCTCCTGACCCGAAAAATCACTACTTGACAGTCATAGGAGCATCACGAGGGGATCACGTGGGTGAACCGCACCTGGCTGGCACTGGATCTGAGCAACCCGATCAGATCCGGATCGTCGTCAACCAATCTGCCCGTCCTTCCGATCACGGCGAGGCATCCCGACACCCGGCCGGTGTCGTCGCGCACGGGCACTGCGACCGCTGATCGTCCGACCTTGATCTCGTCCTTCTCCATCGCGATGTCGGCGGTGCGAATTCGGCTGAGTTCGATCGCCAACTCGGCGAGGTCGACGATGGTCTGCGAGGTGAACTTTCGTAGATCCGTCAGCACGTGGCGGTCGGGTCTGTTGGCCAGGAGCAGCTTTCCGATCGCCGACGCGTGCACATGTGTCACGAGCGCAGATTCGCCCGACAGTTCGTGATCGGGATCCCGGTCGACCAGCTGAATGCGATCGCCCGCGTACGACGCGAGATACACGCCGAACCTGATCTGTGTACGGAGATCGTCCACGACCTGTGAGTTGTCGACGTCCGCCGGTGGAGCTGCACCGGCAAGCTCTCGTGTTCTGCGTCCGAGTGCGAATCCGGACAGATCGTCGATCCGGACGAGAAAGCCATCTGCGACAAGGAGATTGAGTAGACGGTACGCAGTCGCGGGCGGGATCTCCGCAGCGTGCGCGACCTCCTTCGCGGTGGCGCCGGATCCGAGGTGTGCGACGGCTTCCAACAGCGCCAACGCCTTCTGCACAGCCCGCGGTTCGTGCCCGCCGACCTCGCTCGCTCTCGATGTTCGGACCGCCATCAGCGTGCCTGGGGCCTCGGCTGCTTCACCAGTGCCACCGCGCCGCGTGAATTCTCGCCGTACGACGCCGCACCGGGAAGCACGTCTCGGCTCTCGGCGCTGTCGAAGACGCCGACGGCGGCGAGTGCCTGCGGGCGAGCGCGATGTAGAAACGCGCGCCACAGGAACCCCGACACGGCCAGGACCGCAAGCATCGCGAGCAATGCAGCGTTCTGCTGCAGGCTCACCGTCACGACGAGGTTGACGAGCACCGCGCACCCTGCCGCACAGGCCAGAACTCCGGCGAGCACGACCGTCGTCGTGAGTTCTCCGATGCGTCTCAAGAACACCACAGCAGCGACGGCCACGACGGCGTAGCCGACGAGCACTGCTGCCCGGGCAAGCAATCGAACGTCGTCGAGTGCGACCGACCCACCGGCGAGGACCAATGACGAACTCACGATGACCAATCCGACGACGACGACGTACAACGCAACATGTGGAGTGCGGAAAGTTCTGTGCACCATGGCGAATTGGCGCGAGACGACCTTCTCGATTCCCATCGTGTACAGCAATCTCGAGGCGGCATTCGACGACGCCATCGCCGACGCGAGCCACGAACAACCGAGCCCGACGTCGAGCGCGATCACGAGCCACGCGTCGATCCCCGTCGATGTGCCGTGCTGGTACGCGTCGAGAAGCAAGCCACCGCGACCCGACCACACTGCCCACGCTGCGAAAGTGAACAGGGCACCGCAGATGAGAGGCGTCGACAGAACAGTTCTGGTCACGTTCACGAGGGGGCGTTTGGCTTCCGGTGCGAAGAACGTCGAGCTCTCGAAGCCTGCGAGTGAGAACATCGCTGCGAGCGCGACGAGCACCAAGCCGTGCGGCGCACCGGACGGCTCGATCGCGACGGATCGACTGTCCGGAAACACCAGAAGCGCAGCGATGAAGAGCAACGAACACAGTTCGACGAGAAGTATCGCGATCGCGGCGAATCGGACCCCTCGAAGCAGACACGCGAGCAGGACGGCGGCGATAATGACGTGAATCGCGATCGCCCCGATCGATCCTCCGGTAGGAATTCCTATCTCGCCCAACGCCCTACGAACGGCCTGGCCGCCGAAGTACAGTGTCATCGCTCCGCTGGCGCAGTATTTGCAGAGCATCGCTGCTCCGACGGTCAACGCTCCGCGAGGGCCAGACCCTTTGACCGTGAAACTGTAGAGACCTCCGGACGAGGAGAAACGTCTGGTGAACTGCGAGACGCAGAACGCGATCAGTGACACGGCGACTGTCGCGGCGAACACCGTCAACAGACCGCCGAGCATCGTCTCGTGAGTCAGCATCGTGACCGGAAGTATCACCATCGATGCAGCGGGAGCCGTCGTCGCGACCGACTGTGCGAAGACCTCGATGCCCGACAGCTGTCGTCTGCCGAGTGCGCGCAGAGGAGAGAGCGCGGGTCGCTGAGGTTCGTGCGCGGCGAAGGACGCGGTGATGGCGTGTTCGAGTGCAGACATGATGGCCGAAAAATAGCCGCGCATTGTTGCGGCTGCATTGCGTCGATGCTTCGGCTGTGCGCACACGAGTGAGAACGATTCACGAATTCGACGCCCGTTCTCACCCCGAGTTCGGTGAACGTCTCGCGCACTACGCATTCCGGAATTCTCGGCATTCCACGATTGGCCGAACTCGAAACGTCTGCGAACAGGAGTATCGATGGAAGTAACTCGGAGATCGTTCATGCGTGGCCTCGGCGTCACAGGAGGTGCGGGCCTCGCCTACGGGGCGATGTCGACATTGGGGCTCGCGCCCGCGGCTGCCGCGGGGCCGAGAAGATTTCAGCCGCCTGCGATGGCCGATCTGATCGACCGGGTCGACGGGAGCCCGACTGTCGTCGTCCTCGGCGGAGGGCCCGCAGGACTCTGCGCGACATACGAACTGCAGAAGGCCGGCTATTCGGTGACCATCCTGGAGGCGAGGCAGCGGCCGGGTGGTCGTGTCTGGTCGATTCACGGCGGCGACGAGGAGACCGATCTCAACGGTGAGACCCAGAAGTGCACGTTCTCGGACGGCCATTTCTACAACATCGGTGCGACGCGTATTCCGCAGAGCCACATCACGATGGACTACTGCCGGGAACTCGGCGTCGAACTGCAGACCTTCGGCAACCAGAACGCCAACACGTTCGTCAACTACAAGAGTGACACGCCGCTGAATCGGCAGTCGGTGTCCTACCGAGCGGCGAAAGCCGATACCTACGGGTACATGTCCGAGCTCCTGCAGAAGGCTGCGAGCAGGGGAGCACTCGACGATGTTCTGACACCTGACGACAAGGACGCGTTGTCGGAGTTCCTGTCGGGCTTCGGTGATCTGTCCGACGACGGTCGCTACATCGGATCGTCGCGTCGTGGATACGGTTCGGAGCCAGGCGCAGGCCTGAACTTCGGCGACGCGACCGAACCGTTCGGTATGTCCGAAGTGATCAGGAGCGGTATCGGGCGCAATTTCAGCTTCGAGTTCGGCTACGACCAGGCGATGCTGATGTTCAGCCCGGTAGGCGGAATGGACCGGATCTACTACGCCTTCGCCGACGCGATCGGCTCGGACCACATCGTCTACGGCGCCGAAGTCACCGCGTTGAAGAACACGTCGGGCGGTGCAACTGTCGAGTACGTCAAAGACGGCTCGGCGGAATCGATCTCGGCCGACTACGTCATCTGTACGATTCCACCGGCACTCGTCACCCGCCTGGACAACAACCTGCCCGCCGACGTCCTGCTCGCATTGAGAGCGGCAAAGGCGACACCGTCCGGAAAGCTCGGAATCGAGTACTCACGGCGCTGGTGGGAGACGGATGAACGCATATACGGCGGAGCGAGCAACACGGACATGGACATCTCCCAGATCATGTTCCCGTACGACCACTACAACTCCGACCGTGGAGTCGTCGTCGCGTACTACAACACCGGCAAGCGGCACCAAGCGTTCGAATCCCTCACGCACAAGCAACGTCTGGCGAAAGCCGTCGCCGAAGGTTCGATGATCCACGGCGAGAAGTACACGAAAGACATCAGCTCGTCGTTCTCCGGTAGTTGGCGTCGAACGAAATACTCCGAGAGCGCGTGGGTGTCGTGGGCAGGCGCAGGTGACTCACACGGTGGCGTCGCGACTGCCGAGTACGAGAAGCTTCTCGATCCCGTGGAGCGGATCTATTTCGCAGGCGATCATCTGTCCAACGCCATCGCGTGGCAACACGGTGCGTTCACCTCGGCACGCGATGTCGTCACTGCCATCCACGAACGCGTCACCGCATCCTGAATTCTGTTCTCCCGAAAGGAAAATCTGTTGCAGAATCCCACACGCTCGTTTGCTGCTGCCCTCGCCGCGGGAGCACTTCTGTTCACTGCTGCATGCTCGTCGGACTCCGATGCCGCAGCGGTCACCGAACCCACATCGGGTGCGCGGGCGGTCATCGAACCCGGTGAGTCCAACCCGATGATCGCTCAGGGCGTCGAGATATCCGGCGACGCGACGGTCTACAAGTCCAGTGGCATCGGTCCGACGGCGATGAACGACGAAGCGCCCGAGGGAAGCCCGGAATCGTACATCGACACCGACCAGTTCTCGGGAGGGACGCTGCCTGACGGTGTCACCGTCACCGAAGCGCAGGGGATCGGTGTCCTGAAGAAGATCCGCGACAACCTCGAAGATCAGGGCTACTCGCTCGAGGACGTCGTGACAATGCGGGTGTTCCTCGACAACGCGCCTGGCACCGACCGTGCGGACTACACGGGTTGGAACCGCGCGTACCGCCAGTTCTTCGCGAACACGAACCTCGACACCGAGGAGACCGAGTTGGTGCCGATGGGGACTGCGGAGCCGGCCGCACCGATCGAACGAAATTCGGCGAGGCCGTCGCGATTTGCACTCGAAGTCGCCACGCTGCCGGTGCAGGGGTGGCTCGTGGAGGTCGAGGTGGATGCGGTCAAGTAGTTGCCTCCACGTCGTGAGTGAAAATGTATAGAGGGCTATACATTTTCACTCACGTGCGCCGAAGGCGGACAACAACCCCGAATACTGCTTCGGCAACGGACGCGCGAACTCGCCGGTCTTCCCGGTGCGCAGTCCCATCGTCACGAGCGATTGGACGAACAGCGTGGCCGCAGCAACCCCGTCGACGACGGGCATTCCGATCTCCGACGAGATGTGCTCGCACAGATCCGCCATGCCGGCGCACCCGAGCACGATGGCGTCACTGCCGTCCTGGAGTGCCGCGTCGCGGCAGGCTTCGGTGATGATCTTGCGGGCATCCGGGTCCGTCTCGAGTTCGAGAACCGGTATCTCACAGGCGTGTACGCCACGGCACTGCCGCGCGAATCCGTAGTGCTCGGCCAGATCCCACGCTCGTCCGGTGGTTCGTCCCAACGTGGTGACGACCGAGAAGCCGCGTCCGAGGAAGCTTGCGGCGTGCATCGCCGCCTCGGCGATTCCGACGACGGGTCCGGTCGCGGCCTCGCGCGCGGCGTCCAGGCCAGGATCGCCGAAGCATGCGATGACATAGCCGTCGACGCCCTGCTGCTCACCGAGCGTGATCTGTTCGAGAATGCCTGGGACGCTCAGTGCTTCGTCGACGTGCGACTCGATGGACGCGGGTCCCATGGTGGGACTGACCGCCTCGACGAGTGTGCCCGGGCCTGCGACGGCTCGGGCACACTGTTCGATCGTGGCGGTCATCGACCATGTGGTGTTCGGGTTGACGACCTTGATGAGCACAGTTGCTACGCCTTCACCGCGAGCTTGGTCTTGGTTGCCAGTACGTAGTACAGACCGAATCCGACGGCACATCCGATGAACCAGCTGTACTTCGACGCCGTGGACATCCCGGCGATCTCCATGCCGTCGATCGCGCCGTTGAACAGAACGGTGAACATCGCGAGGACGGCGCCTGCGACGGTGGCGTACACCGCGGCAGGGTTGTAGCCCTTGGAGTACCAATACTTTCCGGCGGGAGACATCGTGAACAACTCGTCGACGACGACCTTCTGCTTCCGCACCAGGTAGTAGTCAGCGATCAGGACACCGAACAGCGGCCCGATGAACGCTCCGAGTGTCTCCAGAGTCAGATGGATGACGTCGGGGTTGTTGTACAGGTTCCACGGGGTGATCAGAACGGATCCGACGGCCGCGATCATGCCGCCCGCGCGCCAGCTGATGCGCTGCGGGCTGACGTTCGAGAAGTCGAACGCGGGCGAGATGAAGTTGGCGACGATGTTGATGCCGATCGTGGCGATGGTGAATGTCAGTGCGCCGAGCACGATGGCGAACGTGCTGTCGATACGGGCGACGGTTTCGACCGGGTCGGTGATGAGCTCACCGAACACCGGAAGGGTGAGCGACGCGGTGACTACGACCAGAATCGAGAACACGAGGAAGTTGATCGGCAGTCCGAGGAAGTTGCCCTTCTTCACCGCGGAGTAGGACTTGCCGTAGCGGGAGAAGTCGCCGAAGTTGAGCATCGGCCCCGAGAAGTACGAGACGACGAGGGCGATGGCACCCAGCATGACCGGGACGGCACTGAAGCCGCTGTACTCGACCTCTCCGAGGTTCAGATCGATTGCGCCCCAACCTGCTTTCCAGATGAGGTATCCGCACAGTGCGAACATGACGACGTAGACGGCGGGTCCACAGAAGTCGATGAACTTGCGGATGGATTCCATGCCGCGCCAGAACACGGCGGCCTGCAGCACCCACAGGAACAGGAAGCTGGCCCAGCCGAGAGCCGACAGTCCGGCGAAGCCGTAGTCGGCCGTCACGGCATAGGGCGCGAGACTCGGGAACAGCTTGATCAGCACGATGTCGAGTGCAGCGGACGCGAGGAAGGTCTGAATTCCGTACCACGCGACGGCGATGAGCCCGCGAATGATCGCAGGGATGTTCGCACCGAGCACTCCGAACGATGCCCGACAGATGACCGGGTACGGCACGCCCGCGACCTGACTGGGCTTGGCGACGAGGTTGCAGAAGAAGTAGACGATGGTGATGCCCACGAGAAGCGAGATCAGGACCTGCCAGCTCGCCAGTCCGAGCGCGAACAAGCTTCCAGCCGTGACGTATCCGCCGACGGAATGGACGTCGGACATCCAGAATGCGAACAGGTTGTACGAGGTCCACGACTGCTTCTTCAGCGGAGCGAGATCCTCGTTCGTCAGACGCGGGTCGTACGAGTCCTTGATCAGGCCACCACCGACTGGATGGCCCGCTGCCTCGACCACGTCACCTACCGGCGTAGTGCCTGATCCGTGCGCTGTATCTGTCATCGATGCTCCTGATGGGCGACGTGCTTCGCGTGGGCTGTCGGTCTACTGCGTCGATGGAGCGGACCGGCGAGACAAAAGGTAGCGAGCAGTTGTTGCGCCTGCGTGACGGAAGGAATATATCTTTCGAGCGGCTCAATCCGTGGCGGGATCGGCGAGTAATCCGGTATCCGAAGAAATGGAGGAAATGACGGTGTTGAGTCTGCCGTGATGGTATTGCGCAATAGCCGACAAAGTAGCAGCGTCGCGATCGAGAAATGCGTCGAGCATCTGTCTATGGTCGGAATGCAGTGTCTCGCGATCCGAACCTGCAACATGCACCATGGGCTGCACCGGTTCGGTGATGTTCCACGCCGACTCGAGCATGTGAAGAAGCCTCTTCATGCGCGACGGGCGTGTCAATGCCATATGGAATTCACGGCTCTGACGGTGATACTCGCGAGGGTCGTCGGCCGTGATCGATTGTTCGAGAGCCGCGTTCGCTTCGATGGCGAGCTGTCGATCCTCGTCGGTGGCCAATTCGACGGCAGTGGCGAGGGCAGCCGTTTCCAGAACCTCTCGCACTATGTACATTTCTCGCAGTTCCGCCGACGTCAATTGCGCGACGGTATATCCGAGATTCGGCCTGTGATCGACCAGCCCTTCGCCGATGAGTGTTTTCAACGATTCGCGGACCGGAATCCTGCTGACGCCGAACATGTCGGCGACCTCGTTCAACGGAATGGGAGTATTGGGCGGGGCGTCGCCGGAAAGAATGACGCGTTTGAGTTCGTCGAGAATGGTCGGTTGACGGCCGCCCGGCGCAGAAATGTTCAGCCGATCGAGAAGAACGGACCTCCGACGCGGTGGCATAGTCACTCCTTCCCGATGCTCGTCACGCACGCTAGTGGCTCGATGTTTCGTCCGTGTGACAGTCGTGCTGCATTAGCATCGATCGAATGCTGCACCCGACATCGCTGGCGAACCACAGCTGGCAACAGGTTCGAGACGACTACACCGTCGCCGTTCCCGTCGGAGCGTTCGAGCAACACGGCCCGCATCTTCCCCTCGACACCGATACCCGCATCGCCGTCGCGGTCTGCTCGCGCATGCCCGGCGTCGTCGTGGCGCCTGCCGTCGCGTACGGCGCCAGCGGAGAACACGAGGGTTTCCCGGGCACCGTCTCGATCGGCGCGCAGGCGCTGCGTGACGTGCTGGTCGAGTACGGGCGCTCGGCGTGCAGGTGGGCGTCGCGGCTGATCTTCGTCAACGGACACGGAGGAAATGTCGCCACGCTCGTCGAGGCGACGACCCTTCTGCGGTACGAAGGTCGCGACGTCGCGTGGCTTCCGTGCGCCGTGCCGGGTGCCGACGCCCATGCCGGGCGAACCGAAACGTCACTGCTGCTGCATATTTCGCCGGAGTCCGTCGATATGAATCGCGCCGAGCCGGGCAACACCGAGTCGATCGCTGCGCTGCTCCCGCGCCTGCGTGAGGGCGGTACGCGCGCGGTCTCGGCGAACGGTGTGCTGGGCGACCCCCGGGAGGCGACGGCAGAGGAAGGGCAGGCGATTCTCGACGACATGGTGCGCCGCGCGACGGCCGCCGTCGAGCGTTGGGACCCGTCGTCGAACGGAATGGTGAGTCGATGAAATGACCGAAAACCCAGGACGAAAACAGGCTCGCGGTATGTTAGTGACTTTTTCGGGCCGTGGATGACACTTTCGTCCCGTGTCCCTTTACGATCGCTGAATGGGTCAAGGTCGATTGCCTGATGGCTTCGGGGTTCGAGTCGATCCGCGCGTACGCAAATACTCGGACGGTCGCGTTCTGATCGGCGGGTCGCCGACGAGGATGCTGAAGCTGGCGCCGACGGCGGCCGCCATGATCGGCGACGGTTTCCTCGAGGTCACCGATTCGCAGTCCGCTCTCGTCGCGCGCAAGCTCCTCGACTCCGGAGTGGCGAATCCGCGTCCGATGTCGATTCCGTCTCCGCGCGACGTCACGGTCGTGGTGCCTCTGAAGAACAACGCAGCAGGCCTGGGAAGGCTGCTGCCCGCGCTGCACGGACTGAACGTCATCGTCGTCGACGACGGTTCCGACGAGCCGGTTCAGCCGCCGGCAATGGAGTGGAGCGTCGGCGGTGTGACGGTGCTGCGGCACGAGGACTCACGCGGTCCGGCAGCAGCACGCAACACAGGGTTGCGTAGTGCGACAACCGACTTCGTGGCGTTCCTCGACTCCGATGTCGTCCCGCGCAAGGGGTGGCTCGAGGTCATGCTCGGTCATTTCTCCGACCCGGCCGTCGCCCTTGTGGCACCGCGGATCGTGGCGCTGGAACCGGAGGGCAACGCCCTTGCCCGCTACGAGCACGCTCGGTCGTCGCTCGACCTGGGCCGTCGCGAGGCCGCAGTACAAGCGGGAAGCTCGGTCTCCTACGTGCCCAGCGCGGCGATGCTCATTCGGCGACGCGTCGCAGAAGAGTGCAACGGCTTCGACGAGTCGATGCACGTGGCCGAAGACGTCGACCTCTGCTGGCGGCTGCAGGAGGCAGGGTGGCGCCTGCGTTACGAACCCGTCGCGAATGTAGCGCACGATCATCGCGTGACGTTCGGTCGTTGGTTCGGACGCAAGCTGTTCTACGGCACCGGGGCAAGCCCCCTCGCCGAGCGGCACCCTGGGATGGTCCCGCCGATCGCGATGTCGCCGTGGACGCTCATCGCATGCCTGTTCGCCGCGAGCCTGACCAAGATCGGGTTGATCGGCGCGCTCGCAACTCTCGCGGTGACGATCGGGAAGCTTCGCAAGATGTTCGTCGGACTCGACCAACCGACCCGTATCGCCGCCATTCTCGCGGCGGAAGGTTTCGTTGCCGGGCTCTGGCAGTTGGCGTCTGCGCTGTGTCGTCATTATTGGCCGATCACACTGTTGGCGGTGTTGCTGTCCAGTCGAATTCGAAAGATCGCGCTGGGGTTGGCGGTGGCCGAGGCCGTCGCCGATTGGTACAAGCATCGTGAACTCGGCGGCCTCGATCCCGTCCGGTACGCATTCTTCAAGCGCATGGACGACGTCGCATACGGCGCGGGCCTGTGGCGCGGCGCTGTCTCGTCTCGAAGCCTGAAGGCGCTGGCGCCGCGCATGGATACGTGAGCAACCACCACGCAGATGTGATCGTCGTCGGCGGCGGTTCGTGTGGATCGGTCGTGGCGTCACGGCTCAGCGAGAATCCGGACTGCCGCGTCGTCGTCGTGGAAGCCGGTCTCGGTGTCGACCGGGTCGAGGACTACGCGCCGGAGATCGTCGATGCTCACGTCCTGCCCGTCGGACCGGGAAGTCCGTGGACGTCGTCGTATCCCGCCGAACTCGCACCGGGAGTGGCGCGGGAGATCTCGCGAGGACGTGTGCTCGGCGGATCCGGCGCGGTCAACGGGGCGTACTTCGTTCGGGCCCGGCGGGACGACTTCCGCCACTGGCCGTCGAACTGGTCGTACGAGAACGTGTTGCCGTACTTCCGCCGATCGGAAACAGATCACGACTACGCCGGTGACAAGCACGGCGGCGACGGCCCGATCCCGGTGACGAGGACGCCGGTACGTTCTCGCGGCGCCGTCACGAACGCATTCGTCGACGCCGCGTCGCATCTCGGTTTCGGTGACGACCCGGACAAGAACGACCCGAATCCCGCGGGTGGCGTCGGTCTAGTGCCGCTCAACGTATCTCGTGGTAGGCGAGTGAATGCCGCTGCGGCATATCTGATTCCGCATCTCGATCGCCCCAACCTCGAGGTGATGGCCGAATCGACTGTTCTGCAGGTGCTGTTCGACGGGACCGCGGCGACGGGTGTGCGCGTGCTGCGGCGTGGTGTCGTGACGGACGTGCGGGCGGAACGTGTGGTTCTGTGCGCCGGGGCGGTACGTTCGCCGCAGCTGCTGATGCTGTCCGGAGTGGGACCCGCAGAACATCTGACGGGGTTGGGAATCGCCGTTCGTCTCGACCGGCCACGCGTCGGCCGCGGATTCTCCGATCATCCGGAAGTCGGTGTGTACTACCGCAGTTCGGCGCCTCATCGACCCTCGTCGCCGATCGAGGCAGTACTGCACGTCGACGATCTCGAAATACGCCCCTACACCGCGTCGTTCGGGCACATGATCGCCGGGCTCGGGCCGGTGGACCCGATGATCGGGATCGGACTGATGCGCGCCGACAGTCGGGGGGACATCACGCTGCGTTCAGCAGATCCGCTGGACTCGCCGTTCGTGCGGTATCGGTATCTGGAATCGGCTGCAGACCGTGACGCCCTGCATGCCGGTCTCGACATCGTGGATGCGTTGATGTCGACCCCGTCGCTGGCGGCCATCGCGTCGAAGGTCGACGTCGTGGGGGATCGATTGTTCGGCCGGCTGGGCACGGCCCTGCACTTATCGGGCAGTTGTGCGATGGGCGGGCCCGACGCGGTGCTCGACGACCGATGCAGAGTGCGAGGACTCGACGGTCTCGACGTCGTGGATACGTCGGCCATCCCGGTCGTGCCCACCCGCGGCCCGCACGCGACCGCGATCATGCTGGCCGAACGCGCCGCCGAAGCGATCGCGGACGACCTGCGTTGACCCGTGGTTTCTCGTCGTCGAACCGGGCATCAGCTACGGTTTGAGGAAATGACCGTCCAGCTGCACCCTCGCGAGGGCCGTGTAGCTGTACCTGCGTGTGTGAGCTGCGTTACAGTGGTGTGAACGCGTCAGAAGAGGGACTACATAGATGACAGGAAGAGTGGCGGGACAGGGCAACCCATGGGTCGCGGTTCGCCCAGGGGACGACGTCGACGTCCTGGCTCGAAAGATGTCGACGGCTCATCGCTCCTTCGTCGAACACGAGTGGCCCACGGGCGATTCCGTTCGTTCCGTCGTTCTCGATTCCTGGATGAGGAGTCGTACCAAAGGCGTCGATCCCAACGGTGGTGACGAACCGCCGGTGCTGACGGGCGTCGAACTCGAGCGCTACCGCAACGGGCATCCCATGTCGATCATCCGGCCCGTCATCCGCAAACTTCTCGTCGAGGACGCCGCGGACACCGGGCTGCTCGTCGCGATCTCCGACGCGGAAGGCAGGTTGCTCTGGGTCGAGGGCGACACGGCCGCGAAAGACCGTGCGATGTCGATGAACTTCGCCGAGGGCGCCGATTGGAGTGAGGACAGCAAGGGAACCAACGCGCCGGGTACTGCGCTGGCGGTGGATCATTGCGTCCAGATCTTCGCGGCCGAGCACTTCACCCGCACCGTCCATGACTGGAGTTGTTCGGCGGCTCCCGTCCATCACCCGACGAGTGGGCACATCCTCGGAGCCATCGATATCACCGGAGGGCCCCGCGTGGCGGTCCCCGAAGTCCTCTCGCTCGTCAGAGCCACCGTCGCCGCTGCGGAGTCCGAGCTGCGCGTGCACCTGATGAATTCGCCGAAGTCGTTGGGCGAGACTGCGCCTCGGTTGGAAGTTCTCGGATCGGGACGTCCAGGATTGGTCCGGGAGAGTGGCAGGACCGCACTGTCCGGTCGTCACGCAGAGATCTTGCTGCTTCTCGCCGATCATCCCGAAGGTCTCAGTTCGGACCATCTCGCGGTACTGCTCGACGAGCAAGAACTGGATTCCGTGACGATCCGGGCCGAAATGTCACGTCTGCGCAAGGCATTCGGATCCGCAGGGCTCGCGTCACGCCCGTACCGTCTGGTCGGCACGTTGACATCCGATGTCGACGACGTCCGCCGCGCCCTCGATCGAGGCGACGTCGACGCTGCGTTGCGCATCTATACCGGCCCGGTTCTGCCCGGGTCGACGTCACCGGGTATCGAGGAAATTCGCGACGAGTTGCGCTCGCGTGTCCAGGCCGCGTTGTTGCGCGTCGGCGATCCGATGCTGCTTGCGCAGTGGACGTCCTCGATACACGGACGTAGCGACGTCGTCGCGTGGGAAGCGTACCGGTCAACGCTCAGTCGAGATTCTGCGCTCTACGGCCAGGTCAGTGCACGTATCGACCTGCTGGATCGTCAGCTCGGCGTGTAATTCTCTTCCTGCACGCAGTGCAGCAACGTAGTTGCAACGTTGCAGACTCTAGTGTCTTGAATCACATCAGTTGATGAACGACGAAGGAGTCACTAGATGTCCGTCTACGCACGCCCCGGTTCCGCAGATGCAGTCATGTCGTTCCAGCCGCGCTACGACAACTGGATCGGCGGCGAATGGGTGCCACCAGTCAAGGGCCAGTACTTCGAGAACCCGACTCCCGTCACCGGTGAGAACTTCTGCGAGGTAGCCCGCTCCACGTCCGAGGACATCGAGCTCGCACTCGACGCCGCTCACGCCGCTGCGCCCGCATGGGGCAAGACCTCTGCTGCCGAGCGCGCCGTACTCCTCAACAAGATCGCCGACCGCATCGCCGAGAACCTCGAGTCCATCGCGCTCGCCGAGTCCTGGGACAACGGCAAGCCGATCCGTGAAACCCTCAACGCCGACATTCCTCTTGCCGTCGATCACTTCCGCTACTTCGCGGGATGCATTCGTGCGCAGGAAGGTTCGCTGTCCGAGATCGACGACGACACCGTCGCCTACCACTTCCACGAGCCGCTCGGCGTCGTCGGCCAGATCATTCCGTGGAACTTCCCGATCCTCATGGCCGTCTGGAAGCTCGCTCCCGCGCTGGCTGCAGGCAACGCCGTCGTCCTCAAGCCGGCCGAGCAGACGCCTGCCTCGATCCTGCACCTGATCTCGATCATCGGTGACCTGCTCCCGCCCGGAGTTGTCAACGTGGTCAACGGATTCGGCACCGAAGCAGGCAAGCCGCTCGCGTCGAGCCCGCGCATCGCGAAGATCGCGTTCACCGGTGAGACCACCACGGGACGCCTCATCATGCAGTACGCGTCGCAGAACCTGATCCCCGTCACCCTCGAGCTCGGTGGCAAGAGCCCCAACGTCTTCTTCTCCGACGTCCTCTCGTCCAACGACGACTACCAGGACAAGGCGCTCGAAGGCTTCACGATGTTCGCCCTGAACCAGGGTGAGGTCTGCACCTGCCCGTCGCGCTCGCTCATCCAGGCAGATATCTACGACGAGTTCCTCGCTCTCGCTGCGATTCGTACCAAGGCTGTGCGGCAGGGCAATCCGCTCGACACCGAGACGATGATCGGTGCGCAGGCGTCGAACGATCAGCTCGAGAAGATCCTGTCGTACATCGAGATCGGCAAGGGCGAAGGCGCACAGGTCGTCACCGGTGGCGAGCGCGCTCAGCTCGGCGGAGACCTCAACGGCGGCTACTACGTGCAGCCGACGATCTTCACGGGCAAGAACGACATGCGTATCTTCCAGGAAGAGATCTTCGGACCGGTCGTCTCGGTGACGTCGTTCAAGGACTACGACGAGGCCATCTCCATCGCCAACGACACCCTCTACGGTCTCGGCGCAGGCGTCTGGTCGCGTGACGGCGGAGTCGCCTACCGTGCGGGTCGCGACATCAAGGCCGGTCGCGTGTGGACCAACACCTACCACCAGTACCCGGCACACGCTGCTTTCGGTGGCTACAAGCAGTCGGGCATCGGTCGTGAGAACCACAAGATGATGCTCGACCACTACCAGCAGACCAAGAACCTCCTGGTCAGCTACGCCCAGAAGGCTCAGGGCTTCTTCTGATGCCTGCGCGTCTACGAGCAACCGCCGGGGCGATGGAGCTTCTCCGTCGCCTCGGCGGTATCCACGGCGCACTGATGATGCACCAGTCCGGTGGGTGCTGCGACGGGTCGTCGCCGATGTGTTATCCCGCAGGCGAATTCATCGTCGGAGACCGCGATGTACTGCTGGGGCTGCTCGACCTGCGCCTCGGTGTCGGTGACGTCGCTACCGATCTCCCGGAAGGCGACGACGCGGTGCCGGTCTGGATCTCCGGCTCGCAGTTCGAGGCGTGGAAGCACACACAGATGGTGCTCGACGTGGTGCCAGGCCGAGGGTCGGGGTTCTCGCTGGAAACCCCTGAGGGCCTTCGGTTCCTGAGCCGTGGACGGGCGTTCACGCAAGACGAGTACGACGTCGTGAAGGAGATCGTTCCGTTCGTCGGCGTGGACTGGGAAGAGGGCCGTCGGCCACCGGTTCCCGACGACGTCATCGTCGTCGCGGAGGCCGTCGATGCATGCCCGGTCCCGGGAATGTTGCAGGGGTAGGGCGGCTTCGCCGCCATGTGCACGAAAATACATAGCGGGCTATGTATTTTCGTGCACATGCGCCGAAGGCGCCTACAGTCGATCCAGTGAAAAGCTCCGACACCTCAGGCGGCGAAAGCCTCCGCACCGTCGTCATCGCGTTCGGCGCCAACTTCGGCGTCGCCATCGCCAAATCGGCGGCCGCGGTGGCGACCGGGTCGGCATCCATGGTCGCCGAAGCGGCGCACTCGTGGGCCGACACCGGCAACGAGATATTTCTCCTCGTCGCCAACAAACGAGGGTCGCGAGGACCGGACCGTGCGCGCCCACTCGGGTACGGGCGCGAAGCGTACGTCTGGTCGTTGCTCGCTGCCGTAGGCCTGTTCGTCGCCGGTGCCGCGGTGTCGATCTGGCACGGCGTGACGTCGTTGCTCTCCGGTGAGTCGTCCGCCGAGAACTACACGATCAACTACATCGTCCTGGCCGTTGCCTTCGTGTTGGAGGGCATCTCGTTTCTGCAGTCGGTCAAGCAGATTCGAGGAGAGGCCCAGCAGTACGACAAGGACTTCCTCGACTACGCGCTGGAAACGTCCGACCCCACGCTTCGAGCCGTGTTCGCCGAGGACAGTGCCGCGCTCATCGGTCTGGTCATCGCCGCGGCCGGTATCGGTCTGCATCAGCTGACCGGCTCCGCGGTATGGGACGCGCTGGGGTCGATCGCGGTCGGAATTCTGCTCGGTGTCGTCGCCGTCGTTCTGATCGATCGAAATCGCCGATTCCTCACCGGTGAACCGGGTTCGCGCGCATTATGGGATGCGGTGGTCGAACGTATCGAGCGGCTGCCGGAGGTTGCCTCTGTTCGATTCGTTCGCATCGAATTCGTCGGACCCAAGCAATTGTTCGTCGTCGCAAGCGTCGATCTCGTCGGAGACTCCGTCGAATCGTCGATTGCGCGCACTCTCCGCAGATTGGAGCGTGAACTGGAGACCGACAATGCCGTCGTCGACGCCGTTCTGACAGTGGCCGAACCGGACGAGCGCGACAAGGGTGATGCAGGCGTCGTACCGCACCGGACCACGTAATTCTCCCGTCACACGACGATGACGCGCCGCTTACACCGCAGGCCTATTCTCGAGTCCCTCACTCATACCGAGAGGCAAGAACATGTCCGTAGCCCAGCCGACTGGCGGCCACCACGACAGCACACAATCGCATGTCGAAGGTGGTGACTATCTGGCCAAACGCCAGCTGAAGAAGGGCACGGCCGGTTGGATCCTGCTGGCCGGGCTCGGCGTCAGCTACGTCGTCTCCGGTGACTACTCCGGTTGGAATTTCGGGTTGGAGCAGGGCGGCTTCGGTGGCCTCCTCATCGCCGGAATCCTGATCGCCGGCATGTACCTGGCGATGGTGCTCGGTATGGCCGAGATGTCGTCGGCGCTTCCCGCGGCAGGCGGCGGCTACACGTTCGCGCGTCGCGCACTCGGTCCGTGGGGCGGATTCGCCACCGGCACAGCCATTCTCATCGAGTACGCCATCGCGCCGGCGGCGATCGCCACCTTCATCGGCGCCTACGTCGAGTCGCTCGGGCTCTTCGGCATCACCGACGGGTGGTGGGTCTACCTCGCGGTGTACGCGATCTTCATCGGCATCCACCTCGCAGGCGCGGGTGAAGCGCTCAAGATCATGTTCGTCATCACCGCGATCGCGCTCGTCGGACTCGTGATCTTCGCGGTATCGGCACTCGGGCAGTTCGACGCGTCCAACCTCACCGACATCGCACCGTCCGACGCCGCAGGCGCATCGAGCTTCCTGCCCTTCGGCTACCTGGGCATCTGGGCGGCCGTGCCCTTCGCGATCTGGTTCTTCCTGGCTATCGAGGGTGTTCCACTGGCTGCAGAGGAGGCCAAGGACCCGTCGAAGAACGTACCGCGGGGCATCATCGCAGCGATGGCGGTGTTGCTCGTGACCGGTGCCGGAGTTCTCTTCCTCGTCACCGGAGCCGGTGGCGCCGACGCGATGCAGTCGTCGGGCAACCCGCTCGTCGAGGCGCTCGGAGACAACTCGGCGGCGAAGGTCGTCAACTACATCGGACTCGCCGGTCTCGTCGCGAGCTTCTTCTCGATCATGTACGCCTACTCGCGCCAGCTCTTCGCGCTCTCGCGTGCCGGCTACCTGCCGAAGATGTTGTCCGTCACCAACTCTCGCAAGGCGCCGACGCTCGCACTCATCGTGCCCGGCATCATCGGGTTCCTGCTCTCGCTCACCGGTCAAGGCGCGATGCTGCTCAACATGGCGGTCTTCGGCGCCGCGCTCAGCTACGTTCTGATGATGATCAGCCACATCGTGCTGCGTCGCAAAGAACCCGACATGGAGCGTCCGTACCGGACACCCGGTGGAATCGCGACCACAGGCTTCGCGCTCGTCGTCGCAGCGTTGGCCGTCGTCGCGACGTTCCTCGTGGACAGCACGGCTGCGTTGTGGTGCCTCGGTGTCTTCGCAGCGTTCATGCTGTACTTCGGCGTCTACAGCAGACATCACCTCGTCGCGAACTCTCCCGACGAAGAATTTGCCGCCCTCGCGAAGGCAGAAGCAGAACTCGAATGACGACGTACACCCAGCAAGTCTCGGGCACGACCTACCAGTTCGACGGGCTCGTCGAGCTGATGGCGAAAGCCACCCCACTGCGATCCGGTGACGAGTTGGCCGGCTGTGCGGCGCATTCCGACGCGGGGCGAGCGGCCGCGCAATGGGCGTTGGCCGACGTATCGCTCGAGACGTTCTTGCACGACCTCCTCGTCCCGTACGAAACCGACGAGGTCACCAGACTGATCGTCGACTCGCACGACCGCATCGCGTTCGGGCAGATCTCGCACCTCACCGTCGGCGGTCTTCGAGACTGGCTGCTCGACGCGGCCGCGCGGGAAGATTCAGTGACGACGTTGCGGTCCGTGGCCGCAGGCCTGACTCCGGAGATGGTCGCGGCCGTCAGCAAGATCATGCGTAACCAGGATCTGATCTCCGTCGCGCGTGCAGCCGAGGTCACGTCCGCATTCCGAACGACGGTCGGGCTTCCTGGCACGTTGGCGACGCGGTTGCAGCCGAATCACCCGACCGACGATCCACGCGGCATCGCGGCGGCGACGCTCGACGGGTTGCTCCTCGGATCCGGTGATGCCGTCATCGGAATCAACCCGGCGACCGACTCACCGCATGCGACGTCGGATCTGTTGTATCTGCTCGACGAGGTTCGGCAGCGCTTCGAGATCCCGACGCAATCGTGTGTCCTGTCGCACGTGACGACGACGATGGAACTGATCGACAAGGGGGCGCCGGTCGATCTGGTCTTCCAATCCGTCGCCGGCACCGAAGGCGCGAATTCCGGCTTCGGCGTTCATGTCTCGCTGCTCCGTGAAGCGAACGAGGCGGGCAGGTCGCTGCACCGCGGAACCGTCGGGAACAACGTCATGTACTTGGAGACGGGGCAGGGGTCGGCGCTCAGTGCGGGCGCCCACCTCGGCGTGGGTGGTAAGCCGGTCGACCAACAGACTTTGGAAGCCCGCGCCTATGCTGTCTGCCGAGACCTGGAACCGCTTCTCGTCAACACCGTCGTCGGCTTCATCGGGCCCGAATACCTGTACGACGGAAAGCAAATCGTGCGTGCCGGGCTGGAAGACCATTTCTGCGGCAAGCTGCTCGGGCTGCCGATGGGCGTCGACGTCTGCTACACCAATCACGCCGAAGCGGACCAGGACGACATGGACACGTTGCTCACTCTGCTGGGTACAGCGGGAGTCGCGTTCGTCATCGCGGTCCCGGGCGCCGACGACGTGATGCTCGGCTACCAGAGTCTGAGCTTCCACGACGTGCTGTACGTGCGACAGGTGTTGGGGCTCAAGCCTGCTCCCGAGTTCGCCGCATGGCTCGACCGGTTGGGAATGGTCGACACGTCGGGCAGGTTGCGGGACATCGACGCAGCCGGATCTCCGCTACGCGAATTGACGGTCGGTCGATGAGCGAGATCGAGGCGTTCTGGCGTGATCTGCGTCTGACGACGCAAGCGCGAATCGGGTTGGGCCGCACCGGCGATTCGCTGCCGACGTCGCGGGTGCTCGAGTTCAGGTCGGCGCATGCGGCAGCACGGGACGCAGTGCACATGCCACTCGACGTCGAGACGTTCGTGGCCGATGTCGAGGCCGTCGGGATCGGTGCTCCGGTCGTCGTGACGTCACGTGCGGAGTCTCGCGCAGAATATCTCCGACGGCCGGATCTGGGCCGAATTCCCAAGGATCTCAGCGGAATCGAGAAGGGTGAGTTCGACATCGGTGTCGTGCTGAGTGACGGCTTGTCACCGCGTGCGTTGATGGATCACGGCGCGCAGATGATGCAGGCGCTGGTGTCCGAGCTGTCGGAGGTGTATTCGGTTGCACCGCCGGTCATCGCGACCGAGGCACGCGTCGCGTTGGGGGACCACATCGCCGAAGCGATGGGAGTGCGTACCGTTCTCGTGCTGATCGGGGAGCGGCCTGGGCTGTCCGTCGCGGACAGCCTCGGGATCTACCTGACGCATCTGCCTGCTCCGGGGAAGTCCGACGCAGACCGCAACTGCATATCGAACATCCATCCTCCGGAAGGCCTCGGATACGCCCAGTCCGCGAAGATCGTTGCGGGCCTCGTCGGTGGCGCTCGCAAGCTGGGACGATCGGGCGTCGCGCTCAAGGACACCTCGCGTGCCGACGCACTCGAGAACGCCGATGTGAAGGTCATCTCGGAGTAGCCCCTTTCGGGGGTGGTCGCCGGTGATGCACGTCACTATCGTGGGGAGAATGGAAACTCTCAGCTACTCGTCCGGGGTGTCGTCGACGCCGATGCTGGGCGACACCATCGGCGCGAACCTGGATCGAACAGCCGCACTGTATCCGGGCAACGACGCGCTCGTCGACGTTGTCTCCGACCGGAGGTGGACGTACTCCGAATTCATCGCCGACGTCGAACTTCTCGCGGCCGGGCTGCTGGTGAAGGGGGTCGGCAAGGGCGATCGCGTCGGTATCTGGGCGCCGAATTGCCCCGAATGGGTTCTCGCGCAATACGCCACTGCGAAGATCGGTGCCGTACTGGTGAACATCAACCCTGCCTACCGGACGCACGAACTCCAATTCGTGTTGAAGCAGGCCGGCGTGTCGCTTCTACTGTCCGCGCCCGAGTTCAAGGGCGCGGACTACGCGGCCATGATCGAAGAGGCGCGTAGTGAATGTCCCGATCTACGTGAGGCCGTATTCATCGGAAGCTTTCCCTGGGAGTTGATGACCGATCGTGGCCACCGGGCGCTCGCCGAGAATCCGTCGCTCGTCGCCGATGCACAGACACTGCTGAGCGCCGACGACGCGATCAACATCCAATACACTTCGGGTACAACGGGATTCCCCAAGGGCGCGACGCTCAGTCATCACAACATTCTGAACAACGGCTACTTCGTCGGCGAGCTGTGCCATTACACGGCCGACGATCGTGTGTGCATTCCCGTGCCGTTCTACCATTGTTTCGGCATGGTGATGGGAAATCTGGCCTGCACGAGTCACGGTGCAGCCATGG
The DNA here is from genome assembly GCF_900188125.1 of Rhodococcoides kyotonense. Taxonomy (GTDB): domain Bacteria; phylum Actinomycetota; class Actinomycetes; order Mycobacteriales; family Mycobacteriaceae; genus Rhodococcoides; species Rhodococcoides kyotonense. The sequence continues at coordinate 15,341 of NZ_FZOW01000035.1, read as the reverse complement.
TGATTCCGGGCCAGGCGTTCGACCCAGCGGCTGCATTGGCGGCCGTCGCGCAGGAGCGGTGTACGTCGCTGTACGGCGTCCCGACGATGTTCATCGCCGAGCTCGCGCTGGCCGAGTTCGATTCCTTCGATCTCTCCAGTCTCCGAACCGGAATCATGGCGGGATCACCATGCCCGACGGAGGTCATGAAGCAGGTCATCGAACGTATGGGGATGTCGGAGGTGTCGATCTGCTACGGCATGACGGAGACGTCACCGGTGTCGTTGCAGACCCGAAGCGACGACACCATCGATCAACGAGTGTCGACGGTCGGTGCAGTCGGGCCGCATCTCGAGGTAAAGATCGTCGATCCGGTCGATGGGTTGACGCTCCCACGTGGTGAGGCGGGTGAATTGTGCACGCGGGGTTACTCGGTCATGCTCGGGTATTGGGAGCAGCCGGACAAGACGGCCGAGGCGATCGATGCGGCCGGGTGGATGCATACCGGGGACATCGGAGTCATGGACGAGCTCGGGTACGTCGCCATCACCGGTCGGATCAAGGACATGGTCATCCGCGGGGGAGAGAACATCTACCCCCGGGAGATCGAGGAGTTTCTCTACACCCACCCCGACATCCTCGACGCGCAGGTCATCGGCGTCCCCGACGCGAAGTACGGCGAGGAACTGATGGTATGGATCCGGATGCGGGACGGCGCAGCGCCATTGGACGCCGAGGCGGTCCGTGCATTCAGCGACGGGAAACTCGCGAGGTACAAGATTCCGCGGTACGTCCACGTCGTCGACGAGTTCCCGATGACCGTGACGGGGAAGGTGCGCAAGGTCGAGATGCGGGAGCGGTCGATGGATTTGCTGGGGTAGGTTTCGTACAACACCGCCACCCGTTTACAACAGATGGTGGTGTTGTAAACGGGTGGTCAGTGGGCAAACGTAGCTCGAGCCTTTGCCCGCTCGAAGCGCATACGAACTTCGGCGAAGTTCCACAGGTCATCCCACATCCATCGGAATACTGCGTAACCCTCGTCGCGAAGCGCGTCTTCGCGAACCTTCTCGGCCAAGTTCGCTTCGCGGTTGTCGTACTTGACCTTGCCGTCGAACTCACCGACGATGCGAAACTCCTCCCAGAAGAAGTCGACGCGAAACCCTAGGTGAGGAATTCGGTGCTGCAGAGTCGGTTTCGGCATTCCGTATTCCTCCATCCGTAATCGGCTCAGTGATTCACCTGGGCTCTCGCTCAACCCGTTCATGAGGGCGACCGCCCGCCGTGCCGCTGCGATGTTATGCAGTCGGGCACTCTCTTCGAGCGCCGCTTCGAGGTCGTCATGGGTCACGTCGAGCTTTCGCAGACCCGAATCTCCGATCACGACGGAATGGTTCAGATCGAGTATGCGTGCGGTGTCGACGATGGTGCGTGCGGGAGACGTCACCGGTGTGGACCCGACCATGACCTGGTCGAGGCGGCCGGTGTGAATGTGAAGACCTGCACTCTTGCGACCTCCTGTCGGCCGATCGGTGGACAGGTGCACAGTGTTCAGGTCGGTGTTCCACAGCGACAACCCGTGCATCGCTGCCGCCGAGACGTGGCTCACGGCATGGCCCTTTCTCCCGCGGACAGTCGCGATGGCCTTCAGCCGGTGCTTGCCTGCAGGGTGAAGTGCGTCGAATTCGTCTCCGGGATAGAACGTGCCCTTCGCGATTCGCCGGAGGTCGCCGTTCGCGACGAGGCGTGCGAATTCCTTGTCGGTGTAGCCGATTTTCAATGCTGCTGCGCGGGTGATGAAGCCGTCGGAGTCGGGTTGCATGGCAATGATGATGGGACGCTGGGAGCGCCTCCGGAAGCGGGAAACCGAGAATGTGGATGAATCTGGGGGCTGTGGATGAATTCTGGTTCGTTCGTACAACACCGCCACCCGTTTACAACAGATGGTGGTGTTGTAAACAGGGAATGCGGTTGTACGAAGACCGCTCGAGGAATACTTGGCACCATGATCGAACCGCAGTGGACTCCGTCGCCGGACGACATCGAGGGTGCACGCATCACCGACTTCCAACGTTTCGTCGAACGCGAGTACGGGGTCACGACGGCCGGCTATCACGAGCTCTGGGAATGGTCGACGCGGAACATCAGGTCGTTCTGGCGGGCGGTGTGGGACTACTTCGAGGTCAGGTCCGACACCGAACCGACTCGGGTGCTCGCCGAGTCGAGCATGCCAGGGGCCGAATGGTTTCCAGGTGTTCAGCTCAATTACGTCGATCAGGTGCGCAGGCATTCAGGCAACGACGGTTCCGCGATCGTGCATGCGCGTGAGGACGGCAGTCGCACCGAGATGTCGTGGCGCGAGCTGGCGCGGCAGAGTGCCGCTGTGTCGCGGACTCTGCGTGAGGCGGGCGTCGAGCCGGGGGATCGGGTCGTCGGGTACCTGCCGAACATCCCGGAAGCGATCGTGGCGTTCCTGGCGACCGCGAGTATCGGCGCGGTCTGGTCTGCCTGCGGTCAGGACTATTCGGCATCGGCAGCGCTGGACCGATTGGGGCAGCTGGATCCGAAGGTCCTGGTCGCGGCCGACGGCTACTCGTACGGCGGCAAGTACCACGACAAGCGTGCCGACGTCGCCACTCTCAGAGAGGGTTTGACGACGGTGGCGTCGGTCATCCATATCGGCGAACCCGTGGACGGCTCGATCTCCTGGGTCGACGCGTCGGTGGGTGAGGCCGAGTGGGAATCGACGTATGTCGAGTTCGATCATCCTCTGTGGGTGGTGTTCTCGTCCGGCACGACAGGTCTGCCGAAGGGGATCGTGCACGGACACGGCGGGGTGTTGCTGGAGCATCTCAAATCCGTTGCGCTGCAGTCGGACATCGGACCGGACGACATCTTCTTCTGGTACACGAGCCCGAGTTGGATGATGTGGAACTTCCAGGTAGCGGGATTGCTGGTCGGCGCGACGATCGTCTGCGCCGACGGCAGCCCTGGCTTCCCGACGCCGGATGCCCTGTGGGCGATCGCAGCTCGCGAAAACGTGACATTCCTCGGAACGAGTCCCGGATACGTGTTGTCGTGCATCAAGGCGGAGTCGCATCCCGCCCACGACCACGATCTGACGGCCCTGCGCGCGATCGGGATCACCGGGTCCGCGCTGCCTGCGACGTCGTCGTTGTGGCTCGCCGAGAACGTCGGCCAGTCGGTCCCCGTGTTCTCGATTTCCGGTGGTACGGACGTGGTGTCGGCGTTCGCGGGCGGAGTACGCACGGTTCCGGTCTGGCCGGGTGAACTGTCGGCGCCGTTCCTCGGCGTCGCGCTGGACGCGTACGACGTCGACGGCGAGCCCGTGACGGATGCGGTGGGCGAGCTCGTCGTCACCGAACCGATGCCGTCGATGCCGGTCCGCTTCTGGAACGACGATGACGGATCGCGCTATCGCGGAGCATATTTCGATGCCTACCCGGGTGTGTGGCGGCACGGCGACTGGATCACCAGAACCGCGCACGGCAGTGTCGTCGTACACGGTCGTTCCGATTCCACGTTGAATCGCAACGGAATTCGAATGGGAAGCGCGGACATCTATCAGGCCGTCGAGGCATTGCCGGAGATTGCGGAATCGCTCGTGCTCGGTGTCGAATCCGACGACGGCAGTTACTGGATGCCTCTGTTCGTCGTGTTGACCGAAGGCGCCGAATTGGACGACGATCTGCGCGCGCGCATCAATTCCGCCATTCGCGACCATGCGTCGCCGCGCCACGTGCCCGACGAAATCATCGCGGCCCCTGGCGTCCCGCATACTCGGACCGGCAAGAAACTCGAGGTGCCGATCAAGCGCCTGTTCCAGGGCGGTGACGTGTCACGAACTCTGGACCGAACCGCTGTCGACGCACCGGATCTCGTGGACTGGTACGTCGAACGGGGACGGGATCACGAGCGCTGACGTGTCCACCTGGCGAGGTAGAGCTTCTCGTCGGCCGTGATGCGGCGCAGGGTCTCCGATCCGACGTCGACCATCGCCATCTGCGTCGTTGCGAGGACTGCAGGAGGCGACCCCTCGGGCGCGCCCGCTGCGCGGACTTCGTAGCCGATGGTGAAGTCGACGGACCGTACCTTCTCGAACCACAGCGTGATGTCGAGCGGGCTGTCCGAGTGCCGCAGTGGCTTCTTGTACGAGATGTTCACGTTCGCGATCAACGCACTCTTGATGAGACTCTCGTTGGCATCACCTTCGGACAGCAGCCATTCGATGCGTGCCTCCTCGAGCAGAGTCACCATCCGTGCGTGGTTGATGTGGTGGAAGGCGTCCATGTCGGACCACCGCACGGTGACTCGTGCGTGGTAGCCGATCTCGTTGTCGTCGGTCACCGGTACACGTTCTCATGCCTTCGGTGTTCTAGAGTCCGGGTGTGTTGATCAGAAATGTCGTCCTCGCGGCGGGCGGGCAGGCCGTCGATGTCCAGACGGTCGACGGCCACATCGCTGAGATCTCCGCGTCTGCTGCGACGACGCGTCCGCTCGACGGTGATGTTCTCGACGGTCGCGGCGTGGCGCTGCTCCCGTCGTTCGTCGACAGCCACCTGCATCTGACGCAGTGGGCCGCCTCGCTGACACGCATCGACGTCTCCGGAGCCGATTCCGCGGTCGATCTCGTCGACATCCTCGCCCGGTCGAACGAGCGTCACGGCACATCGATCCTGCGAGCACAGGGATTTCGCGACGCACTGTGGCCCGACGAGCCGCACAAGGACGTACTGCAGAACGCGTTGCCCGGCCGTCGTGCCGCGATCACGAGCATGGACCTGCACACGCTGTGGCTGAGCCCGGCGTTGCTCGCGGATCTGCAGATCGACCATCCGACGGGCGTACTGCGCGACATCGACTGCATGGAAGCGCTCAACGCTCTCGAGCAATTGGTCGACGCCGAGGACAGCGACCGTGTCGCGATGGCTGCCACCGCCGAATTGGCCCGGCGCGGCATCACGTCGGTGACCGACTTCGAGTACACCGACAATCGGGCCGTCTGGACCCGTCGATGCGAGGTCGTCCGTCCGGCCGTCGACGTGCATTTCGCCGTCTGGCCCGAATGGCTCGACCAGGAGCTGGCGCTCGGGGCGAGGACAGGGGACCCGGTCGCCGACGGTCTCGCGTTGGGCCCGTTGAAAGTCATGTTCGACGGTTCCCTCAACACCCGAACGGCGTGCTGTCACGATCCTTATCCGGGCGGCGACTCGACGGGACTGCTTCTCGAAACACCCGAGGACCTCGTCGAGCTCATGCGTCGGGCGGTAGGCGGCGGCATCATGCCTGCGATTCACGCCATCGGAGACCGCGCCAACACCCTTGCTCTCGACGCGTTCGCGGTAGTCGGGTGCGGCGGCCGCATCGAGCACGCTCAGCAGTTGACTCGCGCCGATGTCGCACGATTCGTGGAGCACGGTGTGACGGCATCCGTGCAGCCGCAGCATGCGATGAGCGACCGTGACGTCGCGGACGAGCTCTGGAGTGGCCGGGACTCGATTGCCTACCCCTACCTGTCGTTGCACCGAGCAGGCGGACGGATTCTCTTCGGGTCCGACGCCCCCGTCAGTCCGCCTGCACCGCTCGACGCCGTCGCCGACGCGGTGTGGCGTACGGACGACGAGCGGGCACCGTGGCAGGCACACGAGGCCCTTCCTCTCGATGTCGCGCTTGCGGCGGCATGCGGTGGACGTCGGTCGGTCGAGATCGGTGCGCCCGCGGATCTGGTACTGGTGGCCGAGCACCCGTCGGTTCTCGACAATCGTGGGCTTCGCGACGTTCCGATCCTCGCAACCGTGCGCGGCGGTGCCGTCACGTTCGAGGGAGCGTCGCTGTGACCCATACAGAGGGCGGGCCGGGCAGCTGGCGAATCTACGAGGGGTCGTCGCTCTCCACACCGTTGGCGGCAGCGCTGGCAGCGTTCGTCGAACAGGGCTATCACGGCACGTCGGTTCGGGAGATCGCAGGCCGCGCAGGTCTGTCGGTGCCGGGGCTCTATCACCATTACCCGTCCAAGCAGGCATTGCTCGTCGGCTTGATGAACGCCGCGATGGCCGAGCTGCTCGAACGGTCGAGGCAGGCCGACGCCGAGGCGGGCTCGCTGCCTGCGGCGCGATTCGATGCCGTCGTCGAATCTCTTCTGCTGTTCCATATGTATCGCAGCGACCAAGCGTTCATCGGATCGACCGAGATCAGAAGTCTCGAACCGGAGAACCGCGAGCGCTACGTGCATCTGCGAGACGAACAACAGCGCATGCTCGACGGCATCGTGCTCGCCGGTATCGAGTCGGGTGACTTCGACGCCGATCATCCGGCCGACGCGTCGCGAGCGGTGACGACGATGTGTGTGGGTGTCGCCGGTTGGTATCGCGCCGACGGCCCTCAGTCCGCCGTCGAATTGACCCAGGTCTACCTGACGATCGCGAGGCGGATTGTCGGTGCTGCGCGGTAGCCTCGCGCCATGGCATCTTCCAACGACGGTCCGGCGAACTCGACTGCGCTGACCTCGGACGTCCGCGCGTTTCTCGGCTCGGGAACCAGAACCGGCAAGCTCGGGTGGGTCGCGTCCGACGGTCGGCCACTGGTTGCCCCGGTCTGGTTCGTGCTCGAAGACGACGGGGTCGTGTTCAACACGGGCAGCGGCACAGCGAAGGGCAAGGCGATCGCCCGAGATCCTCGCGTCGTGTTGACCGTCGATCTCGAAGAGCCGCCCTACGGATTCGTGCAGATCCAAGGCGTTGCGGAGACGTCCGAGGATCCAGCCGACTTGATTGCCACCGCGACCGCCATCGGGGGTCGTTACATGGGCCAGGAGCGGGCCGAGGAGTTCGGCACACGTAACGGTGTGCCGGGAGAACTCGTCGTTCGCATTCGTCCGACGAAGGTCACGGCCGCGCTGAATGTCACCGGTTGATATCGGCTGGAGATTCGATTTCGTCGTCTCCGGGAACACGGTGATCGGTGCCACCCCTGAGCCCGCCGGTTTTGGCTGGCTGGGGAGTGCTCCCTGTAGATTGGTCCGGTGCTCAGCGAAGGATGTGAATTCTGAACCATCGAATTTGTGACGTATCACAAACCGCTGGCCCGACGCGATCGGAAGCCGCGCGCTGTGCCCTCCCGACGTGGGCTCGGTCCGCAGGCCGCTGTAGCCGTGTCCTCGGTGCTGTGTAACGGTAAAGGCTCACTTGTGTAACGGTGAGGGCTTGGCCGGGAGATGTACCGAGGGGTAACTTCGATCGGTTCGAGTGTCAGTTCGAGTTGAGTAGTCGATGTCCGTTAGTTTCAAGAGTTCGTAGTTTCAAGTGTTCGTGGTTTCGAGAGTTCGATGTGTTCGGTGCCCAGAGACTTGTCGGCGCGTCCGACTTCTCGCTGGGGGCGTGTGAAAAGTGGGAAGAGAGGATTCGATTGAACCCGCTAGGTTTGGGAGGATCGGCTGATGGCGAATCCGAAGGGCTCGGGGCACACGAATCGGCGTTCCCTCTTTCTCCGGCGCAGCTCGGAATGTGGTTCGCGCAGCACGTCGATCCATCCGTACCGGCGAACATCGCCCAGTACGTCGAACTTCGCGGTGATCTCGACCTAGACCTTCTCCGTCGCTCGTCCGCGGCGGCCGCCCTCGAGATGCAGTCGGGTTACATCCGCATCGTCGAGGTGGACACCGAGCCTCGCCAGTTCGTCGACCCGACGCTCGATGCTCCGCTGGGGTACGTCGACCTACGCGGTGAGGTGGATTCCGAGCAGGCAGCGCACGACTGGATGCGCGCCGACTACAGCGCGCCCATCGACATCCTGCGAGATCGTCTGATCGCGGCGACCGTTCTCCACCTCGACGGAGATCGATACTTCTGGTTCAACCGCGTGCACCACGTCGTACTCGACGGGTTCGGTGCCGTGACGTTTATGAATCGGGTGGCCGAGCTCTACACGGCCGAGGTCGAGAAGATCGAGCCCAAGCCCAACCAGTCCTCGGACCTGAAGAAGGTCTACGAGATCGATGCCGCGTACCGCGAATCGACTCGGTTCGAGACCGATCGGCAGTACTGGTCCGAGCGCATCGCCGGAATCGAGGAAGCGACGAGCATCGCCGGCCGCACCGCGGCTCCGGCGCCGATCAGTCAGATCGACACCACGGCGCTCGGCGACGACACGGTCGCTCGCTTCGACGAGCTGACCTCGGCAACCGACACCACGATGGCAACCGTCGTGATCGCCGCCTTCGCGAGCTACCTGGCGCACATGACCGGCCGTGAGGACGTCGTCCTGAGCCTGCCCGTCACGGCAAGAACCACCGCTGTGCTCCGACGCTCCGGCGGCATGGTGTCCAACGTCGTTCCGCTGCGGCTCACCGTCGCCCGCGACACCACCGTCGAGCAGCTGTTGACCAAGGTCACCACCGAGGTGTCCGGTGCGCTGCGTCACCAGCGATACCGCCACGAGGACATCCGGCGCGACGCCGGAGGTGCGTCGGGACAGGCGTCGTTCTTCGGGCCGTGGGTCAACATCATGCTGTTCTTCTCCGAGGTGCGCCTCGGGTCCATGGTGGGCGGAATCAACATCCTGTCCACGGGGCTGATCGAAGACTTCGGCCTCAACCTGTACCAGAGCGTCGGGGGACAGACGACGCACATCGACTTCGAGTCGAACCCCAATCTGTACTCTTCGGACGAGTCCGCGCGTAACCACGAGCGCTTCGTCGAGTTCCTCGATCGTTTCGTCGCGTCGGAACGCACGGGTCGAGTGTGGGATCTCGACGTCACCACCGGCGCCGAGAAGGCCCTCGTCGTCGAGACGTTCAACGACAGCGACCACCCCGTCGAGCAGCGAACTCTGTTGTCCGACTTCCATTCTCGCGTCGACGCCGACCCGAACGCAACCGCGCTCGTCTACGAGCAGTCGTCGCTCACCTACGGGGAGCTCGGCGCGCGGGTCAGTGGCCTGGCCCGCCGGCTCGTCGACATGGGCGTAGGACCGGAAACGCTTGTGGGACTGTCGATTCGACGGTCACTCGACCTCGTCGTCGCGATGTACGCGATCGTCGAGGCTGGTGGAGCTTGGGTCCCGATCGACCCAGACCACCCCGCCGAACGCACCGCGTACATCCTGGAGTCCGCGCGGCCGCTGTGCGTCCTCGTCACGTCGTACGACGGAGTCGAGCTTCCCGCCGGGATCGACGCGCTCGAGGTCGACACTCTCGACTACGGCACGCTCGACGCCACACGTGTCTCCGATGTAGACCGTCTCGGGCCCGTTCGACTCGACAACACTGCCTACGTCATCTACACCTCTGGTTCGACAGGTCGCCCCAAGGGCGTCGCCGTCACTCACGAGGCCATCGACAATCAGCTGCAGTGGATGCGCACCGAGTACGCGCTCGTACCGTCGGATGTGTACCTGCAGAAGACCGCAACGACGTTCGACGTGTCGCTGTGGGGATTCTTCCTGCCGCTGCAGGTGGGTGCCACGATGGTCCTCGCGACACCCGACGGACATCGCGACTCCATCTACGTCGCCGACAAGATCGCCGAACACGGTGTGACGATCACGGACTTCGTGCCGTCGATGCTCACGGTGTTCGTCGCGAACGCGCCGATCGGCACGTGCGGATCGCTGCGCCACGTCTTCGTCATCGGCGAGGCTTTGCCGGCCGAGACCGCAGCCGCTTTCCGGGAACTGAGCGATGCCGGCCTGCACAACCTGTACGGCCCCACCGAGGCGGCCGTATCGGTGACCTACTACCCGAGTGGCCCCGCCGACGTGCGTACCGTCCCGATCGGTGTACCCGAGTGGAACGTCAAGGCCTACGTGCTCGACGCGTCGCTGCGTCCGGCGCCGATCGCCGAGCCGGGTGAGCTCTATCTCGCCGGTGTCCAGCTCGCACGTGGTTACGTCGGACGGCCTGACCTGAGTTCGGATCGATTCGTCGCGAACCCGTTCGCCACCGACGGTGCTCGCATGTACCGCACCGGCGACCTCGTGAAGTGGCGTGCGGACGGCAACATCGACTACATCGGCCGCACCGATTTCCAGGTCAAGTTCCGCGGACAGCGCATCGAGCTCGGCGAGATCGAGACGGTGCTGCTGGCACACGACGACATCTCGCAGGCGGTCACGCTCGTGGTGCCGACCGCGACCGGCGACCAGCTCGTCGCCTACGTCGTCGCGGCTCCCGGTCGCAGCGTCGATCCCAGCGAGGCAACGGAATTCGCGTCGCACGCGCTGCCGTCGTACATGGTTCCTGCATCCGTCATGGTTCTGGAGTCGTTGCCGCTCAACACGAGCGGCAAGCTGGACCGTAAGGCTCTTCCCGAGCCAGTCTTCACCAGTGCGAAGGAATACCGCGCACCGCAAAGTCACGTCGAGTACGTCGTGGCCGGGGTTTTCGAGGACGTCCTCGGCGCTTCGCGGGTAGGCCTCGACGAGGACTTCTTCGAACTGGGCGGAAACTCGCTCATCGCAACACAACTCGTCACACGCGTCGGCACCGCGCTCGGTATCCGGCTCGGTGTGCGTGAACTGTTCGAGGCTCCGACGGTCGGCGCCTTGGCTGCCCGCGCGGAGTCGGCGATGGAACAGGGCACCTCCGGGCCCGAACTGATCGCAGGACCTCGGCCGGATCTGGTGCCGTTGTCGCTTGCGCAGCAACGGATGTGGTTCCTCAACAGGTTCGACCCGGACACCGCGGCGTACAACCTGCCGTTCATGGTCCAGTTGGTCGGCCGGGTCGACGAGAAGGCGCTGTCGACAGCATTCGCGGACGTGGTGTCACGGCACGAGACACTGCGGACGGTCTACCCGCTCGTCGACGACGCGCCGCAGCAGGTGATTCTGCGGACCGAGGACGCGTTCACAGGACTGAGCGCCACCCGAGTCGACGAGTCGGCACTGACGTCGAAGTTGATCGATCTCGCGCGGCAGAGCTTCGACGTCTCCATCGAAGTTCCCTTCCGTATCGAGCTGTTCCAACTCTCCGACGACAAGTTCGTGCTCGCGATGGTCCTGCACCACATCGCAGCCGACGGTTCGTCGTTCTCGCCGCTGGCGCGCGACATCATGGTCGCTTACGAGGCACGGACCAACGGCCGTGTGCCCGGGTGGGATCCGCTGCCGATCCAGTACGCCGACTACGCCCTGTGGCAGCGCGCGATGCTGGGCTCGGAGAGCGACGTCGCATCGCTGTCCGCGCAACAGATCGAGTTCTGGGTTCGCACCCTCGACGAACTGCCCGACCAGCTCGATCTTCCGTCGGACCGCCCACGCCCCGCAGTGGCCACCAACGCAGGAGCGAAGAGCCGATTCGTCGTCGACGCCCGCATCCATCGTGGACTCAGCGACGTCGCGAGGGCGCATCAGGCGTCGCTGTTCATGGTCGTCCAGGCCGCGTACGCAGTGTTGCTGTCGAGGTTGAGCGGCACGACCGACATCGCGATCGGTGCCCCGATCGCCGGTAGGGCGCACGAGAAGCTCGACGACATCATCGGAATGTTCGTCAACACGCTGGTGCTGCGCGCACGCGTCGAACCGAACGCGTCGTTCGACGAACTGCTCGACCAGGTCCGCAACACCAACCTGTCGGCATTCGCGCACGCAGACATCCCGTTCGAGCGTCTCGTCGAGGTGCTCAACCCGGCACGCTCTCGCGCGCGCCACCCGTTGTTCCAGGTGGCGCTGTCGCTCGACGCCGCACGCCAGAACGACATCGGCTTCGCCGGACTTCGCGCGTCCGCGTCGGAACTGGACGTTCCGATCGCGAAGTTCGATCTCCAGCTGTGGTTGACCGAGCACCACGACCAGTCCGGTCGGCCCGATCGCATCGAAGCGGTCTTCGAGTACGCGACCGACTTGTTCGACGCGTCCACCATCGAGGGCTTCGCCGACCGTTTCCTGCGGATTCTCGACGCCATCGTCGCCGACGCGTCCGTGCCCGTCGGTGCAATGGACATCCTGCGCCCTGACGAGCTCGTGTCCTTGACGAGCGTCGACGGCGGCCCGGTGCAGTCGTATCGCACGCTGCCCGGCTTCCTCGAGGCGGGCGTCGCCGCCAATCCGGACGGTGTCGCAGTGCACGCGTCCGGTGACGACCTGACCTACCGTGAGCTCGACGACATCACCGACCGCTACGCGCGCTACTTGATCGGTCGTGGCATCGGTGCCGAAACCATTGTGGCTCTGGCGTTTCCGCGTTCGGTGGAGATGGTCGTGTCGATGTGGGCCGTCGCGAAGACCGGTGCCGCCTGGGTTCCGGTCGATCCGGAGTATCCGGTGGACCGCGTCCGCCACATGCTGTCGGATTCCGGTGCTGCCGTAGGCATCACGTCGTCGGACCGCGTCCACGAACTGCCGGACACCTGCGATTGGTGGGCCATCGACGACCCGGCGTTCGAGCGAGCGCTCGAGCAGTCCGGTGCAGGCGCGGTCACCGACGAAGAGCGGATCGCGCCGCTCGATCTCGACCACCCCGCCTACGTGATCTACACGTCCGGCTCCACCGGTCTGCCCAAGGGTGTGGCAGTCACGCATCGGGGCCTGTCCGGACTCGTCGACTCCTCACGTGAGCTCTACCGCGTCACGCCGGAATCGCGCTTCCTGCACGTCATTTCGCCGAGCTTCGACCCGTCGGTGCTCGAATGGGCGCTGACGGCATCGGCTGGAGCCACGTTGATCGTCGCTCCGCCGTCGATCATCGGTGGCCCGGAATTGCACCGGTTGTTCGCCGACACCGGCGTCACGCACGCGATCATCACACCGGCAGTTCTCGGTTCGATGGATCCATCCGGTCTGGACAGCCTCGAACTGTTGTCCGTCGGTGGTGAAGCGTCGGCTCAGGATCTGGTGGCGAGGTGGTCCCACGGTCGACGGTTCTTCAACGCGTACGGACCGACCGAGACCACCATCGTCTCGACGCGCGGTGAGCTGTTCGACGGAGAGCCGATCACGGTCGGTGGGCCCGTCCCCGGCGTGTCCGCACTGATTCTCGACACGCGACTGCAGCCGGTCCCTGTCGGTGTCGCAGGTGAGCTCTATCTGTCCGGCGATGCCGTCGCCCGCGGGTACTACAAGCGCACGGGTCTGACGTCGGAGCGCTTCGTCGCCGATCCTCATGGCGATCCGGGCACTCGGATGTACCGAACCGGTGACGTCGTACGCTGGACCAAGGACTTCGCGATCGAGTACGTCGGTCGATCGGACTTCCAGGTCAAGGTACGCGGATTCCGCATCGAACTCGGCGAGATCGACGCGGCCCTCGAATCGTTCCCCTCGGTCTCGTTCGCGGCGACTCTCGGCCACGAATTGCAGTCGGGCCAAACGGCTCTGGTGTCCTACGTGCACGGTGCGGGGGAGATCGACAAGACCGAACTGATCGAGCACGTGGCGCGGATGCTGCCGAGCTACATGGTTCCGTCGGTCGTCATGGTGCTCGACGAGGTGCCGCTCACCCCGATCGGCAAGCTCGACCGACGTGCGCTCCCGGAGCCGGAGGTCGGAATCAGCTTCCGGCAGTTCCGCGCTCCGACGACACCGATCGAGGAGGCCGTCGCGACGGTCTTCTCCGACGTGCTCGGTGCACCCGTCGTCGGCCTCGACGACGATTTCTTCGAGCTCGGTGGCAACTCCCTCGTTGCGACCCAGGTCGTCGCGAGGCTCGGCGCCGCTCTCGACGCTCAGGTTCCGGTGCGCTCGATCTTCGAGTCGCCGACCGTCGCACAGCTGGCGGTGCGGGTCGAGCAGGAGGCGGGCCGCGGCGCACGCGTCGCACTCGCTCGTGGAGTGCGGCCGGATCGTATTCCGCTGTCGTTGGCGCAGCAGCGCATGTGGTTCCTCAACCGCTTCGACACCGAGTCGGCCACGTACAACCTGCCGATCGCACTGCGTCTGAGCGGTGTGCTGGATGTTCCTGCGTTGCAGGTCGCCATCCTCGACGTCATCGACCGGCACGAGTCGCTGCGCACGTTGTTCCCCGACTCGGCCGACGGCCCGCACCAGGTGGTGCTGGACGCAGCTCAGATCGTGCCGAACCTGATGCCGATCGACACCACCGTCGCCGAATTGCAAAGGGCGATACGGCAGTTGGCGTCGACCGGATTCGACGTGACGGCCGATGTTCCGCTGCGGGCTCGACTGTTCGAGATCAGCCCCACCGAACACGTCCTCACCATGGTCGTGCACCACATCTCCGCCGACGGGTGGTCGATGGGACCGCTGGCGCGCGACGTCATGGTCGCCTATGCGGCGCGGACCGAGTGGGAATCGCCCGCGTGGGCGCCCCTGCCGGTGCAGTACGCCGACTACACGCTGTGGCAGCGAGCCACGCTCGGTTCCGAGGACGACCCGACGTCGTTGATCTCCGAGCAGGTGGATTACTGGACGACAACCCTCGCGGGTCTGCCCGATCAGTTGGACCTGCCCACCGACCGTCCGCGGCCGGCGCGGCAGTCCTTCGGCGGCGGCACCGTCGAATTCGAGATCGAGCCGCGCGTACACCGGGGTCTTCTCGACGTCGGACGCGAGCGCAACGCGTCGCTGTTCATGGTCGTCCATGCCGCTCTGGCAGTTCTGCTCTCGCGTATGTCCGCGACCGAGGACATCGCCGTCGGTACCCCGGTGGCCGGACGAGGCGAGCAGGCGCTCGACGACGTCGTCGGCATGTTCGTCAATACTCTGGTGCTGCGGACCGAGGTCGACGGGCACTCCTCGTTCAACGACCTGCTCGCGCACGCTCGCGAAGCTGCGCTGGGCGCGTTCGCGCACTCGGACATTCCGTTCGAGCGTCTCGTCGAGGTGCTCAACCCGTCGCGTTCCACGGCGCGGCACCCACTGTTCCAGGTCATGCTGTCGTTCGAGAACCTCGGTCCGACGCATCTGGATCTGCCTGCCCTCAGTATCGACAGCGTCGATCTCGACGCGGCCGTGGCCAAGTTCGATCTGCAGCTGACACTGACCGAACGCCTCACGTCCAGCGGTCAGGCCGACGGACTGTCCGCCGAGTTCACCTACGCGACGGATCTTTTCGACGAATCGACGGTGTCGTTGTTCGCCGATCGTTTCTTGTACGTGCTCGACGCCGTCATCACCGATTCCGCGGTGCGGGTCGGCGACATCGAACTGTACGACGCCGTCGAACGTGGCCTGATCCTCAAGTCCTGGAACAACACTGCTCACGTGCTCGAGTCGGGTGCGACGGTGTTGGATGCGTTCGATGCGCAGGTGGTGGAGCGTCCTGATGCGGTTGCTGTGGTGTTCGAGGGGTCGTCTCTGTCGTTTGCCGAGTTCGATGCGCGGGTGAATCGTCTTGCGCGGTATTTGATTTCGGTGGGTGCGGGTCCTGAGCGTGCGGTCGCGGTGGC
>NZ_FZOW01000032.1 GCF_900188125.1 Rhodococcoides kyotonense | reverse complement strand
GCGGAGCCGGATGGTCATCGGGATCCGGAGTATCTGGTGTCGGTGATCGAGTCGGAGGGTGTGACGGCGACGTCGTTCGTGCCGTCGATGCTCGCAGCATTCGTGTCACAGGTCGATTCTGCTCGGCTGCAGTCGCTTCGGCACGTGTTGGTCGCTGGAGAGGCGTTCTCGGGTGCGGTCGCTGCTTCTGCGCGCAGCGCTCTGCCTGGCGCGAGTGTGCACAATTTGTACGGGCCGACCGAGTTCACGGTGCATGCGACGGCGTACTCGCTGGTCGGGGGCGAGTCGGGTGGGAGTGTGCCGATCGGTCGTCCGGTGTGGAATTCGGCTGTGTACGTGTTGGATTCGCGATTGTCGCTGGCACCGGCGGGTGTGGTCGGTGAGCTGTATCTTTCGGGTGTTCAGTTGGCGCGGGGGTATTTCGGCCGGGCGGAATTGACGGCGGATCGTTTCGTCGCGAGTCCGTTCGGAGACGGTGAGCGGCTGTACCGGACCGGTGATCTGGTGCGGTGGGATGCGGCCGGTGAGTTGCTCTACGTGGGTCGGTCGGACTTCCAGGTGAAGTTGCGGGGTCAGCGAATCGAACTCGGCGAGATCGAGACGGCACTTGCGCGGCTGGAGTCGGTCGCGCATGCGGCGGCGGCTGTACGGTCCGATCGTCTGGTCGCCTACGTCGTGCCATCGGCAGCTGGACTCGACACCGACGGCCTGAATGCTGCGTTGACCGAGGTTCTGCCGTCGTACATGGTGCCGTCGACGTTCGTCGTGCTGGACGCGTTCCCGCTGGGGTCATCGGGAAAGTTGGACCGAAAAGCGTTGCCGGAACCAGTGTTCGAGGTGCGTGAGTTCCGTGCGCCACAGACGCCGGTGCAGGAGATCGTTGCTCGGGTGTTCGCGGACCTGTTGGACGTCGACAGGGTCGGTCTCGACGACGACTTCTTCGCACTCGGTGGCAACTCGCTGATCGCGACACAAGCACTGTCGCGGATCGGCGCCGAGCTGGGGGAGCGTATTGTCGTCCGCGCACTGTTCGACGCGTCCTCGGTCGAGGCGCTCGCCGCGCGGGTCGAGTCTCGCACCGGGGACGGCCGGGTACCGCTGGTGGCGCGCTCGCGTCCGGATCAGGTGCCGCTGTCGCTGGCTCAGCAGCGGATGTGGTTCCTGAGCCGATTGGATCCCGATTCCGCGGTGGACAACATTCCGGTCGCAGTCCGGTTGCGCGGACACCTCGATATCGAGGCGTTGCGCGCAGCCGTCTCGGACGTCATTGCGCGACACGAGATTCTGCGCACGGTGTACCCGGAGGTCGACGGGGTCGGCTACCAGGACGTTCGGGCGGTGTCCGACGTGGAGATCGACCTCGTTCCACATCCCGTTCTCGAGGACGAGATCCTCGCGTCGGCGTATGGGCTGTTCGCCCGCGGATTCGACGTCACCGTGGAGCCGCCGGTCCGCACACGGTTGTCGACCGTCGCGCCCGATGATCACGTGCTCTTGGTCGTCGTGCATCACATTGCGGCGGATGGTTTCTCGATCGGACCGTTGACGCGCGACATCATGATTGCCTACTCGGCGCGGGCGAACGACGACGTTCCTGCCTGGGCGCCCCTGCCGGTACAGTACGCGGACTACACGTTGTGGCAGCGCGAGGTCCTCGGATCTGCGGACGACGCAGACTCGGTGCTGTCGCGTCAGCAGTCGTACTGGGTCGGCCACCTGGCAGGTCTTCCGGATCAGCTCGATATTCCGTTGTCGCGCCCGCGCCCACTGTCGGCATCGGGTCTTGGCGCAATGCATACGTTCTCGATCGGATCAGAACTGCGTTCTGCCGTGGAAAACGCTGCGGCCGAACACAAAGCGACTCCATTCATGGTCATGCACGCGGCACTGGCGATCCTGCTGTCTCGGTTGTCCGGTACCACCGATGTGGCCGTCGGAACTCCCGTTGCGGGACGCGGCGATTCGGCGCTCGACGACATGGTCGGAATGTTCGTCAACACGTTGGTGCTTCGGTCCGATGTGTCGCCGTCGGCCACATTCGGTGATGTGCTGAGCGGTGTGCGTCGGACGGACATCGATGCGTTCGAGCATGCGGACGTGCCGTTCGAGCGGTTGGTGGAGGTTCTCGATCCTCCGCGGTCGCAGGGCCGGCATCCGCTGGTTCAGGTGCTGTTGGCGTTCCAGAACGTCGGCGGAGGGACGTTCGAGCTACCGGGACTGTCCATTTCGGGTGTCGAATTCGACGCCACAGTTGCAAAGATGGATCTCCAACTGACGGTGTCCGACGGTCCCGATGCGGGGTATCGAGTCGACGTCACGTACGCGACGGATCTGTTCGACGCCTCTGCGGTCGAGGTGCTCGGCAAGCGTTTGGTGCGGGTGTTGGACGCCATCGTGTCGGACTCGGATGTCGTCGTCGGCGATATCGAGCTGGCCGAGGACTCGGAGCGTGCAGTGTTGCTGCGCGCGTCGGTCGGCGATGTCGTCGATATCGGCTCCGATGCCACGGTTCTCGACGCTTTCTCTCGTCGGGTTGTGGAGCGGCCGGATGCGGTGGCGGTGCGGTTCGGTGGGGCGTCGTGGACGTACGCCGAGTTCGATGCGCGGGTGTCGGAGATTGCTCGTGCGCTGAGAGCCGAGGGTGTGGGTGCCGGCAGCACGGTGGCGGTGTCGATGCGTCGGTCGGCGGAGATGGTGGCTGCGTTGTACGGGGTGGTGCGGGCGGGTGCGGCGTATGTGCCGATCGATCCCGACCATCCGGCGGAGCGAACTGACTACATTCTCGACTTGGTTCGCCCGAATCTGGTGCTCACGGCGGAGGTGTTGGACGGACTCACCCGTGTGCGCGACGTGAGTGTGGGTGTCGATGGTGCTGCCACGAGTGGCGGAGCCGCGTATGTGTTGTTCACGTCGGGGTCGACGGGTCGGCCGAAGGGTGTGACTGTGTCGCATGCTGCGGTGGTGAATCAGGTGTCATGGTTGGTTGCGGAGTACGGGCTCGGTGCTGGTGATGTGGTGTTGCAGAAGACGCCGTTCACGTTCGATGTGTCGGTGTGGGAGTTGTTCGGTGCGTTGGCTTCCGGTGCGACGTTGGTGGTGGCGGAGCCGAATGGTCATCGGGATCCTGAGTATTTGGCGTCGGTGATCGAGTCGGAGGGTGTGACGGCGACGTCGTTCGTGCCGTCGATGTTGTCGGCCTTCGTTTCTCAGGTGCGACCCGACGCGGTGGCTTCGCTGAGGAATGTCCTTGTTGCCGGTGAAGCGTTCGGTACTTCTGTTGCGGAGGCGGCGTCAGCGGTCATGCCGTCGGCGCGGTTGCACAATTTGTACGGGCCGACCGAGTTCACGGTGCATGCGACGGCGTATTCGCTGGTCGGTGGTGAGTCGGGTGCGGGTGTTCCGATCGGTCGTCCGGTGTGGAATTCGGCTGTGTACGTGTTGGATTCGCGGTTGTCGTTGGCGCCGGTGGGTGTGGTGGGGGAGTTGTATCTTTCTGGTGTTCAGTTGGCGGAGGGGTATTTCGGTCGGGCGGACTTGACGGCGGATCGTTTCGTCGCGAGTCCGTTCGGCGTATGCGAACGGCTCTATCGGACCGGTGATCTCGTGCGGTGGAGCATCGAGGGTGAACTTGTGTACGTCGGGCGTTCGGACTTCCAGGTGAAGTTGCGTGGTCAGCGGATCGAGCTGGGTGAGATCGAAGCGGCTGTGGGCGCGTTGGATTCGGTGTCTCGGGCTGTCGTGGACGTGCGTAGTGATCGGTTGGTGGCGTACGTAGTGCCGGCTGGTGACGCGCTGGAGACTGTGGATGCACGCGAGGCTCTGGGCCGTGTGTTGCCGTCGTACATGGTTCCGTCGTCGTTCGTGGTTCTCGACGCGTTGCCGGTGGGTGCGTCGGGCAAGTTGGACCGAAAGGCATTGCCGGATCCGGTGTTCGAGGTGCGGGAGTTCCGTGCTCCGCAGACTCCGGTGCAGGAGATCGTGGCATCGGTGTTCGCGGACGTGCTCGGGGTCGATCAGGTCGGACTCGACGACGATTTCTTCGAACTCGGCGGTAACTCGCTGCTCGCAACTCAGGTCGCGGCGCGTATCGGTGCCGCTGTCGACGCGCGGGTGCCGGTGCGAGTGTTGTTCGACGCCTCCTCGGTCGAGGCGGTCGCGTCGCGCGTTGTTGTCGGCACTGACGCACGAACTCCGTTGGTGGCCCGCGAGCGTCCGACGCATGTGCCGTTGTCCCTTGCTCAGCAACGCATGTGGTTCCTGAACCGCCTGGATCCCGATTCGGCCGTGGACAACATTCCAATCGCCGTTCGGGTTCAGGGCGAATTGAATGTCGCCGCTCTGGAATCCGCGGTGCGAGATGTCGTCGCGCGCCACGAAGTTCTGCGCACGGTGTACCCGGAAGTCGACGGCGTCGGCCATCAGGATGTTCGTACGGTGGCAGACGTCGACATCGATCTCGCGCCGCGAGACGTTGCCGAACGCGACGTTTCGGCCGCAGTGGTCGAGTTCTTCGCTGCAGGGTTCGACGTGTCCACGACGATTCCGTTCCGGACCCGTCTGCTGCGCTCGACCACGAGTGACCACGTCTTGCTGGTCGTCGTACATCACATTGCAGCGGACGGCTTCTCGGTGGCACCGCTGACTCGCGACATCATGATCGCTTACGCAGCGCGGGCCGACGACGACGTTCCTGCCTGGGCGCCGTTGCCGGTGCAGTACGCGGATTACACGCTGTGGCAGCGTGACGTGCTCGGCTCGTCGAGTGATGTCGGATCGTTGATGTCCGTTCAGGAGCAGTACTGGACGTCGCAACTGGACGCGATTCCGGACGAGATCTCTCTGCCGACCGACCGCCCACGTCCTCTGGCGTCGTCGGGTATCGGTGCGGTACATACTGTTTCGTTGCCCTCGGTGCTTCGTGCATCGATCGAGTCCTGTGCGTCACAGCATCGGGCCACCCCGTTCATGGTCGTGCACGCGGCGCTGGCGGTAGTGCTGTCGAGGTTGTCCGGCAGTGGCGACGTCGCGATCGGAACGCCCGTCGCCGGACGCGGTGAAGCAGTTCTCGACGATCTGGTCGGGATGTTCGTGAACACGCTCGTGCTGCGGGCTGCGCTGTCGTGGGACGCGGCGTTCGGCGATGTGCTGGAGTCAGTTCGAACCACGGACATCGATGCGTTCGAGCATGCGGACTTGCCGTTCGAGCGGTTGGTCGAGGTCCTCGATCCTCCGCGGTCGCAGGGCCGGCATCCGCTGGTTCAGGTGCTGTTGTCGTTCCAGAACATTCGGACGGACACGTTCGAACTACCCGGAATGTCTGTTTCCGCTGTGGATTTCGACGCCGTGGTGTCCAAGATGGACCTGCAGGTGACCGTGTCGGACGACGCGGATGGCGGCTATCGCGTCGACCTGACGTACGCAACCGATCTGTTCGATGCGTCCAGTGCGGCTCGGATCGGTGACCAGCTTGTCCGTGTGTTGAACGCGGTGGTCGAGGATTCGAGCGTCGTCGTCGGAGACATCGAGTTGACCGACTCGGCCGAACGCGATCGGCTTACGGCATGGGCAGAAGGACCGATGCACGACATCGATTGCGACGTGACGGTGTTGGATGCATTTGCTCGTCGGGTTGTGGAGCGGCCGGATGCGGTTGCGGTGCGGTTCGGTGGGGCGTCGTGGACGTATGCGGAGTTCGACGCGCGGGTGTCGGAGATTGCTCGTGCGCTGAGAGCCGAGGGTGTGGGTGCCGGCAGCGTGGTTGCCGTGTCGATGCGTCGGTCGGCGGAGATGGTGGCTGCGTTGTACGGGGTGGTGCGGGCGGGTGCGGCGTATGTGCCGATCGATCCCGACCATCCGGCGGAGCGGACCGAGTACATCCTGGATTCGGTGCGTCCGGTGTTGGTGCTGACGGCCGGGGTCTTGGGTGATCTCGGTTCCAGCGATGTCGCCTTCGATTCCGAGGCCTTGCCTCGTCCTGCTCCGAATGCTGCGGCGTATGTGTTGTTCACATCGGGGTCGACGGGTCGGCCGAAGGGTGTGACTGTGTCGCATGCGTCGGCGGTGAATCAGGTGTCGTGGTTGGTTGCGGAGTACGGTCTCGGTGCTGGTGATGTGGTGTTGCAGAAGACGCCGTTCACGTTCGATGTGTCGGTGTGGGAGTTGTTCGGTGCGTTGGCTTCTGGTGCGACGTTGGTGGTGGCGGAGCCGGATGGTCATCGGGATCCGGAGTATTTGGCGTCGGTGATCGAGTCGGAGGGTGTGACGGCGACGTCGTTCGTGCCGTCGATGTTGTCGGTGTTCGTGTCGCAGGTGAATTCTGCTCGGCTGCAGTCGCTCCGGCATGTACTTGTGGCGGGTGAGGCGTTGTCCGCGCACGTGGCCACCGATGCTCGCACCGCATTGCCCGACACTGAAATTCACAACTTGTACGGGCCGACCGAGTTCACGGTGCACGCGACGGCGTATTCGCTGGTCGGGGGCGAGTCGGGTGTGCCGATCGGTCGCCCGGTGTGGAATTCGTCTGTATACGTGTTGGATTCGCGTTTGTCGCTGGCGCCGGTGGGTGTGGTGGGGGAGTTGTATCTTTCGGGTGTTCAGTTGGCGGAGGGGTATTTCGGTCGGGCGGAGTTGACGGCGGATCGTTTCGTCGCGAGTCCGTTCGGAGACGGTGAACGCTTCTATCGGACCGGTGATCTGGTGCGGTGGAATGCGGCCGGTGAGTTGCTCTATGTGGGTCGGTCGGATTTTCAGGTCAAGTTGCGCGGTCAGCGGATCGAGCTGGGCGAGGTCGAGTCTGCCGTTGCTGCAGTGGATTCGGTGTCGCGCGCCGTCGTCGAGGTTCGACGCGATCAGTTGGTGGCATACGTTGTGGGCACCGAGATCTCGATCGACGGAGTGAAAGCGTCGCTGGGCCAGGTGTTGCCGTCGTACATGGTTCCGTCGTCGTTCGTGGTTCTCGACGCATTGCCGGTGGGTGCGTCGGGCAAGTTGGATCGAAAGGCATTGCCGGATCCGGAGTTCAGTGTCGCTCGATACCGGGCGCCGTCGACGGATGTCGAATGTGCAGTCGCGGAGATCTTCGGAGATGTTCTCGGTGGCGAGGCGATCGGTCTCGACGACGACTTCTTCTCGCTCGGCGGTAACTCGCTGATTGCGACACAGGTCATCGCACGTCTGGCGGAACGGCTCGGTCGTCGTGTCCCGCTGCGACTGATGTTCGACGCATCCACCGTCGAGACCTTCGCCGCGAAGGTCGCCCTTCTCGCGGAATCGGACGACCGTCCGCCTCTGACGGCGCAGCCTCGTCCGGAGCGGATACCGTTGTCACTGGCTCAGCAACGGTTGTGGATTCTGAACAGGCTCCATCCGAACGCCGGCGTTCGTAACATCCCCGTCGCAGTGCGTCTGACCGGACCGTTGGACGTACCGGCACTCCAGTCGGCCGTTCGCGATCTGCTGGGTCGACACGAGTCGCTGCGGACGATGTACCCCGAGTTCGACGGTGACGGCTACCAGTTGATCCGAGACGTCGAGGACGTTGTCCTCGATCTGGATCCCGTTGCCATCGGGGAAGCGGACGTCTCTGCGACCGTCGAAGACATCGTCACCAGGGGATTCGACGTCACCGGGGATGTGCCGCTGCGAACGGCCCTACTACGGGTCGCCGCCGACGACCATGTGCTGGTGTTCGTGGCGCACCACATCTCGGCCGACGGGTTCTCGATGCGCCCGTTGACTGCCGACGTCATGATCGCGTACGCGGCACGGTCGGCAGGTGTCGCGCCCGAGCAGCAACCGCTCGCAGTGCAGTACGCCGATTACACGCTGTGGCAGAGGGGCGTTCTCGGCTCGGACACCGATCCGAATTCCCGTATGGCGCATCAATTGGGCTATTGGCGAGAGCAATTGGACGGACTTCCGGAAGGTATCGACCTTCCGCTCGACCACCCGAGACCCGATGGTGCCAGCTATCGCGGCGCGACGGTGCGATTCCCGGTGAGTGCGGACCTGCGAGCTGCGTGTGAAGCGCTTGCGAGGGAACACAATGCGTCGTTGTTCATGGTGGTGCACACAGCGCTCGCGGTCCTCCTGGGTCGATTGTCCGTATCGACGGATGTCGCCGTCAGCTCGCCCACGGCCGGGCGAGGCGCGACGGAGCTCGACGGACTCATCGGAATGTTCGTCAACTCCCTGGTGCTTCGGACTCGAACGACACCCTTCACCTCGTTCGCGGACATGCTCGCGCATACGCGAGACGTCGACCTCGAGGCCTTCGCGAATTCGGACGTGCCGTTCGAACGGGTCATGGAGGAAATCGACCCGGATCGCCGATGGCTCGACGGTCCACGGATACCCGTCGCACTGAGCTTCCAGAACCTGGGCTGGGGCTCGCTCGAACTGTCGGGGCTACGTGTCGAGCCAGTCGGCTTCGACGCCGGATTCGCGAAGTACGACCTACATTTCGTCGTCGAGGATGCAGTCGACGACGACGGCCGCGCATGCCTTTTCGGCTCGATCACGCACTCGAGCGATCTGTTCGACGAGTCGACAGTGACGGAGATCGGCGAGCAACTCGTACGAGTTCTGGTCGCGGGCACCTCCGACCCGTCCGTTCCGATCGGCGACATCGATGTGATCGGCGAGGCCGAACTGTCCCGGACGATCGCTGCGTGGAACGATGCGACCACGGCAATCCCGTCGGCGTCGATCGTGCCCGATCTGCTGGACAGGCAGGCCGTCGCGACACCCGACGCTGTCGCGGTGACTTTCGCTGATACTCGCCTCACATTCGACGCCTTCGCGGCGCGAGTTGCTCGTACGGCGCGATGGCTGATCTCGCGCGGTGTAGGGCCGGACGAGCGGGTGGCCGTGACGATGCACCGTTCGATCGACCTCGTCGTGGCTGTCCATGCAGTCGTGGCCGCTGGTGGTGCGTACGTCCCCATCGATCCCGACCAGCCGTCCCTGCGTACCGATCATGTTCTGGCCGTTGCACGTCCGATCATGGTGCTGACGAGCATCGACGACGCCACGATCGCCGAGTTCTCCGACGCTCCTGTGACGGATGAGGATCGGATCGGACCACTGCGTCCCGAGAACACGTGCTACGTGATGTTCACGTCGGGGTCGACAGGTCAGCCGAAAGGCGTTGCGGTACCGCACTCGGCCGTCGCCAACCAGGTCTCGTGGTTGGTGGCGGAATACGGACTGAACGAGCTCGATGTCGTTCTGCACAAGACTCCGTTCACGTTCGACGTGTCCGTCTGGGAGCTGTTCGGCGCACCAGCCTCGGGTGCCCGGATGGTCGTCGCCGAACCGGACGGTCACCGCGATCCGCGGTATCTGGCGTCGCTCGTCGAATCGGAGGGCGTGACGGCGACATCGTTCGTGCCATCGATGCTGGCCGTGTTCACCTCACAGGCGGGAACGTCGCGACTGCAGTCACTTCGGCACGTGTTGGTCGCGGGCGAAGAACTGGGCCGAAGCGTCGCCCGGGCCGCCTCGGATGCGCTCCCGGGAGCGCAACTGCACAACCTGTACGGACCGACCGAATTCGCCGTGCATGCAACGGCATATCCGTACGACCCCGCCGAGCCGGCGCCGACCGGTCGAGGGGACGGCGTACCTATCGGTGAACCAGTCTGGAACAGCGGTGCCTACGTGTTGAATTCGCGTCTGCAGCCGTCCCCGGTCGGGGTCGTCGGGGAGTTGTATCTCGCCGGTGTGCAACTCGCACGTGCCTACGAGGGTCGCCCCGATCTGACGGCCGAGCGGTTCGTGGCACACCCGTTCAGGACGGCCGGGGAGCGCGTCTACCGGACGGGCGATCTGGTGCGACGCACGAGGACCGGTCGTCTCGTCTATGTGACGAGGTCCGACGGTCAGGTGAAACTGCGTGGTCAGCGTGTCGAGCTGGGTGAGATCGAAGCGGCACTGCTGCACCATGATTCGGTCGCGTCGGCTGCTGTCGACGTGCGCGGCGACCGCCTCGTCGGGTATGTGACGAGGCGGAACGGTAGCGATCTGGCTCCGGACGAGATTCGACATGCCGTGCGTTCGGTGTTGCCCAAGTACATGGTGCCTGCGGTCATCGTCGTCATGGACTCGCTACCGACGACAGCGAGCGGCAAACTCGACCGCGACGCGCTGCCGGACCCGGTCGTCGAGATCGCTGCGTACCGCGCGCCGACCAGTCCGGTGGAGGACGCCGTCGCCACGGTGTTCGCCGACGTCATGAGAATTCCGCGGGCAGGCCTCGACGACGACTTCTTCGAATTGGGCGGTAACTCGTTGTCGGCCACGAAGGTGATCTCCAGACTCGGGGATGCGCTCGACGCGACGATTCCTCTGAGTCTGTTGTTCGATGCGTCGAGCGTCGAGGAATTGGCTGCCGCGGTGTCGGCGTACGTGAGCAGCGGTTCTCGGGTGCCGTTGGTCGGACGACGTCGTCCCGAGGCCATCCCCCTGTCGGTACAGCAGCAGCGCACGTGGATGTTGTCGCAATGGATTCCGAAATCGCCGTACTTCAACATCCCGGTCACCGTGCGACTCACCGGACCGATCGACGTCGACGCGTTGGCTGCGGCAGCGCACGATGTTCAAGTCCGTCACGAGTCGCTCCGAACGATCTTTCCGAAGGTCGACGACTCTGCCGTTCAGAAAATTCTGCCTGCAGATGCGGTGAGGCTGGACATGGCGCCGATCGAGGTGTCGGAAACCGACCTGTCGGGCCGGATCGCCGAACTGCTCGCGGTCGGGTTCGACACCGCGACGGAGCCGCCGCTGCGCATCACCCTCTTCCGGCTGAGCGAGGAGGAACATGTCGTGGTCGTCGTGTTCCACCACATCGCAGCCGACGGTTCGTCGTTCGCGCCCTTCGCGCGAGACCTGACGCATGCGTACGGCGCGCGTGCGGTGGGCGAGGAACCCGGATGGGAACCTCTTGCCGTGCAGTATGCGGATTACGCACTCTGGCAAAGGGAAACGCTCGGAGAGCTGACCGACCCCGAATCCGTCGCCAGCCGTCAGATGCAGTTCTGGCGGGAGACTCTTGCCGGCCAACCGGACCTGTTGAACGTCGAACTGGATCATCCGCGCCCGGAAGTGCGCACCATGGCGGGGAGTTCGGTGACCCTCGGCGTCGACCGCGACATCCACGCCGCGATAGACAGGTGCGCCAGGGACACCGGCACGACTCGGTTCATGGTCGTGCACGCAGCCATGGCGGCGGTCCTGGCACGTTGGTCCGGAAACGCCGACGTCACGGTCGGTACACCGACAGCGGGCCGCGGAAACGAACTACTCGACGACCTCGTCGGAATGTTCGTCAGTACGGTCGTTCTGCGGACCGTCGTGGACACGTCGATCTCGTTCGCCGATGTGCTCGCCGAAGTCCGGAGGCAGGACATCGCGGCGTTCGAGAACGTCGACGTTCCGTTCGACTGGTTGCTGAACGAACTGTTACCTCCCAGGCCGGTGGCGCAGGTCCCGTTCTTCCAGGTGATGATGGCGTTCCAGAACTACGAGCAGCACGTGGCCGAGCTGGGCGCCGTGAAAATGGAGTCCATGGCGACGTCGACCACGACGGCGAAGTTGGATCTGCACTTCAGTTTCGTCGAAGCCGTCGATCCCGACGGGGCGTGCGCAGGAATGTCGATCGAGATCGCCTACGCCACCGAACTGTTCGACGAGCCGACGGTCGTCGCGCTGGGTGAGGCCTTTCGTCGGGTGCTGAGCGTTGCTGTGTCGGACCCCACTGCAATAGTGGGGGACATCGACATGAAGCAAGCGGTGTCGGGACATATCACGAACACGGATCGGTAACGGATGTCTCGGCTGTGTCGATTAGCGGTCGGCAGGTACGGTACGTCCGGATGGACGTCGGTCGGTCGGCCGTGGTCGACACGGCTGCAGTCGAGCGAGCAGAACCTAACGAGAATGGTGAAAGTAGAACTCATGCGTCGAACGAAGCCACGCACGTTGTCCGCCGTCGTCAAGCGAATGGCGGTCGTGTCCGTCGCACTGGTCGTGCCTTTCGCCGGACTCGCAGGGACTGCCTCGGCCGACCCCGTCGTCGACAACGCCGCACCTATCGCCAACGCGACGTCGAGCAACGGTTCCAAGGTCACCAGGATCGAGACCAAGAACGACCGTGAACTGACCATGTACGTCTACTCGGCGTCGATGGACAAGGAAATCCCGCTCGACGTGTTGCGTCCTGCCGACACCAGCACACCCCGTCCGACGCTGTACATGCTCAACGGCGCAGGTGGCGGCGAGGACTCCGCCACGTGGCGCGCACGGACCGATGCGTACGACTTCTTCCGAGACAAGAACATCAACGTCGTCTCGCCGATCGGTGGCAAGTGGAGCTACTACACCGATTGGAAGCAGGCCGACCCGGTTCTCGGGGTCAACAAGTGGAAGACCTTCATGACCGAAGAGGTTCCGCCGCTCGTCGACGCGGCCCTCGGTACCAACGGTGTGAACGCGATCGCAGGTCTGTCCTCGTCGGGCACATCGGTTCTGCAGCTCGCCATCGCGAAGCCGGACCTCTACCGCGGCGTCGCCGCATACAGCGGGTGCGCTCAGACGTCCGATCCGATCGGGCAGACCTTCGTCAAGCAGGTCGTCGAACTGTACGGCGGCGGCAGCACCCTCAACATGTACGGGCCGGACAACGACCCGATGTGGGCCGAGAACGATCCCTACGTCAACGCCGAGCAGCTGCGCGGGCTCGATCTGTACATCTCGAACGGCAACGGCCTGCCCGGCATGTACGACAACCTGAACGGCCCCGACATCAACGGCAAGGTTCCCACCTTGGCCAACCAGATCATCATCGGTGGAGTCATCGAGGCTGCCACCAACTACTGCTCGCACAACCTGCAGAACCGGTTGAACCAGCTGAACATCCCGGCGACGTACAACTTCCGTGACAGCGGGACCCACTCCTGGGGCTACTGGGACGACGACCTGAAGAACTCCTGGCCGGTCCTCGCACACGCCCTCGGAATCTGACGGCCCACTGCTCGAGAATTCTCACAAATGCCTCTCTCCTCACCGGAGGGAGGCATTTGTTTCAGTAGCCTGGGGTTTGCCGCCGACCCCGGCGGGGAACATCTGACTGCTCAGTACCGACGTCCCAGCCAGATCCAAGTCTCGGCAGATCGTCTGTTCGTTGCCGTCGACCCAGGAGATGGGAGGAACGCCGCGTGGCGCACGATCGACACACAGGCCGTGTGCTGTCGATCAGCGACGTTCCCTCCTTGATCTCGCGTGCGGCACAGATCGACCCGGACAGGGCGGCGCTGACCCTCGACGGCACGACACCGTCCCTCGCGCGGATCGACGCGGACGTCCGCGCTCTCGACACGGCGATGGGCGGCGTGCTCGGCGCGGAATCTCTCGTGCCCCTCGTGTTGTCCGCCATCGCTCCCGGCGCACTCGAAGCTGACAACGGGGAACTCGACCGAGCCGTCGACGCCCTGCTCGCGACGGTTACCGACGTACTGGGGCTCGAAGTCGGGGCCGGGCCGATCACTCTGGTCGACGCCTTCGAGGCGTCCGTTCGGCGCACACCCGACCGCGTTGCGGTCGAGCATCGAGACGAGACACTCACGTACGCACAGCTGGACCGTCGGGCATCGGGGCTCGCGGCGATGCTGCGAGCGGTCGGCGCCGGGCCGGACCGGACCGTCGGATTGGCGTTGTATCGGTCGCTCGATCTCGTCGTCGGGATGTACGCGATCCTGAAGTCGGGCGCCGCGTACGTCCCGCTGGACCCGGACCATCCAGTCGAGCGACACGAGTACGTCCTGTCCATTGCCGATCCCGTCGTCGTGCTCACCGACAGCGTCCTCGCGGACCGGCTTCCGGCCGGGGTGACGACGCTCCGGATCGACCGCGTCGAGTCCGAGCACACAGCCGACGACCAAGTCTCGTCAGCACGAGCCGACGACCTCGCGTACGTCCTCTTCACGTCGGGATCCACGGGCCGTCCCAAAGGCGTCGCCGTGTCGAATCGCGCGATCATGGCCAACATCGCGTGGCGTCAACGCACCTACCGCCTCACCGAGGACGACGTCGTACTCCAGAAAACGCCCTTCACGTTCGACGTGTCAGTGTGGGAGTTCTTCTGGCCACTCCAGGTCGGCGCGCGACTTGTGCTGGCAGACCCCGGTGCACACGTCGACGCCGACTACCTCGCCGACACCATCCGCCAGTCCAGTGTGTCGGTCGTGCATTTCGTGCCGTCCATGCTCGCCGCTTTCGTCGACGCAACCGCCGCACGCACCCTTCCGACGCTGCGGTACGTGTTCGCGTCGGGTGAAGAACTGTCCGCCTCGACAGGCGCTCGATTCGCCGGCCGATTCACCGCCGAGTTGCACAACCTCTACGGTCCGACGGAAGCGGCCGTCGACGTCACCCATCATGCGGTCACGGCAGCCGACGACGCAGTCGTACCGATCGGCACCGCGGTCGACGACACCTACCTGTACGTCCTGGACTCCGGTCTCGGTCGCGTTCCGTCGAACATCGTCGGCGAGTTGTACATCGCCGGAGTGCAACTCGCGCGTGGGTACTTGTCCGGGCCCGCCAAGACCGCGGATCGCTTCGTTGCCGACCCGTTTCGGGCGGGCGAGCGTATGTACCGTACAGGCGACCTGGTCAGACTGTCCGACGACGGCGAGTTGATCTATCTGGGCCGCACCGACTTCCAGGTCAAGCTCCGTGGACTGCGCATCGAACTCGGCGAGATCGAATCGGTGCTTCAGGCGAACCCGTCGGTCGCCGACAGCGCCGTTCTCGTCCACGGCGAGAAACTCGTCGGCTATGTCGTTCCGTCTGCCACGGCCACAACGGATCTCGATCTCGACGACGTCTGGACAGATCTCCGGCGCACCTTGCCCGCCTACATGGTCCCCGCCACGCTCGTGACATTGGAGCGCATGCCCGTCGGGACATCGGGAAAACTCGATCGCACCGCACTGCCGAAGCCGGTCGACCGACGTGGCGAGTTTCGAGAACCCGTCACCGACACCGAAATCGCAGTCGCCGAAGCATTCTCCGAGATTCTCGACATCGATCGGATCGGGCGTGACGACGACTTCTTCACCCTCGGCGGTAACTCGCTGAGCGCAACGCGGGTCGTGACACGTTTGGGTACGCGCTTCGGAATCCGAATCGGAGTTCGCGACTTCTTCGATGCCTCGACGGTCGCCGAATGGGCTCGTCTGATCGACGACGCCGAGCCGGCAGATTCGGCGAGCGGTCACGCACTGACGGCGAGGTCGTGGCCGGAGCGGATTCCGTTGTCGCTTGCGCAGCAACGGATGTGGTTTCTGAACCGCCTCGACCCCACGTCGTCGGTGAACACCATCTCGATTGCTCTCCGGTTGTCCGGCGACCTGGACACCGAGGCCCTCGAGGCGTCCGTGGGAGATCTCGTTGCCCGCCACGCATCGCTGCGGACGCGCTACCCGGAGATCGGCGGAGTCGGGTATCAGTCCATCGGTGCGGTCGACGACGCCGAGATCGACTGGCGTGCACTTCGAATCGAAGAGAAGGATCTGCCCGACCGAATCACGGCGGTGGTGACGACACCTTTCGACGTCGGGACAGCAGCGCCGTTCCGTGTTCGACTGCTCCAGACCGACGCGGACGAGCACATTCTCGTCGTCGCCGTTCATCACATTGCCGCAGACGGCTTTTCGATGGTCCCGCTGACCCGCGACGTGATGACCGCGTACGCGTCGCGGCGGGTCGGGCGCGCACCCGACTGGCAACCACTGTCGGTGCAGTACGCGGACTACACGCTGTGGCAACGGGAACTCCTCGGCAATCCCGACAACCCGGTGTCTCCGATCGCGACGCAGGAGAGGTACTGGGTCGACACGCTCGGCGGGCAGTCCGATCTCGCCTTGCCGGCAGACCGGGCCCACCCCTCGCACGCGTCGGGCATCGGACGTCGGCACGTGCTGTCCATCGACGCAGACACGCACAGCAGGCTCGCCGCGCTCGCCCGAGATCACGGCGTCACGGTGTTCATGGTCGTGCACGCGGCGCTGGCTGTGCTGTTGGCACGCTTGTCGGGAAGTGCGGACGTTGCCGTTGGGACACCGGTTGCGGGTCGTGGTGAGGCTTCACTCGACGACGTCATCGGAATGTTCGTCAACACCGTTGTTCTGCGAACGCGCATCGACGGGGAACAGAGCTTCGGAGGCGTCCTGACGCAGGCGCGGGAGGTGGATCTGTCGGCGTTCGCGCACGCGGACGTGCCGTTCGAGCGTGTGGTCGAGGTGGTGGATCCTCCCCGTGAGACCGGGCGTCACCCGCTCTACCAGGTGATGCTGACGTTCGGTGACGTCGGAGGAATCGACTTCGAACTCGACGGGCTCACTGCCCGCGCTGTGGACATCGACGTCGCGCTTGCCAAGGTCGACCTCGACTTCACCGTCCTCGAGGCCAACACCCGATCCGGCGGGATGTCGATCGCCATCACCTATGCGACCGACATCTTCGACGCCTCGACCGTCGCTGTGATCGGTCGGCGTTTCGGTCGGATACTCACGGCGGTGGCGATGGATGCGACGGCTGCTGTCGGCGATATCGATCTGGCCGACGACGCGGAGCGGGTGTTGCTCGAGGGTGTCAACGACACTGCGCACGAGGTGGATTCGTCGGCGACGTTGGTGTCGTTGTTCGATGCGCAGGTCGTGAGGACTCCTGAGGCGGTGGCGTTGGTGTTCGAGGGCGAGTCGTTGACGTACGCGGAGTTCGATGCTCGCGCGAATCGTGTTGCGCGGTATTTGGTGTCGCGTGGAATCGGTCCGGAGTCGTTGGTGGCTGTGGCGATGCGGCGGTCGTTGGATCTGATGGTCGGGTTGTACGGCGTGATCAAGGCGGGCGCGGGGTATGTGCCGGTGGATCCGGATCAGCCGGCGGAGCGGGTCGGCTACATTCTCGAGACTTCGGGTGCGGCGTTGGTGTTGTCGACGTTGCGGGATGGTGTCGTCGCGGGCGGGGTGTCGGTCGTGGAGTTGGATCGAGTCGATGTGGACTCGTTCTCGGATGCGCCGGTGACGGATGCGGAGCGGGTGTCGCCGTTGGTGGCATCGAATGTGGCGTACGTGTTGTTCACGTCGGGTTCGACGGGTCGGCCGAAGGGTGTGGCCATCAGTCATCGGGCGATCGTCAACCGCCTGGTGTGGATGCAGGATCAGTACGAGCTTGCCGGCGATGACGTTGTCGTGCAGAAGACGCCGGTGACGTTCGATGTGTCGGTGTGGGAGTTGTTCTGGCCGTTGCAGGTCGGTGCGCGCCTTGTTGTGGCGCGTCCGGATGGGCATCGTGATCCGGTGTATCTCGCTGGGTTGATGCGTGATGAGCGGGTGTCGGTGGCGCATTTCGTGCCATCGTTGTTGGCGGTGTTCGCGGCCGAGCCGGCTGCGCGTGAGGCGTCGGGTCTGCGGTGGGTGTTCGCGTCGGGTGAAGCTCTGCCGGTCGCTACCGCACGGTCGGTCGCGGCGACGCTTCCGGCTGCACGGTTGGTGAACCTCTACGGCCCGACGGAGGCGGCCGTCGATGTGACGTATCACGAGTACACGTCGGATGACGTGGTCGTCGTTCCGATCGGTCGCCCGGTCTACAACACCGAGGTTCGTGTTCTCGATGGCCGTCTGCGTGCGGTGTCGGTCGGCATGGTGGGTGAGTTGTATCTGGCGGGTGTGCAGTTGGCGCGTGCGTATTACGGTCGTCCTGATTTGTCGGCGGATCGTTTCGTGGCGGATCCGTTCGGTGATGGTGGTCGGTTGTATCGGACGGGTGATCTGGTGCGGTGGTCTGCGTCGGGTGAGTTGGAGTACATCGGTCGGTCGGATTTTCAGGTGAAGTTGCGTGGTCTGCGGATCGAGTTGGGGGAGATCGAGTCTGCGTTGCTGACCGATGCGTCGGTCGCACAGGCCGTCGTCCAGGTGCGTGGCGACCGCCTCGTCGGTTACGTCGTGCCCGCTACAGGCTCATCGGTGGATACGGACGCTGTGTCGGCGTCGGTGGCGAACCTGGTACCGGACTACATGGTGCCAGCAGTGCTGCTCGTCCTGGACGAGTTGCCGTTGGGGCCGTCGGGCAAGCTCGACCGAAAAGCATTGCCGGATCCGGTGTTCGAGGTTCGGCCCTTCCGTCCACCCGTATCGGACACCGAACGGACCGTCGCGCGCGTGTTCGAGGACATCATCGGTGTGCCGCGTGTGGGTCTGGATGACGACTTCTTCGCACTCGGCGGTAACTCGCTGGTCGCGACGCAGGTGGTCTCGCGGCTCGGTGCTGCGCTCGACGCCCAGATCCCGGTCCGTGCACTGTTCGACGCGTCGTCCGTGGAAGGGTTGGCAGCGCTCGTGCACGACACCGTCGGATCCGGCGGCCGTGTTCCACTCGTCGCAGGCCTCCGCCCGGATCCGGTTCCGTTGTCCCTTGCGCAGCAACGCATGTGGTTCCTCGACAGATTCGAACCCAACTCCGCTGCCTACAACATTCCGATCGTCGTCAGGCTTCGCGGTGGGCTCGACTCGGCCGCGTTGGCACTCGCGATCGACGACGTCCGCATCCGTCACGAGTCGCTTCGGACCATCTACCCGGACGTGGACGGTGTTGGATACCAACAAGTCCTGCCGCCCTCGGAGTCTCCCTTCGTCCTCGGCATCGACGACTGCTCCGAGACGGAAGCCCTGCACGGCATCCGACGCCTCGTAGTCCAGGGGTTCGAACTGGACGCCCGCGCGCCGTTCCGCGCGCATCTGTACCGGATCAGCGAGACGGAAGAGATTCTCGCCGTCGTCGTGCATCACATCGCTGCCGACGGATTCTCGATGGGACCGTTGATGCGGGACATCGTCGCGGCGTACGCGGCACGGCGGGACGGTCTCGATCCTCGGTGGGACAGCCTCCCCGTCCAGTATGCGGATTACGCTGTATGGCAACGGTTGATGCTCGGAGACGAGGCCGATCCGTCGTCCGTCATGAGCAGGCAGATCGCGTTCTGGACGCGACAACTCGACCGGATGCCGGAGCAGCTCGATCTGCCCACCGATCGTCCCCGCCCTGTCGTTCTCACCGAACACGGTGGCATTCACGCGTTCGGGATCGACGCAGCGCTGCATCGATCCGTGGTGGCTCTCGGACTCGAGGTCGGGTGCACGCCGTTCATGATCGTGCACGCAGCGTTCGCGATCACACTGGCGCGGCTGTCGGGAACCGACGACATCGCGGTCGGAACACCCATCGCCGGACGTGGTGAACGAGCGCTCGACGACGTGATCGGCATGTTCGTCAACACGCTCGTCCTGCGGACGACAGTGTCCGGGGCGATGTCGATTTCCGAGATGCTGCACGCAGTGCGCGACGTCGACCTCGACGCGTTCGCGCACTCCGACATTCCGTTCGAGCGTCTCGTCGAGATACTGGACCCACCCCGATCGACCGCACGTCAGCCGCTGTTCCAGGTCATGCTCGCGTTTCAGAACCTCGAACGCACGATCGTGGAGCTTGCCGGGCTGAGCGCTGCGGGCGTCGAGCTCGAGACCGGTCTGGCGAAGTTCGACCTGTACCTGACGATGTCGGAGGAATTCGACTCTGCGGGTGAGCCTCTCGGCATGCTGGCACAGTTCCTGTACCTGACCGACCTGTTCGACGAGTCCACCATCGTCCGTATGGGGGAACGCTTCGTCCAGATCCTACGGACGATCGTCACGGACAGGTCGCGGATCGTCGGTGACATCGACGTCGTCGACGACTGCGAACGTGCCCTGGTGCTACACGAGTGGAACGCGACGCAGGTCCCATCGACCGAGGAGCTGCTCCTCGACTCCTACCGCGCTCGAGTGCAGACAGATCCCGATGCAGTTGCACTGACGTTCGCGGGCGAGTCTCTCACGTATTCGGAGTTCGACGATCGCGTCAACCGGCTCGCTCGGTATCTGATCGGACAGGGGATCGGCCCCGAAACGACTGTCGCAGTGACTCTGTCGCGCTCGATCGACATGTTGGTCGCGCTCTACGCAGTCGTCACTGCGGGAGCTGCATACGTCCCCGTCGATCCTGGCCAGCCGGACGAACGGGTCGACTACGTACTGGACACGGCGCACGTGACAGTCGTGCTGTCGGCGTCCGACATCGCACTGACATCTCTGCATCGGCGTATCGACATGGATACGCTCGACCTGAGTGCGGTGTCCGCCGCCGCGATCACGGATGCGGATCGAATCGCGCCGCTGCGCCCGGACCATCCGGCCTACGTCCTGTTCACGTCGGGGTCGACCGGGCGGCCGAAAGGCGTCGTCGTCAGTCACCGAGCGATCGTCAACCGGCTGAATTGGATGCAGGCCGAGTACGGGCTCCGCGGCGACGACGTCGTCGCCGCGA
The DNA here is from genome assembly GCF_900188125.1 of Rhodococcoides kyotonense. Lineage (GTDB taxonomy): Bacteria > Actinomycetota > Actinomycetes > Mycobacteriales > Mycobacteriaceae > Rhodococcoides > Rhodococcoides kyotonense. The sequence goes on along the minus strand of NZ_FZOW01000032.1, from coordinate 21,166 downwards.
AGGCGCCGGTGACGTTCGACGTGTCGGTGTGGGAATTGTTCTGGCCCACCGCCGTCGGCGCTCGAATGGTGATCACGGCACCCGACGGGCACCGTGACCCCGCCTACCTGACCGCGCTGTTCGCGGACGAGGGGGTGACCGTCGCACACTTCGTCCCGTCGATGCTCGCGGTGTTCGTCGCCGACGACGCGGTGACCGAGATCCGATCGCTGCGCTGGCTGTTCGCGTCGGGCGAGGCGTTGCCGGTGGCGACCGCTCGTGCTGCGCGCGGAGCGCTGTCGTCGGCGCGGGTAGTGAATCTGTACGGACCGACCGAGACTGCCGTCGACGTGACGTACCACGAGTTCTCCACCTCGGACGACTCCGGCGTACCGATCGGACGACCGGTGTCGAACACTCGCTGTCTCGTCCTCGACGGCAGGCTCCACCCCGTTCCGCCGGGGGTCGTCGGCGAGCTCTACGTTGCAGGGGTGCAGACGGCACGGGGGTATGCGGCGCGGCCGGGACTGTCGGCCGAGCGGTTCGTCGCGGATCCGTTCGATGCCGGCGGCGGACGCATCTACCGCACCGGTGATCTTGTTCGTTGGAATCACGACGGTGAGCTGGAGTACCTCGGGCGCAGCGACTTTCAGGTCAAGCTGCGAGGACAGCGCATCGAACTCGGTGAGATCGAGGCCGCACTTCTGGCGCATCGTGGAGTGGCGCAGGCAGTGGTAGTGCTGCGCACCGATGTCACCGTCGGCGACGTACTGGTCGGATACGTGATCCCGGAGCCAGGGGCAGTCGTGGACCCGGCAGAGGCGCGTCGGACCGCGGCACTCGGTGTGCCGGACTACATGGTGCCGACGTCCGTGATCGTCGTCGATGCGTTTCCCGTCGGCCCGAACGGAAAGCTCGATCGCCGTGCACTTCCCGACCCTGTCTTCGAGGTCACGGTGTTCAGGGCGCCGTCCACACCGATCGAAGAGCTCGTTGCAGCAACCTATGCCGACCTGCTCGGCGTCGAGCAAGTGGGACTCGACGACGACTTCTTCTCACTCGGCGGCAACTCCCTGACGGCGACGCGTGTGGTCGCGAGGCTGTCGGCGGCACTCGACCTCGACGTCTCTCTCCGAGCCGTGTTCGAGGCGCCCGGAGTAGAAGCTCTGGCCGCGCGCGTTGAGTCGAATACCGAATCGGTTTACCACCAACCGATTCGGGCCCGACGCGACACGCATGCCCCCGTCCCGTTGTCCCTGGCGCAACAGCGGATGTGGTTCCTCAACCGGCTCGATCCCGACTCCGCTGCGCACAACGTACCGGTGACGATTCGATTGACCGGACAGCTCGACGTCGATGCATTCACGGCCGCATTCCACGACGTGACGGCACGGCACGACATTCTCCGGACGAAGTATCCCGACATCGCAGGCGTCGGGTACCAGGTCATCGAGCCGGTGGCCGAAAGTACCGTCGGGCTGCAGATCGAAGACGTGGATGTCGACGCGGCGCCGTCGCGCGTGCTCGAACTCGTGGGGACCCGTTTCGACGTCACCGACGCGGTCCCGGTCCGTGCGACGCTGCTGCGAGAATCGGCGACGACGCATGTGCTCGTCGTCGTCGCCCATCACATCTCGGTCGACGGATATTCGATCGGCCCGCTGACACGAGACCTCGTGCGGGCGTACGCCGCTCGCACCTTGGGGCAGGAGCCCGGGTGGGAGCGGCAGGCGATTCAGTACGCCGACTTCTCGGTATGGCAGCGCAGTGTGCTCGGTTCCACCGACGATCCGTCGTCGATCGCGTCGACGCAGATCGACTACTGGACGACGCAACTCGCCGATCTACCCGACGAGATCGAACTGCCGTCGGACCGTCCACGCCCGCGCGTGGTGTCGCACTCCGGTGCGGTGGTGACGGTGTCGATCGGTGCCGAATTACGCAGCAGAACAACCGACATCGCTCAGGCTGCGGGTGCGACGCCGTTCATGGTGATGCATTCCGCTCTCGCCGTCCTGTTGGCCAGGCTGTCGGACACCGACGACGTGTCTGTGGGCACCCCGGTCGCCGGACGCGGCGAAGTAGAGCTCGACGACATGATCGGGATGTTCGTGGGGACGCTGGTCCTGCGTACGAGGATCGACACGGGAACGTCGTTCGCGAGTGTGTTGGCCGGTGTCCGTGATGTGGACCTGTCCGCATTCGCGCACGCGGACATACCGTTCGAGAAATTGGTGGAGGTCATCGACCCGGACCGTTCCCGTGGCCGGCATCCACTGTTCCAGGTCATGCTGACCTTCCAGAATGTGGCACAGACGCACCTCGAGCTGCCGAATCTGACGGTCAGCGGTATGGAATTCGATGCGGTACAGGCGAAATTCGACCTGCAGGTGACGATCGCCGACGCGCCCGGTGACGACGAGGGCTGGCTCGTCGAATTCACATACGCCACCGACTTGTTCGACCGTTCGACCGTCGAAGGCTGGGCTTCGGGATTCGTTCGGCTCCTCGCCGGTCTGGTCGACCATCCGGATCTACCCGTCGGCGACGTCGACTTCGTCTCGCGCGACGAACGCACGGCGGTCGTGAACCGTTGGAGCGCATCGGGATTCGGTACCGACTCGAGATCGACGACGCTGGTTCACGCGTTCGAACGTGCAGCACGACTGTTTCCCGACAACGACGCTGTTCGCCATGGCTCCGCCACGTGCTCGTACGCCGAACTGGCGGACCGGGTCGATGCACTCGCGCACCGATTGATCGCCGCCGGCGCACGGCCGGAAACCCTGGTGGCAGTGATGCTTCCGCGATCGATCGACCTCGTCGTCGCGCTGCTCGCAGTGGCGACCTCAGGGGCTGCGTACCTGCCTGTCGACCCGTCGTACCCGAAGGACCGGATCGATTTCGTTCTCGACGATGCCCGGCCCGTCGTCGTCGTTGCGCCGCGCGGTGGTACGGGTTTCGGATCGATACCGGTGATCGATGCGACAGAACACATCTCGGACGACGTCCGCCCGGTCACGGACGACGACCGTGATGGGGCATTGACGTCTCGCAACGCGGCATACGTGATCTACACGTCCGGTTCGACCGGCCGACCCAAGGGCGTCGTGGTCACGCACGACAATGTTCTTCGATTGTTCGCCAACACTGCGCAGACGTTCCGCTTCGACTCCACCGACGTGTGGACGATGTTCCACTCGTACGCATTCGACTTCTCCGTGTGGGAGATGTGGGGTCCGCTGGTGCACGGCGGAACACTCGTCGTCGTCGATTACTACACGTCGCGTTCTCCCGAAGCGTTCCGCGAGCTGCTGTCGGCCGAGCGGGTCACCGTCCTGAGCCAGACGCCGTCGGCGTTCCACCAATTCGCCGAAGTCGACAGAGTGCTTCCTCCCGTCCCATTTGCTCTGCGGTACATCGTGTTCGGCGGCGAAGCACTGGAGCCGCGTCGTCTCCAGAACTGGATCGAACGACACGGTGACGGCTCGGTCGGTGCAACGCTCGTCAACATGTACGGGATCACGGAGACGACGGTTCACGTATCGGTTCGACCGGTGACGAGGAACGACATCAGGTCGGCGTCGATGATCGGTGTTCCGATCCCCGGGTTGCGCGTCTATGTCCTGGATCGACGACTGCGGCCGGTTCCGGTCGGCGTTGCGGGCGAGATGTACGTCTCGGGCGGTCAGGCTGCGCGCGGGTACGTCGGGCGTGCGGGATCGACCGCATCGCGGTTCGTCGCCGATCCGTTCGGCGACGGCGGTGTGCTGTACCGGACCGGTGACCGCGCGAGGTGGGTTCGGGTCGGGTCGAGCGGCGAACTCGAATATCTCGGCCGCGCAGACGATCAGGTCAAGGTGCGCGGCTTCCGCATCGAACTCGGCGAGGTCGAGGCAGCGGTGTCCGCGCAACCGTCCGTGGCTTCCGTGGCCGTGGTGGTCCGGGACGATCCGCCTGCAGGTGTTCGACTCGTCGCCTACGTGGTTCCGGCCGCGACCGAACACGTGGACCTGGACGAGCTGCGGCGAGGCGTCGGAAAGTGGGTGCCGGACTACATGGTTCCGTCGGCGTTCGTCGTCGTCGACGCGATACCCCTCACCGTGAACGGAAAGCTCGACCGGCGCGCTCTTCCGGCGCCGGTGCTGATCGAGAAGGCATTCCGTGCGCCGTCCAATCCGATCGAGGAAGTCGTCGCCGACGTGTTCGCGGACGTGCTCGAGCGTGAGCGAGTCGGCGCCGACGACGATTTCTTCGCCCTCGGCGGGAACTCGTTGGTGGCCACCCGCGTCGTCTCCAGACTGTCGGCGGCACTGGATGCGCGCGTCGAAGTGCGCATGCTCTTCGAATCGTCCACGGTGGCAGAACTCGCGGAACGGCTCGGGTCCGGCGTGGGCACAGGCAACCGTCGGGCACTCGTCGCGAGGACGAGGCCGGACAGCATCCCGCTGTCGTACGCACAGCGTCGAATGTGGTTGGCCAACAAGCTCGATCCGACGTCGGCGGCCTACAACATCGCGTTGGCGCTGCGCATGAGCGGCGTCCTCGACGTCGACGCGTTGATGTCGGCCGTGACCGACGTGGTGGCCAGACACGAGACGTTGCGGACCCGCTATCCGGACGTCGACGGTATCGGAACACAGCAGGTGCTGGCGGTGGCCGATATCGGTCCGGTCGCGGCAGTCGAGAACGTCGACGAGGACCACGTTGCCCGACGCGTCGGGGAGCTGACCGCGCAGTCGTTCGACGTCGGTGCTGCTGTCCCGCTGCTGGTACGTGTGCTCGAGGTGTCCGAGACCGAACACGTCGTCGTGCTCGTCGTCCATCACATCGCAGCGGACGGGTTCTCGATGGGACCGCTGACCCGAGACCTGATGACCGCGTACGCCGCTCGGTCACAGGGCGGGCTTCCCGACTGGGCGCCGCTCACCGTGCAGTACGCCGACTATGTGCTGTGGCATCGGGACATACTGGGCGACGCCGACGACCCGTCGTCGGTCATTGCGGCTCAGGAAGCGTTCTGGCACAGCACGTTGACCGATCTCGCGGAGCAGGATGGTCCGACTGCCGATCGCCCACGGGTGGGGGCGTCGACCGGCGTTGGAGGCACGCACGAGTTCGTGCTGGACCGGCAACTACTCGATCTGCTCGACAACGTTGTACGGAGGCACAATTCGACGTTGTTCATGGCATTGCACACGGCTGTGGCGATACTTCTCGCACGGCTGTCCGGCCGTGAGGACATCGCGATCGGTACCCCAGTGGCGGGACGAGGTGAGTCCGCGCTCGACGATGTCGTCGGGATGTTCGTCAATACGCTCGTCCTGCGCACCCTCGTGTCGCCGGACGCCACCGTCTCCGACGTGCTGAGCATCGCCCGAGACACCGACCTCGACGCGTTCGCCCACGCGGACGTTCCGTTCGAGCGAGTCGTCGAACTACTCGATCCGCCGCGGTCCGACTCGAAGTCCCCGTTCTTCCAGGTCGTCGTCGCGCTGCAGAACCACGGCACGACGTGGCTCGAGCTGCCGGGACTGTCGATAGTCGGGTTGGACTCCGGACAACAGACGGCCAACTACGATCTGCAGTTCGTGTTCTCCGACGGGGTAGGGGAGGACGGAGCCACCGCTGTCACGTGCACGATCGTCTACGCGACGGACATCTACGATCTCGCGACAGTCGAGTCCCTGGCCACACGGCTGACGCGGGTGCTGCAGGTCGTCGCAGAGTCACCCGACACGACCGTCGCAGACGTCGACGTACTCACCGACACCGAGCGTGCGGAACTGGCAGGCCGGCCCGCACCCGCCGCGCCGCGTCGGGAGACACGGTTGCTCCCACAGACGATCGACGGCGCAGTCGAGACGGAACCCGACGCGCCTGCCGTCGTCACCGACGACGGCGAGGTGACGTTCTCCGACATTGCGGCGCGCGCGGCGCGTCTGGCACGGTTCCTCCTTGCTCGGGGCATCGGACCAGGGGATCGCGTCGTCGTCGATCTCCCGATGTCCACCGAATACGTCGTCGCATCGTGGGCCGTGTGGTCGGCGGGAGCGGCGACCGTCGTCGAACATTCCGTCGCAGCCTCCGGAATCGACGTGGTCCTCACCTCGCGGGAGCGGAGCAACGCAGGCAGGACCACGATCGTTCTCGACGACCCGGAGACGGCCACCGCGGTCGCCGAACAGTCGCCGAGGTCTGTCGATTACGCGATGCGGAGTCGACAGCTGTCGGGCGACGACCCCGCGTTCGTCGTCGTCGACGCTGCAGGCGAGACGGTCCTGTCGCAGAAGGACGCCGTCGCGGCTGCCCTCACCTCGGCGCACGAGTGGGACCTCACCTACGACGCGCGGATTCTGGTCGCCGAATCGCCTCGCGCGTGGGACGGATTCGCGGTGCTCGTCGCTGCGGTCGTCGGAGCGTCGATCGCCGTCACTGCCGATCCTGTCGACGTGGGCGACACCGTCGAACGACTGTGGGTCTCACACGTCTTCGCGCCGTCGACCACCGATCTGGACGCCGAGGCCCTTGATCTGGACGCGCTCGTCGATACCGACAGGAACCCCTGGCGGGCGGTGCGCTAGCTGGGTTCCGCGCACACCAGAGGGTTGGTCTCCGCATAGCTGGGATCGAGCGCGGTACTGATCATGTGTGCCACGTCGGGATCACGCGTCAAACCCATGTGCGACGCCGTGTTCGCGGGGCAGACGTCCTGAACCCACTCGTTGGTGACCTGGCCGGTGCCACCGTCGTCGAGGAACGTGCGTTCGGGCGGGGTCACGACGGCGTCGAAGCGCGTCGCGATGACCGTGTACTCGACACCGGGCATCACTTCGCTACCCGAGTTCAACTGCTTGAGCAACGGTGAGCCGATGAGCTGCTGCGTGCCTGCGATGCCGAAGATCAGCTGAGAAGTGATGTCACGAGGCAAGCCGAGGGACACGCCGACCAGGTAGAGCTGTTGCAGGCCCGCGAAATTGGTGCCGTGATTGGTGGCGCCGAGGGTGATCAGTTGGTGGACCTTGGCCTTGGCCGGATCGGCTGCGTCGGCTCCGCCGTTGAACTTGAGGTATTGCCGGGCCAGAGTTCCGCCCTGAGAGTGGCCGATGAGGTCGACTTGGGACGCACCGGTGCTGGCGAGGACCGCGTCGACGAATTCGTCGAGCTCGACAGCAGACTTGGTGATGTCGTCGATACCCCAGACCAGGCGGCTGTGGTCCCACATGACGGGCATCGCTCCGTAATTGAGCGCGAACACGCAGTACCCCTGAGCGGCGAGGTCAGGAGACAGCGTCGGCCAGCTTTCCTGCATGTCGGTGTCGGTTCCGTGCACCAGCACGACCGGCCGAGGATGAGCTTCCGACGGCGTGCACGACCAGTCGTTCGACCCCTCGGGCGGCACACCCATCTGATCGACGGACGGTGGCGGCGCTGCTGCGGCACTCGGTGCCGTGACGACTGCTCCGACGCCGAGGAGAAGCAGCAGCGAGGCGAGTAGAGAGTGGGTCCTGCGTGCACGGGTCGTACCGCCGAAACTCAACTCTGTGCTCCTTTGCTGTCCCTGTGACTTGCTCGTGCGAGGTTCGTCAGGTCGTTTCCCAGCATCACGGGAATCGACGAAGAAAGCAACTTGCTACCACCCGAATGTGCGGTATCTTATTCCGCCGCGAATCTCGCCCGTGTGCGCTGCGACCGCCCTGACCCACTGCCCACGCGAGATACGGGTGATGAACGAGGGCACAAGCGGGTTGCCCAGGAGCAGCAGGGTCCACCAGTACAGAACGCGTCGGAGCCTCACCGGTGGGCATCCCCGATCGCGGTAGTCGCCCTGCAGTTTCGCGAAGCCGTACCCCAACCGATAGGACTGTCGGACGAGCGGCTTGAACTCGTCGCGCAGTCGGTACGAGACGAGTTGGCGATGGCTGAAGCCGAGGGAGTAACCGGCCAGCTGAGCCCGCCAGCTGAACTCGACGTCCTGACTCGTCGCGTACCTGTTGTCCATGCCGCCGATCTCGCGGTAGACCGACGCCCAGCAGCCGAGACTTGCCCCGATCGCGAACGGCAGGAACGGCGACTTGCCCTGTCGTTCCGGGGGCGTCGTCGGCGTCCACGACAAAGCCTTGTCGGAGTTGAGGCCTGCCGTTTCGACGGCGGTGCCCACCAGGTCGTGCTCCTGTGCCAACGCCACCAGTTCGCGAATCCACACCGGATGGACCACGTCGTCGGCGTCGCAGAACGCGAGAAACTCTCCCGTTGCCTTCTCGACGCCGCGGTTTCGCGCATGGGCCGCGCCGGAACTGTCCGACGAGTCGACGTACGTGAGCGACAGAAGGTCCTTCAGCGGATGTGATGCGACGTGCTCGGCCAATGCACCGTTGCCGCCGTTGTCCGATATCACGACGTCGACGACGCCTGTGTAATCCTGCTTCGCCAGGCCTCGTAGCTGCTCGTCGAGCAGGGGAATGGGATTCTTCGTCGGAACGACGACGGTCACGTGCGGTGTGGAACTTCGACCCTCGGGCATGCTTCTCCTGCGTCAATCCCGTCTGCGGGAGCGGGTCCGTGGCAGGGGAGTAACCAGAGAAGTCGACGGCTACACATCGTGACGTGTGCTCCGGTTGGTCACGCCGAGGACGATGCGCGACGGTAACCGCGGATCGCCGGAAACAGGAACACGGCCATGAGGCCGAACGACCACGCCAGCGTCTGCAGGACCGGAACCAGTGTCGGTCCGCCCAACGCGAGCGCCCTCATGGCATCGACCGCGCACGACATCGGTTGAGCGGCGACGATCGGCTGCAGCCAGGTCGGGTACGCGGCCACGGGAACGAACCCCGAGTTGAAGAACAACAGCAGCGTGCACAGCATCGAGACCAGCTCGACCAGAGGTGCGTCGCTGGCTGCCGTCGCGAGGAACGTGACCATGACCGCGAAACCCAGACCGAACACGATGGGAAGCAGGATCAATCCGATGCCGGCGAGCAGCCCTTCGTTGAACCGAAAGCCGAGCACGAAGCCCATCGCGACGATCACGATCGTCGTGACCAGCACCCGGACCGCTTCGGCCATCATGCGTCCGAGCAGTCCGGCGGCGCGGTGCGTGGGCAGCGTGTAGAAGCGAGAGAGCAGGCCGCTGTTCCGTTCCCCTTTGAGCCCGACGGCACTGACGATCGATCCGAACATCGCGCCGATCAGCGCGATCAGCGGTACCTGGCCGTACACGGCAGGCAGACCGGTCGCCATGGTGATCGAGTTGCCGAGGACGACCCGGAACATCAGGAGCATCAGAGCCGGATACAGAATCGCCTGAATCATCGTGGTTGGATCACGCGACCAGCGGATGAGCAGCCTCTTCGCCTGAATCAGGCTGTGCGTCCAGAGCGCGCGAGGAGACGACTCGGGCAGTGCATGCTCGACTTCGGGGAACTCGAGTGCGCTCGGTTCGGTGCGATGGGGGTGAAGGTCGGTCATGCTCACTCTTTCCGTCGCAGGCTCGCCCACAGGGCAAGCGGAATCAGCACGACGCTCAATCCGATGATCCAGAGCAGTGCCGGGAGAATCACCGAGAAGGTGATGGCACCTTCGGCCATGTCTCGCATCGCGGCGGAGAACTGAGAGATCGGCTGATTGCGGACGAACGGCCGGATCCATTCGGGGAACCCCGTCTCCGGCACGAAGCCGGTCGACGCCATTCCGAGAATCAACTGCGGCAGCGTCAACGCCTGACTGGTCGCCTCCGGGCTCTTCGACAGCGTGCCGATAGCGTCGGCACCGAACGACAGGACAGTGCTGATGGCCAGGGCCATCGCGCCGAACATGACGGCCTGCAGCGGGCCTGCACTGAACCGGAAGCCGATGACGTGGCCGTAGATCAAAGCGGCCGTCAACGTCACGGTCGACCGGAGGAAAGCGCTGCTCATACGGGCCATCAACGGTGCACCGATGACCACGGGCATCGTCTTGAGCCGCGTCGACAATCCCGTCAGAGCCTCTGTCGATGCGCGCTGCGCGGACGAGATGGCCGTGAACGCCATCGCCTGCAGCACGATGATGGGCATCAGGAACTGGGCGTAATCGATGCCTTGGAAGGACATCACGAATTTCAGCGGTAGATAGAAACCGATGGTGAAGATGAGCGGCGCGATGACCGCGACGAGCAATTCGCCCTTCTTGACCATCGTCCGCACTGTCCGAGCGGTGAGCACGCGCCACTGGACGAAGCCCGACGGTTCGAATCTTCTACGACGCGAACGCGTTTCACCGCCCTCGGTGGCACGCGTATCTCGCTCGGCCGTCGTCACGGCGTCGGCACGGGGTTGGTGTGGCCGGTCAGCGTCAGGAAGACATCGTCCAGCGACGGACGACGCAGCGCGATGTCCGCGAGCGGAATGCCGGCCTGATCGATGCGTCGCAGAACCTCGGACAGCGTCGCGGCACCGTCGGGAGCCGGGATGGACAACTTGTCGGCGCCCGGAGCCAGGTCCTGTGCCACGGCCGCAGGAACGAGTTCGCCGAGAACCTGCACGACCTTGGGCAGCTCGTCCGGGTCGAACGGAACGACCTCACAGAAGTTCCCGCCGGTCATTGCCTTGAGTTCGTCGGACGTGCCTTCGGCGATGACGGTGCCCTTGTCGATGACGATGATGTTGTCGCTCAGCACGTCGGCTTCCTCGAGGTACTGCGTCGTCAGCAGAACCGTGATGCCTTGCGCCTTCAACGCCTCCACCAGCGACCAGACGCCTTGACGCGAACGAGGATCCAGACCGGTCGTCGGTTCGTCGAGAAACACGACCTTCGGACGGACGACGAGACCGCAGGCGATGTCGATGCGTCGTCGCATGCCGCCCGAGTAGCCGCGAACTGGCCTCTTGCCGGTGTGGACCAGGTCGAATTCTTCGAGCAGTGCTTCCGCACGTGCACGGGCGGCCTTCTTGTCCAGGCCCATCAAACGACCGAACAACTCGATGTTCTCGCGGCCCGACAACGTGTCGTCGAGCGCGGCGTACTGCCCGGTCATCATGATCGACCGGCGCACTGCAGGAGCATCCGCGGCCACGTCGTGGCCCGCGACGAAGGCCCGCCCCTGGTCGGGCTTGATCAACGTCGACAGGACCTTGACCGTCGTGGTCTTGCCCGCGCCGTTGGGGCCGAGAATCCCCAGAACCGTGCCGCGAGGTGCGGAGAAGCTGATCCCGCGGAGTGCATGGACGTCGTCGAAAGACTTGTGGACGTCCTCCACCAGTACAGCTGCGTCCTCGGGCAAGGCCATCGATTCTCCGTACGGTCGGGGGCATGGGGCTTCCTCGAAGGGTTCGAGAAGTACCGTCGAAATGTTACCTGCGGTCACAGCGAACCCGGGGCAACGCTCATTGCCAGTCGATACCGATTTCGTCCTCGACGTCGAGTTTTCGGCAGAGGGACCTGATGCCGCTGTAATCCTGGATGAGGTGCCGTCTGCTGCCGTCGGTCTCGACCTCGGCCAGCATCGCCTCGTAGTTCGGAATCTCCTCGGAGCGCAGAATGGCCTCCCACGTCGAGAAGTCCGTGCTCGAGAACGCATCCATGCCGTCGGCAAGGCCGTCGAGAAATGTGCGACGGTCGGGCGCGTCGAGCTTCTCGAACACGATTGCGGCCAGATCGTCCGCGATCGACGCGTGGCAGTACTCGTCACGATTGTGCAACCTGACCGTCGCTCGGTTGACCGGTTGCACGAGCTCGTTGTCCTCGATCAGATCGAGGTACGACGTGATCGAGATCTCTGCCACCGTCGTGAATGCGAGTGCGCTCAGTGCAGCGCTTCGAGGATCGAGTGCCGCCGACTGCGCTTCCTGACGCCGACGGACGGTCGCGCACAAGGGAAGGTCACGCGTGCTGAGAGCCCACCCGCGGCGTCGACGAGTCAACACGCTCGCGTTGAGGTGCATGAGCGTGTGGTACTGCTCGTCGACCATGGCCTGCGTGACGGCGACCGAGAGGACGTCACCCAAGCCGGTGTCGAACGCGTCCTGCGCCAGCAATGAGAACCCTGGGTTCACCACGTGCTGTTCGACGTCCATGACGTTCGTGTTGTAGGCGATCCAGCCCCACGCACGCAGTTTCTCGCGCCGAGCCTCCGAGAGATCCCGGTACGTGTCGTGTTCCGCGAACGGAATCAACGCCTCGGGAAAGTCGTGCTTGGTGAGGTCGAACAGGTCGTTCAGATCGGGTTCGTTCTTCTTGACGGTCGCCCGATGTCCCCAGTTCCCGGCCAGACGTGTCACGACGGCGCTCTCGACGGGATCATCGGCGTCGTACTCGGGTAGTGAGGGGTTCTGGATCATGCTGGAGTCCTCGATCACGTGGTGCTTCCTCGCACCGTACCGAAAAGGTCGGAACACAAGGCTCGATAGATGTCACCGTTCGGCACCGATGCGCCCGCGCTGTGCATCACTTCGGTGAAGTCCGCCTCGGTGCCCGTGGTGACGACGGCGTCGAGCTCGCGAAGTCCGTTCGCCAGCGCCGAGCGAGCGGCGGCCGCATACGGATTGCCGGCCTGAACGTCCCAGTACACCTCGGGTTCACCGCCGGACACACGGGCAACGAGCGCGAGCAGCGTCCGGGCGGGAGGCGGCGCGACAGCGTCGACGAGTGAGGGATCGACCCCGAGGTCGCTCAACGCCGAGCCGAACGCGAGAACGGCGGCATGCGTCAGAGCTTGCGTCGCAGCCGCGAGCCGATCATGAGCGTCCGCATCGAGTTCGACGACGCGTGCGCCCCACGTCTCGATTCGGCGCAGGAAGCGATCGACCTCGGGCCCCGGCCTGTGAGTGACCGCGGCGACCGGTCGGCCTTCCATGCCGAGCGACGGGGCGAACATCGGGTTGATTCCGAGTACGGGCCCCGTCTCCTCCGGGACCGCTTGTGCGAAGCCGGACTTCACCGACAGGGTCTCGACGAGAAGGGTCGTAGGCTTCAGTGGTAGTGAAACCGTTTGTAGGGCAATGGATTCCGGTACAGCGAGCACGACGATGGGGGCGGCCCCCAGTATCGCTTCGAGCTCTGGGTCCGGTGCCAGCACGTCACCGACGACATGATGAACTCCGGTTTCGGAGTGCTGCGGTGCTACTCGATCGACGGTGAGCACGGTCGATCCGTCGGACGCCAGGAGTTGCGCGATCAGACTCCCCACGGCACCGCTGCCGCCGACCACCACCGCGTCGTACGTTGTCATCCCACCAGTATGGAGCGCAGCCCGTCACCTGTGTCGATCGCCCGAGGCCCGCGATATCCAGATCGTGATGTCCGCGTGCACCACTTCGGTGCCGCTCTTGTCCGTGATCCTGACCGGAACGACGAGGTCCGTACCGTCGTCGATCTTCTCGAAGTCGGGTAGATCGACCTCGGCCACCGCGGTGAGCGAGGTAGTCGCTTTGGTCAGATAGCGCACCGTCATCTCTTTGGGGATCCAGCGATGGGTCGTCGGGACCGTGGCCTCGGCGAGCATGCCCATGGCGGCCTCGGCAAGGTTGCACGCGGCGATCGCATGGAAAGTCCCGAGATGGTTGCGGATGCCCCACCACTTCGGAGCGGTGACTTCGCACCTGCCGGGTTCGAGTGAACGAACGCGGGGGAGGATTGTGCCGAAGTAGGGGACTCGAAGGCACATGCCGACGGAGAACACTGCCTGGCCCAGAGGGTTGCGAGGGAGTCTTTGCCAGGCCCGTAGCGTCGGACCGACTGTCGTCGATGTCGATGTCGAGGTCATGGCCGAACCTTACCGCCGAGTAAGGTCGGGTGAGCGCTTCGTGCGCTGCGCAATCGGGTCGGATTTGTACTCAGGGCCGGTGTACGGCATACTGGTCGGGTTGCCTGGACAGGGACGCGCTTCTGTGCGGCCTCCACCAGGTAAGAAAAGCAGAACGGAACCAGCACTCCAAGTGAGTGCGTCCGGTTCGCCAGCTCGGAGATGCACCGATGGCTTTCGCGCCAGGGGCTTCGGAGAAGAGTAAGCGGTCGAAGTATGAGTAGAAATACGACACGCCCGACCGCGTGGACCGGAGAACCATGACAGATGAACAGCGGCAACGGATCGGGTCCCCCCTGATCGCCAACGTTCGGTTCGTCGTGCGAGCACGAAGGCAGTTCGAGTCCCATCGGCGTCGAGCCGAGCGACTCGGGGACTGTGCATACGAGGTGGAGCAGGCCAAGTGGCCGGTTCTACGACAAGCGGCAAGAAAAGGACACTAAGCGTGGCGGGACAAAAGATCCGCATCAGGCTCAAGGCCTACGACCATGAGGCGATCGATGCGTCAGCGCGCAAGATCGTCGAGACGGTCACCCGTACGGGTGCCCGCGTCGTCGGACCGGTGCCGTTGCCGACCGAGAAGAACGTGTACTGCGTCATCCGTTCGCCCCACAAGTACAAGGATTCGCGCGAACACTTCGAGATGCGTACTCACAAGCGGCTCATTGACATCCTCGACCCGACCCCGAAGACGGTCGACGCGCTCATGCGCATCGATCTGCCTGCCAGTGTCGACGTCAACATCCAGTGAGCGCGGAGACAACGATGACTGATAACAAGAATCGGCCTGCGACAGGAATTCTGGGCACCAAGCTCGGAATGACCCAGGTCTTCGACGAGAACAACCGCGTCGTTCCCGTGACCGTGATCAAGGCAGGCCCGAACGTGGTCACCCAGATCCGCACGCAGGAGCGCGACGGCTACAGCGCTGTCCAGGTCGCATTCGGTGCGATCGACCCGCGCAAGGTGAACAAGCCGACCACCGGCCAGTTCGAGAAGGCAGGCGTCACGCCTCGCCGCCACGTCGTGGAGATCCGCGTCGCCGACGCCTCGCAGTTCGAGGTCGGCCAGGAGCTCACCGCCGCTGTGTTCGAGGACGGCGCATACGTCGACGTCACCGGCACCAGCAAGGGCAAGGGCTTCGCCGGAACCATGAAGCGCCACGGCTTCGCCGGTCAGGGTGCGAGCCACGGTGCACAGGCTGTTCACCGTCGCCCCGGATCCATCGGTGGTTGTGCAACCCCCGGCCGCGTGTTCAAGGGAATGCGCATGTCCGGACGCATGGGTAGCGACCGCGTCACCACGCAGAACCTCTCGGTCCACAAGGTGGACAACGAGAACGGTCTGCTTCTGATCAAGGGAGCAATCCCGGGCCGTCGCGGCAACGTCGTGATCGTCAAGTCTGCATTGAAGGGTGGTGCACGGGCATGACCAGCCTCGAGAAGAAGACCAACCTGACGCTGGACGTCAAGGAAGCCGGTGGCAAGACCAACGGCACCGTCGATCTTCCGTCGGCAATCTTCGACGCACCTGCCAACATCGCGTTGCTGCACCAGGTTGTCGTCGCACAGCTCGCTGCTGCTCGCCAGGGAACTCACTCCACGAAGACTCGTGGCGAGGTTCGCGGCGGTGGCAAGAAGCCGTACCGGCAGAAGGGCACCGGCCGCGCTCGTCAGGGCTCGACCCGCGCTCCGCAGTTCGTCGGCGGTGGAACCGTTCACGGACCGCAGCCGCGTGACTACAGCCAGCGGACCCCCAAGAAGATGAAGGCAGCCGCTCTGCGCGGAGCCCTCTCCGACCGGGCTCGCAGCGAGCGCATCCACGTCATCACCGAATTGGTTGCCGGCCAGATTCCGTCGACCAAGGGCGCGAAGACCTTCCTCGCCGAGATCTCGGATCGCAAGAAGGTTCTGCTCGTCGTCGGACGTGAAGACACCGCAGCGTGGAAGAGCGTTCAGAACCTGGAAGGTGTGCATCCCATCGCACCCGACCAGCTCAACACGTACGACGTGCTCGAAGCTGATGACGTCATCTTCAGCGTGGAAGCGCTGAACACGTTCATCGCAGGGCCTGCGAAGAACGAGGAGGGAACCAAGTGACCACCATCGCCGATCCCCGTGACATCTTGCTGGCGCCGGTCATCTCGGAGAAGTCCTACGGACTGATCGAGGAAGGCACCTACACCTTCCTGGTGCACCCGGATTCGAACAAGACGCAGATCAAGATCGCCGTCGAGAAGATCTTCGACGTCACCGTGACCAGCGTCAACACGCAGAACCGTCAGGGCAAGCGCAAGCGGACCCGATTCGGTTACGGCAAGCGCAAGGACACCAAGCGTGCGCTCGTAACGCTCTCCGCCGACAGCAAGCCCATCGAGATCTTCGGAGGTCCGGTCGCGTAAGCGACTGGGACTCTTCGGATATAAGGACGAGAAGACTCATGGCAATCCGTAAGTACAAGCCGACCACTCCGGGCCGCCGCGGTTCCAGTGTTTCCGATTTCGCGGAAATCACTCGCAGCACGCCCGAGAAGTCGCTGATTCGCCCCCTGCACGGTCGCGGTGGACGTAACGCACACGGTCGTATCACCACCCGGCACAAGGGTGGCGGACACAAGCGCGCGTACCGTCTGATCGATTTCCGTCGCAACGACAAGGACGGCGTGCCGGCCAAGGTCGCTCACATCGAGTACGACCCCAACCGCACCGCCAACATCGCACTGCTGCACTACGCGGACGGCGAGAAGCGCTACATCGTCGCACCCAAGGGCATCAGCCAGGGATCCCCGATCGAGGCCGGCGCAGGCGCCGACATCAAGCCGGGTAACAACCTGCCGCTGCGCAACATCCCGACGGGTACGACCATCCACGCAGTCGAGCTGCGTCCGGGCGGCGGCGCCAAGATGGCCCGCTCCGCCGGATCGAGCATCCAGCTCCTCGGCAAGGAAGGCACCTACGCCACGCTGCGTATGCCGTCCGGTGAAATCCGTCGTGTCGACGTGCGCTGCCGCGCAACCGTCGGCGAGGTCGGCAACGCCGAGCAGTCGAACATCAACTGGGGCAAGGCCGGCCGCATGCGTTGGAAGGGCAAGCGCCCGACCGTCCGTGGTGTCGTCATGAACCCGGTCGACCACCCGCATGGTGGCGGTGAGGGCAAGACCTCCGGTGGTCGCCACCCGGTCAGCCCCTGGGGACAGCCTGAAGGCCGTACCCGCAAGAACAAGGCGAGCGACAAGCTCATTGTCCGTCGTCGCCGTACCGGCAAGAACAAGCGCTAGGAGGGAGTTCAGAATGCCACGCAGCCTGAAGAAGGGCCCGTTCGTAGACGATCACCTCCTCGCGAAGGTCGACGTCCAGAACGACAAGGGGACCAAGCAGGTCATCAAGACCTGGTCCCGTCGCTCGACAATTCTCCCCGACTTCATCGGTCACACCTTCGCCGTCCATGACGGTCGCAAGCACGTGCCGGTGTTCGTGTCCGACTCGATGGTCGGCCACAAGCTCGGAGAGTTCGCACCGACCCGCACGTTCAAGGGTCACATCAAGGACGACCGGAAGGCGAAGAGGCGATGAGCAAGACCGAAACCGCCAACCCGACTGCCAAGGCCGTCGCGAAGCACGTACGCGTCACGCCCATGAAGGCACGTCGCGTCGTGGATCTGGTTCGCGGGCGCTCCGTCGAGGACGCGCTCAACATCCTGAAGTTCGCGCCGCAGGCAGCCAGCGAGCCGGTCGCCAAGGTGATCGCGTCCGCAGCGGCCAACGCCGAGAACAACTTGGATCTCGACCCCAGCACGCTGGTCGTCGCGACTGCATTCGTGGACGAGGGCGCAACCCTCAAGCGATTCCAGCCGCGCGCTCAGGGCCGGGCATTCCGGATCCGCAAGCGCACCAGCCACATCACGGTGATCGTCGAGAGCCTGCCCAAGACCGGTGGGACCAGCCGTAACCGCCGCAAGGGCCAGGCGTCCAAGGAAGGGGCTCAGTAGTGGGTCAGAAAATCAACCCGCACGGCTTCCGCTTGGGTATCACCACTGACTGGAAGTCGCGCTGGTACGCAGACAAGCAGTACTCGGAGTACGTCAAGGAAGACGTCGCGATCCGTAAGCTCCTCGCCACCGGCATGGAGCGCGCGGGTATCGCGAAGGTCGAGATCGAGCGCACCCGTGACCGTGTTCGCGTGGACATCCACACGGCACGTCCGGGCATCGTCATCGGTCGTCGTGGCGCCGAGGCCGACCGCATCCGCGGAGCTCTCGAGAAGCTGACCGGCAAGCAGGTTCAGCTCAACATCCTCGAGGTCAAGAACGCCGAGTCCGAGGCTCAGCTCGTGGCTCAGGGTGTTGCAGAGCAGCTCAGCAACCGCGTCGCATTCCGTCGCGCAATGCGTAAGGCCATCCAGTCGGCCATGCGTCAGCCGAACGTCAAGGGCATCCGTGTCCAGTGCTCCGGCCGTCTCGGCGGCGCCGAGATGTCCCGCTCGGAGTTCTACCGCGAAGGCCGTGTGCCGCTGCACACGCTTCGTGCGGACATCGACTACGGGCTGTACGAGGCCAAGACCACCTTCGGCCGTATCGGCGTGAAGGTCTGGATCTACAAGGGCGACATCGTCGGTGGCCGTCGTGAGCTGGCCGCTGCTGCACCTGCTGCAGGCAACGACCGCCCGCGCCGTGAGCGTCCCTCGCGTCCGCGTCGTTCCGGTGCTTCGGGCACCACCGCGACCAGCACCGAGGCAGGCCGCGCGGCATCCGCAGAGGCTCCGGCCTCGACCGAGCCGAATCAGGAGGGCTGACGATGTTGATCCCACGCCGGGTCAAGCACCGGAAGCAGCACCACCCGAAGCGATCGGGTGCGTCCAAGGGTGGCAACCATGTGACGTTCGGTGACTACGGCATCCAGGCTCTCGAGCCCGCCTACATCACCAACCGTCAGATCGAGGCTTCTCGTATCGCGATCACTCGCCACATCAAGCGTGGCGGCAAGGTCTGGATCAACATCTTCCCGGACCGCCCGCTCACCAAGAAGCCTGCCGAGACCCGCATGGGTTCCGGTAAGGGTTCGCCCGAGTGGTGGGTCGCGAATGTCAAGCCGGGCCGGGTGCTCTTCGAGCTCTCGTTCCCCGACGAGGCCACCGCGCGTCAGGCCCTGACTCGCGCAATCCACAAGCTGCCGATGAAGGCACGCATCATCACCAGGGAGGAGCAGTTCTGATGGCTACCGGAACCCCAGCCGCAGAGCTTCGCGAGCTCACCGGTGAAGAGCTGGTCACCAAACTGCGTGAGTCGAAGGAAGAGCTGTTCAACCTTCGGTTCCAGATGGCTACCGGCCAGCTGGACAACAACCGTCGACTGCGCACCGTCCGCCACGAGATCGCGCGCATCTACACGGTGCTGCGTGAGCGTGAGCTCGGTCTGGCCACAGGTCCTGCCGACGACACTGCAGGTGACGCGGCATGAGCGAGGAAAAGACTGTGACTGAAGGACGCAACAACCGCAAGGTTCGGATCGGCTACGTCGTATCCGACAAGATGGAGAAGACGATCGTGGTCGAGCTCGAGGACCGGGTCAAGCACCCGCTCTACAGCAAGGTCATCCGTCGCACCACCAAGGTCAAGGCACATGACGAGAACGGTGTCGCCGGCGTCGGCGACCGCGTTCAGCTCATGGAGACCCGCCCGCTGTCCGCCACCAAGCACTGGCGACTGGTCGAGGTCCTCGAAAAGGCCAAGTAAGCATTCACTGCTGCGAAAAAGCCCGCTCCCTCACGGGGGCGGGCTTTTTCGTTTCATTCGTCGTTCTCAGCGGCCGAGTAGACCGCCCAGCGCACCACCGACGCCTGCCTGCTCGCCACTGCCGGTGCCGCCGATCAGGCCGCCCGGCGGCAGCTCCGACGGTTGCACGACGACGAATCCCCGACCGACGAATTCGAGCGTGAACCGTTCGCCGGTAGACCGACCGATCAGCGTTCCCAGACCGAACGAGTCGTTCTTCTTCACTCGTGTCGACAGGCTCGACGACCATGCGACCGCTGCCTGCGGATCGGCGAATGTCGGCTGGTCGACGTTCAGGACGACCGGGACACCGTCGGTCGTGATCGCGATGCGTCCGCGGCCGGTGAAGACACAGTTGAAGAAGCCTGCATTGCCGCCGGACGCAGCTCCTTGGACGCGCTTCACGTCGTACGACAACGTCGAATCGAACGCCAGGACGTTCGAGCCGTTGATCGTGAGTCCGTCGGAACCGTCGAGGTCGATCAGATGGACGTCCTGAGCGGCGTTGGCGAGGAACAGATCCCCGCGACCCGACACCGCCATCAGCGGAACACCCTCGCCGGACAACGCCTGTCGAACGGCTCGACCGAAACCACCCGATCCCTTCGCCTCGAACTTCAGGTCGCCCTGGTACGCGACCATCGATCCGGCACGCGCCATGATCTCGCCGTTCATTCCGACGCGACACATCTTGCTGCCTTGCTTCTGAATACCTGTGCCGGGCACCTCGGCATGCGCGGGCGCGAACAAGTCACTCTTCATCGGCTGGTGTCCTCCTGGCATAGCTGTTGGGGGAGCGGTGGGTGCCGGAGCAGGTGCCTCGGGGTCGTCGTCGATCGTGATGCCGAATGCCCGTGCGACACCGGCCAATCCATCCGCATACCCCTGCCCGACGGCTCGCACTTTCCAGCCGGGGCCGCGGCGGTAGATCTCCAGACACACAAGCGCGGACTCGTCGCCGTGTGCATCGATCCGGTACCCGACGACGGGGCTTCCCGACGCGTCGGCGAGGGTCGTCGAGACGGGACCCGCGAGTGCAAAGGTCGTCGGACCGCTGCCGTCGAGCGATGCGGTGACGGCGACGCTGTCGACGTCGGGCGGAATGCTGTCGGTGTCGACGGTGATGCTGTGGAGGTTCTGGTCACGGCGGTACACGACACCCTGGCCGGCTGGGTTGTTGTAGAAGATCAGGTCCGCGTCCGAGCGCACTGCTCCGTCGGCGCCGAGCAGCAGAGCGGACACGTCGACCGAGAAGCCGCTGTCGACGAAGACGGTCATCGTCGACGACGGGGCGGGGTAGTTCTCCCCGGAGGCGAGGTTCTTCACGTGATCCAGTGTGCCCGATGTCGTCTGCGTCACTGGCGATGATCCGGTGACAGACGGCGCGCGCGTGCATGTTTGACTCATGCGGTGACGGAAACATACCAATCGGATCGATTCTCGCTGATATCGGTTGTTATCCCGACTTACAACGCCGTCCACACAGTCGGTGAGCAGCTCGACGCACTCTCCGCACAGGACTACGTAGGGGAATTCGAAGTCCTCGTGATGCTCCTATGACTGTCAAGTAGTGATTTTTCGGGTCAGGAGCTGAAACATTTCGCGGGCGACGGCTCGTTTGAGGCAGCGAATGATT
>NZ_FZOW01000021.1 GCF_900188125.1 Rhodococcoides kyotonense | reverse complement strand
GTCCGCTTCCCGAATTCCTGCGAATACCGAATCCGCTGAGACGCCCGCGTCCGCGAGATCCGCATCAACACCGCCAACGCATCCGGAATCGACCCGTCGATCCCGTCCAAACCATGCTGGACCAGCAGATCCGCGATCCACGTATGCGACAACCCGAACACACTGCGCGACACCGCCTCCATCCGCGTCAGCAACGCCCGACGATCAACATTCGAGATCGCGACAGTATCGCGCTCCCGCAACCGCCCCACCGCACCCTCGATGTCCTCGACCACACCCCGCAACTCCGGATCCGCGATCGGCAACACCACACCATCGAGCAACGACCCACCATCAGGCGACCCCGAGCCCGCAGAAATCACATCAGAATCCACCGAATCGGCCAACGCCGAATCCGATTCCCCCGCAACACCATCCCCCGAAAGCATGCGACAAGCCTAACCCACAATCCAGCATTTGTCGAACATACTTTCGAATACAACTGAATCGGACGCACGAGATCGAAGTTGAGACGCGAATCCGGCCGAAATCCGTGCATAGCCTCGATCTCGGCGGGTACGGGACCCAGGCCCCGGACAGAACCCGGCACAAAACCCGCCCGGGTCCCGGCACCGGACCCAGGACGACCCCCAAACCCACGGATAGACAAAGAAATTCGCCGACGGGACCTCCCGTCGGCGAATTCTTCTGTCTTCCGGTAGCGTCAGTGACTCTTGGGCTCGAAGTGCTTTGTCGAGCGGCGGTATGCCCAGACCGTCACGAGGATCGCCAGCGCGAACAGCGGTGTGCCCATTGCGATTTTCGCGAATGCCAGCCACCCGGTGGCGTCGGTGTCGTACAACCAGTCCTGGACGATGTATCGAGCGCCGAACAGAGCAGCAAAAGTCAGAGTTGCAACGTCATGTGCGCGGAGCACCGACCGATCTTTGCGCCACTTGTACTTGTTGCCGTGCAACGCATTCCATAACAATCCGGTCAACGGTCGTCGAGCCAGCAGCGACGCAACCATGATGGCCGCGCCCACGAGCGAAGTCCAGATACCGATCAAGAAATACCCGCCTGCCGAACCGGTCCACGCCGCCACTCCACCTGCTGCGGCAACACCGATCAGTCCACCGATCGCCTGCATGATGGGCTCACCTCGCCGCATGCGAATCACGGTGATCACCAGGGCGATTGCGACTGCCGAGCCGACTGCGACGGGCAGCGCCACGAGAGCATTGGCAACAACGAATGCCACGACCGGAACGGCGGTGTAGATCATGCCGCTCGGGCCACCGAGATTGTCCAGCAATAACTGGGTGGCGTCGGGCTTCTTTGCTTCGTCCTGCGTCTGCGTCGGGTCTGGCGTCGTCATCGTGCCCTCCTCGTCGAATGTTCGCGTGGTCTGCTCTTGCTCATCCACTACTTTGGTCGCCGGAACCGGCCGTCAACAGTGCAGACCGACACGAATTGCGGTTACGGTGCCATGGGTCGGCCATGACGGATGTCATGGAACGGCAGGTAGGCGAGAAGCAGCGCACAACTCACCGAGGAGAACAACGATGACAGCCGCGGATTCGATGACGACGCTGCGCCGACGTACCAGCGAGAAGTGGCGAACCCACCCCGACGACGTACTGCCGATGTTCGTCGCCGAGATGGACTTTTCGCTCGCCCCATCGATCTCGGCCGCACTGCACGCTGCAATCGAGAACGGCGACACCGGATACGTCGACCCACACGACCTCGGTACCGCACAGGCTTTCGCGTCGTACGCCTCCGATGTATGGGGCTGGCCTGCGCAACCCGAGCGCATGGGCTATGCCACCGACGTCAGCGTTGTGATCGTCGAGTCTCTGCGTCGACTCATCGAACCCGGCGACGGCGTGATCATCAACCCGCCCATCTACCCACCGTTCTTCGACCTCGTACCGGAGGCGGGTGGAACCGTCGTCGAAGTGCCTTTGTCCGACGACGGAGAGCAGTACTCACTGGATCTGGATGGTATCGACCGGGCCTTGGCCGCCGGCGCTCGCGCTGTGCTGCTGTGCAATCCGCACAACCCTGTCGGTTTGGTGCATTCGCACGAGACGTTGACCGAGCTGTCGCGCGTCGTCGCACATCATGGTGCGGTGGTCGTCAGCGACGAGATCCATGCCCCGCTGACCCATCACGGCGCCACGTTCACTCCGTACCTTACGGTGTCCGACGCCGCACGCGCGCACGGCATCGCAGCCGAATCCGGAAGCAAGGCATTCAATCTCGCAGGGTTGAAGAGCGCGTTGTTCGTCGCCGAGTCGGACCGTATGACAGATCTGATTCGCGGCCTGCCCGAGGAGGTGACCTTTCGAGCAGGACTGTTGGGACTCATGGCTACTCGTGAAGGATTCACCCACGGCCGAGAATGGTTGAACGACACCATCACGACCATCGAGAGCAACTTCACCCTTCTGGAACAGCAACTCGCAGAGAAACTTCCGCAGGTACATGTGCGACGACCGAAGTCGACCTACCTGGCATGGTTGGACATGCGAGATCTCGGCTGGGGCGACGACCCAGCCGACTACGCTCTCCGGCACGCGAAAGTCGCTCTGTCCGACGGCATCAGCTTCGGCAAGGAAGGCAAGGGCTTCGCGCGAATGAACCTCGCGTGCGCGCCGGAGACGATCGTCGAAGCCATCGATCGACTCTGCTAGACGGGCGTCGGCTGCGGTTCCACCACGACCTCCGAACGCTTCTCGGCCGTCAGCACCGTTCCCACCGTCGCCACGATCACAAGAGCGATCGCCGTCAGACGCAGAATGCCCGCACTCTGATGCAGAAGAAGCCAGCCTGCAAGCGTCGCGAATATCGGTTCGAAACTCAGTAGCACACCGAACACGTTTCGCGGGATACGCCGCAGCGCAGCAAGTTCGAGCGTATACGGAATGGCCGACGACAGAAGCGCAACCAGGGCAACGATTCCCAACAACTTGATATCGGCGAACGCCTCCATACCTTGTGTGAGTCCGACCGGCATGACACAGATCGCGCCCACCGCGAGTGCGACAGCGAGGCCACCCGTTCCCGGAACTGTCTCGGCGACACGTGCATTCGTCAGGATGTACAGCGCCCAGAACGCCGCCGCCAAGAGTGCGAACACCACGCCGATCGGGTCGAGGGCCGTCGAATGCACAGCAGATTCGATTCCCAACACGGCCATTCCGACGATCGCTACCCCGGCCCAGCAGAGATCGACTCGCCGACGCGACAGCACCGCAGCCAGAAGCAGCGGCCCCAGGAACTCGATCGACACGGCGACGCCCAACGGGATCCGATCGATTGCCGCATAGAACGAGCCGTTCATCGCAGCGAGTGAGGCGCCCAGACCACACACGTACTTCCACTGACTCCCCGACCACTGCCGTACCCGCGGCCGAACGACCAGCAGGAGAAGGGCAGCCGCAATGGCAAGGCGGGCGGCGGTGACGGCCCACGACCCCGCCTCCGCGAAGAGCTGCACCGCCAGAGCCGCGCCGAACTGCAACGACACGCAGGACCCGACGATCATCGCAACCGCCGAACCCGTGCCGTGCGTGCGGCTGAAAACTGTCATGGATCCAGCTTCATCGTTCGCCTAAGGTAAGTCCAGCGAATGATTTTTACCAATAGTGGTTAGAAATTCCGATGAGTAGGAGCGACATGCTGAACGTCCCGCGGTTGCGTATCCTGCTCGAACTGCATCGACGCGGCACGCTGGCCGACGTCGCCCGTGCGTTGTCGTACACGCCGTCCTCGGTGTCACAGCAGTTGTCGCTGCTCGAGAAGGAAGTCGGCGTGCGTCTGCTCGAACCGGTCGGTCGCGGCGTGACGCTGACCGACGCCGCCGTCGGACTCGCGGCCCACGCGGAAGTGGTGCTTCGCCAGCTCGAGGAGGCCGAGTCGGATCTCGCAGCTGCGCAGTCGGCGGTTCGCGGCACGTTGCGCGTCGCGTCGTTCCAAACGGTCGTCTTTGCGATCGTGCCTGCCGTGCTGGATCTTCTGGCCGTCGAGCATCCGTCTTTGTCGGTCGAATTCGACCAGCACCACATGGGCCAGGCGTACGACGGGCTGCTGTCCCACGCGTACGATCTCATCCTCGGCGAGGAGTATCCCGGCCTCCCCGAGCAGGTTCGCCCGAACGTGGATCGAGCCGACCTCGCAGCGGACCCGCTGTTGCTGGCGGTTCCCGCCGGCAGTGGGTGGTTGTCCAGTCGCAGGGAACTCTCGGATCTCGCCGACGCCCCGTGGGCAATGGATCCGGCCGACACACCGACGGGCACGTGGGGACGCTCGGCGTGCCGAGCCGCGGGGTTCGAGCCACGCGTGACGTTCGTCAGCCCTGACCCGTTGATGCACGCTCATCTGGTGCGCACGGGCCACGCGGCTGCGTTCATCCCCGCCTTGATCGCTGTCGATCAATCCGACGGTCTCGACCTCAGCACATTGCCCGGGCGTCCGCAGCGCACGATCTACACCGCTGTTCGCCAGGGGCGCGGCGCTCACCCTGCCGTCCGTGCATTCCGTGCCGCGTTGGCCGCCGCGTCGTCGTCACGCATGACCGTCGGGAGCGTCGGTGAGATCGTCGCCCCAGAGAACGCCCCGGAGTAGGCGACGGATATTCGCTGCAGGAAGATTGCTGTCATGAGCAACAGAACCAACATCTCGTCCGGATCCGAGTGGGAGCCGAAGATCGGGTACAGCCGCGCGGTCCGCATCGGCAACACCATTGCCGTATCCGGCACGACGGCACAGGGCGCGACGGTCGCCGACCAGGCCCGTGCCGCCCTCGCGACGATCGAGCAGGCTCTCGTCGACGCAGGCGCGTCGCTGCAGGACGTCATCCGGACTCGCATCTACCTCCGCGACGTGTCGCAGTGGCAGGACGTCGCGGCGGTCCACGGTGAGATCTTCGGATCCATCCGGCCTGCGACCACACTCCTCGGCGTCAACGCACTCATCGACAACGCCCTCCTCGTCGAGATCGAGGCCGACGCCGTTATTTCCTGACAGCACAGCGCAATTGGTTGCACACTATCGTCCGGAATCGACGGAAATCCGTCCGTTCGGGACGATGGTGTGCAGCCAGTCCCGATCAAGTAAGTATCGGAGCGCCCGTCGCCGCTCGAACCTGGTCGACGCTGATTCCAGGTGCTGTTTCGACGAGACGTAGACCGTCGTCGGTGACGTCGAGGACCGCCATGTCGGTGATGATCCGCTGCACGCACCCCTTGCCGGTCAACGGAAGTGAGCACGTCTCGAGGATCTTCGGTTCACCCTTCTTCGAGACGTGTTCCATCATCACGATCACCCGTCGGGCACCGTGCACGAGGTCCATCGCGCCGCCCATGCCCTTGACCATGTGGCCCGGGATCATCCAGTTCGCCAGATCGCCGGTCTGGCTGACCTGCATCGCACCGAGCACGGCGACGTCGACCTGGCCGCCGCGAATCATTCCGAACGAGGCCGCAGAATCGAAGTACGACGCACCAGGCAACACCGTGATGGTCTCCTTGCCGGCGTTGATGATCTCCGGATCGAGCTCGTCCTCGGTGGGATACGGACCGACTCCGAGAACCCCGTTCTCCGAATGCAATACGACGGTGATGTCGTCGGACAGGTAGTTCGGAACGAGCGTCGGCATCCCGATCCCGAGGTTGACGTACTCCCCGTCCTGCAATTCCTGCGCGACTCGGGCAGCCATCTGCTCCCGTGTCAGTGTCACGATCGTCTCGCTCATGCTCGCACCGTCCGCTGCTCGATTCCCACGGTCACCTTGCCGACGTGCACGACGCGTTGCACGTGAATACCGGGAGTGTGAATGTCGTCCGGGCCGATCTCACCGGGCTCGACGAGTTCTTCGACCTGCGCGATCGTGATCCTTCCCGACGCGGCGGCAGGCGGATTGAAGTTGCGCGCACTGGCGTGGAACACCAGATTCCCGTGCCGGTCGCCCTTCCACGCGTGGACGAGCGCGTAGTCGGCGACGATGCCGCGTTCCATCACGTAGGTCGTACCGTCGAACTCGCGGGTTTCCTTCGGCGGACTCGCGACCGCGATGCCGCCGCTGCCGTCGTAGCGCAGTGGTAGACCGCCGTCGGCGACCTGAGTTCCGACGCCCGCGGGGGTGAAGAACGCCGGAATACCTGCTCCACCTGCACGAAGCCGTTCCGCGAGCGTGCCCTGCGGCGTCAACTCGACCTCGAGTTCACCGGCGAGGTACTGCCGCGCGAACTCCTTGTTCGACCCGACGTACGACGAGATCGTGCGTCGAATACGACGCTTTTCCAGCAGCACCCCGAGTCCGAACCCGTCGGTTCCGCAGTTGTTGCTCACGATCTCGAGATCGGTCGCGCCTTGATCGAGCACGGCGTCGATCAGGATCTCGGGTACTCCGACCAGCCCGAAGCCGCCGACTGCGACCGAAGCTCCATCAGGTAGATCGGCCACCGCATCGGCGGCGCTCGCTACGACTTTGTCCATCATACTGTCCGACCATACTCGCAAATGTGCGTGATGTGAACACCCCGCCACCATACGAACATGCGCTACACTGCGAGCATGCCTGTCGAACTGGCCCACGACCTCGTCGAAGCAACCACCCCGTCCACATGCACCGTCGTGCTGATCGGATCGCTCGGGTCCGACCGCTCGATGTGGAACCCACAGATTCACGCGCTGACGACCGTCGCCGACGTCGTCGCCGTGGACCTGCGCGGACACGGTGGCTCACCAGCGCCCACAGGCCCGTACACGGTCGCCGAGCTCGCCGAAGACGTTCTTGCCGTTCTCGATTCGCTCGGCCGTGAACGCGTGCACGTCGTCGGACTGTCCCTCGGAGGCGCCGTCGGGCAATGGCTCGCCGTCCATCGCCCCAAGCGCGTGGATTCACTGACGCTGCTGTGCACGTCGGCGCGATTCGGCGAACCTCAGGGCTGGTCGGACCGCGCTGCGACGGTGCGCTCATCGGGCACGGAATCGCTCGCCGACGCAGTTATCGCACGCTGGTTCACTTCGGAATTCGACGGCGACACAGCAACTTTCCGGCACATGATCAGCTCGACGCCCGACGAGGGATACGCAGCATGCTGCGAAGCCCTTGCAGAATGGGACAACCGGGCCGATCTCGCCACGATCACCACACCGACACTCGTTATCGCAGGCGAACAGGACCCTGCGACAACTCCGGAGGACATGCGTATCCTCGCCGACGGCATTCCCGACTCGAAGTTCCATGTCCTCTCCCCGGCCGCGCATCTTGCGAACATCGAACAGGCCGAGCAGGTTTCGCAGCTTCTCGTCGGACATGTCACGGAAGCCGCGAAGGCATGAGCGAGCCAGTGGGACCGTCGTCGGACTACGTCCAGTCGCTCGGGCGCGGCCTTGCGGTCATCCGGGCGTTCGATGCCGAGCATCCGCGTCGAACGTTGACCGACGTTGCGCGACAAACGGATCTGACCCGCGCGACAGCCAGACGATTTCTCCTGACGTTGGTCGAGCTCGGCTACGTCCGCACCGACGGCACCCTGTTCTGGCTCACCCCACGGGTCCTCGAACTCGGCTACAGCTACCTGTCGTCGCTGACACTGCCCGACGTCGCCGGACCGCACCTCGAATCACTGTCACAGCACGTCCACGAATCGTCGTCGGTGTCGATCCTCGACGGCGACGACGTGGTCTACGTCGCGCGCGTCCAGGTATCCCGCATCATGACCGTCGCGATTACCATCGGCACCCGATTCCCCGCCTATGCGACGTCGATGGGACGCGTCCTGCTCGCCGGCCTGGCATCCGATCGCCTCGACGACTACCTCGCCCGGCTCGACCCTGTGCAGCTGACCGGAAAGACCATCACCGACGTCGACGCGTTGCGCCGTGAGCTCGATTCCGTTCGCGTGCAGGGCTACTGCCTCGTCGACCAGGAACTCGAAGCTGGCCTTCGGTCCATCGCCGCACCCATCCACGACACCACCGGAAGCGTCGTCGCCGCAGCCAACGTCTCCACCCCCGCGGCGCGGCACTCCGCCGACGCCGCCCGCGACCACCTGCTGCCCGCCCTGCTGACCGCTGCGCAGGCCATCGAGACCGACCTGCACCGCGTGGACTCGAACTCCGCCGACAACAAAGGAATTTCCCATGCCTGACGCCGTCATCTGCGAACCGCTCCGCACCCCCGTCGGCCGCTTCGGCGGAGTGTTCGAAGACGTCACACCCGAGGCTCTCGCAGCCACCGTGATCACCGAACTCGTCCGCCGCACCGGCATTTCCGGGACCGACGTCGACGACGTCATCCTCGGCCAGGCATCGCCGAACGGTGAAGCACCGGCCATCGGCCGCATCGCAGCCCTCGACGCAGGCCTCGGTATCGACGTGCCAGGCCAACAGATCGACCGTCGCTGCGGCTCCGGACTGCAAGCCGTACTCCAAGCCTGCATGCAGGTTCAAACCGGCGGAAGCGACCTCGTCCTCGCCGGCGGTGTCGAAAGCATGAGCCAAGCCGAGTTCTACGCCACCGGAATGCGGTGGGGCGTCAAGGGAGAAGCCGTAGCACTCGCCGACCGACTCGCCCGGGCCCGAGTCACCGCAGGCGGCAGAAACTTTCCGGTGCCCGGCGGCATGATCGAGACCGCCGAGAACCTCCGCGCGGAATTCTCCATAAGCCGCGCAGACCAGGACGCACTTGCTGTCGATTCGCACCGCAAAGCCGTTGCGGCACAGAAGAACGGAGTGTTCGCCGAAGAGATCGTCGGCGTCTCGGTGCCACAACGCAAGGGCGACCCCCTCGTCGTCGACACCGACGAACATCCCCGCGCCGACACCTCGATCAACTCACTTGCCAAGCTGCGCCCGATCCGCGGCAAGGTCGACCCCGATTCCACCGTCACGGCAGGCAACGCCAGTGGACAGAACGACGGCGCCGCACTGGCCATCGTCACCACCCCCGAGAAAGCTGCGCAACTCGGACTGAAGCCCATCGCCACGCTGGCGAGTTGGGCGGTCGCCGGAGTGCCGCCCCGCACGATGGGCATCGGACCCGTTCCCGCCACCGAAAAGGCTTTGGGCCGAATCGGACTCACGCTCGACGACATGGGCGTGATCGAACTCAACGAAGCGTTCGCCGCACAGACCCTCGCCGTCCTGCGCACGTGGGGCATCGAGCCCGACGACGCCCGCCTCAACCCCAACGGATCCGGCATCTCCCTCGGCCACCCCGTCGGCGCGACCGGCGGCCGCATACTCGCCACACTGCTGCGCGAAATGGACCGACGCGAGTCGCGATACGGGCTGGAGACGATGTGCATCGGCGGAGGACAGGGTCTCGCGGCAGTATTCGAAAGGATCGGCTGACTAGTCCGTGGTTCTGGTCCGCGCTGCCAGTTCCGCCCTCGATCGGATTCCGAGCTTCGAATACACACGGGTGAGGTGGAACTGAACGGTCTTGACGGACAGGTACAGCTCGGCGGCGACTTCGCGATTGGTCATTCCGGTCGCCACCAGACCGGCCACGGCCTCCTCCTGTGGAGTCAACGTGTCGTGCGAGCGGTCCTTCAGGACAGCGTTCATACCGCCGGCTTTGAGTTCTCGGTCGCATCGGCTCACATAGGTCGATGCGCCGAGAGCCGAATAGTCCTCGCGCGCAGCCGAGATGACGACATCCGCTTCCCGGCGCTTCCCTGCGCGGCGGAGGGTCAGTCCGTAGACGTAATTGACGCGCGCACGGTCGTAGATCAGCGGTAGCGGCGCGAGCGAGGCCAGCGCCTCCTCGAACGACACCCGTGCGGCATCGAGTTCGCCACGTGCCCCGTGCCACCGGCCACGAGCACAAGACAGCCTGGCGAGCGCCGAACGATGCCCCCGTGCAACGGCTCTCTCCTCGTGATGGGACAGAAAAGCGTCCGCCTCCGACAAACGCCCTTCGACGACCAACGCATTCGCGTACACGTCGGGCCACGGCCAGAAACCGGGTTCGGAGACGTCGGCCTGAGCCCAGGACTCGGTGAGTGGAGCCAGCGCTCGCAGTACGCCCGCATAGTCCGCCCGTGCCTCGGCGATCGCGGCACGGCCGAGGGCTGCGGGAACTCTCATGATCTCGTACTCCCGAGCACCCGCGTCGCCCAGTCGCGCGGACTCCGCTGCTGCTTCCCAGTCACCGCGCAGCGCGTGGATCTGGGTCACGGTCCACTGCAGCAACGGAATGATCAGCGCCGCACCCGATCTCCCCACAAGGTCGGCACCCGACGTCGCTGTCCGCAGGGCCGCATCCCAGTCGCCGGTCACGAAATACGTTCTGGCCAGCCACGCTTGCGCCCACGACGAGATGCGTGTCGACCCACCGAGAAAGTCGGTCGGTGCCGCGGCTTCCAATTCTCCACGCGCGACGTCTATTCGGTCCGTCGCCAGATGCAGCCATCCGGCGCCCATCTGTACACGTTGGCCGACAGCACCGGTATTGGCTTGCTGCCAAAGGCTTTCATAGCTGCTCAGCGATTCCGGTATCCGGCCGGTGCTTCCCAACCCGAGACCACGGATGGACTGTGCTTCGATCGCCGTCGGATCGTCCGCCCCGACCAACTCGACAGCTCGATCTGCCCATTCGACCAACTGAGCTCCGTTGCAGCGAGCGAGATTATGAAGTACCTGCCGGTGACAGATCACTGCAGCGACGTCGGGTTCGTGCCTGCTCCGCACGAGTTCCCACGCACGGGCGAGGCGCGCCTCGGCCTCGTGCGGCCGTCCACGAAGAATCGCAAGGTACCCGAGAACAACACTCCGCATGGGCGTTTCGCGGAAGCTCTCGATCTCTGCGACATATCCGGACGCTGCCGGTATGTCACCGGCGCCGATGAGGGCATCCACGGCAAGGACGAGGCGGTCGTCGCGCGTGTGGGTGTCGCCGCTCGATCTGCTGGACAGTGCGTACAACCGTGCGGCCGAGGCCCATTCACCTGTGGCTGCCCGTTCGACGGCCAACGTCGCCAATTGATCGGACAGGTCCGAATCGGGCCCGGACGCCGCGTCGACCAGATGTGCGAGTGCGTCGGCACGGTCTTCGACGACCGACGCGGCCACGCGATGAAGTGCGCTCAGCTCGACGCGACCGAGCGCAGAAAGTATCGCAGCCCGCGCCATCCGATCGGGGCAGGCGAGGACCGTCGAGGTCGATCGCTGCTGCACCGAGATCAATCCTGCCCGTTCTGCGGCGTCGATTGCCGACCACGGGTCACCGTCGATTCCTGCGACAGCAGCGACGACAGGAACTGCCGCTGACTCCAATACCGCAGCAGCACTGCATAATCGACGCGCATCCTCGTCGAACGTCGCGAGTGCGTCGACCACGGAAGACAGGAGAAATCTCGGTGCGGGGAGTTCAGGTCGAATCCCCGTCCACGTATCCGGCGCCAGTTCGGCCAACAGGGCCGCGGTGTGCCGCGGGCGTCCACCGGTGTGCAGCGTCAAATGTGCAGCAGCGGACTGCGACAACACGATTCCGCAGCGCGCGGCCATGTCCGTCACCTCTGCGGTGTCCAACAAGCGGATCGGAACGGTCGACTCCGCTGCTCGCTCGAGGGCCTCGTGCGCCGACGAACGCCCGCCCGGGCCGAGAGTCCGCGTGCACACCACCGTGACCGGCACACCGCGGTGATACCGAACGAGTGATGCGAGCAGCTCGAGGGAATCGGTGTCCGCATTCTCGGCGTCGTCGACGAGTACGACGACAGGGCGTTGATCCGTGGCACCGAGCGCTGTCCTCACCTGAAGGACTCGCGATTCGAGCGAATCTGTCCCTTCCCATACACTTTCGGTTCCCACGACCTGACGGACGACGCCATACGGGAGGGACGCCTCCCACGGGACCGCGCGGACGCGTCGTACATCGGTTTCGCTGCCTCGGATCCGATCCTCGACGGCACCGAGCACAGAGGACTTGCCTGACCCCTGGACGCCCTCGATCACGACGAACGCCGAGCGGCGGTCACCGAACGCAGCCAGAACCGCGTCGACGATCGATTCGCGGCGGTGATTCACTCCACCACCGTATCCACGAATCGACACCGATACCGCCGATCAGCCGAGGTCGCCGCCCGCAACGGGAAGCACGGTACCCGTGATGTACGACGCCTCGTCGGACGCCAGGAAGCAGATCGCGGCGGCTTGTTCGTCGAGTGTTCCGTATCGGCCTAGCGTCGACGAGCCCACTGTCTGATCGACGAGCTGCTGGTACCACTGCTTTTCCTGGTCGGTCGACGGACCGGGACCGCGGGCGATGCGTCGCGCAGGCGCGTCGGTCCCGCCGGGAGCGGTGGCGACGACGCGGACTCCGTACGGCGCGGCTTCGAGCGCGAGGTTCGACGTGATGGCATTGACGCCACCCTTGGCTGCACCGTAGGGAACCCGGTTGATTCCGCGTGTGGCGACGGACGAGACGTTGACGATGGTTCCGCGCCGACGCTCGATCATGTGCGGGACCACCGCGCGGCACGACCACAATGTCGGAAACAGCGACCGCGAGATCTCCTTCTCGATCTGCTCCGGCGGATACTCGGCGAACGGCTTGGCCCAGATGGTGCCGCCGACGACATGGATCGACACGTCGATTCGGCCGTGACGAGCGATCGCAGCATCGACGACAGACGACGCGCCTTCCCACGTCTCGAGATCTGCCAAGACGCCGTGGGCTTTCGCCTCGTCGTGGTCGAGTTCGTCGGCCAGTGCATCGACGAGTTCCGAGCGATCGGCCAGGACGAGATCACCGCCCTCGGCAGAGATTCGTCGAGCAACCCATTCGCCGATACCCTGCGCTGCGCCGGTCACGAGAACGACCTTGCCCGCGAAGCGGCCAGGGTGAACGAACGCAGGCCGCTTGCTGCGAGCCATGTCCTGCATCGCGCGTTTCATCGTGACCTTGGATCTCTCGGCGTGCTCGGCGATGAGTGTGCGTGCACGGTCTCGGTCCTGCGACTCGAAAGCATCGACGATGTCGACATGGTCCTGGGCGCACAACGGATCGCACCACACTGCGTTTCGAAGAGTCTCCGCCATCGCCGCTTTCACCCCGAGCGCCTGGTACGCCTGCAGCAGGTGTTCGTTCCTGGTCTGTGTAAAGAGGTAGTCGTGGAACGCGGCATTGGTCTCGGTATAGGCAGCGGCGTCGACGAACCGATCACCGTCGACGTAGCGCGTCGTCGTCTCAGCGAGCAATCGATAGCCGGCGATCTGCTGCGACGAGAGCCTGCCGATGACGAGTTCCAGCGCACCGAGTTCGAGGGCACGACGCGCTTCGAACACGGCGTCGGATTCGTGCACCGACGGATGCTCTTCGCCGATTTCGTAGTCCGCGGAGACGGGTTCTGTTCGTGCGACCGTCGGCGCGATGTCGCGCTGCGGCCACACGGCCTGACCTGCCACCGAGCGAGCGTCCGCGGCGACGATGATGGTCGACTCGTCTTCGTCGAGGGGAATCGATGGGCCGTCGGATCCGGCGACGCCGACGCGTTGCCCGGCGATGGATCGAAGCGTGGCGACCTCGTCTGCCAGGGTTTCGACGGCTGGGGTGTCGACGACCGGGGTTTCGACGGCTGGGGTTTCGACTGCCGGGGTTTCGACGGGCGCGGCCTTGTCTTCGGTCTTCGCGGACGGCGCGAATTTCTCGTAGTAGAACCCTGTCGGTTCGACGCCCTCATTCGCGAAATATGTTCGTACTGCCTCGACCATCGGCGGCGGACCGCACAGGTAGACGGCGACGTCACCGTCGTTCAGGTGATGGGGTTCGATGAATCCCGTGACGTAACCCTTGTTCTCGGCGGTGCTCGTCGGATCCGATACGCAGTGACTCCAGGTGAAGTTGTCGAGACTCTTGGCCAACTGCTCGAGCTCGTCGAGCTGTACGACGTCGTCGTCCGTGCTCGCGCCGTAGACGAGGTGCACCGTTCGAGAAGAGCCCTCTGCGTCCAGTTTTCGCAGGATCGACAGGATGGGCGCGAGACCGGTACCTCCGGCGAGAAGTAATGCCGGGCGCTCGGCCTCACGCAGGAAGAAGCTGCCGTGCGGCCCGGTGAAGGAGATACTGCCGCCTTCGGCAGCGCGCTCGTCGAGGAACGTCGACATCACTCCGCCGGGGGTAAGTTTCACGAGAAACTCGAGCTCGGCGGAACCCGGCGTGCAACTGAACGAGTACGACCTGGTCTCCTCGCTGCCCGGCACCGCGATGTTCACGTACTGTCCGGGAAGAAATGCCAGATCGACGCCCGCCGGAGACGCGACCGCGAACCGAACCGTCGTCGGCGACAGTCTTTGTACTGCAGTGATCTTCGTACTGTGCGTGGCCGCCTGCGTCTTGGCCACCGCAGACGTACTCGCGATCTGCAGAACAAGATCCGACTTCGGCGTCATGCTGCACGGCAGACAGTATCCTTGGTCGGATTCGTTGTCGGACAGCGCATCGTCCAGGTAAGTGCCACCGTTGTAGTCACCCGACTCGCACAGCGCCTTGCACGTTCCGCACGCGCCGTCGCGGCAGTCGAGCGGGATGTTGATCCGCGAGCGGTACGCAGCGTCGGCGACGGTCTGCCCGTCCGCACAC
This sequence comes from Rhodococcoides kyotonense, assembly GCF_900188125.1. Classification (GTDB taxonomy): domain Bacteria; phylum Actinomycetota; class Actinomycetes; order Mycobacteriales; family Mycobacteriaceae; genus Rhodococcoides; species Rhodococcoides kyotonense. The sequence continues at coordinate 70,228 of NZ_FZOW01000021.1, read as the reverse complement.
GTGATGAATCGGGTGACACCGTCCTCGAAGGACAGCGCGACACGGTGGCTCATGAGAATTCCTCTCTCACAGCTCCTTCGCGTGGAAGGAACAGTCAGAAGTGGTAGATGTCGACGACGTGATGGATGTAGTCGTTCTTGAGCACCACGGTCTTTCGACGAATGAGCGGCGACTCACGGGAGAAGTCGATGGTGTAGAAGGACGTCCCGTAGTACGGGTCGATGGTCTTGTAGCGGAAGTACATGGTGTGCCAGTTGAATCGGACGTCGACGATGTCGCCTCGACGTTCGATGACTTCCACATTGCTGATGTTGTGGCTCGTGCGTGGTTCGGGAATCGAGGTGGCGCTGGAACGTTCGGTACGAATACGGAAGACGCGGTCCTCAAGTCCACCCTTGTTCTCGTAGTAGATCAGCGAGATATCGGTCTGTGGGTCCTCAGTCAGCAGGTCGTCGTCGCCCCAGCTCGGCATCCAGTATTCGACGTCGTCCGCGTAACACGTCAGCCACTTCTCGAATTCGCGGTCGTCGAGATAGCGAGCCTCACGATAGAGAAACTGCTCGATCGACGTCTGTGTTATTTCTTTTGTTGCAGTAGTCATTTCACGCCTCGCTCGCGCTCGATAGCGGCCAACATCGTCTGTTTCCAGTAGCCGTGTTGGACCGGATAGAGACCTTCGTCCTCGTTCTTGACTCCGGCCGAGATCACCCCGTGCATGTCCAAGGCTTCGGCAACGGGGTCGGGGCCGGTGAGCCAATGCTCGGCACCGCGGCTCATGTCGTTCCACGGCGCGTTGGTGGCCTGGAATGTCAGCTGGCAGGACCGGAATTCCTCGAGATCGTCGGGGGTGGCCATGCCCGACGCGTTGAAGAAGTCCTCGTACTGACGGATGCGATGCGTCCGGGCCGCCTTGCTCTCACCCTTCGGGGCGATGCAGTAGATGGTCACCTCGGTCTTGTTCGGTGCGATGGGCCGGAAATGCCGTATCTGCGTGGAGAATTGGTCCATGAGGTAGACGTTCGGGTACAGGCACAGGTTGCGAGAACCCTTGACCATGAACTCGCCCTTGGCATCCCCGTGCTCCTTCTTGAGATCGTCCATCTTGTCCCAGAGCGGCCGGTCCTGCGGATTCGCCGCCCACGTCCACAGGCACAGATGACCGTTGGGATAGGACCAGTAGCCGCCGCCCGACTTGCCCCAGCCTCCGGCGTCGAGCGCCTTGGTCGTGTTCTTGGATTCGCCGTTGCTGCGACGCGACGTCGTGGCTGCGTAGTTCCAGTGCACGGCGCTGACGTGGTAGCCGTCGGCGCCGTTCTCCGCCTGCACTTTCCAGTTGCCGTCGAACGTGTAGGTCGACGACCCGCGCAGTACTTCCAGCCCGTCGGGTGACTGGTCGACGAGCATGTCGATGACCTTCGTCGTGTCGCCCAGATGCTCGGCGAGACTCGTCACGTCGTCGTTCAGACTCGCGAACAGGAAGCCTCGGTAGTTCTCGAACCTGGGGACCTTCGTGAGGTTGTGGGAGCCGTCGACGTCGAACGTCTCGGGGTAGCCGGCGCCGTCAGGATCCTTGACTTTGAGCAGGGTCCCGTCGTTGCGGAACGTCCAGCCGTGGAACGGGCAGGTCAGCGTCGTCCGGTTGTCGGTCTTGCGGCGGCACAGCATCGCTCCGCGGTGAGCACACGCATTGATCAGGCAGTGAAGCTCGCCGTCCTTGTCCCGCGTGATCACGACGGGTTGGCGGCCCATGTGCACGGTGAAGTAGTCGCCGTTGTTCGGCAGTTGACTCTCGTGGGCGATGTAGATCCAGTTGCCCTCGAAGATGTGCTTCATCTCCAGTTCGAAGATCTCCTCGTCGGTGAAGATGCTGCGGTTCGCGCGGTAGATGCCCGCATCGGGATCGTCGACGACAGCACCTGCGACCGTGTCGTGCACGTGGTCCAAGATCTCGGTCATGGGTCCTCCAGGAGTGTGTGGTCCGGTTGCTTCGAGGCTGTCATCACGTGTCGCCGGTCACACCAGGGCTAACCCTAGACACCACCTAGGCAGACATTGATAAGCCACAGCGATCAATGGAACGCTGCTACGTCTTTGTCATCGATGGATCGGGCTCCTAGTGTGGGTTGGGTCACGAAACGACCGGCAGGAGGTGACACCCACCATGGAGCTACGACATCTGCACCATTTCGTCGCTGTCGCCGAGACGCGACACTTCGGTCAAGCCGCCAAGCGTCTGTACCTGGCCCAACCTGCTCTGTCTCAGTCGGTACGGCAGCTCGAAACCGAACTCGGCGTCACCCTGTTGGCCCGCACGACACGGCAGGTCAGTCTCACGCCCGCAGGCGAGTTCTTCTACCGCGAAGCCACGCGCATCCTGGAGACTCTCGACGAGACCGTGCGCGGTGTCCGACGGATAACCGACGGCCGGCTCGGCCTGGTGCGCATCGGCTTCACCGGCACGGCCGCCTACGACAAGCTTCCGTCGATCTCGCGCGCTGTGAAGCAGCGGCTTCCCGGCATCGCGCTGGAAGTCCACGGTGACCTGCTGACGCCTGCACAGGTCGACGGGCTCCGCTCGGAACACCTGGACCTTGCGGTCCTGCGTCCGCCCGTGGCAGGCGACGACCTCGTGGTCCGGACAATCTCGACCGAATCCCTCGTGCTGGCATTGCCGTCGGACCACCGCCTGGCGGACCAGCCGGCACTCGAGATCCTCGACATCACCTACGAGGACTTCGTGATGTACTCCGACAGCCACTCGGCCGTCAACGACGCCGTCGTGTCCAGCTGTCGCGCAGCCGGATTCACTCCGCGACGCGAACACGAAGCACCCGACACATCGGTGCTGCTGGCACTTGTCTCGGCCGGCCTCGGCATCGCGCTCGTTCCCGAATCCGTTCGTGCACTGAAACTCGACGGAGTCGTCTTCCGCGACATCAGCGGTGCGACGACGATCGACCTCGCGCTCGCGTGGCGCCGAGACCACTCGTCCGCCCTTGTCGAATCCCTCGTCCAAGCACTCGAAGACGCGGACATTCTGCCTCCGCTCGAGAAGACGACTCTGAAAGACATCTCATGAAAATCACTGCAGTCGACGCGATTCCCTATTCCATCGACTACCGAAAGCCGCTGAAATTCGCCAGCGGAGAAGTACACGCCGCCGAGCACGTCCTCGTCAGAGTGCACACCGACGACGGCATCGTCGGTATCGCCGACGCTCCCCCGCGTCCGTTCACCTACGGTGAGACCCAGCGCGGCCTCGTCGCCGTCATCGAGACCATCTTCGCGCCTCAGGTCGTGGGACTGGCGCTGAACGAGCGCGAAATCGTCCATGCACGTCTGTCGCGCACCGTCGGCAATCCCGTCGCGAAAGCGGCTGTCGACATAGCGATCTGGGACGCTCTCGGACGTACACTCGACATGCCCGTCACCGACCTTCTCGGCGGATACACCGACCGCATGCGCGTGAGCCACATGCTCGGCTTCGACACACCGGAAGCGATGGTCGACGAGGCCACCCGCATGCGCGAGACGTACGGCATCGACGTGTTCAAGGTCAAAGTCGGCCGTCGGCCCGTCTCGCTCGACACCGCAGTCGTACGTGCTTTGCGCGAAGGACTCGGCGACGACGTCGAACTCTACGTCGACGGCAACCGCGGCTGGAGTGCGTCGGAGTCGGCAAAAGCTATGTCGGACATGGCCGATCTGGGCCTGACGTTGGCCGAGGAACTGTGCCCAGCCGACGACGTCCTCGGAAGGCGGTGGCTCGTCGGGCAATTGAACGTTCCGTTCGTCGCCGACGAGTCCGCCGTGACCCCGGCCGAAGTGACGCGCGAGATCCTCGGCGGATCGGCGACCGCAGTCAGCATCAAGACCGCGCGCAGCGGGTTCACCGGATCGACTCGGACGCTTCACTTGTGCGAGGGGCTCGGACTCGAAGTCGTCATGGGCAACCAGATCGACGGCCAACTCGGATCGACGTGCACCGTCGCCTTCGGGTCCGCATTCGAACTCACCTCACGGCGCGCAGGCGAACTGTCGAACTTCCTCGACATGAGCGACGACCTGCTCACCGAACCACTCGACATCCGCGACGGCGTACTCACAGTGCGACCAGGCGCCGGACTCGGCGTCGAGATCGACCCGGACAAGCTCGCGCGTTACCGGCAAGACATCTGAGCCACCTGAAACAGCCTGTTCCACCTTCTATCCGAGGAGTACACATGAGCGTCGAGCACGCACCAGAAGTCGCCACCGCAGCCGCCTCAGGAGCGAACGCGACTCAGCGTTTCGCCTCCGACAAGGCCTTCGCGGCGTCCACACCACCCGAGCGCGTGAGTCTGCTTGCACGCGAACTGCTTTCGGCGGTCCACAAGACCATCCGCGACCACGATGTCACGTACGACGAGTACAACGCCCTCAAGGCCTGGCTGATCAACGTCGGCCAGGACGGTGAATGGCCGCTGTTCCTCGACGTGTGGGTCGAGCACGTCGTCGAGGAAGTCGCGAGCGACACCCGCGAAGGCAGCAAGGGCACCATCGAAGGCCCGTACTACGTGCCGGATGCTCCCGAACTCGGCTCGGAGGCAACACTTCCCACTCGCGAGGGTGAGCACGGCACACCGTTGCTGTTCCAGGGACAGGTCACCGATGTCGACGGACACGGACTCGCGGGTGCACTCGTCGAGATCTGGCACGCCGACGCCGACGGCTTCTACTCGCAGTTCGCACCCGGCATCCCGGAGTGGAACCTGCGCGGCAGCATCACCGCCGACGACCAAGGCCGCTTCAAGATTCACACTCTGAAGCCTGCGCCGTACCAGATTCCCACCGACGGCGCCTGTGGCAAGCTCATCTCCGCCGCCGGATGGCACCCCTGGCGCCCCGCCCACCTGCACCTCAAGGTCGGCGCAGCCGGGCACCAGCAGATCACCACGCAGCTCTACTTCCCCGGTGACGCACACAACGACGACGACGTCGCCGATGCCGTCAAGCCCGAGCTCATCCTCGACCCGCAGGACGTCCCGGGCGGCCAGGAAGTTGTCTACAACTTCGCACTCGACAAGGCCTGAGAGGAAAGATACATGCTGTTCGCAGTGAAAATGGATGTGGCACTTCCCCTCGATCTCGACGCGGACGTGCGCACCGACACCCTCGCGCGGGAGAAGGCGTACTCGCAGGAACTCCAGCGCGGGGGTGAGTGGGTCAGCATCTGGCGGCTCGTCGGGCAGTACTCGAATCTGAGCATCTTCGACGTCCGAGACAACGCACGACTCCACGAAATCCTGTGGAATCTACCGCTGTTCCCGTACATGACGATCGAGGTGACCCCACTCGCCCAGCACCCGTCGGATATCGACGCGTCCTGACTCGATCAACTCGTCGACGCCCGCACCGTCAGGGTCGGCTGGAAATGCACGTGCTGTGGCGGCGCGGCTGGGTCCGCAACAGCGCGGTCGAGGAGATCGACTGCGGCACGGCCGATGTCGCGGCTCGGCTGCCGGACCGAGGACAGTGACACGACAGCGGACGCCGCGAAGTCGATGTCGTCGTACCCGATCACGGCGATATCGTCGGGCACGACGGAACGTCCGAGCATGACGAGGCTCTGCAGAACCCCAAGGGCGAGAAGATCGTTCGCGCAGAAGATGGCGTCGGGACGATCTTTCGGTGCCCGGTCGGCGATCCCTGCCGCGGCTGCCCGGCCTGCGAGCACGCTCAGTTCGGGAGTGCCGATCACGTCGACGGTGGCGTCGAACTCTGCCGCCGCCGCACGTGCTCCGCGCAGACGATCCGCAACCTGACGAAGGCTCGACGGGCCGCCGACGTACGCGATGCGTCGGCGGCCTTGCTCGCACAGATGCCGGACGGCCATCGCGCCACCGGCGACGTCGTCGACCGCGACGGACGAGAACGATGTGCCGGTCCCGTCTCGGTCGACCAGCACGACCGGAGTACCACGCGACTGCAGCGTCTCGAGTTTGGACAGGTTCTCCCCGACCGGCGACACGAGCAACCCGTACACCCGCTGCTCGTCGAAGGTGTCGAGGTACAGCCGCTCACGATCCGGGTTGTCGTCCGTCGATCCCGACAGCACCATCAGATTGCGTTCGGACGCACTCGCTTCGGCGCCGCGCGCGACGTCGGTGAAGAACGGGTTTCCCAGATCCAGAACAACGAGGCCGATGCATCGCGACCGCCCGGCACGCAGCTGACGGGCGGCGTCGTTCCGCACGAACCCCAGTTCGTCGATGGCCGCCATGACGCGATCCACCGTCGCGGGAGCAACCTTGTCCGGCGAGTTGAGCACGTTCGAGACCGTGCCCACGGATACGCCTGCCGCGGCGGCCACCTGCTTCATGCTCTTTGCCACGACGCCAGTCTTTCAGCTGATCGTCACGAACGTGGGCGCGGCACCAGACGTTCGAGCTGAATCACGTGCCCGGGCTCCAGTTCCTCGAGCGACGTGACGCCGAGCAGACGCATCGTGCGCTCGACCTGCTCGGACAAGATGTCGACAGCCCGGTTCACGCCTGCTTCGCCACCTGCCATGAGCCCGTAGAGGTATGCGCGGCCCACGAGAGTGAACCGCGCACCGAGCGCGATCGACGCGACGATGTCGGCACCGGACATGATGCCGGTGTCCAGCATGACCTCGGTGTCCGAGCCCACCTCGCGTGCGACGTCGGGTAGCAGATGGAACGGGATCGGTGCCCGATCGAGCTGTCTACCACCGTGATTGGACAGAATCAGGCCATCGACCCCGAGCTCGGTGACGGCTTTGGCATCCTCCACCGTCTGAATGCCCTTGACGACGAGCTTGCCCGGCCACTGCGATTTGATCCACGCCAAATCCTCGAACGTGACCGTGGGATCGAACATCGTGTCGAGCAGTTCGGCGACGGTTCCGGACCAGCGATCGATCGACGCGAACGACAGCGGCTCGGTGGTCAGAAAGTCGATCCACCACTGCGGCCGCGGAAGTGCGTTGACGACGGTTCCCGGCGTCAGAGCAGGCGGGATCGTCATGCCGTTGCGCTTGTCGCGCAGCCGGGCGCCCGCCACCGGGACGTCGACGGTCACGAGCAGGGTGTCGAAGCCGGCCTTCGCCGCGCGGTCGACGAGAGCCATCGACCGCTCGCGGTCCTTCCACATGTACAGCTGAAACCAGTTCCGGCCGTGTGGGTTGGCGTCGCGCACGTCCTCGATCGAGTGCGTGCCCATCGTCGACAGCGAGAACGGGATGCCTGCACGGGCGGCCGCGTGCGCGCCTGCGATCTCACCCTCGGTCTGCATCATGCGGGTAAATCCGGTGGGAGCGATGCCGAACGGCTGGGCCACGGGCGCGCCGAGGACGTCCCAGCCCGTCGACACCTTGGAGACGTCACGCAGGATCGACGGCCGGAACTCGATGTCCTGGAATGCCTGACGCGCCCGAGTGATCGACAGCTCGGCCTCGGCTGAGCCATCGGTGTAATCGAAGGCGGCCGTCGGCGTGCGGCGCTTTGCGATCCTGCGCAGATCCTCGATCGTCAGGGCCGCGTCGAGACGTCGCTTCTTCGCGTTGAGCTCCGGCTTCTTGAACTGCATGAGGGGCGCGAGATCGCGCACCTTCGGGATCTGTCTCTTGACCATTGCTGATCCTCTCTCGTTCATGCTGTTCGCGCCCGGTCTGTGTGCGCCCGCTGTCGGGACAGGCGTCGTGCCGCTGGTTCGTGCCGCTCCGGAGGGAACGTCGCCCAGACGATGCGACGCAACCGATCGAGATCACCGGAGATCAAGCCGTGGGTCCGTGCCTGTACCAGCACGTTACCCAATGCTGTCGCCTCGACGGGTCCCGCCAGCACATTGATGCCGAGTCGGTCCGCGAGAATTCCGCACAGCAGCGAGTTCTGCGCCCCGCCACCAACCACGTGGACCTGCTGCAGCGATATCCCCGCGAGCGACGCCGCGTCGCGCACCGCTTCCGCAAATGCCGCGGCCAGCGACTCGACGATCGCACGGACCATCTCGATGCGCGACGACGGCTCAGCGAGGCCCCGTTCGGAGTACCACGCGCGAATCCGCTGTGGCATGTCGCCGCGCGGAAGGAACACCGGGTCGTCCGCGTCGAAGACATGTGCGGGCGCAGGGCACTGAGCCGCAGCGGCAAGCAAGTCGGACAGATCGACAGGGGCGCCGTCCACCCGACTCCACTCCCGCACCGTCTCGGACAGCAGCCACAGCCCCATCACGTTGTGCAGCAACCTGTTTCGCCCGTCGACACCGGCTTCGTTCGTGAACCCGGCCTCACGTACGCGAGTGTTCAGCACGGGGCCTGACGTCTCTGCACCCACCAGTCCCCATGTGCCGCAGGATATGTAGACGGCGTTGTCGGGATTCATTGGGACCGCTGCAACTGCCGATGCGGTGTCGTGCGACCCAACGGCCGTCACCATCGCTGTCGTCGGGGCGCCGAGGAATCCGGGAAGCACGGGGCCGAGCGCCGTACCCGGATCGACGACGCCGGCGAACAGCGACGGCGCGATACCCAGTCGAGCCAGCAGGTCGGTGTCGAGCACCCCGTCGGTACCGAACACGCCCGTCGTCGACGCGTTGGTCCGTTCGGTCACCTCACGACCGGTGAGCCAATACGCGACGAGATCCGGGACCAGAAGGGCCCGATCGGCGAGCTCGAGCATCCCGTCCGCGCGGTCGACCGCCAACTGGTACACGGTGTTGAACGGAAGGAACTGTAATCCATTGCGGTCGAACAACTCTGCGCGGCTCACGACCGACTCGACCAGTTCGACCCCACGTTCGGACCGCTCGTCCCGGTAGTGATGCGGCAGACCTAGTAGCCGACCGCCACGCAGAAGACCGTAATCGACTGCCCACGAGTCGATTCCGATGCTCACCAGGTCGGCGGTACGAGCTGCGTCGGCGAGTCCTTTCCTGACATGCCCGAACAGCGCGGGCACATCCGTGTGCAGCGCTGCCCTGCTCCCGTTCCACAACCGGAGCGGTTCGTTGGGAAAACGTGCGACGACGTCGAGATCCAGCACGTCACGACCGGACGAATCGGTGCCGACAGTGCCGACCACGACGCGACCACTCGTCGCGCCGAGGTCGACGGCGGCAACCTGACCTGTGCTCATTTCGGTATCCGCTTCATCGGAGGAACGCGGCTGCAACACCTGCGTCGACAGGTATGTGCAGACCCGTCGTGTGCGAGAAGTCGGACGTGCACAGTGCAAATGCGGCGTTGGCGATGTTCTCCGGCAGCACTTCCCGCTTCAGCAGCGTGCGTTGTGCGTAGAACTTGCCCAGATCCTTCTCGTCGACGCCGTAGACCGCGGCACGCGAGGCGCCCCAGCCTGCAGCGAAGATGCCCGAACCCTGCACGACCCCGTCCGGATTGATGCCGTTGACCTTGACTCCGTGCTCACCGAGCTCGGCTGCGAGGAGTCGAACCTGATGCGCCTGATCGGCCTTCGTCGCGGAGTACGCGATGTTGTTCGGCCCGGCGAACACGGAGTTCTTGGACGAGATGTAGAGAATGTCGCCGCCCATCTTCTGCGCGATCAGCGCCGCAGCAGCAGACTTCGAGACGAGGAACGAACCACGTGCCATGACGTCGTGCTGCAGATCCCAGTCCGCGACAGTCGTTTCCAGCAGCGGCTTCGACAACGACAGGCCCGCGTTGTTCACGACGAGGTCGATACCACCGAACGCAAGGACGGTCGCGTCGACGGCCGCCTTGACGGCCGCTTCGTCGGTGACGTCGGCGCGAACACCGATCGCGACATCCGTACTGCCGATCTCGGCCGCAACGTCGGAAGCCTTCTGCTCGTCCAGATCCGCGATGACGACGCACGCGCCTTCTGCTGCGAGACGTCGGGCAATCGCTTTTCCGATTCCCGACGCGGCCCCGGTGACCAGCGCGATACGCGTCGCAAGCGGCTTGGGCTTGGGCATGCGTGCGAGCTTGGCCTCTTCGAGCGCCCAGTACTCGATACGAAACTTCTCGGATTCGTCGATGGGACTGTACGTCGACACCGACTCCGCGCCGCGCATCACGTTGATCGCGTTGACGTAGAACTCGCCTGCCACGCGGGCGGTCTGCTTGTTCGCGCCGAAGCTGAACATGCCGACACCGGGAACGAGCACGATCGCCGGGTCTGCGCCGCGCATCGCGGGTGACTCCTCGGTCGCGAAGCGCTCGTAATACGCCTGGTAGTCCTTGCGGTACGCCTCGTGCAGCGTCTGCAGACGCTCGACGGACTGTTCGACGGTCGCATCGGCAGGCAAGTCGAGGACGAGCGGTTTGACCTTGGTGCGCAGGAAGTGGTCGGGGCAACTGGTGCCGAGCGCAGCCAGACGCGGATGTTCGGTTGCGGCCAGGAAGTCCAGCACCACAGGCGAATCCGTGAAGTGGCCTACCTTCGCCTCATCGGTCGAGGCGAACCCACGAATGTGAGGAGCCAAGGCTGCTGCTTTCGCGCGACGTTCGGCGTCCGGCAGTGCAGCGTAACCGACGAGCGGCGCACCGAACGGTTCGGCCGTTCCGTTCTCGGCGAGATACGCCTCCGCTGCACGGATGATCTCGAGGGAATTGGCCTCTGCGTCGTCGGACGTCTCACCCCACGCTGTGATGCCGTGGCCACCGAGGATGCACCCGATAGCCTGAGGATTCGCGGCCTTGATTTCCGAGATGTCCAGTCCGAGTTGAAATCCGGGTCGACGCCAGGGAACCCAGACGACGGTGTCGCCGTAGATCTTTCGCGTCAACTCGGGGCCGTCGGCAGCCGTGGCGATCGCGATACCGGAGTCGGGATGCAGATGGTCGACGTGCGGGGCGTCGACGAGTCCGTGCATCGCGGTGTCGATCGACGGCGCCGCACCTCCCCGGCCGTGCAGGGTGTAGTCGAATGCGGCGACCATCTCGTCTTCGCGGTCGATGCCAGGGTAGACGTCGACGAGCGAGCGCAGTCGGTCGAGGCGCAGTACCGCGAGCCCCTGCTCGGTGAGTGTTCCCAGGTCGCCGCCAGATCCCTTGACCCACATGAGGTCTATGTCTGCCCCGGTCACAGGATCGACGTCGGTTCCCTTGGCGGAGGTGTTCCCGCCTGCGTAGTTGGTGTTGCTCGGGTCGGACCCGAGGCGATTCGATCGGGCCAACAGGGCGGCCACGGTCGGGTTCATCGTGAGATCTTCCTTCTGCGTAGTCATGTCATGCACCCCAGGAGGTCTGGGTGCCGCCGACGCGGTCGGTCTCGATTTGCTGCTGGTATCCCGATTCGGCGAACGCGCGCATCGGATCGGCCGGGAGTCCGCGGGATTCACGCCACGACGCGAGTTGCGGGCGCACGTCGGTGTAGAACGCATCCATGAAGATGCCGTTGGCACCCAACACATCTCCTGCTTCCTGGGCTGCCGTCAGAGCTGCGGTGTCGACGAGCGCCGCACGCAGCGTCATCTCCTGCACGTTGAGTACCGACCGGATCTGGCCGGGGATCTTTGCCTCGACGTTGTGGCACTGGTCGAGCATCAGAGCCAGATCCGACTCGGGCGAAAGCCCGCCGCCGCGAATGACCTCGAACAGAATCCTGAAGAGCTGGAACGGATCTGCCGCGCCGACGATGAGGTCGTCGTCGGCGTAGAAGCGTGAGTTGAAGTCGAACGATCCGAGCTTCCCGAGACGCAGCAGCTGCGCGACGATGAACTCGATGTTGGTCCCGGGCGCATGATGGCCGGTGTCGAGACATACTGCTGCGCGATCACCGAGTGCGACGGTGTGAGCGTACGAGGTTCCCCAGTCCGGAACATCGGTGACGTAGAACGCGGGCTCGAAGAACTTGTATTCGAGCACCAGTCGCTGACCCTCGCCGACGTGCTGATAGATCGCAGCCAGCGACTCCGCCAACCGATCCTGACGTCCACGGATGTCACCCTGGCCCGGGTAGTTCGTACCGTCCGCCAACCAGACCTTCAGATCCTGGGATCCGATCTCGGTCATGATGTCGAGGCAGCGAATGTGGTGATCGATCGCCTTCTGCCGCACAGTCTTGTCGGTGTGGGTCAGGCTGCCGAACTTGTACTCGTCGTCCTGGAAAGTGTTGGAGTTGACCGTTCCGAGACGCACACCCTGATCCGCTGCGTAGGCCTTCAGATCGGTGAAGCTGTCGACCAGATCCCACGGAATATGCAGTGCGACAGCAGGAGCCAATCCGGTCAACCGGTGCACGGTGGCCGCGTCGGCGATCTTCTCGTGAATCGTTCGGGGCGTGCCGAGGGTCCCGAACACTTTGAAGCGCGTGCCGGAGTTGCCGAACGCCCACGACGGAAGTTCGATCGCCAGGGCGTCGAGAATGCTCTCGGGTTGGACAGTATGGGTGGTCACAGTGCACGCTCCGGGGTGGGACTCGCGGTCTCGGTGATATCGGTGGTCAGGTTGTCGGAGACGACGGTGCCGTAGCGCTCGATCTCGATCTCGGGCAGAGACTTTCCGCGCGTGTTGGGGGCGAAGACTGCACCGATGACGAACGCGACGGTGAGCAGTCCGATGAGCAGGAGGCCGACGGTGGTGAGACCGGTGGCAGCGAGGAGCGTCGGGAAGAAGTAGCTGAGCAGACCGGTCGCGGTGCGGACGATGAAGAACATGAAGCCCTGTGCACTTGCGCGGTACGGCGTCGCGAACAGTTCACTTGCCCAAAGGCTGTAGAAGGCCTGCGCGCCGATTCCGCTCGCGACGCCCCATGTGATGGCGAAGATCAGTAGGGTCGGCATGCCTGCATCCGTGAAGAACACCAGAATCGCCCACGCTGCGATGCCGAGAACTGCGCCGATCGAGTACAGCAGTCGCTGGGAGATACGGTCGGCATACTTCATGAATCCGAAATACGTTGCCGCAACAGTGCAGCCCCAGACGAGAACCTGCAGCAGATTCTGCTCGACGGCACTTTCCACTCCCGCGCTTTCGTAGACACGGGGCATGAAGATGCCCGCCTGGCCTGCGACGGTATTCCAGAAGCCGTAGATTCCGATGAGCACCAGCAGGGCTGTGATGTTGACTCGCTTCGTGAACAGACCCTTGAGTCCTGCAGCGCCGAAGGTCTTTTCGCGTGCGGCCGCGCCTGCGGTGTCGTTCGTTTCGTTCTTCCAGATCACCGATTCGGGCAGCCCCTGGCGAATCCACCACACGACTGCGGCGACGACGAACAAGTGCATGAAGATGATGCGAGATCCGAGCAGATCCAGTGGTGCGAGCAGCGCTGCGAGGGCGAACCCGATGAACGGGCCGACGGACCACGCCAATTGGGCGGTTCCGACGTGTCTGGCTCGTTCACGGGACGGTGCCTGCTCGGCGATGTACGTCCACGACGCCGGAACACCGGCTCCGACGGCAACGCCGGTGATGACGAAAGCCGTCAGGAGCATCGCGAAGTTCATCGCGAACGCTGCGATAAGCACGCCGACCATGTAAACCATGAGGTCGTAGGTGTAGATCGCCTTGCGGCCGTACCGGTCGCACAGCGGTCCGCCGATTCCGGCACCGATGGCAGCGCCGAATGCGTTGGCGCTGAACGCCGCAAGCAAACCGACTGCCAGGTTGCTGATGCCGAACTCGTCTTGCCACAACGTCAGAGACGTGGCGATCGCGATGATCGATCCAGCCTCGATGTAGTTGCTCATCGCGACCGATATGGTCGCGCGCCACCCGGTGGTGGACTTGGCGCCGATCTTCATGAGAGCTCCGGGGAGGGGTGAGGGTCAGGGAAGGTGGAAGTAGTGCGTCAGAAATTCGAGTGGGGCGTCGGGACGCGCTGCCGGTTCGAAGTACTCGGCCATGGTTCGCTGCCAGCGGGCGTCGACGTCGGTGGCGCTCATCGCGGCAGTCATCGCTTCAGGATCCTCGGATTCGACGTATCCGACGACCAATCCGTCGTCGACGCGAAGAAACAACGAGTAGTTCTTCCATCCGGCGGTGCGCAGCGCGTCGAGCATCTCCGGCCACACGTGCTCGTGTGCAGCGAGATAGTCCTGCACTCGCTCCGGCCTGAGCTTCAACAGGAAGCAGACCTTGTGCAGCGCGCGGGTGTCGGATTCGACGGACATGGGACCTCTTCGGCGATGTAGGGGTGAACCACCATCGATTGAATTGAAACGTTTCAATCAGTGGCCTGGCTCACAGTAGGGCCCGGTTGTGTGACCCGTCAAGACCTTCGATACTTCTCCAGCTTGCGTACGACGCTTGATCGATCACGAAACCTGGGGGACGCTAGGCCCGTAGCAGATTGCTACACTCGGGTGACGTGCGGATACGAGGAGCAAGTCATGACGAACGTCGCAGACAGGGTCACCCGGTTCTCGTCCGAGCTGGTCGACGCCGCCGCCGCTGAGGGCGAACGCGAGAATCGGTCGGCTCGCCAACAGCTCGAGCACTGGGCGCGCGTCGGACGCGAAGTGTCGAACCAACGCCAGGTGGCCCGCAAACGCGTCGAAGCCGCACTTGCCGGGCGCACGCCCCTGAGCGCGCTGTCCGAGGAGGAGGGCGTCGTGTTCAACGCAGAAATTGCCACCGCCCTCGAAGAGTCGCTGGCCACGGGCAATCACGTTGCGGATCGTGCTGCGCAAGGACGCGCAACGGTATCTCTCGACGAGCAGGGACGCGTCGTGAAGCACCTACCTGACGGCACCCAGATCGTTCTGTGAGACGGCTCGATCTCGTCGTCGGCCCCAACGGTTCGGGGAAGACGACCTTCGTCGAGCAGCGCCTTGCGCCTCTTCTCCCGGGGAGCGTGTTCGTCAACGCCGACGTCATCGCGAAGGAGCGTTGGCCGGAATCACCGGAGGAGCATTCGTACGAAGCTGCGCGAATCGCCGCCGATATCAGGAACAGCCTTGTCGCACAGGGTGAATCGTTCATCGCCGAGACGGTGTTCTCGCATCCGTCGAAACTGGAGCTCGTCGACGCGGCCCGTCGCGCCGGTTATGTCGTCGTTCTGCACGTGATCATGGTCCCCGTCGAACTGTCCGTCGCTCGCGTCGCCGTCCGCGTGACCGAAGGCGGACATCATGTTCCGGAGGACAAGATCCACGAACGGTTCGATCGCCTGTGGCCGCTGGTCGCCGAAGCTATCCGGCGTTCGGACCACGCGACGGTGTACGACAACTCCGCCCCCGATATCACGCGGATTTCGGCCAAGTTCGTGGAAGGCGACCTCGTCGGCGAAAGTTCTTGGCCTGCTTGGGCGCCCACCCTCTCGTGAGTGTTCATGTATACCCCTCTATACATAAACACTCACGAGGGGTTCATTCGGCGGCTTGCGCCTGCTGCATCGCCGCCGCGACCATCCCGACGTCGTCGCCCACCTGGAACACCCCACGTGGCAAGTCCGGGAAAACCGCTCCCATGACTCCGACGACGAACAGCAGTCGCCGCCCGTCGCCGACGTCGAAATAGCCCGACAGTGCTTGCAGATTGATGAAGAGCCTCTCGGTCACCGGTTCGACGTCGGCCGATGTGCCGGTCTTGCCGACGACCAGCCCCTTCGCCGGACTGTCGACCCCGACGCCCACCAGCGAGCCGCGCTCCCCGAGTATCGGCTGGCCTGCCCAGAACGTGTCCGCCCAGGGTTGCTCATCGACCCACTTCAACCACGTGATGATCGCCTGCGGGGTCGCCGACGACGGGTCGCCGCCCTGCCCGTCGGTGATCACCAGATCCGTTGCCGGGACGCCTGCTTCGTCGGCCAACGCGCGAACCGTCGGCAGTCCGTCCTCGCAGTTGTCCGATCCGAGCTCGACTGCCAGGAGACACAGGAAGGTATTGGCGCCGGTGTTGTAGCTCGTCGCGAGAATCATTCCGCCGGATTCACCGAGCGGCGCGGACTCGAGGCTCGCGAGCCTCAGGGCATCCTGATAACCGTCGCTGGCCGGCAACGACGCTGCATCGTTGACTCTCGACGTCGACGAGACGGTAACCCCGTTGCGTTGGAGCGCTTCCACGAACAACTGTCGCGCCCAACTCTCCGCGTCGGTGATGCGGAAGACGGTGAGCGACGTCTTGCCCGCAGGCACGGAACCGCTGACGCGGATCAGCGTGGGGTCGACCGCGTCCGCCTCGACCGCCAGGGTCGAATCACTGTCTGCAGCACCGGTCGTCACCTGCGCATCGAGCGTGAAAAGCCCGTTGCCGGGCAGCATCTCGATCGACGCGGGTTCACCGGGCGAGCCCGGACTTGCCTGGATGTCGACGAGGTTGTCGTTGACGAAGATCGACGGCACGAGCCCCTCGACCGTGGAGTACGTCTCCCACAGCCGTGCGTCGACGAGCACGTCGCCGTCGATACGGTTCACTCCCGACGCCGCGACCTGACGAGCAAGGTCGTTCAGTCCGGCCAACGGGTCACCGGGCGCCAACACCGCGCCGGGAAGAGCGTCGGCATACACGTGATCGATCCCGTCGGTCGCGAATTCGAACTTTCCTTCCGACGCACCGCGACCTCCCAACGCAAGGTCACCCGAGCCCACGAGCACCAGGTCGCCGGTGAGCGTTCCTCCCGACGGCGCGGCCGTCGCGTAGACCGGAGTGGTGACGCGGCGGTCGGCGCCGAGCTCGTCGTACACGGTGCCGACCGTGAAGTGCTTCGTCTGCGACGCCAGCAACATGCGCTTGTCCGCCTCGCTGCTGTAGATCACCTCGTCCGTCGCAGGATCGACGACGAGGTAGGGCCACCGAGCGGTCGTGTACGGCTCGGTCTGCATGATGTCGACGGCCTCGGGCGGGAGCGTTCCGACCGATCCCGTGGTTTCCGACGCGGTCGCGTCGTTCGAGCAGGCCGCGACCAGCAGCACGCCGACAGCGGCAAGGGCGAGATATTTCCCGACGGTCATCGTGTACCCGACTTTCGCTTGAAATCTGTACTTTCACCCGAAACGGGACAATACTGCAATTTGCACACTGCAACATGCA
Source organism: Rhodococcoides kyotonense (assembly GCF_900188125.1). Lineage (GTDB taxonomy): Bacteria > Actinomycetota > Actinomycetes > Mycobacteriales > Mycobacteriaceae > Rhodococcoides > Rhodococcoides kyotonense. The sequence goes on along the minus strand of NZ_FZOW01000021.1, from coordinate 53,271 downwards.
CTTCGCAGGTACATTTCACGAACGTCGCCCTTCTACTCACGCAGGAGTCCTCGATGTCCACCTCCCCCAGACGTAGGCGCGCTGCACTGGCAGCGGTGCTCGCGGCGGTCACGTTCGCCGCTTCATGCTCGTCGGACACGGAAACTTCGGGATCTTCGTCGACGACGCAAGCCCCCGACAGCGCTCTGGTTCCGTTCGACACCGATGCCATGGATTCCGTCGTCGAGCAGACCGCGACCGGTTTTCGAGAGATCGGCATGGTCGTACTCATCGAAACGCCCGACGGAAAGTACGTGAACACCTGGGGCGCAACGGAATCGGGAGGTAGCGAGGCGCCGTCGCTCGACACGAGGATGCGCATCGGATCCAACACCAAGACGTGGACGGGAACGGCGATCCTGCAGATGGTCCAGGAGGGCAAGCTGTCCGTCGACGACCCTGTGAGCAAGTATCGCCCCGAAGTGCCGAACGGCGAGAACATCACCATCGGGCAGTTGCTGGACATGCGCAGCGGGCTCTACAACTACACCGAGACCGTCGAGATCAACCAGGCCATGGACGAGGATCCCGGAAAAGTCTGGGCACCAGAGGAACTCGTCGCACTAGGGATCTCGAATCCGCCGTACTTCCCGCCCGGTGAAGGGTGGCACTACTCCAACACCAACACCGTGCTCCTCGGCTTGATCGCAGAACAGCTCGACGGCAGGGCCATCGAACAGATATTCCAGGATCGATTCTTCTCGACGTTGAACCTGTCCGGAACGTCGTTCCCCGCAAACACCGATACCGCAATCCCAGCGCCTTTCAGCAGGGGATACACCTACAGCGGCAATATCGAGACTCTCGGCGAAGGCAAGGAATCACTGTCCCCGGAAAGGCTGGCGGAGATCGAGTCGGGGTCGTTGCAGCCGCGGGACACGACCAACGACAACCCGTCGTGGACTTGGGCTGCGGGACAGGGCATCTCGACGGCTAACGAACTCGCCACATGGGTGCAGGCGATGGTGAAGGGCGACTTTCTCGACGACAGCACCCAGAAGTTGCGGATGGACAGCGTGCTGCCGACCGACCCGGACTCGCCCGGTGCCGCCGGATACGGCTACGGCCTCGCGCAGATGGGTCCGCTCTACGGTCACACCGGTGAGGTGCCAGGCTACAACTCGTTCATGGGATACGACCCCGTCAACGACGTCACGATGATCATCTGGGGCAACCTCGCACCCACTGCCGACGGCAATGCCCCAGCAGCACGACTGGCGATGGACTTGATTCCGTACGTCTACGCGCAGTCCGGCGGCAACGACAACGACGACACGGCCGACGACATCGACCAAGTGGGTGAAGCGGACGGTAACTGAACCGTTCACTAGGCTTGACCCTTCGGCTCGGTAAGCATCGGAGGGAGAAGCAGCGTGGCTCGTGACGACCTGAACACGACGTCGTACGTGATCCTCGGATTGCTGGTGTCGCGGGATTGGTCGGCCTACGAAATCGCAGAACACTTCGCCAAAGGCATCGGTGAACTGTGGCCGCGCGCAGACAGGCAGAGCTACAACGCACCCAAGAAGTTGCTCGACCTCGGCCTGGTCACCTCCACCAACCAGGCCGTGGGCGCGCGCAACCGAACGGTCTACTCGATCACGACGGAGGGTCGCGACGCATTGGTGTCGTGGTTATCGACGGGTTCGCGGCCCTCCGCACTCGAGTTCGAAGGCATGATTCGCGTACTCGTCGCCGAGCAGGGAAGCATCGACGATCTGCGCAACAACCTCCTGACCATGCGCGATCAGGCGGCGTCGAGCCGCAGTCTGTTCGGCATCCACGCGAACACGATCAGGGAAACCGACGGCGGAACCTTCCCCGAGCGGGAACACCTCATGGCGCTCGCCAACAACTTCATGATCGGGCACTTCACACACATCGTCGAATGGGCGGAGTGGGCGCTCACCGAAATCGAGGAGTGGCCCGACACCGTCGCCCCGGCCACCAGCAGTCACGAGCGCAACCGCGAGATTCTCGCGAAGTCGGCCGTCTACGCCCCCGGCACGTCGACCCCTTGACTTAGGCCTCCGGCTCCAGCACAACCACCGGGATCTGACGGTCCGTCCACGACTGGTAGGCGCCAGGGCGCGGTGGTGCTGCGAAACTCGTTGCACACGATCGCCCAGAACTGACGGAATCCCGTCGCTTCTGGACGAGACTGTGCACTCCGTCCCGAAATATGTTGCACGAAACTAACTTACGCAGACACTCTCCGCGGCGGACGTGGGACGAATCGCGGCACCCGGCTGATGACATCGCGGTATGAGGGCCGGCGCTGGAGATTTCGCTGTTCCATCATCGGAATACTCACGAACTGGAACATCAGCAGCATCACTGCGGCGCCCGACAGCACCCACCACGTACCTGGATCGGCGGCCAATCCGAACAGCCCGAACGACAGCCACACTCCGAACTCTCCGAAGTAGTTCGGGTGCCGCGACCACGACCAGAGACCACTCTCCATGATCTGCCCCGACGACCCGGCGGCCACGAAGCATCGCATCTGCAGATCGGCGATCGTCTCGATACTCAGCGCACCGATGCCGACGACGAATGCGACGACGTCGAGCACACCGAGCGGCTCATCGGTGCGCGTCACGACGACGTACACGGGAATCAGTCCGGCGAACACCTGGAGGGTCGGAAAGACATGAATGCCAAGAAGATCCGCGACGAACTCGAATCGCCCCGCACGCGCGCGGAGTAGTGGGTAACGCCAATCCTCTTGGTGGAGACCGGAAAAGCTTACAGCCCAGTTACCTGTGAGCCGCACCGACCACGCCAACATGATCGACATCATCAGCCACCACCGGGCGTCGTCGACTCTTGCTCCTGAGTCGAACCACCAATACAGCGCCAAGAGAGGCGGAATGACGCTCCAATATGCGTCGTAGAAGCTGGAATTGCGATAGATCCGACTGGCCACGAAGATCACGAACGTTGCGATCAGATCTGCGATCACGGTGTCGAGCCAGAGCTGGCCGGTCTCCGGACCCCACACGAGCCACGCCAAACCCGCGGCCACGGCCACGACATACGCCGCCGCGACTCGACCGAGCGACGCGCCCCGACTCATGGAAGCACTGTAGTTCGCTCCCGACGCGCACCTGGGCGAATTGGACCCGTCAGCGCTTGTTGAGCTCGACCGCGCTGGCGATCAGGGCGGAGAAAGCCCTGGAATCCAGCGGGTCGCTCTCGCGGATGTCGACGGCCCGACGTGTACCGGCGTCGAGACTGGCGTTGAACACGTGGGACGGATCGTCGAGCGATGCGCCCTTCGCGAACGTCACCTTCACCTTGTCCTTGTAAGTTTCGACCGTGCAGATGAGCCCGTCGAGGGTGAAGGTCGGGACGCCGTCGGGATTGGACGCCTTCTTCCACTTCGCTTCCTCGGTGACACCTGGAGCTGCGGCCTCGATCAATGTCCGGATCTTGGATACGGTCTCGGTTCGCCAGTCTTCGCTCATGAACGATCACCTTAATGCGATGCCCGGCTCACCGGGAGCGAGCTAGTGAGATCCGCCGAAGCGCGACGCTCGCGGGGTCGGCCCCGGTGGAGTCCCGCCCCTGTTCGCTACAGTCATGCACCCCAGCCGATTATCAACTCCGATGTTGACGTGATGGTCGGGTCAGGCCTACAGTTCCCCCGAGTCGCTCGTCACTTTCTTCTGCCGGACGGACGAATACCTCAGCGGCACAGCACGTCTCCGCCCGCAGAAGCGCTGACACGAGGAAAGGCTGACACACATGAAGGCTTGGCAGTTCACAGCGGTCGGCGAACCGCTCACAAAGGTGGAGTCCGAAGATCCAACCCCCGGGCCCGACGATGTCCTCGTCGAAACAGGGGCGGTCGGCCTGTGCCACTCCGACATCGGATTCATGGACGGCACCATCACGTCCCTCCTCGGCCATGTTCCGATCACCCTGGGGCACGAGATCGTCGGAACAGTCGTCGAGGTCGGTTCCAACGTGACCGAGTTCGCGGCGGGCGACCGGATCGGCATTCCCGCGACGACGGACGGCCCCGGAACGGCGATCAACGGCGGCTACGCCCAGAAGGTCGTGGTGCCGGCACGATTGCCCGTCACGCTGCCCGACGGACTCTCGTTCCGCGACGCCGCGCCCGCAACGTGTTCCGGTCGCACCGCTTACCGCGCGGTACACACGGCAGGCCGGATCGAATCCGGCATGAAAGTGGGAATCATCGGCTTCGGAGGTCTCGGATTCTTCGGCGTCCAGATCGCGTTGGCTGCAGGTGCAACCGTGTACGTGTCCGAGCTGAACGAATCGAGATGGGCGTCGGCAACAGAACTCGGCGCAACCGCAATATCGAAGGATATCCGCGACTTCGAGTCCGAGGAACTCGACCTCATCATCGACTTCGCAGGCGCCGGAAACACATTGGGTTCCGCAGTCGACGCCATCCGTCATGGAGGCCGAATCGTCGAGGTCGGCCTCGGTTCGGACACCACGTCGATATCGATCCCGAACCTCACCATGAAGGAAGTGCAGATCGTCGGCTCGTCCAACGGAACCAAAGAGGAGGCTCGGGCAATTCTCGAACTCTTCGCCGACGGCTCCGTCCGCCCCAACACCGAACAGATCACGTTCGACGACATTCCGGCCGGCCTGCATCGCCTCGAGGAAGGTTCCGCGGATGCACGGCTGATAGCGGTGTACTGACCCCGCCGATATCGGCCTCTGATCAATATCTACGTTGATGTTGACACCGCATCGGAAGTTTGCGACGCTCGTCACAGTGAACGAATCGTTCCCCGAGAATCGAGGCCAGCAATGGATTGTCCAACCACTCGGGTACAGCGCGCCCTGGCGGACCTGAGCGCCGGTCGGCCGGTTGTGCTCACCGGGGCCGGGCGGGACGACGACGCACATCTCGTCGTTGCCGCAGAGAAATCGGAAGTCGAGTCGGTCGCATTCCTGGTCCGCTACGGCTCGGGGCTGGTCTGTGCAGCACTGACCAGCGCCGAGTGTGATCGACTCCAGTTGACGACCATGGTCGGAGCAGACCGCGACCACGCAGGCACTGAGTACACCGTGAGCGTGGACGCGGTCGGGCCCGGCACTGGAATATCGGCAGCCGACCGGGCACGGACCTTGCGTCTTCTGTCCGAGGATGCCAGCACCGTCGATACGTTCACCAGACCGGGGCACGTGCTTCCCGTGCGGACTGCGGACGGCGGCGTGTTGGGGCGCCGAGGCGCAGCAGAAGCCACCATCGACCTGACGACCATCGCCGGCTTGCGGCGAGCTGGGTCGTTCACTGCTCTCGTCTCTCAGAACGACCCGACCGAGATCGCCGAGTCGACCGAAGCCGCGAGCTTCGCAACCGAGCACGGCTTGGCCGTCGTCTCCGTCGAAGACGTCGCGATCTACCGACGCATCACCGAACTACATCTGCAGACACAGTTCACGGTCGCACGACCCTCCGAATACGGACCGGTCCACTGCGTCGGCTTTTCCAGCGATGTGTCCGGCATCGAATACGTTGCGTACTCGTTGGACACTCTCCCGGACAACTCCGCCCCACTGGTACGAGCCGAGCGCGAGACAGATTCCGCGCCACACCTCTCACGTGACATCGCCGCTGATGCACTGACCATGGTGGCCGAGAACGGTGGCGGGACAGTCATCGTCGTGCGTCACAGGAACAGCGACGCCGCCGTCGTTCCGGCCGACACCGATGCCGATCTCGTCGAGATAGTGCGCGAATGTGGTTACAGCACATCGACTCCCAGTAATTTCCCGCCGTCTGCGCGCACGATGATGTGGCATTTCGGGATGAGCATCGGCGGGCATCCGGTCGACGCAACCGGAGCCCCCGAGCCCCGCCGCGTCGCAGGAGAAGTAGTGCGCGGAGACCAACGAGGTCGAGAACTGGGTTTTCGAACAGCCAACGTCGAGCTCGACGAGTTCAATTCGGTCGCGGATGGCGTCTGGGCAGGAAGATGCCTGCTTCCGAATGGATCCGTTGTCGCAGCAGCAGTTTCGGTAGGACGACGCCCCACCTTCTACGGCAGGTCCGGCGTTCGGCTCCTGGAAGCCCATCTGTTGGACTTCTCCGGCGACCTCTACGGCGTCACTATCGAAGTCCGACTGGATCATTGGATGCGCGGGCAGACCACCTTCGCATCCAAGGAAGAACTGATCGCGGCGCTGTCCGCGGATGTGATTCGCACACGCGCGCTCGTCGGAACTCTCTGACACGGAATACATCTACAGCGCAACGGATATCGCGGCGACCGAATTCGGTCGTCGCGATTTCCGCATGTCCGGAATCGGTTCTGATCAACGTCAACGTTACAGTTGACAGTGACGCCCATCACCCCTACTCTGAGGAAGTCGCGGGGCCGATCACAGGCCGTGACCGATGGGGTTTCGGCCCCGAATCACTTCCGGTGCTCTATTTGCCCGACGTGACCGGCAGCGCATGCAACGCGGGCCACCGCCACGACACGCTCGGAAATCACAACAGATCAGGAGATCCAGACATGGAATGCGGAATCTTTCACACCCCGTACATGCGTCCGGGACGTAAGGACAAGGAAACCTTCGAGTACTCGCTGCTGCTGGCCAAGGCTGCCGACAAGTTCGGCTACCGCGACTTCATGGTCGGCGAGCACGGCATGCAGGCGTGGGAGAACATCCCTAATCCGGAGCTTCTGATCGTCGCCGCAGCGCAGCAGACAGAGCGCCTGCGCTTCGCACCGATGGCCCACATCGTGCCGCTGCACAACCCGTCGACACTGGCCGTCCAGGTCGGTTACACCTCGCAACTGTTGGAGGACCGCTACTTCCTCGGCGTCGGCGCGGGATCATGGGAGAACGAAGCCGTCCTCCGCGGACAGCCGGGCGACCTCTCCGAGGCACACCCGCGCCTCATGGAAGGCCTGGAGGTCATGGACAAGGTCTGGCGTCAGGAACCCTTCGACTTCGAAGGCAAGTACTACAAAGCAGCTCGTCTCGACGGCCAAATCGATCCCGGCAGCGTCGCATCGCACGGAGAGTTCAAGGTCAAGGAAGGCGAGGAATACCACCTCACCGCCGATCACTCACCCCACGGCGGCGCCGACGGCCTCGAAATCGCAGTCACAGGCCTGAGCAAGAACTCGCCGTCGCACCGACTGGCCGGTGAACGTGGCTGGACCCCGATCTCCTTCTACGGTGGCTCGGCGCTCCTGCGCTCACAGTGGGACACCTATTCCGAAGCAGTCCGTTCCGTGGGTGGAACACCCGACGGTGCGCGTTTCAAAGTGGCACGTGACGTCTACGTGGCGAAGACCGACGACGAGGCCAAGGAACAGGCGATCAACGGGCCGCTGGGCCGTGCGTGGGAGAAGTACCTCATGCCCGTCTACCAGAAGTACCGCATTCTGCAGGGCTTCATCGACGACGCGGAGAAGAAGGTCGACATCGACGACGTCGATCTCGAGTACCTCGCCGACCACGTCTGGCTCTGTGGAAGTCCGGAGACCGTTTCAGCCAAGATCGAGAAGACGTTCGAGCTCAGCGGTTTCCGCTACGGTCAGATCGCCGTCAACACGCACGACGCGCTCGACGATCCGGCTCCGTGGGTCGAGTCGCTTCGCCTCTTCGCCACCGAAGTCGTTCCCAATGTTCACGTCGAGGGCACATACGACACAGTTGCCGTGAGCTGATTCGCCGTCCCCGCTCTCGCCGAGATCGAGGTTGTGTACGGAATCTGTCGAGTTCCGGTACACAACCTCGATTTCGGCAATGCTGGGCCGACCCTACTGGGCCATCATCCCGGCGTCGACCAGATGTTCCGCTCCTGTGATGTACGAGGACTCGTCCGAGGCCAAGAACAACACCAGGTTCGAGACTTCCCGCGGATCGGCGATGCGGCCCAACGGAATCAGGCCGAGTGCGTCACCGCCCTCTTCGTTGGTCGCCTCCACCATCATCGGAGTCTGAATGAAGCCCGGATGCACCGAGTTGACGCGAATGTTCTTCGGACCGTATTCGATTGCAGTCGCTTTCGTCATTCCACGGACCGCGAACTTGCTGGCCACGTACGCGAGGCTCGGAAAGCCGTAGTTGGCAGCGATGCCCGCGATCGACGAGATGTTCACGATGGAACCGATACCGGCCCGTTCCATCGACGGCAGAACAGCTTTCATCCCGAAGAACACGCCGTCCTGGTTGATGCTGCACACGGTGCGGTAGTCATTCTCGGTCAGCTCGGCCGTCGTGGCGAGCGGGCCCAGAACGCCTGCGTTGTTGACCAGGATATTGATCTCACCGAACGCAGCGACACTCTCGTCGACGACGTTGGTCCAGGAGTCGAGTTTCGTGACGTCGTGGTGAACGAAGATCGCGTTGTCCCCCAACTCTTTCGCGAGTAGCTCGCCCGCATCGTCGGTCACGTCCGCGAGAACGACCTTCGCTCCGTGCTCGATGAACGTCCTCGCGTGCGACTCGCCCATACCGCGCGATGCACCGGTGACGAGGGCGACTTTGCCCTCCAACCGCTTCGTCATGTCTACCCTGCTTTCGATTCGGTACTACACGCTGACGGGTGTGGGGAGCGAGATCCGGGGTGCAACTTCCTTGGCGATCAGTTCGAGAGACTGGTACCAGGGTGACGGGTCCTCGGAGTAGTCGTGCGACTCGACCTGAAGCGTGCCCCAGCCACCGCTGGCCTCGAACAGAGTATTGATCTTGTCCACCACGGTATCCGGCGATCCGACGCAGAAGACGTTGTCGACGACCCACTCGAGATCGACGTCGGACTTGTGCGCTCCGGCGTCCTTGATGAATCCGTCCATCATGCCGAAACGCCACCAGATGGGGATGAGGTAGCGCTCGAAGCAATGCCCGATCGGCCCCTCCATGACAAGGCGCTTGGCTTCCTTGTCGGTGTCGGCGACGAACACGGTCTGTGACACGTGGTAGCGCGATCGATCCGCGACGTGGCCGTTGGCTTCCGCTGCCGTCGAGTAGATCTCCCAATGAGTTTTCAATGCATCGAGACCGGAGAAGATCGACATCGGACGGAAGCCTCGCTCACCAGCGAACTTCATCGACGGAGACTGGGCACTGAATCCGGTGACAGCGATCTCGGGGGCACCGCCCCACGGACTGAAGTCGGCGAGCATGTGCTGGTCGTCGCCCTCGTCGGCGTGGGTCTCTTCCGGGTAGCCTGCATTCCAGAACTGCCCCTCGTAGAAGAACGGCTCACGCTTCCAGATCTTTTCCATGATCTCGAGCGATTCACGCACCATCTTGTTGGTGAACTCGGTGTCTTCACCGTTCTTGATCCCGTGGATGTACGTCGACTGTGGGTATGCACCGGCACCGACACCGAGGAAGTAGCGGCCTTCGAGAATCTGTGACAGCCAGCCGATCGTGACGGCAAGCTTGGCTGGATGGTGGTGCGGCAGGATGTGCGCCATCGGGGCGAACTTGATGCGCTCGGTCTGACGAGCCGCTGCGGCGATGACCAATTCCGGTGCCGGGATGTTCTCCCAGCGCTGAGAAGAGTGCTCGGAGTACATCACCGAGTCGAAGCCGATCTTGTCGGCAACGATTGCCTGGTCCACACACCAGTCGAATGTCTGGCGCGAGGTGTGCTCAGGTCGCATGTACGGGTGGACGATGAGTCCGGTCTCCATTGCCATGAGTGAAAATGCCTTTCTACGAGAGTGATTCGTCTTCAGGAGTAGAAGATGTCGAACGCGTGCTTGGTGTCCATGTACTCCTTGACGGAAAAGATCTGTCCGTCGCGGATCTCGAACAAGAAGTGGTACTGGTTCTGGTAGATCTTGCCGTTGTTCAGCTTCGCGTAAGACGTGGCCTCTACAGCGACTTTGTCTCCCTGCGCAATTGCCGATGTGGGGGTGACCTCCAGCGCGCCGTTCTCGTACACGGTGGTGACTCCACTCAGCAAGGCGCCGAGTCCCGCCTTGTCGTAGACACCCGACATTCCCTCGATTCCACCCGAGACCCAGTAGGTCGCATCGGGGTGGAGAGTGGCAAGAATTTGCTCCACGTCACCCGTGGAGAAGACCTTGGCGAAGTTGTTGGCCAACTCGATGTTCTGATCCGTCGTCGTCATCGATGCTCCATTTCTTTATGACCTGGATCACTGTGCATGGATGGTCCATCTCACCGAAACCGTATTTCCACCCGTATCCACACGCTCCGTCCCGACAGCATGTTCATGCAGCTCAGAGCAAGCACAGCACGCGCTTCTGGGGCGCGAACATCGTCAATGTCAGTGTTGTCAGATCTTGACCACGCGGTCGGAACAGTCCATGATCACCCAGTGACACCGATCACAAGCACCGACAGTTCGACGAGAGGTCTTCATGAACGCTGACGAGTGGCGGGAGATCGTCGACCTCAGACGCTCCGGTGAATCGATCTCCGGCATCTCGGTGGCCTTGAACATCTCGAGAAACACCGTCCGTCGTGCTCTGGAATTCGACGGCCCACCTCCCGATCATCGACCAAGAATCGGTTCGTCGGCGGATGCACTCCGCCCGCGAATCGCCGCAGCGCTCGAGAGCGATCCCGACGTCACGGTCGCACAATTGCATCGCGACCTACAGTGGAGCGGATCGCGAAACACATTGGCGGGCACTGTTCGTCGTGTGAAAGAAGAGCGTTCCTCAGGCGGACGAGCTTCCGTTCCCAGCGCGACCGACCTCCCCGTGTTCTCCACCAGTTTCGTCGGACGCGACGACGAACTGCAGGCCATCCGAACGATGCTCGGCGAGAGCCGGCTCGTCACGATCGCCGGCCCAGGTGGCATCGGTAAGACGCGTCTGGCAGCCGAGGCCGCGTCCGCGTTCAGACGTGCGTTCGATGACGGCGTGCGTTTCGTCGAGCTCGCCGCAGTGCGTAGCGACACGTTGTTACCTCAGACCGTCATGGACGCTTTGGGCCTCGACGATCGAGACTCGCCGGATCGCAGCGCGACGGAGTCGCTTCTCGAATCACTGCGCACCAAGCACATGCTGGTGGTGCTGGACAATTGCGAGCATCTCGTCGGAGTGTGCGCGGCTCTGATCTCTCTGATCCTACGGAGCACCGAACACGTGAAGGTCCTGACGACCAGCCGCGAGGTTCTCTCCACTCCGGACGAGCACGTACACGTACTCGATCCCCTGTCCACGACGGGCGCTGCCCTCGAATTGTTCGAGAATCGGGCTGCCGCAGCACTATCCGGCTTCGCCATCACCCCGTCGACGCGTGATGCTGTGCGCCGCGTATGCACTCAGCTCGACGGAATGCCCTTGGCCATCGAGCTGGCGTGCGCCCGGTTGACCGCATTGTCGGTGGACGACCTCGCGGAACGTCTCGACGACAGGCTGTCTCTCTTGACGATCGGCAATCGCGGCGGACCGAGCAGGCACCGAAGTCTGCATGCCACAGTGGAGTGGAGCTACGACCTCTGCACGACCGAGGAACAAGTGCTGTGGGCCCGACTGTCGGTGTTCTCCGGAGGATTCGACCTCGCGATGGCCGAAAACATCTGCGCGGGAGCCCCTGTCGACGCACCCGGCATTCTCGACGCGCTTTCGGGACTCATCGGAAAGTCGGTTCTGCAGCGCACCGCCGATGAAGGCCGCATCCGGTTCACGATGCTCGAGACGATACGTCAGTTCGGGGCAAGCAAGCTGACCACGCGCGAGAAGTCGGATCTGGGCATCGTCCACCTTCGGTGGTGTGCAGATCTGGTGCGATCGAGCCGACGGTCGTGGACAGGGTCCGATCAGGTTCGCGCGACACGAGGACTTCGAGAGAATCGTGCGAACCTTCGCGCGGCCTTGCAGACAGCGTTGACCGACAGCGGCCACGAAACTCTGAAGCTCGCGGCCGGTCTCGTCGCGACCTGGTTCCTGTGGTCCTCGGCGTTCTCGGTACGAGAACAGCGCATGTGGGTAACCGAGTTCCTCCATCGCGAGGGTGTGCCCGACGACGTGCTACCGCGCCTCCACGCGACATTGGGCCTGCTGCAGACGATGCAGGGAGAGCGCTCGGCAGCGGTCGGCACGCTCGCTACCGCAGCCAGCGCGGCGCGCGAACACGGTGACGACGCGACGTTGGCGTTCGCCCTCCAGACCCAGGGTCTCAACACCTATCTCGGCGGCGACTTCCTCATGGGCGAGCGAAGCTTGTCGGAGGCGTTGTCGCTGTACGACGCTCGCCCCGACATCACGGATCTGATGTGGACCGCGCACATCGAGATGGGAATGCTCTGCAGCTCCAACGGCGAAACCGAGCGCGCTGCCGAGAACTTCGAATTCGTCCATGCCCAGGCGTCGGCAACCGGTGAGAAGTGGATGCTGTCGTACGCGGTGTACGGACTCGGTCTTGTAGCGCTGGTTCGTGGACGGCACGACGAAGCGATCGCGCGTGCGATCGAATCCCTCGAGCTCAAACGCGCATTCGACGACACCGTCGGGGCCACGTTGGTGACCGACCTCCTGGCCTGGGCAGAAGCTGCGGCCGGTTCCGGTGAACGCGCGGCGGTTCTGCTCGGGGCCGCGTCGTCGATGTGGGATTCGTTCGGTGCCCAACTGTACGGTTCCGAGCACTGGGTTCAGCGACGCGAGGTATACGAGTCGCGCGCACGGGCAGCATTGGGAGACGCGGCGTACGCCGCGTTGCATCGTCGTGGCGAGTCCCTGTCGATGGCCGACCTGATCGAGTACGCCCTCGGGGAACAATCCGACGACGCCGTGCCGTCGTCGGATTCTCCGAACGGACTCTCGCCGCGCGAGATGGACGTAGCACAGCTCGTCTCAGAAGGACTGTCCAACAAAGAGATCGCGGATCGTCTGGTCCTGTCGATCAGAACCGTCGAGGGACACGTCGCGCACGTACTACGCAAGCTCGGTGTCGCCCGTCGGCATCAGATCGCGCTCTCGCCAACGTTCGCTGGGCGGTCCTGAGAGGTCAGCCGACGCCTCGGTGAACCGGCGCCGCCGCCGACATCTCGAGAACGTCCCGGATGGCACGCGCTCCGACACCCAGATCCAGGGCATTCTTCAAGTGCAGCAGAAACCCTGGCTTGTATCGGTGAGTCGGCGTGGAATCGGCAGCAAGAGAGAGCAATTCCTTCGTCACGGTGGACAGTGCCCGACTCTTCCACGGGACCGCGCAGTAGTCGAAGAAAGCAACGAAGGTCTCTGGCGACATTCTGAGCATGGATTCGAAGAAGCCGGGTAGTTCTTCTTCCATCCGTCGCCAATACGGGTCGTTGCCGACGTACCGATCCCACAGTGCCCGTTGCGCGTCGTCGAAAGGCGCTACCTCACCGCCTGTGCGACGACGCACCGCGTCGGCAAGCTGCCTCGACGACTCGAACAACGTGTGCACGCCGAGCCCCGACACCACAGTCAACGCTTCCTGGATCTGCGCAGCAGAGATCCCGAGATCGAGGGCCTCCTCGATGTAGCGGCCGGAGCCTGCGACATCCAGGCTCGTCACCGCGGCACAGACGGTGAGGCAAGTCAGTACACGTGTCTGCTCGTCGAGCCCTGGTCCTTCCGCGACACCGTCGAGCACTCCATCGGCCAGCGCGCGAAGGTCGGCCGTGCCGAATTCCAAGTCGACAGAACTCATCCGGCGGCGCTCAACGCGTCGGCGAGGTCGGCCAGCTGCGCTTTGAGGCCGCGCTTGTCGATCTTGGTCGCCGACATCGGCCACCCTCCCGGCTCGACGAAGTACACGGCACGCGGCACCTTGTAACGTCCGATCTTGCCCTCGCAGAACGTGATCAGCTCGTCGGACGTCAGACGGTGTCCTTCGCGGACCTCGACGAACGCCACCGGCACCTCGTCCAACCGTGTGTCCGGGCGACCGATCACTGCCGCCGTCAGCACTGCAGGATGTTCACAGAGGAACGACTCGACCTCGATGGCAGCGACATTCTCACCGCCGACCTTGAGCATGTCCTTGAGCCTGCCGTGAAAGACAAGGCATCCCGATTCGGTCCAGCTGTAGAGATCTCCGGTGTGGAGCCATCCGTTCGAGTCGATCGCCTCGGCCGTCTTCGCCGGATCCTTGTAGTAACCGGTCGTCACACAGTATCCGCGGATCAGGATCTCTCCCGGGACCCCGACCGGTCGCGCCGCACCGTCGTACGGATCGACTATTCGAATCTCGATGCCGGGCACCGCCTTTCCCTGTGCGCCACTGCGATCCTCGAACGTCTCGTCCGGCGTGCTCAATGCGTAGATGCCTGTTGTTTCGGTCATGCCGCAGGCCGCCATCAGCTCAGCCTGCGGGAACAGCCCTTGAACTCCCTCGATGAGCACACGCGGACCGATGAGGAAGAGATATCGAACGGAATCGAGCTCGGCGGCGTCGAAGCCGGGGTGCGACATCAGCATCTGCATCGGCCCGGGGAACCACGGCCAAATACACGTGGGGCGCTCGGCCTTCATCAGTTCGATGGCGCGCCCGGGCTCGAAGAACGTGTCCGTCAGGAATGTGCCGCCTGCACCGATCGCACCGATCAGTGGGGCCAGCGCTGCGATGTGAAACAGCGGTCCCCCTGCCCAACTGATGTGACGCTCCCCCTGGGACAGCCGGCCCGCTGCACGTTCCACCGGACCACGCGTCAGTGCTTCGTGAGTGAGCATGCATCCACGCGGGTTGGCCGTGGTGCCGGAGGTGTAGAGAACTGCGGCGGTATCGCGCGTGCTGACTCGGCGGCGACGCTCTCGCACCTCGGTGGCGTCGACGGTTGCGGCGGCCGCGTCGAGATCCTTCCTGGACGCGAATCCCGGCCTGCGTTCGCCGCGAAGCAGAAGCGCCCGACGCAGACGCGGCGCCTCGGGTAGCGCGAGGTCTCCGTCTGCCGCGCTCGACAGCGATGGCAGCGCCTCATGCAGAACGTCCACGAAATCCACGTAGTCGTCGGGGCTCGAGACGGTCAACAGTGCCGTGATATCAGCGTTCTCGACGATGTAGCCGAGCTCTTTCGCCTTGTGCCGTGCGTTGAGCGGCACGACTACCGACCCGACGAGCGCCGCGCCGAAAAGCCCCTCGACGAACTCGATCCCGTTCGGCGCAAGCAGTGCAACATGATCGCCCGAGTTCACTCCCGCAGCGATCAACCCACGCGCCACTCCCACTGCACGCTCGTACACCTCGGCGTAGGAGAACCTTGCCTCGGGAAACACGATCAGATCACGGTCGGGGTGCAGATGGGCACCGCGGACCAAGAGGTCGCCGAGCGTGGTGACGGTGCACCAATCGCCGATGTCAGTCATTGAAGTCCTCAATCATCGTCGTCGAAAATTCTGTAGCCGATTTGTCGGAACAGTCGCGACAGGTATCAGCATGCGCGCAGAAGGCTTGGTTGTCCTAGACGCTAAGCGACTCACGTCACACTGTCAACGTTGAAGTTGATTTTTCTCGAGCACGGCCTTCGACACGAGACAACCTGTTCGACAACGACTCCCGCGTCGAATACGACCGATCGACATCAATGTTGATCGCACTCCACGATGCGGAGGTACTATCCGACAATGCCTACTTCGACCGCAGCCAACAGCGGCATGAGCCGACGCCGTCGCAGTGCCCAGAACGACAGCAGCCCCAACTACCAGGCAAAACGCCAGGAATTGCTCAGGACTGCGGCCGACGTCTTCCGGGAGAAGGGCTTCGAGGGGGCAACGCTCAACGACATCGCCGAACGGTTCGGCACCGACCGAGCATCGATCTACTACTACTTCGCGAGCAAGAAGGAACTGTTCCAGGCGCTGTTCCACGACATCCTGGTGGACGTCCTCGACAACAACATCGCCGTGGCCGAGGAGATCATCGGCAGCGACGAGGACGCACCCGAGAAACTGCGGCGGCTCGTCGAACAGCAGATGGACTCGTACGAGAAGAACTACCCCTTCGTCTACCTGTACATCCAGGAGGACATGGCGCAGCTTCAACTCGACTCCACGTCCTGGGGCAAGGACATGGCTCGCAAGACCAAGCGGTTCGAGACCATCGTCCTCGAGGTACTGCAGCAGGGCGTCGACGACGGCACTCTCCGGAGCGACGTCTCCGTCCAGCTGATGTCGAAAGCACTGTTCGGGATGGTCAACTGGACGCACCGGTGGCTCAAGCCCGGCATGCGCAAGGTCGATGCCAAGCAGACGACCGAGGCGTTCTGCACTCTGTTCTTCGACGGCGCACGGGCCAAGAACTGACATTGCGCTGGACCCGGCGGCCCAGCGCAATGTCGAAAAAGGTACTGCTCAGCGACCCGTCCACTGGGCAGCACGCTTCTCGGCGAAGGCTGCCCGGCCTTCGAGTCTGTCAGCGCTGTTCTCGTATGCCTCGATGGGCTCGTAGCGGGTGGCGAGTGCCACCTCGAGCGGCCAACCCGCCCTGGATAGCACGGCATCCTTGGCCGCTTGCACGGCCAGCGGGGACGCCGACGCGATGCGCTCGGCCCACGACGCGGCGGTTTCGGCCAGCTTCTCGAACGGCACGACCTCGTTGACCAGCCCGTATCGCTCCGCCTGCTGGGCGTCGATGCGCTCGCCGGTGAGGATCATCGCCAACGCGATGTGATGGGGCAGCTGCCTGATCGCTCGGTGCATGATGCCGGCTTCGCCGATGATGCCGACCTTCGTCTCCGGGATGCCGAACTGGGCGGTGTCCGCTGCGACGATGATGTCGGCGCACAGTGCCAGTTCGAATCCGCCCCCGATGGAGTAACCCTGGACAGCGGCAACGAGGGGCTTCTTGAGAGTCAGCAGTGGTCCGCCGACACCGGTGAGTCCACCGCCGAGGGCCATTCTGCGACTGCTGCCCTCGGTGCCGCCGCTGACGTTCGCGCCTGCACAGAACGCCTTCTCACCCGTGGCACCGAGTACGGCGACCCAGATGTCGGGGTTGGAGTTGATCTCGCTCCAGGCTTCGAACAACGCTGCGTCCATCTCGGGATCGATGGAGTTCAGCGCCTTGGGGCGATCGAGAGTCACGTGTGCGACGTGGCCGACCACGTCGAACAAAATTCCGCTGCTCACGGCAGGTCCTTCCTCATAGTTGTTCAGAATCGTTCAGTGCCACGGGTTCTCGGTATGCGGCAATCGCGGCTTTGAGTCCTACCTCGGCCACGAACTTGCGCACCTCGGCCACCGATGGCGACAGGTGCAGCAGGGCGTCCATTTCCGCTCCGCCCTGCGCAGCTGTACGAACGCCCATTGCTTCCATCGTCCTGTTGATGGAGAGCTTCTTGATCCGAAGAATGTCCGACGGCGTGCGCGCCATGCGGGCGGCGAGCGCTTCGGTCTCCGCGATCAAATCTTTCTCCGCCACAGCGTGGTTGGCCCATCCCCACTCGACGGCGGTGCTGCCGTCGATCGAATTACCGGGGACGAACGCCAGCTCCTTGGCGCGCTTCGGGCCGACGAGCGGAGCCCACAACGGTGCGATGTATCCGCCACCGAGCGGAATCGCCGGCTCACCGATCTTCGCGTTACGTGCGACGAGCGTGACGTCGGTGAAGACGCACAGCTGTGTCGCTCCGGCTATGCAATAGCCGTGGACGGCCGCGATCACAGGCTTCGGGTGATCCCATATCGCCAGGAATCGATTGACGTTGCGCGCCAACCTCTCCCGGTCGGAAACCGGATCCGGAGCGGCGACGACCTTGCCGACCTGGCCGATGTCGTACCCCGCCGAGAACCCTTTTCCTGCACCGCGGACTCCGATGATCGGTCCGCCGGTGGTCGCCAGCGCAGTCAGCGCCGCACTGAACTCGTCGAGCATCTCGTTCGAGAGCGAGTTCGCCTTGTCCGGCCGATCGAGAACGATCCAGCTGATCGGCCCGCGATGCTCTATCCGTAGGTTCTCGTAGGGCCCATAGGCCGTCATGCCCGCCCGATCGGAATCTGCTTCTTGACGTGGAAGTCGACGACTCCGGACGCACGCAATTCGCGACGAGTGAAGCGCCAGCCGTGCTCGGCGTCACGCACGAAATCGTCGTGGTACTGACCGAAGAAGTAGCCATCGGCCTTGCCTTCCTTGGTGTATCGGTGCCACGCGTAGAGAACCGAACGAACCTTCGCCGTGGTCAGGTCGTCGGAGAAGTCCACGACGATGTTGGATACGTGATGGCTCGTCGCGGTGAAGAACGTCCCGATGCCGTCGAGTGTCTCGCGGTACGCAGTGCGGCCCTCGGCACCGAAGTCGGGGCCGTACGCGACGTAGCAGTCCTCGGTGAAGAGTTCTGCCAACTGGTCGGGCAGGTTCATGTCGAGGCTGTAGGCGTAGTCGAACAGTACGCGCTCGATCTTGCTCTTCTCGACGAGCTCGGCGAGCTCTTTGGTCGAAACCTCATATGTTGCAGTCATGTTCGGTCCTCTCTGGTGATTCATTGTCAACGTTTGCGTAGATTCAGTGGACAGAACGGAGCGAGGGTGACATTCGGTCACTCAGAGTGACCGAATGCGTCCTTCGCTCACCCGGGAGCGGTGCGCCCAGTCAGACCTTGACGGCGTAGTCCGACGCGGCGGGCTCGCCTCCGGGCCAGCGGACGGGCCGGTCCGAGGTGAGCGAGGAGGAGACTTCGTCCCACGGACCGACGTGGATGGTTCGCATGTTCCGCGAGGCGAAGCGCCACCGCCCGTCGACGCGGACGTACTCGTCCTCGTAGCGCACGGCGCCGTACACACTGGTGCCACCAGTTGCTATTTCGAGATGAGCGCCGACCAGCCCTGTCGCGTGATCGTCGTCGACGAAATCGACGAGAACGTAATGCGGAGTGTGGATCGTGGTTCCGAAGTTGGCGCGCGCTCCGCGGATCATGTCCGCAATTCCCTGACCACCGGTCGCACCGGGGAAACCGCCGGCCGAGAACGTACCGCCGGGGGCGAACGCGTCGGCGATGCCCTCGAAGTCGTCGAAATCGGACGCCAGGAAGTAGCGAACCGCGAGGTCCTGAAGCTCGGCTCGGTCCTCCAGCCGTCGCACCCTGGTCTCGATGTCGGTCATGTGCACTCCTTCGTGACGAGCTCAGCGTGCGCTTCCGGTTCGCCGGCCTGCGCCACGATCAACGTCGGTGTAGATCGTACGGCTGATCATTGTGCGCTGCGCCACAGATGTCAACCGTCGACGCAAACAAATCTACATTAATGTGGATTCAGTCAACGTAATGGTTGACAGATGACTGCGCAGAAGGGCAGGCTCCTCACCAGCGACGTACGTCACATCCATGGGTCGACAGAGTCGTCACGTTCACCCATTTCGAGAGGAAATTCCGCATGAGCGGCACACTGAACGGCAAGGTCGCATTCATCACCGGAGCGGCTCGTGGCCAGGGGCGCAGTCATGCGCTCCGGCTCGCCGAGGACGGCGCAGACATCATCGCCGTCGACATCTGCCGGTCGATCGACACCGTCCCCTACGCACTCGCGACCGAGGAGGATCTGGCCGAGACCGTCGCGCTCGTGGAGAAGCTCGACCGTCGGATCGTCGCCCGAACGGCAGATGTACGAGACAAAGCCGGACTCGCTGCCGCCTTCGAGGAGGGTGCCGCCGAACTCGGAGGCGTGGACATCGTCGTTGCCAATGCCGGCATCGCGCCGCAACAGGCACACGAACCCGATCGTGATGCAGTGTTCGCGGACGTCGTCTCCGTCAACCTCAACGGTGTGTTCAACACGATCGAGGTAGCCCGGAGCCGATTGATCGAGCAGCAACGTGGCGGATCGATCATCATGACCAGTTCGACGGCAGGCATCAAAGCGGTCGGCGGAAGCTCCGGCGCCGGAATCGGCTATACCGCAAGCAAGCACGGCGTCGTCGGCCTGATGCGCCAATATGCGATCCTGCTCGCGGAGCACAACATTCGCGTCAACTCTGTGCATCCGACCGGGGTGAACACACCGATGGTCGTCGGAAACACCGCGCTCGCAGAGGCTTTGGCAGATCCCACCAACATGGGCAATTCGATCAGCAACTTGCTGCCGATCGACATTCTCGAACCCGAAGACATCAGTAACGCGGTGGCGTGGTTGGCGTCGGACCAGTCTCGGTACGTCACTGGCGTCATGCTGCCCGTCGACGCAGGACTGACGATCAAATGACCACTGACCAAGTAATTATCGACGACGACCGAGTCATCGACCCTCGCCTCTTCCGCGACATCCTCGGCCACTTCCCCACCGGAGTCGTGGCAGTGACGGCACTGGATGCGAGCGGCAAACCCGTCGGGATGACAGTCGGTTCGTTCACCTCCGTATCGCTCGATCCGCCGCTGGTAGCCTTCCTGCCCGACAAGAATTCGTCGACGTTCCCGAAGATTCTTGCAGCGACACGTTTCTGTGCCAACGTGCTGGGATCTGACCAGCAACACGTGTGCCGCAGTCTCGCTCGCAAGGGTGACGAGAAGTTCACCGACGTCGATTGGACCCCGACGCCGTCGGGCATGCCCCGCATCCTCGGTTCACTGGCGTGGATCGACTGCGAGATCGACGCAGTGCACGACGCTGGTGACCACCACATCGTCGTCGGTCGTGTCCATCACCTCGAGCTCGACACCCCGGAATCTCCACTGATCTTCTTCCAGGGCGGATACGGCGGCTTCGCCGCCCACGACGCGAGCGCATGACCGGCGTTCTCGTTGCCAATCGCGGTGAGATCGCGCTGCGCATCATGCGTACGGCGGCCGCTCGTGGACTACCGACCGCCGCCGTCTTCAGCGAGGACGAGTCCGACGCTCCCCATGTCGTCGCCGCCGACCGTGCCGTGGCGCTGGAGGGATCAGGACCGGCCGCATACCTGGACGTGGCAGCCATCTGCGCGGCCGCTCTGGCGTCCGGAGCCACGATGGTGCACCCGGGTTACGGCTTCCTCAGCGAGAGCCCCGAGCTGTCCGACGCGTGCGTCGCCGCCGGCCTGACCTTCGTCGGTCCCGACGGCGCCACATTGCGGCTACTCGGCAACAAGTCCGCAACGCGCGAACTCGCCACTGCCCATTCGGTTCCGGTGCTTCCGGCCACCACCGGGTCGACGTCCGTCGACACCGCACGAGCCTTCGCCGACGCCGGAGGCCTGTCGTCGGTGATCGTGAAGGCGACCGCGGGCGGTGGCGGCCGCGGCATGCGCATAGTCGAGGATCTCGACGAGCTCGAGCAGGCGATGGAGCGTTGCCGCTCCGAAGCCGAACGCAGCTTCGGTGTGCCGGACGTCTACGTCGAAGCGTATCTTCCACGTGCACGCCACATCGAAGTACAGGTCGTCGGTGACGGAGTTACCCCGCCCATGCACCTCTTCGATCGTGACTGCACCGGCCAGCGCCGACACCAGAAGATGGTCGAGATCGCGCCTGCACTGTTCCTATCCGAAGACACCCGAGACGATTTGTACTCCGCTGCACTGACTTTGGCGACTGCCGTATCTTTGCGCGGAGTAGCAACATTCGAGTTCCTCGTCGACACCGACCGTCCCGATGCGTGGTACTTCATCGAGGCCAATCCCCGCATCCAGGTCGAACACGGAATCACCGAACAGATCACGGGCCTGGATCTCGTTGCGATACAACTCGATCTGGCAGGTGGAAAATCGCTCACCGATCTGGGTCTTTCGCCGCAGGGGCTCGGCGAACCTCGCGGAGTCGCAATCGAAGCCAGGATCACCGGCGGCCCGGGGCGGTCGGACCGTCTCGTCGACATGAAGTTTCCGGCCGGCCCCTCGTTGCGGATCGAAACGCACCTCGGGCCCGGGATGCGCGTCGGGACCGGGTTCGATCCGCTGCTCGCCAAGGTCATCGCATTCGACGACGACTTTCCCAGGGCTGCAACGCTCTTGAACGATGCGTTAGGCGACGTGGTTCTCGCCGATCTCGACACCGACATCTCCACCCTGACGTGGTACCTCACCTCCTCTGCTTTCCTCGCCGGCGAGACGACGACACGGACTATTGACCAGCACCTCGCAACGTCCTCTTCCGAAGTTTCTACGAACGACGAGGTCGTCGACGTCTCGACGCCCACCGGCGGTACCGTTGTCGCAGTGCCGGTCGAGCCGGGCACCGTCGTCGCACGCGGTGATGTGCTGGCCGTCGTGGAGGCCATGAAGATGGAATCCGACATCTCCTCCCCCGTTGCGGGTGTCGTCACGAGGATCGACGTCCAGGTCGGCGCGACTGTCACGAAGGGAGCCGCTGTCGCAACGGTGGATTCGCGAGGTCACCGGCAGTCCGACGACCGAGCCTGCGAAGCGGTGGACCTGTCGGCCATTCGAGAGGATTTGGCGGACATCACCTCTCGCCATCGACGCCTCCTCGACGCCGAACGCCCAGCAGCGGTCGCACGGCGACACGAGCGAGACAAACGCACCGCGCGAGAGAATCTGACCGATCTGTTCGACGTCGACAGTTTCCACGAGTACGGCGGTCTCGTGGTCGCGGCGCAACGACGTCGACGATCGCTGTCCGAGCTCGAAAGCGCAACACCCGCCGACGGACTCGTCACCGGCTTCGGCACTGTGAATGGCCGTAGCGTCGCATCGCTGGCATACGACTACACGGTTCTCGCAGGCACACAGGGTCTTCAGAGTCACAAGAAGGCCGAACGCATCTTCGAGCTCGCGGCCAGACGAGGAACTCCGGTCGTCGTATTCGCCGAGGGCGGCGGCGGTAGACCCGGCGACACCGACGACATGTCGCGCGCCACCCGAATGGATCTGGGCACGTTCGTCGCGCTCGGCCGTCTCAACGGAGTCGTGCCGACCGTGGGCATCGCGTCGGGACGCTGTTTTGCCGGCAACGCAGCACTTCTGGGGGCATGCGACGTCGTCATCGCGACGCGTGATTCTTCGATCGGCCTCGGTGGCCCCGCGATGATCGAGGGCGGTGGCCTCGGCACGGTCGACGCCGACGACGTCGGACCCAGCTCGGTACAAGCACCGAACGGCGTCATCGACATTCTCGTCGACGACGAAGCCGAGGCGACCGACACAGCGAAGCGGTACCTGAGCTATTTCGGTGACCCCTCCTCGGAATGGAGCGAAGCCGATCAGCGGTTGCTGCGACATGTGGTCCCCGAAAGCAGAAAACGACCGTTCGACATCAGGCAGGTCATCGCGACCCTCGCCGACGAGGGATCGGTACTGGAACTGCGCTCACAGTTCGGGCCTGGCATGGCCACTGCCCTCGTCCGTATCGAAGGTCGGTCGGTCGGCGTCGTCGCGAACGACGGTAGCCAGAGGGGTGGCACGATCGGCAGCGACGAGGCCGACAAGATGGCCCGGTTCCTGCAGTTGTGCGAGGCGTTCGGATTGCCGGTTCTCTCGTTGTGCGACACGGCAGGCTTTCTCGTCGGGCCCGATGCCGAACGCACGGCGACGGTCCGCCATGTGAGTCGTCTGTTCGTTCTCACGCCGTCGCTCACCGTGCCGTTCTGCACGGTGATCGTCCGCAAGGCATACGGTTTGGGCGGACAGGCCATGGCAGGAGGCAGCTTTCGGGTTCCCGACGCCATCGTCGCGTGGCCGACCGGCGCTCTCGGTGCCATGGGGCCCGAGGGAGCGGTCAAGCTGGGCTTCCGGCGGGAACTCGACGCCATCGATGACCCCGAGGAGCGCGAGCGTACCTACCGTGGACATCTCGCCGACTTCGAGGGGCAGGGCAAGGCGGTCAACGCTGCATCGGTGTTCGAGATCGACGATGTGATCGATCCTGCGTCGACCAGGACGTGGCTGTCGGCGGTCATCGGGGCTCCTCGTCCGCCGCGATCTCCCGGCATCCGCCGTATCGATACCTGGTAGCAGCTGCGTCCACGCCTTGCGCCCCGGAACCGATTCGGTTCCGGGGCACAGGTGTGGAGATATCAGCGGGCGGTGTAGTTCTCCAGATCGGGACGCCGTGTCATCTGCCAATATTCGACGTTGAGGAACGGCATCACGAACACCACGCGTCCGTGTGAATTGCGGTAGTACGTCGACATTCCGCGGTGGGTCCACACAGTGCGCGAATGGGTCGTGTCGACAAGTTCGTTGTACTCCTTGTTCGCCTCCGGCCGCGCGTCGAGTGCCTTGATGCCGTTTCGGAACATCTCGGTGAGAAGCCCACGGATGTACCGCATCTGGACCTCCATGAAGAACATGAAGCTTCCGCTGCCGGGGAACGAGTTCGGGCCACCGAGCATGAAGAAGTTCGGGAAGTCCGGAACGGACACTCCCAAGTAGGCCTTGGGGTCGTCGTCGTTCCATGCGTCTCGCAAGGTCAGCCCGTCGATTCCTCGAACCTCCATCGAGCTGATGAATCGCGCAGCCTCGAAACCTGTTGCCCAGACGATGATGTCGACGTCGGTCTCGACGCCGGCGTCGTCGACGAGTCCCTCGGGGCGGACGGCGGTGACGGACCGGTCGATCAAGTCCACGTTGTCCTTCCGCAATGTCGCGAACCAGCCGTTGTCGAGCAGGATGCGCTTGCCGAACGGAGGATAGTCCGGCATGACCTTGTCGAGGAGATCCGTGCGATCGCCCACCTGCGAGGTGATGTACCGCGTGAAGTACTCGCGGTGAGCGTCGTTGCGGGCGTTGACGGAACGTTCGGGATGATCCCATTCGGGATCGACGCGGAGCGACTCGATGACCTTGTCGCCGAACTGCCAGAACAGCCGAATCCAGTACCAGCTGTGGTAGATCGGGACAGACTGCATCAAGTGACGTAGGTCCATCGGGATCGGCATTCTGAACTTCTCGAACGGTGCTACCCACTGCGGACTCCGCTGGTAGATCGACAGGTGCGCAACCTGATCGGCGATCGCAGGCGCGATCTGCATCGAGCTGGCACCGGTTCCGACGATCGCGACGCGTTTGCCGTCCAGATCGAGGTTGTCCGGCCAGTCTGCGGAGTGGAAACTTATGCCGTCGAAGTCGTTCATTCCCGGCACGTTCGGAGTCTTCGGACGATTGAGGACGCCGACAGCGCTGATGACGACGTCGGAGACCAGCGTCGAACTCGTTCCATCGGAGTTGTTCACCTCGACCGTCCACTGCGCGGCTGCCTCGTCGTACGTCGCGGATTTCACGTCGGACCCGTACCGCACACGCTCGCCTGCACCGAGATCCTTGAGAACCCGCGCGAAGTAGCTCTGCAACTCGTTGCGTAGCTCGAAGTGCGTCGTCCAGTCGTTCTTCGCGAACGAGAACGAGTACAGATGACTCGGGGTGTCGACGCCTGCACCCGGATACGTGTTCTGGAACCAGTTTCCACCGGCCTCCGGCTGCTTCTCGAGGATGACGTAGTCGATGCCCATCTGCTCGAGCTGCTGGGCTGCGGCGATGCCGGCCACTCCGGTGCCGATCACGATGACCGAGAACCCCTCGGGTGCGGTGACGGGTTCGAGAGCGAGGCTCGGAGCGTCCGGCGCGGCACGCCGCGCCAGCTCGAGAGACAACATCGGGCCATATTCTTCGCCCACCGGCTCGCCCATGCAGACACTCATCATCCGAACCGTGAGCTCGGCCGACGGAGTTTCGATCGCGGGATGGACACCGTTCTGCAGATCGAGGATGGCATGTACCGCCGCCTCTCGAATCTCGTCCTGAATCGCCTCGTCCAATCCGCCCGAGTCATGGTCCCCGAGGCCCTTTCCCCGCGTCGGGAGATAGGGCGCAGACAGCCATTTCTCGTCACCGGTCATCTGAAAGACGACCATCAGCAAGGTGGGAACGTTGGCACGGCCAATGGCGGTCCTGAGTTCGTCCTCGGTCATCCGATCGGGATTGAAGTCGCCGCCGTCCGGGGCCGCCGAATCGCTCTGCACTGTCGTCATTCGAGTACCTCTCGCATCGATGTGGCGACTGGAGGAAGGTGCTCCAGGCCGGAATCATCACACTTTCAACATTGATGTTGATAAGTTCCACTTCATCGTGACAGGGGTCACGCGCAGTTGTCAACGTCGCAGTTGACCCCACGTGACGACTATCTACGTAAACGTTGACTTTGACGAAGCGCCGGGGCAACATTCACGTTGATTCAGCTGTGGCACGTGTCACAGCGCTTTCACGCCGATGCACAGGCCACAGCGGCCACGCACATCCGAACGGACACAACCATGTCGAACACGACAAGTTCCACCCCCGGCACCGCGACGGTGCTGGATCTGAAGAAGTCGAGACGGGCGCTGGTCGCCGGGTCTCTCGGCAACCTCATCGAGTGGTACGAATTTGCGATCTACGCCTACATGGCGCCGATCATCGCTCCGTTGTTCTTCCCGTCCGAGAACCCGACGGCATCGATCCTCTCCACGTTCCTCCTGTTCGCTCTTGCCTTCTTCCTCAGGCCCATCGGAGCCGTCTTCTTCGGACGCATGACCGACCGGATCGGACGGAAGCCGGTTCTCGCTCTCATCATCGGCCTCATGACGGTCGCGACGACGTGCATCGGCTTCCTGCCCACTCATCAGACGATCGGCATACTCGCGCCGTTGCTGCTGACCCTGTGCAGAATCGGACAGGGGTTGTCGGCGGGCGGTGAGATGGGCGGCGCGGTGTCGCTCATGGTCGAATCGGCGCCGGCGAACAAGCGTGGCGTCTACGGATCGTGGTCGTTCGTCGGAACCACTCTCGGATTCGTTCTCGGCGGCGGCGTAGCAACGCTGTTGGCAGTACTGCTGTCCGACGACGCAATGTCCTCGTGGGGCTGGCGGATCGGCTTCCTGTTGGCACTCCCCATGGGAATCATCGTGTTCTACCTGCGGATGAAGGTCGACGAAACGCCTCATTTCAAGCAGGTGCAGGTGGAGCAGGAAGTCGCTCCCGACGACTCCGCGGTCAGTCGCCGTCCCCTCGCCTACCTGCTGACCACCTTGGGTGTCGTCGTGGTCTACAACGCTGTCGGCAACACATTCATGGTCGGCATGCCGACGTTTCTGTCCACGAGTTTCGACATGTCGTTCGAGCGTTCCTACTTCCTGGCACTCGTCACCGGTCTGGTTGCGGGACTGACGATGCCGTTGTTCGGAGCCCTGTCCGATCGCGTCGGACGTCGGCCTGTGTTGCTGGTCGGATCCATCCTCGTCGTCGTCGGGTCCTACCCGCTGTACTACATGCTGAAGCTGGGCTTCGGTGGAGGCCTCGTGGCACTCGTCATCGCCGGAATTCTCATCGGCGTGGTGGGTGGCCCGATGCCCGCGTTCCTGTCCGAACGGTTCCGCACCCGCAACCGCGCGACCGGAGTGTCGGTCACGTACGCACTGTCCGTTGCCATCTTCGGCGGCACTGCGCCGTACATCATCACATGGTTGGCGTCGACGACCGGCGATCCGTTGTCGGCCGCCTATTACACGCTCGGTTGCGCGGCGATCAGCGTGATCGCGTTGCTGACGATCCGTGGCGCACAACGCAATCAGCATCGCGAAGAACTCGAACTCTGAAACCCCGAAAAGAAAGAGTGTCCATGCAACTCGAAGGCAAGCGGATCCTGGTCACCGGTGGCGCACAAGGAATCGGTGCGGCGATCGTCACGGCGTACGCCGCCGAAGGCGCGACGGTGTACTCGTACGACCTCAACGAGGAAGGCGGCAAGAAGACCGCGGAGAACGCCACGGCAGCGGGACCAGGGTCGGTGACGTTCTCACAACTCGACATCACCGACGGCGCTGCGACCGAAGCCCTGTTCCTTAGTGCAGCAGAAGAACTGGGTGGAATCGACGTTCTCGTCAACATCGCCGGGTTACAGCGCTCGGCCATGGCAGAGGACATCACCGACGAGCTGTTCGACGCGATCTACCGGGTCAACGTTCTCGGTACGATTCACACGAACCAGTCGGCGTATCGAATAATGAAGCCCGCCGGCACCGGAGCGATCATCAACTTCGGATCCATGTCGGGATTCACCGGTGAGCTGTCCAATTCCACCTACGGTTCGTCCAAGGGCGCCGTGCACACATGGACCCGGACGGTCGCCCGCGAGTGGGGCCCGTCGGGGATCCGGGTGAATGCAGTTCTCCCTTACGTCAACACGCCGATGTTCGACAAGTACACGAGCTCGCTGGGCCCCGAGGAGTTGGCCGCATACCAGGAGCAGCTCCGCAAGGACATCCCGCTCGGCGGTACGTTCGGGAACGCCGAGAAGGATTTGGCGCCCGTGCTCGTGTTCCTCGCAAGCGATGCTTCGCACTTCATCACAGGCCAATTACTGCCTGTGGACGGAGGATTCGCGGCGGTGCGTTGACGTCCCACCGGCGTCCACCAGCTCGTCGGTGCGCGCTCGGAGAGGTGCGGTTGCCGGGCCACGCTCGGTAACCGCAAGGGCTGCTGCGGCATTCGCGCGTCGGGCAGCGGCATAGACGTCCAGCCCACGCGACAGTCCCGCCAACAGCACGCCTGCGTGTGCGTCACCTGCACCGTTGGAATCGACTGCGTCGACCTCGAATCCGGGGACCAGCTCGGGCACCTGTCCGCCACCTGCGACCCAGCAGCCGTCGGCGCCGTCACGAACAACGGCGTGGGCGGTGGGCCTGACTCGCGCAGCCAGCGCCCGCGCTGCGGATTCGGCGTCGCGCTCACCCGTCATCGAGATGCCCTCGCGCAGATTGACACTCACGACGTCACTGCGGCTCAGAATTGTTTCGACAAGACGTGGATCGAGTAACCCGATCAGCGGCGAGGGGTCGAAGAATACAGTCGTGTCCTCGGGCAAAGTCGGCAGCCATGCAGTCAATGCCTCGGCATTGGACGGATGCGCGAGTCCGTAGCCGGTGACGTACACGAGATCAGCCGAGTTCACCTGTGCAGCATCGAGATCACTGATCGTCAATTCGGATTCGGCACCCGGGTAGGTCACGAACGTCCGTTCGGTGTTCGCGTCGACCAATGCGATACAGAAGCCTGAATCATGAACTGCGGGCTCCGGTTGAACGATCGTCGCACCACTCGCGGCCAAGGCGTCACCGACTATGGAGCCATAATGGCCCGAACCGAATCGTCCTGTGAAAACGACTGGAAGCTCGTCCCGGATGGCAGCAACGATGACGTTCAGTCCCCCGCCTGCAGTCTCGTCGAGAGACGTGGCGATGACGTCGCCGCCGGGTTCGGGTACCGCCGGAACCGTCATGACGACGTCGACGATGACCTGCCCCGTGTGAATCAGTCTGGCGCTCACTGCGTTACCGATTCCGTACGACGCGCCCCGCCGGTGGCCAGGTACAACCCACCCGCGACGACGAACGACGCGACCCAGCCGAGTCCGTTCGAACCGATCCAGCTGTCCGACAACGGGCCCGTGTAGATGACATCGCCGTCGACGACAATGGCAGTGAACAGGAAGCCTACGACGATGGCCACGGCCCA
Source organism: Rhodococcoides kyotonense (assembly GCF_900188125.1). Classification (GTDB taxonomy): domain Bacteria; phylum Actinomycetota; class Actinomycetes; order Mycobacteriales; family Mycobacteriaceae; genus Rhodococcoides; species Rhodococcoides kyotonense. The sequence goes on along the minus strand of NZ_FZOW01000021.1, from coordinate 23,919 downwards.
ACTCCCGAACGCATACCAGTTGATGCCGCCCGTGTACCAGTAACGCGACGTCCGGCTGACATCCATGATTCCGGCTGTGTCGTAGGACTTTCGCTTGATCATGTCTGCCAGGAATACCCCGAGCCACGCCGTGAGCGGCACAGCCAGCACCGAGATGAACGTGATGAACGGGCCGTAGAAGCCGTCGGACACGAGCATGAAATAGAGGGCACCGACAAAGGTGACGAAGACGTCGACAGCCACCGCGTAGACACGCTTGATCCGGAAACCGAGGGTGAGTGTCGTCAGGCTGGCCGAGTAGACGGACAGGTGGTTGGACAGAAGAAGACCACCGAACGCTGTGATCAGGTACGGGATCGCCATCCACGCCGGCAGAATCTCGCGAATCGCAGCAACTGGATCCGACGCCGACGCCAAGCTGTTGTCACCGGCCGAGAGCAATGCACCGAGTCCGATCAACAGCACCAACGGAATGCCCGCGCCCGCCGCGCTGGACAGCACGAGCGACCCTGCCTTGACGCTTGTCCGCTGGTAGCGCGACATATCGGCACCCGCATTCGCCCAGCCGATACCCGTACCGGCCGCAATCGTTCCGATGCCGATGACCATCGCGCTGATCGAACCAGCGGGAGTGCTTGTGACGGCGCTCCAGTCGACTGTGGCGACGAGGAACACTGCCACGAAGATGTTGAGCGCACCGAATATCCACGTCGACCACTTCTGGATGACGAGAATCGCGGAGTGTCCGAGACCGCTGACGACCAACGTCAGTGCGATGAAGATGACGATCGAGACCACGGTGACCACCGCGTGCTCCTTCGCCAGTCCTGAACCTCCGAAGATCAGCGTGAACAGCGACAGCAATACGAATGCGGCCGTGGTGGTGTTGACCGTCTCCCAGCCGAGCCGTGACATCAGCGACACGAGTGTCGGTCCGATGTTGCCGCGGACACTGAACGTGGCGCGCGACAGCGTCAAACTCGGTGCGCCGCCGCGTCGTCCGGCAATGGAGACGACACCGACGATCGCGAAGGACCCGGCTGCACCGACGACCGCAACGATCAGTGCCTGCCAGATGTTCAGTCCGGTGAACACGACCAGCGTGGCCCCGAGAGGCAGACCGAGGATCGAGATGTTCGCGGCGAACCACACCCAGAACAATTGCAATGGATTGCCGTTGCGTTCGCCATCGGGGACGGGTTCGATGCCACGCGTTTCCAGCGATAGCGCTTCGGCGGACGCGTCGGAGGAGGAGGTCGAGGCGGTAGAGGTCATGAATATGCTCCAGGGTGAGTCGAACTGTGTCAGTTCGTGTGTCGGAGAGCGAGAAGTCGATCGACGACGGAATGCAAGCTGAGCGAGTTGGCTTCGGTGACGACACGAACGGCGTCTGCGGGCCAAGCGGACATGCCGCTGACGGAACCGCGGATGGCACCGGCCATCGCGGCGATGGTGTCGGTGTCGCCGCCGATTCGTGCAGCCGCAAGGACGACGTCCCACGGGTCGTCGTACGCAACAGCCAAAGCGAAGGCTGCTACCACTGATTCCTGGGATGCGACGGAGGTTCCGATGAGGTCGGATACCGTCGTCGAAAGTTCTTTGTTGTCACTGTTTTTCACATGCTCGACGGCCCAGGTGATGCGGGTGGCGATGTCACCGCCGGCGCTCCAGTGTCCACGGGTGGCGCCCTCGGCTGCGGCTGCGATTCCGACACCGATGGCATCGGCCAGACTCGCGCCATCGATACCAGCGCTGACGGCGCCGGCAACCGCTGCGGCAGAGGCGATTCCGAGCGAGGTGTTGTGCGTGACGAAACTCGACAGATACACCGCGTCGACGAATGCTCCGACACCTCCGTCGAGCGACACCGCAATGGCAGCTGGGGTGACCCGCATCGCCGCACCGTTGGTGGTGCCGAATCTACCGGCCTCGTTCGGGTCGGTACCGGCCAGGATCCGTTCGACGGCTTGCTTGGTCGAGGGCCCCAACAGGTCGAGTGATCCACGCGCTTTCATGTCGAGTTCCCACTCGATGAGAGCCTTCGCGAACGCCGACGGGTCGACTACACCATCGCCTTCGATGATCAACTCCGCCAGCATGATTGCTTGTTCGGTGTCGTCGGTGATCGACCCGGCTTTCATCCCGTTTGCGATGCGCTGACGCGGACCTGCGTCGACGAAGCCGGTGAAGTGTCCGTAGTCCTCGACGATCTCCTCGCGCCGCATCGACTGCGTCGGCATTCCGAGTGCATCACCGAGCGCCACACCGTAGAAGGCGCCGAGAGCACGATCACGTACAGAAGTCATGAATGAAAGTCCTTGTGAATTCAGGAGGAAAAGGAGAGGTGCATGCGAAAGCGATCGGGCGCGAGCAAACTCGCGACCTTCTCGACAAAACGACCGGATGCGTCACGACTGACGCGAATGCTGTGCAGAAACGGCGTTCCGACAGGTACCTCGAGAATCTCGGCGTCGATCGCGTCGACCGGTATCACCGACACCCATTGCTCACCGCTCGCGACGATCAGGTCCGCCGCAGCCAAAGTGGTGGTGAGGGATCCACCCACCAGACCGGTGTCAGGCAGTGTCGCCAATGTTCCGGTTGCGGGAATTCGACTCCGCTCCAACGACACCGGTCGACCGTCCACGACGTGGCGGACACGATCGACGGCGATGAACTCTACTGCTGCCGTGCCCATTTCGGCAGCAAGCTCGGGATCGACGATTTTCTCCAGCCGCAGGGTGTGCGTGAGCATGTCCACCCCGGCCGACGACAGTGCCCGCGCCCAACCCTCGGCCGTCTCGATCTGATGACCGTCGAACGTCACCAGAGATCCGACACCGGTCTGCTTCCTGATCAGTTTCTGCTCTTCGAGATCACTGAGCGCGGATCGTATGGTTCCGCGACTGACCGAGAATTCACGCGCCAACTCGTTCTCACCCGGCAGCAGAGAACCGTTCGGGAGGCCACCGGACTCGATGGTCTCTTTCAGCGCAGTCAGCACCTGATGGCGCTTGTGACGTGTGCGCTGGGTCATAGTGGGCTCGGACATGAGGGCTACGGTACATGCCGGGACCAAACCTGTACAGAACCTGTACAACCTTTCCAGTACCAAAGATGACAAAAGGACCGTGATCACGTTCCGAAGAACAGCGATCACGGCCCGGTGGTGCGTTGCTACCACGTCATCGAAGAATCGTTCAGGACGTAGATTCCGTCGCGAGTCGACCGAGGGTGTCGTTCAACTGATCCTCGGTGACGAGCGGGAACTTCACCTGCTCGAGTAGCTTCTTGTCGGTGACCTTCGACCAGTCGTACGTGTGACGGACCAGCGTCTCGTTGGGCCCCTGAGACTCCAACTCCCACAACCATTCCCATCCGGGAGGCTCGGTTCCTGCGGGCGCCGTCTTCCACGCCAGTAACTTGTCCTTCGCGTAACCGGACACATGGTTGTCGGTCTGGTACTCGCCGCCCATGTGATCGCCCTGCATGTTCATCGTGAACACTTCGCCGACACGCTGAATTCGATCGGCGTGATCGACGCTGCGGACGAAGCCGGAGCCGTCGAGCGCCGGATGCCGTTCGGGGTTGGAGAGGACATCGAAAACGGCGTCGACGGGCGCCTCGATGGTGCGTTCGACAGTGACCTTCGTGGTGTCGCTCATTACTCAACCTTGCCTACAGTTCTCGGATTCGGCAACGTCGAGCCACTTCGTCATATGGCCGGATCGGCCTCTTCGGCTGGCGGGACGGCGGACGGTCGCCTGAAGATCCGGTGTACAAAGGCGAGCAAACGAGTAGAGATCGGTCTATGGGGGTAGGTCGCTACGGTGCCAGAATTACCGGAAGTGGAGAACGCTCGCTTGGTCGTGGAAAAGGCGCTCGGTCGGGTCATCACCGATATCGACGACTCGGACACCTACGAATGCCGTCCACATCGACCTGGTGATATCCGCCGCGCGCTCGAAGGCGGCACTCTCACCACAGCGCGTCGGCGTGGGAAAGCCATGTGGTGTGACACCGAGACGGCCGACGGCACAGGCGGACCCACCCTTGGAATCCACCTCGGAATGGGTGGGCGGGTGATCGTGACCGCACCCGACGGAGACGAGACCTCCCAGTACGGGGGCGGGGATCCGCACGTCGGCGAACGCGATACGGACAAACCGGAGTGGACACGCTTCGCCATCACGTTCGACGACGGCGGCCAGCTGCGATTGTTCGACAAGCGCCGACTGGGTCGAGTGCGGCTCGAACCCGACATCGACGCATTGGGGCCCGACGCAGCCGAAATCTCGCGACAGGACTTTCGAGACCGAATCGGTTCCAGTGGAGCGCCTTTGAAAGCGAGATTGCTCGATCAGGCCGCCATCGCCGGCATCGGAAACCTGCTCGCCGACGAGGTTCTGTGGCAGTGCGCATTGTCCCCGGCGCGCAAAGCCAAGACCTTGACAACCGAGGAACTGGACGAGCTGCGAGTGGTGCTGCGACGCGCCATCCGGTCCGCAATCCGACAAGGCGGCGTCCATACCGGTGAAGTCATCCCGTTCCGAAAAGCCGATGCAACCTGCCCGCGCTGCGGGTCACCCATGTCCCGCGGAACCGTCGGTGGGCGAACCACATGGTGGTGCTCGAAGGAGCAATCATGACGCAGCAAGCTCAGCGATGACGATTGCGCGCGTAGTGATTTCGCGCCTTCGATCGGTTCCCACACGCGGACATCGAGCACCACCGTCGCGCATCGGATTTCGATACGTCGTAGAACCGCAACACGCAGTCGCAGGACTCGTCCGTGCAGCAACGTGCCGTTGAGCAGTTCACGAGCATGCTCGGGTTCGACCACGTCCGGTTGTGCAACCGCAAGCAACGACTCGCGGGTCACCAGCAACGCCTCGAGAGTTTCAGGCGACTCGACCACCTCGTCAGCGAGGCCGGCCGACGCCAACCAGATCGCGAGCCCGTTTGGAAGACTCAGCAGGTCATGGTCGCCGTCGTCATCGATCCAGCGCGTATTCAGCAAGTCGAGCGGCAGCGGCTCTCCTGCCGGCGTGCAGGGCGCGCCCGCTCCTGCTGGGGCGGTTCCGACTTGCGGTTTCTTCTAGCTCGAAAGCAGGAGTCGGACGTGACCGTCTACCACCGCGGCGAAATCCTTGCGCAAGAGCGAGCCGGAGTGCGAGCACAGGCCGAGCGCGTTGCGTCGGTCATCAGGCATGAGATTCCACCGGTCGTCGTCGACTTTCTGGCCGAGCAACCGATGCTCGTCGTCAGCGCAGTCGACCAGGCGGGCGCCGTCTGGGCCACCCTCCTCGCCGGACTGCCCGGGTTCATTTCCGCCACGACCCCGACCACCGTGGACGTCGCAGCAACGCCTGGACCCGACGACCCTCTACATGACGTGCTCGATTCATCCACCCGCGTCGGTCTCCTCGCGCTCGAGCCAGGCGCGCGGCGGCGCGTCCGGATGAGCGGGACTTCACACCCGATGCCCGACGGCCTGAGAATCGATCTCGACGAGATTTATCCCAACTGCCCCAAGTACATTCAGAAGCGGGAGCCGACGTGGAGAGAAGGCGGCCCGGGTAAGCCTCAGTCGAGCAGTGAACTTTCTGTGGCCGACCAGGAGTTCGTTCGGTCGGCGGATACCTTCTTCGTGGCCTCCGCTGATCGGGACGGCAACGCCGATGTCTCGCACCGCGGTGGAAATCCCGGCTTCCTGCGCATGATCAGCCCGACGCATATGCAGTGGCCCGACTATGCAGGAAACTCGATGTTCAATACACTCGGGAACTTCGAGATCAATCCGAGAGCCGGAATAGTGTTGCCGCAGTGGATGACCGGGACGCTGCTCCATCTGACCGGCACTGCCTCCGTCGATTGGGATCACGAGCACGCCGCTGCCGTGCCGGGCGCAGAGCGCCTCGTCGACTTCGACGTCGAGAGAGTCATCCGCATTCCCGACGCCACTGCCCTACGGTGGAGCGAGGCGGAGCTCTCGCGTTTCAATCCTGCGGTCAGAGAGCGAGGCTCCGCGTGAGCGTCGTTCCTCTGTAGCGAATCCTCCGACCATCGGACCGCTGATGACTCACACACAGGAAGACGAGAAGCGCGGCCGGTTGACACGCCGCCGACAACGCTGCCGCGATATCGATCCCGAATCACTCGTTACGGAACGACGTTTCCGCATACCGAGCGGACCGCCGTCCTGGTCCACTGAACATGTGAGATTCGATCCCCACTCGCTGGTCGAGCGAGAGTTCCCTCCGATCACCCAGACGTATACCGAGCGCGACACCATGCTGTACGCGCTCGGCCTCGGCCTGGGTTCGGATCCAGTCGATTTCGACCGACTCCGGTACGTGTACGAGGATGGACTCGTTCCGTCTCCGACCTTTCCGTTCGTCCTGGGGTACCCGGGGTTCTGGGCGCGCGATCCCGACACCGGTATCGATTGGAAGCGACTTGTCAACGCCGAACAGTCCATTCGCCTCCATGCACCGATTCCTACGGCCGGCACAGTGATCGGCCGTACGCAGATCGTCGAGATCGTCGACAAGGGACCGGCGAAGGGCGCATTGCTCTACCTCCGCCGAACCGTCAGCGACATCGACGGCACGCTCCTCGCAACGATCGGACAGACGACGATGCTGCGCGGGAACGGTGGGCAGGGCGGCACGACGACCAGTACGCCCGAACCGCACCGCCTTCCAGACCGTCGTCCTGACTGGGTACACGACGTCCGCACCCTCCCCCAGTCAGCTCTGCTCTACCGCCTCAGTGGCGACTACAACCCGTTGCACGCCGACCCGAAGATCGCGACGGATGCAGGGTTCGAACGGCCTATCCTGCACGGCTTGGCCACCTTCGGGATGGCGGCACATGCAGTGTCGAGATGCGTTCTGGGTGAGGATGTCCGGAAGTTCACCGCAATGAGCGGACGGTTCACAGCTCCCGTGTACCCGGGCGAAACGTTGCGGCACGACATGTGGCAGGACGGTTCGGTCGTCTCCGTCCGGACCACCGTTCCCGATAGGGGCGTCGTCGCGTTGGACCGCGGTCGAATCGACATCCAGCAATGACCGACACAGTCGCTGCACTGCTCAGACCCGTCGTCGAGCACTGGGATTGGCAACTCGATGCGCGGTGCCGCGGGGTTCAGTCGGCCACGTTCTTCCCACCGCCGGGCCTCAGAGGCCCGACGCTGCGTTATCACGAAGCCGCCGCCAAGCGGATCTGTTCGTCGTGCCCCGTGCTCGACCACTGTCGTCAGCATGCAATGGAAAGTGCTGAGCCATACGGTATCTGGGGTGGCCTGACGGCGTCCGAACGCGCCGATACCTAGCAACCCACACGTCCTACTCGGCTCGATCGAACCCCGAGCGGGACAGCACTCTCACCGTGTCTGCTCCGAGCACAGGGGCCGCCTGTGCCGACGGGACAGCGCTACGACCGAACGACAGAGGCACCGCAGGGGTCAGTAGAGTGCCGATACCGGGTTGCTCGATTTCGGCGAACAGTGGGTTGTCGGTGGAGCACCGTCGGTCCTCATCGAGCAGTTGCTCGAACGTCCGATATGGACCCCACAATGCACTCGCAGCATCCAGGAGGGACCCGACCTCAGCGAGAGTTCTTGCGGCGAACCAAGGTTCGAGAACAGCGGCGATAGCGTAGCGGGCCGCATACCGACCACTGTCGGTGGACAGGTCGACGTCCAGCATCGGCTCGATCATCGCGAGCTTGTCCCCCAGCCCTGTGGCCTTGGTCAGCGCTTTCCACTGTCCGGTGGTGAGAGCAACCACCATCACGTCACGGTCGTCGGACGTGCGGAACTCTCGGCCGAATCCGCCGTACAACGAATTGCCGTCGGCTTGTCGCGAGGTGCCGTTGACCCGCACGTCGGCGAGGTAGCCGAGATTTCCGACGGTCGCGAGCATGACGTCGGACAATGCGATCGTCACCTCCTGGCCGTACCCGCTCAGCCTCCGAACACGCTCGGCGGCGAGCAAGCCGGTAGCGAGATACAGCCCCGCGGCAACATCCCACGCCGGCAGGACGTGATTGACAGGCCGATCGGAATCGCCTGTCACCAAGGGGAATCCGCTCGCACAGTTCACCGAGTAGTCGACCGCGGAGCTGCCGTCGTAGTTTCCCGTGAGACGCATCATGATCAGATCTTCTCGCCGCTGCACCAACTGCTCGTACCCCATCCAACCGCGAGCAGGCAGGTTGGTCAGCACGATGCCTGCGTCGACCATGAGCTGGGTTGCCTGTTCGCGGCCCTCGTCGCTGCGGAGATCGAGAGTCACCGACTTCTTGCCCTTGTTGAGGCTCGCCCAGTAGATGCTGGTGCCGTCGGCCGTCACCGGCCACCGATTAATGTCGATGTTGCCGCCGATCGGATCGATGCGAATCACCTCGGCACCCAACTGCGCCAACGTCATTCCGCCCAGCGGCGCTGCGACGAACGCGGACACCTCCACGACGGTCAGGCCTGCAAGCGGCGCACTGTCAGGCCGATTCGAAGACTGCTGCAATGCCCTGTCCTCCTCCGATGCACATGGTCTCCACACCGTATCGCGCTCCACGCCGCTTCATCTCGTGCAGCAGGGTCGTCATGATGCGCGAGCCGGTGGCTCCGACCGGGTGGCCGAGCGAAATTCCCGACCCGTTGACGTTCACGATCGACTGATCCTCGATGTTCAACTCCTGTAACACAGCCAGTACCTGCACCGCGAAGGCCTCGTTGATCTCGATCAGATCGATGTCCGCCAGGCTCAGCCCAAGTTTGGTCAGCAACTTGCGCACTGCAGGTACCGGTCCGATGCCCATCTCCGACGGCTCGCATCCGACGGCGGCCCACCCGTGCAGAAAGCCGATGGGGGTGAGTCCGAGACGGTCGAGTCGATCCTCGGCGACGACGAGACATGCTGCGGCCGCGTCGTTCTGCTGGCACGCGTTACCCGCGGTGACTGTACCGTCGGGCATGATCGATCGCAGTTTCGCTAATTTCTGGACCGACGAGTCCGCTCTGATTCCTTCATCCCTGTCGAAAACGACTGTGTCACCGCGGCGTTGAGGGACTTTCACCGGCACGACCTCGTCGGAGAATCGACCTTCGTCCCACGCGGCCGCTGCTCGCACTTGGCTTTGCACTGCGAACGCGTCGGCTTCGTCGCGAGTGATCGAGTACTTACGCGCAAGATTCTCTGCTGTTTCGATCATTCCCGAGATGTAGCCGAATCGCTCGACGGGTTGCGCACGCTCACGCCCGCGATCGAGCCGATCGTGGAGCTTCACCGAGCCTTGCTTCGAACCCCAACGCATGTCGGTCGTGTAGAACTCGACGTTGCTCATGCTTTCGACACCGCCCGCCATGACGACGTCGGCAGCGCCACTCTGGATCATCATCGCCGCGGTCGCGATCGATTGCAGACCGCCGCCGCAGCGGCGGTCGAGCTGCATGCCGGCGACATCGATCGGGAACCCTGCCTGCAGTGCGATCCAGCGCCCGACGCAGGGGGTTTCACTGTTGGAATAGGACTGCGCGAAGACCATGTCCTCGATCACCGCTGGGTCGATTCCGCTGCGCTCGACGACCGCGGTCGCCACTGCGGCGCCGAGATCCTCGACGGCAACGTTCTTCAACCCTCCTCCGAAGGCTCCGATCGCGGTGCGCGTCGGGGCCACGATGGCAGCTCGTCTCATGTTCTCTCCCTGTGGTGTTCGAAGTCCGGGGTCTCCTTGGCGAGGAATGCGCGAACCCCTTCGCGACATTCCGGTGAGCTGAAGGCCTGGTCGCTTGCTGCCAGAGATGCCTCGATCAAGACTTGTTCCGTGGCGTCGTCGGCCATGTCGATGACGGACTTGGCCAGCTCGAGCGCGTAGGTCGGACGCGTTGCCAGAGTTGCGGCGGTGTTCTGCGCGGCGGCCACTGCGGTTCCAGCAGGGACGGCATAGTCGATCAGTCCCCAATCCAGCGCAGTTGCGGTGTCCACTGGCTCGCCCAGGAGAATCAGTCGCTTGGCACGTCCGACGCCGATTCGGCGGGTTGCGCGAAACGTACCGCCGCTACTCGGAAAGACACCCAGCTTGATCTCCGGCAGCGCCAACCGAATCGATTCATCGGCAACCAAAAGATCGCAGCACAGAGCGATTTCGAGGCCACCGCCGAATGTGAGACCGTTCAGGGCGGCGACCGTCGGCTTCGGGTAGTTCGCCAGGAACGAGAATATCTCGTTCTGGCGCCGAAGTTTTTTGTCCACGACCTGACCCGGCTCCATCATGTCCGTGAATTCGGTGATGTCCGAACCTGCGCAGAATGCCCGTGACCCGGCACCGGTGATCACCACTGCGCGGACTTCGGGGTCGATGGCAAGGGCATCCAGGTGGTCCGACAGTTGCCGAGTCAGACCCAGCGTCACCACGTTCAGTGGCGGATTGTCCAGTGTCAGTGTGGCAACCGGCCCTGACCGGTCGAGTCGCACGAAGATCTCAGACATGTGTGACCCTTCTGGCCAGGATGCGTTCAGCGCGAAGAACAACCGGCTTGTCGATCATGGTTCCGGCGATCGCCATGACACCGCTGTCGGTGTCCTTCCACGCACGGGTGACGGCGGTGGCCCACTCGACCTCTGCGGCACTGGGCGCGAACACTCGATCGATCACCGGAACTTGCGCCGGATGTATGCAGAGCGCCCCGGTCATACCCACTGCGCGAGCGGACTCCGCAGCCAACTGCAGTCTTTCGAGATCACGAAAGTTCGCCAGGGTGTCCGGCAGCCCGAGGGCCATGACCCCGCTCGCCACGGCTGCGAGTGCAACCCACTGGGCCGGCACGGTGAGTGCTGCGGGTGTCGGTTCGACGCCGAGAGCAGCTGCGAAATCCTCACTACCGAGGCCGATACCGATGACGCGAGGCGCCGACGCGATCTCGTGCAGAACGAATACCGCTGCCGGATCCTCGATCAGGGCAAGCACTCCGATAGAGCCTTCGGTGATGCCTGCGGCCGATTCCTCACGCCGAAGGTCGGCGTCGAGCAATCGAAGTTGTTTCGCTGAAGCGACTTTCGGAACCATGATGGCCGAGACTCCCGGCCGTACCACGGTAGCGAGGTCGGATGCCCGTCCGATCCTCACCACTACCGGTACCGCCCGGCGACTGATGGATTCCACCGCAGCCGGGAGAGCTGCGAGCGCTGCAGGAACGTCGTGTTCGGAGATCGAGTCTTCCAGGTCGAGGATCACCGCGTCCGCTCCTCTGGTGTGGGCGGTCTCGACGAACCGCTGCGCAGTGACGGGCACGAACAACAATGTGGTCCAGTGCATCATGCGAAGTCGACCTCCGCTGTCATGCCCAGTCGACCGGACTCGTCGACTGCCTCCATCGAGAGTCCACCATCCCGGTCGAACACGTTCAGCGACATGGCCTTTCCGCCGAACATCGGTGCTCTCCCTCGAAAACGAAACGCCGCAAACGGAACCCGTCGATAGCGGGATGCGGCGTCGAGCAGCAGCGTTGCAGTCAACGGCCCCTGAACGACAATGTCCGGATACCCTTCGACTCCGGTTGCGTAATCTCGGTCGTAGTGGATGCGGTGGGCGTTGAACGTGGCCGCCGAGTATCGGAACAGCAGGACAGCGTCCGGTGTCAGCGTCCGTGAGAAGTCGGGTTCGGCCCTACCCTCGACGCCGGCGGTCGGCGACGAACCGTCCTTGTAGACGATGTTCTGCACTTCCGACAGCACGGTCGTCCCGTCGACGGTGAGTTCGTGACCGGCCTCGACGAACACCAGCCGACCGGTAGAGCCGTCTTTGACCGTGACGTCTGCGATTGTCGACACTCGCCGAACCGGGGCGCCCAGCGGTATCGGGCCGTGAAAGTGCACCGAACCCCCGGCCCACATGCGTTGGGGCAGATCCACGGGCGGCATGAATTCACCGCGACGTGGGTGCCCGTCGGTGTCGATATTCGACTGCGGTGTGGTCGGTGTGAAGCCTGTCCAATGTCCCAGCGGAGCGAGATCGGACCATGGGATTCTCGGATGGTCGCCGATGGCTGCCAGTCGTGCGTTGTGTGCCGTGGTGAAGGTGTCCGTGCCGGTCTCGGTGCGGCCGATCCAGTCGTCGAAACTCATGCAGGGGCATCCAGTTTCAGTTCGACGCGGCTGACCTTGCCCATGATGAGCAGGAAGCTCGCGACAGCAAGAGCCGCACTGATACCGACGAAGAGGAGGGCGCCGTCGAACGATCCGGTGGCATCGACGATGTATCCGATGATGATCGGCGTCGTGATGCCCGCGGCGTTGGCGAAGGTGTTGAACAATCCGCCCGACAGGCCCGCCGCCTCCTTCGGTGACGTGTCGGAAACCAACGTCCAACCGAGACTTCCGAGTCCCTTGCCGAAGAACGCGAGGACCATCAGAAGGATGACAACGGTTTCGGTGGACGTGAAGTTGCACAGAACGATGCACGTGGACAACGACAGTCCGATGACGATCGGCACCTTGCGTGCAACGGTCAGCGACGCGCCGCGCTTGAGTAGCCGATCCGAAAGCAGTCCTCCGAGAATTCCACCGGTGAAGCCGAAGATCGCGGGAATCGCCGCGGTGAGTCCGGCGTCGAGCAGATTCATGTCCAGTTCCTGGATGAGGTAGATCGGAAACCACGTCAGGAAGAAGTAGACAATGGTCGTGATGAAGAACTGACCGACGTAGAGGCCGATCATCATCCGGCTCGAGAGAAGTTGCTTGACGACGTTCCAGGAGTTGATCTTCGGCTTGGAGTCTCCGGATACCGTCGAAGTCTCCTCGATGTCGACGAGTGCACCGCCCGCTGCGATGTACTCGATCTCGGCGTCGTTGGCCATGCGGTGCTTCCGCGGCTGGTCGTAGAGCCACAACCACCCAAAGGTCAGCACCATGCCAAGACCGCCCATGAAGAAGTAGGCCGACTCCCAACCGTGGTCGTGAGTAAGCCACGCCATCAGAGGCGTGAAAACCACGGCGGCAGCGTATTGGGCCGAATTGAAGATCGCCGACGCCGTCGCGCGTTCCGACGTCGGGAACCAGGTGGCCACGACGCGCCCGTTCGCCGGATACGCCGGACCTTCGGCAAGTCCGACGCCGATTCGCAGCGCGAACAGCGCAGCGACCGCTGCTCCGACTCCGAGTATCGGCGCAAAGCCCTGCAGGAGCGTGAAGAACGACCAGACGAAGATACTGATCGCGTAGATGCGCTTGACACCGAACCGGTCGACGAATCGGCCGCCCGGGATCTGCGCGAGCATGTATGCCCACGCGAACACCGAAAACATGTAGCCGAGAGTGACTGCACTGAACCCGAAATCGGCACGGATCTCGGTACCGGTGATCGACAGAATGGCGCGGTCGGCGTTGTTGAGAGTCGAGATGATGAACAAGAGCGCGACGATCATGAAACGCACCTTGGTGCGTTTCACGACCGGACTTGCTGTATCAGTGTTGTGCGGCATGGGGTTCGAAGCTGAAAGGGACATCGGTTCTCTCCAAGAGGTCAATGATAGTGCACCGATAGATGAGCGAAGGAAAGATCAGCCGAACCTTCCGCCCGTGACGTGCAGGGTCTCGCCACTGATGAAACTCGCTCGTTCCGACGCGAGAAAAGCGACCGCATCGGCGATGTCCTCGGGCGTCCCGACGCGTCCCAGCGGAGTGCTTTCGACCGCCCGGTCCCGAATCTTCTCGTAGTGTCCGAGGGAGCGAACTGCCTCGGTGGCAACGAATCCGGGTGCGACCGCGTTGACGGTGATGCCGTAGCGGCCCTCTTCGAGGCAGAGCGCCCGGGTCAACCCGAGGATGCCGGCTTTGGCGCTCGAGTAGTTGGCCTGTCCGGGGTTTCCGAAGTGCGCCCTCGACGAGATGTTGACGATACGACCCCATCGCTGATCGATCAGATGCGGCATGACGGCTTTCGAGGTGAGGAATGCACCTTTGAGGATCACGTCGATGACGTCGTCCCAGTTGCTTTCGCTCATCTTGGTCAGAACGCTGTCACGCGGGAATCCCGCGTTGTTGACCAGTACGTGCACGCCGCCGAACCTGTCGAGCGTGTCCTGCACCAGGGCGTCGACGTCAGCCGATCGCGTGATGTCTCCTGCCACCGCGTGAGCGCTGTATCCCTGCGCGACGATGTCCTTGGCCGTGAGTTCGGCGCTTTCGGCATCGATGTCGGTGACCACGACGTGCGCACCTTCACACGCGAGCCTGCGAGCGGTCGCTTCCCCGAGCCCGCGCGCCGAGCCGGTCACGATGGCGACCTTGCCGTTCAGTTCGAGTTCCATTGTAGTATTTGTCCTTTCGATTCAGCCTAAGGAGACGTCCAGGTACGAATCGAGCGCGAGAACGCCGCGCTCGAGTACCATGACGGGATTGAGGTCGAGGGATGCGAAGGCACCCGAGTGCGCCACGGCGAAACGCGAAACATTCACGAGAAGCTCTGCAAGAGCATCGATATCGGATTTCGGTGCGCCACGGAAACCTGTCAGAAGCGGGTATCCGTCGATCTCCTCGATCATGCGATGTGCTTCGGCGAGGTCGAGAGCACCTACCCTGAATGCGACGTCCTTGTACAACTCCGCCTGCACGCCGCCGAGTCCGAACATCACGGTGGGGCCGAACACAGGATCCGACACCACGCCGATGATCGTTTCCACACCGGGAGGGCAGGTTTCGGACACCATGACGCCGTCGATCCGAGCGTCAGGCTGCGCTGCCCTGGCACGGGCGACAAGCGTGTCGAAGCCTGCGCTTGCTTGCTGGGCATCCGCTATTCCGAGCAGCACCCCGCCGATCTCCGTCTTGTGGGCGATATCGGGTGACACGATCTTCATGACCACCGGAAAGTCGAGCGCAGCAACAGCATCGGGAATTTCGGAAGCCGACGTCGTCAGCACCGCGCGAGGAAACGGCACACCTGCGTCGACGAGAAGTCGTTGTGCATCGAGTTCGGACAGCGCGCTCGAACCGAAGTCGACCTGCTCGCGCGGGACCGAAAGGGCCCCGATCTCGCGATCGAACCCCTCTCGCAGCTGGGCGAGAGCGCTCAAGGCCAGGGCTGCGCGTTCGGAGTCGTCGAACACCAGAAAACCCTCGGCCTCGTACGCTTCGACCACCTCGGCGCGCGCTTCCATGCACAGCACCGTCGGCCGGTCCATGAATCGAGACGTACCTGCGCCGATCGCCGCACGAATGTCGTCGCCGTAGGTCGGCGAATCGGGAAGCATCGTGAACGAACCGATAATGCTGTCGTAGCCGCCATCGGCGTACATGACGTCGAACGTCTTGGTGATCAGGCTCATGTCGTTGAGCCAGCCGGCCGTGGTGTCGCACGGATTGTTGTCGCTGCCCATCGGATTCAGCGCTCGGAGCTTGTCCCGACCGGTTTCGGGGAGTGACGCAACGTCGAGAGAATGTCGGGACGCGGCGTCGCACAGCTGAACGCCGAATCCTCCTGACACGGTGATGATTCCGAGACTACGGCCGTGGGGAAATACACCCCGACTCGCTGCATACGCAACGTCGACCTGCTCCTGAGTAGTACGGGCACGGTAGATGCCGTACTGGGTGCACAGTCCGTCGAACACTGCGTCGGCGCCGGCGAGGCTCGCCGTGTGCGACTGCGCTGCATGTGCACCGATCTCGGACTCGCCGACCTTCATGAACACGACGGCCTTTCGGTTGTCGTGCGCTGCCTGAAGGGCCGCCCGGAAAGTATCTCCATCACGGATACCCTCCGCGTACGCGAGGATCACCTCGACGTCGTCCTGCAATGCGAGCCAGTGAATGCAATCCGCAACGTCCGTGCCGGCCTCGTTGCCCGTACTCACCCAATAACCGACGCCGACGCCGCGCTTCTCGCACAGGTACGCCAAATGGCCTCCGTAAGCGCCACTCTGACTGACGATGGCCACCTGCCCTGGCGTCGGAAGCCCTGCGTCGAATGCACTGGAGAACGTTCCGGTGAACCCGCTGCCGGTATGCAGGAGTCCGAGGCAGTTCGGCCCGAGCAGTCGCACACCGCCGTCAGCGGCGATCTTTGCGAGACGGTCCTGCAATTGTCCACCGTCACTGCCGGTTTCGGCGAAGCCCGCCGCGTAGATCACTGCGGCGCACACACCCATGTCGACGCACTCGGTCAGCGAGTCCTCGAGCAACCTCGAGGGAAGCGCAATCAGTGCGACGTCGGGCGCCGCTGGAAGGTCGGAAAGGGATGCGTATGCAGTGAGACCTTGAACTGTGTCGCGGCGGTTGTTCACCGGATAGATCGCACCCTCGTATCCGGAACGGATCAGATAGTGCAGGGCACGGCCGGAAATCCGAGTGGCGTCGTCCGACGCACCGATCACTGCGACGGACGTCGGCCGGAAGGCTTTGTCGAGGTTGGCAATGTTGTGTGGCGTCATGTTCAGCGCTCCGCGGTGTCATCACATTCGATTGGTCCTGTTGCTCAGGTCACACTGCCGAAGTCGTATGGTGTTATACAAGCCAGAGTTGCAAGGTCGCATAAGTTGATTCGAATCGAGTATCACCAGTGGATTTACGCCAGCTCACGCAGTTCGTCGCTGTCGCCGAGACCTTGAACTTCAGGGCCGCAGCCGAGAGGCTGCACATGACTCAACCTCCGCTGTCGGTGTCGATTCGCAAGCTCGAGGCGGAGATCGGCGCGGATCTGTTCGTGCGGTCCACCCACCAGGTGCGGCTCACTCAGGCAGGCGAGGCAGTACTCGACGAGGCACGTGCCGCCCTGTTCCATGCCGAGGAAGTCGCCCGAGTGGCCAGGGCGACGGCAGCAGGGTCGAGCGGAAACCTCCGAGTCGGGTTCGTAGGCTCGGCGAAGAACCTGCTGCTTCCGAGACTGTTACCACTGTTCCAGGGAAAGCACCCGGGGGTCGTCCTGAAGTTCGTCGAGCAGACCAACACTCGATTGATCGCCTCACTCGAGCAACACCAGATCGACGTCGCGATCGTTCGCGTACCGCTGACTCGTCGCAGCGACGTTGAATACGTGACCGTCGAACACGATCATTTCGTTGTGGCACTGCCCCTTCGGCACCGACTCGCCGCCCGAGACAGCATCCGATTCGACGAGTTGAAGGATCAGCCGTTCATCGACTACACGGCTGGGCAGATGCCGGGGCTTCATGCGCTGACGGCCATGTTGTTCGAGGAGGCCGGGGTGTCGCCTCGCGTCGCGCAGGAGGCCGTCGAAGTCCAGACGGTGCTCTTTCTCGTCGAGAGCGGACTCGGACTCGCGCTCGTGCCGTCGAATTCGGCCCGCAGGGCAGGGCCGGGCGTCGTGTTCAGGCCGCTGTCACCCGCGCCGACTCGACCGAACATCGGACTGGCAATCGCCTACAATCCCCACTTCGAGAGCGTCACGGTTCGCCAATTCGTCAGTGCCGCAATCGAACAGTCGCCGGTGTGAGGTTCTTGTCCATCCTTCGAGCTAGGAAAATCGTTGGTACGCAACCTGAGTCCGAAAGGGCACTCACTATCATGCCGTCAGCGGGATCGTCATGTGCGAGTGGTCTCCTGCGGCCCGTCGCAGCCGGCGCACTGGGGAACGATTCCCGCAGCCCGATCGGCCAGCTGAGTATTGGCTGCGACATCCCTTGCATCGGTCTCCCCCGCGGAACCCGCATACTACCGAGCTAGGACAAGCGAGCCACCGAGAGCGGAAGCACTGTGGATCATGTAGACCGCGACGCTGCAGTGACGCCGTCGAGCACCGCATTGAACTTCCATGCCCGCCGGTCTGCCGGATCAGCGGACGTCAGATGCGGCTTGAGAGCGGTGATCGCCGGGAAGTCATCAGCGCTCACAGCGTCGTATGCGGCCTCGATCCTCCCCGCCGCCGAGGTGATCATCGCTTCCCCGCTCGCGCTTGTTGGATCTTTCGCACGCGCACTCAGTGCGTCTCGACTCCACGCGGCCTGCTCGATCGCGCTCGAGGTGACGAACTGATCGAGCAGGTCAGCAGCGGCTATGCACGCGTCGTCTGCGACGCCGCCGGATCGAAGCAACGACAGAATCCGCTCAGTGACGCGTAATGAATTCGAGCCGATTTGCGCGTCCGCAAGCGCGACGAGAGCAATGTCGTTGTGCGAGGCGAGAACCTCGATCTGATCGAAGACAATGCGTTGAAGCTGCTCTCTCCAAGGGCCCTCGACAGCAGTCGAGGTAAGCACCTCGGCCAAGGCGAGATCGTATGCCGCCTCGAACAGGTCCTTCCGATCGTCGACGTAGACGTACAGCGAAGCAGCGGCGGTGTCGAGTCGCGTCGCCACCTTGCGCATCGACACGGCTGCCAGGCCGTTCTCATCGATGAGCGCAAGTGTGGCCTCCACGATCGCCGCGCGGCTGAGCGCTGGTTTCGCCGGCTGTGTGCGAGCCGAAGAACGCCCGCTCCCCTTTGTGGTCACCGACTCACCCTACTTGACTAACACCGTCTGCAACGTACAGTGTTAGTCCCGAACGCTGTTAGTTACGAACATCGTTAGTTCAGGATGGAAGATCGATGAATACTCTCGAAGACCGCAGATGGCTCGCGCTGTGGGCGGTGCTGTGTGCCGCGGTGATGGACCTACTCGACGCGACCGTGATGATCGTGGCGGGACCGTCGGTTCAAGAAGCTTTCGGCGCGACCGACGCCGTCCTGCTGTGGCTCACCGCCGCGTACACGCTTCCCTTCGGAGTGCTCCTGATCCTGGGTGGTCGCTTCGGTGACCGATGGGGACGCCGGCGTATCTTCCTGATCGGAGCCACAGGATTCGTCCTGGCCTCGATACTGTGCGCCCTGTCGCCGTCGATCGAGGTGCTGCTCGCAGCACGTGTTCTGCAGGGCGCGTTCGGCGCACTCCTCATTCCGCAGGGCTATGGCCTTGTCGGAACTCTGTTCTCGCGCGAAAGGGAACGCGGACGCGCATTTTCGATGTTCGGCCCGGTCAGTGCGATAGCAGGTGTCGGCGGACCTATTCTCGCCGGAGCACTGATCGGGTGGGACATGGCAGGCATCGGATGGCGAGCGATCTTCCTCGTCAACGTACCGATCGGAATCTTCGTGATCATCGCAGCAGCTGCGTGTCTGCCACGTGACGACACTCTCCGCAGCGTCCGAATCGATCCGGTCGGCGCCGCCTTGGTCGCAGCTGTCGCCGCACTCATCGTGTTCCCCCTGATCGAAGGCCCCCAATCCAGTTGGCCATGGTGGAGTTTCGCCCTCATGGCCGGTTCAGCAGTCGCGGGGTGGACTCTGACACGACAAATGCGCCGTAGCCCGGCGCCTATCCTCGAACCGACATTACTTGGAAAGCCTGCTTTCCTCGCGGGTCTCGTACTCGCTATCGCGCTCTTCGCCGGCACTGGCGGGCTGACCCTCCTTCTCTCGCTCTACCTCCAGCTCAGCAATGGCGACAGCGCCCTCGGCACCGGGCTCGCGCTCGCCCCACTCGCCGTCGGCATCGCAATCGGTTCACCGATTTCCGCGAAACTCCGCCTTCGCTTCGGTCGACGAGGCCTGCACGTCGGCCTCGCCGTCGAGATCCTCGGACTTGCACTTCTTGCTATTGCCATAGCAGTAGCTTCCGGTGCGATCGCGTTCGAGCTGGCAGTGTTCGTCATCGGGATCGGGCAAGGTCTGTTGTTCGGCCCTGTCATCCAAACCATCCTCGGCACCGCTGATACACACGAAATCGGAAGCGCTGCAGGGGCTATGACATCGTTGCAACAAATTGCCACCGCCTTCGGCATCGCGGTGCTCGGCACCATTTTCTTCACTGCAACCGACGCGACCACCATGATCGTCGGAATCGCGGCGGTCATGGCCCTCATGGTGGTGGCCGCAATTCTCGTCCTACGACTCCCTCGCACCACACTCTCTTTCTGAAAGGCACTACCGTCATCATGTCGAACCACACGAACCGCATCGTCGTCCTCGGAGCTGGAGGACGCACCGGACGCCTCATCGTCGACACGTCACTGCGTGCCGGACACGACACACTCGCAGTGGTCCGGTCACCCGAACGGGCTGACCTACCTCCTCACGACAGGCTCGAGGTAGGTACAGGAGACGCCCTGGATGTGGCGTCGCTCGAACGATTGCTCCGCGCCGGGGACGTCGTCGTCTCCGCTATCGGCCCTTCCGGCCGAAAGTCGAACGGCCTGTACACGAATGCCGCCCACGCGGTCGTCGGTGCCACTGCACGGACGGGTGCCCATAGGTTGGTCGCAATCACCTCGAGCGGGGTCCGTTCCGACGACCCCGGCCATCCCTGGTGGTACCGCAGATTTCTGGTGCCGTTCATGCGCAACACCTACCACGACATGGCACGCATGGAATCGGTTGTCGGTGACAGTCCACTGGACTGGACATTCGTCCGACCAGGACGACTCCTGGACGAACCGGCAACCGGCGACTACCGCGTCGAGAACGAAGCGAATCCGGCCGGCGGTATCGGCGTTCCCCGACAAGACGTGGCCGACTTCGTCATCGCCTGCGCCGAGGACGACACCTGGAGCCGCAAGTATCCCACCATCACACGATGACGTGTTGCGTGACAGCGTCGTGCACCAACCGGGCCCTCATACCGTCCGGTCGCGTCGGGCAGGTGCGATCAGCAAACTACTGCGAAAACGGCTCTCGACGCGATGATCAACGAGTGGCGATCTACTTTTCGGCGAGACCTGTTGCCGCCGCGAGGTATTCACGTGAGTCTCGAAACGTCTGCGTGACACCGCGTCCCGCGACGGCTCGGTACCGACTGATCTGGTCGTCGTCGAGTAGATCGAGCACCGTGGTCGAGTCCGTGTGCATCCACCCGCCGTCTCGCACCAGTTCGTGTGCACGTTTACCCTGCAGGGCAGAAATTCCTTCCAGCCTGATTCCGTTCGGATCGGTCGACGCTGCGATGTAGTAGGCCTTCTTACTGGGGTAGCCGGCCTTGACTTTCGCGCGCAGCCGCAGGACGGCATCGACCGCGTCATCGATGGCAGACGAATGCTCGTCGGAGCCCGATTCGGCAGCAGAGACACGCGCAATCTCCGCATCCAGTCCAGCAAGCAAAGTGGCGAGGTATTCGAGATCGCTCATCAACTCATGATGCCCTACGGCGGTGAACTCGAAAACCACAACGGGCTTCCGCAAGCCCCAGCTCACGACGGTGCCCACCGAGTAGCGTTTCGCCACAACGTTGTTCGTCGTCGTACGACACGCTGTGCCCGACGACTTCCTGGTCTCAGCAGAACGCTCCGGCCGTGCAAACATCGGTAGCGGTCTCGCGAGCGTCTTCGGGTGCTGGTATCCCTAGATGAGGATCCCGTGCACGTTTCCACCTCGAACACGACGAAAGCACTGACGACATGACGCAAATCGGTCTCGGCCTTGCCGCGCTCGGACGCCCCGAGTATCTGACGGTCGGGCACTCGGATGCGGTGAACGGGCGATTCGATCCGGCCACCCTGGAGCAGCTGTGCCACGCAGTACTCGACGCCGCCTGGGATAGCGGAATTCGGCATCTGGACGTCGCTCGGTCCTACGGATTGGCCGAACGTTTCCTCGGTAGTTGGTTGTCCCGACACGCGAATCGGCGTGAGAACCTCGCGATCGGCTCCAAATGGGGATATGCCTACGTCGCCGACTTCCAGCGGGACGCCGCAGTACACGAGGTCAAAGAACATTCGATTGCACACCTGGCCGAACAGTGGCCCCAGACCCTGCACGAACTCGGCGGTGCACCCGACCATTACCTGATCCACAGCGTAACTCCGGACAGTCCGGCCCTCAGCGACACTGCGCTGCTCGACGACCTGCGCGCCATCGCCGAGACCGGTACCCGCATCGGGATCAGCACCAGCGGTCCTCACCAAGCCGATGTCGTGCACGCAGCGCTGGATATCGGGGTATTCAGTTCGGTGCAGTCGACGTGGAACCCCCTCGAACCGTCCGTCGGCCCGGCCCTGGCACGCGCACACGACGCCGGCTGGTTCGTCGTCGTCAAAGAGGCAATGGCCAATGGCCGACTCGTCGCCGAGAACTCGGAACTCGCCCGGATCGCGGACTCCGCCGGGGTCGGCCGCGACGCACTCGCACTGGCGGTCGCACTCTCGCAGCCGTGGGCCGATATCGTCCTGTCCGGCGCGGCGACCGTCGCGCACCTCGAGCAGAACGTCGCCGCACTCGCAATCGACCGTGACCTGATTGCCGCGAGCGAGCTTGATCTTGCAGAAGCCCCAGCAAACTACTGGGACAACCGGTCCCGGCTGGAGTGGACGTAACAACCCTGGCAGAGCGTCGAACACGTGCTCACCGAGTACGGGGGTTCAGGCCGGTGTTCATCACGACGCTTGAGCTCCGACGACCTTGTCGCGGCGCTCGGCGATTCCACGTCCGATCTCCGGTAGGTGAGATTCATGCCAAAGCTCCAGAGACCATGGCCGGCTATTGGAACCGCGCGGATTCCTCGAAAGAGGTTCTCACCGATGATGGTTGGTTGAAGACGGGCTACCCCGACTCCTCTGGCTACCCGACCGTTTGAAGGACATGATCGTCACCGGCGGATCCAACGTCTACCCGAGCGAGGTGGAGGAAGCGATCAACAAGGTCGACGGCGTGTCCGCGTCATCGGTCATCGGCCTCCCCCATCGCATTTGGGGCGAGGAGGTGACGGCAGTGGTCGTGGCGGATCGAGACAGACACCTTGATCCGGGCTTCGTCCGTGACCAGTGCCGTGGGCGCCTGCCGGCTACAAGGTGCCGAAACGAGTCGTCTTCGTGGATGAACTGCCGACCAACGCCTACGGCAAGGTACTGAAACGGTCTTTACCGGGAACAGATTTCGTCCATGCTCGACCCCGAGCCCGAACTCGCCTAATCCCCCAGATAACCAGTGTCCGGGTCGATCTGGCCGAGGAAGTCTCGGATCGATTCGCGATGCTGATCGACAGTGAGCGGCTCGAATCCGGAAGGGCTGCCTGCGTGGTCTCGGACGCTCGGGTAGGCCGTATGAAGGAAACTGGAGTATCAATAACCGCTGTTCGGTCCGGAGTCCCAGGTGTAGTCGTAGGTACCCGACGCGCCCGAGCGGGCCCGGACGGTGAAGATCTCGCCCTCGACGGTCAGAGTGTACGGACCGTCGACGACATCGAGCTTCATGTCGCTCGATAGTTCGTCGTCTCCGTGTAGGTCCACTTCGTCCTCGTTCTCCCTGCGATCATTTCACTCGCATCGCGCGATATCTTTCTGTATTGATCGAATTCGATCCGGCGAGATCACTCCTGCGCGGTAGTGATGACCCTCCGGTGAGACGATCAACTCCTCGTCCTCCACGCCGTCGACTTCTTGCGGTGTCCAATTCACCGCTCGCAGTCCACCAAAGATTCACGATTTCAGTGTAAGAACTTCCCTGCTAGAACCACGTCCGTCACGGTCAACACCGGACCCGAACGAATCGACACTCGAAACATCCCGGGACAGGGAAGCCAGGGCCCTCCGGGTTTTCGACAAGCCACGGGCACAGACTGGTTCGAGGTCTGGAACTGCGGCTGCTGCAGAATGATTCGAAGCCGATGTTGAGATATTTCTCCGGTGTTTGTCATGCCGATCAGGCCACTCGGTCTCGACAGCAGATGGCCTGACACGAACGGCGATTCGCTGCTATGGGAGTAACCGTCGGTTGTGCGGCACTCGCCCTTGTTGTATGCACCCGCATGGCCGTGCGCTCGTGAGGTCCACCGCAGGTCAGCCCACGGCACTCGGCGGTGTTTAGTGTTGTTCGGTGGATACAGCCCATCCGCGATAGGTCAGGAGAGTCATGTCGACCGAGAACGAGTCACCGGACGTCAAGCCGCGGAGTCGCGATGTCACCGACGGCCTGGAGAAGACCGCTGCCCGA
>NZ_FZOW01000030.1 GCF_900188125.1 Rhodococcoides kyotonense | reverse complement strand
CGGACGAGTTCGAACAGGTCTACTACAGTCAAGAATCGACCCTCCACCCGGAGATGTCGCAAGCATAGGAGCGGCAGAAAACCCGGGGCGGTTCAATCATCCCTTCACGTGCAGTCGGTGCCGCAGTCGCAAGGTCGAGAACCGTATCGGCCGTCGACGTCATGGGGAAGTCGGTGTCGACGCGCGAATGACGAATTGCCCGAGATCGATGCACCACCACACCCGGATGAATCAGTTCATGCATCGTCGCAGTAGGTCGTGGGGTGGTCCGACGGATCGTAGGTTCCTGGTTCACCGCCGACCTGCCGTACGGCACGGTGATATGGACAGGTTCGGGTTCCATGGTCGGCCGCATCATCCCCCACTGTTGCGCGGCGGTGTCGTGGCTGAGAATGGCCGAACCACCGCCGTAGAGAAGCGCCGCGTTGAGCGTCATCGGCCTGGTCAAAGGCCCATTGGTGACGGAGACAACCTCGTACAGCACCTGAAGCCATTGGCCCGTCTCGATGCGATGAAAGCAGTCGCGTCGCGAGTAGCCGTACTTGCGTAGTTGATCGGCACCAACGAGGCCGAGTTGGTCGTCGAGGAGCCTTTGCCAGTCGTTCATGCCGGGCATGATGGCACCGGGGTCCGACTGAAACGAGTGCGCCTTCGGCACCCGTGAGTGCATAGTTACAACAGGGGCAAACTTTGCGCGCACAGGCGGCGCAGCCGCACTAATGCCCTTCGAACGACGGCGCCCTCTTCTCGCTGAAGGCCCGTGGCCCCTCTTTGGCGTCCTGGCTCTTGAACACCGCGACACCGAGTTCGGCGTCGATCTGGAACGCCTTCTCCTCGTGCATGCCCTCGGTATCGCGGATGGTGCGCAGGATTGCCTGCACGGCAAGGGGTCCGTTGGCTGCGACGAGTTCGGCCAATTCCAGTGCCTTAGTCAACGCTTGACCGTCGGGCACGACGTGTCCGATCAGCCCGATCTGCAGTGCCTCGTGCGCGCGAATGTTCCTGCCCGTCAACAGGATATCGGCGGCGACGGTGTACGGAATCTGTCTGACCAGCCTGACGGCGGATCCGCCGAGCGGGAACAGGCCCCATCGTGCTTCGGACACACCGAATTTCGCACTCTCACCGGCGACGCGAATGTCGGTGCCCTGCAGGATCTCGGTGCCTCCCGCGATGGCAGGACCTTCGACGGCGGCGATCAACGGTTTGGTCAGCCTGCGTCCTTTCAGCAATGCCTCGATCTTCGACAGGTCCCACCCGCCACCGCTGAAACTGTCGCCGGGGTGCGTAGACGTCATCGCCTTCAGGTCGGCGCCGGCGCAGAACGCACCACCAGCACCGGTCAAGATCGCGACGCGGATGTCCGGGTCCGAGTCGACGCGATCCCACGCGTCGCGCATGATCGCCATCATCTCGCCCGACAGTGCATTGCGCGCTTCGGGGCGGTTCATCGTGACGATCAGAACGTGTCCGCGTTTTTCCACGAGAGCATGCGCGGCCTCGGTAGGTGACGCTGTAGAAGTCATCGAAATCCCCGATCGTCGGCTATTGCCAGAAACAGTAACACGTTCTATTTTCAATGCGTGGCCCTCAATATCGCAGACCTCGTGGAGCATGCAATCGACCTGGTTCCCGACCGGGTCGCACTGGTGTGTGGAGATCGTGAGATCACCTACGCGCAGATGGAAGACCGCACCAACAGATTGGCACACTACCTGCGAGAACAGGGGGTGGAGCCGGGCGACAAGGTCGGCGTGTACAGCCGCAACGGAATCGAGGCGATCGAGGCGATGATCGCGGTCTTCAAGATTCGTGCCGTCGTCGTCAACGTGAACTATCGGTACATCGAGAACGAGTTGCAGTACATCTTCCAGAATTCGGACATGGTGGCCCTGATCCACGAGGCCAGATACAGCGACAAGGTGGCCGCGGTTCAGCCGACGTGCCCGTTGCTCGGGACGACCGTCGTCATCGGCGGCGACGGCGATCAAGTGACGTACGAGAACGCGCTCGAGCAGTCGTCACCGGAGCGCGACTTCGGCGAGCGCAGCCCCGACGACATCTACATGCTCTACACCGGCGGCACCACCGGAAGTCCCAAAGGCGTGATGTGGCGCCAGGAAGACGTCTGGCGGGTGCTCGGCGGTGGCATCAATTTCATGACGGGCGACTACCTAGACGACGAGTGGGATCTCGCGAAGATGGGTGCCGCGAACCCCGCAATGACGCGGATGCCGATCCCGCCGATGATCCACGGCGGCGCCCAGTGGGCCACCTTCCAGAGCCTGTTCGGCGGCGGAAAGACCGTGCTGCACCCCGATTTCGACGGTCATGCCATCTGGGAGCTCGTCGACAAGCACGGCATCAATCTGATCTTCATCACCGGCGACGCGATGGCACGGCCGATGCTCGACGCCCTCGTCGAGGGCAAGCCCGACGGCACGCCGTACGACTTGTCGACGCTGTATCTCATGGCCAGCAGCGCTGCACTCTTCTCGCCCAGCATCAAGGAGAAGTTCCTCGAACTGTTGCCGAACAGGATGATCACCGATTCGATCGGCTCGTCGGAGACCGGTTTCGGTGGGCTCAGCGTCGTCGCGAAGGGAACCGAGCACACCGGTGGGCCGCGCGTGAAGATCGACGCGTCGACGACGGTGCTCGGTGACGACGGCCATCCCGTCGAACCGGGGTCGGGCAAGACGGGATTGCTTGCGCGACATGGTCATATCCCGCTCGGCTATTACAAGGACGAGAAGAAGACCGCCGCGACGTTCAAGGAAATTCACGGCGTTCGGTACTCGATCCCCGGCGATTATGCGCAGGTCGAGTCCGACGGCAGTGTCACGATGTTGGGACGCGGATCGGTGTCGATCAACACCGGCGGCGAGAAGGTGTTTCCCGAGGAAGTCGAGGGTGCGCTGAAGTCGCACCCGGAGGTGTTCGACGCCATCGTCGTGGGCGTTCCCGACGACCGGCTCGGCCATACCGTCGCAGCGGTCGTTCAGGCGCGCAGTGAGAATCGGCCCACGCTCGCCGAACTCGACGCGGTCGCACGCACAGTCATTGCCGGATACAAGGTTCCGCGTGCCGTGTGGTTCGTCGACGAGATCAAGCGTTCTCCTGCAGGGAAACCGGATTACCGGTGGGCGTCGAGCCAGACCGAGACGCGCCCGGCCGACGAGACGAACTCGTTGTCCACTGCAACGCGAGGCAGCTGAATGCATACCGATCTCTGCGAGAAATTCGGAATCGACTATCCTATATACGGTTTCACGCCGTCGGAGCATGTCGCCGCGGCGATCAGCCGGGCCGGTGGTCTCGGTGTCCTGGGCTGTGTGCGCTTCAACGACGCGGACGAACTCGACGCCGTGTTGACCTGGATGGACGACAACACGGACGGCAAACCGTACGGCGTCGACATCGTCATGCCCGCGAAGATCCCCACCGAGGGGGCAGCGGTCGATCTGGATCGATTGATCCCGCCGGAGCATCGGGCATTCGTCGACCGCACTCTCGACAGTCTCGGTGTACCTCCGCTCGGCGAGGACAAGGCGCGCAACACCGGTGTGCTCGGTTGGCTGCACTCGGTCGCACGGTCGCACGTCGACGTCGCGTTGCATCATCGAATCGCGTTGATCGCCAACGCATTGGGGTCGCCGCCGAACGACGTCATCGCCCAGGCTCACGAACACGGCGTGCCGGTTGCGGCGTTGGCGGGCAAGGCCGAGCATGCGCGTCGTCACGTGGAGAACGGCGTCGACATCGTCATCGCTCAGGGGTATGAAGCAGGGGGTCATACCGGTGAAATCGGGTCGATGGTGCTGCTTCCCGAGATCGTCGACGCGCTGGACGGCTCCGCGGCCGTGCTCGCGGCCGGCGGTATCGGGAGCGGACAGCAGGTGGCGGCGGCGCTCGCGCTCGGCGCGCAGGGCGTGTGGATGGGCTCGGCCTGGCTGACCACCGCGGAGTACCGCCTCGGTGCCCGGAAGGAAGGCAAACCGTCGGCGATGCAGGAGGCCCTGCTGGCGGCGACGTCGAGCGATACGGTGCGTACGCGGATCTATTCGGGCAAACCCGCCCGGCTGCTCAAGACCGCGTGGACCGACGCGTGGAATGCGCCGGATGCACCCGATCCACTGCCGATGCCGCTGCAGAACATCCTGGTCAGCGAGGCCCATCAGCGGATCGACAGTGCCGCGAATCCGCAGGTGGTGGCGATGCCCGTCGGCCAGATCGTGGGTCGGATGAACGAGATCAAGCCGGTGGCCGACGTCGTCGCCGAGCTGGTCACCGGATTCGACGAGGCCGTGGGCAGGCTCGACAAGCTGCGTTGAACAGCAGGGTCAGCTGGCCCGCTGGGTCGCGGATTCGATTGTCACGACACCCTCGGCGCTCACCGGAAGCATGCGCGACGCGACGGGCCGGAACAGGTACCGCACCGAGTATCGATTCTTGCGCGGATCGAACGGGCGGTAGACGGCGAACACGAGAATGTGCCACCACCAGTGCAGGCGCAGCGCTTTGTGCTTCGCCTTCGTCATCTGGTCGTGGTACTCGAATGTCCTTGTACCGCAATCGATGTATTCGTGGAACTGGGAAGGCGGCGTCAACGCACGCCGTGGGGATGCGTCGACGTTCATGTCCGACAGCTGAGCGAGCTCCACTCCGGCAGCACCGAGGCACAGCGCCAGGTCGAGATCCTCGTGCAGTGCCGGGTCGGTACTCACCTGATGTTCGACGCGGTGCCACGCGACCTTTCGGATGGCCATGTTGGCGCCGTGCAGGTTGTGCACCTGACGACCACCGCCGACGGTGCCTTTCTTCAGGTGACGGCCGAACCACCATGCCTTGAGCCCACGAACGGGGGAGTCGTACGGAAGGTTGAGGCCGGTGACACCGCCGACGTGTGCGCCTTCGGTGGACAGAAAGCGCAGGACGGCACGTGCCCAGCCTGCGGTGACGCGGGTGTCGGCGTCGACGCGTCCGAGTACGTCCCCGCTGGCGACGCGGAATCCGGCGTTGCGTGCATGTGCGACGCCCGGCTTGGTCTCGAAGATCAAGGTGATCTTCGGTTCGGTGCGCATGAAGGCCTTGACGACCTCGACGGTGCGGTCGGTCGAGTTGTTGTCGACGACGACGATCTCGTGGATATCGTCGCCCTGCGCGACGAGCGCTTCGAGACAGAAGCCGATGTACGACTCTTCGTTGTGGGCCGGGACGATGACGGACAGGGTCTCAGCGGGGGTCACAGACGAAGGCACCGCCTCATGGTAGAGGATGTCGGCGTCTGGACGCGAGACGAAAGTTGTTGTAAGCCAAACGAACTAACGAAACCGAAGGTTATTCGCGCCGAAACCGGGCCTCGGTACGTTTATCCGGGCCTGGCAGACCGATCGGTACGTCCTGGGCGACGCGAAACGTCGTCGGGCCTGTTGTGCCTGGTATGGCGCCATCCGGCCACTAGGCTGGGTGTCACCGAAAAGTTCGACGTGAATGGAGAGAACAGTGGCTTCCGAGATCGCAGTGGGCGACCTGGTCCAGGCCAGTGGGCACGCAGGCCCATGGAAGGTGCTGGAGATCCGGCAGGGCCTCGCTCTGCTCGAGCACCACGACGGACATCGACTGTCCGTCCGTACGACGACGTTGTCCGTCGTACGTAAGGCATCGCCCGCGCAACAGGCTGCTCCGTCGGCGGCCGAGCCCGAGTCTCCGACGCTGTTCGACTGATCTCACCGAAGGGGCGCGTCCCCGACTCCGCGCCCCTGCTCGATTACGGCGAAAGATGGATCAGAGTCCGCCGAGCAGCAGGTGAAGCGTGTCTCCGACGATCGTGATCAGGCCGGCTACGAGTCCCATGTGATTCCTCCATCGTTGCGATTCACCTTGCGGCGCTGCTCTTTTGAGCTGCAACGAACGTATGGGTGCGATGTTGCACGCTCGTTAACCGCGAGTAATAGCCGACCGGAATGCCCGAAACATTACTTTCGCTTATGAATGAGTGTCGATTCAACGGGTAACTCGATGGCGTAGCGGCGGTACGGTGCTCCCGGTTCCGGTGACCACCACACCGGATCGTCGGTGTCACGCCCCTGACGTCGTAGTTCGCGCGCGAGAACCTTGTGGCTGGCTGTGCGGGGTAGGTCGGTGCACACCCGAACCCACCGCGGCCATGTCCGCAGTGCGAGGTCCGACTGGGCCGTGAGGAACGCGTCGAACTCGTCCATGATGTCTTCCGGTGCGACGATGGCTGCCATGGCGTCGTCGCCCGGCCCGTCTGTGGGGACGCCATAGACGGATGCGGCGCGAATTCCTGGATGGCGCAGCAGTATTCGCTCGATCGGTGCTGTGCCGACGTTCTCGCCCCTGATTCTCATCCACCCGCTGGAACGGCCCGCGAAGTACACGAACCCGTTCGAATCGACATAGGCCAGGTCGCCGCTGAAGTACATGCCGCCGCGTATCCGATCGGCGTCGGCCTCGGCATTGCGGTAGTAGCCGTAGAACATCCCGGGTCCTACGGTATTGACCAGTTCGCCGACAACGCCGGTGGCACAAGCTCTTCCATCGGAATCCAGAACCTCGACACCATCGGGAATCGGGCCGAGCGCATCGGGCGGCGTGTCGGGAGTGCGAGCGATGGAGATGCCGCCCTCCGACGAACCGAACCCGTCGACGACGAGCACTCCGAACCGCTGCGCGAATTCGATTGCGGCACTGGGGGTCGCCTCGTTGCCGTACACGACGCGCAGTGGATTGTCCGAGTCGTCGGCGTGCGGCGGTGTCGCGAGAACGTACGACAGCGGAGTGCCCACGTAGTTGGCGTACGTTGCGCCGAACTTCCGAATGTCGGGTAGAAAGCCGGACGCGGAGAACGTCTGTCGCAGTGCAAGACTGGCGCCGGCAGCCAGTGCGACGGCCCAGCCCGCCATGATCGCGTTCGAATGGAACAGCGGCATGGACACGTAGACCGTGTCGCCGCGGCCGAGGTCGAACCTGTCGGCCAACATCGAACCAGGTATCGCGATCTTGCTCTGTGTGCAGCGCACCGCTTTCGGATCACCGCCGGTCCCGGACGTGAACACGAGGGCCATGAGGTCGTCGGCTCCCGGCGCATCGGGAACCGTCGAGGGCGCACGCCTCACACAGTCCCTCCACGCTGCGGATCCGACGTCCACGACCGTGATGTCCGACGCGTCGTCGACGAGATGCCGGTGCGACGCGTCTGTGAGAATCAGTTGACAATCGGTCCGCCGGGCGTCGTCCAGGACGGCAGGCCGCGGTCGCGTCGAATTGAGGCACACCAGAACGATCGGGCCGAGCGCAGCCGCGCCGAGGAGGAACGAGAACTCGGGAACGTTGTCGAGCAGCACACCGACGTGCGGCGGGCCGTCGTCGAGCATGCTCTCCAGACAGTGGGCCCACTGCGCCGACGTCGTCACGTGTGTCGCCCACGGAATTCGCCTGTCCTCGAACAGCAATGCCGTGTCCGTGTCGTCGCGACGGGCCAGGAGCAGCTCGGCGACGGTGTTCATCAGGCGGGTTCGGCAGCCAACGCGGCACCGAGGCGTCGGAGTTGTGTGGTTGCGGCACCACCGTGGAATTCGGCGTGCTTGGCGGCGAGGAAATAGCGATGCACCGGATGGTCGCGGTCCAGGCCGACGCCTCCGTGTACATGCACGAGCGTGTGCGCGACGCGATGGCCTGCCTCCGCGGCCCAGAACTTCGCGACGGCAACGTCGTCGTCGGCATCGTGACCGGCGGACAACGCCCACGCGGCCTTCCACATCGTCAGGCGGGCGCCCTTGACGTCGATGTACGCATCGGCCAACCGCTGTGCGACGGCTTGGAAACTGCCGATGGGTTTGCCGAATTGTTCTCGCTCACGGGCGTATTCGGCTGTGACCGTCAGCGACGCCTCGAGGACACCCACCTGATACGCGCAGGTCAGTAGCGTCTCGTGTAGATGGATCCACTGCGGTGCGTCGGGATCTGCGATGCGCCGGCTCGAATCGACCGACACCGAGGACAATTCGAGCAGTCCGAGGCTCCGATTGTCGACGCCGTGCTGTGGGGTCACCGTGACACCCGGATCGGACGGGCGGACGAGAACGACGCCGTCCGTCGTCGTCACCAGAAAGCCATCGGCGACAGGGGCGCTGTCGACGCAGGTCTTCGTGCCGGTCACTCGCCACCCTGGGTCACTGCGTTCTGCTCGCGTGAGTGGGTCGCCGTGTTCGTCGTCGAGCGCGACCGCGACGATCGACCTGCCGAGGACGACAGGCGCAGCCCACTCCGCTTGTTGCGCAGGGGTTCCGAATCGTGCGATCGCGGACGCCGCTGTCCACCCTGCGACGTACGGCACCGCCGCGAGACCGCGTCCCAGTTCGACGGCGATCGATGCGGCCTCGAGGATTCCGTATCCGTCGCCGCCCACCGATTCCGGAGTTGCCGCAGCGAGGATCCCGGAGGTCGCCAAGGTGTGCAAGAGTGCTCGGTCGATGTCACCGGGTTGCGAATCGAGCTGTCGCTGAACATCGTTCGTGCTGAATCGGCTGACGATGTCGTGCGTGAGGGCGGCGACGTCGCGCTGTGCTTCGGTCGTCGTGAAGTCCATGAATTCTCCTTTTGCCTCAACGAGCAGACGCGGGCAGGCCGAGGGCCGTCATGGCGATGATGTCGCGTTGCACCTCGTTGGTGCCGCCACCGAACGTCAGGATCAGCGACGAGCGATGCAGGCGTTCGAGACGTCCGCTGAGGTGCGCGCCAGGGGAGCCCTGTCGCAGCGTCGCCGACGGGCCGAGGATCTCCATCATCGTGCGGTAGGCCTCGGTCGCGAGTTCGGTGCCGTACACCTTGTTCGCCGACGCGTCGGCCGGGCTCGGTGCGCTGCTGTGCGACGACGCGATCTCCCAGTTCAGCAGCTCGAGATACGACACCTTCGCATGCACCCTGGCCAGCGCGATCTGCACCCACTCCTGATCGACGACGCGTGTGCCGTCGGCCCGCTTGGTGTTCTGAGCCCACTCGCGGACCTCGCGGAGCGAGGCAACCAAGGGTCCGGCCGAGGTCAGCGCGACGCGTTCGTGGTTGAGCTGATTGGTGACGAGCGACCAGCCCCGATTCTCCTCGCCGACGAGCGCGGTTCTCGGGACGCGGACGTCCTGGTAGTAGGTTGCGCTCGTGTCGGGGCCTGCCATCGTGTGGACGGGTGTCCAGGAGAAACCGTCGGCGTCGGTGGGGACGATGATCATGCTGATGCCGCGGTGTTTTCTCGCCTCGGGGTCGGTGCGGCACGCGAGCCACACGTAGTCGGCGTACTGGATCAGCGACGTCCACATCTTCTGGCCGTTGATCACGTAGTCGTCGCCGTCGTGCACAGCCGTCGTACGAAGGGACGCGAGGTCGGTGCCCGCTTCCGGTTCGGAATAGCCGATCGAGAAGTGGAGTGTTCCGGCGGCGATGCGCGGCAGGAAGTAGGCCTTCTGCTCGTCGGTGCCGAAGGCCATGATCGTCGGCGCGACGCTGTTGATCGTCAGGAACGGCACGGGTGCGCCAGCGATGGCGGCCTCGTCGGTGAAGATCAGCTGCTCCATCGCCGATCGGGCCTGCCCGCCGAATTCCTCGGGCCAGCCCAATGCGAGCCAGCCGTCGCGACCCATCTGTTCGACGACGTCGCGGTAGACGGTGCCCTCGCCGTACTCGCCCGACGTCGAGCTGAGTGCCTCGCGTCGTTCGGGAGTGATGAGCGTCCGGAAATACGCGCGCAGTTCTTCGCGGAGTGCGATCTGGTCCTCCGTGTACGTGATGTGCATCGGCGCCTTTCGTCTGCGGGCACGATCAGGGCTCTCGAATCATTGCACACGAAGTGGAACAGGTTCTAGTATTGCGCCTACGGCGCCCGTGCGTGCGTAGTTGGTCCAGAGGCAAACTTTCCGCGCACGGGTGGCGCAGCCGCATCGAGGAGGAAGCAATGGTGGAGGTGGACGTCGATCTGTGCGAGGCGAACGGAGTGTGCGTCGGGCTGGTCCCGGACGTGTTCGACCTGAGCGACGACGACGAGCTGTCCATATCCGACGCCGCTGATCGCCCCGAGCATCGCAGCATGATCGAGGTCGCGATCGCGTCGTGTCCGCGCGCGGCGCTCAGATGGTCGGACTGACGGTCCTTGCGTTCGATCGAGAACACGTTCTAGATTGTCCCTCGTGAGCGACGAACTTGTTCGACTGGACGGCCGGGTAGCTCTCGTCACCGGCGCCGCGGCGGGACTGGGGCAGGCCGAGGCCGTCGGATTGGCACGATCGGGCGCCGATATCGTGCTCGGCGACGTCTCGTCCGCCGACGAGACCATCGACCTGGTGACGCAGTTGGGCGCGAAGGCCGTGTTCGTCGGGGGCGACATCGGTGAACGCTCCACAGCCGATGCGATGTTCGCCGCCGCGCTGGAGAAATTCGGTCGCGTCGACATCGTCGTCAACAATGCCGGTATCGTCCGAGATCGCATGCTGTTCAACATGTCCGACGACGACTGGGATGCCGTCGTCCATGTGCATCTCCGTGGTCATTTTCTGATGACGCGCAATGCCGGCGCCCACTGGCGTGCAGAATCGAAGCGCGCCGGTGAGCCGGTGTACGGCCGCATCGTCAACACGTCGTCCGAGGCGGGTCTGCTCGGACCCGAGGGGCAGGCGAATTATGCTGCGGCAAAAGCGGGAATCACTGCACTGACACTGTCCGCATCGCGTGCGCTGTCCCGATATGGCGTGCGCGCCAACGCGATTTGTCCGCGCGCTCGGACCGCGATGACCGACGCTGTGTTCGGAGACGCGCCCGACGGCGACGTCGATCCGCTTGCGCCCGAACATGTCGCGACGCTCGTGCGTTACCTCGCCTCACCCGCCGCGGACGCCGTGAACGGTCAGGTGTTCGTCGTCTACGGCCCGATGGTGGCGCTCATGGCTGCTCCCGTCGTCGAACAGCGTTTCGACGCGGCGGCGACCGCATGGACGCCCGACGGGCTCGGTGCGCAGCTCGGGGCCTACTTCTCCGGCCGCGATCCGAGTCGCACGTTCTCTGCAGCCGATGCGCTGCAGTTGGATTCGCCGCAGGTCACGGCCACGTAGCGGCTTTTCTCGTTTCCACCCCGCCGACAGGCGAAGCGTACGAAGATGAACGTGTTCTAGTTTTCTGAGCCTGGGTCACGAACTACCCGAGGAGGGTTGATGAACGACCTTCTCGTCGTCCCCCTTCGCGCGGTCGGTGCGTTCTTCGACATGTCCTGGTACACGCTGCGTGCGGTGTTCTCTCGGCCGTTCCAACGTCGCGAGTTCGTCGATCAGGCGTGGTTCGTCGCGCGGGTGTCCATGGTCCCCACTGTCCTTGTCGCCGTGCCGTTCACCGTTCTCGTCAGCTTCACGATCAACATCCTTCTGCGCGAGATCGGCGCCGCGGACCTCAGCGGTGCGGGCGCTGCACTCGGTGCCGTCACGCAGGTCGGTCCCATCGTCACAGTCCTGATCGTCGCGGGTGCAGGCGCGACCGCCATCTGCGCCGACCTCGCCGCGAGAACCATCCGCGAAGAGATCGACGCGATGCGCGTGCTCGGAATCAATCCGATTCACCGGCTCGTCGTGCCACGAGTACTTGCGTCCACCGTCATCGCGTTGCTCCTCAACGGCCTGGTGTGCACCATCGGCATCCTCGGCGGATTCGTGTTCTCGGTCTATCTGCAAGGCGTCAACCCCGGGTCGTTCGTCAACGGCATCACGCTGCTGACGGGCTTCGGCGAACTCATCGTCTCGCAGGTCAAGGCCGGTCTGTTCGGCATGATCGCCGGCCTCGTGGCCTGCTTCCTCGGCCTGAACGTCAAGGGCGGCGCCAAGAGCGTCGGCGACGCCGTGAATCAGACCGTCGTCTTCGCGTTCATGGCGCTGTTCGTGGTCAACGTCGTCGTCACGGCGGTCGGCATCAAGCTGACGGCCGGATGAGGAGGCGCTGAATGGCCCTCGCTGCAGCAGGTCGATTCACACTGACGCGCCGGCGACTGGCCGGCGCGTCGCGTGCCGTCGACCGGTTGGGGGAGCAGGCGATCTTCTACGGCCGCGCGCTCGGGTCGGTTCCGCGCGCTGCAGTGCATTACAAGAAAGAGACGCTGCGGCTCGTCGCGGAAATCAGTATGGGCTCCGGTGCGCTCGCCGTCATCGGCGGAACCGTCGTCATCGTCGGGTTCCTGACACTGTTCGCCGGCGGAACCATTGCCGTACAGGGCTTCTCGTCGCTCGGTAACATCGGCGTCGAAGCGCTGACCGGGTTCTTCGCCGCATTCATCAACGTGCGCATCGCCGCTCCGGTCATCGCGGGCATCGGACTCGCCGCCACGATCGGTGCAGGCTCCACTGCGCAACTCGGTGCCATGCGTGTCTCCGAGGAGATCGACGCGCTGGAATCGATGGCCATACCGTCCATTCCGTATCTCGTCAGCACTCGGGTATTGGCGGGGATGGTCGCGATCGTGCCGCTGTATTCGCTCGCGGTGATCGCGTCGTTCATGGCGAGTCGATTCGCCACGGTGATCATCTACGGGCAGTCACCCGGTGTCTACGATCACTATTTCGACACGTTCCTGATACCGACCGACATCCTGTGGTCGTTCGCGCAAGCGATCGTCATGGCGTTGGCGGTCATGCTGATTCACACCTACTACGGCTACACCGCGAGCGGCGGTCCGGTCGGCGTCGGAGTCGCCGTCGGCAATGCGGTGCGTGCGTCGTTGATCGCCGTCGTCACCGTCACACTGTTGATCTCGCTTGCCATCTACGGCAGCTCCGGCAATTTCAACCTGTCGGGCTAGGCGCGTCATGAAGAAACTTGCCGCCGCCGGTCTCGTCCTCGGTCTCGTCGCCATCGTCGTCGTCGCGTTGACGATCTTCTCCGGCGGATTCCGCTCGACGGTCCCCGTCACCGTGACGTCCGAACGGGCCGGTCTCGTCATGGACCCACAGGCGAAGGTGAAACTGCGGGGCGTCGAAATCGGCCGTGTCGCATCGATTTCGCAGCACGACGGCATGGCGCAGCTCGCCTTGGACATGAATTCGTCGTCGCTGTCGATGATTCCGGCCAACGCAGGCGTGGAAATAAAGTCGACGACGGTCTTCGGCGCGAAATACGTCAATTTCGTCATCCCGGCGAATCCGTCGGATCAGAGTCTCGTGCCCGGCGCCGTCGTCTCGGCGGACAATGTCACCGTCGAATTCAACACACTGTTCCAACATCTTTCGGACGTACTGCAGAAACTCGAACCCGAAAAACTGAACGCGACGCTCGGTGCGGTGTCGTCGGCGCTGCGCGGGCGCGGTGAAGAACTGGGTGAACTACTCACGGAATCGAACGACTATCTGACGACGATCAACCCGAGTCTGCCTGCCCTGCAACGCGATCTGGCATCGGCGGCGGTCGTCACGAACGTCTATGCCGACGCGACACCCGACTTTATGAGGGTGCTCGACAATGCGACGACGACGAGCGCGACGATCGTGTCCGAACAGGCCAACCTCGATCTTCTGTTGATGAACGTCACTGGACTCGCGAACACTGCCGATCAGGTATTGACCGAGAACGAGCAGCCGCTCGCGACAGCGCTCAGCACGTTGACCGACACCACGACTCTGCTCGACGAGTATTCGCCCGAGCTCACCTGTTTCATCGTCGGTCTGAACAAGGGGCGCTTGGCATTCGGGCCGCTGGCGGGTGCGGGTGACAAGGCCGCGATTTCGTTGAGTTCCAGTTTCCTGCTGGGGGATCCGGCGTACACCGTCCCGCGGGATCTCCCGAAGGTCGCGGCGAGCGGCGGCCCGAACTGCTACGGGTTGCCCGATTTCGATCCGAAGCAGGGGCCTGCGCCGTTCGTCGTTGCCGATACCGGACAGGTGCCGTACGTCCCGTCCACTCAGCCTGCCGTCAACGTGCCCACCATCTTCCAGTACCTGTTCGCGGGAGCATGGCCATGAGGGGCAACACGATCAAGTTGTCGATCTTCGCGCTCGTCATGGCGCTGATCTTCGCTGCGTTGGCACTCGTGTTCAGCCAGTACAGATTCGGCAGTTCCGAGAGCTACCACGCGGTGTTCAGCGATGCGTCGGGGCTGAAGTCCGGCGACAAGGTGCGCATCGCGGGCGTGCCGGTCGGATCCGTGACGGGCGTAGGCGTCGGCGATGGGAATCTGGCCGACGTCGATTTCGACGTCGACGCGAAATATCCGCTCCTCACCAGCACGGCTGCGACGGTGCGCTACGAGAATCTGGTCGGCGATCGATATCTCGAATTGATGGAGGGGGCAGGTGGGAACGACGAATTGGATGGTGGTGGAACCATTCCCGTCGAACAGACCTCGCCTGCACTCGACCTCGATCTGTTGCTCGGCGGCTTCAAACCCCTTCTGCGCGGGCTCGATCCGCAACAGATCAACGACCTGTCCGCGGCGCTGCTGCACGTCCTGCAAGGTCAGGGCGGCACCCTCGTGTCACTGCTCGGCAGCACCAGTTCGTTCACCAACACTCTCGCGGACCGCGACCAACTGATCGGCGACGTCATCACCAACCTGAACACGACGCTCGGCACCATCGACCGGCAAGGCGAGCAATTCGGGACCACCATCGATTCACTGCAACAATTGGTCAGCGGGCTCGCGCAGGACAAGGACCCCATCGGCGACGCCATTCCCCGCATCGACGGTGCGGCAGGCGGTCTCGCCGGTTTGCTGCAGGCGACGCGTCCGGACATCCAGTCGATGATCGCGCAGGCCAATCGTACTGCGACACAACTGGATCTGGGCAAGGACAACATCGACGCCGTACTCACGCGGCTGCCGAGCGACTACAAGAAGTTGATCCGTGTCGGATCGTACGGCAGCTTCTTCCAGTTCTACCTGTGTTCCAACACCTTCAAGCTCTCCGGGCCCGACGGCACCACGCTTCTCGTTCCGACGGCGAAGCAGGACACGGGGAGGTGCGCGAACATCAATGGAGAGAACTAGGAATTTCGTTCAGGTGGGCATCATCGGCATCGTCCTCGCCGTGTGTGTCGTGTTGGCGACGCTCCAGTACGACAAGCTGCCGTTTCTGTCCGGCGGCACACGGTTCTCCGCGTTCTTCACCGACGCGGGCGGGTTGATGGTCGGCGACGACGTATCCGTGTCGGGCGTGACCGTCGGAAAGGTGGAGGACATCGCCCTGGCCGACCAAGAGGTACGCGTCGAATTCACGGTGCAGGAGACCATTCCGCTGGGTGACGCGACGCGGGTCGACATCAAGACCAACACCATTCTGGGCCGAAAGTCGTTGAGGATCATGCCCGAAGGTTCCGGCGCGATCGACGTCCACGACACGATTCCGTCGTCGCGCACCAGTTCTCCGTACTCTCTCACCGACGCGCTCGGTGATCTGAGCACCACCGTGTCGGACCTGAACACCACCCAGCTCGGCGATGCGATGAACGTCGTGTCCGATACGTTCGCCGACACGCCACCCGAACTACGCACCGCGCTCGACGGCATCACCCGGCTGTCCGAGAGCATCAATTCTCGCGACGAGACCCTGCAACAACTGCTCGAACGAGCCGAGAGTGTCACCGGCATTCTCGCGAACCGCAGCGGCCAGATCGATCAACTCGTTCTCGACGGGAACGAGCTGTTCGGCGAGCTGGATCGGCGACGCACGGCCATCAGCCAGTTGATCACCAACATCTCGGAGGTCTCACGGCAACTGACGGCATTCGTGCAGGAGAACCAAGGGCAGATCGGTCCTACGCTCGAGAAACTGAATTCCGTTGTCGCAGTGTTGCAGAAGAACAACGACAACATCGCTGCGGCGTTGGACGGTCTCGGCCCGTACATCAGCGCCCTCGGCGAATCGGTCGCGAGCGGACCGTTCTTCAACGCCTACATTCAGAACATCCTGCCGAGCTCGTGGTGGAAAGCTGTGGTGGACAGTGTCGTCGCGCCCGAACAATTGCCGCAGACGTTGCAGGATCTGCTGCCCAAGAACGCACCTCCGATCCTGAAACCGCCGGGGCAGTGACATGAAGAAACTACTTCTCCTCGCCGGTGCCGTCGTACTCGTCGTGGCCCTCGTCGTTGCGGGGTACGCCGTGTATCGGAACGTGACGACGTCGACCGTCGTCGCACGCTTCTCGTCGACGACGGGTCTCTATGCGGGTGACGACGTGCGAGTCCTCGGCGTCACGGTAGGCAAGGTCGAATCGATCGACCCGCAGGAGGCCGACGCCGTCGTGACGATGCGCATCGGCTCCGACGTCGAGATCCCCGCCGACGCCAAAGCAGTCATCGTCGCGCAGAGTCTGGTGTCGGCGCGGTTCGTCCAGCTCACACCGGTGTATTCGGGTGGGCCGACGCTGCAGGATGGGGAGACCATTCCGATGGAACGGACTGCGGTTCCGGTGGAGTGGGACCAGATCAAGACCGAACTGACCAAACTGTCGACGGCCCTCGGACCCGACGGCGTCGACGATCAGGGGCCTGCCGGCCGCTTCATCGATACTGCCGCCGACAATCTCGACGGAAACGGGGAATCGCTGAAGGCGACGTTGACGGAACTGTCCGACACGATGCGTGTGCTCTCGGACGGCCGTACGGAT
Organism: Rhodococcoides kyotonense; assembly: GCF_900188125.1. Lineage (GTDB taxonomy): Bacteria > Actinomycetota > Actinomycetes > Mycobacteriales > Mycobacteriaceae > Rhodococcoides > Rhodococcoides kyotonense. The sequence goes on along the minus strand of NZ_FZOW01000030.1, from coordinate 33,933 downwards.
CTGTTCGCGACCATTCGCAACCTGCAGACGTTCGTCTCTGCGCTGTCGAACAGCAACGAACAGATCGTGCAGTTCGGCGGTCGGCTCGCGTCGGTGTCGGAGATGCTGGCGCAGAGTTCCGACGAATTCGGCACGGCGATGTCCGATCTCGACGTCGCGATCGGCGAGGTGCAGAGGTTCATCACCGACAACCAGTCGGCCTTGGTAGAGAGCGTCGGCCGGCTCGCCGACGCGACGCAGGTGCTCACCACCAAGAGGCCGGAGATCGAACGAATCCTGCACTCCGGGCCGAACGCGCTCGCGAACTTCAACAACATCTACCAGCCCGCGCAGGGAACGCTGACCGGAGCGATCGCCGCGAACAACTTCGGGAACCCGATCAACTTCATCTGCGGCGCGGTCGCTGGCGTCGAGAATGCGACGAGTGAGCGCAGCGCCGACCTGTGCAAGCAGTACCTCGGGCCGGTCCTGAGCACGTTGGTCTTCAATTACCCGGCGTTCCTGGCCAATCCGGTCATGGGCGTCGACGCGTTCCCCGACCAGATCGTGTACACCGAGCCCGGTCTGCAGCAATCTGCTCCCGCCCCGTCCCTCGGTGATCTCATGGGGGGTGCACGATGAACCGTTCAGCCTCTCGCCACGCACATGCATATGCATGTGTGTCACGGGGGATCGTTGCGGCTGCGCTCGTCTTCACGCTCGCCGCCTGCCAGTGGGACGGGCTGAACTCACTGCCACTCCCCGGAACCGAAGGTCGAGGGGAGAATGCGTATCGAGTCCAGATCCAGATGCCGAATGTCACGACACTGTCCCAGAATTCACCGGTCATGGTCGACGACGTCACCGTCGGCAGTGTCGACACCATCGAGGTACAGGACTGGCACGCACTCGTCACGGTCTCGCTGAACGATGGCGTCGAGCTCCCGGAGAACGTGACGGCCAAGATCGGTCAGACCTCGCTGCTGGGTTCGCAGCACTTGGCGCTGATCGCTCCCGAGGACCCGCAAGGTCAGCTCGAGGACGGCGACGTCGTTCCGCTCGACCGGGCGGGCGCATACCCGACGACCGAGCAGACGCTGTCGTCGCTGTCCGTCGTGCTGGACGGTGGTGGTCTGGCGCAGATCCAGGACATCACAACGGAATTGAACAATGCGATCGGTGGCCGTGAGGATTCGGTACGCAATCTGCTGCCGCGTCTCGACGAACTCGTCACGAGTCTCGACACCCAACGCGGCGACATCATCGCAGCGATGGAGGGCATCGACCGGCTGTCGGTCAACGTCGAGAATCAAAGTGCCACACTGACGAAGGCCTTGAACGAAGTGCCGCCTGCACTCGACGTACTGACGGCTCAGCGACCGAACATCACCGCGGCGTTCACCTCGCTCGGACAATTGAGCGACGTCGTCTCGCGCGTCATCGACACCTCGGGCGCCGATCTGCAGACCAACGTCGCGAGCCTCACGCCGGTACTTCAGGCACTCGCAGATTCGGGCAACGCACTGACCGACGTCCTGTCGGTGTTGCTCACCTACCCGTTCCCACAGGAAGGTATCGACAACGCAATCCGTGGCGATTACGCCAACCTCGCGATGACGATCGACCTGTCGCTCCCGCGTCTCGATGCCAACTTCCTCACCGGAACTCCGTTGGCGGGCAGGCTCGCTGGACTCGAAGGCGCACTCGGAACACAAGCCGCGCCGACGGCGGGTATCGCGAACGATCCGTTGCGGGCGCCTCTCGCACCTCCCACGATTCAGATCCCTGGCCTGCCTCCGGTACAGCTTCCCAGCCTGGTGCCGCCGCCATGATGCTCACCAGATTCGTACGCATTCAGCTGATCATCTTCTCGATACTCACCGTCGTCGGGCTCGTCGTCATGGCCACCCGGTACGTCGGGCTCCCCGCGCTCGTCGGGATCGGAACCTACGGCGTCACAGTGCAATTACCGACGACGGGAGGGCTGTACCCGCACGCGAACGTCACCTACCGCGGCACCACGGTCGGCGAGGTCGAGACGGTGTCGTTGACACCCGACGGCGTCGACGCGGCCCTGTCCATCGGCAGTGGTTGGCAGATTCCCGCGGACGTCGACGCCCAAGTCAAGAGCGTCTCGGCCGTGGGTGAGCAGTACGTCGACCTGATTCCCTCCAACTCCGGAGGCGCGAGTCTTCAGAACGGTGACGTCATTCCCGTCGACCGCACGTCGGTGCCGCAGGACGTCGGGCCGATGTTGGATCAAGCAGATGCGTTGCTGCGCAGCATCTCCGACACACGCCTGCAGACCGTCGTCGACGAGTCGTTCAAGGCGTTCAACGGAACCGGTCCCGATCTGCAGAAGTTCATCGATTCCACGAGGCTCTTCGTCCAGGAAGCGAACGCGAATTCGGAACAAACCAAGGTGCTGTTGGACCAGGCCGGCCCACTGCTGGACGGCCAGGTCGTCAGCAGCGACGCAATTCGTTCGTGGACAAGCAATCTCGCGACGTTCACCGATCAGCTACGAGCCAGTGATCCTAATCTGCGCGCAGTGATCGAGAAAGGCCCGGATGCCGCGGCGACGGCCAACCAGCTGTTCCAGGACCTGCGGCCGACGCTCCCGATCCTGCTGGCCAACCTCGTCAGCGTCGGAGAAGTCGGGGTCATCTACAACGCAGGCATCGAGCAGATTCTGGTGCTGTACCCACCGATCACCGCCGCACTGGTGACTGCCGCCGGCAGCGGTCCGCCCGACGAGGGTGCCATAGTCGACTTCCAACTCGAAGTGAACGATCCACCCGCCTGCACAACAGGATTCCTCCCACCCGACCAACGACGCGACCCGAACGAGGTGTCCATTCCCGACACACCACCGGACCTGTTCTGCAAGGTCGACCAGAACGACAGCACGGCCGTGCGTGGGGCGCGAAATCTGCCGTGCATGGAAGTGCCAGGTCGACGCGCACCGACGCCCGAAATCTGCCGCAGCGACACCGGTTACGTACCACTCGGGAACAACCCGCCCTACGGCCCGATCGAGCAGGGCGAACCGTCGTACACCGAATTCCCCAGCGGCGACAGCAGTCTCGCACCCGCGTCATCATCTGGTCATTCCGCAGGCTCCACTCCTGCCTCGGCACGGCCGTACAACCCACAGACCGGCACATACGTCGCGCCCGACGGCACCGCCTACAGCCAGCCCGGTCTCGGGGGCGTCGACGATCTCGAAGGCCTCATGGCGGGCCAGCAGGGGGTGGGGTGAGTGTCAGAGGTTCCGCGCCGCGAACGCGACGGCCAGGTCGAGGACCGTGCGTCCCTCGGGCAACGCACCGGCCATGACGGGGAACGCATGGACCTGACCGCGCCACACATGGGTTTCGACGGTCTTGCCCGCCAGCGCGAGCGTGCGCGTCATGGCTTCGACGTCGGGACGCATGAGTTCGTATTCGGCCGTGGACAGGAAGATCGGCGGGAACACCGACGGGTCGGCATCGATGGGCGACGCGGCCCCTGGAATGGCATCCGGCCCGTTCAGCCAGCGGTCTTCGAGCGCCAGAACCTGCTTCATCGGCAGGTAAGCGTCCTTCTTCATGAACTTGCGGGGGTGGCTCTTCAGGTCGAGATTGAGCAGCGGCGAGAACCCGAGTACCGCTGCGGGAGGCGTCAGGCCCTCGAGAACGGCGATCTCGGCGACCTTCATCGCGAGATAGCCGCCGGCCGAGTCGCCTGCGACGATGATCTTCGACGGGTCGGCGGCGACCTCGAGCGCGGCGCGGTAGGAATGCATCGCGTCGGCGATCGATGTTCCGATGCCGCCGTGGGGGATCTGGCGATATTCGACCGAATAGACCGGAAGACCGGCGCGGGCTGCGATCGTCGCGCAGGCGCTGCGGTGAGTTGCCAAGCCGCAGAACACGAATCCGCCACCGTGGAAGTACAGCACCGTCGCGCCCGTCAGCGAACCGGTGGCGACGCGAGGATGCGTCGTCTTCTCGCAGGGCACGCCGCCGAGTCGAACTTGCTCGATCTGCACGCGTCGCGGCTTCGGCAGTCTGTCCACGGCACGGTCGAGGTGGCCGATTGCTCTGATGCCGCCGTCGGTGAGCGGCCACATCGTGAACGCAGGCTTCAGCGTCAACCGCACGGCGGCGGACAGGATCTTGGCTTGGCGACTGACGTCGTCGTGCCAGGTGAGCGTGTGTGCCATATCGGAAGATCCTCTCGCCGTACCCCGAACGATCGAGGCTATCAGCACGAAGAACGAGTTCCAGATCGTAGGGGCCTCGAAACCTGTGGCATGCAATCGGCCGATCGATGCACGCTGGAAACATGTTCTAGTTAGCATTCGATCAGGCATCATCACGAGGAAGGTCGTTATGGAATCGGACGAGGGCCCGGCGCCGCGGCGTCCGCGTCGTCGCGCTGTCCGCCCGGCGGGTCCGGTGTCGAGTGCGACGTCGACACCGGTGCTGGAGAAGAAGCCTGCCGAGCCTCCGAAGCCCACGGTGACTCCACGAACGGGACGCCGACGCGTCGTACTGCTGTCGGTGTTCGTCGTCGCGGTGGTGGCACTGCTCGCGGCGGCGATCTATCTGTCCTTCGGGCTTCGGTCGGCGAGTGCCGAGGATGCGCGCACCGAGCGTTTCGTGCAGACCGCCCGCCAGACCGTGTTGAATCTGACGACCATTCACCCGGATTCGGCGCAGGAAGACGTCGACCGACTTCTCGCCGGGGCCAGTGGTGATTTCAAGGCCGAATTCGAGGGCAGGGAGGGTCCGTTCGTGCAGGTCGTCCAGCAGGCTCGGGTCGATTCGAACGGGCAGATCATCGAAGCCGGAATGGAAAGCGCCACTGATGATTCCGCGGACGTACTCGTCGCGGCCCGAGCGATGGTGCAGAACTCCGACGCCGCCGAACCGCAGCCGCGGGACTTCCGGCTACGCGTCACGGTCGTCGACGACGGCGGGGTCATGACCGCGTCGAGAGTGGAGTTCGTGCCGTGAACCGAATCGTGGTGCGTGCGTTGGCCGTTGTCGTGGTTCTGGCTTTGGCTGCGGGTGTCGGGGTGCTGTTCTATCAGTACCGGCAGAACGCGGAGACCGAGCAGGCGCGAACCGACGCCGTCGATGCTGCGAGTGCGCAGGCGGTGGCGATGTTGGCGTACGACTTCGGCGGAGTCGATCAGCAATTAGCCTCTGCTGCAGACGGTTTGACGGGTGACTTCAAGGACGAATACACCACGCTCGTCACGGGTGTCATCGCACCGGGGGCGAAGGAGAAGTCATTGACGGTTCAGGTGACGGTGCAGGGTGCTGCCGTCGTCGATGCGGCTCCTGACTCCGCGACGGTACTGCTGTTCCTGAATCAGATCACCACGAGCTCGGATGCCCCCGAGGCCGCCAGCAGCGGGAGCCGCGTTCGTATGAGTTTGGAGAAGATCGACGGCCGTTGGTTGACGAGTAGTCTTCAGCCGATTTGACCATGTGCACGAAAATACATAGCGGGCTATGTATTTTCGTGCACATGGCGCGGAGCGCCCTCCGCCGGCTCCGACAGCGCATTGAGGAACGACCGGGCCCACCGGTCGACGTCGTGCGCCAGCACCTGCCTGCGCATCGCGCGCATGTGCCGACGGCCGTCCTCGGGCTGCTGTTCGAGCGCGGAGACGATGGCATCCTTCACGCTGTCGAGGTCGTGGGGGTTGCACAGGTACGCCTGCCGCAATTCGGCTGCCGCACCGGTGAATTCACTCAGGACCAGTGAGCCGCCGAGATCGCTGCGGGACGCGATGTACTCCTTCGCGACCAGATTCATACCGTCGCGCAGGGGGGTGACGAGCATGACGTCGGCGGCGACGAAATACGCGATCAGGTCGTCGCGCGGGATCGGGCGGTGCAGGTAGTGCACGACCGGATGCCCGACCTGCCCGTATTCACCGTTGATCCGGCCGACCTGCTGTTCGATCTCGCCGCGCATCGCCTTGTAACTCTCGACCCGTTCGCGGCTGGGCGTGGCGAGCTGGACGATGATGTTGTCGACCGGGTCGACGCGATCCTCTTCGAGCAGTTCGCGGAACGCGTTGAGGCGGACGTCGATGCCCTTGGTGTAGTCCAGGCGGTCGACGCCCAGCATGATGCGCTTCGGGTTGCCCAGTTCCTTGCGGATCTGCTTGGCCCGATCCCGGACGGCCTTCGAGCGTGACTTCTCGTCGAGATCCCCGGAGTCGATGGAGATCGGGAACGCGCCGACGCGCACGGTGCGGAAGCCGACCTGCACGGATCCGAGCTTCGACCGAACGCCGACGGTTCCGCGGGAGGTGACCTGCCCGGCCAGCCGTCGCGCGAGATACAGGAAGTTCTGTGCACCACCGGGAAGGTGGAAACCGATGAGATCGGCGCCGAGGAGACCCTCGACGATCTCGGTACGCCATGGCATCTGCATGAACAGCTCGACCGGCGGGAACGGGATGTGCAGGAAGAACCCGATAGTGAGGTCGGGGCGCAGCATCCGCAGCATCTTGGGGACGAGTTGCAGCTGGTAGTCCTGGATCCAGACGGTCGCCCCCTGCGCGGCGGCCTTGGACGTGGTTTCGGCGAAACGTCGATTGACCTCGACGTACGCGTTCCACCACGACCGGTCGTACACCGGCTTGACGATCACATCGTGGTACAGCGGCCACAGCGTGGCGTTCGAGAAGCCTTCGTAGTAGTCGGCGACTTCCTTCTCGCTGAGACCGACGGGACACAGCTCGAGACCGTCCTCGTAGAACGGTTCGACGTCGACGTCCGGCACGCCTGGCCAGCCGACCCACGCACCCTTGTTGGCCCGCAGGATGGGCTCGAGCGCGGTGACGAGCCCACCGGGGCTGCGCTTCCACCGCGTGCTGCCGTCGGGAAGCTTCTCCAGGTCGACAGGCAACCTGTTGGCTACGACGACGAATTCCGAGCCCTGTGAGGCGTCAGCCACTACTGTCCTATCGGTTTACGCGAATCGCGGATGTGTCAGTCGACCTTTGCAGTGGGTTCGATACCCAACATCGACAAAAGCATGCGGCACTCGTCCGCGTCGGTCGCATACGCTGCGACGACGCGCTGTGCCTGGCTCGCTGTCTCGTCGGCCAAGGGCTCGAGTTCGTCGTCGGCGATGTCGTTGTCGGTGGTCGTCTTGGCGGCCATGGTGATCTCCGTGTTCGTTGGCTGCAATGCATCGGACGAGCTGATTGTGCTCGTCGCGCCACGACTCTATGTAAATCCGCCGGTTCCTCGCCACTTTCGGGCACGAACACGTTGTCACCCCGATGGAATAGGGTCTGCTAATGCACTTTTCCCACCCGGCGGCGTGATGGCCGTGTCCACAGGCAGCGAGATTCTGCGCAGGAGCGTTCGGCGTCAGCGAGCGCGACTGATCATCTCGTCCTTGTTCTTCTGCGTTCACCAGTTCTGCGAGACGATGGTGCCGGTCGCGATCGGTCTGATCGTCGGCCGCGCCATCGACACCGGCGACGGCAAGGCGATGATCGTGTCGCTGTTCGGGCTGGCCGGGTTGTTCGTGGTGCTGTCGTACGCCTATCGATTCGGTGCGCGCATCATCGTCGTCGGCATCGAACGTGAGGCTCATCTCATGCGTGTCGAGGTGGCGGGCAAGGTCCTGCATCCGCGGGGAGTGCGCACCGATCTGGTATCCGGCGAGCTGTTGTCGGTGTCGACGTCCGACGCCGAGAAGACCTCGTGGATTCTCGACGTCATCGCCAGGACCGTCGCGGCGTCGACGGCGGCTATCGTGTGTGCCGTCGCGCTGCTGGTCATCGACATTCCGCTCGGGCTAGCCGTACTCATCGGCACGCCGGTCATCATGTTCCTGTTGCAGCGGGCAGCGCCGTTGTTGACGCGCGCTGCAACCGAACAGCAGGCGACCGTCGCGCGTGTGTCCGGGATGGCGACCGACCTGGTCAGCGGCGTACGTCCGTTGCGCGGCATCGGTGCCGAGAACGCGGCGGCGACGCGGTTCCACGCGTCGAGCAGGACCGCGTTGACCGCGACGATGAAGATGGCCAAGGCCAACAGCGCCTACCTGGGATTCTCGACGACGGTCAGTGCACTGCTGTCGGTCGGCATCGCCGGTGCGGCAGGCCTGTTCGCGCTGCAGGGGCGCATTTCCGTCGGTGAACTGATCACGGTCGTCGGCCTGTCGCAGTTCATCATGGAACCGCTGACGACGATGTCGCGGTTGCCGGGTGTCGCCGCCGTCGTGCGTGGTTCTGCGGATCGGCTCGCGCTGGTTCTCGGTGCCGATCATGTTCTCGCGGAGGGTGGTTCCGAGAAGCCGACGGCCACCGACGTCGCAGTCAAGGGTGTCACGTACCGCTCGCTCGACGGCCTCGACCTGTCGGCGGCGCCCGGTGAGCTGCTCGGCGTCGTCGCACTGCGGGCGCAGGACGGCGAGGCGCTCGCGGCCGTGCTGTCCGGACAGGTCGGCGCCGACGACTACCGCGGTTCCCTCACCATCGGCGGCCTCGACGTCCAGGGGCTCGGGTTGCCCGAGGTACGCAGGACCGTCCTCGTCGAACCACACAACACCGACCTGTTCGCAGGCACGTTGCGGACCAACATCGCGGCCGGAAGCGGTCGGCAGGATCTCGATCGAGTCCTGGCCGCGTCGGCTGCGACGGACGTCGTCGAGATGCACGAGAGTGGGCTCGACCACGCCGTCACCGACCGCGGCGCCAGCTTGTCCGGTGGCCAGCGCCAACGCGTCGCGCTCGCTCGGGCACTGTCGGTGTCCGCGCCCGTGCTGGTCCTGCACGACCCGACGACTGCCGTCGACGCCGTCACCGAGCACGCCATCGCAGCGGGGATCAAGGAACTGCGGCACTCCGAGACACACGCCCAGACGACGGTGCTGATCACCACGAGTCCGGCGCTGCTGGCCGTCACGCATCGAGTCCTGGTGATCGACGACGGCCGCGTCGTCGCGGAAGGCACCCATCACGATCTCGCCGTCGGCGACGAACGCTACAAGGAGACGGTCCTCCGATGACCACCCCGGAACTGCTCCCCATCGCCACGGGCAAACGGTCGTGGGCTTATCTGTCGAACGAACTGCGGTCCCGACGCGGCCTCGCGGCGCTGACGGTCGTGGTCAGCGCCGTCGCCGCGGCCATGTCGCTGATCCCGGTGTACGTGTTCGGTGTGCTCGTCGATCGCGTGACCGAGGGTGCGCCGACGTCGACCATCGTGACGGTCGTCGTCATCATCACCGTGGCCGCGATCGTCGGCGGCGTGTTCACCGCACTCAGCACGTATCTCATCAGCAAGCTCGGTGAAGCCATACTCGCGACGCTGCGCGAACGTGTGCTGTCCCGGTCGCTGCACCTGCCGGTCAGCACACTCGAACGCGTCGGCAAGGGCGATCTGCTCTCGCGCGTCGGCGACGACGTCGCGGTCATGGCGAAATCCATCGGCGAAGTCATCCCGAACATCGTCTCGGCGCTGCTGCTGGTGTCGCTGAGTGTCGTCGCAATGCTCAGCCTGGACTGGCGTCTCGGCCTCGCGGGCATGGTCGCGATTCCGATGTACGTGATGGCGCTACGGTGGTATCTGCCCAGGTCGGCGCCGCTGTACGCGGCCGAGCGTGTCGCCATGGGCGAGCGTTCGCAGGCGTTGATCAGCAGCATGCAGGGTGCGCGGACCGTCCGTGCGTACGGACTCGAGGAGTCGCACCTCGCCGAGATCGACGCCGCGTCGGGCAAGGCGCGGGACATCGGCATCACGGTGTTCCGGTTGTTCACGCGCTTCGGTGCGCGCAGCAATCGCGCGGAATGTGTCGGGTTGTCGGTGATTCTCGCCGCAGGATTTCTGTTCGTGCAGGACGGCTATGTCACGGTCGGCCAGGTCACTGCCGCCGCGTTGCTGTTCCATCGGCTGTTCAATCCCATCGGCATGCTGATGTTCTCGTTCGACGATGTCCAATCGGCAGGCGCCAGCCTCGCACGTCTCGTCGGCGTCATCGACATTCCCGACGAGCGCTCGCCGGGCACCGGCGCGAAGCCCGTCGACGGCAGCCTCGAAGTAAAGGGCCTGCGGCATTCGTACGACACCGGGCACGAAGTCCTGCACGGCATCGACCTGAAAATCGGTGCAGGAGAGACGGTTGCGCTCGTCGGCTCGACGGGTGCGGGTAAGTCGACCATCGCCGCCATCGCGGCCGGCTCCATCGCGTCGACGTCGGGGACCATCAAGATCGGCGGCGAGACGCTCACCGATCTCGGTGCCGACGGCCTGCGCCGCCACATCGCGATCGTCAGCCAGGAAGTACATGTGTTCTCGGGCAGTCTGATCGACGACCTGTTGCTGGCTGCTCCCGATGCGACGCGTGACGACGCCCGCGCCGCGCTCGCGACCGTCGGTGCCGACAAGTGGGCCGACGCACTCGACGACGGGCTCGACACCGTCGTCGGCGAAGGCGGACATGCGCTGACTTCGGCTCAGTCGCAACAACTTGCGCTCGCGCGGCTCGTGCTCGCGGACCCGGCTGTCGCCGTGCTCGACGAGGCGACGGCCGAAGCAGGCAGCTCGGGTGCGCGTGATCTGGAAGCGGCAGCCGCGGCCGCGACTCGCGGACGCAGTGCTCTGGTCGTCGCGCATCGTCTGACGCAAGCGGCGGCCGCGGACCGCATCGTCGTGCTCGAACACGGCAAGATCATCGAGCAGGGCCCGCACGACGAATTGGTCTCTGCAGGTGGACGTTACGCGGAACTCTGGTCGGCGTGGGAGAGTGCGGCTCCGCCGCCCGTGCGTGCATAGTTCGTCTCTGCTGTTACTTTCCGCGCACAGGCGCGAAGCGCGTATGCACCCGCACACCCGATTCACCGGCAGCATGCTCGGGGCGTAGTACGAATTTCTCGTCGTACTCGCCGCCGTGCTGATGGCGGAACGGGATGGTGTCGTCGGTGAAGAGGGTCTTCAGCCGGTCGTTCAGCTGTTTCTCGGCCAGCACGAAGTCCTCGTCGGTCAATCGATCGGCGCTGGGTATCAGCACCGGCGGAAGCACGGACATGCCTGTGTACCAGAAGAATCCGTGTTGAATCGGGAACAGTAGTTCGTCGAGTGAGCCGTTGATTCCGCGTGGTGACACGGTGTGTTCGCTGCCACCCATGCTGGTGACGATCATCGCGCGCTTACCCGCCATCAGACCATCGCCGTAGCGTCGGGTGCCGCCGGTCTCGCGCCGGATGTTGTATCCGAAACCCTCGATGAACACCCGGTCCACCCAGCCCTTCATGATCGCGGGCATCGAGTACCACCACAACGGAAACTGGAGTACGACGGCATCTGCTCGATGCAGTTTCGCCTGCTCCGCCGTGATGTCCGACGCCAGCGTGCCGTTCCGCAGAGCCGTCGACGACGCGGTGGCCACCTGCATCCGTTGTGCAGGATCGTGGCCGTAATCTTCTGCGCTGACGACGGGGTTCCACCCCATGCGATAGAGATCGGACTGTTCGACGGTATGGCCTGCCTCGGCCAGCGATGCCAGCGCCGAGTCGCGGAGGGAGCCGTTCAACGAGCGCTCGTCGGGATGAGCGAAAACCCAGAGAATGTTCATGCTTCCGAGCCTGTCACCTGCGGTAGTGCAGAAACAGTGGCCGATCGGTCAACATGTGAAAGAATTCGGCCATGCACACGGTGGTGGTATTCGTCCGCGACGGATTGCTCGGCATGGAGTTCGGATCCGTGCACAGATTGTTCGGGCAGGCCACGTCGGACAACGGCGACAAGCTGTACGACGTCGTCACCTGTACGACGACGCCCGGGCCCGTGCGGACCGACGCCGACGTGCCCATCCATGTGTCACGGGGTCTCGACGCGTTGGCCGACGCGGACACCGTCATCGTCCCCGCGTCGGATCTCGATTACGGACCGAACCCGTTGGCGGACACGGCCTTTCTCGAGAACGTTCCGAAGGGTGCTCGGATTGCCTCCATCTGCACCGGGGCCTTCGTGCTCGCCGCTGCGGGGTTGCTCGACGGTCGGAGAGCGACGACGCACTGGGCCTCGGTAAACCAGTTCCGCGCGCTGTATCCGCAGGTGCTTCTCGAGCCGAACGTTCTGTACACGCACGATGGCACCGTCTTGACGGCCGCGGGGGAGGCATCGGGTATCGACCTGTGTCTCTACATGATTCGCCACGACTTCGGTGCCGCCGTCGCGAACCGGGTGGCTCGCGGAACCGTCGTGCCGCCGCATCGCAGCGGCGGACAGGCGCAGTACATCGCGACGCCGGTGCCGCGTGCGAAGGCGAGCTCGATTGCAGCTGCGCAGGATTGGGCACTGGGGAACCTGCATCAGCCGTTGTCCATCAGTGCCCTGGCCGGCGTGCAAGCGATGAGCGTCCGTACCTTCACGCGGCGGTTCACCGCGGAAGTCGGTGTGTCGCCGGCGAAATGGATTGCATCACAGCGCCTTCGCCGTGCGCAGGAACTATTGGAGAACACCGATCACACGATCGATCGCGTCGCCGCCGAAGCGGGGTTCGGGACGGCGACGTCGATGCGACAGCAGATGATGGCGGAGATCGGAGTCTCGCCGAGCGCCTATCGCGCGACGTGGAATGCGCCTCCGGCACCCGTGCGTGCATAGTTACACAAGAGACCAACTACCCACGCACGGGTGGCGCAGCCGCACTACTGCCTGAACAACTTCTCGATCCGCTCGGCCTCGTCCTTCTTCGCCTCCGCTTCCTCCTGACGCTCGGCGGCGTCGGCGAGCTCGGATTCGGCTGGCGCAGAGACGATGTCCTCGACCTTCGAAATCTCGTCGTGCTGCTTCTGCTCGGCGACGTGCGCTTGCTCGGTTCGGGCCTCGGCAACCTCGTCCGCCCGCTTCTTCTCGGCTTCGGCGCGTTGTTCGGCGTCGGCGGCGGCCTGCTGCTTACGCTCCTCGGCGTCCTGACGCGCCTCACGCGCCGCCTCGTCGGCTGCCTCCGCTGCCGCCGCGCGTTCCTTGTGCGCAGCTTCGCGGGCCGCAGTCAGCTTCTGGTCCGCCTGCTTCTCGTTCTCGTCGGCGGCGGCATCGAGTGTGCGCGCCAGTTCCAGATCCTCGGCGCGATCGACGAGGGCCTTGCCTCGATGTTCGACGTCGGGATCGCCGAGAACTCCGCCGATCACTTTCTCGAGCGTCCCGACGGTTCGCTCGTACGCCAGCCGCGCCGGATCCTCGGCATCCCTGCGCTGAACGACGTTGGTCTCGAACAGCTGGAACGGAATCCGAACGATCTTGTACTGCAACCGAAGTATGGACAACGGGATGCTGAGTGCATTCATGGAAGATCTCCTTGTCGGCTGGTGCGCCGCGCGCGATCGGCTTCGGCTCGCAATGCGTCGGCGTCGGCGATGTCCTCGCTGTGCTCGCGGATGGCGTTCAGTTCGTCCCGGGTCGCCTCGGCGGCGTCGGACTGCCCTTCGGCGACGGCTTCCACCTGTTCGGCTCGAGCGTCGACCTCGGCGTCGGCGGCCTCGTCGGCGATCACCCGATGCTTTTCCTGCTCGGCCGCGACATGCTGTCGCTGCTGTACGCGTCGCGCATTCTCTTCGACTGCCTCCGCGCTGTCGCTGGCTGCTTCCCGCTGATCGTCCGCGGTGTTCTTCGCCGACGCCAACTTCTCGGCGGCGTCCTGCGCCTGGGCCTCGGCGGCCAGTTCGGTCGCCTTCGCTTCCTTGCGTTCGCGTGCCTGTGCGCTCTGCAGTTGGCCCTCGGTGGTGAGCTCGTCGTTGCCGGTGACTGCGCCGACTACCTCTTTGGCCTTCCCCTTGGCCGCGTCGAACAGGCTCTTTCGGGCCTGGTCGGATGCTCTGTCCTCGGTCATCTGGGCTGCTCCTCGCATACTCGCGATCCGGTCGGGGCAGGACTACCCCGTGGTCGACGGTGGAAACCCGCCGTAAGCTCTTCGCGAGCAACACCAGACAGACGAAGGAGTTTCATGCCGATTGCGACCGTGAACGGGATCTCGCTGAATTACCAGGTGAAGGGAACCGGCGACCTGGTCGTGCTCATCATGGGCACGGGTAGCCCGGGCCGTGTCTGGGAGCTGCATCAGGTCCCTGCTCTCGTGAAGGCCGGTTATCGCGTCTGCTATTTCGACAACCGCGGGATCGCTCCGTCGTTCGAGAGCGCACAGGGCATCTCCATCGACGACATGGTCGCCGACACCGCAGCACTGATCGAACTGGTGCGTGAGGGCGACGAGAAGGCCTACGTCGTCGGAACGTCGATGGGTGCGCGCGTCGCGCAAGAGCTTGCCCTGACGCGTCCCGACTTGTTGCGCAAGGCCGTTTTCCTGGCCGGGCACGCTCGTCTCGACGAGTTCCAGAAGACCCTCGGCGACGGCGAGCGCGCGCTCGCCGACGCGAAGACTGCGCTGCCGCCGCAATACGCGGCCGCCGTGACCGCAGTGATGAACCTGTCGCCGACGACCCTCGCCGACTCCCGGTCCGCGCGCGACTGGCTCGACCTGTTCGAATTCTCGACGGCACCCACAACGCCCGGTGTGCGCGCTCAGCTCGGCATGAACGATCGATTCGACCGCAGCACCGTCTACAACAGAATCACCGTGCCCTGCCTGTCCGTCGGCTTCGAGCACGACCGGATGATCCCGGCCTACCTCAGTGCGGAGCTGGCGAAATCGATCCCCGGCGCCCAGTACGTCGAGATCCCCGACGTCGGTCATTACGGCTATCTCGAGCGGCCCGACGCCATCAACGACGCGATCCTGGACTTTCTGCGCAGCTGAGCTGAGAAAGCTGGTCCCCCGGTGCGATACTGTGCGTTGCTAGGGTCGGGGGGCACTTCACACAGAAGACTGCCGATAAACAAGACGTTTGTGACGAGTGAGGCGAGATGAGCACCAATCCATTCGATGACGAAGACGGACGCTTCTTCGTGCTGGTCAACGACGAAGATCAGCACTCGCTGTGGCCGACGTTCTCCGACGTCCCGCAGGGATGGCGAGTCGTTTTCGGAGAAGACAGCCGCGCAGCATGCCTGGAGTACGTCGAGAAGAACTGGACCGACATGCGTCCGCGCAGCCTCCGCGAAGCAATGGAGGCCGACGCAGCCGCACGTCAGTCCGCTGAGGGCAAGCCCGAGGCCTAGGCCCGGCGCTCCTTCGGAGTGGCCTTTTCCAGAGAACCGCGTCGCCGACGAACCGTCGGGCGGCGCGGTTCTTCTTTGCGCCGAAGCGTCGGACGCAGCAGTTCCTCGGTGCGGGCCAGGATGCGCGGACGACGCAGCGTTCGAGCGCCCCACTCACCGAGAGTCACGCCTGCGGCCAGTCCGCAGCCGATGCCGAAGGCCGCGAGAAGCGAGCTGAAGCCGATCAGAAGCTGGTCGTTGAGCATTGCGTACAAGCCGCGGTACAACGACAGACCGGGCAGCAGCGGCGTGATACCTGCGACCGCGACGATCAACGGCGGAATGAGTGCTCGACGAGCCATCAGACCACCCGCGAAGCCGACCACCGTAGCAGCGAACGCCGACGCAATGATCGGACCAGTCGCGAGCGTCTGGATCACCAGGTACACCAGGGCTCCGGCGAAACCGCCGAGGAATGCCGCCGTCAGTGCACGCTTCTCGGCGTAGCAGGCCAGCGCATAGAACAGTGAGGCCGCCGCACCTGCCAGGACTTTCGTGGGCACCTCGGTGATGTCCGGCGGCGGTGTGTTGCTGATCAGGGGCAGATCGCTGCCGATGATCGCAGCGATCTTCAACGACGTCGCGACACCTGCGATGATGCCGCCCGTCATCATCAGGACCTCGAAAAATCTGGCCGACGCCGTGATCGGCGCTCCCGTGATGGCGTCCTGCACCGAGCCGACCAGCGACAGTCCCGACAGCAGCACCGTCACTCCCGCGGCGATGACCTGAGACGGCGAGATGTTGATGCCCAGCTGATCCTGGAAGTTGTACAGCGTGATGGCAGGCGTCGCAGCGACGAAGCCGCCGACGACCTGCTGGAAGAAGAACGGAAGGCCCGCGCGGTTGAGCACGCGGCCGATGCGGTCGATGACCATCGTCGTCAAGAAGCTCACGACGGCCACCAGCACGCCACCACCGAGCAGCACGCCGATCGATGCGGCCATGCCCGCCCACGCGAACGTCGCGATCCACCGGTTGTAAGGGTGCGGGGCGGTGGTGATGCTGTCCAACGTCTCGCGCGCGATCGGTGGCGGAATCATCTTCATACGGATGCCGCGGATCAGACGGTCCACCGCCGCCAATCGGGTGAAGTCCATCGAGCGGTAATGAACGATGCGCATCGTCGTCGACGGCGGACGCGTCGGGCCGCGGTGGGCGCTGATGGTGATCGAGTTGTACGTGACGTCCACGTCGCAACGAGCCAGACCGTAGGTTGCGGCGATGAACTGCACCTGAGTCGTCGTATCCATCGCCGACGTCCCCGACGCGAGAAGGACCTCGCCGACGCGTACAGCCAGGTCGAGAACCTCGGCGACGACGGCATCGTCGGTGAGGTCGATCGGCTGCAGGGGCGACGGCGCTGCAGTCGGAGTATCGATGGTGGCGCGGCGCTCACCGGTGAGACGGCTGAGCGAGGCCGTCAAGTCGTGCAGGAAGGTCATGTCCGTTTTCTGTTGCTGGTGTGATCCACGCTCAAGGTACCTGCTGACACTGATGGCATTGTGAACGGATATAGTGGCTGACGCACAACGCCTCCTTAGCTCAGCGGTAGAGCACTCGCCTTGTAAGCGAGCGGTCAACGGTTCAATCCCGTTAGGGGGCTCCACCAAAAACCCCTGCTGAGCAGGGGTTTTTCTGGTTCTGGAACATGACAACCATTGCCGGAAAGTGGCTCAGTGTCACAGAATGTCACAAGTCACTGAAAACTCACTCTTGAGCGGGTGTCTGGACGCGCGCGAACTCGGCCGAGTTTGTGCGGACGAACCAGGGATCTGGGCAGCCTCTAGAGGCCGTAATTGTCGACGGACCGTCCAGGCTGCAGATTGTCGGTCGCACTTGACAGCGGCAACTGCAACTGCGTCGCGGTCGAAGTACGACAGCCGAGGGCCTCGGGCGACTACTCGAGTCCGTACGAGAAGAGAATTCGGACATTCGGAAGTCGGCGACGTAAATTGCATTTTCCGTACCAGCGTGGCTGAAACGCCAGTTCAGCACAGTTTTTGGTCCGGAGATCTGTCGGTCACCTGCGCTAGGCTGCCGACATGGACTTCCCACCAGCTCGAATGCCTGCGGCAGGCAATCCAGCGCAGGTATCGACGGCCGTGGAACCCGAGATCCCGCCCGCCGTCGCCAAGCGGATCGCGCAGGCGGTCGAGTCGTCCCGGTCCGAGGGGACTCGACGCACCTATGCCGCCGGCTGGCGTCGCTTCGCGGGCTGGTGCGAGCGGGAAGGCCATGCCTCGTTGCCGACGCACCCGGTCACCGTCGCCGCGTACCTCGTCGACGCCGCCGACACCCGCACCGAAACGGGGGAGCGGGCCTACGCCGCCGCGACATTCGGCACCTGGATCGCCGCGATCAACCATCAACACCGCACCACCGGGCACCTGTCCCCAACGGCGCACGAACTCGTCACCGCAACCCTGTCCGGCATCCGCCGCGAATACGCGACCGCAGGGGAGCGCCCGCAGAACCGACGAGCCCCGCTACTGGTCGACGACATCAAGGTCCTCGTCGACACCGCGCGCGAGCGGTGCCGCGGCTGGGCCGACGATGTCCTCGAACGTCGGGACTCGGCGATCCTGCTGCTCGGCTTCGCCGGCGCCTTCCGCCGCAGCGAACTGTCCGAGCTGCTGTGTGGGGATGTGACTCTCCATCGCCTCGACGGCCTGCACATTCGAATGCGGAAGTCGAAGACCGACCAGGAAGGCCGGGGTGCGGTGAAAGCGCTGCCGTACACCGACTCCCACGAGACCTGCCCGCCCTGCGCGTACGTCCGGTGGGTGCAGGTCGTCGCTGCCTACGACATCGGGGGCCGGCCGTCCGTAATCCGGCTCCTGCGTAAGCGAGAGCCATTCATCGAACATGCGTGCCGTGGGGGAGTGCCCCGCACCGCCGCCCGAGCGCCACTGCTGCGGGCCATCGCCCAGAACGGCAACCTCGGCGCAACGGCGCTGTCCGGGGCCGCAATTCACAAGACCATCCGTCGCCGCGCCGAACACGCCGGATACGACCCCGCCGCACTCACCAAGCTCGGCGGGCACTCCCTCCGCGCCGGCTTCGTCACCCAGAGCACCCGCAACGGCGCCGACAGCACCGCCATCGCGCGCCAGACCGGACACACCCGCCTCGACTCCATCGAGGTCTACCGCCGCGAACACGCACCACTAGTGGGCAATGCGGTCACCGAGATCGGCCTGTAGTAATTAAACTAGGCGGAGTTGCGTTCGATACGCCAGTGCAACAGTTCTGACCGAGACACCCTCTGCAGGCTGAAGGCGCAGACCCCTCTCCTGCAGCTGAATCGAATGCGGTGTCTATTGGTGCTGTCAGCTCTGAAGGCGGACCTCGACCGCTCTGAACGGGTTCGGGATGCCGGCACTGGTGCTGGCGACGAAGTCGACCTCGACCTGTTGGCCCTCGCGCAGTTCGAAGTTGCTCGTTCCGTAGACGTCGACGATGCAGTGGAAGAACACCCAGCACCCGCCTGGAAGATCGGGCGCATCGAGAACGCCGAATCTGCCTTCTGTGTGCCAAGAACGGACGGTGGCAACGGTCGTGCGGGGCTCGGGATCTGGAAGCGCCCCTTGCACCAGCATCGCCGCTCGCGGGACCAATGTCTGAGGGTCGAGGACCGCGGACCAGTAGCCCCGGGTGACGTTCAAATGAAGTGTCAGGGCCGGGCCCCCGGCTTCGGTCACGTCGAGCAACTCGTCACGACCGAGGAGCTCGTGAACCTTGCTGTAGTCGTTGGCACGCACGCCGTCATGTAGTTCGCGCACATCGCCGACTTCGGTGACCTGGTGTTGGCGTGTTGCGCTGTTCTTGATCAGTGTCTGATGGAACCGCGCTAGCGCAGTCGTCGAGACGTTCGTGGCAGCCGCTTCGACCAATTCGACGATTCCGACGAAACGTTGACGAGGTGGGGTGGGCAGGCCGCGATAGATCCCCTCGTTGTCGAGGTGCGGTTGGTAGTCACTGAAATCGAGGTTGCCGATCGACAGATTGTTCTCGATCGACGCGAGTTCGCGGGGCACGGCGCGGAAACTGACTATCGCCTCGTCCTCCGCGCTTCCGGTTCGTCCAGGCCTGACTACGAGTACTGGATGCTCAGGTCGCGTAATTGTCAGCTCGTCGACGATGAACATGTAGCTGACCGGGGCAGACGCGAGAGCGAGGAGATCTTCCGGTGTCGTCCGCTCGTAGGCGCGGTTGTCGACCACGGTGAAGAATCCCTGCGCCCGCGCTCCGTCTGGCAGACGCTGCTCAGCCTGCACATCCGTCGAGACCTGTTGCCACGTGCTCTCGTTGGAAAAGTCGGTCCGGACGAGCAGAGACTGCCCCGGGGGCAACGCATTGGACATGAGTCGAAGAGTACTGCGGCCCTTCCGATAACGTCGACTGGTGAACGTTCTCGATCGTTATGGATCCGCAGCGGCGGTGTTGCTGGCTAGCTTCGTTGCAGTGGTGGCGTCCAAGTTGTCGTTGGGCTACGACTCGACCCAGATCGAGCAAAGCGACCTGTGGTTCAAGCATTTCGTCACCCCACAGTGGTCTGGATTCGTCGTTGTCGTAACGGCACTACTCGCGATTCTCCTGCAGCGGAACAACAATGGGCGCCGACTTCCTATTGCAGCCGCACTCACTGGCGCGGCTGTCATCGCCATGCCGTCCGTGGTCCCGATCATGGCGAACCAAGCGGTGACCGTAACGGCTGCCGGCAGCGGCCTCCTGCTGGCCGCATCGACGCTGGTAGCGGTAGCGAACCGGTGTACACAACTGTGCGTGATCGTCGGTGTTTTCAGTGGAGTGCTCTTCTGGGGCGCCATCCACCAGCACATTCCGGCCGACGAAAACCGGTGGATGGTCACGCTAGGCCCCAGTCCTGTCGATGCCGCCGTCCACCCGATCATTCTCGCCTTCACCGCAGTAGCCATCGCACTTGCAGCTCGTCGCGGCGACATCGGAGTCGTCGGTCCGGACAGACGGGCGATCGCTGGGCTGCTCGCTGTGTCCAGCGTTTTCCTTCTCGTCTACGTTTTCCTGGGTTCGAAGATGTCCTCGACGCCGGTGTGGATCGTGAGCGTAATCGTCGTCGGTGCCGCGACGACGGTGGCAACCAGGTTGCTTCCCGTGCGGGACCGCACAGTTGTGTGGACAGGGTTCGGGGTTGCCGCCGCGTCAGTCAGCGGGCTGGCATGGAACCAGGGCTCCTGGTGGGTCGTCGTAGTCGGCGTGGCCGCTCTCGCAGCCGGAATCTGCGTCGCCAACTGGACGCGGCGCCCATGGCTGGGGATTCTCCTGTTGGCAGCAGTGACGATCAGCGGATTGCTCACCGGTAGCGCCTCGCTCGACATCATCCCCACCATCGCGTACGCGGTGGTGTTCCCTGCCGCGGTGGGATACTCCGCCGCATCGTCGGTGCCCAAGGGAACGGCAGCAGCCGTATTCGGGTCGACGATCCCCTTGTCGGTAGCGCTGTTCTCGGTGTCTGCCCCAGCCACACCTGCGACGTTCTACTGGAGTAACGGTGCAGAAAGCTCGCCGCAGCTGCCGGTCGTGGCCGCGGTGTCCCCGCTGCCGATCGGTATCCTCATCGCGACCCTGGCGATCGTGGTCGCCGGTGTGGCAACGGCGAGGCCGACCGCGACGAATGGTCAACGCGCCAGCTTCAGTTCCTAGCACTCTGCTCATCGGCGACACCAACGGACGGCCGACCGTGGCCGCGCAGCGTCAGACGAATACCTCACATTCGAATACTGCACCTTCACCAGTAGAGTGATCAGAATGCACTGACAAGCAACGGGTTTGAGAAAGTTTGGTTCGAGACCAGGCTATGCGGTGTTCCGTAAACCGGGTCAGTCGTTTGCGAGACTCCACTCATCCGGTTCGAAGCCCGGGCGCTGATGCAATGTCGGCCAGTTGCTCCACTGTGAATGCACCGGTGATAGAAACGTCGATCAGACTTCCGTCTGGGGTATACGCGCGTGCGCGGCGTCCGTGCCCTCCATCGGAGGTGTCGACAACGGTGCCATCGTCGAGCACGTGGCGTTCGTCCACGTACCCGATGATGCATGGTCCTGCCCGTTCGGTGGACTGTTGCACGACGACGGTCAGGTTGCCCTCTTCGCCACCGAACGATACGAGTCCCTGTGCGGTGGTCTCGCTTCCGAATGGTTGAAATTGCAGCGGGGTGTGGAGCGAGTAGGGGAGGACTTCCGTGGTTCTCGGTAGTGCCGCGCGGAGAGCATCCGTCATTGTCAGCGCCTTCGTTTCCGAGAACCATCCGTAATCGGGATTCGCGTAGCGCTTGTCCTCGATGAATGCATAGTCGATGTGGTGCGTGGCGTCGGGCTGAACTACCTCATCGCAGCCGGGGATTGTCTCGGGATCCGACTGCGGATCGTTCAGTAGACCTCCCGCGACGATGCCGACGGCAACGACAGCGACGATAACTCCTGCTGTCGACCAGGCCGATGCAGACCTACGCGGTCCCGCGTTGTTCATGCTGTCCCGTCAAAGTTGGTGGCTGTCCGCAAGTTAGGTGACATCCTCCCATGAACGGGCACACGGAAATCCTGGCACTACGCAGCATCATTTGCGGGCGTCCACGTCCCGAGTCGCTCACAAGTCTGCGTGTACGGCGTCCAACGAATGCCGAACCGGTTGGGTCGGGCGAAAGTGCCCCTTCACTCTGCAGGACTAGCCGCCGGGCGGGACGTCGTGCGTCGTGGGAATACTGCAGGTTCGAATATTGCACCTTCGCCAGTAACCGAACGTAATTTATACTAAGACAACGGGTTACGGCATCGAAGTCCAAAACGAGCTAGGTCGCGATGCGCAAGGGTGGCACCTAGTATGAGACATTTGCTCGTTGCCTCCAGTATCAGACCGTATGGCGCGACGTCGGCAGTCACGCGTAAATCCAACCGCGACATCGTCAGCGACGCTTTCGGGCGGACCGTTGCCGACAGCTAGGGTTGGACGTCGTCAGCTGTTGAGGGATGGGGTCGGCTGCAGCGAAATACCTGGAATCCCACTGAATCGGCCAGACAGAATCTGCAGTTCAGCGCGTAGTGCCGGGTAAAGATCGATCAAAGCTGCTTCGATGAACGCCGACTTCTCCTCGTCGGTGGCCTCGTCGAGCGTCGATGAGTCCAGATCGCCTTGATTGCCTTGCTCGACCTGCTGCTCGTTTGCGTAAAGACCTGTCACTGCGACCCCGACGTACATCAGGTCCGGCCGATGAAAACGAGTCTCTAGCGTTGCAAGGACAGTACCGTTGGTCCATCCGCGCACCGTCGCCGAACCTTCGGACATTTCCTCATACCAGGAAGGAGACGAATCAACGTGCGGGTAGTCGCGTTCGAGTAGGAGCTTCACCGGATCTATGTGGCGCAGAGCCAGAGCGGCAAGCTTGACGGTCATGCTGTCGAGACCGCGGTAGAGAAGGAGTGGGCTGAGAACTGCCGCCGCAGAACAGTTGCCGACGGGACTGGAGTAGTCGCTCTAGAGTCAGGCTCCGGCGACTCGGCCGCTGTCCAAGTGGCCATGAAAGCGTCTGCCCTTGCGCCCACCGTCCTTTTCCTATGCTCCGTCCGAGAGCATACGTCGTAGGTCACCATTGCTTCGACCGCTTTTGCGTAACGTCTGATGGTGGCAAGGGTGGCGTTGGTGCCGCCTTGCTCGAATCTCGACACCACACTCGCGTCGACGTTCATGCGTGCGGCTACTTGCGAGCCGGATAGGCCGAGCTCGACTCGTCGGTTTCGCAGCTGGCGCACCAGCTCATTTTGAGCGCGCGCAAGGTCGACGCCGAGAAGCTCGGTTGCATCGGCGGTCTCCATGCCGGGAATAATCATTGCTGCCACCACCTCGTATCAGTTTGCGCTGCTATCCTTGCCTTATAACGCAAGGATAGCAGTCGTTTAGTTCCAGGTCCGCCAGTATCGCGCAGGCTGGTACCTCTCGCACCAGTGAATACCTCGCCACATCGCGTCGCGCATGTGTTCGGTTTGCTGAGCTTTGTCGTACGCGCCCGCGACGCCCTTACCTGCCGTAGGGAGGGACGACGCCAGGATGAGAGTGGTCACTTCGTTCGGGGCGGATGTCGTTTCGAGGAAGTAGAGGCGAAAGTCCTGCGGCGTGAGTCCGCGGGTGCCTTCTGCCTTCAACTCGCCCAGCCACGGCATGGACTTGCGAGTGAAGTGCCTGCGCTGATCGACCGCCTGGCCGACTGGCACGAGATAGGAGCTGCCCCCATTATCGTCTGCATCGAGGCCAATCTCGAAGGCGTCGAGGATGAGTGCAGCGAGCACTTCGTAGGCATCCGCGTCGGTGGCTTTCAGCTCGGCAAGTTCAGCTTTGCATGCGTCGGTGAAGTCCCAATCGCAACCGGGTGTGTGGATTCGGCTGACTCTGAGATGCTCAGGGACAGCACCAATGCGGTGTCTGCGCTGCTGCGTCACCGCTGATGTCCCTTCGCAGACTGGGAGGTTCCAGGCACCGGCCCGTCCGAGCCCGTTGCGGAGACACTATCTCAGGCCCCATATGGCCTGAGGTGGCGCGTAGTGCGCATTGCGTGGAACCAGTGTGGCCACCGGTCGGTCGCAGCGGTGGCGGAACCTACTCGCTGCGTATGCGTCAGCAGCGGTCTTGCTCGCGGTGGTTGGGACGTTCGTGTGCCGTGAAGCGGGCGGGTGTCGGGGGGGCTCGTTCGGCCCGTCCTGACTTGTGACACATGTCGCCGATCGAATGAATCGGCCACGTCGGGTCAGACAGTGTGCACACATCTATTGGAAAGATGGAGTCGAAGAACGCGCCGACGGCCGTTTGGGTCAAGAAGCTGCGCCTGGCCGTCGGCGTCGGCGTCGGTCCTCGCCGCTGAAGAGCGATCTACGTTTGAGTCAGTTGTACGAACTGACCAAGTCCCCTGGCGAAGGACCCTAAAGCCTCTCCGTGAGTTCGCGTGTGTCGCACTGCGAATGGCGCGTACTGTCCGCCGTCCAGCACTTTCTCTATAGTCCTGTATAAGCCAAGATATTCCTGTCCTACGAACGCATTGTTGGAGGGGTTCTCGATCGGCAGGATCGAAATACGATTGCTGTTTCGGAGTCCGTCGAAGTATCCGAGCTCCCACGGCATCCATCTCGATGCGCTGGCAGCCCTCGACGTCGCGTAGATAAGGCTCCGAGAATCGGACATCTTCTTTCGAAGCCTGACAGCGGTGGCGGGTGACACGGCGGCTCGATCAAGGTGGGGATCATCGATCCAATCGACATATACCCGCAGGCCCTGCGATGAAAGGAGAGAATGCAGTCCTAGAATCACGCGGGCGTCGAGCACACTGTGGCTGAGAAAGACGTCGATCGGCCCCACCAACGATTTCGAAAACTGGTTCAGGCGTGCCGAGGCGTCGCTGGCTGTGCGCAGTCCGGATGCAGCCGACAGTTCGGCTTCGGTGTAGTAGGAGGGCATGATTCGACCATAACTGGCGCATTTTCTCCACAGGGAACGAATTTTGGGACCGACATGTGCGCGGGTAGTGGGCTGTCCTCATGAACATCGTGAGATGAGGCTCGCGAGCCACGGCGTAAGCACAATTCCGAGGCCGGCGAGTAGAAGCGGCCCGTACACTGGCGCTACGGCCCAGGACAAGATATCGCGGCGATCCGGCCAGTAATTTCTGTTTCGGCCCTCGGTACCGGCAAGTGCGGGGTTCATCGAAAACAGAGGCACATTGTCGCCGGATGCGACCTCGTCGTAAAGCGTGCGGAATGCACGTTCTTGTTTCAAGTAATTCGCGTCGAGGATCCCGAACACCAACAGAGCCAATATGCCCACGATCGCGACGAGAGGTGAACTTTGGGTCAGTGCGTATCCATATGTTGCGGTCACGATCGGCAGAGCCCACGTTTTTGCAGTTGCCGAAGCTTGCGACATCCTTGTGATGACCGATTGTATGAAGGACAGATGCTGGCGGCGGTCCTCCGCCGAGGGCGGGGTGCGTGTGGAGTCGGTTTCGAGCGCTTCCCGAATCGCACGTGCGGCGCTGTCCAGCGAGCTCGCGCTTTCCGTGGATCCAGTCGGCCACAGCGCGGGCATCCTGTCGCCGTCCCAGCGTGGCACGACATGCACATGTACGTGCGGGACCGTTTGGGTCGCGGCGTGGCCGTTGGACTGGATGAGATTGAGCCCGTCCGGTGACAGAGCCCCCCGCAGCGCATGAGCTATCGAAATCGCAGACTCGGACAGGGCAGCAGTCTCCGAGGATTTGAGACCCCACACGTCCGGGACGTGCCGGTGCGGCACGATCAGGGTGTGTCCGCGCGTAGCAGGTTCTAGAGGGAAGAATGCAACCACCCGATCGTCTCGGTACACCTCCCGCACGTTCGGATCATTGCCCGCCACGATCTCGCAGAACGCACAGTCAGGTCCGTCGTTGCTCACGAACGTCTCGACAGACCGCGTTCAGACCAGGCTTGGAGGTTGCTGCGCAGTGTGTTGTACGTCAGCTGGGAGTCGATTCGGCCGTAACCGTCGAGTCGGGTCGGATCGAAGATTGGAACCGTGTCGGTAATTCCTGCTGCCTTGAACGGATCGGAACCGGCGCGATCGATCTTTCCCATCGCCGACAGCCCGTGAATTCGTACCCCGAGCAGCGGCTTGCAGTCACGCCATGCCTTGCTGATTTCGTAGCGCACCCATGGCCGATCAGCAGTCTCCTGACCGACAAGAACGACGACTGCTCGCTTGTACTTCATCTTGTCGTCGATCCAGTTTTCGATCGCCCCGTCGCCTCGACCCTTGACCTGTTCCCATTCCTGGGCATTGAGCAGAGGCTGACCCTCCAGAGCGTTCACATTGCGGACCAGCTGCACTCGGTGCACATCTCGGGTGTAGTGGAAACTATAGAAAACGGTCTTGGCCACGGTGCCCCCTGTGTCGGCAGTAACGGTGAGCTCTGCATCTGTCGCTCGGAGCGTACCTGTGGCCACCGACAAGTAACGCAGGCGAGAGCCACCTCGGGGCAGTACCTCTAGTTGCATACCTGCGCGGTTGCTTGACCTAGAAGTCCGCATCCTTAGATCGAAGGCAGTTCGGACCCGGCTAGGTAGACCAACTGCCAAACTTTCTGTATGGAACTTGTCGGCGATGGCGTGTGCGCTGCCCCGCACCCCCTCAGCGCTACGCAAAATATGGACCCGGGCGTCCCACTCGACGCCCTATTTCGGTCAGCCAACGCGATCGAACCGCCCTGACCGGTGCACGCCCGAGCCCCGGTGGAGCCATGTACCCCGTGATTCGGTGGCGGCCGGAACGTCTGGCTCGGCTCAAACCTCGCCCGCAATCTATGTGTCCCGCTTTCTGACTACGAGTACTGCGGTTGCAGTAAGGACTGTCGCGATGGCTGTG
Source organism: Rhodococcoides kyotonense (assembly GCF_900188125.1). GTDB lineage: Bacteria > Actinomycetota > Actinomycetes > Mycobacteriales > Mycobacteriaceae > Rhodococcoides > Rhodococcoides kyotonense. The sequence goes on along the minus strand of NZ_FZOW01000030.1, from coordinate 7,351 downwards.
AGGTACAGAAGTGCCCACCAGGGCGGAAGGGCCGCTGCGGTGTCCAGCCACGGCAGCGCCGTGGATGCTTCGATTCCGCCGTCGAGCAGGAATTGCGTAGCCATCGTGAAGGGCATCCACGGCTGAATGGCAGAACTGACGGCAGGGATATCGGCGACGAAGTTCTCGACGATCAAGGCGTAGAACGCGATGAGCGCTATTGCCGAAGTTGTGTTTCGTACGATCATTCCGACCGCTACGGCGGCCGCAGCGCCCACCATATAGATCAGTCCCGAACCTGCGACGACACGCAGCTGCGCACCGTCTGTAATTGACTCGACGCCGCCAGGGTGAACGAGTGCGGCAGTTCCATAGGCGAGCCAGGAGGCGATTTCGCCGATCAGCAAGGCCAGAACGCAGACGGCCGCGGCCTTGGCGAGTACGACCGCGGTCCGATTGTCCGCAACTTGGAGGGTGAGATGTATTGTTCCGGTTCGGTATTCGGCCGTAGCGGCAAGGACTGCGATGATCACGATGAGCACGAAGCCGGGAACAAGTCCGATCTGGGATGCAATGGCCGACCGGGAAATGTTGTGATCCGATGCGAGGCGATTGAGGTCTGCCCACAACAGTGCGTGGCCGACTGCGACGGCCACGATCAGGGTGCTGCACCATCGGGTGGATCGCATCGAGATGAGTTTGAGGAGTTCAGCTGCCACCATGCGCAGCACTACACCTCTCAAGTCTCCGATTCGACTGTCAATCATGTGTTGCTCCCGCAGCATCTCTGATCAGATTCACAAATACGTCCTCGAAGGAACCACGGTCGGTTGTGACCTCTGAGAGCACGAGTTCGTGTGACGCGGCGATCATGGCTATCTCTCGACGTTCGGCAGCTGCTACCAACAGACTTGGCACCTGCTCTGTGCCACGCTCGGTGTGTCTACTGCTGTCTCTGGACGTGGGGATTTCCTTGGCCAGTAGTGCTTCTTCGAGTTTCGACAGTTGTGGTGACCGGATATGCAGCATGGTGCCACCTGTCAGTGCGACGAACTCCTCGCTCGTGCACCGTGTGAGAAGGCGACCATCGTCGATGATCACCAGATCGTCGGCCAGCAGCGCGATCTCCGATGCTGAACGGCTGGCCACCAGCACGGTCCGCCCGTCGCGGGCGAGTCGGGCCAACATTCCACGGGTCCACGCAACATCTGCGGGCTCGCCTTCGTTGAAAGGTTCGTCGACGACGACCATCGGTGGGTCTCCGAGAAGTGCCGCCGCCATGCCGAGACGTTGCAGCATCCCACTGGAGAAGGCAGCGATCTTCATGCCGGCGGCATCCCCGAGATCAACCTGCTCTAGAACTTCGTCCACGCTTCGCGTGGGGAGCCCGCCGGACAGGGCCGCACACCTCAGATGAGTGCGGGCGGACCGATGTGGATACACCCAGCCCGCATCGAGCAGTGCTCCGATTGTCGTTGCTGGCAATGCCAGGTCCGCTGGATGGTGGCCATCGATGAATGCGTGACCACTTGTGGGGTGCGCCAGTCCCAGCAGCATCCGCAGGATCGTCGACTTACCTGCTCCCACGCGACCGAGAAGCGCGGTGATGCGGCCTTCGCGAGCGGTGAATGTCAGATCGTCGACAGCAAGCGTTGATCCATACCGCTTCGTCAGCCGGTGAGCCTCGATCACGGCGTCGCCCTCCTATCATCAGTGCTGCATGAGTGTTGAACGTTTCCGGACCGCACCGCAATCGATGCACTGTCCGGGTGATCCCTGTGGATGAGACCCAGGACGAAAAAGTCGCGTTGTCGAGGACGACAAGTGTTGTCCTGGAACCCATCGCCCGCTCTGGCATCGGATACAAGCTGAAACACCGTCTGCCAAAGGTCACGCTCGCGCCGCCGCCTATTGCCGAACGATCCGGGTGGCAAGGACTGCGATGCCGAAATACTGTGCACTGCTCACGCGCTCCCCGGTCCATCTGAGCAGCTCGCGCGCCCGTCACAGCAGGCCGTGACTTCTAAGTGATTGCACCACGTCTGCTCCGTCGGGTGGTACCGGAGAGAATTCTCCGTGGACGTGCAATGCGAGTACGCCGAACCGTGCGGACGTGTCGCTTGCTCGCTGAATCGCCACTGCGATAACGAATCCGCTGCCGTCCGACGGGACGTTGGCAGTCCGGTAGAGGTACCGCTGAACGCCGACGACCACCTCGGCCTGTTGATGTCGGCGGTCCGTATCCGTGTGGTCTATCCAGTGCAGATCGGTCAAACCTGCACATTCGAAGGTGAGACGGAACAACGTGTCATCGGATCCTTCGCCGTCTGTGGCTTCGACGCCGCCGCTTGCTCCCTGAATCGGCGGCGCCCAGTTCGTCGCCCACGGTGGCCGCGTTTCGGTATCGACGTAGTGGGTGTACGGCGCGGTCGCCGGAGTGCTGCATGATGTCGAATCGACGGCGACGTCTCCTGTCAGGGAACAGGACGCAATACCGGGCATCGTGGCAGTCAGTGCCGCAACGGTGGCGATGATGCGGCGCCGACCGCCCACCGTGGGACGACTCACCGGGCGAATTTTTCGCTGAGGGTGGCGCTGATGCCCCGACCACGAGTGCGAACCATGTTGTCGATCAGAATGTTTCTCGCTTTCGGTCTCGATCCGCGCTCGACGATGACCATGTGACCGCCTGCCGAAAATGCGGGTACAGGAGTTTTCGCGGCCGCCGCTTGGTGTCGCAGCGCCCTTCGACGGGGGTACGGTCCTGCAGTCCGTCTTCCCGCCTCGATTTTTCGAGTCTGCCAGCTTTCTCGGTGTTGGTTGTTCTCGAGCGTCCTGGGTGTTGTCGGCTCCGTCATGACGCCTCGGCACGTGTGGTTTTGTTGTGCCAGAACGTAATCGCGACGTGCGGTAGCAACAGTGGCACTACCGTGACGATGCCGCTGACTGCCGCCGCTGCGAGTGGACCGGACGCCTCGGCGTGCAGCGAGACGATAAGCGCACCCAGCAGGCTCGCTCCGGTGGCCGCTCCGGCCAAGGCGCGCACACGCAGGGGCGGTGCGACTGGGTATCTGCCGCTCAGCCACGGAAGTCGGTGACCGCGGTTGAGTATCGACAACCGAGTGTTGAACGCTGTCGCGGACGTAGCCCCGGCAACAAGCAGGACAACGGCGACGATGATCATCCCCTGACCGTACCGCAGGGTCTGTAAACTATGACGTTGTCGCTGCACGTTCTGCTGACTGGTCGCAGCCAGTAGGGCGGGTCGCGCGAAGGTCACGGCCTGAGTCGTCGTACCACCAGGGTCGAAGCGCCGAGTGCCAGGGCGGACACCGACAGCAGTAATGCCGCCTCGGTCCACTGGAATCGCCAGAACTGATTGTTCTCGTGGTATTCGGTTTCGAAGCGGTCGGCGCCTTGGGCGGCAATGCATTCGGAGTACCGAGTGATTTCCCGCTGGTTGATCGCGTCGGAGCGCACCTGCCACTCGGCGTAGGTCTCGTCGGGGCGCTGTTCGGCCTCGTTCCAGTACGTTCCGCCGTCGCACAGGGAGTAGTCGATGGTCAACTTGTTTCCGGCGGCGTCGACGTAGTTGGCATCGACGATCCAGCGCGCGGAACCACCGATGTACTCACCGGTGCCGGCCACGTCGTACAGGGGACTGACTTGGACGAGCGGCGCTGCATAGTGCGGTCGGATGCCCACCGACACGAGAACCAACAGGCCGACAACGGTGACCAAGGTCAAGACCATGGCCGCGATGGTGTGGCGCACCCATAACGCGAACAAGCTTCCGATGATCAGCGCGAGCACGGTGTAGGTAGCCGGCATGAGGGCCGAAGTCTCGAAAATCGGAAAGGCGAAGCGCGAGTCGCCATATCCGGACAACGTCTGCCACCATGCATTGCTGAGGGAGCGCGATGCGGTGAAGACGATGCCGAGCACCAGCATCGCAAGTATCACCGGGACGAAGACGACCAGCACTCGGGAGAAGTACCAGCGGAGCCGGCCGACGGACTGAGACAGCGACAGTACGTGTGTCCCACGTTCGATGTCGCGTGCGAACACCGCAACGCCGACGAACAGTCCGATCAACACCGGCAACGCGACGGTCAGCAATGTCGTTGCAGTCAAGGCTGTTTGGGTGATGCACGCCGACGATTGACTTCCGAAGCACAGATCGAATGTTCCGAAAGAGCTTGCGTACGAGACATTGCGGAGGGTCCACGCTGCCAGGAATGTGACGACGGCGACCAGCGTGATGACCGCCAGAGCGCCGAAAAGAGTTGTACGGAACTGGCGATACGTTGCCCAGAACATCAGCTCACCTCGCCGAGGTGAGCGAGAACGACATCGTCCAGGGTGGCCGGGGATACGTGCGAGCCCGCTGGCCGTGGTCCACGTACGACGTAGGTGTTCGACTTCGATCCCAGTGTGTACCCCACGATCTCGCCGCCGCTTGCGTCGAAGCGTGCTGCGGTGGTCACGACGTAGTGGTCGTTCACGATCTGCTCTGTCTCCCCATCCAATTGCATACGGCCGCTTCGCAACAACAGGAGGCGATCGGCGACATCCACCAACTCGGCCAGTACATGCGAAGACAGCACGATGGTCGTGCCGCGTTCGGCGGCGTCGAGCATCAAGGTTCGAGCGACCGCGCGTCGGGCGACGGGGTCGAGGTCTGCGAGGGGCTCGTCGAGCAGAACGATCTCCGGAAGTCGTCCCAGCACAAGAGCAATGGCAACGCGGGTCCGCTGACCCGGCGACAACGTCTTCACTCTGCTGGACAGCGAGACACCGGCGTCATCGACGATGCTCGACGCGTATGCGTGATCCCACCGGTCGTTGGTGGCGCGGCCGAAGCGGAGGATCTCGGCGACGGTGAAACGTGTGAACAGTGGTTTGTGCTGAGCGAGGTAGGACAGGCCAGGTGCAATCCCGCGTTCTCCTACAGTGCTACCGAGAACGGTCACTGCTCCCGAATCGGCTTTCAGCAGGCCGACCATCACCGACATCAAGGTGGTCTTGCCTGCGCCGTTGGATCCGACCAGCGCGGTGATCGATCCTCGCTGAAGCGAGAAGGAGCACGCGTCCAGGACTGTCTTGCCGCGGAACGACTTGCTCACCTCCGACGCGTCGAGCACTGTTTCGGTCACGTCACTGTCCTTCCGGTTCGGGGAATTCGCGGTCTAACGCAGCAGCGACGAGCGCTTCGAGATCGGAACGGGCAAGCCCGGCGTTTGCGCCATGACCGACCCAGGCATCGAGTTCGTGTGCGAGAGCGGCCTTCTCGGCCATTCCTGACTTGGCGAGCGAGCCGACGACGAAGGTGCCCAAACCGGGCCTGCCCTCGACGAGCCCGTCGTGCTCGAGCTCCTTGTATGCCTTGAGCACGGTGTTGGGGTTGATCGCGAGGGTGGATACGACGTCTTTCGCTGTCGGCAGTTTGTCGCCGACAGCCAGGTCACCGCGCCGGAGCGCGTGTCTGACCTGCAGTGCGAGCTGCACGTACGTCGGGATACCCGACTTCCGGTCGATCCTGAACTCGATCACCAACACCCTTTCACTAAGGTTGTAGGTAATTAGTGCCAGACGTTGGTTCGGAAGTCAACAGGACTCTGACTGCTGGCCCCATTCGGTCCGGCACGTCGGCGCCCGTAGAGGGTTGGTGACCCTGTCCGTGTCCGACCCGCGCGGGCGGTGTCCAACCCACCTCGCGCGTGCGCACGCTGTTGACGAGAGCTGGCCTTTCACTACAAGGTGTATTGATGTCCGAATTCGACAGACCACCGACATGAGGAACCGAGCGCCGCGCGCCGACCACCGCAGTGTGAGGCTCCGACGCCCCGACTCTGCCAACCTGTTCTGTCTCGGCCTTACCACGGTGATGTACGCGGCGGCGTGGGAAGCATTGGGAGACAGCGTATATTGGCTGATGCTGTCCGCTGCAACGATCCCGGCCTGCTTCGGCGCACTGTGCATCGTGATGTATCGGCACGGCGCACGTGATGATCCGCAAGGCCTCAGGAAAAGCTACGCCTTGGTCTTCGCTGCGTCGATTCTCGCTCTGCCCTTTGGGCTACCGGTTCTCACCTCGCACACAGGCGGGATCACCGTGCTCGGAACCGGTTTCCTCGTACTCGGTCTACGCGAACGCTCGTGGCAGGTGTGTGCGGCTGGTGTTCTGGCCGCTGCGGTAGGCATAGTTGCCGCGCAGGCGGCAACGAATAACTATTCGGCCTCCGACGCTGTTTTCGGTATCTGGAGCGCCCCAATCAGTGTGGCGTGTCTGGGGATAGCAATCCTCGTGGGCGGTACGTTGACGTATGTACAAGAGACTCGAAAGTTCGTTTCGGCAGTCGGACTGTAGCCTGAGCTCGTGAGGTCGTGTGAAAGATCGGCGACGGCAAAGACATCCGACAGCGCTACAGCAGACAGCAGTGGCAGGCTCGCAACACAGCATCGAGGAGGGATCGGAATGCTCGGTGCTCGCGCGGTGAGTCGCCGATGGCTGTCGGTGACGGTGCTCCTGACACTTCCCCTGTCCGCGTGTGTGATTCATGGCGACGGCAACGAATCACGAACCCTGGCGACGCAGACACCGACTCCTACAGTTGTCTCATCGACATCCGCCGCCGACGGGCCCGGCGCGTTGTATCCCGTTCCTGATCTGGGTGATTCGACTCAGCAGCGCACGTACGTCAAGTTCGAAACCGGTCGCGCTGGCTCACCTCTGCTTACGGCTCCGGACGAATCGGTGGTGTGCAGAAATAATCCGGCCTCCGGTTCGCGCTCATATCAGGCAGTCACCAGTGACTTTTCGCAGTTCGACGCAGGAAGCATCCGCCCAGGCGAGGACTTTTCGGTCGAGCTGTACATCGCAGGCGCACCCGGTGCGTCGGCGACGCGGAACCAGTCGAGCATCCAGCCTTCCAATGCTGTGTGGCTGTCCTACGTTACAGGCGACGGAGTGCACCACACACTTCACACGCAAGATCGACTGACGGTGCACCTTGACTACGACAACGGTTCGGGGAGCGTTAGTTTCGCTGCAACCATGCCCACGGCAGGACCGGAGCGGGAGATATCGATTACCGGCGTGATCTCGTGCCGCACTACCGACGAGTTTCCATGACCCTCTATGTGGCATGAGCCGGACAGCCGTGCACGAGAAGTTGAACAGTACTGATGCCTATACAGGGCAGGTATCGGGCCAAGTGGTGTAGTTCCGATCCCTTCGGCGGTGCTGGCAGGCGTCGGAAATATTGCGGCACAACTGAACCGTCCTGGATCTGATGGAGACCTGGTTCAAGCCACCTCGCGATCGGAGGTGGCTGCCGAGCACTGCTGACGGTACTCGTTTTCGTAGTCG
>NZ_FZOW01000029.1 GCF_900188125.1 Rhodococcoides kyotonense | reverse complement strand
GCAGCAGCAGACACATCACGAGGAAGACAGCCATCGGCGTCAGAGCGAAAACGAGTCAAACTCCTGCATCGACGAACAACTCCAGTATCACTGAGTGAAAATGTATAGAGGGGTACACATTTTCGCTCACAAGGGAGTCCTGACCAGGCGATTGGGCGTTCGGTGGCCAGAGCATGTACGGTTGAGGAACAACGACGCGGGGTGGAGCAGCTCGGTAGCTCGCTGGGCTCATAACCCAGAGGTCGCAGGTTCAAATCCTGTCCCCGCTACAAAAAGAAGAACCCCGGGAAGCCATCGGCCTCCCGGGGTTCGTTGCTTGAATCCGGCAGTAGTTTTAACCCTGCAGGCGAAACCGCACGATGTCCGACGCCGTGTCGATCGCGTCGAGCAGCGCACGCAGCCTTTCGGCCGGTCCGGGCGCTTCGAGGACCGCCTGGCGGTCCGATTCGCCCATCGGTACGTGTGTGGCGAGCTGGAACAGGCGCTCGCCCGGGTCCGTCGGCAGCGAGTCGAGATTCGGGGCGGGCGGTGGCGTCGTGCTTTCCGCGGCTGCCAGTTTGCCGATCAGTCGATACAGCTCGTCGATCTTGTCGCGCATCACTTCGAGTTCCAGAGCAGCCAGGTCCGACTCGGCAGGCGCGCCGCTCGGCTCGTCCGGCCAGACCCGCACGTCCGCGCGTGGGTACGGGTCGTCTTCGAGCCAGACGTCGACGCGGATCCGCTCGTCGCCGATGCATTCGATGAGGTGTCGCCCGTCCCCGATGTCTCGGTGGCCGACGATGTGAGCGAGAGTCGCGACGTCGTACCGCACGTCACCGCCGCCTGCTTCCCTGCCCTGCGCGATCAGGACGACGCCGAAGCTCGGGTCGTCCATCTCGAGACAGTCTCGCAGCATCTCCTGGTAGCGAGGTTCGAAGATGTGCAGCGGAAGTCGCTCGCCCGGCAGCAAGGCGCTGCCGAGTGGAAACATCGGTACGACGGCCATCGTCAGTCCACCACCGTCAGTCCGATACCGCTGTCCGAGAGGGTAATTCGGGCACGGCGTTCGCGGCGAGGAATTCGTCGAGAATGCGGAAGAACAGATCGGGCTCGTCGAGCTGCGGGAAATGACCTGCGGACGAGAAGATCTCGACACGAGACGCGGGGACTTCGCGTCGAATGCTGTCGGCGTGCGACGCCGGGATCATGCGGTCCTTGCCGCCCCAGATCAGCAGCGACGGCAATCCCTCGAACTTCTCGAAATGTTGCTTCGCGCTGATGGTTTGACCACGTGGCCCGACGACGGCACGGGTGGAGGCCAGAAACGCCTCACGAGATCCTTTGTCGGACACCGTCTTGAATGCGCGCCACGTCTCGTTCAGTGACTTGCCGGGGTGTACCGGGAATCCCCATCGATTCAGCTGTCCGACGACGCTTTCGGTGTTTCGACGCACCCAGTCGGAAGCCAGGATCGGCAGCACCAATTCGCTGCCGGGAAGCGTCGCCGCTTTCAGCAACAACGACACCTCGGGCCCGAGGCCGCCGCTGCTGACGAGCGCAAGTCGGTCGACGCGTTCGGGGAACAGATAGGTGGCCTGCATGACGATGCCGCCGCCGAGCGAATGCCCGACCATCGGCGCGGACTCGACGTCCAGATGATCCAGCAGGTCGCGCAATGTCGCCGCATGCGAGCTGAGCGAATAGTCTCCCGATGGCTTGTCCGAGCTGCCGTGGCCGAACAGATCCGGTGCGATGACGCGGTATTTCTCCGACAGGCGCTCGATCTGACCCGCCCAGGACTCGTGCGATCCGAGCAGGCCGTGCACCAGCACGACCGGGGGTCCGTCACCGACATCGACGTACCGCAGTACGTCCCTGTGCAACTCCACCGAGTCCAGGTCGTATCTGTCGCTCATGAATCCAGGCCCTCCCTGCGACGTCTCGACAGCGTCCTGGCCCAACGTACGCGTCTCGATCGACGGTGAACAGCTCACATTTCGATGTGCCGCGATGGAAGCCGTCAACGTGGGCGTGCCACGTGCGACGGTGGTCACCGTCGAGACTCGAGTGCTCGGTCGATGACCTCGGCGACCGTCGTGACGACTGGTTCTCGGACCAGCCCGATGTGTTCGCCCGGCACCGGAGTGATGTCGAGGCGGCCCGGAGCGAGAGCTTCCCACGATGCACGGCTGGACGTGTTGCTCTCGGTGACGACGACGGTCACCGACCCGTCCCACGCTTTCGGCGTATGCCGCCTGAGGGCCATCGATCCGATGAGGCCGAACGTGAGCCATCGGTCGGTGGTGCGGAATCGAACGATGCCGGCGGCGGCGACCTGCGTGATCTGCCGCATGACCGTCCGCAGACCCGGCTTGTAGCGTGGGCCGTCCGGTTCCGGCGGCGCCGATTCGAGGTGTGGACCGGCTCCCGGCACCTTGTCCAGCAACCACCGATACAGACGGGGGTCGAGCAGAACGAGATGTTCGACGGTTTCGCCGTGCGACTCCAGCACGTGAGCCATCTCCAGCGCGATCCACGCTCCGAGCGAGTGCCCGGCCAGCGTGTACGGGCCGTGCGGCTGCACCTTCTGGATTTCGCGGACGTATGCCCGTGCGGCGCAGGAGATGGTTCGATGCGGAAAAGCGCGCGCGTCGAGGCCCTTGGCCTGGAGTGCGTAGAGCGGGCGTCCCGTCAGTCGGCGCGCGAGCGGTGCGAGCCCGACGGCAGGCACCCCGGCTCCTGCGACGACGAACAGTGGCGAACCGGTACCTTCCGCTCGAAGCGGTACGAGGATCGGGTTCTTCGGTGATCCGTGGTTCCGTTCGGCTTCGGCGAGCCGCTCGTCGATCAACGCCGCCAGCAGCCGCACGGTCATTGCACTGACGAGGTCGGCTGGGGCAAGTTCCACGTGGAACGCTTGCCGGATCTCCACGAGGATCCTGGTCGTCACCAACGACGTGGCACCGAGCTCGGCGAAGTCGGCGTCCCGATGCATCTGATTCAGGTCGAGTTCACGGGCGACGATCAGCGCGAGCCAGTACTCGGTCGTGCCGGACAGGACGGTTTCCGCGGCCTCGGCGACGCGAACTGGGACGGGTGGAAGCGCGGCTCGGTCGACCTTGCCGCGGTGCGTCCGCGGAATCGCGTCGAGCCGAGTGACGAACTTCGGGACCATCCAATCCGGCAGTGTCTCGCGCAGCGCGCCGCGCACGTCGGCATCGGTGACGACATCGCCGACGAAGAACACTGCCAGCTCGAGGACAGCATTGTCCTCGGAGGCGACGACGACGGCATCGGAGACACCGTCCAGCGAGCGCACCGCGCTCTCCACTTCCGCAGGTTCGACGAGATAGCCACGGATCTTGACCGCGTCGTCGATCCGTCCGACGAGGTGCAGGACGCCACGCTCGTCGATGCGTCCGAGATCGCCTGTCCAGTACCGCCTGCGGCCCGAGTCGTCGGTGAAGCGGAGAGCGGTCTGCTCGGGCATGTCGAGGTAACCGTCGGCGAAGCAGTCCCCGGTGACGCGGACCTGTCCGACCTCGCCCGGACGCGCGAGGATCCCGTCGGATCGCACGATGTCGACGCTCTTGCCCGCGGGGCACCTGCCTGCGTCGAGGAACCCGTCGGGCAGCGGTGTGTCGAGACCGTAGTGCATGCGCGCGACGGCACCGGCCTCGGTGGTGGCGTACCAGTTGACGAACGTTGCAGCGCAATCGGATTCGCGACGAAATTGGGTGACGTCGCGAGAATGCAGAGCCTCGCCGTACGTGACGACGTACTGCAGCGACGGGAAGAGGCGGTCGGCGGAGGGAATCGCAGAGAGTGCGCGCACGAGCGACGGCGAGCAATGCAGCGTCGTCAGATGATTCGTCGTGACCCACTCGGTGAAGTTCGCTGCGTGCTCGGTGCGTGGGTCGCGGCAGTGGACCTGCGAGCCGCTGAGGACTCCAGCGAGCAAGGTGTTGATGCCCGCCCCGAAACTGACCGGAAGAGCATTCCCGACGCGGTGGCGCCCCGACAGCCCGAGCGTCGAACTCACCTCGTAGGCCTTGCTGAGGCACATGCGATTGCTGAGGAGAACGCCCTTCGCGGCCCCGGTCGAACCGGACGTGAAAGCGATGAGCGCGATGTGGTCCCCGGTGACGACAGGCAGTGGCGTCGAGGAGTCCTCGATGCTCGCGATGTCCTCGATGCCGAGCCGTCGGGCGCCTGCCTGAACGACGATCTGCTCGCGGCGCGCCTCGGGAAGGTGCTGGTCGAGCGGAACGAGCACCCGACCCGAGGCGAATACCGCGAACATCAGGACGACCGCGTCGATCGTGGATGCGGTCTCCACTGCAACGGGTTCCGCCTCGGTCGGGGCGATCGTCGCGATCTTCCGTGCGACGGCGTACGTGCGGTGCAGCAGTTCGTCGAACGTGATGGAACCGTCGTCGGTCACCAGAGCCGTCGCGGCCGGCACCGCATGCGCGACCTCGCACAGGCGACCGAGGACGGTGTCGCGCGCATCGGGCCTGCCCAAAGGCGCCAATGCCACCCGCGAGCGCACAACGGACCCCGTGCCCGACAACCCCGTGCTCGGCAACCCTGTGCTCGAGAACCCCGTGCTCACGTCGCCTCCCCAGTGCGTCCCGTCGGCAGATCACTCGGTTTCGCAGAACAAAACCGTCGTGTGGTCTGTTTTACACCCTCACGGTAACGGTGTGGTCCGTTTTTCTACAACCCGTGTCAGGTGGGGACGCGCGACGCGTGCGTCGGGCGGTCAGGCCTCGCTGATCGCCTCCAACGGTCGGGTGCGCGCGGCACGGATGGCGGGAAGCAGAGCTGCCCCGATGCCGACCACGGCGGAACCGACGAGCATCGCGATCATCTGACCCCACGGGATCGTCAGGACGTCGAGTCCTTCGTCGCGCAATGTCCGTACGAATCCCCAGCCGAACACCACTCCGAGGACGAGCCCGACGATGGCGCCGAACAGCGCGATGAGCAGCGATTCGAGGTAGATGGTTCGTCTGACCTGCGGCCGCTGCATGCCGACCGCTCGCAGCATGCCGATCTCCCGTCGTCGCTCGACCACCGACAACGCGAGCGTGTTGACGATGCCCAGGATCGCGATGACCACCGCCAGCGCGAGTAGGCCGTAGAGAACGGCGAGCAGCGTGTCGATCTGCTGACTCTGTGCGCCCTTGAACTCCTCGCGGTCCTGCACCTGCACGACGACGAACGGCTTCACGGCCGCTTCGAGGTCGGTGCGCAATTGATCCAGATCGGTTCCCGGTGCCGCTCCGACGAGCACGGCGATGTCGGAACGCACGACTCCTGGAGTCACTGCTTGGTAGACGTCCTCGGAGACGATCCAGTCACCGATCAACGGATTGTCGGCGAAGATCGTCGTCACGGTCACCGTGACACTGTTGCCGTCGAGCGACACGAGATCGATCGTCGATCCGAGCGTCCATCCGTTCTCGGCCGATGCGGCCTCCGACACGCCGATGCTGTTCGGGGTCTGCTCGCCGGAGCCCTCGACGACGCTCTGATCGAACAGTCCCTGCGGGCTGCCGTCGAGCGCGACGCCGAAGGCTTGCTCGTCGTCGATCTTGACCGCGACGGGGTGCAGGATCGCGACGCGGTCGACACCGGGCACCGATTCGGCGGCACGACCCGCGCCGGGCGGTACGCCGATCGCCGGCGGACCGCTGAAGATGTAGTCGGCCTCGATGCCGTTGTCGACGAGCGCGTCGACGCTTGCCTTGGCGGTCGAGCCGAGTACCCCGATGACCGATACCAGCATCAGTCCGAGCATGAGTGCGAATGCCGTTGCCGCCGTGCGCCTCGGGTTGCGGACCGAGTTGGTGCGTGCCAGACGGCCGATCGCGCCGAACGGCCTTGTGAGGACTGCGCCGAGCGCGCCGACGATGGGCCGCGACAGGGACGGCGCTGCCAGTGCGACGGCCACGATGACGGCGACCGCACCGACGCCGACCGTCGCGGCTGCTCCCCCGCCGGTCGATTGGGCGCCGACGACGAGAGCCAGCATGCCGAGGACACCTAGGACGGCACCGACCAGCGTGCGGACGCGCAGACTGTCTCCCGCCGAAGCGAATTCCTCACGCATCGCGGCGACGGGTGGGATGTTCGCGGCACGCCGAGCAGGTGCGTATGCACTCAGCACGGTGACGATGATCCCGACGGCGAACGCGACGATCACGGTTCGCGGTTCGAGAGCCAATGTGCCCGAAGGCAATCCGAGATCGAACGCGTTGAGCAGGGCGCGCAGGCCGTAGGCGAGGCCGACGCCGCCCGCGAATCCGATGGCACTGCCGACGATTCCGACGACGAGCGCCTCCAGGACGACCGATCTGCTGACCTGGCCGCGACTCGCGCCGATCGCCCGCAGGAGTGCGAGTTCGCGGACTCGTTGAGCGACGATCATCGAGAAGGTGTTGTAGATGATGAATGTTCCTACGAGCAAGGCGATTCCGCCGAACGCGAGCAGGAAGTAGTTGACGAAGGACAGGGCGGTCTCGACCTGCGCCTGCGCTTCGTCGCGGACGTCGTCGGCGGTCTGTACTTTCAGGTCCGGCAGCGCGGCGGCGATCTCGTCGCGCAGGTCGCTCTGCGTAAGTCCCTGTGCCGCAATGTCGCTCCCGGCGACGTCGTAGTACTGGACATGGGTGCCGTCGGAGAACAGCTCGTCGGCCTGAGCCTCGAAGAACTGCAGCCCGATGTACCCGCCGGATTCGACGGGTGTGTCGTAGATACCGGCCACGGTGACGTCGACAGTGCCCTTCGACGGTACGAGCACCTGCGTCGTGTCGCCGACGGAGAGCCCGGATCGTGTTGCGCCACCTTCGTTGATGACCACTTGACCCGGTGCGGTCGGCGCGGTGCCCGCGACGAAGACGGCATCGTCACCGAGGCGTCGATCACCGTCGAGGTAGGCCTCGCCGATCGTCGGGGCGCCGCCGGTCTGTACCGCGGCACCGTCCTTGCCGAGCAGGACGACCTGAGTGCCGACGTACGGGGCAACGGCACGAACGTTCGGAAGAGCGGAGATGGTGGCGGCCGCATCGACCGGGACTCCACTCGATCCTGCTTCCTCTGCGCTGACGCGCACGTCCGCACCCTGTGCCGTGTCGGAGAAGATCGACGAGAACGTTCGCTGCAGCGTGTCGGTGAACACGAAAGAGCCTGCGACGAAAGCGGTTCCGAGTACCACGGACAGTACTGTCAGTGCGAGTCGGACCTTGTGCGCGGCAAGGTTTCTCAGTGAGACCTTGCGCATGGGATTGTTCGACGCCGTACTCATCGGACCGTCTCGAGCTGCTTCATGCGATCGAGCACGGCGTCGGCCGTCGGGTTCATGAGGTGGTCGATCACCTTCCCGTCGGCGAGGAACACGACGCGGTCGGCGTAACTCGCGGCGCGCGGATCGTGCGTGACGATGACGACGGTCTGATCGAACTCGTCGGCCGCGGTGCGCAGGATGCCCAGGACCTCGCCGGACGAGCGCGAATCGAGGTTGCCGGTGGGCTCGTCGCCGAACACGATGTCGGGACGGCCGACGAGAGCACGCGCACACGCGACGCGCTGCTGCTGACCTCCGGACAGCTCGCTCGGCCGATGTCCGAGCCTGTCGGTGAGACCGAGCCTGGTGACGACGGTGTCGAGCCACTCCTTGTCGGGCCTCCGGCCTGCGATGTCGAGCGGCAGGGTGATGTTCTCCAGCGCCGTCAACGTCGGGACGAGATTGAACGACTGGAACACGAAACCGATTCGGTCCCTGCGCAATCCGGTCATCTGCTTGTCGGACAAATCGGTCAGCTCGGTGTCTCCGATCGTCACGATGCCGGACGACGACGTGTCCAACCCCGCGAGGCAGTGCATGAGCGTCGACTTCCCTGAACCGGACGGTCCCATGATCGCGGTGAATTCGCCGCGTGCGAACTGGACGCTCACGTCGCGCAGCGCGTGAACTTGTGTGTCTCCGGTGCCGTACGTCTTGGACAAAGCGACCGCGCTGGCGGCGATATCAGTCATGGACGCCAGTGTTTCAGTGTTTCGACCCGTGCACTATCGGGGGACACCCTGATAAGTCGCTCCTACTATTGGAGACATGCGCATTGGAGCCCACGTACGCGACAGCAACGATCCGCTCGGTTCGGCCGAGGACCTCGGCGTCGACCTGGTCCAACTCTTCCTCACCGACCCACAGAAATGGAACAAGCTGCAGCCTCATCCGCAGGGCGAGGAACTACGTGACAGCGCTGTCGACGTCGTCGTGCACAGCTCGTACGTGCTCAACGTCGCAAGTCTGAACAACCGTATTCGGATCCCGTCACGCAAGGCCGTCATCGAGCAGGCCGCGGCAGCCGCCGACATCGGGGCGATCGGTCTCGTCGTACACGGCGGCCACGTACGCGACGGCGAGGACACGGCGAAGGGCTTCGAGAACTGGCGGAAGCTGTTCGAGCGGCAAGCGCAGGACGGCGGCTTCGGGGTTCCCATCTTCATCGAGAACACCGCCGGCGGTGACTTCGCGATGGCGCGACATTTCGACGACATCGCGCGGCTGTGGGATGCCGTCGGCGAATTCGGTGCCGGGTTCTGCCTCGACACGTGTCACGCGTGGGCCGGTGGCGAGGAACTGGTCGGTGTCGTCGATCGGATCAAGGCCATCACCGGTCGCATCGACCTTGTGCACCTGAACAATTCGCGCGACGAGTTCGACTCGGCACGAGACAGGCACGCCAACCTCGCGGACGGCACGATCGATGCAGAGGTGCTCAGGGCGGTGGCCGAGGCGTCGGGAGCGCCCGTGATCCTCGAGACGCCCGCCGAGGGAATCGCCGACGACGTGCGGTATCTGAAAGGCTAGACGAACACCGCGAGCGTCTTCTCCCAGAAACGCTCGAAGTCGTCGACGTCGGCGCGGGTGAATACCCGCTCGTTCCAACGGAATTCGGTGTCCACCATGGTGACTCCGTCGACCTCGACCACAGAGCACCTGACGGCCAGGCTGTGGGTCAGAGAATCGTCGTCGTGCAGGGCTGCCTCGGCGCCGACACGGAACGAGATCTGGGCACCGGACTTGCGGGCCAGCGCGGCGGCGTTCGTGGAGTTCTTCGCGTCGGAGTAGTCACGGCCGCCGTTGGGCGCGGCAGCGACGCGTCGACCTACCTCCTCGACGAGAGCGTGCGCCTCACCGGTGGACGGCAGGCGAACGGGAAAGAAGTCGGCGTCGGACGCGGTGACGTCGACGAGCACTCCCGATGTGCAGCGATGGCACCGATCGCTCTGCCAGGCGCCCACCGTGGCGGCCAGGACTGCGAGCAGAGTGGTGTCGGACGGGTGGTGCGTCCCCGCCCACTGCGTGCGAGTGACGGTGACGACGGACGAGAAGACCGTGTCGATGCGCGGATCGGTTCGGCGACTTCCGAGCGACCGCTCCTCGGGAGTGAGTACGGCGACCCAGTACGGGATCTGCGCGGTCACAGCTTGCTCGGTCACTCTCGGCCCTTCCTGTGTCGCTAGCCTTACCTAACCTTCGCACACTGTAGCGAGGGCGGCGCAGATACGCGAACAAAAGATCAAGCGAGAAGCGTCGGGACAGCAGGTGACTGCGGGACGTCCCCGGCGTCGAGCGCGTCGACCAGTGTGTCGGACCAGTTCAGGAGACCGGCGATGTCCAGACCGTACGGAGGATCTACTTCGTAGCCGCGGATGCGATCGTGGCCCTGGCCGAGAAGAGAGCGCGCGCCGACCGCGTTGCCTCGAAGAAGATGAGTCAGCCCGACGGCCAATTGCGCCAGCCCTTGCCACAGCATGCGCTCGGGTTCCGGCGCGTCCTTCCACGTTCCTTCGAGGATCTCGTGGGCGTGGAACGGCATACCGTCGTCGAGCAGTTGTTGTGCCCGCGCGATGGCGTCGTCCGGTGGGAGGCGCAGGTCGTCGGGAATGCGTTCGACGCCGACGGCGCCCCGCGGAAGCGGCCTTCCCAGGCCGTCGCGGGGTCGCGCGTTCTGCGGTTTACCTGCTGGGTCCCGTTCCCTGTCGCGTGCTGCTGTCACTGCTTACGCTCCTCGTCGAGATCGTGACGGCGATCAGCGCCACGAGAGCGATTGCCGAGACGCCGACCATAGTGACCGATACTGCCACGGCGTCGTTGCCGAGCACACCGACGACCGGGGCGATGATCGCGCCGGAGCCGAACTGTGCGGCGCCGAGGAGAGCTGCTGCGGTACCTGCGGCCTCACCGTGACGGGAGAGCGCGAGAGCGGGTGCGTTCGGCATGACGAAACCGACGGCTCCGAGCACGAACCACAGCGGAATCAGGAAGCCGAACATGCCGCCTATGCCCGCGATCGCGATGACGGTCATGACCAGCGCGGAGAGTACGGCCACCGACAGCGCAGCGATGACGATGCGGACCGGCGTGAAGTGTCCGAGCAGCACGACGTTCATCTGCGAGGCGCCGATCAGTGCGATCGCGCCCAGCGCGAAGACGATGGCGAACTGCTGCTCGTTGAGTCCGAATTCTTCCTGCAACACGAACGACGAGCCGGCGATGTACGCGAACATGGCCGACATCGCGAGGGCGGCGACCAGAACGAGAACAAGGAACTGCCCGTCGCGCAGCAATCCGCCGTACGTGCGGACGACGGGCATCACGCCGCGGCTGCGACGACGCTCCGGCGGCAGGCTCTCACGCAACGCGAAGACGGCGACGACGAGCAGTGCGACGCCGAGGACGGCCAGGACTCCGAAGACCCAGCGCCACGATCCGGCGAGCAGAATGCCACCGCCGATCGACGGTGCCAGAACGGGTGCGACGCCCATGACGAGCATCAGGCGGGACAGAACCGTCGCGGCCGCGCGTCCGGTGAACAGGTCACGTACGACGGCCATCGCGACGACGGCCGCAGCGGCTGCACCCAGTCCCTGCAGGCCACGGAAGACGCCGAGGACGGCGACATTCGGCGCGACGACGCACAGCAACGACGCGACGATGTGCACGGCCGTGCCTGCGATCAGGGGTAGGCGTCGTCCGACGATGTCGGACAGCGGACCGATGATCAGCTGACCGAGCGCAAGGCCGATCAGGGTGCCGGTGAGCGTGAGCTGCACTGCGGCCGACGACGAATTCAGGTCGTCGACGATCGACGGCAACGCCGGGAGGTACATGTCGATCGTCAACGGCCCGAGAGCGATCAGCGCGCCGAGGACCAGGATGATCCGCAGTCGTTCGGCGGGCGTGGGTTCTGTTGACTGAGGAGTGGTGGGTTTCGTATCGACGTGAGTCGGTTCCGTGGCGTGAGACACCCCATCGTCAGCAACGAGTCCGGCCGTTCTGTTCCCGGGTGTGATGCAGTCGCTCTCAGGCAGACACGTCGGTGAGTCGCTGGACCTCGTCGGACGTCAGGTTCAGCCCGGGAGCGGCGAGCAGCGCGCTGAGCTGGGAGATCTTGCTGGCGCTTGCGATCGGCGCGGTGACCGTGGGCTGCTCGAGCAACCAGGCGAGCGCGACCGACGAGATCTCGGCCTCGTGAGCAGCGGCGATCTCGCCGAGTGCGTCGACGACCTCGAGTCCCTTGTCGGTGAAGTAGCCCGACGCCAGCTTCTCGCGAGCCTGACCCTCGAGGTCCTCGCGGGTGCGGTACTTGCCCGTCAGGAAGCCTGCGGCGAGTGCGAAGTACGGGAAGACACCGAGATTGTTGTCGGTCGCGAGCGCGGCGAGTTCCGATTCGTACTCGTGGCGTGTGACGAGGTTGTAGTGCGGCTGCAGCGCGATCGGTGCGGAGAAGTCGTTCTGCTCGGCGAGGCTCAGCCACTCACGAATGCGGTCGGGCGAGTAGTTGGAGATCGCGACGTAGCGAACCTTGCCGTCCTTGACCAGCTCGTCGAACGCAGCCAACGTCTCGACGAGAGGCGTCTTCTCGTCGTCGTAATGGGCGTAGTAGACGTCGATGTGGTCGCTCTGCAGGCGCTTCAACGACGCCTCGGCGGCGGCCTTCACGTTGGCGGGCGCGAGTCCTCGAAACTCCGGGTGCTGGCTGACCTTGGTGGCGATGACGACGTCGTCACGGTTCCCGCGGGCCGCAGTCCAATTACCGATGATGGTCTCCGACTCACCACCGGAATTCCCGTCGGCGAACGCGGAGTACGAATCTGCGGTGTCGATGAAATTGCCACCACCTGCGGTGAACGCGTCCAAGATCTCGAACGACGCGTTCTCGTCGCTCGTCCAGCCGAAGGTGTTTCCACCGAGTGCGAGGGGAAAGATGTCGAGGTTCGAGTTTCCTATTGCAACCACTGTGGACTCCTTATCGCAGCGAATTATCTCGTCAGGTCAACGTCCCCGTCGGGACATGTTGTTCCCCTGACTTCAGATGTTCACGGGACTCGAGACACCGACGCCGCTGGGAGTGTCGATGCCGTAGCGGTCGATCTCCTTCTGCAGATCGAGCGGCCGGATGGACTTGCTCGCTTCGATGGCCTTCTCGTCGAGCAGATTCAGCGGCACGAGCCAGACGATCTCGAATTCGATGCCGTCGGGGTCCTTGCCGTAGAGGCTCTTGGTCGACCCGTGGTCCGATGCGCCGACGAGAGCGTCTGCGGCAGAGAGCTTCTGCGCAATGTCGGCGAGGTCCGCGAGCGTCTGCACTTCCCATGCGAGGTGGTAGAGGCCGACGGTCGAGCGGCCGGCGCCGCTGGGTCCGGCCGCGTCGCCGAGTTGGAACAGTCCGAGGTCGTGATCGTTGGCGCTGGCGCTCGCCTGCAGGAACGCGGCACCCGCGCCCATCCGCATCTTCGTTCTGAATCCGAGGACATCGGAGTAGAACGCGACGGACTTCTCGACATTCCTGACATACAGAACTGCGTGATTGAGACGTTGGATGGGCATGGGCACCTCACTGATTAAGTTGAACCTTCAACTGAAGGATACACCTGGAGATTCTCCACGCAAGAGCCGAGCGGTTCGAAAGCCCTGATCGGCGGGACCGGACCCACGAACTTCTCGACCTGCACGAGTGCGCTGTGCGCGGACGGACCCTGCGCCAGCCGCGACGTGCCCCGATCGGGCGTCAGTACGTTCGGATTGCCGTGAGCGTCGAGTCCGCCGGGTTCGACGGGGTCGTACCACGCACCCGTGGACAGGCGCACGACGCCGGACATGATGTCGTCGCCGACGACGGCGCCCGCGAGGCATTGGCCGCGGTCGTTGAACACACGGACCACGTCGCCGTCCGCGATCGAGCGCGCCGCAGCATCGACTCGGTTGATCAGAATCGGCTCTCGACCTTCGATCTTTCCTGCCCGGGAGTGGTCGCCGTTGTCGAACTGCGAGTGCAGGCGTCGCTCCGGCTGACCGGACACGAGGTGCAACGGAAAAGCCTCCGCCACCGACCATTCCCGCGGCGGCAACCAGGTGGGATGTCCTGGGCAGTCGTCGTAATCGAAGCCCGCGATCGTCTCCGAGAAGATCTCGAACCGTCCCGACGGCGTCGCGAGTGGGTGCGCGGCGGGATCCGCCCGAAGTGCGCGGTACGGGGGCACTCCTGGATCGACTTCCGGTGCGGGTACCACACCGCCCGCCTCGAGCAGCTCGTCCCAGGTCGGAATGCCCGGAGTGCGTTCCCTTGTGCGCCTGTACAACTCGGTCACCCAGTCGTCAGCCGTCTGGTCCGCGGTGAACTCGCGTCCGAACCCGAGACGTTCGGACAGCAGCGAGAAGATCTCGTAATCGGTCTTGACGTCGCCGGGCGGTTCGGCGGCTTTGACGATCGCCGAGATGTACCCGTCGGCGCCGGCGGCGAAGTCGTTGCGCTCCAACCACGTTGCCGCGGGCAGAACGATATCGGCATGCCTGGCCAGCGAATTGGCGAAATGCTCGTGTACGACGACGGTATCCGGTCGCTGCCACGCGCCGACGAGGCGGTTCAAGTCCTGGTGGTGGTGGAACGGATTTCCACCGGCCCAGTAGACCATCTTGATGTCGGGATAGCGGTATCGCGCACCGTCGTAATCGAATTCGGCACCGGGGGTCGACAGCATGTCGGCAATACGAGCGACCGGTATGAAGTCCGCGATCGGCCGAACGCCCTGCTCGAATGCGGCGGGACGAAAACCGTTGACGGGTATGCCCAATTGGTGCAGTGCACCCAGCGCGCACCCGAATCCTCCGCCCGGCAGGCCGAGATCACCCGTGATCGCAGCGAGAGTCAACGCCATCCACGGCGCCTGTTCACCGTGGTCCGCGCGCTGCAACGAATACGACGTCGCGAAAACGGTTCGCCTTCCGAAGGTCCGGTGGGCCAGCTCGCGTATCGTCGCGGCATCGATACCGGAGATCGACGACGCCCACTCCGCCGACTTCGGTATGCCGTCGGTGCGGCCGAACAGATACTGCTCGAACCGATCCCACCCCACGGTGAAGCGTTCGAGAAAATCGCGATCGTGTCTGTCGGCCGTCACGATGGTGTGCGCGATGCCGAGCATGACCGCGACGTCGGTTCCCGGAACGATCGGAACCCACTGCGCATCCAGGGCATCGTCGCTGTCGGTGCGCTGCGGGGAGATCACGACGAAATCTGCGCCGGCCTCACGGGCCTTGCGTTGGCCGGACACATTGACGTGTGCGCCGATTCCGCCGCCGTTGACCTGTGCGTTCCGTGCGGCAATTCCACCGAAAGCCAGTACCAGCGAACGGTGTTCGGCGATCTCCTGCCACGTCGGATTCGATGCGAGCGCTGCCGGATAGCCGCCGGCAACCCGACGTAGGACGACCTGCATCGCTGCCGACGAGTAGGACTCGACCGACGCGGTGTAGCCACCTGCGAGGTTGAGGAACCTGTGAATCTGCGACTGTGGGTGATGGAACCGGCCGGCCGAGCCCCAGCCGTACGAACCACCGTAGATCGCCGAGTTGCCGTATCGGCCTCGGACGCGGTCGATCTCGTCGGCGACCAACCCCACAGCCGTGTCCCACGAGACGGGCACGTAGGTGTCGTCGCCGCGCACTCCTGTACCCGGCCCGCCGTCGAGGTATCCGCGTCGGACCATCGGGCTGGTCAGCCGTGATCGCGAGTGCAGCGTCGACGGCACTCCCGTACCGATCGGCGACGGGTCGTCGTCGATCGGATGGGGAGTCAGGGCAGTGACGACGGTACCGTCGGTCTCGGCGAGATAGGTTCCGAAGTGCCCGGCCGTCGGAACCCGACGGGACCGACTGCCTGTCACTCCTCGATCCACGCGTCCACGAACGACGGCCACCACGGTGCCTGAAAACTCAAGCCGTGCACGGTCGGTGGGGCTGCCTGTGTCTGACTTCCTTCGGTGACCGGGAACGCGTAGCCACGTTCGACGATGATCTGCTGAATACGATCGGCCAGTTCGCCGCGCTTCGTGTCGTCGAGCTCCGAGGCCTGTGTATCGAGCAGACCTTCGAGTTCGGGATCGTACGACGCCTTGAAATAGTTGCTGTAGGTCGGATCGAACGCCGAGACGAGGACGTCCGCGTCGGGCCGAGTCAGGTTGCCGTACTGCAACTGCCACTGACCCGAGTTGCGATTGGCGAGTGCCTCGGCCGCGGTGATCTGCTGGAGCTGGAAGTCGATGCCGACGGCACGGAGCTGTTGCTGTGCGAGCTCGTGAATCGGCTTGTCGCCGTTGGCGCTGAACTGGATTGCGACGCTGAGCTTTCGGCCGTCCTTCTCGCGGACGCCGTCGCTGCCCTCTCTCCAGCCTGCGTCGTCGAGGATGCGTCGTGCCTCGTCCTGGTTCTGGCTCAGGTCGTCGGACAGGTCGGTGTAGTTCGGGTGAGTCGTCGACAGGATGCTCGACGGCACGGTCTGGAACTCGTTGAAAACGGTGTCGTGGATCTCCTGGCGATCGAGGCTCAGCTGCAACGCTTTTCGCACTGCTTCGTCGGACAGGATCGGGTCGGTCACGTTCGGGTAGTAGGTGTAGACCACACCGGCCGAGGAGCGCGAGACGATGTCGAAGCCCTGTCCGCGGATCGAGTCGACGTCGTTGCTGGGAATGGTCGTCGACACCTGGATCTGGCCGCTGAGCAGTGCGCCCGTCCTGACGAGGTCCTCGGGCAGGATCTGGAACGTGACCTGGTCGAGGTAGGCAGGACCCGTGTGATCGTTCTTGGGCGACGACCACTCGTAGTCGTCGCGACGGCTGACGACGATCTTCTGATCAGGCACCACCTCGTCGATGACGAACGGCCCGCTACCGATGACCCCGAACGCCAACCGATCTTCCGGGGTCTTCGTGGTGATGGTCTCCGGTGCGATGATGCCCAGCGGCTTCTCGGAAAGCGCCTGCAGGAAACCGGCTTTGGCGATGTCGAAGTCGACGCGCAGTGTCAACGGATCGACGACGACGGACTCGCGATACCCCTGAAGGTAAGCCGACGACTGGAATGCGCGTCCCTGCTTACCGAGTTCGACGACGTTGTCGAAGTTCAGCTTGACCGCGGCGGCATCGAGCGTTTCACCGTTGCTGAACGTGACACCGTCCTTCAAGTGGAACGTGTAGGACTTGCCGTCGTCGGCGATGTCCCACGATTCGGCGAGCCACGGCACGACTTCGCCTGTGTCCGGGAGCTGTTCGGTGAGATTGTCGACGACCTCGACGTTCGCGAAGTTGCATCCCGACGTCTGCGCCTTGTCGAGGCCACATGCAGGGATGATGCCGACGGTGATCGAACCACCCGATCTCGGTGTCGAACTCTCGTCGCTGCTCGCGGATTCGGCATTCCCCCCGCAGCCGGCCAGAACCAACACGGATGCAGCGAGAGCGGTAGCGGCCCTGAGCTTTGGCCCGAAATTCATGAGTCACGTCCTGTAGGAGTCTGCGAGGAGATCGCTCGAAAGCTAGCAGGTCCGTCGGTGCAGTCAAAACTTTTGTAAAACTGCAGGTCAGCGACGTGAGATCTTAAAAATCAGCATGCGCACAACGATTGCGCGACAAGAGAATTCGGGTTAGACCGGCCGGGTGTTCTCGGCAGTCTCAGCTGGCATTCTTCGGTGCCTGCTGTCGATTCTTCAGTGCCAGGTGTGGTCGACGAGTGGTGTACGTGGCCCGAATTTGGGTTTGATCGCCTTGCCGCTCGCCGCGAGCAATCGGACTGCGCGATGCCTGTGCGGTGCAAGAGGTTTCATGTATTCGATCATTTCTGCATCGTCGATCGGTCTGCCCAGCAGTGACCACCCGACGACAGCCGACAGGTGATAGTCCCCGACGGACAACGCGTCGGGGTCCCCGAAGGCGCGCTGCGCCACCTCGGCCGCGGTCCAGATGCCGACGCCGGGGACTGCGCGCAGTCGCTTGGTCGCGTCGGCGGGGCTCATCGACGACGCCTGCTCCAGTCGGTTCGCGACCTGCGCGCATCGCACGATGGTCTTCGACCGGGCTG
The DNA here is from genome assembly GCF_900188125.1 of Rhodococcoides kyotonense. GTDB lineage: Bacteria > Actinomycetota > Actinomycetes > Mycobacteriales > Mycobacteriaceae > Rhodococcoides > Rhodococcoides kyotonense. Next base: position 37,887 of record NZ_FZOW01000029.1, on the reverse strand, counting down.
GATCGACGTTCGCGAGGTGGTACTCCCACGACGGGATTCGACGCCAGACATCGGGGGCCGGCGAGACGAACATCGGTTTCGGAGTGGGCCCGGGAGCGCGTTCACCGAACTTGGTGACGAGCTTTCGCCACGACGCGAACGCCGAGACCCCGTGCACTCGTTGTTCGAGGATCGCCGGAACCAATGCCTCCATGACGCGTCCCGTTCGTCCGAGGCGCAGATGAGGGAACTGGCGATGTGCCTCGCCGAGCGTCGGGTGTTCCGGTGCGAAGTCCGACGCGTCGTCGTCTGCTCCGAGGAGTGCGGGCAGGGTCTCGAGGAACTCGGCTACGCCGGAACCCCACGCCACCGCGTCGACCGAATGCCTCGATGTCTGCGTGAGTCGGTACGTGACAGGACCCGATGCGAACCGTGATGTTCGCCACACGGATCCGGCGTCGTCGCGCTCGTACGTTGGGTCGCCGCGGCCCCGCCGCAGCGGTGACACGGACAGGAACATGTCGAGCGGACGGTCGGAGACGAACTCGGCGCGGGCCGAGTCGGCGGCGGAGAGCGGACCTGACGACAACATGGGATCCCCAGGATATCGGCCGGGACCGACAGTCAGAACCCGCCGGCGACGGCGACGACTGTCCGGCCGGTGATCGCGCCCCGGGCGATGTCGCTCAGGACGGACTGCACGTCGGCGATCGCGACCTCGGTCGTGAGCTGGTCGAGGCGCTGCGGTGTCAGCGTCGATTCGAGTTGCTGCCACGTTGCCCGACGCTTCTCGATCGGCCGCTGCACGGAGTCGATACCGAGGAGCGCGACGCCGCGAAGGATGAACGGCAGGACCGTCGTGGACAGGCCGGCGCCACCCGTCAGCCCGCTCGCTGCGACGGCACCGGCATAACGCGTCGTCGACAGAACATGTGCGAGGGTCTTGCCGCCGACGCAATCCACAGCACCCGCCCATTCGGCGCGGCCGAGGGGGCGGGGTTTCGCGTCGGGGTCCTCGGGGAGACGACCGATGATCTTTGCTGCTCCGAGGCTGGTCAGCAGCTCTGCTGCGCTGGCTTTGCCGCTGGATGCGTGCACCTCGAACCCGGCCGCGGACAGCAGATCGACACTGACGGTCCCGACGCCACCGCTTGCTCCGGTGACGACGATCGGGCCGTCGTCGGGCCTGATTCCGTGGGCGAGAAGTGCTTCTACGCTCATCGCTGCGGTGAATCCGGCCGTGCCGATCGCCGCTGCTTCGCGCGTCGACAGCGTCGTCAGCGGGACGACCCAGTCGGCGGGGACGCGCGCGTACTCGGCGTAACCGCCGTGTTGCCCGGTTCCGATCTCGTAACCGTGGGCGACGACCTTCTGCCCGACGGCGATGGCGTCGCTGCCGGATTCGACGACCGTTCCGGCGATGTCGATGCCCGGCACGATCGGGTACTCGCGGACCACGCCGCCCTTCGGTGTGACGGCGAGCGCATCCTTGAAATTGACGCTCGAATACTCGACCGCGATGGTGACGGTGGGGTGCACCCGATCCGGCCCGTCGGGGTGGGGAAGGAAGGATTGGTCGACGGTCTCCGGCGACAGTGTGATCTCGGATCCGTCCTTCTCGCGGGCGACGAGAGCGGTGAACGACGTTGGCACAGTCACGACAGGAAATCCTTTCGTAGCGCGGATGCGTCCCACAGTAATTCAGTCGAGCGACATCGTTTTTCGTGCGCGGCGTCTGTTGTTTGTCGGTGGGTCGAAGTAGGGTCCTGTGTCGTGATCATCGTGAGTACTGACGGCTCGTGTCTGCGTAATCCTGGCGGCGCTATCGGGTGGGCCTGGGTCAATCACACAGGTCCCAGCAACTCCGGTGGCGAGCCCTCGGGGACCAATCAGATCGCCGAGTTACGGGCTCTGCTCGAGGCGGTTCTCGCGCATCCGGGTGACGAGCCGCTGTTGATCGAATCCGACTCGCAGTACGCCATCAAGTGCGCGTCCGAGTGGTTGCCCGGATGGAAGCGCAAGGGGTGGAAGACGGCGGGCGGTACGCCTGTTCGCAATTTGGACCTCGTGCAAAGTATCGATCGGGCGATCGCCGAACGTAGCGGTCCCGTCCGGTTCCGGTGGGTCCGCGGGCACGTCGGCAACCATTTCAACGAAGCAGCCGACGCCCTCGCCGGTGAGGCTGCCCGAGCCGTGGCTGCTGGAGGCCCTGTCAAGAATGCACCGGCTGCGGCGAAGTCCCCTGCTGCGCCGGCCGCCCCTGCTGTTTCCAGGGCTTCTGCTGCGGATGCGGCCCCTGCCGACGAGGTCGCGACGCTGTTCTGATCCGGCGACGCTGTTCTGATCCGCCTTACAACACTGCCAGTCGTTTACAACACTTACAGCTGTTGTAAACGAGTGGCGGTGTTGTAAGAGTGGCCGTGTTGTAAGCGCCCGATAGTCAGCCCCTGGGCTGGATTCTGGCGTTCGGCAACTCCGGTGCGGGGAGTCGGAATCCGTGCACCCCGTCCTTGGTCACATACCCGTCGACGGTCCCGAACTGTGTGCTCCCCGCCTGCCAGGCCTCGCGGTATGCGGCGATGTCGTCGTGGTTGCGGCCCATGAAGTTCCACCACATGACGACCTGTTCGCCGAACGGTGGGCCACCGAGCAGCAGCATGCGTGCAGGCGTCCGGCCAGTGTTGCGCACGGTCAGAGAATCGGAGCCTGGTTCGCGGAAGGCCAGTTCGGCGCGTTCGACAGGATTCCCGTCGACGTCGATCGTGCCCTCGTCGAGGATGACGCCGTGCTCGTGGGTGACATCCACGTCGAGCTGGATGGTTCTGCCCGCGTCGAGAATTATTTCCGCGCCCAGAAGGGGCGTGAACGTCTCGACTGGAGACGTGGCGCCTGCGAGGCTGCCGAGGAAGACGCGCAGTGTTGCGCCGTCGACCGAGATTGCCTGCGGCACATAGTGTTCGAATGCAGGGGCCGTGAAACGGGCATGGCCGGGCAGAGCAACCCACAGCTGCATGCCGTGCAGGATGTGAGTGTTGGGCGTCGACACTTCGGAGTGAGAGATGCCGCGACCCGCCGTCATGAGGTTGAGTTCGCCGGGCAGCACCATGGCGTGCGATCCGATGCTGTCTCGGTGCTCGATCTCGCCCGAGAACAGCCAGCTGACGGTCTGCAGGCCCGTGTGTGGGTGGGGCGGAACGTCCATGCCGGGGCCGGAACTGGAGATGTCGTCGGGACCGTAGTGGTCGGCGAAGCACCAGGCTCCGATCAGTGTGCGCTGCTTCTGCGGAAGCGTCCGTCGTACGGTCATTGCGCGCGGCCCGCCGAGAGGCACGTCACGCGGAGTCAGTATCTCGATACTCATTCGATTTCTACCTGTCCGAGTCGTAGCTTGCTGCAGAGCTTTTCGAGTTGCGCGAGTTCGTCGTCGGACAATGCGCCGCCGACGTAGCGTCGGATGCGAGCCGCGTGCTTGCGTCCGATCGTTCTCTGCATCTCGAGCCCGTCGTCGGTGAGTACGACGACTGTTCCGCGTTTGTCGGCTGGATCCGGCTCGCGCGCGACGTAACCCAGTTTCTCCAGACGCTCGCACATGCGGCTGAGCGACGGCTGGCTGAGCAGTATTTCGTGGTTGAGGTCGTGCAGCCTGAGCTTGTGCGTCGGGCACTTACTCAACGTGAACAGAACGTCGTACTCGCGCAGGCTGATCGGGCCCCATATGTCGTCCGCGGTGAAGCGCCGCATCAGTGCCACCTGGGAGCGGAAGAGCGACTCCCAGGCGTCCACTGCCAACTCGGTGCTAGACGGCAACTGTCTCTTCCTTGTTCGCCAACATGCTGGCGTGGGTGGGCGGGTTTTCCGGGACACCCTCGGGACGCCTGGCCGCGAACTCTCTGCGGAGTGTGGGTACGACCTCTTCGCCGAGCAGGTCGAGCTGCTCGAGCACGGTCTTCAGTGGCAGCCCCGCGTGGTCCATCAGGAACAGCTGACGCTGGTAGTCGCCGAAGAAGTCCGCGAAGGCCAACGTCTTCTCGATGACCTGCTGAGGCGATCCGACGGTCAGCGGTGTCTGCTCGGTGAACTCCTCCATCGTCGGGCCGTGACCGTACACCGGCGCGTTGTCGAAGTACGGACGGAACTCGTCGACGGCGTCCTGGCTGTTCTTGCGCATGAACACCTGACCGCCGAGGCCGACGATGGCCTGGTCTGCGCGGCCGTGTCCGTAGTGTTCGTAACGCTCGCGGTACAGGTTGATGAGCTGAATGTAGTGCTCTTTCGGCCAGAAGATGTTGTTCGCGAAGAAACCGTCACCGTGGTACGCGGCGATTTCAGCGATCTCGGGGCTGCGGATCGAACCGTGCCAGACGAACGGCGGGATGTCGTCGAGAGGCCGCGGCGTGGAGGTGAAGTTGTCGAGAGGAGTTCGGAAGTTGCCCTTCCAATTCACGACGTCCTCGGTCCACAGGCGTCGTAGCAGCTGGTAGTTCTCCAGAGCGAGCGGGATGCCCTGACGGATGTCCTGGCCGAACCACGGATACACGGGTGCGGTGTTGCCGCGGCCCATGATGAGGTCGACGCGACCGTCGGACAGGTGCTGCAGCATCGCGTAGTCCTCGGCGATCTTCACCGGATCGTTGGTGGTGATCAGCGTCGTGGACGTCGACAGGATCAGCTTCTCGGTCTGGGCTGCGACGTACCCGAGCATGGTCGTCGGCGACGACGGTACGAATGGCCGGTTGTGGTGCTCGCCGTTCGCGAAGACGTCGAGGCCGACGTCCTCGGCGTGCTTGGCGATGGTGACCATCGCCTTGATGCGCTCGTGTTCGGTGGGTGCACGTCCGGTCGTGGGGTCGACCGTGACGTCGCCGACGGTGAAGATTCCGAACTGCATGATCTGCTCCCTGGCTCACGTTCTCGAAACGCAAGTTCATGCGTTTGCATTGACTTGCACTGTAACCGCAGGCCCTCCAGGTGTATTCCGCGAGTGCTACCTCAGCTGTCGACCAGGGACGCAGTGCCGTTCAAGGTCCGTACGTCGTAGGACTCGAGTGCGCCGTGCACGTACCTGTCGCCGGCGATGTTGCCGCGCGAAGTGAACAGGACTGCGTAGGCGCCGAAGGTCACCGGATCGTTCTCGATGTTCACACGCGGGACGACGGCCAGAAGGTGCGTGGAAGTCCCGTCGTGCACTCGCTCGACGATCGCGCGGATCTCGTAACCGAGGTCGGTCCGGGTCGCCTCGGTCGACTCGAGAGTGACGCCGTTCAGCACGAACTGTGCCGCGGCGACGCCCGCCAGACTGTTCGTGTCGAACGTTCCCGTCAGTTCGTCGCCCTCGAAAACGTAATGGTTGGCCGCTGTGTAGGACATGGGCACAAGGCTAGGGCTCGGACGGAAAAAAATTCTTCCAATCCGACCCATCCACCCCATCACCTGCCGCGAATTGATGATGAGACGCCCGCCGCTGCTGTCGCCCCCGACCGCCGTCAGCTGTGGGCGTCTCGCCTATTTTCGAGTAACAAGTTCGCTGAGCCTGCTCATGGTGCGAGCTATGTCACGCCCCGCACTTCCGATGCCCAAGGCGTTCAACTCCACCCGCGCATGGAACGTTGTTGCGATGTCTCGGTCGTACAGGATGTCGACGAGATTCGAGAAGCGCTGGACAGCTTCGTCGTCGACGTCTGTGAGTCGGGGTATATCGGTGATCGTCAGATCTTGCCCGAGCTCCACAAGTGCCAGGAAGTCGGCCGTCGAACGCGGCTTCTCGCACAATTCGGAAAACTGGATGCCGGTGTCGGGTCTCTCGGTTGTCCACACTCCCCTCGCGAAATTCGACGCTGGCGTGCGCAGTGCTCGGTAGTCTGCCGGACCGTCCACTCGGATCTCGCGCAGCCGTTTCTTCAGGATGGTGATCGTCGGGACGAATGCATCGTGGAACAACGGATTGGGCAGCAGCTCGTCGGGCGCGTAGTTGGACGTGACGACGAGAGAGACATTGCGTGCGAACAGCGACTCGAGCATTCGTGCGATCAGGCGCGCGTCTCCGATGTCGTGGACGTGGAATTCGTCGAAGCACAGAAGCTCGATCTCGCCCAGCAGATCGTCGATTGCGCCGTCGATCGAGAAACCGTGGCGGAAGTACGCCGCGTGAAGATCGCGAAAAAAGCTGTGGAAGTGAACGCGCTTCTTGGCTCTGGTGTCGACCCCCGCAAAGTATCGGTCGAGCAACCACGTCTTTCCGCGCCCGACGGGTCCCCACATGTAGATCCCGAGCTCATCCGTGCATGTGAGTCGAGCTACGGCCGCCGCCTGCGTCGAGTCGAGAAGGAAGTCGGCGGCAAAGGATTCGGCAGCAGCGGACGGGCGCATGGGTAGACTCTACAGATGTAGAGTATCGGTGGTGAGCCGCCGAACAGTGATCTCCGACGCAGCCACCGCGTTGATTGCCCATTCCGGGTTGCGGGCGCTGACGCATCGAAAGGTCGACGCCGTGCTCGAACTACCTCAGGGATCGACGTCGTACTACTTCAGGACCAAGGCTGATCTTGTCGGAGCGGTCGCCGAACGGGTGGCCGAGTGTTCGCGATCGATGTTCGACGCGTTGGCCTTTCACGGTGACGTTGTCGATGTCACCGTGCGATACATGGAACAGCTGATCGACGAGAGGTCGGATCAACTGCGCGCTCGTCACGCGTTGATGATCGATCCCGAAGTCGACGCCGCTGTGCGTGCGCGACTGGCCGGCAGTGTGTTCTCAGTGGATCGAGCTCTCGAACTGTTCGGAGACCGCGAGACTGCCGAGGGATACGTGGCGCTGTGCGAGGGGCTCGTCACGCTGTCGCTCATGGGGAGGCAGGTGTCCTTTCGGACCCCGATTGCCACTTACCTGAACGGTTCGCGGGCACGGTGACGGCCTCCAAATTTTGGGCGCCTGGCGTTTCAGCTGAGATCGAAAACCACGCCCGTGAGCTTTTCGCTTGCTTCCCAGAGCTTTTCGGCTAAGTCGCGGTCCTGGGCCTTCGTCGAGATTTTCGCGGGGCCTGGCTTACCGCGGGATTCGAGGAGCAGCTTGGGCCCGCTGTACGAACCCGGTCCGCCCTTCTCGAGCGCATACAGCGTGGGAAGTGCTCCCGCACGGGCGGATTGGGAGATGAACAGCAGCCCGATGGACGCAGCGAACGACACGATCTTCGAGCTTCCGAGACCGTCGGGGCTGGTGTAGAGCTCGGTCGACGAGATGCCTGGGTGTGCGGCATTGCTGGTGATCGGGATACCTGCCGCGTCGAGGCGTCGCTGAAGCTCTTGTGCGAAGAGAAGATTCGCGAGCTTCGAATTCGCGTACATCCGCTGGGGGTTGTATCCACGGGTGGCCTGAAGGTCATCGAAATTCAGCTTGGGCGCCTGCTTGTGCGCGACCGACGAGACCGTCACGACGGTGGCCTTGCCTGCTGCCTTGAGGTTGGGCAACAGGTGGCCCGTCAACGCGAAGTGGCCGAGGTGGTTGGTGCCGAACTGAAGCTCGAACCCGTCTTTGGTTTCGGTCCGCTTCGACGGCATCATGACGCCCGCGTTGTTGATCAGCACGTCCACTTCTGCCGGAGCGGACTCTGCGAATGTGCGGACCGATTCGAGGTCGGCGAGGTCCAGGCGGGCGGTATCGACCGTACCTGCCGGCCCGGTTGTGTTCTTGCGGACTTCTTCCGTGATCTTCTTCGCTGCTGCATCGGCCTTGTCCAGATTGCGGCAGGCGAGCGTCACATGGTCGCCCTGCTTCACCAACTCGAGCGCGGTGAAGTAGCCGATTCCGGTGTTACCGCCGGTGAGGAGTACACGTCGCTGCTTGTTGTCGGACACGGCGCCCAGGGTACGGAAAACCCTAGGATGTGGCCATGAGTGAACCTGTCGATCACTTTCCGAAGGGTACGGGTCGTCCGGCGGCGGGCGCATTCTTCGCTGCCGGCTATCGCTCGCTGGACGACCTTGCAGGGCAATCGGAGTCGGAGCTGGCGAAACTTCACGGTGTCGGACCCAAGGCACTACGAGTCGTCAAAGCAGCGCTGCAGGAGCGCGGGATCGACCTCGAACCGTAGAACTCGATAGCTGCTGGTTGTCAGAACGGTGGTGGTCGGCGTTTGTCGCGGGCGGCGGCGATGTGGCGGTGTTCGAGGTACTTGGTGCGGAGGTGGGTGGCGTCGGCGCGGGCTCGAGGGTCGGTGAGGCGTGCGATGTCGCCGAGGGTGGGTGCGTGAGGGTCCCAGGTGTCGCTGGAGTGGGTGTCGTTGATGTTCTGTTCCCACCAGGTGGGTTCGTAGAGTTCGTCGGGTGGGGTGCCGAATATGTCGGCGGCGGGTGTCGGGCGGGGAGTGTCGGTGTCACTTTCGCCGTCGAGGTGGGTGTCGAGGTCGGTGGTGGTGTGGGGGTGGTGGGGTCGTCGGGAGTGGCGGTAGGTGTCGGGCACGAGGACTGTGCCGTAGGTGGGTGGGGTGATGCTGTGTAGTCCGCTGGGGGTGCGCCAGTAGACGGCGTCGCCGTGAAGCTTTGCGCAGCGCCAGATGTCGAGAGTTTTGGCGTGGTGATGGTGGCTGCAGACGGGGTGGAGGTTCTCGCGGATGGTCCAGCCGCCGGCGCGGGGGTCGGTGTGGTCGAAGGGGACGATGTGATCGATGTCGCAGCGTGCAGCGGGGACGGTGCAGTGGGGGAATGTGCAGGTGCTGTACGTGGCGCGGATGAGCGCGACGAGTTCGGCGGTGGGTCGGTAGGTGAGTGCTCCGGGCGGTGGGGTGATGTAGCCGCCGTGTCCGTCGGGGTGTGGTCCATGGGCGAGTACGGGGTCGAGGGCTGCGGCGGCGAGGTAGGCGTCGATGGCGGTGTGGAGTGCGTGTTCGTGGCCGGCGACGGTGGGCGTGCTGGGGCGCCGGGTGCCTGATGTCGGGCCCGGTGGTGGGAGGGGTGCGGCGGGTCGTATTCGTCCGCGGCCGATGATGCGGCGGGTGCGGGGTCCGCGTGTGCTGGTTCCGGTCGGTCCCGGTGGTGGGGGTGGTGGATCGGCGGGTGAGGGTGGATCGGTGGGTGAGGGTGGATCGGTGGGTGAATCGTGTTGTCCGCCCGAGTCGTCCGGATCATCCGGTGCCTCGGCGGAGTCTGCTTCGGGTGCATCGTCGGGCACAGGCACAGGCACAGGCACAGGCACAGGCACGGGCGCAGGCTGAGTCTCGGGTGTTTCAGCTGGGGACGCCGTCGTGTGAGGTTGCGCTGCAGTGGTTTCGGTGCTGCCTTCGGCGGCGTCTTGTGCCGCGCGTTGGGCTTTGGCAGCTTGGAGTCCTTCGGCGAAGAAGGCTTGCCAGCGGGCGTCGGTGGCGAGTAGGCGTGCGGTGTCGGCGTCGAGGGTGGTGCCGTCGGAGAGAGTGGCGGGATTGTTGTTCAGGTGTAGGAGGGTTTCGAGGTCGACGATGACGTGGATGAGGGGTGTGCGTCGGGGGTGTTGTTCGGTGGTGGTGATGGGGCATTCGTCGGTGCGGCAGGTGCAGGTGAGGGAGTCTTCGTGGTGCATGATCGCGACGAGGGCGTCGGCGCGGAGTTGTTTGCGGGTGCGGGGGTCGCGCGGGCAGACGGTGGAAGCGAATTCGTCGAGGATGGCGTCGATTTCGGCGCCTTCGACGGAGGTGATCTGGGCGAAGAGGGAGGCGGTGCCGTCGTTGTTGCGACGGATGCTGACGCCGCGTTCGTCGGCTTCGGCGCGTTTACGTGCGGCGGCGGCTTCGTCGGGGTTGTGGGTGGTCCAGTGACGCCAGATGCTGTCGCGCAGTGATCGTGGGGTGCAGCGATGGGCGGCGGCGAGGATGTCGGGTTCGAGGGCGGCGATGGTGTCATCGCTGGCGTGGGTGAGGGTCAGGGCGATGACGCGGACGCGGGGGTAGTCGAGGTCTCCTGCGGTGAAGGCGGCGTCGATGGCGGGTAGTCGCGCCGCGAGTTCTTCGCCGATCGTGATCATGTCGCGGGTGATCTGCCGGGACAGGGCCAGTGCGACGGACGCTTCGGTTTCGGTGGCCAGGCGTGCGGCGTAGATGTCGGGTTCGGCGACGCCGTACTGCTGTGGTCCGGTGGGGACGCCGTGTTCGAGTCCGTGCTGGTAGATGGCGGCTTCGGTGGAGATGCGGAGGTCGAGGAGATCGTGGACGCGGTGCACGGTCGCTGCGGCACGGATGTTCTCCTCGCGCCGGAGAGTGGTGAGGGAGGGCAGCAGGACGGAGGCGGCCTCGTCGGCGTCTCGTCTGATCTGTTCGAAGCCCCCCGGCATTCTCATGGCCACCATCTTATTCGAACATGTGTGCGAAGGCAACATCGAGTTCCGCAAAGCTGCGGGCCCTGAACGCATTTCGTTGAAAACGCAACGTCCATCTCGATGTTCCGAGGGGCGCTACCAGGGTCCTACCGAGTAAGGCAGCGACGCAGCGACGTCGGCAAGCGTCGGGACGATCTTGTCGCGCCATCCTGGGCCCATGCGGGTGAAGGCGTCGACGCTTCGTTTGTCGTTCGGGTCGAAGCCGGAGTGCTCGAGGATCAGGCGGGTTCCCTTGCCTTCCTCGGCCAATGTCCATGTGAGAGTCCAATTCTCGGTAAACGTGTAGACGAACTTGGTGAACGGCGTCGATTCGACGACCTCGCACGGCTGCGGACCCCAGCCGGGCATCTCGAGCGTGAATCGATGCCCGACGCGATCGGAGATGTCGCCGGGCGCCCACCAGCGTGCGATCAGCTCGGGTTCGGTGATGGTGCGCCATACCCGTTCGGGTGACGCTGCTACGAATTGGTCGACGGTGATGGTGCTGCTCATGAATCCTCCTCTGCGACTTCGGCCAACGCGCGCAGCCGAGTTCGCCAATGCTTCTCGAACGGGTGGAGCCACTCGCCGATCTCGGCCAGCGGTTCGGGTGTCAGGTGATAGTTGCTGTGGCGACCGGACTTCTCGGACTCGACGAGGCCGGCCTGCCGCAGGACGGACAAGTGCTCTGCGACCGACGGCCTGCTGAGATCGAACTCTTCTGCCAGCTCCCCGGCTGTTCTCGGTCCGCTGCGAAGCAAGGACAGCAGTTCCCGTCGTACCGGATTCGCCAGGGCGAGGAAGGTGTCGACCACGCCGAAACGATACGTCGGAAATTTCCGACATGTCAATCCAGGCCCCGAAGGCACGGTGGGTACAAACAAGGCTTGTGGGTACACAACAGCCGGGCATCTACCGCACGACGCTCACAGCGACGACCGTGGAACCATGACCGCAGCAGTCCTGACGACACCACCAGCCTTCCTGTTCCGGGAACTCGACCGCCCGGGCAGGATCCTGGAGAACCTGACGCCGAACTGGTTCGCCACCATCATGGGTACCGGCATCGTTGCGAATGCTGCAGCCACGTTGCCGATCCAGTTGCCGATGCTGCGCGTGTTCGCCACGGGCGTATGGGTTTTCGCCTCCATCGCACTCGTCGTTCTGACAATCGCATTCGCGGCGCACTGGATTCTGTACACCGAGAATGCACGCAGCCATGCTGCGCACCCGGTCACCGGCCTGTTCTACGGTGCGATCCCGATGGCGTTGTTGACGGTCGGTACCGGCACGCTGTTGCTCGGCACGGACATTCTCGGTGCTACTCCGGCGTTGTGTATCGCCGGAATGCTCTGGGTCGTCGGGACGGCGGTCGGCCTCGCCACCGCGCTGTGGTTTCCATGTCGTCGCACCGAAGCGGAAGCCTGCCCGGCATGGTTGATGCCCGTCGTACCGCCGATGGTGTCGGCAACGGCCGGAGCTATTATCGCGCAACACATGCCGGACAGTTCTATCCGCACCACTCTCGTCGCCACCTCGTGCGTGATGTTCGCACTGAGTCTGGTTCTCGGATCGACAACACTGGCGATCATCCTCAACGGTCTCGCGAAAGGTCGGACTCCACCACTGCAGGCAATTCCGACCGTCTGGATCACCCTTGGGCTCGTCGGCCAATCCGTCACTGCCGCACATCTTCTCGCTGTCGACACAGGCAGCGTGTGGCTCCAGGACGCGAGCATCGTGTACGGACTCGTCGTAGGCGCATTCGGCGTTGTAATGGTCACGCTCGCAACGACCCTGACGATCCGAGCAGCCCGACGTGGTCTGCGATTCACGATGACGTGGTGGAGCTTCACTTTCCCGGTCGGAACCTGCGTGACCGGTGCGACCGCTCTCGGAGCCACGTTCGGTGCAGCGAACATCGTCGCAGTGTGCCTCTACGCGTTTCTGGTCTCGGCGTGGGCCGTCGTCGCCGTCAACACCGCTCGCGGCACCATCAGCGGCCGAATATTCCTCGCAGCATGAGCGAGTCGTGGGTTAGAGTCGGGCATCGACACCGAGGACATCATCGAGACGCTACGTGCAGCCGGCTGCGTCTACGCAGAAGACGAGGCGGCGCTTCTCCGAGCTGCGTTCAGCGGCAAGCACTTACGACGAATGGTCTGTCGACGTGCCGAGGGAACCCCGCTCGAGCAGATACTCGGCTGGGCAGAGTTCCGCGGGCTGCGCGTCGTCGTCGAGCCTGGTGTTTTCGTTCCTCGGCGTAGGACGGAACTACTCGTCGACCAGGCGTTGGCGCTCGGTCCGTCGACGGTCGTGGACATGTGCTGCGGATCCGGCGCAGTGGCTGCGGCACTGGCACATTCGGTACCGAACCTCGACGTTCACGCCACGGACATCGACCCCGTCGCTGTGCAGTGCGCGCGTCGGAACGTCGACGCGGGTCACGTGTACGAGGGCGACCTGTATTCGCCGCTTCCGCAACGGCTTCGGAGTCGCGTCGACGTCATCGTTGCAAACGCGCCGTACGTCCCGACCGACCACATCGCGTCCATGCCGACCGAAGCCCGTGACCACGAGCCACGCGTCGCGCTCGACGGAGGTGTCGACGGACTGGATCTTCACCGACGGATCGCCGACGACGCCTCCCACTGGCTCACCGACACCGGTCATCTCCTGATCGAGACCAGTGAGCACCAAGCCGAGAGGACCCGAGCGATCATCGAAAAGGCGGGGTTCGACGCGCGCGTCATCCATTCCGAGGAGCTCGACGCGACCGTTGCCCTCGGTAAAGTTCTGCCCACGGAGAACACGACTACCTGGGGGAACACCGGCGCCGACCGATGAGTTGAGTCGATACAGCTCAACTCTCATGGAGGTGCACGATGTCCGAATCCATTCGTCTACCTGTGCTGTTCCTGACCGATCCCGTCGTGCTCCCGGGCATGGTGGTACCTGTCGAACTCGACGAGGCAGCGCGGGCCGCCGTCGACGCCGCGAATTCGTCGAACGACGGCACACTTCTCGTCGCGCCACGACTCGAGGACCGTTATGCGGCCTACGGGGTCGTCGCATCCATCGTCCAGATGGGCCGGCTCGCGACCGGCGAACCTGCCGCCGTCGTCAAAGCGGAACGACGCGCACACATCGGCCACGGCGTCAGTGGGCCCGGGGCCGCCCTGTGGGTGGAGGCAGAACCCGTCGACGACGTCACTCCCACCGACGACGTCAAGACGCTCGCAGCCGAGTACAAGAAACTCGTCGTCGCAATGCTGCAACGCCGAGACGCGTGGCAGGTCATCGACTCGGTCAACAAGCTCACCGACCCGAGCGCGATTGCCGACACCGCCGGATACGCGTCGTACCTGACCGACGTGCAGAAGCGCGGGTTGCTCGAAACCCCGGACGTGGCAGAGCGACTCACACTCCTGATCGATTGGACCAAGACCCACCTGGCGGAAATCGAACTCGGAGACAAGATCTCCGGCGACGTACGCGAGGGTATGGAGAAGACGCAGAAGGAATTCCTGCTGCGCCAACAACTCGCCGCCATCCGCAAGGAACTCGGTGAGGACGAACCCGACGGCGCCGACGACTATCGCGAGCGCGTCGAGGCTGCCGAGCTGCCCGAGAAGGTGCGCGAGGCCGCGCTGCGCGAGGTCGGAAAACTCGAACGCGCCAGTGATCAAAGTCCCGAATCCGGTTGGATAAGAACGTGGCTCGACACCGTCCTCGATCTTCCGTGGAACACCACGACGACCGACGAGACGGACATCGTCTCGGCGCGAGCGGTTCTCGACGCGGATCACCACGGTCTGGACGACGTCAAGGATCGGATCGTCGAGTACCTCGCGGTGCGGGCACGTCGCGCCGAACGAGGGATGCAGCTCGTCGGCGGGCGTGGCTCGGGTGCGGTGATGGTGCTCGCAGGACCTCCCGGCGTCGGCAAGACGTCGCTCGGTGAGTCCGTGGCCCGTGCTCTGGGTCGAAAGTTCGTGCGCGTCGCACTCGGCGGTGTCCGCGACGAGGCCGAGATCCGCGGGCACCGTAGAACCTACGTCGGTGCATTGCCGGGTCGAATAGTGCGTGCCATCGGTGAGGCCGGATCGATGAATCCCGTTGTGCTGCTGGACGAGATCGACAAGGTCGGGTCCGACTACCGCGGCGATCCGAGCGCTGCTCTGCTCGAGGTCCTGGACCCCGCGCAGAACCACACGTTCCGCGATCACTATTTGGACCTGGACCTCGACCTGTCCGACGTCGTGTTCCTCGCGACCGCCAACGTGATCGAACAGATCCCGGCAGCGCTGCTCGACAGGATGGAGCTCGTCACCATCGACGGCTACACCGAGGACGACAAGGTGGCGATCGCGCGGAACTATCTGCTTCCGCGTCAACTAGACAGGGCTGCAGTGACTTCCGACGAGGTTGATGTCACCGACGACGCTCTGCGTAAGATCGCCGCGGACTACACACGCGAACCCGGTGTGCGTCAGATGGAACGACTTCTGGCGAAGGCGCTGCGTAAGGCGGCAACGAAACTGGCGCAGGAGGACTCCCCACTCCGTATCGACGAACCGGCACTCGTCGACTACCTGGGCAGACCGCGATTCACGCCGGACGCGCACGAGCGGACCGAGGTGCCAGGCGTCGCAACGGGTCTCGCAGTGACCGGCCTCGGTGGTGATGTCCTGTTCATCGAAGCGGCGTCCACCGACGGCAAGCCCGGCCTCGCTTTGACGGGCCAACTCGGCGACGTCATGAAGGAGTCGGCGCAGATCGCGCTGTCGTATGTGCGCTCGCACGCAAGCGAATTCGGGGTGAGCCCGGAATCGCTCGATCGCAGTATCCACGTCCACGTTCCAGCAGGCGCCGTACCGAAGGACGGCCCGTCGGCCGGCGTCACGATGGTCACAGCATTGGTGTCCATGGCAACGGGGAGGCCGGTGCGATCCGACGTCGGAATGACCGGCGAGGTCACGCTGAACGGACGTGTTCTCCCGATCGGAGGCGTGAAGCAGAAGCTCCTCGCCGCCCAGCGTGCAGGGCTGAAGACGGTCTTCATCCCGGCTCGCAACGAACCCGATCTCGACGACGTACCGGCCGAGGTGCTCGCCGCGCTCGATGTGCGTCCCATGACGGACGTCGCCGACATCCTGAAGCTCGCATTGGAGGACAGGGAAGGCGTGAAGGCGGCATAAGGGCTTGACCTCGACCTACCTCGAGGTTCTACGGTTTCAGTCATGAGTATGGAAGTCACTGCCTGGAACCAGCTGTACCGGACGATGCACGCGTCGTCCGGTACAGCTCGTTTCAACGCAGACACAGCCCGCAGGATCCTGGCCTTCGCGCGCCCTCACCGACGCAAGTTGGCCGGGTTCGTGCTGCTCAGCATCGTTCTCGCGGTACTCGCGGTAGCGACGCCTGTGCTGGCCGGGCGGGTGGTCAACGCGATCGTCGACGGCGATTCGTTCGACATCGTGCTGCGGCTCGCTCTGTTGATCGCGCTCATTGCCGTCGTCGACGCGGCTTTCGGGCTGCTCAACAGGTGGCTGTCGTCGAACATCGGCGAGGCGCTGATCCTGGATCTGCGCACGGCGGTGTTCGACCACGTGCAGCGCATGCCGATCGCGTTCTTCACGCGCACCCGGACAGGCGCACTCGTCAGCCGGCTGAACAACGACGTCATCGGCGCGCAGCGCGCATTCAGCGACACCCTGTCGGGCGTCGTCAGCAATCTCGTCACGTTGGCGCTGACGCTCGTCGTCATGATCGGAATCTCTTGGCAGATCACGCTTCTCGCGATGCTCCTGTTACCGGTCTTCGTGGTGCCGGCGAGCCGCATGGGACGTCGACTGGCGCGTCTTCAACGTGAAGCCGCGGCACACGACTCGGCGATGAGTACGCAGATGACAGAACGGTTTTCGGCTCCTGGTGCAACACTGGTCAAACTGTTCGGCCAGCCCGACCACGAATCGCGTGAGTTCGCCGTCCGGGCCTCGCGCGTCCGCGATATCGGCGTCCGCAGCGCAATGGTGCAGACGGTGTTCGTCACCGCGTTGACGCTCGTCTCGGCGTTGGCTCTGGCTGTCGTGTACGGCCTGGGCGGCTTCTACGCGATCAGGGGAGAACTGGACCCGGGCTCGGTCGTGTCGTTGTCTCTCCTGCTCACGCGTCTGTATTCACCGCTGACCGAATTGGCAAGTGCACGTGTCGAAGTCATGAGCGCACTGGTGAGTTTCGAGCGTGTCTTCGAGGTCCTCGATCTGGTGCCGCTGATTCAGGACAAGCCCGACGCCGTTGTACTGCCCGACGGCCCGGTATCGGTGGAGCTGGACAACGTGCGGTTCGGATACCCGTCGGCTGACAAGGTGTCGCTCGCGTCGCTGGAGGAAGTCGCAGCGCTCGATACGCGCGGCGGCGAAGAAGTCCTGCACGGAGTCTCGTTCCGCGCCGAGCCGGGGCAGATGGTTGCGCTCGTCGGGACTTCCGGTGCGGGTAAATCGACCATCGCGCAACTGGTCGCCCGGCTCTACGACGTCGACGACGGCTCGGTGCGACTCGGGGAACGAGATGTCCGTGACCTGACGGCGGAGTCCATTCGTGACGCCGTGGGCATGGTGACGCAGGACGGGCACCTGTTCCACGACACCGTGCGCTCGAACATCGTGCTGTCGCGCCCCGACGCGACCGAGGACGAAGTGTGGGACGCGCTCCGCCGGGCCCGTCTCGCAGATCTCGTGACATCGCTTCCCGACGGGCTGGAGACCGTCGTCGGCGAGCGTGGTTATCGCTTGTCCGGTGGTGAGAGGCAACGGCTGACGATCGCCAGACTGTTGATCTCGCGGCCGCGCGTCGTCATTCTCGACGAGGCAACGGCGTCACTGGATTCGACGTCGGAAGCTGCAGTGCAGGCGGCTCTCGGTGAGGCGCTGGCGGGAAAGACGTCCGTCGTGATCGCTCACCGGTTGTCGACGATCCGGGCGGCCGACACGATCCTCGTCGTCGAAGGGGGTTCGATCGTCGAGCGCGGAACGCACGAGGAGCTCCTCGCGGCGGGCGGCCGCTACGAGGAGCTCCATCGGACACAGTTCAGAACCGAGAATCAGCCTGCCGGTGCAGGAACGACCGTTGCGGGGTCGTTGTCGGCGGCAGCGGCCAACATCGGCGCGAATCCGTCGATCGCGTAGTTCAGTGACAGCGGGCTCGAGTATCCGAGCGCCGACGGCAGGTCCTCGCTGAAGGAACCGATGTAGGCGGTCCGGTCCTCGGCTACGACGGGGAGCTGAGCGAACAGCGGATTGGTGGTCAGCTGCTCCTTGCTCGCGCCTGCCATCACGAGCACGTCTGTGTTCAGCTGGTTCAGGTTCTCGGGGCTGATCGTCTCGGTGACCGCGGGGATCTCGAAGCCGAGGTCGCGGAAGAAGAGCGCACGGATGTCGTCTTCACCGAGCACGAGGAAGCTGCCGTCGTCCATGAGGAAACCCAGCGTCAGAGTCTTGCCGACGAACTGCGGGTTCTCGTCCTGGGTCGTCTGGAACTTCTGCTCGAGTTCCGCGGTCTGATCGGCGGCTTCCTGCTCCTTGCCGAGAGCCTTGCCGACGACCTCGAACTCCTGCTGCCACGTGGCAGCAGGAACGTTGTCGTATCCGCCGATGTCGGAGATCGTGGGGGCCATCTCGGACAGCTGGTCGTACTGGCCCTGCTCGATGAACGAGTACGGCCCGAGGATCAGGTCCGGGTCGGCTGCGGCGATCTGCTCGAGGTTGAGCTCGTCGGTGCCGACCTCGGGGATCTCGGTGCCGCCGAGGGCTTCCTGAGCCCACGGGCGTGCGCGGTAGTCGTAGCTCAGGTTGCCGCGCGTTGCGACAGGCTTGACACCGAGCGCGAGAACGAAGTCCTGCTCGTTGAATCCGATGGTGACGACGCTCGATGGTTCGCTGTCGATGGTCGTCTCGCCGAAGTGGTGGGAGATGGTGACGGGGAAGGCGCCCGACTCGTCGGATGTGGTCGTCGACGAGCTGTCGTCGGACGAACATCCTGCGACAAGAGCAACCGCAGCTGCGCCTGCGGCGAATCGAAGATAACTGGTACGCACAGTGAGACTCCTCGCGTATGGACTGAAGGCGAGGTAAGCCTAACCGGAGTCCTGAGTAATCAAACCGTCAAGGGGTCTCGAGGCTTTGCCCGGACCGAATGACGCCTTCGGTCACTTCACGTGACCGAAGGCGTCATTCGCTCAGAACCGTGAGAGCCGTCAGCAGTTACTCGGCGCAGGTACCCCGTTGAACCGGGCATCGATCCACTCGAGCGCCTGCGGGAGTCCGAGCACCGCGGCAGTCAGGTGATCGTTGCTGGGGACCTGGACCTCGGTCACCGGGACGCCGGCCGCGCAGTAACGGCCGATCGTGTTGGTGATGGCCGAGACGGGGATCAGAGCATCCGTCGGGCTGTGCCATTCGAAGTACGGGGCCTTCGGAACGCCCGGGTAGAGCTCGACGCTGTTCTCGTTGACCGCGGCCACCATCTCAGGGCTGTCGATCAGGCTGAGCGAATTGGCGACCAGCGTGGCGCTCTTGCCCGCGCCGACACGGATGATGTCGTTGGTGCACGCGTTCTGCAGTTCCGTCGCCATCTGCTGGCCGAGCGGGTTCAGCTGTTCGCTGATGGGGATGCGCGTCGGATATTCACGCTCGAGTCCGAGAGCGGCCGCGAACGCGAGACCGAACACCGGATGCGGGGCGAAGCCCAGATCGCGTGCCATGCGTTCGAGGTTCATCGGCGCACCACCCGCGGCGCTGCCGACGATGTTCAGCTCGGGTGCGTAGTCGTTCTGCAGTGCAGCGGCCCATGCCGTCGCCATGCCGCCGCCGGAGTAGCCGGCGAGTGCGACGCGGCTCTGCTGGACCTGAAGCGGATCGAAACGTTGCGTCGCGCGGATGCCGTCGAGCACGATCTGCCCGCCCATCTTGGCGGCACCGTATGCGCTGTTGGGGCCGAGGTGATCGGTCATCGTGACGGTCCAGCCGCGCTGCAGCGCCACGTTGAGAGCAGGCGCCTCGCGGATGATCAGATTCGGGTCGTTGGTCCAGAGTGCTTGTGACGGAGCACATTCCAGGCCAAGCGCGTTGATGATGTGTTGGTACGACAGCAGTGGGCCGTTGGGGGCCTTGTTTCGCGGAGCGAAGACGGTGGTCACGGCGGCGATCGGATTGCCCGCGGAGTTGGTGGACCGGAAACGCAGCTGCCACACGTCGGCGTCGAAGAATCCTGCCGGTGGTGGCATCGGGCGACTGGAGATGATGTCACCGGGATTCAGCGCATCCAGACCAGGTACCGGACCGTAGAACGCATCCGCAATCGGCGTGGGCTCCAGCGGAAGCGCGGTAGCCGGCGCTGCTGCCACCAGAGTCGAACACATGACCGCGACGGCGGTGAAACCCGCTGCCCCGATCAATTTGATAGCGCGCATGACGTCAAATCCCTCCCGACAGAACTTCGATTCCCGTGCCGCAGACGCACTCCTACAACACGACACCGCACCGGGTGCGATATAGGAAAAGTGGCCCCGCCCGTTACGCTCCCCCCGGAAACGATGTTCGAAGAGTACGCAGCCCGAGATTTTATGGCAACCGAGCATGTGCCAGAACAGGTGCCCGCTAATTGTTCTCGATCACGACGTCTTCGGGGTTCTTGTCCTCACGAATTCCGCGCCAACTCGGGTGACGAAGGTGCATCGATTCGGTCCATTCGTAGAACCTGACCTCGCCGACGAGCGTCGGAGTCACCCATACGGCGTCCTTGCGATCGGCCGTCGGAAGCCTCTCTGTGAACGGTGAGACGTCGGTCTCCAATGGTGACAACTCATCGCTCAGTCGATCGAGAGCTTGGTCACTGAAACCGGTCCCGACGCGTCCGAGGTATCGAAGGCCACCGTCGTCGGGCACCCCGACGAGAAGTGAGCCGAGCCCGCCACTGCGACGCCCGCGACCGCGTCGCCACCCACCGATCACGACTTCCTGAGTTCGCCAATTCTTCGATTTGATCCAGGTTCTCGCACGTTTCCCCGGTTGGTAGATCGAATCGGAACGCTTGGCGACGACGCCTTCCAGTCCCCGCTCGATACTCTCGGCGACGGCGTCCGACGCTGTCGCCGGAAGTAGATCCGGCACGATCACCGAATCGAGGCCGGTCGTCAACAGCTCGAGCAGCTTTCGCCTGTCCGAGTACTTCTTCCGCAGCAGCGACGTCCCGTCGAGGTGGAGTAGATCGAACGCGATGAAATCGACGTGCTTGCCCGTGCTGTTCTGCAGCAGTTCGAAACTCGACACACCGTTCGCGTCGAACACGACCGCCTCGCCGTCGACGATCGCGTCGTGATCCTTCAGGTCCTGTGCGAGAGCCCGGATTCCGCTGAAACGCTCGGTCAGATCCTTGCCGGTGCGCGAGGACAATTTCATGTCGCCGTGCGAGAACTGTGCGACGACGCGAAAGCCGTCCCACTTTCCTTCGAAGGACCATTCCCCGTCGGGAAGATCGAGGACATCTCCGGCCGTCGCAAGCATCGGCTCGATATTTTTCGGAAGATCACTGTTCTTCGGTAATTCACCGGTTTCGGGTGATTGTTCCTTCATCAGATGCATCAACCACTGATCGCCCTTGGTTCTGATGAGCGCGAAGCGGCCTTTCGCCTTTGCTCCCGACAACGTCACGATGACTTCGTCGTCGCGCCATTTCTCGAGCTCGTAGGTGCCGGTGTCCCAGATCGACACCTCGCCACCCCCGTACTCGCCCCTCGGGATACTGCCGGAGAACGTCGCGTACTCGAGCGGGTGATCCTCGGTGTGCACCGCGAGGCGGTTCTGCTTCGGGTCGTCGGGAATGTTCTTCGGCACGGCCCACGACACGAGAACGCCGTCGTGTTCGAGACGGAAGTCGTAGTGCAGGCGTCGCGCATGGTGTTCCTGGATGACGAACATGGCGTCCCCGTCCTTCGAAACACTGCCTCGGGGTTCGGCCCCCTGAGGAATCGGCTCGGGCGTCTTGGCGGAACTGCGCATGCTGCGGTATTTCGTGAGCTTGTCCGGCTTCGCGGGCTCGTCGAGGGGCGGGTCGAGGTCGGCGAGAAGGTCGCCCGAGTCGTGGAAGCGTTCGACGACCTCCTCGAACCGCAGCTGCTTCAGCCCCGTCGACTCCAACTCGTCCCACGACCTGGGGGCCGCGACGGTCGGTTCTTCCCGGCCGCGCATCGAGTACGGCGCCACGGTCGTCTTCTTACCGTTGTTCTGCGACCAGTCGACGAACACCCGTCCCGTGCGTTTCGCCTTGGCCATCGTGGCCGTGACACGCTGCGGCGACCTCTCCTCGAGGATCGATGCAACCTGCTTCGCGACCGTCGATGCACCCGATGTCGTCAGCGGCTTCTCGAGCGGAACATACAGGTGAATGCCCTTGCTGCCGCTGGTGACCGGGAACGCGGTGAACCCGATGTCGGCCATGAGCTCGCGAATTTCGCAGGCGATCTCTGCGCACCGAGCGAGGTCGACGTCGTCGCCCGGGTCGAGATCGAACACCATCCGCGTCGCCGGACCCGGTGTATCGCCGTCGAACCGCCACTGCGGCACGTGCGCTTCGATGGCCGCCTGCTGGCCCAGCCACGCGAGATCTGCCGCGGACGAGAACAACGGATACGTGACGAAGCGATCGGAGTGCTGCATGTCGCGTCGTTCCAGCCAGTCCGGTGCGGACGACGCGAGATTCTTCTCGAAGAAGGATGACTGGTCGACCCCGTTCGGCCAGCGCTTACGCGTCACGGCCCGGCCTGCCATGTGCGGCAACATCGCCGGCGCGATGCTCGTGTAGTACTCGATGACCTGGCTTTTCGTCGTCCCGGTCTTCGGGAACAGCACCTTGTCGAGGTTGGTTACCGAGACCTTGCGGCCCGCGATGTCGAGCGTCGCCATTTCCCCAGGCTAATCAGCTGCCCCGGTTCCCGCGCGGAACCTGTGCCAAGCTCGAAGGCATGGCAACGATCCGCGTGACCGTCAACATGCCCGAAGATCCCCAAGGCGCATGGGACAAGGCGTCGGCGCTGAACCGTTTCGACGAATGGATGACGATCCACGGCGGCTGGTGCAGTCCGCCGCCCGCGACCATCGAGAAGGGCACGGAAGTGCAGTCCCTCGTCAAGGTCAAAGGCTTCCGCAACACGATCGACTGGACGTTCACCGAGTACAAGGAACCCGAACTCATCGAGATGTCCGGCCGCGGCAAGGGCGGCATCAAGATCTCGATGACCATCCACGTCCGCGAAGCCCGCGGAGGCGGATCGGAACTGAGCCTCGACGCATCCTTCGGCGGCGGCGTCCTGTTCGGGCCCGTCGGGAAGGTCGTCGCCAGGGCCCTCGACACGGATGTCAAGCAGTCGGTGGCGAATCTCGCGGCACTCGCCTCGTGAGTGAAAATGTATAGCCCTCTATACATTTTCACTCACATGCGGCGGAGCCGCCTCAGCCACCAGATCCCCGCGATCGGCAGCACCACCGGGATGAAGACGTACCCCTGACCGAAGTGCGACCACACGGTCGCGTCGGGGAAATCCTGCGGCTGGATGTAGCTGAGCGCACCGATCGCCAGGACGCCGACGAGCTCGATGATGCACGAGATCATCACGACGCGACGCGACGCTTCGGTGGCGCGGGCAAGGCCGATCGTCGCGACGATGTAGACCACTGCCGCCAGCGCCGACAGGATGTACGCGAACGGGGCGACGTCGAAACGCGTCGTCAACTGCACGATCGAGCGCGACGTCGCTGCGACGGCGAACACCGCGTAGACGGCTATGAGGAATCGGCCGAACCCGGTACGGGTGGCTTCCTTCAACTTGTCGGAGTCGTCAGGCATATCCGGCCCATATCTGGCTGAGGCGCAGCACCATCGCTGCGAGAGTGGTGACGGCGACGAGCAGAACTGCAGTGCCACCTCGGGAACGATCGCCCAGAGACCACCACGTACCGAGCGGTAGGAGAAGCAGCAGCCCGATCAGGTACGCACCGAACGTCAGCCGATGAATCTCTCGGTCCGAGACGAACATCAGGACGAATCCGATGATCGCCTGCAGCAGCACGACGGCTTCGGTAGCGGAAATGGTCCAGAACAGCGCTCGGTCCGATGTGTTCTTCAACAACACCGGCCTGCCTGCCACCAGCTTCACGAGAACCCACAGACCGACCACCAGTGACATGACGTACAACAGGCCGGTGACGGCGCCGATCATCGATTCCTCTTACTGACCTCGAAAAATGGTGTGGACGCACCCAGGGTATCGGGACGAGCGAAGGCCAACACTGTGAGGCCTTCGAAACAGGGCGTTATTCCGGACGTGACCATTCGGACATCAACGAGGCCTGTACTTGTCTCATGGCCGACGAGCATCTCCGACGCCACCCGTAACTTCCGGTGGCCACCGACGCCCACCTTCTCGCAACAACTCACCGACGCAGGAGTGCCAGAAGTGTCAGACATCGACAACACCATCGCCGAGAACATTCAGAAGTCGCTCGGAGAGATCCCCCATCCCTCGTTGCCCAAGGGCAGCAACATCTACGGCTCGACCAAGATCTTCCCCGATTACAAGGCAGAGAACGGCGAGAGCTACTTCACGCTGGTGCACGGCATCGCGCACGAGTCGTCGGTCAGCTTCGTCGCGGTCCTGCAGGCGACCCGCGCTCTGCGCAAGGGCTTCGAGTCCGCGATGTACTTCTACGGACCCGGCGCGATCAATTGCCTTGCCACACGCGGATTCCCGACGACGGGCGACTCGGGCTTCCCGGGTGAGCAGAACATCAACGACTCGCTCGCGACGTTCATCGCCGAGGGCGGCACGGTGTTCTGCTGCCGCTTCGGTCTCGCTCTGCACGGTGGCCGCGAAGAGGACCTCATCGAGGGCGTCATCCCTGCCCACCCCCTCGACGTCCAGGACGCGTTGATCCACTACGCACGCAAGGGCGCCATCATCAACTCGACGTACATGGTCTAGGAGACTGTCATGTCCGTATCGACGCGAGTAGATCTGGCGCTCCTGGGAATTCGAGGAACGCCACCGGTCAACAGAACGGCCGGCGCCGGGCCCAGCGACGACGGGCATGTTCGGATCGATGGTCTCGGCGCGGCCATCCCCCGAAATCCGTTGAGCCCGTTTGTTCTCGAGGACGGACGAATTCTGTTCGACGGCAACGACATCGGGTTCGACATCGAGGCCGTGGCACGACCGAGGTTCTACGATCTCGCCACTGCCGACGGAATCTCCTACGAGAAGATCGCAAAACTGCACGGCTCCAGCGTCCTCGCCACGACGGTCATGCAGACGTGTATCCGTTACACGCCGGATCAGCGATGCCGCTTCTGTTCCATCGAGGCATCGTTGGATGCAGGCGACACCATTGCAGTCAAGACTCCCGCGCAGTTGGCGGAGGTCGCCGAAGCTGCGGTACGGCTCGACGGTGTCACGCAGATGGTCATCACGACCGGCACCTCCGCAGCCAAGGACCGCGGTGCCCGACATATCGCACGATGTGTCGCCGCGATCAAAGCCGTTGTGCCACAGCTGCCGATTCAGGTGCAGTGCGAACCGCCGGGAGATCTACAGACCATCACGGATCTGCACGACGCAGGAGCCGAGTCCATCGGCATCCACGTCGAATCTCTCGACGACGACGTGCGCAGGAATTGGATGCCGGGCAAGGCGACGGTCTCGATGGACGAGTACCGCGCGGCTTGGGCCGAAGCAGTTCGAGTGTTCGGGCGCAATCAGGTGTCGACGTACATCCTGGTCGGTCTCGGCGAAGATCCCGACGAATTGGTTTCGGGTGCAGCGGAACTCATCGAGATGGGCGTCTATCCCTTTGTGGTTCCGTTCCGGCCGCTCGCGGGAACGTTGGCCGTCGACGTCGATAAAGCCGTCGCACCGAACCGCGACGTCCTCGAGAATGTCACTCGGCGGGTCGCGAAGGAATTGCAGGCCGCGTCGATGCTCGGGTCGGATCAGAAGGCCGGGTGCGCCGCGTGCGGTGCGTGCAGTGTCCTCCAGAACGCGGGAGGGTAGATGTACACCGACTTGGCCGGGACTGCGGTAGCTACGTCTCAGGCACCGTTTCTGATCCAACCGTGCAGCAGTGCAGTGGAACTCGACGAATACCGACGTCTGCGACGAGATGTCTTCGTCACCGAGCAGGGGCTGTTCGCCGGCACCGATCAGGACGACGTCGACGACGACCCACGCACAGTCGTGTTGGTCGCTCGTGATGCTGACGGGACGGTACTGGGCGGCGTACGCCTGTCACCCTGCACCGCACCGGATCTGGGGTGGTGGGCAGGAGGACGGCTCGTCGCCTCGACCGACGCCCGCACGTCGGGTGTGGGTCCTGCTCTGGTTCGAGCGGCTTGTGCCTACGCCGAGAACCAGGGTGTATTGCGCTTCGACGCGACCGTGCAGATACAGAACGAGGCACTCTTCACTCGATTGGGATGGATCCGGCGCTTCGACGTCGATGTTCACGGCTCCCCGCATGTCGCCATGCACTGGCCGATCGACCGGATCGAGCGGCTGGTGTCGTCGACCAAGGCGATGCTGGCAGGTGTTCTCGCGCCGTTGAAAGCGCAGCCACTCGGACTCGGAGCCAAAGGATTTCGGGGCGACGACGGTGTTCCGGTCCCCGGCAGCGACGTCATCGCGGCCTGCGATGCGATCATCCCGTCGATGGTCGATCGTGACCCCGAATGGGCGGGTTGGTGCGCCGCGCTGGTCAACCTCAACGACCTGTCAGCGATGGGGGCCGGAGCCGTCGGGATGCTGGATTCGGTCGGCGCGCCGACACAGTCGCGTCTGACCCGCATCATCAGAGGGCTGGCCAACGCGTCGCAGGCGTGGCAGGTGCCTGTCCTCGGGGGTCATACTCAGGTCGGAGTCCCGTCGTCGCTGTCCGTCACGGCGTTGGGGCGGGCAACGAATCCTATCCGCGCAGGCGGCGCCTCCGTCGGCGACGTTCTCACTCTCACCGCCGACGTCGAAGGTCAGTGGCGTCGCGGATATCAAGGACAGCAATGGGATTCGTCGTCGAGGCGTAACTCGTCGGAGTTGAGTGCGATGGCATCGTTCGTCGCCCGAACCGCTCCGAAAGCCGCCAAGGACGTGTCGATGGCGGGCCTTGCAGGTACGACGGGCATGCTCGCCGAGGCGTGCGGCACAGGAGCTGTTCTCGACGTTGCCACCGTTCCCAAGCCGGAGGCAGCATCCATGGGTGAATGGATCACGTGTTTTCCAGGGTTCGCGATGATCACCGCGGACCGTCCCGGCGCGCAACTCGCGCCGTCGGGACCTGCAGTCTCCGCACGATGCGGAGAACTCACCGACATTCCGGGCGTCGCACTGCGGTGGCCCGACGGAATCATCACGCGCGCAGTCACGTCCACCGTGACTGGATTGGGAGAAGCATGAACGACATCACGATTTCCGTGGCCGCAGCCGAATTCGGTCGCGACATGGAACAGGGATACAGCACGATCGCCGCATTGCTCGAGGAAGCCCGCCACCGCGGAAGCCAACTGCTCGTCCTACCCGAGGCGTGCCTCGGCGGGTACCTGCCCAGCCTCGGCGGCGGTGACGAATCGGACGAGGCACGTCAGCGTCGGCTCGAAAGCTTGCCACCTGCACTCGAACTCGGCGGGCCCGAGTTGAAGCGTGTGATCGACATGGCAGGTGACATGGTGATCACACTCGGGTTCTGCGAGAAGGACGGCGACACACGCTACAACGCAGCAGTGACCCTGAACGGCGACGGCATCCTCGGGTCGTACCGCAAGGTGCATCAGCCACTCGGTGAAAACCTCTGCTACGACGCAGGAGACAGCTACGCCGCGTTCGACACTCCCGTCGGTCGCATGGGAATGCAGATCTGCTACGACAAGGGATTCCCCGAGGCCGCACGGGAACTCGCGCTCGACGGCGCCGAGATCATTACTTCGATCTCGGCCTGGCCGACGGCTCGCACCGCGACCACGTCGAACATGGAAGACGACCGCTGGAAGCAGCGATTCGACATCTACGATCGCGCACGGGCGCTGGAGAATCAGGTCGTCTGGGTCGCTGCGAATCAGGCGGGCACCTTCGGCTCGCTCCGATTCGTCTGCAGCGCCAAGATCGTCGGACCGGGTGGCGAAATCCTCGCGGGCACAGGCGTCGAACCCGGGTTGGCGACAGCGACCGTCGATGTCGACAGCCTCATCGGAGCGGCACGTGGTGGCGGAATGTACAACCTGCGTGACCGTCGGCCCTCGGTCTACAAGACCATCACGAAAGAGCCGGTCCATGCCTGAGATGCGATTTCTCGTGCGATGGCCCGATGGACGCGAACAGTCCTGCTATTCACCGTCGTTGGTGATGCACGACTACCTCGAACCAGGCGCCGAGTACTCGGTGG
Organism: Rhodococcoides kyotonense; assembly: GCF_900188125.1. Lineage (GTDB taxonomy): Bacteria > Actinomycetota > Actinomycetes > Mycobacteriales > Mycobacteriaceae > Rhodococcoides > Rhodococcoides kyotonense. The sequence goes on along the minus strand of NZ_FZOW01000029.1, from coordinate 10,113 downwards.
ACGAGTTCGTGAAGCGAACATCGGAAGCACTCACAGTGGCCAGCGATCGAGTGCTGGCGAAATTCGGAATGCGGTGCACCTCTGCCGCACAGCAGATGGACGAGATTCACGACGTCAGCGTGTCCTATCCGGAGGGCGCTGTGCGCGTGTTGAGTATGTCGGGAGCTGAACTGTTGTGACGGAGACACATGAAGTAGTCGTCGTCGGTGGTGGTCAAGCAGGACTGTCCATCAGCTGGCACTTGACACAGCGAGGCATCGAACACGTTGTGTTGGAGTCGGATACGATCGCGCATGAATGGAAGGACTCCCGCTGGGACAACTTCACGCTCGTGACGCCGAACTGGCAGTGTGCATTACCCGGATTCGCCTACGACGGGGACGATCCGGACGGGTTCATGAAGCGCGACGAGGTATACGACTTCGTGCGCCGATACGCGACAAGTTTCGACGCCCCGGTTCGCGAGAACGTGTCCGTCACCCTCGTCCGGCAGGCACAGGGCGGCGGTTTCGACGTCGACACCACTGCGGGGCCGTTGCACGCCGACCAGATAGTCGTTGCGGTCGGCGGCTATCACGTCCCGACGATCCCTCGGTTCGCCGAGAAGCTGCCGAAAGACGTACTGCAGATCCACTCGTCGCAGTACCGGGGCGCGCATCAATTCCCCGAGGGCGACGTACTCGTCGTCGGTACCGGCCAGTCCGGCGCACAGATCGCCGAGGACTTGCATCTCGACGGCAGGCGGGTGCACCTGGTCGCGGGAACGGCGCCCCGCGTCGCACGCTTCTATCGCGGCCGTGACTGTGTCGCCTGGCTGCACGACATGGGTGTTTATGATGTCTCCATCGAAGATCAGCCCGGAGGCGTCGGCAAACGCGAGAACACCAACCACTACGTGACGGGTCGCGACGGTGGTCGTGACATCGATCTGCGTGCGTTCGCGACCGAGGGCATGCAGCTCTACGGCAGGCTCCTCGGCGTCGACGACGGGGTTCTGCAGTTCGCACCCACGCTCGAGGCGTCCCTCGACGCCGCGGATGCCGTGGCCGAGAGCATCAAGGACAACATCGACGCGTACATCCAGCGCGAGGGAATTTCTGCTCCTACCGAGGAACGGTACGTACCGGTCTGGAAACCCGAGACCGAAACCACCGAACTCGATCTCGCCGACGCCGGTATCAAGGCCGTCGTCTGGTCCGTCGGCTTCCGCACGGACTATCGCTGGCTCGAAGTCGGTGCCTTCGACGGGAAGGGGCATCCGACGCACAACCGCGGCGTCAGCGCCGTCGGTGGGCTCTACTTCCTCGGGCTGCCGTGGCAGCACACGTGGGGTTCGGGACGGTTTGCCGCGGTTGCGCGAGATGCAGAATTCCTCGCCGAGCAGATCGGGCTGGAGATCAGCGCTGCGCAACCGGAGAAGGTGCGGGTGTAACTCGGTGGGATCCATCAAGATCGGCGCTCTGGCAGCGCATTTCGGTCGTGACGTCGATCGCGCGGTATCGAAGATCGAGACGATCATCGACAGCGCCAAACGCGACGAGATCGACCTTCTCGTGCTGCCCGACGCCTCTCTCGGTGGATACATCGACAGTCTGCGCAACCCGGACGTGTCGGAACTCCCGCCCACTCTGGACATCGACGGCCCCGAGATCTCCGCGATCATGGCCGCCGCCGGTGATCTGACGGTGTGCATCGGGTACACCGAGCTGTCGAACGGACTGCGCTACAACGCCGCTGCGTGCGTCAGCGGTGACGGTGTGCTCGGCAGTCATCGCAAAGTGCACCAACCTCTGGGCGAGTCGTTGGCTTACGCGGCGGGTGACCGCTTCGAGGCCTTCGACACCCCGGTCGGGCGCATGGGAATGCTCATCGACTACGACAAGACGTTCCCCGAATCCGCTCGGGCACTTGCCCTCGACGGCGCACGCATCATCGCCGCATTGTCGGCGTGGCCAGCAAGCGTCACCGATCGGGCGTCGTCGCTGCCGAACGACCGTCAGTCCCGCCTCTTCGACCTGTACGACGCGGCCCGCGCGGCCGAGAATCAAGTTGTCCTGGTGTCCTCCAACCAAACCGGAGTCATGGGATCGTTGCGGTTCCTCGGGCAGGCGAAGATCGTCGGGCCGGGCGGCGACGTACTTGCGAAGACATGGTCCAAGGGCGGACTTGCCGTGTGCGACATCGACGTCGACGCCGAAGTGGACCGCGCACGACGGGTCCTGCATCACCTCGACGAGCGCCGGGTGGATGCGTACCGTCAGGAGAAGTCGTGAAGATCAGTCTGTTGACGTATTCGTCGAAACCTCGTGGTGGGGTGGTGCACACGCTGCATCTGGCGGAGGCGCTGGCCCGAGCAGGCGAGGACGTGACGGTCTGGTCGCTGGGCCGCGGCGGTGACAGCGCGTTCTTCCGTCGAGTCGACCCGTCGGTCACGGTTCGGATGGTCCCGTTTCAGGCGCGCGACGACGAGTCCGTCGGCGATCGGATACTTCGATCCATCGATGTTCTGGGACAGGCATTTTCGGGCGCCGACTACGACATCGTGCATGCCCAGGACTGCATCTCGGCCAACGCGGTCGGGCCGTGCATCAGGACCATCCATCATCTCGACCAGTTCACCACCCCTGCGCTCGCAGCCTGTCACGAACGCGCGGTCACCGAACCGTATGCACGCATCTGTGTGTCGGCTGCGGTAGCCGAGGAGGTCCGTCAGGGTTGGGGATTGGAGCCGACGGTCATCCCGAACGGCGTCGACGCGCAGCGCTTCGAGGCGGCCGCGGCGTCGGGCAGTACCGCCTGGCGGCAGAAGCTCGGTCGGTACGTGCTCGCGGTCGGCGGCATCGAACCACGCAAGGGATCGATCGATCTGCTCGACGCGTTCGCACAACTGGACCGCCCGGACCTGTCCCTCGTGTTCGCAGGTGGAGAAACACTGTTCGACTACCGAGACTATCGATGCGAATTCGAGTCTCGAGCACAGCACTTGGGCGTCGAACCCATCGTGCTCGGTACCGTCGACGACGACGAGTTACCTCATCTCGTCGCGCAGGCAGCGGTGCTACCGTTCTTCTCCACCAAGGAGGGCTTCGGACTTGCGGCGATGGAAGCACTCGCAGCCGGAATACCCGTCGTAGCACGGGATCTGCCGGTGCTACGGGAGGTGTTCGGCGACGCGGTGACGTATGCACACGACTCGGCCGAACTGGCGGCCGAACTCGCCGCCGCGATCGGCAGCGAACGAACTCAGGAGACCGGTCGCGCTCTGGCCCGCAGCCTCACGTGGGACGCTGCGGCACAGAGGCACCTCGACTTCTATCGGTCTTTGTTGCGCCGCAATGCATGAGGCTTGAGTCTGTGGAATCCGCGCACACGTAGCGACCTCAACGACTTGAGGTAGAACTCGGCGTCGTCCTGCAGCGCCTCGGCCATCGTGGTGTCCACCAGGATGGTGCCGGGATGGGCCGAACTGGTCAGACGCGCAGCGATGTTGACGGTGGAACCGTACAAGTCGCCGTACCGAGCGAGCACCGGCCCCCATGCCAATCCGACGCGGAGTTCCGGCATGTCCTCCTGCGCTTCGTATGCGTCCTGCAGATCGAGCGCGATGTGCGCGGCGTCCTCTGCCGTCTGTGCACTGAACATCACCTCGTCGCCGACGTTCTTGATGACCGAGCCACGTCCGCGCGCGATGATGTTGCTGGCGATCGATTCGAATTCCTCGAGAAGCTGGGTGAGCTCGTCGACGCCGAGCCGACGCGTCAGGCTGGTGTAACCGACCATGTCCGCGAACCCGACGGCGACCGTGCGATCGGTGGTCTCCTCGCCGGGGTCTGCGATGGACCTGCCTGCGGTGGCCGCGAGATGCCTGCGCCACGTGTACGATTGCAATGCCTCCAACGTCGGAACCGTCTGTGCAGCAACCTCTCTGGCGTTCTTACGGATCGCATCGAGGTCGGCGCCCTCGGTCATGCGGTCGTGAATATGACTGTTGACGACTCCGACCTGCCACTCCGTCAGCCGCGACATGGCCTGCCCGAGTGTGCGTGCGATGGCGACTTCCATCTCGGGTTCGATGACGCTCTGCTCGGTCAGGCCGGTGAGCAGGCGTAGCGCGTCGAGGTCGGCGTCCGTGAAGACCACGGCATCGGGATCGGTGTGCACCGGAAAACCCATGGCAGTCCACAACTGTACGACGCGCTCGAGTGGGATGCCCGACTTCTCGACGATGTCCATGCGGGTGTACTTCGGTGTTCCCCCGAGGAGATTCTTCTCGATCTCCCGCTGTACCACCGAGTTGATGTCTTTCTCAGGCATATCCCAACGTTCTGTCGAAGAAGGAACGGACGTCGTCGATGTAGTTGTCGATCTTCTCGGGAACCCAGCCCTCGGTCGAGATGGGTTCTCCGACGGTGACCTTGACGGTACCCGAATGTGCCGTGAAGTCCTTCTTCCACATGACGTCGCCGGCGTTGTGGATCACGATGGGAACGATCGGAACCTGGGCTTGCATCGCCAGATGGAATCCGCCTTTCTTGAAACGCCCGAGCCGGGACGTCGGCATGCGGGTGCCCTCGGGAGCGATGGCGACCGAGACGCCCGAATGCAGCTTGTCGATCGCAGGCTTCATCGCTTCGCGGGCCTGCGCAGGGTCCCCTCGGTCGATGTAGGCAACGTCGAAGATCTTGCCCAACAGCGCGAATCGAGGGTCGCGTTCGAGTTCGCGCTTGGCGACAGCGGTGATGTCCTTGCGCAGAATCGACGTCACGATGACGGAGTCTGCGGTGCTCTGATGGTTGAACATGAAGACCGCTGGCCGCGCGGACCATGCATTCTCGGTGCCGGTGACGTCGAGCTTGATCCCTGCGAGAGCCAACGCGATGTCCGGGGCGACAGAGGAGGTGATGTTGGCACCTGTCCGCCTGCTGCGTGTCAGGAGTCCGAGGCCGAGGCCCACGCCTGCGCTCGCGAGCACCGACCCCAACGCCGCGGTGCTGCGTACGACCGACGTGAGGTCGATACCGCGCTTGGGATTCTCGAGTCGAAGCGCAGGCCATCCGACGCGCGCAGCGTGCCTCGTCAGCTCGTCGTCGGGGTTGAGCGCGACGGGGATGCCGACCTCTTCCAGGAGCGGAACATCTTCTCCGCCATTGGAATACCCGAAACACCCGGTCAGATCGAGGCCTTCCTGCTCGGCGTAGTCTGCGACCGCCTGTGCCTTGCGTGGACCCCACAGCGAACTGCCGACGAGCTCACCCGTCAGGACACCGTCGACGACGACCGGTGTGGTGCACAGTAACGCGTCGAACATGAGGTCTTCCTGTACAGGGATTGCTTGATACGGCGTCGCCGACGTCGCCATCACGAGCCGGTGTCCAGCATGCCGGTGAGCTTCCACCAGAATCCGTGCTTCGGGGTAGATCATCGGGGCGATCTCGTTGCGGAACAATGCATATGCCTGTTCCATCAGATCTTCTTCGCGCCGGCCTTCCAGCCCCTTGACCGCCTTGCCCATCAGGTTGTCGACGGGCGAGCTCTTCATGCGCATCTCGACGACGGCACTGGAGATCTCCCACAGCTCGTGAACGGTCACGTCGAGCGTCTTGAGGCGTTCGAGGAACACGGCTTTCGCGGAGAACCCGTTGATGAGGGTGCCGTCGAGGTCGAAGAATGCCGCGGTGTCCGGCCCGGCCGGCGCGTCGGCGATGGCGCGCAGCTGTGTCGACAGGTCGATCATCGGGCGTCGTCCTCCTTCTCGTCGGAATCTGTCGATGTCTCGGGGACTTCGAGCGGATCGACCTCGTCGAGCATTCGATGTGCCATGTCGCGAATCAAGCGTGCCTTGCGCGCCCACTCGTTGATCTCCTGCGCGAAGTCCCGCCGACGTTGCGCCAGGTTCTCGCTGCCGGGATCCACGAGCTTGCGGTTGTCGGCCAATTGTAGTGCCGTGTCGAACAATTCGCCCGAGATGGCTTCGCTGTGGTCGAGCTGCTGCCGCAGACGACGCGCCTGCGCCGCGCCGAGGCACTGGGCGATGAACGACGGCTTGTCCAGTTCGGCGTCGGCAGGCAGCAGCAACAACTGATCGGCGACGACTTGATAGGCCTCGAGGATCGGCTGCAACACACGATGCGCGAGGTGCAGATCCTGGCTTTCGAGTTGCCGCGCGGCATAACCGGGATCGTCGAGGTTGGCTCGCCAGTCCGGATCGATCAGGGCGACTTCCGCTTCGAGGCGTGTTCCGAAATCCTTCTTGTCACCGAAGAAGAACTCGAACTTCAGCAGATCCCGGAGTTCGAGGGCGGCCTTCCACATCGATTCCGGCGTCGACGCCTCGGTCTGGTCACGGTCGGGCAGTACGACGAGTTCGCCGATGGCGCGCATCACGAAATAGTGAATTGCGTTGTTGCGGAAGAACGCAGCCACCAGGTGCTTGTCCTGCGCCAGATAGAACACAGGCTCGGGTCCGTCGTCGAAACGTTTGACGACGCCCGCATTCACCTGCGCGACGACGGCATTGCGTACGACGTCGACCTCGCTGATGTCGATGCCCCCTGCCGTCGGGAGGCCGCGTCGTTTGATGTACCGAGCGAGAGGGGCGATGATCGCCCACATCTCGTGCACGTTGAGCGCGCGGTCTTCGATGCCCAACAACGCCATCGTGACCAGAGCGGCAGGCGTCACCGGCGTCGTGTCGTTGATCGCGTGGGCAACGGACAATGCGATCTTCTGGACCGCGATGCGCTTGTCCTCGTTCGCGTCGAGGATCGAACGTACCGAAATCGGTTCTCCGAACGTCAGATACACGTTGCCGCGAAGCTTTCCCTGAGCGCGGATGTAGCCGATCGCCATGCGAATGCCCTCGGCCTGCTTCTTCGCGCCGTGGGACTCGGCCGCCATCGCGCCGACCTCGTGCAGGCGGTCGTAGGTGATCGACGTCGGGACCAGATAGACGTCCTCGGCGTCGCTGCTCTCGAGCGCGTCGACCAGGTAGGTCAGTAGCCCGAACCGCGGTGGGCGCAGTTTGCCGGTACGGCTGCGGCCGCCCTCTATGTACCACTCGAGATTGAATCGCTTGCCGAGCAGAAAGCTCATGTATTGCCGCAGCGTCCACTTGTAGATCTCGTCGGAGAATTTGCGCTGAATCAGCACGACGCCACTGCGTTTCGCGATCGGCCCGAGCGGCCAGAACCCGACGTTGATTCCGCCCATCACATGGTTGAGCGGCAGACCCTCGGTCAGCAGCGCCGGACGCAACACCAGCGGATCGAGGTAGGACCGGTGGTTGGGCAGGAAGACGAGCGGATAGTTCTTGTTGAGCTCACGCACCTTCGTCAACTCGGTGCGATCGACGTCGACGCGATAGGCGCGGGAGAAGTACGCGCCGAGGGTTCCCCACATCTCCACTGCGCGACGGGTTTCCGTTGCCACCATCTCGTGCAGGATCTCGTGTACTCGACGGGTGACGTCGGTGACGCTGTCGCCGACCTCGGCCGCAAGTTCCGCGATGCCGTCGTGGAACTTCTTCTGTTCCGTCATGTCCTCGACGACGAAACGCGGCACCTTGTACTCGGATCCGATGACGTCTCGCTCGGCCTTGTCGAGCGCGAGGGTCGCCTGCCTGCAGATGAACGACGACAGCGACTTGCCGCCCGTCCGGTGGAACCGGGTCTCCAGTTCGGCGAGCGTCGCGGGAGCGCCGACGAGAATTTCGGAGTGATCGGGGTCGTCGCTCTGGACCCAGCGTTGCCATGCCCGCGTCGGCTTGGAATTGCCACGCGGCGCGACCATCCGACGCAGTACCCCGGATCGCTTCTTCTCCGACAACGTGACGCGCAGGGGCACGAGCAACGGGTCGTCGGCGACGGCGCGTACCGACTCGGCGATCTGGTGTGCGCTCTCGCCGAACAGAACGATCGACGGTGGACGCGTCTGCCCGTCCGGTGTGGCCCGGTCGATCCACTGGTTCAGAGCCTGAACTTCCAGCGTCGATGCCGCGTCGAGAAGATAGACCGGCTGGCCGTCGTACGTCGGTTTCTTCGCGCTGGCATCGACGGTGTACATCGACAATCCCTCCCGTTCCGCACCCCGTAAACAGGTACGCCGTCAGGTTACGCGTGACGCGTCCCACACGAAGGTGGTTCGTGCTCGATACCGATCGCGCACCGAGTGTGCGACAGTATTCGCAAACACTTTCGAGAGAGGTTCGCCCCGATGCCACCGCGTAGACGTTCTACCGCGAACGAGTCCCTCACGCCCGAGAACCTCGCGACGTTGGCCGACGCACTCGCCTCGGGCAAGCGCGCGACGGTGTATCTGATCGAGGCCACGCCGAGTCTCGGTCTGCCGGAGGGGACGTCGGCGCGGGTCGTCTCGATCGACGGAAGCACCGTCACGATCAGCCCCAAGGGAGTCAACGACGAGCTGCCGTTCGAGGCCGACGAACTCCGCATCACTCGCAACCCGCCGGGGGGAGCCGCGAAGCCGGCGCCCAAGCCTGTCGCGCCGAAGCCCGAGATCGCCGAGTGGACCGAGCCTGCGCCCAAGCCGAAGCCTGTCACCCCCAAGCCTGTCACGCCCAAGCCCGTCACTCCCAAGCCTGCGCCGGCTCCGAGTCCGGCGACCGTGTCGAAGCCCGCGGCCCCGGCGGCGCGGAAGGGAAAGAAGGGACCGGACAGCGTCAGCGTGACCATTCATGCGGGCGCCGACAACGACTGGTCCGTGACGGTCACCCACGGTGCGAGGCGACCGGGCAAGGCGCAGCCGGTGACTCCCGAGTCCGTCTCCCGAGCAGTCCGCGAGCTGGGCGACGATTCCGCTGTACAGGCCGTCGAGGCGGTCATCTCTCACGCCCGTGACGAAGCCGCCCAGCGGGTGGCCGAGCTGAGCCGGCAACTGGAGGAAGCGCAGTCGATGCTCGCGGCACTCGAAAGCGGCACACAGTAATAAAGGGACGAAACGACGACGGCCGCACGGTAACGAGATGGACACCGACGCGCGAGTCGTGACAAGAACGTTGACCAACACAGTCGTCTCGCGGTGGTAGTTGTTGCTAGGGTTCTGCGGACACCGCTGGAGAGGGAATACATGTTGAAGAAGTTCATGCTCGTCGTCGTGGCCGCCGCAGCTGTCGCGGCAAGCGTCGGCGTCGGAACTGCATCTGCTGCAGCTCCGGCGGTCCTCGGAGGTGGATCCGGGATCATCGTCGACAGCGCCGCGGAGTGCACGCTGACGACTATCGGTAACGACGGCGCAGGCCGTCTGGTCGGACTCACCGCAGGTCACTGCGGCAACGCCGGCGCAACCATCATTCCGGAGTACGACCCCGATGCAGGCGTCGTCGGCCGCATCGCGTTCTCCAATCCCGAATACGACTTCGCGGTCATCGAGTTCGACCGCGCCAAGGTCATCCCGGTCAACCATGTCGGCAACGTGACCATCACGCAGGTCGGCCCGCCCGCATTGTTCCCGAACATCGTGTGCAAGGAAGGGCGAACCACCGGCAACACGTGCGGCATCGCGTACGGCGACATCCTGCAGTCGCAGGAAACGTGGTCGCAGCTGTGCGTCGTCGAAGGTGACTCGGGCAGCCCGGTCGTCGTCGGCACCACGCTCGTCGGAATGGTCAACGCCTACCTCGGCGTCGCGTGCTTCGGCCCGCAGGTCGGTACCAACATCGACGCGATCCTGCGTCAGATCAACGCAGGAAACGCAGTGGGAGCCGGATTCACTCCGATCCCGTAGGACTTCTCACGACGAATGGGCCATCGCGCTGGGTTTCACAACACCGGCGCGGTGGCCCTTTCGTCGTTTTGCGTCGGGATTGCATGGCCCGCCTACCGCTTGAATGGTCCATTCATACGATCAGATAGCTTCGGGTCGCCATTCAAGCAGTGTCAAACCAGAACCGCACCGGTCGACGCCGATCCGACCAGCTTGGAATACTTCGCCAACACTCCGCGCGTGTAACGGGGAGGCAGCGGAGCCCACCCTTGCTTACGTGCTTCGAGTTCCGCGTCGCCGACGAGGACGTCGAGTGTCCCCTTTCCGACGTCGAGACGGATCTGATCACCGTCGCGCACGAAGGCGATAGGCCCGGCGTCGACGGCTTCCGGC
>NZ_FZOW01000015.1 GCF_900188125.1 Rhodococcoides kyotonense | reverse complement strand
CGGACGAGTTCGAACAGGTCTACTACAGTCAAGAATCGACCCTCCACCCGGAGATGTCGCAAGCATAGGAGCGGCAGAAAACCCGGGGCGGTTCACCTCGGCGCAGCGTGGTTACTGGCCACCAGGTTATTGGGAAGGGCTCCACTCCATACTCACGCACCATCCGTTCGCGTCGCTCGCCTTGCAACTCTGCGATGCGTCCTGCGCCAACACGTCCTTTGATCTCCAAAAGCTTAGGGCCGTCGAGAATCGGTGAGACATCGATGTCGTCGGGCTCCATCGCGCTACTTGCGAAACTGCCAGCGATCCAGATGGCCTTCAAAAGGCCGTTAGCACGTACGCTGGTCTGTGCATTTTGCCAGTCCAGCAAGTACTTCCCCAGATTGATGAAAAGCGCAGCTCGTCGCGCAGAGGAAGCAAACCGCGGGTGGTCAACGAAGTGCGCACGCAAGTCGGGGATGTCGCGAACTAGAGACGCCCCCGGCGATTCCCGGTGTTACGAGCACCGAGGCCGAGGGCGTCAACGAAACCTCAACCCAAAGGAAGGAGCTTCGACACACGATCCTAAGCGGTCATAACGACTTCTTCAAGAACATTCGCGACCACCCGCACCGGCTGACGAGCTACCACTAGCCCTCCGGTCCGGTGGATTCGCCGTACCTGAATCCACACACTAAGTGTGTGTATCCATCAGCGTACGAGTCGGTTTCGCAGTTTCGGTCCCAATCGGACGAGTCTATTTCTTTCGTCGTCCGGCCGGTCACGAGCGAACCGACCGTCGCTGCGTCGTTTTCTGGCAGCGCCCGACGTTCCAAACCAGCCTGCCGCCGGCCTGTGCACCTTATGAATCCTCGGGACCGGCCCCGAGGCACCACTGGCTCGACTGATCATCGACCAAGTGGCGATACCGATGAGCCACGCGTCCACTGCGACGCGGGGCCATCGGGCGTGGAGCGGACAACGCGGGTGCAGAAACAGTGGGGTTTCCCATGGGGGGTCCAAGAGAGAGCAGGACGAAGTCCCTTGTCTTACATACGCAACCCGAAGAAGAGAGGTAACCATGCACGTCATCCAGCAACCTGAACAATCGCCAATCTCAGGAGTCGATGCGGTACATACCGTCGAGAACAAAGCTCTAAGTCACCGGCAGCATTGGTGGCTGTTTACTGGTCGCCTGGATGCGGGTGATCGGACGAGTCAACCTGCTGGGCCTGTAGTGGCACCGATGCATGACGCCCGCTTCGAAGATCAATCTCGGCAACTCGTAGACACGACAAATGTGTTGTGGGTGAGCATTATTCGAACACCCATCGGGCCCGTGAACCAATCATCTGGGCATGAAATACACGTAAGACGCGACTTGGTGGTGTCGGACCTAGTTCATCCAACTCGGCCCATACGCTCCGCACACGCCACGTCTGCAACGGCTGCTCGGGAAGTGTTGTCAGTCGATGCATCCAATACGTCCCATGTGGGCATGGAACGTGTGGCACGCGTTGCGGGTGTAGCACCCCAAGCATCCGATACCTCCGTGGCGCGCGTGTCACCCGATGCTCCCGATACCAGCATGGGATGCCAGTCACCTATTTCGCGTATTGCATCCAATGGAAGTGAGGCCCGTGATGTCTGACGTTCTCGCGTTTTGCAATCAGAAAGGGGGAGTGGGCAAGACGACGTCCGTGTTCCACCTTGCCCATGCCGCCGCCAAGGTCGGAAAGCGGGTGCTGGTGGTCGACATAGACCCCCAGGGCAACCTGAGTACCGTCTTGAGCCGTCAGGTGCTCGCACGCGACGATGTCGGTGTCGCGGACGTGCTCTCCGAATCCTCCACGGCGACGATCGCCGACGCGGTCGTGCCCACCATTTGGCCGGGAGTCGAACTCGTCCCGACGGTCCCGGAGAACGAATCATTGGCATACGTCCGCGATCAACTGGTCGTCGCCGGCGCGGGGAGGGAGCGCCGCCTGCGGGACGCAGTCGACCTCATGGGCGGGGTGTACGACGTCGTGCTCATCGACTGCCCACCCAGCCTGGACCTGCTGACCATCAACGCACTCGTCGCAGCGCGAAAAGTGGTGGTGGTCAGCCAGTCCGCGCTGTTCTCGGCGAACGGGCTGGCGCGGCTGCGGCGCACGATCGAGGCCGTCAAACGCAGCTACAACCCGCAGCTCGAACTACTTGGGGCGATGATCAACCTGCACGAGAACAACACCATCGCCGGCCGCGAGCAGCTGATCGAGATCGCCGCCAACATCAACATCCTCGGCGACGCGATCCCGAAGCGCGTCGTAATCAAGGACGCGATGGAGTCGCAGACCAGCCTGCCCGACTGGGGCACCACGCAATCGCGAAACCTGTCGACGATCTACCGCGACACCATCGCAATCCTCACGGACGGAGTGCACTGATGCCCAGACCTGAACGCATGAAGAGCGCACTCGCCGATTGAAGCCCGGTCGACCCACCGCAACCGAAGGACGTGGATGCGCAACCGGAACCGGCACCGGTTGCGGACGAACCGGACCGAACGAAATGGAAGCGCTCGTTCTATCTGTACCGTTCGACCGTCGACGAGTTGCTCAATGCCGCCGAAGCATTGTCGGCGACACCGGGGGCACCGCGCGGTCCGTCGGATCTGGTCAACGCAGCGGTCGAGGAGTACCTGGAGACGTTGCGCAACAGGTTCAACGACGGTGAGCCGTTCCCGCAACGCACCGGCCCGCTTGCACGGGGACCGAGGATCCGATGACCGTCCACGCACAACACCTCCCGCACGACACCGCAGATGTCGACGCCCCGCCGATTCATCCGCGAGTCTTGCAGTGGGCGCTGGCAACCGCGGTCGTGCTGGTTGTCGGCATTGCGGGGGCGTCGTTCTGGTTGAGTTTCGCGGCGTTGCGGGAGCTGGCGATCATGGGCGGCACCGGTCACGCGCAGGCATGGGTGATCCCGATTGTGCTGGATGGTGCAATCGTCTCACTCACGGTGACGGCGATTGCGTTGTCGAACCACGTCGACAAACGCACAGTGCGCGGTAGGCGTTTCGTGACCCTGCTCCTGCGGGTTGCTGCTGCAGCGTCGATTGCAGGGAACTCGTATCACGCAGTGCTCAGTGCAACGTTGTTGCCAGCAGTGGTGTCGGCGGGTATTGCTCCCCTTGCGCCCATTTCACTCCTTCTGATGACGGAGGTGCTTGCAATCATCCTGCGTGCACCCCGCAGGGCTCACTGCGAGCGTTCTCCGAGCGACGTGGACGTCGGTGCCGACGAAGAGGTGGCTTCCAGGCCCGAGGTAGAGCTTGAGTACGCCGAGGAGTCCGAGAGTTCACCTACCCCACCGGTGATGTTGCCGATTCCAGAGATGGATGACGACGTCGACGTCCTGTCCTCCGAAGTGCGGGACACCGTCAGGCTGAGGCGGGCGCATCCTGAATGGTCCTGGGCGCGAATCGGTCAGGAGACGGATGGGGTAGTGGCGTCGACGGCGATGAGACGGTTCCGGAAATGGGAAGAGAACGCGTTCGATTCGGCTGTCGAAGCCGCTCGATAAGACGGCAGATGCGTGGTGTACGGCCTACCTTCCGGGGCCTGTGCAGGCTATTGCGCGCAGAAGCCTCCGAACGTGTTGCGGAAGCAGGTGAAGCGGCGAACCGGATCGTGAGATTCCGAAAAATGTTGGAGTACAGTCGATAACAAGCTCGATGGCGTGGCCACGGATAGAGCATGAACGTGCGGGGCAGCAGCTGAGAGCTACAGCGGGAACGCGCCGTGCTGACAACGGTGCGTTCCCGGTCGGAACATCCGCGACTGCGGAAACAATAATCTTCGTTCGCGCCGTTCCTGTCGAGCGCCGTACTCGGGCGTGTCAGATGGTTTGTGGGAGAGCTAATTGACACGAACGGAGCATTATCTTGACCATGATTGTGGGCAATCATCAGGCGGATGGCAACGGAGACGGCGGCGAGGACTCGGGTACGAGTGCGTTCGAGACGCTGCGATCCTCGGGCGCACTCGATGAGGTGATGGCCAAGACGACGCCGGCGAACTGCAGATCATCGGCAAGGGCGGGTTTCTGCAGGAGATGGTCAAAGCGGTCCTCGAATGCGGACTGAAAACCGAACTCACCGAACACCTCGGCTACGACAAAGACGATCCCGCTGCACGCGGAATCTCCTACTCCCGCAACGGATTCAGCAAAAAGACCGTCTCCAGTGAGGTCGGCGACGTGGCCCTGTCGATTCCACGCGATCGCGACGGCTCCTTCGTTCCGCGGCTGGATCCCATAGGCGCCCGACGGATCGGCGGTCTCGACGACATGATCGTCTCGCTGTACGCGGGCGGGATGACCGTCCGCGACATCGAACACCACCTGGCCACGACGATCGGCACCGAGATCTCCCGCGTGACGATTCTCCAAAATCAGCGATTCGGTGCTCGAGGAGGTCCTCGAGTGGCAGCGTCGCCCGCTCGATCCGATCCTGTACCTGGATGCGATCGTGGTCAAAATCCGCTCCGGCCAGCAGGTCAGCAACCGAGCAGCGCACATCGCGGTCGGTATCGACATCGACTTCAATCAAGCATGTGCTGGGCATCTGGGTGCAAGAACACGAAGGCGCGAAATTCTGGGCCGGGATCTGCGCCGAGCTCGCCAATCGCGGCCTCAAGGACGTGATCATCGCCTGCACGGACGGGCTCACCGGCTTCGGCGACGCGATCGAGGCGACCTGGCCGAACACCGTCGTGCAGACCTGCACCGTCCACCTGATCCGTGCCTCGATGCGGTTCGTCGCCTACGGTGACCGCAAAGCAGTCGCGGCGGCATTGAAGCTGATCTACACCGCACCGACCGTCGAAGCCGCCGAGGCCGCGCTCACCGACTTCAAGACCTCGAAATGGGGCTCGAAGCTTCCGACCGCAGTACGCACCTGGGAGAGCGCGTGGGAGCGGTTCATTCCGTTTCTGGCGTTCCCGCCGGCGGTCCGCAAGATCATCTACACCACCAACGCGATCGAATCTTTGAACTACCAGCTCCGAAAGATCATCAAAATCGCGGCCACTTCCCGAATGATCAAGCGCAAAAGTTTCTGTGGCTCGCGATCTGCGACATCGAAGACAAACGTGCCCGCGAACGCGACAAGCTACGCGGCGACCGACTCGCACCCCGCGACGGTACGAAGGCCAATCGACTCGTCGAAGGAGCACACGTCAACGGCTGGAAACAAGCCCTCGGCGCCCTCGTCATCAACTACCCGGACCGACTCGACCCCTACATCAACTGACACGATTTCCAGTTTCTTACACAAGATCCCCTCACCGGAGTCCTGCACCGGCCCAAGCGCTAACACCCTCTATTACGGCACGTGTTCTTCATGGCAGCCTTCAGCAGCTCCCAGCGTGAAGGCCCGTCCCGTGAGTTCTATCAGCGAAAACGCGCGTATACCAACGGCACGTCCAATCCATCTTCGCCCTCGCCGGCAGACTCGTCGGCGTCCTGTGGGCAGTCATCAGAGACCACCGCGAATGGCAGCCGATGACGCCTGCTTGTGCTGCGTGAAGTCATCAGGCGCTGCCGACGGCGAGTCCGACTGCAGCGGTGAGGCTGGTCGCGGCGAACGTTCCGGCTGCGGCAGCGACTGCAGAACGCCAACGCCCCTGACGAAGCAGGATCACGGCTTCGAGCATTGCAGTGCTGAAGATGCTGTAACTGCTGCAGAACCCGACTCCGACGAGGACACGTAACTCCGATGGTGCGCCGTCGACTAGGACCATGCCTGTGACGACACCGAGGCCGAAACTGGCAATGATGTTGATGCACAGCGTCGCCCACGGAAATGATGGGCTGACGATTTTCTTCAGCGTTTCGTCGGTGGCATACCGTGCTCCTGCGCCGATAGCGCCGATCCCGGCAACTGCGACGACCAAGGCTGCCGTCACATCGATGCCTCAGTCGGTCCGTGGCCGAGGGGTCCGGCCAGACGAGCGGCGGACCACATTCCGCCGCCGGCTGCACAGAGCCCGACGAGAACACTACCTGCGGCGTACACGGCCGCGAGGGCGATTCGGCCGTGATGAATGAGCAGGTCGGTGTCGACTACCAGTGAACTGTAGGTGGTGAACGTGCCCAGAAATCCGGTGCCGAGCAGTAGTCGTATCGAACGGCGACGTCCCACGTCGGAGCCGGAGCGGGTCAACGTCTCCAACAACAACCCGAGAGCGAAGGCCCCCACGATGTTGATCGCGAACGTCGACCACGGAAACGCACACGCTGGCGGAGTCCACAGGTCACCGACGACGTAGCGCGTCGGTGCACCGAGGCTGCCACCGGCTGCGACCATACCGAGCATGCGAGTGTGCGCGGTCAGTCGGCGCATCACTGTGGAGCCCGGGTCGGCCACCCAGCTGAATCAGCCGGGCACCACGTCGCAGAACTATCGAGTGGCGGCACTCGCATCTACACCTCCCGCCGGCCGGGCATGCCCCTGCCCGCCGACATCACATCGACTAGCAGGAACCATCAGCCATGCGGCGGTTCGAACCACACGAATGGGTTCAGGCGGGATCCATCGCCGAGGCTCAGTCTAGCGTCACGGTGGCGCCGCTTTTTCCCTGGTTCCGTTGCGTCGTCGCCGACTCGTAGGACCTGTTGCGGACAGCGAGATAGCTCGAAGCAATGACGGCGGCGAGCAGAGAAGCCGAAAGGACGCCGACCTTGACGTGTTCTTCGCGGGCACTGCCAACGCCGAAGGCGAGTTCACCGATCAGCAACGACACGGTGAATCCGATGCCGGCCAAGATCGCCACACCGGTCAGATCACGCCACCGCAGCGCCGCATCCAGTCTCATCCCTGGTAGCCGTGACATCCCGAAGGTCGCCGACAGAATGCCCACCGGTTTGCCCACCACCAACGCCAGGACGATGCCGATGGTCACCGGATCGACGAAGGACTGGCGCAACCCGTCGATGCCGCCCACTGCTACACCGGCGGCGAAGAATGCGAATACGGGCACCGCCACACACGACGACCAGGGTTGCAGTCGCTCGGCGAACAGTCCGCTGAGTCCTCTTTCTGTTGTCGAAATCCGTGACGGCACAGTCGAACGGCGGGCCGGTCGTACTGGAACTGTCAGCGCAAGCAGAACACCGGCAACCGTTGCATGGATACCGGAGGCATGCATCAACGTCCAGGTCGTCAACGCCAATGGAACCAGTACCCACCATCGGGTGACTCCACGTCGAGTCAGTGCACCGAACGCCGCCAGCGGGACTGCAGAGAGCGCGAGCGCTGTCGCAGAGACATCGTCGGTGTATCCGATGGCGATGATTGTGATCGCCAGCAGGTCGTCGACAACAGCGAGTGTCAGCAAGAACACCCTGAGCGGAGACGGCAGGTGTGACCCGACCACCGCCAAAATCGTTACCGCAAAAGCAATGTCGGTAGCCGCAGGAACTGCCCACCCCTCGACCGCCCCGTCGGCGGCGGCGACATTGACAGCGAGATAGATGCCTGCGGGCACGAGCACTCCACCCACGGCCGCGATCACGGGAATCGCTGCCACGCGCGGCCGTTTCAGCGAACCGACAACGAACTCCTGTTTGAGTTCGAGGCCGACGACGAAGAAGAAAATTGCCAACAACCCATCTGCAGCCCACTGTCCCAATGTGAGGTGCAACTGCAACGCGTCAGGACCCACCGCGGTCTCTCGCAGTACTGTGTAGGTTTCGCCCGCGGGGCTGTTTGCCCACACGAGCGCGGCGACGGTCGCAACGAGAAGTAGTGCGCCGCCGGTCTTTTCGTTGTGCAGCATGGAGGTCAGTCGAGTGAGGGGTGAATGCAGGATGGAACCCTGAGTGGGCATGCGAGTCTGAACCTTCCAAGAAGATGCCAGCAGACGCTTCGACTGCAGCGAAATTCGAGTCTGAAACGTCGGCCGGATCCGGGTGTTTGAACGCGAAGGAACTCAGCCGTGCTGCGGTGGGCACCCGGCCAGAATCGCACCCCATGTGGAGCGGTAGCCGTTGGTGCCGCAATGCGTCAGAATCCACAAGATCGGCTCGAATGCCGATTCTGCGGGACTCTGGACGCTGTTCACGCCGCCGAATCTACACCGAGCACCCGCGATTTTTCTCACCGTGCGGGAGACGACCGCATCTGTTGCTTCCCGCATTGAGATCCGGGCATTCTCCTGAGTCGAGGTGCTTGCTTTCGTGCAGCGCAGCGTCGTTGGGACTGCGCCTGCGGCGGCATGGGCCACCAGTCGGGCGTCCACCGGATTGAGCTGCGCTTCGCTCCCGTCGAAGAGCAACAAATTTCTTTCGTCGCACCTGGCTACAGGCGAGCTTGCGCCCGCCGGGGCCGCCGAGTCAACCGCTGGCGGCTGACGCCGGCACTGTTCGTTGTATAGAATCACTTCAAAATAGAGAATGTGTACGTCGAAGGGTCTCTTTGATGTCGAACTTGCAGGGGTGGTTGCGTATTCGGGGCTGCGAATCTTGACCGATACCTGGGTGCACGGATGCGATCTCGGCGTGGGTGATCGGTTCGAACTTTCCACGTACGAGGTACGTGAGTCGGAGATCATCGAGTTCGCGTTCCAGTGGGATCCGCTGGGGCTGCACACTGATGCAAGTGCCGCAGCGCACGGGCGATTCGGTGGGATCATCGCCAGCGGCGTCCAGACTCTTGGGGTCTTTCAGCGCCTCGCGGTAATTGGACACTGGCGATCCTGGCGGATCATCGCTGGGCGCGGAATCAAAGATCTCAGATTCGAGGGACCGGTGCACCCTGCAGACACACTATCGGGATGGTTCGTGATTTCGGGCGTCGAGTCGGTCTCACGCTCGGTGGATGTCGTGACGATCGCAGGTACGCTGAGTAACCAGTACGGCGCAACGGTGCTGACGCTCACCATGGAACTTCAACTGGAACACGGACTGTACTGAACGGCCGGGCTACTTCGGAGGTTCGTGCATCAATCCGTTCAGAAGTAGGTTACCGAGTTCGTTGAATGCGTCAGCAGCCGACAGCCCAGTGCGTTCGAGCAACACCCCGGATTGCACGCCCTCGATCGCGAGCGCGACCAGTTGCGATGCGAAGGCGCCGTCGTTGGCGCGAAAGACTCCGGATTCGATTCCGTCGTCGATCAATTCGCGTACACGCTCCGTGGCACGCGCAGTGTTGCGGCTATAAATCTCAGCGGTCGGCGGGAACGCCACCATGTCGTCATAGAACGCCTGTGAATTTCGGCGCATCGCGCGCGCGACACCGTTCAGGTACGTGGTGATGCGGGCGCGTGGATCTTTCTCGGCCGCGACGGTGGCTTCGATTCGTTCGGCTGATGCGCCGAAGAACTGCTTCGTTGCGAGGACGACGAGCTGTTCCTTCGTTGGTGCGACGCTGTACAGCGTGGCGCGTGAGCAGTGCAGCCGTTCGGTGAGCTCGCCGACTGAGACGGAGGTGAAGCCCTGGTCGAGGAAGATTTCTTCGACTCGCTGAAGGATGTCCTCGCGTCGGGCCGTGTCCACCCGGCGTCGACGTGGCGTGTTGACCGACGAGGAGGCCCGTAAGGCTGACGCTTTCGGCATTGTCCGAGTGTTCCACACCCTCTTCGAGTGGGTTCGAGGACTTTGCCTGTTCGCTTCCCTCGGCGCGTTCTGGAGGGTACGTTGGTGGGTACTATATATAATCGAGAAGTACCCGATTGGAGCGACATGACCGACGTCGAGTCCCGAGTCCGTGCAATTCTGCAGGACTACGCGGCGCCCAGCGCCGATGTGGCCTGGCTCTTGTGTGACCGTCACCCCCGTGAACAGAAAGCGCTGACGGTTGTCGACGCAGGCCGAACGGCGGTCGCCTACTCGTACGGCGACCTAGCAGACCGTTCGAGGCTGTTTGCTGGGCTGTTGACCGAGAACGGAATAGGACGCGGCGACCGCGTCGCTACTGTGATGGGTAAGAGCGCCGATCTGGTAAGCGTCATTCTCGGAACCTGGCGTGTCGGAGCGGTCTACGTGCCGCTGTTCACTGCCTTTGCCCGGGGCGCGGTCGAGTCGCGGCTGATGGAAGCGTCGGCCGCGATCGTCGTCGCCGACGAAGATCAAGTGTCCAAGGTTCCGGCTGGTCCCTGGCGAACGATCGTCGCCGGTGGATCCGGCAGGGATAGTCTCGATGATGCACTCTGGGCGGTGGCCCCACATTCAGGCCCCAGTATCGCAGTCGGCGGCAATGGGCCTTTGGTGCACATGTTCACCTCGGGCACGACAGGTACTCCTAAAGGGGTGATACACCCGGTCGGTTACATAGCCGGGTGGCTCGGCTACCTGGAATTCGCTCTCGGCGTCCAGAGCGGGAGCGTGTTCTGGTCAGGTGCCGACCCGGGTTGGGCCTACGGTCTGTACACAGCGGTGGTCGCACCTCTCGCCGCAGGAATCCCGACCATTCTGCTTCGCGGAGGCTTCTCTGCCGAGGCGACTTGGGCAGTACTGTCCGATTCGAAGGTCACTGACTTCGCCGCAGCTCCGACGGTGTACCGAGGTCTGCGGGTTGCGGATGTGGCGATACCCGAGAACCTCGCCCTGAAGCGGCTGTCCAGTGCTGGTGAACCGTTGACGCCTGAGGTGAACGAGTGGGCCTCGGCGGCACTGGGATTGCAGGTGCACGACCACTACGGTCAAACCGAATTGGGGATGCCGATCGGATACGCGCATCATCCTCAGCTGATCCGCGAGCTCGCAGTCGGTTCGATGGGGCCTGCCCTTCCCGGGTGGGAGATGACCGTCTTGGACGAACTGGACGATATCCGCGCGGAGCCGGGGAAGATGGGACGCCTGGCTGTCGTCGTCGACGACAGCGAGTTCATGACGTTCACTGGATATGCCGGAGCGTCTGCAGGAACTACCGATCGGTTTCGTGCCGAGGGAAAGTACTTCGTCACCGGCGACTCTGCGTCGATAGACAACGACGGCACAATTCGGTTCTCTTCGCGCGATGACGATGTCATTATCATGGCGGGATACCGCATCGGTCCGTTCGATGTCGAATCTGCACTTCTGCTTCATCCAGCGGTCGTCGAATGTGCGGTTATCGCTGCGCCGGACGAGGTTCGAGGCGAAGTCGTGGAAGCATTTGTCGTGCTTTCCTCTGAGGCCGTAGGCTCCGATGAGCTCGTTGCCGAGTTGCAGGCGTGGGTGAAAACCAACTACGCCGCGCACGCATACCCGAGGCAGATTCACTTCGCTGACCTACTTCCCAAAACTCCGAGCGGAAAGATTCAGCGGGCAGAGCTACGCCGTAGTCGTCGCGAGGCGAACGTCGGTGCGCGTTGAGCGGCACAAGCGAGTCGAGAGGTGCCGCTGAGTCGGTCGTCGTCACCCAATCGGGGTTGGTTCGTACACTCACCCTCAATCGACCGCGTCGGCGCAACGCCCTCGACAATCATCTTGTCGAAGCGCTGGATTCGGCGCTGTCGGATGCCGAACAAGACCCGGGCACCGCGAGTCTGATCCTGACCGGAAACGGAGCGAGCTTCTGCGCGGGGGCCGATCTGCAGTACTTTCTCGGCTTGCACGCTGCGTATGGCACGCCTATCGGATTCCTGAGGCAGGTCTCAGCGCTCGTCACTCGACTGGAAACAAGCCAACTGCCGATCGTTGCGGCTCTGCACGGGCATGCCGTTGCGGGCGGGTTGGAGTTGGCGCTGGGTTGCGACATCGTGGTGGCCGCCGAAGCGACTCTCATCGGTGACGGACATATCAAGAACAATCTTCTTCCGGCAGGCGGATCCAGTGTGCGACTGCAACGAAAGGTCGGAGAATCCATGGCGCGGTGGCTGTCGCTGACGGGAACACTGGTCCCGGCTCGTCGGCTCGCCGATGCAGGTTGGATTCATGCGGTCGTCGACGAGAAACACCTGTCGGAGACCGCACATGCCGTCGCTCTCGAACTAGCGGAGAGCGCGGGGCCTGCTCAATCGGCATTCAAGTCATTGCTGTTCGACCTTACTTCGATGGACTCCGAGCGTGGCCTGGACAGAGAACTCGACTGTTTCGACGACCATTGGCGATCGAACGACGTTCCAGCACGACTGACGGCCTTTCTTGACCGAAAACCTATGTCTTCCAGTTCAACCCCAGCAACCAGAGGAGTGCAGTGAACCGTTTCGACGAACAGGTCGTCCTCGTCACCGGAGGTGCGCAAGGTCTTGGCGCTGCCATGGCACGCCGCTTCGCTGCGGAAGGCGCGGTCGTCGCCATCGGAGACGTGAACGTCGACGCCGCAGTTCTCTTGGCCGCATCGTTACAGGAGGAGTTCGGTCGCCCCTCCTCCGCTCATGAAGTCGATGTGACCGATTCCGCGAGTGTGGCTGGATGGGTGGACGAAATAGCTACTGCACACGGCCGAATCGATGTGCTCGTCAACAACGCAGGAATCATTCGCGACAACAGGATCGAGGACATCGGCGACGCAGACTGGCATTCCGTGGTCGACGCATCGATGACTGGCTCCTTCTACTGCGCCCGTGCAGTTCTGCCCCACATGCGTGGCCGAAAGTACGGTCGAATCGTGTCTTTCTCGTCCATGAGTTGGCGCGGGAATTTCGGACAGGCCAACTATGTGGCGGCGAAGGCAGGCATCGTCGGTCTCACACGCACGATCGCGTTGGAGACTGCTCGACAAGGAATCACCGCCAACGCGATCGCACCGGGTCTGATCGAAACCCCGATGTTGGCCTCGATGAACGCTGCTGCGCGAGACAAGCTTGTATCCAAAGTGCCGCAACGTAGGACAGGACGTCCTGAGGACATCGCGGAGGCTGCGGCCTACCTATGTTCGCCCGGAGCCGGATATGTAAGCGGCGTAGTGCTCGATGTCGATGGGGGGCTCGGGGTCGGATCCTCCATTCGATAACCGCATGGGATTCTACGAAGGCATGCCCGGCAGCCATGTGCTGCCGGGCAATTCGGCGTTGTCGTGTGGATAACCGAAGCTGTGGACGAGTAGTTGGATTCAGCGGAGGGGTCGCGGATGCCGGGAATTGTGGGTACTTTAGCTATCGCAAAAGTACCTGATGTAGTACCGTCGATTCAGTTCGTGATCGGAGTCACAGATCCAACTGCTCTGTCCGTGCACGTCACATGCGCATGGACGTCACAACAGCCTCGCTTGCGCCGTGGCCGTTGTCGCTGCGAATCGCCGGCGGTGAGAGCCCGCTTGCCGGTCCACTACGAATTCGACAAGGAACCCCATGACCACATCATCCGGCGATCGCGTGCGACCGACCGAACAGCCGACGGCGGATAGAACGCCGAGCACGACGAGTGTCCGACGCGTCGCGCTCGCCAGCTGCATCGGCACCACGATCGAATGGTACGACTTCTTCATCTACGGAACTGCCGCAGCATTGGTATTTCCCACCGTGTTCTTTCCCGCCCTCGGATCGGTAGCGGGAACCGTAGCGTCGTTTGCCACGTTCGCAGTCGCATTCGTCGCACGGCCGGCAGGAGCGATTCTGTTCGGTCATTACGGCGACAAGATCGGCCGTAAGAAGACCTTGATCTCCACTTTGTTGCTGATGGGGATCTCGACTTTGTTGATCGGATTGCTTCCCGGCGCAGTGACAATCGGTATCCTGGCACCAATTCTGTTGGTGATTCTGCGCTTTGCGCAAGGCTTCGCAGTCGGCGGAGAATGGGCAGGTGCGAACTTGTTGACAGCCGAGTACGCGCCGCCGGGTCAGCGCGGGTTCTACGCGATGTTCCCGCAACTCGGCCCATCCCTTGCCTTCATCTTGTCGAGCGGAACGTTCTTGATCACCGGTGCCGTACTCGGTGACACCAACGAAGCCTTCTTGAGCTGGGGATGGCGAATCCCGTTCCTGCTCTCGATCGTTCTCGTCGGCATTGGCCTCTTCATGCGCCTGGCGATCGAAGAGACGCCGGTATTCCAGGCAGAACAAGCTCGTCGCGACCGATCCGACACACCTGCTGAATCTCGTCCGATGCCATTCCTGGATGCATGGCGTTACCAGAAGAAAGAGATCATGCTCGCGGCCGGTGCACTTGCCATCGTGTTCGCCTTCTTCTACATGGGAACGGCGTTTCTCACCAGTTACGCAAGTAAGACCCTGGGCTTCACTCGCCCGTTCGTCTTGACTGTCGGGATCATCGCCGCTGTCGCTTTCGGAGCCGCGATCATCGTTTCTGCGCTTTATTCCGACAGGTTCGGTCGGCGCAAGGTGATCCTTGCATCGAGCGTGCTCGCGGTTATCTGGTCGCTGATGCTCTTCCCGATACTCGACACGGGAAGCCCGGTCGCCTTCGCGGTCGGAGTGAGCGTGACGCTGGTGATCTTCGGAATCGCGTACGGACCCATCGGCGCGTTGCTGCCCGAAATGTTCGACACGCGGTATCGGTACACCGGTGCAGGATTGGGGTACAACCTTGCAGGCGTTCTCGGCGGTGCGATCCCGCCCCTGATCGCGACTCCGCTTGCCGCTTCGTTCGGAAGCATCGCGATCGGTGTCATGCTGGCAGCTATCGGCGTCATCAGCGTCGCGTGCACCCTCGCGATGAAGGAAACCAAGAACCGCGAGATCGCTCGATAGTCCGTTGAGCTGATGACGGGTTGAAGTTGTTTCGAGATTCGGTGTGCCTTGCGGGAGAAAAGTGCTCCCTGATACTCGGTCGTGGTCCACCGATTCCGGCACACGCGGTCGACTGCGTTCGCCCGCCAAACAATGTTCTTCGCAGAATTCGGATTCGCGCACTGTCACATCAAGTGCTCGAATCCGAATTCGCATTGCCAGGCCACCGGCTTCCAGAATCTACGGCTTCAAAGGTTAGATCAGACCCATGCAGCTGTGTCCATGCCGTCCACTCGCTGTCGACTTCGGCGGCATAGCCACAGGTGCTCGGGTTTGCCGACCACGACTCTC
Organism: Rhodococcoides kyotonense; assembly: GCF_900188125.1. GTDB lineage: Bacteria > Actinomycetota > Actinomycetes > Mycobacteriales > Mycobacteriaceae > Rhodococcoides > Rhodococcoides kyotonense. The sequence continues at coordinate 139,613 of NZ_FZOW01000015.1, read as the reverse complement.
GGCTGCGGGAAGCTGAAACGGCCGTGGGTACGAATTCTTCGATCACCGTTCGAGGATACGAAGAAAACACACCGGGGGACCGTAGGATCCCTACTCTGATCCGAGTGCCATCGAATGACATCGGACATTCAGAATGGCGCTCGATCAGACCCAATGCTTATCTACGAACTGCCTTACCTCTCGGTCGACCAATGCGTCCTCGGGCGCAGTGCCGAAGAATCCCCCGTGCGGGGCGGCCTCGAACACGTGCAATTCGGTGGGTACTTCAGCGGCGCGCAGGGCTCGGTGCATTCGAACTGCATTGGACAAGAAGACATCGCGAGTTCCTGCTGTGAGAAGAGTGGGAGGAAAACCTTCTTTCAAGTCCGCGAACAACGGTGAGAGATACGGGTGGGCAAGGTCATGACCTCCGGCATACAAGCGATTGACCGGCATCAGACTCTGATTGCCGACGATGTCGACGGCAGCGTTTGTCTGAAAGGTGTCGCCCGATTCGGTGAGGTCGAGTTCTGGGGTGAGTAGCACCGCCGCAGCAGGAAGGGGCAACCCTTCATCTCGCGCCCGCAGGATCAGAGCGGCGGCAAGATTGGCACCCGCGGAACCGCCCCCGATGATTACCCGACTCGGGTGGTGTTCTCGTAGAACAGCGCGGTACGCTGCGACGCAGTCGTCGAGAGGCGCGGGGTAAGGGTGGTCCGGTGGCATGCGGTAGTCGACAGCCCACGTTCGTGCACCCACCTGACCGGCAGTGGCGATACCGTTCAGCCGGCAGGTTTCGCCGCCGCCTTGGATCAGAGCGCCGCCATGGATATCGAGAAAGACGCGGTCGTCGTCGATTGACGTGTTCGGCGGTGTGACCACGAAGACGGGCACGCCCTCTGCCATTGTCTCCTCGACGTCCGCCCCTACGTTGGCAGCTCGATGTAGGTACATCGGACGCATTGCTTGCTCGGTCTCTGCGATTCGTTGCTTCCAAGCGTTGACATCTCCTAGCGGAGGGTAGGGCGGAGCACTCATCAGGCCCTGGGCTAGGAATTCCTGTGCTTCGGCACTGACCGAGGTTGGTACCGGAATCGCACGAGCTGGTGTGTTGAGTGAATCGTGGATAATTCTGCGTGTCATTGTGGGTTCCCTTTCAGGCTGAGAGGCAAAATATGGCACTGAGCCGACGCGGCCCGTCAATCTGGTTGGACCGACAGCCGGTCGATGCCTGCATAGGTCAAGCGGTGGTACGTCTTTCGACCAGTTTGTTCAACGCAGGTGTCTGAACGCCTGCCGCGGCGGCGAAGCGCTGGAGCTCGCCCGTGATCATCTCGACTTCGTCTCGCATGCTGAGAAGCTGTTCGGTTCCTAGCTGCCACGACGAGCTTGCCAAGAATCTGCCGAAGGTAGCTCGGATAATGAACTTTGGAAGCCGCTGCCAAAGCTTGAAGTAGCTGGGTGTGAGCGGAATCCCGCGCTTGTTCATGGCTTCGAAAATTTCACGCATCGCGTCGATATTGAGATCGAGTAGCTCACGGTCGCGACCGAGCTTGCCGCCGTCGCCGCCTGCCGCGTAGGTTGCGTTTCCCGTCGTCGAGACGAACGCCTCGTGCGACTTCATCCATGAGTCGAGACTGTCCGGGATGGAGACCGAGAAGCCTGCGGCCCTGAAAATCTCTGCGATGCTGCGAATTCGATCGGTCTTGCTGTCATCCAGTTCACCCAGCATGGTTTGCTGCATGAACTTGGGAGGGATGCTGTAGCGAACCAACTGACCCTCTTTGGAGCCCCCTGCACCCGGAAACCCGAGGACGGCCCGGGGCCCGAAAGTCTCTGCGAACAGGGATGGGCCCTCTGCGTTGCTCATCATGAACAAAACGGTGCCGATTTTTGTCGGGGCGAGGGATTCGATGACGCCGTCGAGATGTGTCTTTCGAATTATCGCGATGACGAGATCGAAGTCGGCGTCGGCGGACACTCCAGCGATAACTGGGACATGGACGGTGTCTGTCTTGTTCGAGCCGATCTCTTCGACGACGAGTCCGCTGGTCGCGATCTGTTGACGGCGGACCTCAGAGAGTTCGGACACGGTGACGTCGTACCCGGCGAGCGCTAGACGGGCGGCGTACAGGCTGCCGAGAACGCCTGCTCCGACCACGAGGATTTGTGGACTCTCGGGTAGCCGAGTGGTCATATCTGCTGTCATCGTTACTTCGCTTCCGTCTCTGTGGTCAACCGGAGGGAACGATCGGCGGGCGGAGGATCCGTCGACCGAAAATCACGCTCACTAACCGTACATGAATGTACGGTTAGTGAATCGAACCATCGAAAGGTAGATCATGGGTGTAATCACCACTGTGAGAGGCGACATCGAGTCGACCGAACTTGGTTATACGAGCATGCACGAGCATCTGAACGCCGATCTGTCTCTGATGCTGGCGTTGGCCGAGCGCTACGGAGCGCCGAACATTCCTGTCGAGATGTTGAGGCTCGAGAGTGCGAACCTTGCCTTCCTGCGCGACGGTGCGTCGGCATTGTCTCGGGAGAGTACGACGTCGGGCGACGTCGATTTCACGACCGACGAACTGCGCTACTTTGCGCAAGTCGGTGGTCGATCTGTGTGCGATGCGTCCCCGATTGGACTGCGGGGCGACGTGCGCGAGCTCTTGTCGGCATCCCTGGCATCCGGCGTCAATGTCATCTGCGCGACAGGACTCTATGTCTTCGACGCGCGTCCAGAAGGGTATCGCGAACTCAGTGAAGGCCAGCAGGTAGAGCTGTTCACCCGCGAGGTTGTGGAGGGGATCGATGCCACTGGAATTCGTCCGGGATTCTTGAAATGTGCGCTTTCGGCGACGGATGCGTCAGCGCCGCTGAACGGTGCTGAAACGACGACACTGCGTGCGATCGGGCGGGTTTCAGCGGAGACTGGACTCAGCGTTCACGTGCACACCGCATTTCCGATGTCGAACGACCAGGTCCTCGCGGGTGTGGACGTAGCCCTGTCCTCCGGCATTCGCCCTGATCGACTGGTGATGATGCACATGGATTCCTTTCTGCGGCCGTGGGATGCGATGACGAAATACCTGGGCGACATATCGGTCGGTAGAACTGTCAGTACCGAACTGGCCACGAAAATTCTCGACCGCGGCATCAACATAGGATTCGACTCTTGGTCCTCGACTGTTGCTGTGCTTCCGGACGACTACGACCGAGTAAAAGGCTTGGTGGACTTGCTACGCAAAGGATACGGTGGTCAGATCGCTCTGGGCCACGACACGACGACCAAGCCGCATGGGCGTTCCTTCGGAGGGTACGGATACACACGGTTCGCGCAGTTCGTACCTCCGCTCCTGCGAGAACTCGGTTTCGACGACGTTGACTTCAATCGTTTGGTGATCGACAACCCCGCGCGAATCCTGGCGCACTGAATCTCTATGCGATAGGCCGCCGGAGTTCGACTCCGGCGACCTGTCTACATCAGAATGTGCGGTTCAATCAACCGACCGGATCCAATGATCATCGAGGAATTTTCGAAGGAGCCTGTTTCGGTTGTTCGCTTCCGGGCCGAATGCGAAGCCGATGTGGGTTGCTGCATCCTGTATGAACAGGTCCGCTGGAACGTCCTCGTTTCGTAGCGCCTCGTGCATGCGAACGGTGTTCGATAGAAACAGGTCTCGCGTCCCACTCTGAAGGAAGGCGGGTGGGAATCCTGCGGCGAAGTCGCCGAACAGTGGTGAGAGGTATGGGTGACTCAGGTCGTGTCCGCCTGCGTAGACGAGGTTGGCGGGCATCAGCCGGTCTGTGAGTCCGGTGTCGATTCCCAGCATGGTATTGAAGCTGTCACCCGATTCAGTCAGATCGATCTCGGGTGTGAGCAATACGATCCCGGCAGGTAAGACGGTGCCCTCGTCGCGGGCTCGGAGCAACGCCGACGCTGCCAAATTTCCGCCGGCCGATGCACCGCCGACGACGATGTTTTCTGGCTGTCGCTGGCGGAGTAGGGCCCGGTACACGGTGAGGCAGTCATCTATCCCAGCGGGAAATGGGTGATCGGGTGGCAGCCTGTAGTCCGGCGACCACACTCGGGATTGCGTCATCCCCGCGGTGATCGCGCTCATGTACCGGCAGCTCGGCCCACCGCCCCAGAGCAGCGCTCCACCATGTATATCCAGATACACGGCTTGATCGTCAGCAGGCAAGTCTCGCGGAGTCGACACATAGACGGTGACACCGTCGACTTCGATCTCCTCGACGTCTGCATCGACCGATGCGGCGAAGGTGCCGAGAGCAGCCTCTCCTGCTTCGTCCTGTGCGGCGATGTACGAACGCCAGCCGTCCACGTCGTCGAGGCTGGGCCACGGCGGATTTGAGATGGGGGGGTGTCCCCATCTGGGCTTGGGCTTCCGGACTCAGCCAAGTCGGTACGGGAATGACGCGGCCAGGTACTCGAAGTGGCCCAGGTGATAGTTCTGTCGGACTCATCGGCTTCTCCTTTATCGGACATCAAACGTACGTAAGCGTACGGATAGTTTTGGATTTTCGATGTTTGATACTGAAACTTCGTCAAAGCGATCCGCTCCCGAATTGAACGGTCTATCTTTGCTGTGAATAAACGTTCAGTTCTGTGAAGCACGCTACGCACTCGGACGTGAGCAGCGTGCAATCCGCTTCGCGGAGGTAAGGAGCAAGTTCGATCACGGCGTCGGATCGATGTGCGACGACCGCAAGACCCGCAGGGTCTACAGCGTTCACGTCACTTCCGCAACGGAAGGGACTGTCCCTGGGCGGCAGCCACCGCCCGCAAATATTGGAGGGCTATCTTGCCATCACCTTCTTCCGGTCTCGGTGGTGCCGTAGCAGGCAATTTCCGAGGCGCAGGCTGGACACCGAGGATTGTCTTCTCGCTGCTCAGCATCGTGTTCCTCATCGAGGCCGTCACGCTTGCCTACACCACGGCCACCACCGCACTTCCGTACATCAGCGCGGAATTCCAGACCACCCAAGCCGGTTGGATCCTCACCGCTTACGCGCTGACTGGCACGATCGCAGCGCCAATCTTTGGAAAACTTGCCGATCGATACGGCAAGCGTCGTATGTTGCTCACGGTTCTGTTCCTGTCCTTCTGCGGGTCTTTGATCTCGGCCAGTGCGCAGTCGTTCGGGATGCTGCTCGTAGGACGAACATTCGAAGGGTTCCTCATTGCTTCGATGTTCTTGAGTTACTCCTTGATACGAGACGTCTATCCGGCGAAGATCGTGCCGTTCGCGGCGAGTATCACGGTCACCGGCGCCGGCGCCTTGGCAGCGTTGCTGCCCACTATCGTCGGTCAATGCATCGACAATTGGGGTTTCAGGTCGGTGTTCGTGCTGAGTGCCGTTTGGGTTGGATCCATGGCGCTCTTCATCAGCATTACGACCAAGGAAACCGAGGTTCGAACCAAGTCCCGCATCGACGTACTCGGCGCGTTTCTGATCGCTGCTGCGATCGGAGGAACGCTCACTGGCATCAGCTTGGGTAACACCTGGGGTTGGTCCGACCCGAGAACCCTCGGACTGATCATCGGAGGTCTGTCGCTCGGTGTCGGTTTCGTCTTGTCCGCACTGAAACGCCCGGAACCTATCCTCGACGTTCGTATGTTCCGGCGCAGGGGGATTCTGATCGCCTCTGCCGTCGCTGCGGTCGGATACGGCATTCAGCCGGTAACGATCACGCTTGCTTCGATCATTGGTCTGACCCCGGCGGTCATGGGTGGTGGCTACGGACTCGGGCTATCTGCCACTGCGCTGGCGCAGATCACAACCCCTTCGTCTGTCAGCGCAGTTCTCGCGGGAATCATCACCGGATTGTTCGTTCGGAGAGTCGGTCCGTGGAATATCGGACGAGCGGGTGTACTGTTTCTCGCCTTGGGAACCGCGTACGTCGCAATGCGTCACGACAATGTTGTGGACATGATCGTTGGATTTGTGCTCATCGGGTTCGGCGCTGGGTTCGTCGCGGCTTCGATCCCCAATCTGGTCATCTCGGCCGCGCCAGTTCATGAACAGGCATCGTTCTCGTCGGGCGTCCAAGTGGTGTTGTCGGGGGTCGGCGCGGTGACGCCGGTGCTTGCGTTCGTTGTGCTGGGCCGCTCTGCATTTGCCGGGCCAGGCGGAGTTCCGGTCTACAGCAACGGTGCAATCACCGCAATCTTCGTAGCATGCCTCGCGCTCGCGATCGTCGGCCTGATTGTGCTGTCGACGGTACTTCGTCCGCGAGCCGAGTCGTTCGCTCCAACCGATGTTCTCGACGCCGCTCAGTTGGAGTTGCTCGAAGCAGAACTGGCCTCGGTCGACAAAGACATCAGTGGTATCGAGGGGGGATTGGTCGGGTCTGCGGGTGCCGACGCGCCCAAGTCCGCGATTCGACACAGCGCTCCTTCACTCGGGATGGATGAACCGCGATAGTCTCACCGATGGTGACGACCGTGGCCAGGGCATGTCTCGATGCATCCTGGCCACGGTCGAGTCCTGTCCGGCTAGGGACGCATGGTCTGGCCGCCGTCAACGCAGAACACCTGTCCGGTGGTCCATTCGGAGAGGTCGGACATCAGGAATGCAACCGTCGAACCGATGTCGTCAGGCACGCCGAGTCGAGGTGCAGGCGTACTCGCGATGAACGAGTTGCGGAAGTCCTCGGGAAGGTTGAGTAGCGTCTGCTCGGTAAGGACGAGGCCGGGAGACACACTGTTGGCGCGTACTCCGGCTTTGCCGTACTTGCGTGCAACGTGCCTGGTCAATGCTGTGATTCCCGCCTTGGTGGCCTGGTAGGCGACCTTGTCGTCCATTCCGGCGTAGACGGCGTCGGAGATCGTGTTCACGACCGAACCTCCACCCCCTGAAATCATTTGCGGCAGAGCGTACTTGAGGGTTAACAGGTACCCGGTGAGGTTGACATCGATAGTGCGTTGCCAGGCAGCGAGGTCGATGTCGACGACGTGGGTGTCTTTGGCGACTTCCTCGGGGTGGATGTTGGCCGCCACGTTGAACAGGCCGTCGATTCGGCCGTACTCCGCGATTGCGAGATCGATCAGGCTCTTGACCTGGTCTACGTCGGAGATGTCGGCAACGGTGGAGATGCCTGCCCCGCCCGCAGATCGTGCCGCGTCGGCTGTTCGCTCCGACGACTCCGCCACGACATCGCTCACGACTACCTTCGCGCCGCCAGCCCCCAGGAACTTCGCCGTCGCCGTCGCAAGGCCGCCTGCTCCTGCGAAGACGACAACCTTTCCTTCGAGTCCCTCCATTGAAGTTCCATCCCTTCGATACGTGAAAAGTGTTGATTGCAAGTGTGTTCGGGTGGCCGAGACCGAGGATCTTGCGGTTGCTCTGCCGCGACCCTCGCCCGACTGAGTTAAACGTACACCACCGTACGGTTGTTGGAGGCGGAGTCCTAGAAATCGAATGTTCGTCGGGCCGAGCCGACGGCGGTGAGAAGACTGCACGAAAGAGGGTCCAAGCGGTGCTCGGAGGCAGCATCGAACGGTTCGACGATCTCAGCGTTCGAAAGGGAAATCCCTCGGTGTGCTGTTCGAGCTCCCCCGATGCGGGAGCCCGTTGTCGACCCCATAGCCGAACCGGTTTCGCTTACGGCAGTCCCGCGCTTGAATTTTCGAGATATGCGGGGGTCTCGACAAATGAGTTCGGCCCCCGCCGAAAGCAGCGAGGGCCGAATTTGGGTTTGTTACTTCGATGCGTGAGTCAGGTCGTAAAGCTTGCGCCACTCGTGCTTGGAACGGATCTCGGTGCTGACGTCAGGAGACGACGCGCGGAGAGCACCAACGGTGGCATCTGCCCTGGAGATGTGCTTGAAGGGATCGATGTCGAAGAATCGGCACGAGTTTCCGTACAGAATCTTGTTCATCTCGTCGTCGGGTATGCCGACGCCTTCCATCTCGGCGTGCACGAATTCCGGTGCGTTAGGCCAGATTGCGTCGGAGTGCGGGTAGTCGCACTCCCATGCTATGTGATCGAGACCGATGTCGTGTCGGACCTTGAGTGCGGTGGGATCGGTGACGTAGCAGGCAAGGGAGTGGTCTTTGAAGATTTCGCTCGGCAGCTTGCCGCCGAAATCGTGCCCGAGCCAGCGCTGGTTCGTGTAGTGACGGTCGCAACGGTCGAGGTAGAATGGAATCCAACCGATTCCGGCCTCGGACCAGGCGATCTTGAGGTCCGGGTACTTGTGCATTGCACCGCCCCACAGGAGGTCCTGTGCTGCGAAGGTGGAGACCTGAGTTGCCAGGATTATCATGTTGTCGAGGGGTGCGTCGGGCGCTCCGTTGATGGCGCCGAATCCCTGGCCGATGTGCAGGCACATCACGACGCGGAGGTCGGAAATAGTCTGCATGAACGGACCCCAGTACTCGAGGTCGTGGTAACTGGGGAGTCCTTGAAGATGGGGGAGCTCGGGCATCGTAACGGCTTTGACGCCCTTGGCCGCAACGCGTTTGACTTCTTCGACGAGCGCGATCGGATCCCACACGGGCAGAATGGCGCACGGAATCATGCGACCTGGGTAGGCGGTGCACCATTCGTCGATATGCCAGTCGTTGTAGGCCTTGAGCATGATCAGCGCCATGTCCTTGTCCTTCGCTTCCTGGAAGTACCGGGCGCTGAATCCGGCGAAGGAAGGGAAGCACATCGACGCGACGATGCCATTTCGATTCATGTCGCGAATGCGCTCATGGATGTCGTACGCACCCGGACGCATTTCGGCGAAAGTGGAGGGGTTCAGGCCCCACTCCTCGTTGGGCCATCCGACGACGGCGTTGAGGCCGATCGTGCCCATCGAGTTGCCTTGGAACCACCAACGCTCGTAGCCGTTCTCGTCGACGATGCTCTTGGGTGCCTTGTCCTTCCATTTGGCGGGCACATGGTTCTTGAACATGTCGGGCGGTTCGACGACGTGGTCGTCGATGCTCAGCATGATCATGTCTTCGACCTTCATTGCTGTTCCTTTCGGTAATTCACGTGAAATCTGTTGCCGATCAGTGGGTTCGGAATTTGATGGTCACCACGACGTGATCTCCGGGATGACCTTCGAGCCGAGAATCTCAAGCGGGGCTTCGGACCCGAGGTCGGGGACCGCCCCGTAGACTGTTGTGAATCCCAGTTCGTGCAAGCGCTGGAGGTCCCTGAGTATCGCGTCGATTCCGCCTTCGCCCTCGATGTCGAAATTCACCAGTGCGGTCTTTTCGATGTCGTCGGGGTTTCGACCGACCTCCGCGCAGCGCTCTTCGAGTCGGGAGATCTTCTGGCCAGCTTCTTCTCCGCCCCAGACGTTCATCGCATCGGCGTACTGCGCAACAAGTCTGAGGGTGCGTAGTTCGCCGCCTCCGCCGAGGAGGATTCGCGGACGCGGGCTCGATACGGGGGCAGGGACGTTCATCGTTTGACCGAGAACGTAGTTCTCGGTCACATATTGGTCTTCGCTGTCGCTCCACATCTGCAGGACGATCTTCAACGTCTCTTCCAGTCGACGGAATCTGCCGTCGTGGTCGTCAAACGGAAGGCCGAGTCCGGTGGCCTCCTGCTCGTTCCAGCCGGTGCCGATGCCGAGCCAGGCTCGTCCGCCCGACAGCACATCCAGCGTGGTCACGATCTTGGCGAGCAGGCCAGGCGCACGGTACGTACTCGCCGTGACGAGGGTCTGGAGTTCTATGGTCGAAGTGTGCCCGGCAATGAATGCGAGGACAGTGTAAGCCTCGAGCATAGGTTCGTTCTCTTCGCCGATAAGGCTGATCTGCCACAAGTGGTCGGTGGTACTGAGGCGGGCGAAGCCGACGTCCTCTGCGGTGCGCGCGATCCGCGCCACTGCGGGTCCCATTCGGTCGGGTGTGCCCAGATGTGAATAGTCGTTGAGATGGAGTGCGAGTTTCATACGGTGCTCCGTACCGCCCACGAAGAGGGGCGTCGAATGGCTTCTAGCGGGTGAGTTCAGCCTAACTGCGAGTGATGGTTCACACAAGTGAAAAGTAATTCAAGTTGTTGACATTGCTATCTACTTGACTAATCGGGACGTAATGGCGTCGACAAGGCCCCAGCTCAGAGCGGTCTCAGCGTCTATCGTGCACCCGCTGAGGACGAGGAATGCGGTGCGCCAACGACCAATCCGTCGAGGAACGCTGACGGTTCCGCCGGCTCCGGGTATGAGCCCGAGGTTCAATTCGGGGAGGCCGAACATGGTCGATGGATCTGCAACGACACGTCCGCAGAACGACGCCATCTCGAGTCCGCTTCCGACAGTGGAACCATGTACGTAGGCGACGACATCGGTCGACAATCGCGCTCGAGCCGAGTCGAGCATCAGCGCAGGGCTGTATCTAGTGCGAGCGAAATGCGCTGCGACTGGATTGACCAGCGTTCCGAATTCGGTGAGGTCTCCGCCACTGCAGAACGATCTGCCGTTGCCGCGCAGTTCGATTCGTGTGATGGTCGCATCGAGTTCTGCCACGGTGAGAGCGTCGACGAGGCCCGCCCGCACAGTATTGCTGAACGCGTTGTGTCGTCGAGGCTGATTGAGTGTGATGTTCAGGGTTCCACCTGACCGTTCCACCAACACGGGATTCGGTGGATCGGCGAGAGTTCGCGGACCCTGCAATCCGAGCCATCGTGCGAATTCGGGACCGGATTGCAGCGTGGAATATGCCAGCGATTCGGTCACGATGGCACCGAGGGTATCGAAGACGCCATCGTTGGCACGCAAAACGTCGTCACAGATCACGCTGGCCATCGGCGAAGATTCGATCCTGTTCGCTATGGAATCGAGAGCATGCGGTAGGGACGCAACCTGAACGAATCTGCGGTCGCGAGGCGTTGTCGTCGTCAAGCACGTCGAGGCCAGATAGGCGAGTGTCTCGGCAGTCGGAGACAGCTGCCACTCCGGCGCGGAATCTACCGCGACGATGCAGCCCGAGAGCGCGAGCGGGGCCGGATGTCGGGATGGCTCCGCCAGGTCGACGATCGTGACTGTCGTCTGCATCGTCCATCGGCTCCCAACTGCGTGATTCGATCAGCTCAGGTGTGTGTCAGTGTGCGACAACGGTAGCCGTTCTGGGCAAGCGAATGACGAACAGCCCCAGCGCGCCGACGACCGCGAGAAGGGAAATGATTCCGCCAGCAAGGAGTGCGGCGTGGACACCATTTGCGTCGGCAACCTGTTCGTTCTCGCCTCGCGCGATGGTCGATTGGATCCCGCGGGTCAAGAAGGTGATGAACAGTGCTGTTCCCGCCGCTCCTGCCACTTGCTGGACGGTACTGACGATTGCGCTCCCATGGGAGTACAGGGATCGCGGCAGGGAGCCCAGCGCGGTAGTCATCAGCGGAGTCAAAGCGAATGCTATTCCGACGCTGAGAATTACATGTCCGATAATCACATGGATCAGGGTCGAGTCCACTCCGAGGGTCGACAAGGTCCACATGCCAGTGCTGAGTGCGATGGTGCCGGGAAGAACCAGTGGACGTGGCCCGAATCGATCGAACAAATTGCCGACGACGGGTGCGAACAACCCCATGGTCAATCCACCCGGAAGAAGTGCGAGACCGGTGGTCAGAGTGCCTTTCGATAGAACGTTCTGCATGTACAGCGGAAGCAGAACAAGCGATCCGAACAACGTCAGCATGATAACGCACAGCAGGGCGACCGAGAGAGTGAACGGCATCTGGGTGAAGGGCCGCAGATCGAGCAGCGCCCGCTCCGTTCTGGCGAGTACACGCTGGCGTGCGACGAAGACGACCAGCGCGATCGGTCCGACTGCCAAGGGTATCCAAGGCGGAATCGGAGTGTGGCCGGCAGCGGCTTCGCCGATGAGCGTGAGTCCGTAGACCACGCCCCCGAATGCCAACGCGGACAGTGCCACCGACAGGACGTCCAGATGAGTGAGGCGAGGGGTTGTGACATTGCGAACGAAAATTGCCCCCAGCGCCAATGCGGACACCGCTACCGGCAGGACGATCCAAAACATCGCACGCCAATCCAGCGACTGAAGGATCAATCCGGAGATGGTAGGCCCCAGCGCCGGGGCGACGGAGACGACGATCGAGAGCAATCCCATCATTCGGCCTCGCGACTGCGGGGGGACGATGTTGAGGATTGTGGTGATCAGAAGTGGGAACATCAAACCAGTGCCCATGGCCTGTACGACGCGACCGCACAAGAGGATCTCGAATCCGGGCGCAGACGCGGAGAGCAATGTTCCAAGCGAGAAGAGCGTCATCGCGGCGATGAAGACCGGTCTGATGTCGAAGCTCTGCAGGATGTATCCGCTGACAGGAATGACGATGGCCATCGTCAGGAGGAAACCGCTGGTCAACCATTGCGCAGATGAGGCGGATACGTCCAAATCGACCATGAGCCGGGGCAGCGCAACACTCAGTATCGTCTCGTTGAGAATGACGACGAAGGTGGCGACGAGCAGGACCGCGATCAGTACACCGCCACCCTTCACAGGAGCAGTGTCCTGCTCGTCTTCTGCTGGAGTCGTGCTGTCGCGGACTGTCATTGTCGTTTGATCTCCTAACGAGAAGTCGGCCGGTGGAAGGCGAGCAGTTGTCCACAGGCTGCGACGAGACCAAGGGCCGTCGCAAATGCCGCGGCCTTCGATCCACCGAGCTTCGAATCGATTCCGAGCACCCTGTCGACGCTCCACCTACCTGGTCCGAGCGCCGCCAAGGTGACCGCGGCGGCCGACAGATTGCCGACGTACTCCCATCCCTCGGAGGTGATGAAGAATCCATTGGGAACGTGGACAGCATGCGCGGCGACGGCCATCGTGCCTACGACGGCCGCGGCCGCGACGGGTGTTGCCGCCCCGGCTACGAGTGCAGCACCTGCCCCGACCTCGACGACAGCACTCGCTTGTGCCTGCAGCGTCGCGTGCTTGAACCCGATGGATCCGAACCAGCCTGCGGTCCCGGCGATGCTGCGTCCGTGCTTCACACCGTGTGCGACCATCGTGCCGCCGACGGCGATTCGCAGAAGCAGTTGGACGGGCGTGAGATCGAAGGTTCTGCTGCGTATCGAACGTGCCATGGTTTGGAACCTCTCGGCAAATGGGGAGTAGCGGCAACGAACGAGTCAGACGTTGAAGCGGAGGGCACCGTCGATGCGAATGACCGTTCCGTTCAGGTAATCGTTCTCGATGATGTCTTGGGCGAGGCGCGCGTACTCGTTCACGTTGCCCATTCGCTTCGGGTTGGGAACTCCAGGTCCCCATTGTGCCTGAGCGTCAGCCTCTTCCATCTGAAACGCGGGTGTGAAGAACGTTCCAGGTGCGATGCACATGACCCTTACTCCAGCGGGCGCGAGGTCGCGCGCAGCGGTGAGCGTCAAACCGATGACACCGCCTTTGGCCGCAGAATAGTCGGTCTGCCCAACCTGTCCCTCGAACCCGGCGATGCTTGCTGTCGTGACGATCACTCCTCGCTGCCCCGATTCTGCGGGTTCGCTCGTACTCATCACTGCAGCGGCCTGACTCATCACGTTGAAGGTTCCGGTGAGAAAAATCTCGACCGTCTTCCGAAAAACGTCCAGCGAGTACGGTTCTCCCGCGCGATTGATCATGCGGCGGCCCGCTGCCGGCCCGCCGTGAACGACGACAGTCGACCGCAGGGGGGCGAGGTCCGCCGCAATCGCGACGGCATTGCGAACGGAGTCCTCGTCTGTGACGTCTGTCGACACGAACCGAGTTGTCGCGCCGAGTTCGGCCTCCAGAGCTCTGCCCTTGTCCTCGGCGAGGTCTGCGATGACGACGTGTGCACCTGTTGCAACCAATCGGCGGACCGTAGCTTCGCCGAACCCGCCTGCGCCGCCGCAGACCAGGGCAGACGTGTTGTTCAGTTCCATGATTCTCCTTGTTTGACGGTGCTGGGAGTCGCTGGTTCAGCTCTGAACTTCGATGACGACCGCGCCGCCCTGACCGCCGCCCGCACACATTGCGGCAACACCGATCCCGCCTCCGCGCCGACGGAGTTCGTGTGCGAGTGTCGTGAGCATTCGAGCGCCACTTGCGGCAATCGGATGTCCGAGGCTGCATCCGCTGCCATAAATGTTGACTATCTGCTCGTCGAGCCCCAGCTCCTGGCACACCGAGACAGGCACGGACGCAAAGGCCTCGTTGATTTCCCAGAGGTGAACGTCCTGTGGCCGCAGACCGGCTCGCTCGAGGACGATCGGAATGACCATCAAGCTTCCGTCGCCGGTGTACTTCGGTTCGACGCCGACCGATGCCCAGGCTCGCACGGTTCCGAGCGACTGCAGCCCATGCGCGGCGGCATTCGCTGCGGTGGTGAGAGTCAGGGCTGCGGCGGCGTCGTTGACGCCGCTGGCGTTCGCGGCCGTGATCGAAAATCCGTCGATCTCGGGGTGGACGGGTTTGATCCTGGCCGCCTTCTCCAGGGTCGTGGTGCGCCGCGGGTGCTCGTCGACTGCAAACTCGACGACCGAACCATCCATGGTCGTGACCTTGATCGGCGCGATTTCGTCGTCGAATTTTCCGGCGTCGATCGCCGCCACCGCCCGCTCGTGAGAGCGCACGGCCCAGGCGTCCATGCGCTCGCGGGACAGATTGTATTTTTGTGCAAGATTCCATCCGACGGACAGCGATGTGTCGTCTGCAGCGTCCTCGGTGTACGGAAATGTCGGCGCGATTCGGGTTTCGGTCCGGTTCGTTCCCGGAATCGCCCAGATAACCTTGGGCGTCAGTGAGCTGGAGTTCACTCCGCCTGCGACGATGACCTCGTCCATTCCTGATCGAAGCGAACCTGCCGCGTTGCCGACGGCGGTCAGACTCCCCGCGCAATGTCGGTTTACCGCCTGCCCTGGCACTCTGGTGAGGCCTGCGGCTACTGCGGCATGTCTGGCGAGGTCACCGCCTCCGTACATGGATTCGGCAAAGATGACGTCGTCGATCGACTCCGGCGGTAGAGACGACCGACGAATGGACTCCGTGAGAATGTGAACCGCGAGATCTTCGGCGGGGGTGGCGGCCAAGGTGCCCTTGAACGCTGTGCCAATGGGGGTGCGGACCGCGCTGACGATCACTGCGTCGTTCATGTTTCCTCGATTCGGTCGAGCGTTCGGGCATCGAAACGATCCCGCAACGAACTTCTCTGAACGTTAGTTCAGGGAATTGAATTAATCAATGACTCTTCTGTTTCTCCAGTTCGCGAACTGTTGCCGAATCGCTGCCGATCTCAATGTGTTTGTGCTACAACTGTTTGAACGATTGTTCAGAACAAGTCGAAGTTGGTGATGTGGTGAGGGATCTGCTTCCGCAGGAATTACGACGCAACGATTATTCGTTGGACGAACAACAAGAAGCGGTCCGGGAGGTTTTCGTCGACTTTTTCCAGAGCGTCGCGTCGAGTTCTGTAGTTCGGGCTGCCGAGCCGCTCGGATACGACCCGGTCCTGTGGGCAAAGGCATCGAACATCGGTGTTGTCACTATGGCCGTCCCCGAGTCCAGGGGAGGTGACGGAGCGACCGTTGTGGACCTGGTGCTTGTCGCTGAGCAATATGGCGCATCGCTTGCTCCCATTCCGATGGTCGACGCGATTGCGGCAGCGCGCCTCTTGGCTGCGTTGCCTGCGGGCCGATCGGATGAGCTCCTGGGACCACTGCTGTCGGGTGAGACCGTGCTGACCGTCGCACTTCACCCGGACAGAGCTCGACAGCTGGTGCCTGCCGGTGCTATTGCACAGGCTGCACTCGCACTGCGCGGGGACGAGTTGGTTGTGGTGCCTGCCCCGGATGGTGTGGAGCAGGCGGCCAACCTGGGAGGGCAGCCTGCCGCCTGGTGGACGATCGGAGACGACGTCGAAACTCTGGCTCAGGGTGACGATGCGGTTGCCGCATTCACCGAAGCGGTCAGGGTATGGAAGTTGTTGACTGCTGCCGCGCTGACCGGATCCGCGGATGCCACGGTGGGGCTCGGTGTCGACTTTGCCAGCAGTCGAAAAGCGTTCGGGCAATTCATCGGTACCTTCCAGGCAATATCGCACTCGTTGGTCGATGCCGCGATTCTTGCGACCGGCAGCCGCAATCTCGTTCGCAAAGCAGCCTGGTATGTGGAATATGAGCCCGAGGCCGCACGAGAACTGGTTCCAAAGGCCTACGTGTCGGCTTGCGCGGCCGCGACGAAGGCCTCAACCGTCGGTATCCATGTTCAGGGTGGGTTCGGCTTCACGACCGAGTCCGATATGACATTGCATTTTCGGCGTGCGAAAGGATGGCCTCTGCTGGCGGGACGGCCTGCAGGCGAACTCCTCGCGGTTGCCGATTCACTTCCGATGCCCTCGGGCATCTGACCATCCGCTGACAGGGAGATCCTCAGATGGATTTTGGAAAAATCGAGTTGACCGAAGCTCAGCGCGCGTTCTGGCGCGAAGTCAGCGACTTCTTCGACGAACATGCAACCGAAGAGGTGTTCGAGGAAGAACGCCGTACCGGTTCGGGTCACAATCACGCGTTGCACAAGGCGCTGGGGGAGCGTGGTTGGATACTTCCAACGTGGTCCGTAGAGGAGGGTGGCGCCGGCTTGGATCCCGTCCGCGAGGCGATCCTCACAACCGAACGGCGTCGCCGAGATGTTCCGGACGTAACTCTGTCCACGACGGCGATGACGGTGCCGGTGGTACGAGCCTACGGTTCCGACACGTTGCGAGAGAAAGTGTTGCCCGGCGTTGCGGCCGGTGACATCAATATCTGCCTGGGGTACACCGAACCGGACGGAGGTTCGGACCTGGCGGGCGTGCGTACACGTGCAACGCGCACCGATGACGGTTGGATCATCAACGGAGCGAAGATGTTCACCACAGGTGCACACAACTGCCAGTACAGCATCTTGGTCACCCGCAGTAATCCCGATGCACCCAAGCATCGCGGCATCACAATCTTCCTCGTACCGCTCGACAGACCCGGCGTCGAAATCCAGCCGGTACACACGCTCGGTGGCGAACGCACCAACGCGGTCTTCTACGACAACGTATTCGTCGGCGACGACCACCGCCTCGGACCGGTCGACCAGGGCTGGGCCGTCATGAGCGCGCCGCTCGAGGTGGAGCACGGTGTGCTGGAGGCCGACGGATATTCCGAACTCAATGGGTCGACCTATGGCTGGACGTTGCAGAAGCTTTTGTGGCACGCCACGTCGTGGGCCAACGCGACAGCGCCGGATGGCGGCACTCCGCTCGACGACGTGCTCGTCAAGTACAAACTCGCCGAGATCGCCACCGATGTCGAGTTGATCCGTAACGTCCCTGGGCCGATGGGCCGTGTCATTTCTTCGGAACTACTCATCTCCAGGAGCGCAGAACTTCTGGACCTCGTAGGTCCGGTTGCGCTGTTACCGCGAGGTGCGGAAGGCGCAGTCGAGGACGGTGAGTTGGAGTGGAGTCATCGCTTCGCTCAGGGCACTGCCATCTACGGCGGCACCACCGACATCGCGCGCAACATCGTTGCGCAGCACAATCTTCGCCTGCCTCGGGCGCCGAAATTCGGGTGAGCTGGAGCCCTGCGATTCCGGTCAGCCGGCGGCGAAACCGCCGTTGACCGGAATCGTCTGTCCTGTGGTCCATCCACCTGATTCGGAGGCCAGCCACAGTACGGCCGCAGCAACGTCATCGCCGGTACCGAGACGTCGCATCGGGTAGCGGCGCAGGTGACGGTCCACCTTTTCGGGATCAGACGATCGAGTGTCCTCACTGGCAATTGTGCCCAAAGACAGTGTATTGCAGGTAATCCCGTGAGGCCCGAGCTCCTTGGACAGTGATCGGATCAGGCCTACTCCTGCGGCCTTCGATGCGGCATACACGGCCATCATCGATTCACCGGTTCGTGCCGAGTCCGAGGAGATAGAAATGATGCGTCCCCATTTCCTCTCGATCATCGCCGGCACGGCCAGGTGGCAGCAATTCAGGACACCGGCGACGTTGACCTGCAGCAGTGGTTGCCAATCCGAGGGCCGTGTGTCCGCGAAATAGCTCAGCTCGATTCCTGCGGTTGGGATACCGGCGTTGTTCACGAGGAAATCGACCGGCCCGAGCGTCGAAGCGATGCGATGGAAAATTTCTTCGACCGAAGTGTAGGCGGCGATGTCTCCCGGCACCGCGACAGCTCGGCCTCCCTCGGACTCGATCCGCTCCACCATCGAAGCCGCCCTGTCGGGGTTGAGGTCGTTCACCGCAACGAGTGCACCGTGTGCTGCCAGCATCTCTGCGACAGCGGCGCCGACTCCTCGCCCGGCGCCAGTGATCAGAGCTACTTTGCCGTTCGACTCGAACATTCGTTTCACCTTTCGGTCTTCTACGATCATGCTAGTCTACAAAAAAATGAACGGACGCTCAGGAAAATGATCCAGCGGTTCCAGGCGGTCCGGTTCGGACTGTGGGCCGGTCGGATCACTATTTGAACGGCCACGATTGTCTGCGAACGGTGAAAGGAGAAGGCGTGATTCCGGAGAACTTCCAGGTGGACGTGGACGGTATACCGATGTCCGGGCTAGTGTCTTCGGTTCCGGACCCTCGGGCTGTAGTGGTGGCATGGCACGGTGGCGCATCACGGCCGGACTATTTCGACGCTCCCGGTCATTCGAGGCACTCGTTGATGCAGGTGGGCGCGTCGCTCGGCTTCTCTGTGATCGCACCGCACCGGCCGGGTTACGGCAGTTCGCGGGAGATGCTCGGTGAGCGGATCGATCCCGATCGTCAGGTTGCACTGTCGTACGGTGTCGTCGATTCTGCGTTGCAGGGTCTCGACCGGGGCGCGGGTTGCTTTCTCGTCGGTCACTCCCAAGGCTGTGTCCTCGCCCTTCGCATGGCGGTCGACCCTCGGGGTTCGGATCTCCTCGGAATCGAGATGGCGGGAACCGGCATTCGTCACAACCGACGTTCCGACGCTGTACGCAGGTTGGGAACAAGTGACGTCGAGCAGGCCGCCGGCCTGCTGCGGGAATTGCTGTGGCAACCGGCGGGACTCTACCCGCAGCAAGAACCTGTATCCAGTCGGGCTCCGGCGTACGACGGCGAGGATGCGCTTGCCTGGCCGGCCGAATTCGCACGGTCTGCCCCGAATGTTTCGGTCCCCGTCCGTATCTCGCTGGGTGATCACGAATCCTGGTGGCAGTCCGGCGAACCGGGCCTGGTCGGAATGTCGTCGCTGTTCACGGCCTCGGTGCGGACCGAAGTCGATGAACAGATCGGTTCCGGTCACAACGTCAGTTTGGGGAACGCCGCACTGGCCTACCACTTGAAAGTCCTCGCGTTCGTCGAGGAATGTGTGCTGAGCCGACAATCGGCCGGCCGAAACGAAAAACTATTGGAGGATTCACATGGCTGAGTACAAGGTCGGCGAGCGGTTGCGTAGCCGAGTGTCCACAGTGCAGGTAGTCGTAGTGCGGGCGGGCAAGGGCGATGCCGACATCGCCTGCGACGGAGTCGTTCTGGTGCGTGACGGCGAGGATCTCGTTCCCGCCTCAGGTGGCCCGTCCGACGGAGCCAAAGTTGACATGGGGAAGCGCTACGAGGACGCGGACGGCACAGTCGAGGTGCTGTGCGTCAGCCCAGGTGCCGGTCGACTCTCGCTCGGCGACCGACCTCTTCAGCTCAAGGCGCCGAAGCCGTTGCCTGCATCCGACTGACCGTCCGATTCATCACTAACCGGCCGAAGGGCGCACACGTGAACGTCGCAATGTTACTGTCGATGGCAGCGGCAAGCTGGCCCGACGAAACCGCAATTGTCGAGCACTCCAACCGTATTCGTCGTGCAACTTACGGCGAGTTGGGATCGATGGCAGGCGGAGGTGCTCGACTCGCAGTCGAGGCAGAGTCGGACGCAATTCTCTTCATCGGTGTCAACGGTGTGGCTCTTCCCGTGGCACTCTTCGCGGCTGCCCGAGCTGGGATTCCATTCGTGCCTCTGAATTACCGGCTGGCCGACGACAAATTGGCCGAGCTGGTCGGTAGCTTCGAACGTCCGATTGTGATCGCGGACAAGCCGGGTCGAGTCACTACGGCGGGCGCTGTATACGGACCCAACGAGTGGTTGGATGCGGCCGCGACAACGGCGCCACTGGAAGATCGCGATATGGACGCAGAGGCCATCGCGGTCCTGTTGTACACCAGCGGAACCACAGCGGCACCGAAGGCGGCCGTGCTGCGAAATCGCCACCTCGTCTCCTACATACTGGGGACGGTCGAGTTCGGCGCTGGCGGTCCATCACAGGCCAGCTTGGTGAGTGTTCCGCCGTATCATATCGCCGCGGTGGCGAACTTACTCTCGAACCTGTACGCCGGGCGGCGGCTGGTCTATCTCGATCGCTTCGATCCGGAAGTGTGGTTGGACATGGCCGATTCCGAAGGAGTTACTCACTCCATGGTCGTTCCCACGATGCTTGCACGAATTTGCGACTACCTGACGGAACACGAGCAGAAATCGCCTCCAGTACTGGCGATCTCATACGGTGGAGCACGGATGCCCGTGACAGTACTGGCGCAGGCTCTCGACGCGTTTCCGAACACTGGCTTCGTCAACGCGTACGGTCTGACGGAGACTGCATCGACAATCGCGTTGCTGGGACCGGACGAGCATCGTGAGGCGTTCGCCTCCGGGGATCCTGCCGTGCGCGCGCGGTTGGGATCCGTGGGTAGGCCTGTTCCGGGCGTCACCATCGGAGTGTTCGACGAAGACGGCAATCAGTGCGAAGCCAACATCCGCGGCGAGTTACGCGTCAGAGGCCCCCAGGTATCGGGCGAATACCTCGGCAAAGGAAGCCTTTTGTCCGATGACGGTTGGTTTCACACCCGCGATCAGGCGTACGTGGACGGCGGCGGGTACGTGTTCATCGAGGGACGCATGGACGACACGATCATCCGCGGCGGTGAGAACATCGCACCGGCCGAGATCGAGGAGTCGATCGTGGCGCACGAATTCGTCTCGGACGCAGGTGTTGTCGGTGTTGCCGACGACGACTGGGGCCAGCGCATCGCTGCCCACGTCGTACTCTATCCCGGCAAGACGCTGTCGGTGGATGATGTACGTGCCTGGGTTCGGTCGAAGCTTCGGTCGTCCAAAACACCGGACGACGTCATCTTTCACGATGAACTTCCTCGCACCGACACGGGAAAGCTTCTGCGGCGCTTGCTGTGATCTCAGGTCTCTTACATTCAACGACCTCTTGCCGGTTCGGGGTCCGACCGCCGGTTTCGAACGCCGTCGTCCAAAGGAAAAGACATGCCCGACGAGTTAGCACACCTGTTGCCGCTGGTGCTCCCCGAAACCGAGTTCTTCTGGACCTCGGGACGCGACGGGCGGTTGAGAGTTCAGTCTTGCCGGTCGTGTTCAGCACTGATCCATCCGCCCAAACCGCGGTGCCCGGACTGCAGCGGGGCGGATACCGAGAATCGGGTGCTGTCGGGTAGAGCAATTCTGTTCGGCTTCACAGTGAACGAGCGATTCGCCATTCCTGGAGTTTCGGCGCCGTATGTCGTCGCCGAAGTTGCGCTCGACGAGGATCCTTCGGTCCGTCTGACGACCCGACTTGTCGAGTGCGAACCGCGTGACCTTCGCCTCGGAATGCCGATGGAAGTGGTATTCGAGAACGTGGAGGACGTGTGGCTTCCGCTGTTTCGGCCCATTGCAGGTGGGCTGGAACCCGTCGAGTTGCCCGAGGACACGATCGCTCCGGGCGACTACGCCAAGCATGTCCGTCCGATGTTGTCCACGAAAAAGTTCGAAGACGATGTAGTACTCAGCGGAATCGGTTCGTCGCGGATGGGACGCCGACTCATGGCAGACCCATTGGAATTGACGATCGAGGCATGTGAGCGGGCCGTCGCCGACGCAGGTCTGAGCTTCGATGACATCGACGGCTTGTCGACGTACCCTGCCGGGGGAGTGGAGACCGGGCACAGCGAGGGTGGCGTCACGGCGGTCGAATCCGTGCTGCGAATCAAGCCGACCTGGTACAACGGCGGCGGCGAAACGTTCGGGCCCGGCGGTTCGGTTGTTGCCGCAATGCTTGCGGTTTCGGCGGGACTTGCGCGGCACGTTCTGTGCTTCCGTACAGTCTGGCAGTCCACACACGACCAACTAATCCGCGACGGCAGCCTCGCCCAACCGGGGATGAGCCGCATCTCCGGCCAAATGGGGTGGTCGATGCCATTCGGTGCGACGTCTGCAGCACACACGTTGGCGCAGACCGCTCATCGACACTTTTCGAGGTACGGAACTACCAGGGAGACGCTGGGGTGGGTCGCCATCAACCAGCGTGCCAACGCGGCACTCAACCCGACTGCGATCTATCGCGATCTCATCACTATGGACGACTACCTCGGCGCTCGCGCAATCACGAGTCCGTTCGGGCTCTACGATTGCGACGTACCCTGCGACGGGGCAGTCGCAGTAATCGTCTCGGCTGCCGATACCGCTGGCGACCTGGCTGGAACCCCCGTTCGTGTGGAGGCTGTGGGAACCCAGATTCTCGAGCGACTCGAGTGGGATCAGAGCACCTCGACCCACGAACCACAGGTTCTGGGACCTGCCGCACACCTGTGGTCGAGAACCGATCTACGCCCAGGCGATGTGGACGTCGCCGAACTCTACGACGGGTTCACTTTTAACTGTGTGTCGTGGATCGAGGCGCTCGGATTTTGCGGAATCGGCGAGGCAAAGGACTTCCTGGACGGCGGCAAGAACATCGCGCGCGACGGTGTTCTTCCGCTGAACACGAATGGAGGACAGTTGTCGCACGGACGCACTCATGGAATGGGTCTGCTCGTCGAGGCGGTGAGCCAGCTGAGGGGTGAGGCCGGCGACCGTCAGGTGCTCGGTGCGCGCGTCGGTGTGGTGAGCAGTGGTGGTCTCACACCGAGCGGCGCGATGTTACTGCGAGTCGACCAATGAGCGCGACGGCGCTTCCGACGTCGGATATCGCGGATTCGACCACAGCGCTGCTCGACGAGTGGGACCGTGATCTCGTCGCAGGTGATCCGCTCGAGTTCCCCGGTTACCGCGCGGAGAAGGCCAGCCATTCGAGCGAAGCTGTGAGGACCGGACTCAGGGTGGTCGGCGGGGTGCCGTGCGCCGTGATCGACAGTGATTTCTCCGTCTTCGGCGGAAGCATGGGTTTGGTTGTGGGAGAAAAGGTGTCACGCGCATTTCGGCGCGCTGCGAGGGAGCGACTCCCGGTGGTGGCATCGGTGCGTACCGGTGGCGCTCGCATGCAGGAGGGAATGTTTTCGCTCGTCCAGATGCCTCGGGTCGTGTCGGCTTTCAACGCTCACGCCGCCGCGGGGCTACTGTCGCTGGGCTATATCGGCTCTCCCACCGCAGGTGGGGTCTTCGCCTCGTGGGCGTCGTTGGTGGACGTGCGTGCGGTCGAGCCCGGTGCGACCATCGGATTCGCGGGCCCACGCGTCGTCGAAGAGATGACTGGGATGCGCCCTCCCGCTGACTCACACAACGCAGACTCTGCCTGTCGTGCGGGCCTCGTCGATGCAATCGTTGCCTCGACGGACAAGGATCGCTGGATCGCCTCGGTTCTGGGCGCCGTCGAGACGCCGTTGCAGGTGCCGGTGGATCGGCCGTCCGTGATCGGATGTGAATCGCATCGCCTCGGCTCGCACGCGTCGGCCGTCGAGCGGGCTCGGGCGCCGAGGCGCCCCTCCGGGCTGGAATGGGCAGGCGGACTGACCGAGTCGTGGGTCGAGCTCAAGGGCTCCGATCCCTCGATACGCGCGGGTTTGGCCACTGTGTCCGGTATGAGATGCATCGTCGTCGCAATGGATCGGCATGCGCACGGAGACGCGAAGGCAGGACAGGGCCCCGAGGCGTATCGACTCGCTCAACGTGCAATTCGACTGGCAGGAAAATTGTCTCTTCCGCTCCTTACGCTGGTCGATACACCTGGTGCTGCGCCTGGCCCGATCTCGGAGTCAGGTGGAATCGCCCGCGAGATTGCGGAGACTCTGCGAGTTCTGGACGAGTTGCCGACGCCGAGTGTCTGTGTGTGCGTGGGCGAGGGCGGAAGTGGAGGCGCAATCGCGCTTGCGCACACCGATCGGCTGTTCCTTCTGAAGGACTCTGTCTTCTCGGTGATCGGCCCGGAAGCGGCAGCGGTAATTCTGTGGCGCGACTCGTCCCGCTCGCTGGAGGCGGGACGCGCACTCAAGATCGGCAGCGCCGAGTTGGCGGACTTCGGTATCAGCGACGGCACATTGCCCGAGCCGGTCAGCGCCGCCGTTCTGGTCGACGTTCGTCGCAGGTTGGTCGAGGCGTTTCAGGCCGCAGTACCTGGCGAGCGTTCGGTGCGGTGGGATGGCGCCACACGTAGATGGATTCACCGATCCTGAGGTGCGGCATCGATCGACTCAGGGGACAGAGGTAGAAGAGACGGGAGAATGCCGTGACGAATACGCGGGCGCAGACGGACAATGCCCAGGCAATGACGACTCCCGCCATCGGCGCCGGTGAACCGAGCGCGATCGACCGCCCCAGCAACGATACGGCCCCGCCGAGCCCCAAAGAAGCTCGCCGACAACAACGTATCGAGATGTCGAAGGAACAGATCCTGGATACTGCCGAGGAGTTGTTCGCCGAGCGTGGATATTACGAAACCAGTCTGAAAGACGTAGCTGTGAGGTGCCAGTACTCGGTTGGATCGATCTACTCTTTCTTCGAGAACAAGGACAAATTGTACGAGCAGGTACTGATGCGTCGAAGTATCGCTCTGGAGGAGATCCGGGAACGCCTTCCCGACGCGATGGCTGGAGACGACCGTCTGATAGCCCTGGCGGACATTTGGGTCGAACATTCTCTCGAACACCTGGCGTGGGGCGCGTTGACCGCTGAGGTCTCGCGTATCGCCAGGTCACGAGGTGGCGTCGTGCCTGATCCCTGGCGCCATCATGGTCAGCGGGTACACCTGTTCCTGGTCGAGGTCATCGAGAAGGGGCAGAGAGAAGGGACATTGCGCCCCGGGTCACCCGAGACTCTTGCTCGTCTGTATCAGGCAGTGCTGATGGCATTCGTACTAGTCACGTCGATGGGGCAACGGACCGAATCCGCCGACATGTGGTTGACCGATACCGAAAGCTTCCTGCAATTTTTGCACGATACGTTTTCTACTCGCCCCAGAGAAGAGAGCGCAATACTAACGGAGTAATGATGTCGGGAGACCGAAAGCCATGGGCAGCGAGTACATCTGCAGCCTATGGCTTCCCTCGTTCTTACTGGGCAGGTCAGTGGTTCAGAGCGACGGTGGCGTTCCCCGGAGTCAGCTTGTTTCCGTGCTGATCCTCGATCCACAGATCGAACGTGACCTCACGGTGGTCGTCCACTTCTCGGATCGAGGAGACGGATCCGCGGACAGTCAGCGTCATCCCTTTGGTGTTCGGACCGCGAAACTGGCAACTGACTGCGAGTATCCTTCCGCGGGATCCGAGCCACTGGCGTAGTGAACTGTGCATGTAGGACCACAGTAGATTGCCCATTCCGAACGCCGAGTCGTAGCCGGCGGCGCGCCCGGCGTCGTCGTCCATGTGGATGTCGATGAATTCGTTGTTGACGGCGGCGAATCGATTCCAGTTCGCAAGCCCGGTTTCGCGGATGAAGGGCGGGAGCTCGTCGTTGATCGATAGGGTGAAGACGGTGTCGGTCATGGCTGATCTCGGCTTTCAGTAGCTGATGATGGTCATTCGCTCGCGCTTGACCTCGGCGCCGTCCTGATTGGTCCACACGGCTTCGGTGGTCTTAAGGAGCATCAAGCCGAGTCTTCCGGTGCGTTCGCCGAGTTCGGCGATGGACAGCGACGCGGTGATCACATCACCGGACTTCATGGGCACTCCGTAGGTGACCGACATGCCACCGTTGACCTGAAATTTCAAGCCTGGCCCTTCGACGCCGAGAATCGTGAATTGATAGTCGGGATCGTCGGCACCCCCCGTGTCGTCCGCGCGCGCGGGCCCGTGGGAGGACATCCATGCAAAGGGATTGAATTCTGCGGGTGCAGTGAGCTCGGGGGAAGCTTCGTCGATGGTGTCGTCCCAGAAATACTGAGGAGGCGGATCGGGGTAGTACACCGCAACGGCCCACCGGCGGATATCGGATTTGGCTATGGGAAAGCTGGTCGAACTGGCAAATTCGACGCCGACGACCGACCGCATGGCGGTGGTGATGTGGGTTTCGGTCACGGACTGTCCTTCGGATAAGCGTGATGGTCTCGGCTGCGTGTGCGCACGAGCAGTTGTTCATAGTGATACCACAATTTTAGAACGCAGTTCACACAAATGAACTATCATTCATCTCGACCGTACTCATCGGCTGCGCCGCCACCGGGCCTATTTCGGGAGAATTATGAATGCACCTGTAACCGACTCTGCTGCGGAAGCATCGGGGGTGGACGCCGACGTTCGTGTCGGGTTTATCGGCCTCGGCAGCCAGGGAGGCCCCATGGCTCGTCGGATAGTCGAGAGCGGGTTCACCCTGACGCTGTGGGCGCGTAGCGCCTCCACGTTGGCGCAATACGCGGACACGTCGGCCGCTTACGCCCTCACTCCTACTGAACTGGGACGTGTCAGTGATCTGGTGTGCATCTGCGTCACCGATGATGCAGGTGTCGAAGAGGTCGTGACGGGAGAAGCGGGAGTGTTGGCAGGCATGGCTCCGGGAGGTGCGATTGCGATTCACAGCACCGTCCACCCGAAAACATGCAACCGGCTCGCTGCGGCGTGCGCGGAGGTGGGTGTCGATCTGATAGACGCGCCCGTGAGCGGCGGTGGCATTGCGGCGGCGGAGAAGCGGTTGCTGGTGATGACAGGTGGCGAGTACAAGGTTGTCGATCGTTTCAGGCCGATCTTGGAAACGTACGCGAATCCGATCGCCCATATGGGCTCTCTGGGTGCAGGCCAAGTGACGAAGTTGTTGAACAACACGGTGTTCGCGGCGCAGCTGAGCACGGCTGCAGGAATCCTCGCAATCGGAAGATCGCTTGGATTAGACCCACACCGGTTGGCCGACGTCATGGCCAACGGCACGGCAGGTAGCTTCGCCCTGAAGGTCGTGGGACCTAGCGGAGGCGATCTCGCGGGGATGTCGGAGTCGGTCGGCGTGCTTCTGCGCAAAGACGTCGGAATTCTCGCCGAGGTAGTGGCAGCGGGTGCAGATGAGTCTGCCGGCCACACAGTGTGGGCCGCGGCGGACGATGCGTTGCGGCTTCTGAAGCATCCGCGCGACGTCGCCACATCGCGGAAAGGCGTCTCGGCGTCGTGAGCATCGGTTTCGTAGGTGCGGGCAGAATGGGTATGCCAATAGTGACGCGGCTTGCAGCAGCGGGTGAGGACGTGCGCGTTCTGGTTCGGTCCGAGGCGAATGCCGAGGCGGTCCTGAATGCAGGTGCCATACCCGTGCACAGTGCCGATGCTGTCGCAACTGGTGCCTCGGCTGTGATTGTGTGTGTGCACAAGGACGAGCAGGTGCGCGAGATCTGCTTCGACAACGACCTCATGGACGCGATGAGTGCCGGATCCGTCCTCATCGTGCATACGACCGGCAGTCCGCACACGGTCCAGGAGATCGATGCGTCGCTGGCTGGACGGGATATCTCGGTGGTGGATGCACCGGTGAGCGGTGGTCCCGACGATATCGCGGCTGGAAGCATCACAGTGTTCGTCGGAGGCAGTCGACCCGCGGTCTCGGACGCCGTCCCGATCATGTCGCTGTATGCCGATCCGATCCGACACGTGGGACCGTTGGGATCGGGACAGTCGATGAAGTTGGTCAACAATGCGGTGTTCCTGGCGAACATCGAGATCATTACCGCTGCTACCACGTTCGGAATCGAATTGGGCATGAACGAATCGACGATGATCGACTGCCTTCGGGTGGGAAGCGCAGACAGTTACGCGCTCGCCGGCGTCCAAGCGAGCGGTGGCGCCGAGTCGTTCGGCCGATCGGTTGCGGAGTTTCTGAATAAGGACGTCGATGTCGTGCATGCGGTGGCCGCGGCGACCGGGGCGGACCTGGGATCGATTGCGCCGCTGTTACGAGGTGCCGGATTCGGGCCGAAGTAAGTCGGCGAGTGGTCGAGGCTTGCCTGCCGGTGCGGTGTCGTCACCGTACTTTCGTGTGTCGCTGAGGTACGCTCATTTTTTACAACGATCGTTCAATTTGCCGGAATGGCGTTGAATCGGTCAGGTGGGTGAACGATGCGAGGAGGTGGGCATGGTGGTCAGGCAGTCAACGGTGTCGGGAAAAACGAGCAGTACGACGACGCAAGATACTGGTGCGGCCGTGGTGACGAAGGCTCCCGGTAAGACGGCAACTCCGAGAAAGAGTGCGCGGAAGTCACCGGCGAAATCTGTCGCTTCCTCCACTGCTGCTGTCGAATCTGCACCCAACAAGACCGCTCCGAGAAAGGTTGCGCCGAAGAAGTCGGCCGCCAAAACGGCCCCACGCAGGGCATCGGGCACCAAGGACTCATCTGTAGGCGTGACCGCGGTGGAGCCGGACCCTGCCGCCGTCGGGGCAACCGATGCGCCGCAAAGCCCTCGGGAGGCTCGGCGGCTGCAACGAATCGAGTTGTCCAGGGAACAGATCCTCGATACCGCCGAGGAGTTGTTCGCCGAGAATGGCTACTACGAAACCGGTCTCAAGGATGTGGCAGCGCGGTGCGAGTTCTCCGTAGGT
Organism: Rhodococcoides kyotonense; assembly: GCF_900188125.1. Taxonomy (GTDB): domain Bacteria; phylum Actinomycetota; class Actinomycetes; order Mycobacteriales; family Mycobacteriaceae; genus Rhodococcoides; species Rhodococcoides kyotonense. The sequence continues at coordinate 110,915 of NZ_FZOW01000015.1, read as the reverse complement.
TCCATCTACTCGTTCTTCGAGAACAAGGACAGCTTGTACGAACAGGTTCTGATGCGTAGAAGCATCGGTCTCGAAGCAATTCATAAACTGGTACCGGATTCGGTACCCGCTGACGAACGACTGGTCACCCTGGCAGAAATCCAAATTCGGAATGCGCAGGAGCACCCGGCCTGGGGCGCATTGACGGCGGAGCTGTCGAGGATCGCCCGGTCTCGTGGAACCGTGGTACCCGAGCCATGGCACCACTATGGTGAGCGTGTGTTCGTATTTCTGGTAGGCGTATTCGAAAAGGGTCACGAAGAGGGGACCCTGCGGCCGGGCTCACCCCAAGCACTCGCCAGCCTGTATCACGCGGTGCTCAGCTCGTTCATACTCGTGAGTTCGCTTTCGCCTAAATCTACGGGCGAGGACTGGCCGGAAGACACGGAGGAGTTCCTGAACTTCGTGCGTGATACTTTTTCGTCGAGGACGCCGTCGTATCTGGAGGAGTCGGCAGCACGGCGTCGGCGGGCCTGACGGCCTGCCGACGCCATACCGTTCGAACGGTACTACTGATCGAAGGTTCCTCCGGGGATCAGTCGCGTGGTCCAACGGAACGGCACGCCATGTGTCGTGGCGGGGTCGCTCAGGATCGTTTCGTGGTCGCGACTCGAGGTCTTGATCCCCTTGGATGCGAGATATACTTCGGCTTTGTCCAGGTCAGCGACACGGAAGCATGCGGCGTGGTGAATCTCGCCATTCGCGGTCATGTCTCTTGATGCGATCGTGTCCTCGGTGGTGGGCGAGGACAACTGCACGACGGATTCGCCGACTGCGACGTACACGTCGTCGGTTCCCGTCAGCGCCGACGACGAGACCTCGAGTAGTTCGCCGCCGAGAATGTCTACGAAGATGTGCTTGCCTCGCTCAAGATCCTTGGTGAGAACCGTAGTGTAGGACAGGCCGTACAGGCCCAAGGGGTGATTGGTCACCCACCACATCGGGTCGTAGTCCGACCGTCTCCGTGGGTCCAGATTTGCGAAATCTCTCGGCGGCTCTATCTCCAGCTGAGCAATGGTGTCCCTGGGGTGAGTGAACAGTGTCGCGTCCGCGGACGGTGGTTCGTCCGCCGATGCGCCTGCAGTACCGAGGATTCGTATGTTGTTCTCGCGCAGAAGATGCCAGTAGGGGAGCGCGTCGTCGCAGTACCATGCGATCGAGTGCCAATGATTGCCGAACCGGTTGTAGAACCTGCCGAGCGGGTAGTCGGCCCAGTCGCTTTCTCTGAACGCTGGAGCCAGTGGTTCGATGACTACGTCGGCCAACGCGACCAGCGAGGCGTCTCTTCGCTCCCAGTCGAGGTAGTTGTTGTCCATCCATCCGCGCCGGACACTGAACACATCGTCGTACCATGCCTCGAGCGCTGGCAGATCACCGGTCATGTGAATCAGATGAAAAATCTTTCCTAGTGTCATGCGACACCCTTTCGTCGAGTCCGGCCACTGCAGTCGGACCTCGCCGAATGTCGGTTGCGAGGTCGAGAGTACGTTCGGCAAGCGAAATCCGGTTGTACGTGACCGCTGTGGTGTTTTCGGCCTGCGCCTGTCAGCAAGTGGAAGCCAGCCGTTCCGTGATCAGTAGTACCACACGCTCTTCCGGTAGGTTCAGAATCATGAACTAGTATTCGGAATACTACTCACGGTCCGGTCCGGGAAGAAATGAATCAAAATTCATACTTATGAACGTCTTGCTAGAACATTGCAGCGCTTATAGAGTCCGAGTGACGTAGACCTCAGTTTCAAGAATGCGCGATTCGATCGCGGTAGGGAGAAAACATGCCAACCAGGCCGATGAACGGTGTCCGAGTGGTCGAAGTGGCTCAATTTACCTATGTGCCGGTGTCCGGCGCAGTACTGGCTGACTGGGGCGCAGACGTCATCAAGGTCGAGCACGCTGTCAGTGGAGATGCGCAGCGAGGATTGGGAAACCTCGGTGGGATGGAGTCGTTCGGCGGATTCTCTCCGATAATGGAGCATCCGAACCGCAGCAAGCGGGGCATCGGCCTCTCGCTGGAGAAGGACGAAGCCCGCGAGGTTCTCTACGACATAGTGCGCAACAGCGACGTGTTCGTGACCAACTTCCTGCCCGCAGCGCGTCGACGCTTGAAGATCGACGTCGACGACATCCGCGCGATCAACCCGAGCATCATTTATGTGCGGGGAAGTGCTTGGGGTGCACGCGGGCCCGAGTCCGAGAACGGTGGCTACGATTCGCCCTCCTTCTGGTGTCGAGGAGGAAACGCCATGGGAGCGACGCCGCCGAGTCTCGGCAGTGTGGTGAACCAGCCGGGACCTGCATGGGGTGACACCATCGGTGGATTGAACATCGCGGGAGGGATTGCGGCAGCCTTGTTCGCCCGCGAACGGACAGGGGAGCCGTCCGTTGTCGATGTCTCGCTTCTGGCCAGTGGGGCGTGGGCGAACGCGCTTTCGATAGACATCGCGCTCAACGGTGGGCCGGTCATGCAAGGGCGCGATCCGAGCGAGGGGCCAGGCGCTCCAGGGAACCCACTCGTCGGCATCTACGAAACGTCGGACGGGCGTTTCGTCAATCTGTGCATGCTGCAACCGGGGAAGTACTGGGCAGACTTCGTCACGCACCTCGATCGCGCGGATCTGATCGAGCACACGTCGTTCGCGACAACGGCCGAACTGATGGAGAACTGGCGCGAAGCTGCGGGAATCGTGGCGAAGGAGATCGCACAAAAGCCCCTCACTCATTGGTTGCAGAAGTTCGCAACGCTCGAGGGGCAATGGAGTCCGGTGCAGAATGCGCTCGAGGCCGGTCAAGACGTGCAGTTGAGGGCGAACGGCCATGTGGCAACTGTCCTGGACGTCGATGGAGTGTCACGCGAACTCGTGACGTCTCCGGTTCAGTTCGACGAATCCCCAGCCACTCCGGACCGCGCGCCCCAGTTCGCCGAGCACACCGACGAAATACTCCGGGAGTTAGGGCTGGACGACGAGAGAATTCTGGAACTGAAGATCGCCGGAGCGATCACCTAGTCACGTGGCTTGCCACACCGAAACGCGATGGGAGTTGATCAATGTGTCGATCGGAACGAAGGCCGCCCGAGTCGGTGGAGACCAGCGGCACATGATGGACTTCGTGCTTCCGTGGTTGGACTTCGGCGGTGGCCCGTCCGAGGAGATCTTCATACGGTTCGGAGTGGGCGAGCGGGTGTTTTTCGAACGCCTTCACTCGTTTGCCTCGGACAATAGTTTTACAGGGCCAGAAAACATCCGGCTAAAGGTGCTCGACGTCTGCCGACGACGAGGGGCCGTGGTCGGATCCGATCATCGAGAGTAGGTAGACCATGGCACGGCTCGAGAACAAAGTTGCCCTCATTACCGGGATCGCTCGCGGACAGGGAAGGGCGCACGCTGTGCGGCTCGCCAGGGAAGGTGCCGACATCGCGGGGATCGACCTTGCCGGCCCGCTCCCCGGTGTTCCGTACCTGTCAGCCACCCACGAAGACCTCGCCGAAACTGTGGCTCTGATCGAGGGGGAAGGTCGTAAAGCGGTCGTGCGACAGGGCGATGTCCGAGATCTGGACACGATGAAGTCTTTCGTCGACGGCGTGGTCTCGGAGCTTGGCAGCGTGGATGTGGTCGTCGCCAATGCCGGAATCTGTATTCCGGTCACCTGGGACGAGACGACTCCTCAGGTCTTCAAAGACACGATGGACATCAACGTAACCGGGGTGTGGAACACCATCATGGCCGCTGCACCCCATCTGACGCGTCAGGGCAGCGGTTCAGTCATTGTGATCAGTTCGTCCTCGGGCAAGAAGATGCAGCCCTTCATGATTCCGTACACGACGAGCAAACACGCGTTGGTCGGCATGACTCGTGGATTTGCAGCCGAGCTCGGTCACTACGGAGTTCGGGTCAACAGCGTCCATCCCGGGGCCGTTATGTCGCCGATGGGATCGGGGAGCATGCAGGCACGGCTGGAGGAGACCAACAAGTCCAATCCTCGATTGGCAACGATGAACACGTCGATGCTTCAGAAGTACGCAGCCGAGCCTGACGAGATCGCCAATATCGTTGCGTTTCTGGCTTCGGACGAATCGGCCTTCATGACGGCCGAGCACGTTACCGTCGACGGTGGAGCGCAATACTTCTGACCTCTCGAGGAGCCGAGAACTGCGGTCGATCTGTCCGTGCAGGTCCACCGCAGTTCTCGTGCGCCACACATTGTCCGCGCTAGATCTGGCTCTGCCCGCCGTCGACGTAGATGACGGACCCAGTGGTGTAACTGCTGTCCGAACTCGCGAGATAGAGCGCAGCATCGGCGACTTCGTGGCCGGCGCCGACCCTTCCGAGCGGGGTGTGCTGGCCGATCATGTCGAACATCTCGGTGATCTGTGCGCCACCGACGCTGACCGCCGCGGCGAGTCCTGGCGTGTCGATGGCGCCAGGAGCAATGGCATTCACTCGAATTCCCTTGCTTTTCAACTCGTTCGCCCATGTGCGTGCAAACGAACGGACCGCTGCCTTCGATGCGGCATACACGCCGAGACCGTGCGACCCGCTGTCCGCAGCGACCGAACTGAGAAGCACGATCGACGCGCCGGTTTCCAAGAGCGGTAGCGCCTTCTGGATCGTGAAGAGCGTCCCGCGGACGTTGGTGTTGAATATGGAGTTGTAGTGTTCCAACGTCACTTGCTCGAGAGGTAGGTTGTCTCCGCCTCCCGCATTCGCCACTACGATGTCCACCCGCCGACCGTCGGACACGATAAGTGCGTACAGTCGGTCCAGGTCCTCGGCGACGGTCACGTCGGCCTGTACGCCGGTTGCTCGGTCTCCGATGCGGGCTTTGGCCTCGTCGAGGCGTTCGGTGCTGCGTCCGGTGAAATAGACGTGGGCACCCTCCTCGGCTAAGCGTTGTGCGATCGCCAATCCGATCCCAGCCGTTGCTCCGGTCACCACAGCGGTTTTGTCTTTCAGCTTCATTGTTGCCTTTCAGAAGATCGCGTGCGAAGCGTGTTGTCGTCGATGAGGTTCGGTTCGAGTGCATCGGCTTGTCGGTGGATGACCGTCGTGAACGAAGTCTTCGTATTCGACGCCCGAGCATTCCGCTCGGTCGTCGCTAGGTCCTCCTCGGAGAAATCATCCCATGCACCGGCGTTCGAACAGAATGTAGATTCGATACATATCACTGTGCTTCGATTGAATTTGTGTTCAATACATTGAAGCACACGGACATTGGGGGGTATGCTCTCTTCGCGGTCAGGTCGGCCGTTCCTGAAGCTACTCTTGGAGATTCCTATGTCATTGCCGTTGTTCGAGGATCCGAGTGTCACTCGGGAATCGCTGTATATCGACGGAAAATGGAGTACAGGCGCTACTGGGGCCTACTTCGATGTGACGAACCCTGCGACCGGTGACGTGCTTGCCTCGGTTGCCTCAGGTCAGGCGTCCGACGTGCAAAACGCGATCGATGCTGCCGAGCGGGCATTTCCGGGTTTCGCCACGCTCACTGCGTACCAGCGTGCCGATTTCCTGCACACCGCACATCGATTGATGTTGGAGCGTGCGGACGACCTGGCGGTATTGATGACCATGGAACAGGGTAAACCCCTCAAGGCTGCACGGACCGAAGTCAAGTACGCGGCCGACTTTCTGATCTGGTTCGCCGAAGAGGCCAAACGAGTGTACGGATCGACCATTCCGTCGGCGCGGCCCGACCAGCGGTTCCTGGCTCTGCGCCAGCCGGTCGGCGTCGTCGCTGCTGTAACCCCGTGGAACTACCCGATCTCGATGATCACGCGCAAGGTCGCACCGGCCTTCGCTGCCGGGTGCCCGGTAGTGCTCAAGCCGGCCAAGAACACCCCACTCACCGCGATCGCTGTGTTCAAGATCTTCGAGGACGCCGGGATTCCTGCGGGCGTCGCGAATCTCGTCACTACACAGAGTGCGCGATCGTTCAGCGAGACCGTCTTCGCCAGCAAAGCGGTACGCAAGATCGCGTTCACAGGGTCGACCGATGTAGGCAAGCTTCTCGCCAAAGAGGCTGCATCCACAGTCAAGCGTGTGTCGCTCGAACTCGGTGGACACGCTCCGTTCATCGTGTTCGAGGATGCCGATCCGGTGCATGCCGCCAAGGGTGCGACGTTGGTCAAGTTCCTCAACACCGGTCAGGCTTGCATCAGTCCGAACCGAATCTTCGTGCATCGCTCCATCGCCGAGAAGTTCATCGAGACTTTGGTCGCGCGAACGTCGAAGTTGCAGCCGGGAAATGGTCTCGAGCCCAGCAGCGGCGTCGGCCCCTTGATCGACGCGCCGTCGCTGGATCGGATGCAGCGCCAGGTCGACGACGCCACCAGCAAGGGCGCAACGATTGCCGTGGGCGGTCGACGCTTGACCGGAGACAAGTTCGACCAGGGCTACTTCTACGCTCCGACGATTCTCACCGGTGTCACACCGGACATGGAGATTTACCGAGAGGAAACGTTCGGACCTGTTGCGGCAGTGACGATTTTTGACGAAGAATCGGAGGTGATCGAGATGGCGAACGATACCGACTACGGACTTGCCTCTTACGTATACACCCGAGACCTCTCCCGTGCTCTTCGTGTAACGGAAAAGCTCAACTTCGGAATGGTCGGTATCAACGACATAAATCCGACGTCTGCCGCAGCGCCGTTCGGTGGCGTCAAAGAGAGCGGTCTGGGACGTGAAGGCGCGGCAGAAGGCATAAACGAGTACTTGGATACCAAGCTGGTCGGTATCAGTATCTGACATTTCGAACCACTAGGGCCACCAGGACCACTGGCTCCTCGGCGGTGTCGACACCCGCAGAGGAGCCGGTTTCACTTTCCAACTACAACGGCATCGGGCCGGCACCCGTGCACAATCAGGAGCAGAAATGACCGAGTGGGACCACAGCGTCGACTTTCTGATCGTCGGAAGCGGCGGCGGCGGACTGTCGGCCGCAATAGCAGCCAAGGAGGCCGGCCTCCAACCCCTGGTTGTGGAAAAGCAAGCACTCGTCGGTGGCTCTACGGCTATGTCCGGTGGGGTGATGTGGGTGCCGAACAACGTGTTGATGCAGGAGGAAGGCGTCGCGGACTCGATGGACGATTCGCTCCTGTACATGCAATCCACACTCGGTGATCCCGATCGGACCAATCCGTTGGCCCGGCGGCGCGCGTACGTCACCGCGGGCAACGACTTGGTCGGCCTGATGCGAAGACGTGGTGTCGAGTTCGTCCGTGCAGACGGATACAGCGACTACTACTCCGAATTGCCGGGTGGAGTCGATCGTGGACGTTCGATCGAGTCCCAGCCGTGGAACGCCGACTTACTGGGCAAGGACTGGCGCGACAGAATCATGCCGGGCATGGCGCAGCACATCGGTTTGGTCGTCAAGACGAACGAGCTCCGTTCCATTCAGTACTTCAATCGGTCGGTCGCTGCGTTTCTCGTTGCCGCACGTGTCTTTCTTCGTACAGTCGTCTCGAAGATACGAGGAAGAAAGATGTTGACCAACGGTGCCGCAATCATCGGGCAGCTATTACGCATGGCCCTTGATGATGGCATCGAGGTCTGGACCGAGTCACCGGTCGAGCAGTTGATTCTCGACGGCGGACGGGTGGTCGGCGCTCGAATTGTCCATGAAGGAAAGTCGATCTCGGTCCAGGGCCGTGAGGGTGTTCTCCTGGCAGCCGGTGGGTTTGCGCACAACGCCGACATGCGCCGTAAGTACAGCGGCGGCGTCAACGACGGCAGCTTGTCCATTGCCAATCCCGGAGACACTGGCGAGGTTCTCGAAATGGGTATTGCAGCGGGTGCAGGCATCGACCTCATGGACAACGCCTGGTGGCTTCCGTCCACCATTGCCGAACTCGGAGCCTCGACGATGGGTCAGTCGCGTCAACGGCCAGGTGGGATTCTGGTCAATCGAGAGGGGAAGCGTTTTGTCAACGAATCCTCAGCGATGGGTGATGTGGCCGTCGCAATGTACGACCACGACGCCGCGCCGTGTTGGGCAATCACCGATGATGCATACCGCCGTCGCTACGCTGCGGGGATAGGCCTCCCGGGACACATGCCGAAGGAATGGTTCACGAACGGGTGGGTGAAGAAGGCGGAAACCATCGAAGATCTGGCCAAACTCATCGACGTGGATGGGGACAATTTGGTCGACACCATTTCGACTTTCAACGCGCATGCCGAGAATGGGCTCGATCCCGAGTTCGGACGTGGTGTGTCGGCGTACAACCGAGCGCTGGGCGATCCGGCCCACAAGCCGAACCCGGCGCTGGGACCGGTGGCGAGGGGCCCGTTCTATGCGGTTCAAATCTTTCCTTCCGATGCAGGGACAGGTGGCGGCTTGGTTGCCGATGAGTTCTCACGCGTGATCGGAGAGAATGGATCGCCGATTGCCGGGTTGTACGCGACCGGAAATATCACTGCAACAGTCCTGGGGAGAACGTATTTCGGTGCAGGAGCGAGTATCTCGTACACCATGGCATTCGGGTACGTTGCGGCTCGACATGCTGCCAGTGCCATGGAAGCGGGTCGTGCGGACGAACTAAAAATAGTCTGAGGGCGACTCGCGTCCGTGCGCCCCGGCGATGTGTCGTGTTGAGGTGGACATTCAAGGTATGGCCACCTGGTGGTCGACTGTGTCCGCCCATCCGAGGCTGTTGCGATGCCTTCGCCGCTCGCGTACTCGGCAGACTTACGGCTGATCAGCGTCGAGTTTCCTGATCAGGACTGATGCAGAATGCTGGGTACGACAGCCGCTCGCCGAAATGAACGTCGATGTACGGATAGTCGGTACCGGACTCGATGGACGCAACCGGTAATGTTCCTGACATGCCGTCGGTCGATTCCAACAGGTCCAAGCGCACCGATGCTGTGCGCAATCGAGAACGACTGCTCTCCGCCGCCCGCCAAGCCTTCGCCGCGAAGGGGCCCGACGTCGCGTTGGAGGAGGTCGCGCGCATCGCCGAAGTTAGTCGGACGACGCTGTACCGCAACTTCACGACACGTGAGGAACTCGCGGCCATGGTGTTCGAGGACAACGTTGCGCGAATCGAGCAACTGGCAAGTGACCTGGCGGGACGTCCCGACGGAATCATCAAGCTCTTCGAGGACGTGCTCGACATGATCATCGACGAACGAAGTTTCGTTCATGTGCTCTCCGGCGCCGACATCGAATGGTTCACCGCGCTGTCGCGTCGGACTGCGGCAGCGTTCGAATCGTTGCTTGCCGCGGGGCGTTCGGCCGGTCTCGTCGTCGACGGGGTAGGGGCCGAGGATCTGATGATCGCGCTGCACATGGCGCGCCCATTGGCGGAAAGAGTCGAAGGTGACGCGGCCGAATCAGTTCGGATTGGACGAGCGATATTGCATCGGGCACTGTTCGTTCACGTCTGATCCCTTCGTGAATCAGAATTCAAAGGAATGAAGCCATTGTCATAGGCCGAGTTTCGAACTACTGTCGGATAGTATGAGCTTCGAAGAATCGGCTCGGTTTCCGACTTTCGGCGGCGGCTTCGGGATATTCGTACCGCAGGTAGGGCTCGACTTCCAAGCAGTGATCGACGCGGCTGTTCGTGCGGAACACTCCGGTTTTCAGTCGTTCTGGCTGATGGATCATCTGTTCGCCCCTGCAGCGAATCGGGCTGATGCGTTGGAGAGTTGGACATTGATCTCTGCCATCGCAGTGGCCACCGGAAGAATTCGGCTGGGTCATCTCGTCGGATGCAACCCATTTCGGCATCCTGCTGTCCTGGCCAAGATGGCGGCCACGGTCGATAGGATCGCGGGAGGTCGGTTCGAGCTCGGCTTGGGTTGGGGATCGATCGAATCCGAATTCGACATGTTCGGTATCGAATACGACTCTCCCCGTTGTCGTTCGGAACAACTGGCCGAGACGATCGAGATTGTCCGAGCGATGTTTTCAGGCGAACCCTTCGATTACGAGGGCAAGCACTTTCGACTGTCCGGTGCATTCGGGCTGCCAAGGCCTGTCAACGGCTCGATTCCGATTCACATCGGTGGAGCAGGCCGGCAGTTGACCATGCCGATCGTAGCCGAGTTGGCTGATTGGTGGAATTGCCCTGGAGCCGCACGTACTCGACTGGAAGATCTTGCACGGCGTGCGGGGAATGCCCGCGTGTCTGCGCAATACGCGGTGGGTATGATCACCGACGAAGCGCAGCGAGCGAAGGTCGTCGAAAGAACACATCGCCGATTGCCTGAATCCGGCTGGGGACCCGCAATGATCGGCACTCCCGCAGAACTTGTGCAGAAGTTCGCTGCGGAATTCGATCGTGGAATCGAATTGTGCATCGTCCGCCTGCATGACCTCGCGAACCTCGAAACCATCGATGTATTCGGCCGTGAGGTCGCATCGGTTCTCACTCGGGGAAATACCACGTACGGCAAACGAGCCGCCACGAACTGAAAGGTATACCGATGAAGATGATGTACACCGCAGAAGCTCTGTCCACCGGTGACGGTCGACGCGGCCACGGTCGCACGTCGGACGGTGCGTTGGATGTTGAAATGTCGATGCCAGGAAGTGGAACAGGAACCAATCCCGAGCAGCTCTTTGCCGTCGGATATGCCGCGTGCTTCCATTCTGCGCTTCGGTTGGCAGGAGGTCGCCGCAAAGTGGACATCGGCGACTCGGCGGTGGGCTGCCGTGTGTCGTTGGGGCAGCTCGACGACGGCACCTTCGGGCTTGCTGTCGAGATCGAAGTCAGTGTGCCCAATTTGAGTGCCGATGTCGCACAGCAGATTGCTGACGAGGCACATCGGTTGTGCCCGTACTCGAACGCAGTCAGAGGGAACATCGACGTCACGGTGACGGTGGCGGCCGACTGAGACCGCCGCCAACGCACCTACGTCACACGAGGTCGTGTATAGGGGTTCGAGCGATAACATGTGATCGCATCTTCATGACCGCGGCCGGTTTGCCCACGCCGACAACCGCCGTCAACTTTCCCTCTCGGCTGTAGAGTACGACGAATTTACCACCCTCGTCGGAGACTACGTGGACGTCGTCTCCGACGCCGGGATGGCCGAGCGCCTGAAGTTTGAGGTCGAACTGGTCGCTCCAGAAGTAGGACACAGCAGGCCGGTCGTCCGGTGCGATATCGAGAATTGTTGCCGCAACTGTCGTTGCTTGCGCTACGACGTTGTTCCAGTGCTCGACGCGCGCTGGCGAGCCCGCGTTGTCACGCCAGTTCGCTACATCGCCCACGGCGTAGACGTCGGGGACCGAGGCGTGACCGTTGGCATCACATGAAATCCCACCTCCTACCGCAGAATCTGCGATCTCGATACCGGACCCGGCAACCAAGTCGACCACCGGAGTCGACCCGATACCGAGGACGACGATGTCGGCGCGGATTTCGTCACCGTCGGACAGCGTCACACCGGTGACGCGTTGCTCCCCGATGATTCCGGTGATTCCGACACCGGTGCGGAGGTCCACGCCCTCGGCCGCGTGCAATCGACCGACCATTGTGCCGACCTGTATGCCGAGTGCCGCCGACAGGGGTGCTCGGGACGCTTCCACCACTGTCACGCTCAGTCCGCGGGTTCGCAAGCTGGCGGCCACTTCGCACCCTATGAACCCGGCACCCACGATGACAGCGTGGGTAGCGGATTTACTGGCGGCCCGCAGTGATCGCGCGTCGTCGATAGTACGAAGGACGTGCACACCCACGCGATCGAGTGCAAAGGGCAGCATTCGAGGCTTAAGTCCGGTTGCAAGTACCAACGACGAGTACGCCACGGCCTCAGAAGATCCACCGTAGGCGGGTTCCACTGTGACGGTCTTGGCCACCGGATCGACCGCTGTCACCCGTGTGCCGGTGCGTAACTCGATTCTGTTCTGCTCGTAGAACTCGGTGGGATTGAGGTCGACTTGATCCACAGTTCCCAGTAACAGTGCTTTGGAGAGCGGCGGTCGGTCGTACGGCGCATGCGTTTCCTCACCAATCAGTACGATGGGTCCCTCGAAGCCATTGTCCCTGAGCTCCGAGGCCACGCGAGATCCGCCCAGTCCTGCTCCTACGATCACGATGGGAGTTTGCATCGTCGGTCTCTCTCTCGATGTGGGAATGAGTCATCTCGATCGGACGACGTTCATCATGGAAGCGACGTCGACGAATTTGACTCGAGGACGATTTTCGGCCTTCCCTGCGTCGCGTTCGGCGCGGTCGATGAGAGACCAATCATCGAACCTCAATGCTTCCGGGTTGCGTTCGCGCACAAGGGCCAGAATGTCGGCAGGTCGATGCGGTGAGGCAGTCAGAACACCATCGGAGTAGTCGTTAAGTAGTGCATCCACGGTTTCGGTTGCGCACTTCTTGTTGGTGCCGATCACTCCGGTCGGTCCTCGCTTTATCCAGCCGGTGACGTAGACACCCGCCATCGGGAGGCCGCCGTCGGGGTCGATTACGCGGCCGTCGACGTTGGGGACTGTTCCCTTGCGACTGTCGAACGGTAGAGCATCGACCGGAAGCCCTCGATATCCGATCGACCTGAAGACGATTTCCGCTTCGATTCTTTCGCTGTGGTCAGTTGCCACCGCGACAACAGTTCCGTCTTCTCCGATTTCCAGTCGGTTGCGGACCAGCTTCACCGCTTCCACTCGAGAGGATCCCTCGATCGCTACCGGCGATGCCCTGTACCGCAGGACGAGTCGCTTGGATCCGCTTCCGCGCGGACGCGATGCGGCCGCTTGCGCATACCGAACCTTGGCGTGGACGCTCGAGTCCGTTTCGGGATGCTCAAGTACCGTTCGGGTGACCTCGTCCGTGGCAACTTCCTCGGACTCGACGATGACCTCGATGTCGTCCATGGACAACAACGCGAGCATCTCCGGGTTGGTGTAAGCCGCTTGTGCGACGCCTCGCCGACCGATCAACGTGACTTGACGAATGTTGCTCTTACGCAGCGATTCCAGGGCGTGGCGCGCGATGTCGGTCTTGGCGAGCCGACTGTGATCCGACAGTAGAACGCGGGCGACGTCGAGAGCGACGTTGCCGTTGCCGATCACCACTGCGTGCTTGCCGGTCAAATCGAACTGTCGATCAGCGTAGTCAGGGTGGCCGTTGTACCAAGCGACGAATTCGGTTGCAGCGTGGCTTCCTGGGAGGTCTTCGCCCTCGATGTTCAATCGACGGTCCGACGATGCGCCGACCGCATAGATCACGGCATCGTGGTGGGCGAGCAATTCGTCGTGGGATACGTGTTTGCCCACATCGACACCCAGGCTGAGTTCGAAATTGTCTCGCTTGCCGAGTGACCGAAACATGTCGATCACGGCTTTGGTTGACTGATGATCCGGTGCAACCCCGAAGCGCGCCAAACCGTACGGGGACAGCAGCCGATCGAACATGTGGATCTTTGCGGCTTTCATCCCGTACAGGTCCAAGGCCGCATAGAACGCTGCAGGACCTGATCCTACGATTGCGACGCGGAGGCCGGAGTAGTCGGACTTCCTCCAAGTTCTCGGCTCAGGACTCTTCGCGTCCACGTCATTTGCACGCTCGAAGTACTTGGCATTGAGGTCCAGATAGTCGTCCTGATCTTCGGTGAGATCGTCTTCGGCTCGGATCGCATCGACCGGGCATTCGTCGACACAGGCTCCGCAGTCGATGCACGTATCGGGGTCGATATGCAGCATTTCCGCACTCATGAACCCCGGCTCGTCCGGGGTCGGATGAATACAGTTGACAGGACAGACCGCAACACAGGAAGCGTCGTTGCAGCACGACTGCAGGATGACGTACGTCATCAGTCTCCCTCGCCTCGAGACCTGCGCTTGGTTACGGGTTCTCCGAGACGCTGTTCGTCCACAAGGATCTGCAGACGACCGATCGTCTCGTTCAGCCCCGCACCCAACCGCTTTCCCGGAGTGAACGTTGCCGGCAGATTGCGCATTCCGTTGATTACACCGATGGTTTGGTAGTGGACGCTTCCCGAGGGGTCACACACATAGTCCGGCATACGATCGAGCACCTGAGTAAGCATGCGTTTGAACAGATTTCGAGCTACATTCGATCCGATGCAGCGGTGCTGGCCGAGACCGAAACTGGCGTGCCGATTCCCGCTCCGCTCTAAATCGACCTCATGGGGGTTAGGGAAGATCTCCGCGTTCCTGTTGGCCATCGCCCAGGACAACCACAACCTGTCGCCCTCCTTGAAGTGGGCACCGCTGATCTCGACATCCTCCGCGAAGGTTCGGCCGTCACCGGGAGCAGGAGTGTAGAAGCGCAGGAATTCCTCGGTCGCCGAGTCGATCATGGTCTCGAGGTTGTCGTGCAGTCGAGTTCGCTCACTTGGGTGCTCGGACAACCATTCCAATGCATGGGAGGTGAGTGCGGTTGTCGTGTCGAAGCCTCCGCCGACCAGTAGTCCCAACGTTTCCATGATCGCTTTGTGACCGATGGGTTCGTCCACGACCCGTGCGTTCAGCAGTGCGAGTGCGAGCCCGGGTCGGGGATTCGGGTCGTCCTTCATCGCCAGAACGAGGTTCGACATATGGTCCATCGCGTCGTTGAGACGTTCGAAGACTCCAACGATTTCGGGCGAGGTGTACGGGGTGTAGACCGAGGCATGCACCGGCTCGACGTAGCGCTCGTAATCCGCGAGTGGCATTCCGAGCAGGCCCATTGTCGCCACTGCGGGAACGATGTTGGCGAGGTCGTCGATGAAATCGATCGAACCCGACTCGATCCGATCGTCGATGCACGCACGAGTGATCTCGTCGATAACGGGCACCCATCGAGCCACCGCAGCAGGAGACAGATAGGGATTGAGCGCCTTGCGATAGTCCTGCTGCTCGGGTGGATCCAGTTCGAGGAAGCCACCGCGTGACTCGCGACCCTCGGGAGCGGGGATGTTGATTCCCTTGTATCCCTTCCTCAGTCCCTCGTAGTCGTTGTCGTTGGACAGAACGTCCGATCGGCGTGCTATCTCGAACAACTCGGGCATGTCGCTGGCTACCCAGTGCCCGTCGTAGGCTTCGGTCCACGCGACCGGGCACCGGGAATGGAGGTCGTCGGTGATCGCGACGAACTCCTTTCGATATCCAGGAGCGTGTCGGTCGAAGTCGATCGGGCACTTCTTGTGATCAACGGAAGAGCTGATGTCGTCTGTGGTCATTGTGGGCCCTTTCAGAACTCGACTATGGCACGCTCAGGGCACGACTTGATGGCCTCCTGAACGTTTTTGACCTGATCGGCAGGTGTGTCACCCGCGACGGCCGACGCGTGGCCGTCCTCGTCGTCGAGTATGAACATCTCTGGTGCCACCATCGAGCAGATGGTATGGCCCTGGCAGAGTTGGGGTTCGACGTGAACCTTCATGAGTCCAGTCCTTTCGAATCTCTAGAAGTGGAACGAGTGGTTCTTGAGGTAGGAGCCGGCGTCGATCCGCATCTGCATGCCTGTCACGTAGCGCGATTCATCGGACGCGAGGTAGACAACCGCATTGCTGATGTCGACCGGATCGACCCACGGAACAGGCATTGCCTGCTGCGCCGGAAACGCGGGGATGGCATCTTCCCTCGTCGGATTCTCGAGGTCGGGCCGAAACGCGCGGTACATAGCATCGCTCTGCAGCATGTTCGTGTCGCAATTGGTGGGGTGGACGACATTGGCGCGAATCAGTCTGGGGGAAAGATTGCGTGCCAACTCGTGCATGTAGGCGGACAAGCCTTGCTTTGCGACGATGTAACCGTTGCCACCCGGATCCTTGCCGGGTTGGTCGACGATGTCGTTGGGCATATAGGCCGCTGCCGAGCCAGTTGCGATGATCGATGATCCTTCGGGCAGATGAGGAAGTGCGGCGTGCACGGTGTTCAGGACACCGATCAGGTTGACTCCCACCACATCGATCCAGCCCTGTAGTTGATCCGTTGCACCCATCGGGGCGATGCCTGCGTTCGCAACCACGATGTCCAGGTGACCCAACTCAGCGATGCCGGCACAGACGGCGTCGTTCAGCTGCGCGAACTCGCGAACGTCCGCCTCGATTGCGACGATACGACGGTCGACCTTCTCGACCAACCTTGTGGTCTCCTGCAGATCCTCCGTGCGCGAGAGTGCATACGAGTTGCTTGCGATGTCCTGACACAGGTCTACTGCGATGATGTCAGCGCCTTCCTCCGCAAGACGGACAGCATGACTACGTCCTTGTCCACGCGCTGCGCCGGTAACGAAGGCGACCTTGCCTTCGACTCTTCCCTTGCTCATGATGGAGATCCTTTCGGCCGCGGGAGCGACCAGGTCGTGTCTTGTTCGTGCCGCGGGTGGCGGCCGACTTCTGGAGTTACGGAGAAGTGCTAGCTTCGAACTTTCGGGTGTGCGATCGTCTTCACCTCGAGAAAGTCCTCCAGACCGTCGGTACCCCATTCGCGGCCGAGTCCGCTTTGCTTGTAGCCGCCGAAGGGCGAATTCGTGTCGAACCATTGAGCTCCGTTGATTCCGACCGTCCCGCTTCGCAGACGGTTTCCCACTCGGAGTGCACGGTCGAGATCGGAGCTGTACACCATCGCCGAAAGGCCGTAGATAGTGTTGTCGGCGATGGCGATTGCGTCGTCGTCGTCGTCGAAACCGATCATTGTCAACAACGGGCCGAAGACCTCCTCCTGTGGAACGGGGGACATGGGGTCGACATCGGTGAGCAGGGTGGGTTCGACCCAGTACCCTCGATCGAAACGAGACGTCGGCTTGCCGCCGAGTACTACCCGGCCGGTGTTCTGTGCGATGTCGTAGTACCGCAGGATCGACGCCTTCTGGTTCGCGTTCGCAACAGGCCCCATCATGTTGGCAGGGTCGTTCGGGTCGCCCCAGGGAATCTGGCTCATGATTGCCACTGCCATGTCGGTCGCTTCGCCCAAGCGGCTGTGTGGCACCAGGATTCGGGTGAGGGTCGTGCAACCTTGGCCCGCGTGGTAGCAGATACTGCCGGCGAGCATTGGTATTGCCTCACCCAAGTCAGCGTCGTCCAGGATGATGGCCGGTGACTTTCCGCCGAGTTCGAGTGTGAGGCGCTTGAGGGTTGGCGATGCCGAGGCCATCACGCGACGGCCCGTAGCAGTCGACCCGGTGAACGTGATTGCGTCGACTGCGGGATGTGAAGTCAAGACCGCGGCATCCTCACTGCGCAACGGTGTGACCACGTTGAAAACGCCCGGGGGGATGTCGGTGTGAGCGGCCGCGATTTCGCCGAGTACCAGTGCGCTGTAAGGAGTGTCAGGAGCGGGCTTGAGAATCACCGTGCACCCTGCGGCCAGCGCTCCTGCGATCTTTGCAATGTTGAGGTAGAGCGGAACGTTCCACGGTGTGATTGCAGCAACCACCCCTGCGGCCTCCCGGCGGACGTATCGCGTCGTCGGCGCGGGTTCGTCGATCTTGTCGGGAAGAGCTCGCTCGAACCCGTAGGTCTCGAGGAGGTCGACATAGTGTCCGATGAACCGGATGCAATCGTCGAGTTGAATCTGATGAGTGGTCATCACCGGCGCACCGGTCTCGGCAATGATCATCGGGCGAAGCGTTTCGCGATTCTTTTCCAGCCCTTGCTGTAACTGAATCAGGCATTGGCGACGGAATGCGTGATCCGTGGACCACGATGTCGTGTCGAAGGCACGTCGCGCAGCCAGAATCGCTCTCTCGATGTCCGCAGCGGACGCATCGGGTGCAGTACCGATGACATCCTCGGTCGCGGGGTTGATGTTCTCGAAAACCCGCCCCTCCGACGCTTGGACTAGTTCACCGTCGATGAGCATGAGGTGTTCTGGGATGGTCATGGAACTCCTGATGGTTGGCGCCATCGGATTCCGATGGCGACGGTGTACATCCAATCGAGACGGACGAGTACGTGTTTAGCCGAAGCAGAAATTGCGTTCAGTGAGGTGTAGATCACTAGAAATTACACAGACTCAGTCGATATGGCAAGAAGAATAATTGATTGAATTGTCGTTCAACTTGCGAAATTCCTCAGGTGCATCGACGGTGCTCGGTATACTTCCGGCCGTGCCCCGGGGCTATTGAACCTGCTGCGCAGGAATGTTTTTGGAATCGTTGTGACGATCTTCGCGTAGGGCGATCTGCTCAAGGTCCCTCCGCGACTAACGGCCAGTGCTGTCCGCGGCGTCGGCCGCGCTGGCCTGCTCACGAACGCAAGCCAGGTGCAACTAGTCGTGCCTGTCTCGGCGAGTGTATTTGCGCATTGGCTCTGGGTAGTGACGTGCGAGGGCAGCCTGTCGAGGTGAAGGCAGGCGTACTGCCTTCACCGGCCGGTTGTGGCAGTCGGCCTTTGGTGTGCGCGACGCGTCCAACTGAGGATCGGCGCAGCGCATTCGGTCTCGGTTCGTGCCTTGGACTACTCGCGTTGAGGTGTCATGCCGCTAAAGTTACATCACTGTACGGATAACTGTCTTGGAAAATCACGAAGCCAGTAAACACCGAACGAGAGCCCGATCCCATGCACTGCGTTCGCGTGCGGTACGTCAGGCCCGAATCCCGCCGACGTAAGTCTCGCGCACAGCATCCGCTCCAGGTGAGGCAAGTATTTCTTCGATGGGGGCCGACAGTACGACGAAGTCGGCGGGTCGCCCCACTGTCAGGCGACTGGGGTGCCCGCCCGGGTCGTGTGCCGGTCCGAGGTACGCATCGAGCGCAGCGGCGGCGGAAACTCGCTCGGACGGTCCGAGGATCGAGCCGGACTGGGTCCGCCGTCGCATTGCGGCAACGATCACTGCCCACGGGTCCAGAGGTCCGTAAGGTGCGTCGCTGGACAATGCGACCGGGACTGCTGCCTGTAGGAGGGAATTGCAGCGGTACAAATCGGCGTGATCGCGTCCGTCGACCTCTCGCAGGTAGCGGTCGCCCCTGTCTGCAATGAAGCCCGGCTGCGTGACGATGCGCACGCCCATCCGTCGGAGTGTCGGGACGCAGTCGACCGGAACGATCGAGGCGTGCTCTATCCGGTCGCCGGTGAGGGGGCCCGCGTGTTCGAGCGCGGCGAGCAGCAGGACGAGAGCTGCAGCCGAAACGCAGTGGACGGCAACGGGTCTGCCCGCTCGGTGAACGGTTTCGATCCTGTCGACCAGTTGGTCGTAGTCGGGGAGGTCGGAGTCGCCCAGTACGATCTTGTACGGGCCGGCCTTCACCAGGCCCTTCGCATCGCCGTCGACGAACCCGAGGGGAGCTCCGAGGATATGCACGCGCTGTGGAATTTCTCTCGAATCCACTGCCTTGCTGAGGCTTTCGACTGTTTGCATGCTTAAATCGGGGGTGGCGTCTGTGACGGAAGTGATCCCGAACAGGCTCAACGTACGTCCTACTTCACGCAGGTTGGGAGGCTGCGCGTGCGGTAGCCGCTCGCGCAGCCAACCGTCTGCCCGCCACAGACGCCCGTTCGCCGCGCCTTCGGAATCTCGCTCGACTCCGATGAGGGTCGAACCGGCGAGATCGATGTTCTCGGCGGCGAGAGTGTTCATCATCCAAAGTGCACCGCTCCGATGCTGAATTCGTACTTTGCGGTTTGGTTGCATCTTGTCGAGAGCGAATCGATCGAGCGCTCCGGCTACACTTTCTGCGTAACCAATACCGCGTATCCATCCATCTCGATCAACGGGCGCGGACGCAAGAGCTTGCGCGAGGTCGTCGAAATCGCTGACGTCTGGCGGTCCACACTGCACCGACTTTTCCGCCGCAGCCATCGCGTGTAGGTGTATGTGGTGGTCCGTCAGGCCCGGAATCACGGCGCAACCGTCCGCGTCGACGACGGGCATTCCTTTGGACGGCAGTCCGTGTCCGACCTCGGCGATCCTGCCATTGTCGATTCGAATGTCGGTGTTCGCTACGCCGTCGACCTCGGCATCGCGGACGATCCAAACCGAGGCGTTCATTGTATCCCGAAATCACTGAGGACGGATGTTGTGTCGGCCCCACTTGCCGGAGCGCAAACTGCCGAGATCCTGTGTCGAGGCGGGCGGGGCGTCGACGCCTCGGAGTGAGCCACGGGTCCCAGAGTCGAACGAACGACGTCGCTCATCGAAAGGTCGATCAACCGACCGTGGCCGGGCGCAGTGGAGAATACCGCCGCGGCAGCCGTTAGCCCCGTGAGTGGATCTGCGATGGCGTCACCCACGAACAATGGGTCGCCGTTTTGGTCTCGGGCGACGAGACCGCTCGACGCTGCGATGTCGTCGCCGAACCCGATTCGATCGATGGACCGGCCCCGTGCGGTGATCGAAACCCAGATCGCCCCTTTGTCGACGAATTCTGCTGCGTGGAGACCGAAACGCTGCAGGGCCCGAGGGCGAGACGCTTCGACAATGATGTCCGCGCGCTCTACCAATTCGAGCAGGGCTCCGCGATCAGAAGGTACGGAAGGGTCGAGTACAACCGACTCGTGTCCGGCATGAAGCAGGTCGTAGAACTGTTGATTTCCGCCACGCGCACCGTCTGGTCGCTGCGGAGTTTCGACCTTGATTACTCGTGCACCCGCCAAGCCGAGCAGATGAGCACATAGAGGTCCCGCCCACAGTGCACTGAAATCGACCAGCACCGCACCTACGACGGACCTGACCCTGGCTTCCAAGTTGGGAACGACGCTCGGCGTTGGCTCCGCATCGTGCACGACCCCTCCGGCCAGACCGAGCAACTCGACACGAGTATCCAATTCCGCAGATGTATGATCGGCTGCCCATGCCTCGACAGGTGTCCAAGGATCACGGTCACCCATATCGACGCCGATCATCGCCCCGAGAAGCGCGTGATCGTCCGGACGAGCACAGGACAGAACGGTCCACCCGTCCGACGCTCGAATCAACCGGGTGTGTCCACCTACTGAGCGTCGTCCTTGGCGAGTCCATCGAGTGAATGCAGCCCGTTCGGCTAGCAAAGCACCGCCGTCGACGTGTATTGGGTGCGCAGTTGAATCGGTGACAGCCTTGAGGTACGACGAGAGCTGGCGGGCAATCGAAGCGGCGTTACCGGGTGGCATTACGGGGAAGCCATCCTGTCGCCCGGTGAGTGTCAACACGCCGCTATCGGACCAGTCGTGTGCGGGTTCTGCTGTGTACACAGCAGAAGGGTAGTGGATCCGGTGGTTTGAATGGTCTTGGTACGACGATATTTCGGGCAGACCGACTGAGCTTGCCCCCAGGCGGCTATCGAGAAATTGCAGCGCGTCGGCAGCGGTGGATCAGCGCCCTAGCCGAGGCCGACAGGATTGCACTCGATCGGCCAGCCTAGTTGGTGCAAACTTCCTGCTTCGAACATCCGGCCGCGCCAAAACTCAACTAACTGTACAGTGACGTACGGATACGGATGTTGCGTCGGTACCGAGGCAAGATGCGATCCAGCACCCCGTTTCTCGAATCAGTCGGAATGGAGTTTTGCGTTGAAGAGTGTATTCGTCACCGGGCCGGGAAAGCTCGAAGTTCTGCAAGTATCCGAGCCTCAGGCAGGCCCAGATGATCTTTTGGTCAGGGTCATGGCTTGTGGCATCTGTGGGGCTGATCCGCATACCCTGAAGCAGGGGAGTGTTGTCGCCGGTGCCGAGCAGACGGCATTGGGCCACGAACCTGCAGGTGAGGTAATCGAGGTGGGCGCCGAAGTGACCACAGTCGAAGTAGGTGATCATGTCGTCATCGACCCGACAGGTGTGCGTGACGCAATTATTGGTGGAGGTGGTCCGCAGGGAGCGCTGAGTGAGGTAATTGTTGTCCGCGGAGCAAAAGAAGGTAAGAATTTTTCGGTAGTTCCTAAGCATGTGCCATGGCACGTCGCTGCATTGGCTGAACCGCTCGCTGTCGCTCGACGCGTCGTCGACAAGACTAATCCGCGGCCAGAGCACAAAGCGATAGTGTTCGGTGCGGGGCCTGTCGGACTAGGTGCATTGCTGGCTCTCAAGCATTACGGTGTTTCGCATGTCGTTGTCGCTGACGTTCAACCAACCAGGCTCGAGGTGGCTATGGAACTGGGAGCAGACGCAACAATCGATTCGAGTCGGCACGATGTTCGAAGTCGTCTCGTAGACCTTCACGGGACCGGCTCCGACGCTTTCGGTCGCCCTGGACTGCCTGACACGGACATCTACATCGACGCGGCTGGCGTGCCGGCTGTTGCTCAGACCGTGTTCGCGGGTCCCAAATTAGGGGCGGTTTTTGGCATCGTTGCGATCTACCACGAGTCCGTACCGGTAGATTTTCAAATGCTCATTCCATCGGAATTAACTATCGTCCATTCGATGGGGCATCCGTCCGGAGAAATGTTCACGGTTGCCCGAGACATCGCGAAAAATACCGAAAAGTATGCACGAATTGTCGGCGACGTAATCCCGTTTAAAGATGTTGCATACGCTATCGAGCTGGCTGGTAATGCAAGTAAGTCCAGCAAGGTCGTAGTATCACTGAGCTGAGCCAAGGGCTGGTGCATCGGTAGACTACAGGAGTGTACAGCAAGGCTATAGCCGATGATCTATCCTAGCGTAGTCCTTACGAAAACAATGATCCGCCCTGATCTGATATTCACGGAATGCTGAACCCAGGTACCGGTCCAGCATTCCGTGGACTACTCACTCGGGTGCGGCTCCACCTTCGAGGAAGTGTGAGCACCTAGAGACCGGCTCGGTCGTTGCATTGCGTAAGTCTTCGTCCCCGTTTACTTTTTTATTCTGGTCGGGTCACCCTAAACTTTCTCGACAAGCGAGTCTCAATCTGCGCGATCAAACACGTACGCCTTCGCGTGCCATCGTGTGACTGCACGGCGCAGTCCACCACCTCGAGGTGTAACTCGGTAACCGGTCATTTCGCAATTGCGGCGGTCATCTCGTCCAAGTCGTCGGTGCACCCTCCTGCGCTCTACCGATAAGATACTTCGACCTAGGTTGAAGTGATCACGGAAATGAATTCATCATCACGCGGCACCACACAACCCATCGTGAAAGGACCGCCTTTGATGCTTAGGATGTTGAGGCGGCCGAATGACCCGACCGCAGCCTGATTGGGGCGGTCGCAGTCTCGATAACAGTGACATGTGCGACGACCGCGGCCCGAAGTCGGCCAGTGCTATTCACGTCCGATGGTGCCTTGGAGTGTGCGCAACGAGTGCCGCACGAGTGATCGGCTCAGTGCACCAGCGAGTTCGATATCCCGCTCGCGAAACGCGCGGAGCAGTCGCGCATGATCGTCGACCGAGGGTTTCAACTGTCCGGGGACGGTTAGAGTGCGGTGTCTGAAGCGTAGGACACGAAGTCCGAGCGAGTCGACGGTCCGTTTGAGCATCGAATTGTCGGCGATCTCTCCGCATGTGTCGTGGAAGTCGACGTTCGCCCAGAAGTACGAATCGACGTCGTTCGTGCGGTACGCAACCTGCATACGCTGCATTTGAACGTCGAGAGGGCTGAGGTCTGTTCCGTCGGATTTCGATGCGACCTCCTCGGCGACCATTCCGAACAGGTTGCTGAGCAGGTGGTAGGCGGATTCGATCTGTCCCGCATCGAGTGTCGCGACCCGTGGTCTACGTCGGGCAGTCAATTCGATGAGGCCCTCTCGGTCGAGCAGATTGA
Source organism: Rhodococcoides kyotonense (assembly GCF_900188125.1). GTDB lineage: Bacteria > Actinomycetota > Actinomycetes > Mycobacteriales > Mycobacteriaceae > Rhodococcoides > Rhodococcoides kyotonense. Next base: position 87,312 of record NZ_FZOW01000015.1, on the reverse strand, counting down.
GGGCTTCGCGAACTGGCGTGCGGCTGGTGGAGAAGCGTGCCGCCAAGTCGACGGAGTTGAGGTCGGCGCCGGGTAGGAGTGACCCCGTGATTATCTCCTTCGCGACCCATTCCGCGATGACGAGAACCAACGAATCGCGGCGTTCACCGTTGTCGAGAAACCGTTGAAGCAGCCCGGGTGGAAGCTCGAATCCAGGCTCGCGCGGTGGCGGGTCGGATGTTGGCGATGGAGGCTCCATGTCGAGGATGGTACCCACCTGATTCACGGGTTCCCCGCCTCGGCGAACTGTGCTTCATCGGTCGCCGCGTTCGGAGACACGACGACTCCGGCTTCGGTGAGAAGTCGTATCTCCTCAGGGGCGTATCCGAGCAGCTCTGTCAGGACCTGCTCGGAATGTTCGCCGAGCGCTGGAGGGTAGCGAAATTCTGGAGGGTCTTCGTTGCGGAACATGACGGGGCTGCCGAGCACTTCGACCGTGCGGCCATCGGCGTGGGTCATCCGTCGCACCATCCCTCGGTCGGCATCTCGGGCATCAGCCAGGGCCTCGGGCACGGTCTTGATCAGACCTGCCGGGACTCCCTTGGCGTTGAGGATCGACACCCACTCTGCTGCTGTTGTGGACAGAAACCGTGGTTCGACTATCTCCCACAGGGCTTCTCGGTTGGCCAAACGACGGGCTGGGGAGTGGAACCGTTCGTCGAGGGGAAGATCGGGCACACCTATCGCCTCGCACAATGCGTGCCACATTCGTTCGGTGTTTGCGGTGACTGCAAATTCGCGGCTGTCGGAACCGGTGAACGTTCGATAGGTAGGAATCGAATCATGCCTACTGCCCTGCGGTCCGGGTGTCATGTTTCCGACCATGCTGTATACAGCTTGGTACGACAGCATCGCGAGTTGGCCGTCGAGCATTGCTGCGTCGACCCAACGTCCGCGACCGGATTCTTTGCGCGCTATCAGCGCTGCCAGCAGTCCGATCACTGAGTAGAGGCCGGCTACGACGTCGCCGGCGGGGATTCCCAGTCGTACTGGAGGGCCACCCGGTTCGCCGGTCAGACTCATCACTCCGGATTGTGCCTGGACGATCATGTCGTATGCAGGAAGGCGCGACATCGGCCCGTCCTGACCGAACCCGCTGATCGACACCCAGATGAGAGCGGGGCGCTCGGCCTGGATTGCGTCGACGTCCAAGCCAAGGCGCTCGAGGACACCAGGCCGGAAGTTCTCGACCACCACGTCGACCTGGTCGAGTAACGATGTCAGGATCCTATGGCCTGCTTCTCGCTTGAGATCGACTGCGATGCATCGCTTGTTGCGGTTGTTGGCGAGGTAGTACGCACTGTCCGGGCCGACGCTGTACGGCGGGATGGTCCGTGTCATGTCTCCACAGAGCGGTTCGAGCTTGATCACATCCGCGCCGAGGTCGCCGAGCAGTTGCGTCGCTGACGGGCCTGACAAAAATGTCGTCAGATCGAGCACAATGATTTTGGAAAGCGGACCGGTGGGGCGTGCGTCGTGGTTCTCCTCTGACATCTCTATGCCTCGCCTTCGAAAATGTGAATACAGCATGATCCGTGGTCCAGCCACGACAGTCCGCCTCCGGTGACGTGGGTCATTGCGTGACGGGCGTTGGCGACCTGACGTTCACCTGCTTGATCGGTGAGCTGCCAGAAGACTTCCGCGACCTGCGCGACGCCAGAGGCCCCTACCGGGTGACCGCGAGAGAGCAGGCCACCCCCTGGGTTGACAGCGACCTCGCCACCGAGCGATGTGGCACCCGATCGGAGCATTTCGACGGCTTCTCCCGTTTCGCACAAACCCAGGGCTTCGTAGTAGACGAGTTCCGCGACGGTGAACGCATCGTGGAGTTCGACTACGTCGAGGTCAGTGGCGGTCAGCCCTGCGTCTGCGTACGCATCGCGCGCACTGTGCATGGTTATTTCGGGTCGCAGCATGTCCCGATAGCCGAGCGCCAGACTTCCCGAGTGGAGCACCGAGGACATGATCCGAATGGCTGCCTGGGAAAGAGTTCGACGAACATCGTCGGACACCACCAGGACTGCGGCGGCACCGTCGCAAGTTGGGCAGCACTGGAGCAACGTCAGCGGGTCTGCAATGGGTCGCGAAGTGAGAACCTCGTCAACTGTCGTCTCGGACTGGAACCGAGCGTACGGATTCAATGCTCCGTGTCGACGGGCCTTGACAGCGACCTCGGCCAGGTCCTGTTCGCTGGCGCCGCGTTCGTGCATGTACCGCCGTGCGCGCATTGCGTACACGGCAGGCATCACGAGTCCAGCCCGAGCCTCGACATCTTCGCTGGACAGCGGTATGGCACCGCCGCCGAACTGAGTCAACTTCTCTACGCCGACGACAAGAGCGATGCGGCTCTTGCCCTGGGCGACGGCAGCGTGGGCAAGGTGAAGCGCCGTTGCGCCACCGGAGCACGCGTTCTCGACATTGACGACAGGAATCCCCGCTATGCCAAGGTCTCTCGTCACGCGCTGTCCCGGTAGCAATCCGGCGAAGCTACTTGCGCAGAACACCGAATCGATCTCTTTACGGTCGATACCTGACGACTTCAATGCCGCCAGGACTGCCGGGACTGCCAGTCCCGAGTACGTCGACTCCTTGTGTCGGCCGAAGGCAATCATTCCGGCGCCGACTACATGGACGCTGTTCATCGGAAGTCTCCTGTAGCGATCGGGCTGAAGGACCAGGTGCCGTCCGCATCCGCGCGCAGCGTCACGGTCGCATCCATGGACAAGCTGTCTATTTCCCCTCCGATCTCGCCGAGTACCCGCAGGTCACCCGGAAAATCGACATAACCGATCGTGTACGGGACCTGGCGAGACGTCGAAACGTGAACGGTGGTCCAGGAGTACAGAGTGCCGAGTGGTCCCACAAGGTGAGGTTCCATCTCCTCCGAGAGGCACTCTGTGCAGACAGGTCGGGGTGGGTAGAACCGCGTACGGCACCGGACGCACTGGACACCGGCGAGTCGAGGTCCATCGGGGGAAGAAGCCGCGGGCAGCCGGCCGACCCAATGTGTATCCGAGAAGGGTTGGGACGGGGCCGCTGATCGGGTGCTTGTCACTACGAATGCTCCTACGAATGTGGGCTGAGATACCCAGGGGACGGTGATCCGATGTTAGCCCCGGAAGCCTAATTGTGTCGACACTTTGCCGCATTGTCGGATCGCCATCGACACGTGTCTCGATTGAGTGAGCCGCTAATGGAGGGCTTCACTTCGGCGAATCTATCAGGTATAACTGTCCTCATCGCAGGTAGATGTGTGACTCACCTCTCCATTTATCGCGGCAGTGATGCAGCAAGCAGCCCGCAGGTGAAGCTGTCAAGATCTACTTAGTGTCGACACTTGATCGACCTATCGGAAGCTTTTGCATAGCGGGGCATCACAGAACCCTCAAACAAAGGAACATCGTGAACAGCACAGAACCAGCAACCTCGCTTCTGCGTCCGGTGGCGGCCCGCCGCCATCGCATTGCCCTGATCGATGGGCCCAACATGTCCAACCTCGGTGCACGGAGCAAACGCATGTACGGCCCCATCGAGTCGCTCGAATCGCTGCACAAATTCGTTGCCGGTTGGGCGGAAACACTCGGCGTGGAACTCGAAATCTTCTCCTCGAACTACGAGGGGGCGATCCTCGAGTACATCCACGGATCGGCTGCACACACCGACGCTTACGTCATCAACCCCGCTGGCCTGACAATCCATGGGTCGGCGACCCGGCACGCTCTGCTGGAGACGCAGAGGCCGTACGTAGAGGTCCATTTCGCCAACGCCGAAGGCAGCGCGACGTCATCGCGGGGACCCATCTTCGGGCGCGCCGAATCAGTTTTCACGCCCACGGCTACTGGCGTGTGCATGGGGATGCGGCAGTACAGTTATGTCGGTGCGCTGGTGTCTCTCGCGCTGTCACTCGACGATGTCGATTTCCTAGCCCCGACCGAGAAGTAAAATTCTCCCTACCCGGAAGCGCGACATGAATGACACAGTCACACCCAATTCCACGAGCATGCAGCGCCGCGCGGCTCTCGCAGGCTTCGCCGCCAGCACCATCGAGCTATACGACTTCCTGCTCTACAGCACGATGGCCGCCTTGGTCTTCAACGAAGTATTTTTTCCCACATACTCGTCCGGGGCCGGATTGCTTGCGTCCTTCGCGACCCTGGCGGTCGGATTCCTGGCCAGGCCACTCGGAAGCATCCTGCTGGGTCGGCTCGGTGACCGCATAGGGCGACAGCGAACGCTCGTTTTTTCGCTGTCGCTCATGGCTGCCGCAAGCCTTGGCATCGGCGTACTCCCGACCTACGAACAGATCGGCGTCTTCGCTCCACTTCTCCTGGTGATCTTCCGGATGCTGCAGGGACTAGCGCTCGGTGGAGAGTGGGCCGGTGCAGCACTGACTCTGGTCGAACACGCCAAGCCTGGGCGCCGCTACATGATGGGCAGCATCGTGCAGATGGGTGCCTTCGGTATCGTCCTGGCGACTTTGGCCACCAGCATCAGCTCGAGTATCTCCGGTGACAACTTCCTGACGTGGGGCTGGCGACTACCTTTCCTCTTCAGCATTGTGTTGTTCGGTTTGACGTACTGGATCAGGCGGCAGATAACAGACAGCGCTGAGTTCGTCAAGGCCAAATCCGTTGCAACCACAAAGCCTTCGCTCGGATCGATCCTACGCAACCATTGGCGACCGATTGCGCTCGGCACAGGAGTTGCCGCTGCGGGCAACGTTGTCTACTACACTATCTCGACGTTCGGGCTCAGTTACGCCGTCAACGACGGTGGACTCCCGCGCACATCCGTTCTCAATGCGCTGATGATCGCTTCGGTCATCTACACAGCGTGCATCGGAGGTGCAGGGTGGTTTGCCGACAAATTCGGCCCCCGAGCGGTACTGCTGACCGGTATCACCGCGGCAGTGGTGATCTCTACTTTCTTTTTCACACTGCTCGATCAAGGTTCGGTGGTGATCGTCGGAATTGCATTCACTCTGTACCTCGCACTTGCTCACGCCCCGATACAGGCACCTCAAGCAGGCGTGTTCTCCGATCAGTTCCCGCCGCTGGCCCGCTACACCGGGGTCGCACTGACTCAAGCTCTCCCGACCACCATCATCGGCGGCACGGCCCCCTTCGTCGCGCAACTCCTGATGAACACGACTGGCTCGACCTGGGCAATAACCGGCTACATCGTCGTAGTCTCCGTCGTTGCGTTCGCCTGTACCTTTGCGCTCACTCGGGCAAGCAAATGGAAATCCGTTAAGGCGGAAGCATCGAACCCGACAACACACGCCAGATGATGGTGAGCACTACAAGCCAAGCGATGGACTTGGGCAGCGCATGCACCCTCGTCCATCGCTACGGCACCGGTGACGCTGCATCAAAGGTAATCGGGTTGCACTCACTGGGACTGGACGGCAGATCCTTTGGCCCGCTGGGATTGGGGCTAGCCGAAACAGGCGAGTTCGAGACATTTGCACCGGACCTCCGAGGGCACGGGGCATCCGATGCGCCGGTACACACTATCGACCTCGGCCGGATGGCCGCCGACGTCGTCGAACTCGCCCGACAGCTTCGAGGAGAACGCGTACACCTTGTCGGGACGTCGATGGGATCAGTAGTCGCGCGCATCGCCACAGCCACCCACCCGGAGATGTGGTCGAGTGTCACCCTCATCGCCGGTCCACCAACCGCAGTGCCTGGTATCGGAGTTCGAGGGAATTCCGCGAGACGGTCCGGTATGGCGGCAGTAGTCGATGAAACCTTGGCCAGGTGGTTTTCGGGACATGCACTCGCTGGTCCCAGCGCCTCAGTGGAGTACGCCGCTCAGGTTCTACGCGAGATGAACCCCGAGAGTTGGGCCGCTAGCTGGGCCGCGATGGAATCGTTCGCGACACCGGGGCCCATTCCAACGGCAATCGACACCCTGTGTATCGCAGGAGAAGACGATGTCTCGACACCTCCCGCTGTGGTCGCTGAACTCGCTCGGGTTTCCGGCTCGAAGCGCCCGCCGGTTGTCATCGCCGGCGGTACCCATCAATTGCTGCTTGATCACGCAGACGAAATTGCTGCGCTGCTTCAAAACCGTTGGCGCGAGCCTGATAATTCAAGGCAGATTGGAATGGAAAGCTAATGACAGATTTGTCCAGCGCGCATCGAACGTACTCCCTGCAAGGTTCCGGGCTGCTGCTCGCCTCGATGGATGTCGCTCCGGAGTGCGAAGAGGAGTTCAACAAGTGGTACTGGGAAGAACACTTTCCGGAGCGTATGGCATGCCCTGGATTTCAATGGGGCGCACGATTTCAGGCCGTTGAGGGAAGTCCGCGATACCTTGCGCTTTATGTCCTGGACGATCCTCAGGTCCTTGAAACTCCGGAATACCGAAAGATTGCCAGCCCGAGCCCGTGGACTCGTCGGATTCTCCCGGAAACCAGCAACCTCACACGAGCGGTTTACAGGACGATCTCTCCTTCGAACAAGCAGCAGAATCCATAGCTGGGAGCGGTCGTCAACGGAACTTGAGGCACTTCTGGTTTCAGGCGTTTTGGATCGGCACTCCCCACGCTTCCTGCATCGCGCGCATCTGTCAGTCGCATGATCACCCGAGGTCTCGACCGAAAATCCCTGCAGCCAAGCCGAACCCGGAGTCGTTCGCCAAGGCCGCGATGTCGTCGTCGGTGTATCGATGATCGACGAGGACCGGTCCGAAGACTTCCTGCGTCGAGATCTCCGATGTGCGTGATGCGTCGACTACGACCGTGGGAGGATAGAAGAAAGTCTCCGAGGCAACACTTTTGGAAGCTGAATGCACCAGTGCGCCATCGGCAATGGCCCGCTGAACGAGTCCATCGACCTTGTCGCGGTGTGCTGCGCTGATCAGTGGCCCATATCGATTCCCGATGCAAAGCCGGTGTCGACCTCGAGCGCGTCGATGCGTCCGACGATCCTTGCGAGCACCTGATTGCAGAGGTCCGCGTGCACGAATTGCTCGGGACTCCGTAGTCCACACCTCGCCAGCCCATATTGGTTAAGGGTGCGTGGCACACTCCCTGGTTAGCGACGTCGGCGTCGGCCAGCACGAAAGTCGGCGATTTCCTCCGAGTTCCAGGCTCACGCGTTTCATCGTGTCGACGGCGGCATGGCCGATGAAGTGGCCGGTCTCGACCGCGCCGATCAGCGCGATCTTGTCGGCACGGTGTGCCGTGCCCGAGCGGCTTCCGCGCTGTGATCGAAGCCCGGGACGATGTTGACTACACCGGGATGGGCCGCACTCGTCGCTCAATCGCGCGAGCATCAGAGCGGCTAGCGGTTTGAGCTCCGAAGCCTCGAGCAAAACAGCAGCTTGATGTCGATTATCGACGAACTCGGTGACTTGGTTGATCGGTCGGCAGGGAGCTGTAACCGCCCGCACCGGGGGTGCGCATTTCGAAGGGCTTTGTCCGCGAGCTCACATACTCCCATCACCGCAACGAGAAGGGGAAGGGGCGAGTTTTCTTCGATCCGACGGTGAGTGTTCTCGAGTAGTCCGAGCGTAGGGGATGCGCAGGTGCACGGGCATGACTGAGTGCCCCATCGGCCACCGGACCGGACTTATAGGTGTCGCTCGGATGCCGTTCCTGTGTGACTCATCGGTGTGTTGACCGAAGCCAACAGGGTTTAACTATATCTATGGTACCTATACACAATGACTATGCATAAGGCAGGGCTCGGACGCTACTTCGAAGACTTCGCGGTCGGGGACGTATATCAGCACCCGTTGGGTCGTACGATCAACGAAGCTGACTGCACCTGGTTCACGCTCCTCACCTGTAATTTGAATCAGAACCACTTCAATGCGGACTATGCGTCGCGAAATCCGGTGTCTCAGGGCAAGATTCTCGTGAATTCAGGGCTGACCATTGCCTTGGTTCTCGGTCTCTCGGTGCTCGACATGAGCCAGAACGCGGTAGCCAACCTCGGATTGACCGACCTGGCGCTCACACGCCCTGTGTATGTCGGAGACACCATCTACGCAGAGAGTGTCTGCACGGGTTCGCGCCCCAGTGCATCACGGCCGGGTTACGGGATCGTCGAGATGCGCACTCGCGGACTGAATCAAGGCGGAGAGACCGTCATGAGTTGGCAGCGATCGGCCCTCATCCCGGGCAGGGAGTCCGGGATCGGCCAGGATTACTTCCCGGCTGCGAAGGACGGGCCATTGGCGTAGGGGGCCAGGGGGTTGACCAAAGACCTTATTTATAGCCATACTTAACTGAGATGTGGTTCACTCGTTCTTCGGAGGTATTCGTGGTTTTACAAAAAGGCGCCCTCGCCGGACTCAAAGTGGTCGAGTTCGCACACGTGATCGCGGGCCCACTCGCTGGCACCCTGCTTGCTGATCTCGGTGCCGAGGTCGTACACGTGGAAGATCCCGGCATCGGCGATCCTCAGCGTGCGGCCGGCCCCCATCGTGACGGCACGCACCTGTGGTGGAAGGTGTCCGCGCGTAACAAGAAGTCGGTCACGCTCAACCTACGAACCGAGGCAGGCCGCGACATGGCACGCGAGCTGACGGAGTGGGCCGACGTGGTCATCACCAACTTCCGGGTATCGACACTCAAGAAGTGGGGCCTGGACTATGCGTCGCTGCAGGCAGTGAACAATAAGATCGTCGTGCTGCAGGTGACTGGCTACGGTGCGACATCGACTCGTCGCGATCAGCCGGGGTTCGGCAAGGTCGGCGAAGCAATGAGCGGCGTCGTGAACATCACTGGTTTCCCCGACGGCCCGCCGGTGCACACAGGTTTCTCACACGGAGACTCTGTTACGGGACTGATGGGTGCATTTGCCATCCAGGCTGCACTGTACCGCCGAGATCACGATGCCGACTTCAACGGAGAGTGGATCGATCTCGCACTGTACGACGGGCTGTTCCGCCTCATCGAGTGGCAGGTCATCTTCTACGATCAGCTCGGTGAGGTTCCCGAACGCGTCGGCAACAGGCTCGCCGCCGCACCTGCCGCGGTCATCAACACGTTCAAGACCGGCGATGGCCAGTGGCTGACCGTTACTTCGGGTACGCCTCGATCGGTGCAGAATGTCGCGCAACTGGTCGGCGAGCCAATCGAGGACTATGCGACGTCCGCGATGCAAGCCGAACGACGCGAGCGCTTGGATGGTCTTGTTGCAGAGTGGATCTCGAAGCGTCCCCTCGCCGAGTGCACCAAGACGATGATCGACCTCGGCGTTGTTGCCTCGCCCATCTACTCGGTCAAGGACATCCTGGACGATCCGACGTTCCGTGAACGCGGGAACGTCGTCGAGGTCGAGGACGCCGACCTGGGCACCGTCAAGATGCAGGGAGTCATTCCGCGGATGACCAACCATCCGGGCGCGGTGCGTCACACTGCCCCTGCTCTCGGAGCCGACAACAAGACCGTTTTCGGAGACTACTTGGGCCGCAACTCCGACGACATCGAGAAGCTTGCGGCCGGCGGGGTGATCTGACGGTGAAGCATCGGGTGCGAGGACGGCGGTTCGAATGAGCGATGCTGTGGGACTGACGGTTCCGGAGCTTCCCAGAAACAATCGCCTGAGAGGCCGTACCGCGATCGTTACTGGAGCTGGCTCGCACGGCGAGCTGGCGGGGACCGGGGCGGCCATGGCGATCCTGTTCGCGCTCGAAGGAGCCAAGGTCGTCATCGTCGATGTCGACGGCGACCGCGCCAATCACACTCTGCGAGCTGTTCAAGCTCTGGGCGGGGTAGCGGAGGTGTCGATCACCGACATCACCGACATCCAGGGGGCACAGCGTGTAGCGGAACTCGCGATGGACAAGTTCGGGAGTGTCGACGTGTTGATCAACAACGCAGCGATCGCACCCGACGAGTCGAAGAGATCCGACGAGCTGTGGAGGCGGGTGATCGACATCAACCTGCGCGGCGCTCAGCTGATGTGCGATGCGGTCATTCCGCATATGACGCGCGGTGGTCGCGGGTCGATTGTCATGATCGGATCCATCGCCGGGCTACGCGGTGGCGCAGGAGTGGCGTATTCCGCGGCCAAGGCCGGAATGATCGGAATGGCCAAGTCCCTCGCATTCACGCACGGGCGCAGTGGAATCCGGGTAAATACCGTGGCACCCGGCCATGTGGCGATCCCGATGGGTCTCGGCTACAGCGGAGGGGGCTGGGACAATGCAGTCAACGCTCGCCATACGCGCGCTCAGGCCGGTCTTTCCGGAACTGAGGGGACGGCCTGGGATGTCGCCTACACGGCGCTGTTCTTTGCGACAGACGAATCAAAGTACGTCACTGCCTCCACAGTGGCCGTCGACGCCGGCACCACAGAAGTCATGCCGATCGTGATGCTCCCGTACTTGTCTTCAACCCCCGATTCGACTGCAGGGTAAGGCTCACCTACCCTGCAGCCGAGGGCCGCATCCCCCCAACCTCAGGGGATGCGGCCCTTTCCATGTGCAAGGTTCGGTCGATCCCTTGGATGAGCAACCGAAATCAGAGCAGAACGCCGTTCGTCTGCACTGCGATCCCGCAACTGCGCCACTCCGAATTCAGTCACGACGAAGTCGACATCGTTTCCCGATAGCGTCACCCGAACATGAGGCTCGGTGAATTGACGAATGCGCGATTCACCGTGTTTGGTCCTGGATGTGATGGCGAGAATTGCACCGCCACCTTCGCTGACGTGCGCAGCCCGCATGAAGTCGGTCTGTCCGCCCCCGGAGGCAATCCGGAACGCGCCGGCATATTCGGCGTTGACCTGGCCCGTGAGGTCGATCTCGAACGCCGAGTTCACGGCCCACAGACGATCGTGCCCCAGAAGCGTTGTCGGTGAGTGTGTCTCGGATACCGGAGCCAGCCGCAAGGATGCACCCCAGCGCGATGCAGGTAGATTTGCAGCCAGCACTCCGGTCGCGACGTGGATGCCACGATCGCGGGACTTTTCGGCGCCGGAGATTACTCCCGAGTCCATCAACTCCAGCAGGGGCGCAGCCATGATTCCCGAGTGCACCCCGAGGTCACGCTTGTCGTGCAACGCTCCAATCACAGCAGTGGGTACTGCCCCCAGACCGAACTGGATCGTGGCACCATCGGGGATCAAGGTTGCGACCTGGTTGCCGATCCGTCTGTGTTCGGGGGAAGGCGCTCGCTTGGCGGTCTCCGATTCCGTCGTCGGATTCTCTGCTCGCACCAGTGCTGTGGCTCGATCGATCGGGATGTCGAATGGCGCATGCGCACCGCGCGGCCCGCTCTCGACCACTTCGAACCCGACAGAGGCGGATGTGCTCAAGGCAGAGGGCATGTATCCGATCATCGAGCCCAGAGAAACATCTTCGTTCGTCGATCCTGCGGCGACGCGAGCGAGGACGATGTCGATCGCAAAGGCGCCCGATGCAATCGACCTGTCGACGTCCCACAGTGAGGTGGGCACGTGGTCCACATAGTCGCTGAGCAAGCGCGGAATGGCACCGGCTATCGAGGTGATTCGTAATTCCCCTTTGATCACCGCTTCGACTCCGCTCGCGTCGAGGAAGCCGAACGCACCGGTGAGATCGGCAACGATCAGTTCCAGTTCGATTTCAGATTCGGCGGCGACTGCGATCACTGCGCCTACCAGAGCGTCCGGTTGCTGAGGAGACATGGCGACCAGTACTCGCGCCCGGCTGCGGTCCCGTAGCAGCGTGCGGGCGGCTCTCTCGTGGTCGGGACTGATCCGAACCGACATAGTTCACACCGACTTTCCCTGTTTATGCGACAAGACTGAATACTACGGCTATTATAGCTATAAATAGGGACGTAGCACCGCCGCCACGGTGGCCTCTCACCGCACAGCGAAATGGCAGGAAAGGATTCATCTCGTGACGATCCACCAGGACAGGCCACCGCTCGTCGATTGCGACGTTCACCCGTTGGTCAAGGGAGTCGAGTCCATCTTCCCGTATGTCTCGGCATCGTGGCGGCGGCACTTCGAGACGCGCGGTGCACGGATGTACGCACGCGCTCGTGACCGCTACAACCATCCCAACCGCACCTACCGGATGGACGCGGTCCCGGAGTCGGGGGGGCCGGCCGGATCCGACCGTGACTTCACGCTCGAAAACCACATGAGCCCGTTCAACATCGCGTCGGCGTTGCTGCTCCCGCAGGAGCCCTACGGCGTCACCACGTGGAGCGACGCTTCGGCTGCAGGTGCGTTTTGTGCTGGGGTCAACGATTACTTCCTCGAGACCTGGGTGGACTACGACACCCGATTCAATCTCGCTATCAGCGTGTCGCCGCATGATCCGATCATGGCTGCTGCCGAGATCCGCCGCCGCGGACACGATGTCGGAGTGATCGGAATTCAGCTACTGCTCAACGAGCAGATGATGGGCTCGCAATGGTTCGACCCGATCTACGAAGCGGCAAGTGAAGTGGGGTTGCCCATCGTGCTGCACCAGACCGGCAACGAAGGGTGTTACACCACTTCGCAAGGGCCTGCCGGCGGCGTCCCCCGCTCGTATGGTGAACGGCACGTAATTCTGACTCAGGTCGGAGCAGCGAACGTCGTCGACATGGTCACTAACGGTGCGTTCGAACGATTCCCGGACCTCCAGGTGGTCATGGTCGAATGGGGATTCAGCTGGCTGTCGAGCCTGCTGCCCCGGATGGACTACCTGTGGGAGCAGGATCCCGACGCTGCGCCGTTGATCAAGAAGGCCCCCAGCGCGTATGTCGCGGAGCATTTCACTTTCACCACGCAGCCACTCGACGAGCCGGACACCCGCGCGGAACTCGAGTCACTGTTCCGTATCAAGGACATCGACCGGATGCTGTTGTTCAGCTCCGACTACCCCCACTACGACACCGACGATCCGGACTTCGTGATCCGGCGAATCCCCAAATCGATGCGTACCGGGGTGTCCTACGAAAATGCGGTTCGCGTCTTCGGTGATCGCGTACTGCGGTCCACTCACTGACTTTTCGACAACACGTCCTCTGCCGGCAGGGCAGAGGGAACGGAGCATCTCATCATGATCATCGATACCGATCGGCACGTGTCGATCGATTCGTACCGCGACCTGTTTCCCTACATGTCGCTGTCGTGGAGCAAGCACTTCGAACGCGACGAGTGGGTCGAATCGGTTGCCCTCGCCGGCGACCACGTGCGAGTGTCCGATCGGTTTCAGCACGATGCTGCCGATTCGGGAAAGGAAGGGACGCCAACTCCTTCCGGTTCCTTGAGTCTGCTGCTGCCACACCACGGTCTGACCGTCAACGGGTGGGCGGATCAGCAAGCAGCGAGAGTCTTCCTCGAGGCCGTCAACTCGTACGGAGCCCAGCACTGGAAGAGCGAAACTGCGCTGCCCCTGGCGGTGGTGACCGCGTATGACGTGGAGTGGTCGGCCGCCGAGATTCGACGGCGTGCCGCCGCCGGCTCCATCGGCGGGGTGGCAGTTCCTCTGACTACCACCCTGCTCGGTTCGCCGGCGTGGGACCCGATCTACGCGGCCTGCGTCGAGACCGGACTGCCTCTGGTCATTCACTTCTCTGGGGTGGAAGGGCGTTACGCCGGCGCCCCGGCGCTCGCCGGCGGGGTACATGCGAACGCGTTGTCACGGCTGACGATAATGCCGCACCTGGCCGAATCGAACATCACCAGTCTCGCCTACGAGGGCGCGCTCGTCCGCTTTCCCGATTTGCGCATCCTGTTCACGGGATTCGGGTTCTCGTGGCTACCGTCGTTCCTGTGGCGCCTCGATCGTGAATGGCGCACGTTCCGCCACGACATCCCCTGGGTGACAGAACCGCCCAGTCAGCAGGTTCTCACGAGCATGTGGTTCAGTACCTGGCCCGTCGGAGAAATTGCAAACATCGAGAATTGGGAGAACGACTTCACTGACGACCTCCTGGGCCGCATCGTGTACGGATCCCACAGTCCGCACCACGGTGATCAGATCGCCGACGTCGAAGCGGAATTGGGTGCCGGGTGGTCTGCACGGCTCGAACGCAACGGCGCTGCTGCCCTTGCCTTACCGCTCACGTCGGAGGTCTGAATGAAGATCGACCAGAAGACTTCGGAAGCTACCGCACCAGCGGGGAATCGTAAGCCCGCGCACCCGGTCGGAAGCTTGGACGGGTTCCCGCTGAACCAGATACGTACCGTGCAGTTGGAGGGTCGCGAGGTCGGCATCATCCGTACGGAGCATTCGGTGTACGCCATCGGCAACAAATGCCCGCACCAGGGCGGACCGATGTGTCAGGGCAAACTCGCAGGCACGATGGTTCCGTCGGAGCCCAACCAGTACGTGTACGACCACGACGGACTCGTCGTTCAATGCCCCTGGCATGCATACGAGTTCCATGTCGACACCGGGGAGAGCGTCGCAGGTGCAGTCAAGGGGCGGGTGCCTGTCTTCGAGGTCTTCGTCGAGGACGGAGAAGTGTACTGCGCTCTCAATCGACCGACACCGAGAGAGGTAGTTCGATGAAAATTTTCGTCGACCAGATCGAATGCACCGGGTCCGGTCAATGCGAGTTGATCGCACCTGAGCTGTTCACCATCCTCGACTCGGGACTCGCCACCGTGATCGACAGCACCGGTGCGGCGTTGGACGACGGCGGCGAGGGGGTCGGGGCCGACGTGCCCGACGCGGCCGTAGACGCGGTGCGCGACGCCATGGACATCTGTCCGGGTGCGTGCATTCACGAACTGGGCGAGTGACGGTGACCGAGACATCGCTCCAAGGCGTACGGTCATTGCTCTTCGCTCCTGGCGACGATGCACGCAAGTTGCGAAGTGCATTGGCGAGCGCTGCCGACGGTGTCATCGCCGACCTCGAGGACGCGGTTGCACCGGATCGAAAAGACGCAGCCCGCGGCATCGTCCGAACGGAGTTCGCCGCTGCCGGAACGCACATGCGGCGGATGGTTCGCATCAATGGTCTCGACACCGACTGGGGGCGGGAGGATTTGGCGCTGACACGAACCCTTGACCTGGATGCGATCGTAGTGCCGAAGGCGACGGCGGACAGTATCAGTGCAGTGGGGGCCGACGGTGTGCCAGTCATCGCCCTGGTGGAAACTGCGGTCGGGTTACGCCAGGCCTACGAGATCGGTCTGCATCCACGGGTGAGCGCGTTGATGCTCGGTGGAGCCGACCTCGGTGCCGAATTGCGTTGGAAGCCAAGGTCGGACGGGTTAGAACTTCTTTTCGCGCGGTCGAGCTTGGTGGTCGATTCGGCTGCCGCGGGCATTCTTCCACCGTTCGATGTCGTTCATCTTGCCCCGCGTGCCATCGACGAGTTGATCGACGAGTCCACATTCGCTCGATCCATCGGGTTCGGCGGAAAGGCGTGCATTCACCCATGTCAGGCGGAGCCGGTCAACACCGCGTTCAGTCCGTCGCAGTCAGAAATCGACTGGGCACGTGCTGTTGTGGCCGCTTTCGATGATGCCTCCGCGCGGGGTTCGGGAACGGCAGTGGTCGACGGCCGGCTGGTCGACGCTCCCGTCGTCCGGCATGCGCGCTCGATGCTGTCCCACCCCGGGTCGACGAACCAGTTACCTCGCCGTTCACCTGCGGCGCACTAAGTAAGAAGGGCTTTTCGATGGAATTGACGACCGAGCAACAGGACATGGTGAAGGTGGTTCGCGAGTTCGTGGATCGCGAAGTTCTTCCCTATGCCTCCGATTTCGATCACCGGGACGAGTTCCCCGAGGCGATGGTCGGCACGCTCCGCGACTTGGGCCTGTTCGGAATCACTATTCCTGAGCAGTACGGCGGCCTGGGACTTGATCTTGTGACCTACGCGCTGGTGATCAAAGAACTCTCGCGCGGTTGGATATCGCTTGCCGGAGTGGTGAACACGCACTTCATGGCGGCATGGATGATCGAGAACTACGGCACCGAGGAGCAACGCGAGCGCTACCTGCCTCGTATGGCCACTGGTGAACTGCGTTCTGCCTACTCGATGACCGAACCACACGCGGGATCCGATGTGCAGGCGATCCGCACCAAGGCAACCGAGATAGAGGCCGGCTTCCGAATCGATGGTCAGAAGATGTGGGCTACCAACGGGTTGCGTGCCGGTATGGTCGTCCTGCTTGCGGTGACCGATCCGGAGGCAGAACCCCGGCATCGCGGCATGTCGGCCTTCATCGTGGAGAAGGAAGCCGATGTTCACGATCAGCCGGGCTTGATCGTTCCTCCGCAGTTGAAGAAGCTCGGATACAAGGGGGTCGAGTCCACCGAGCTGGTGTTCGACGGGTTTGTCGTCGACCGTTCGGCCGTCCTCGGCGGTGATGCGGGCTTGAACCGTGGGTTCAAGTATTTCATGGCGGCAGTCGAGTTGGGCCGTGTCAATGTGGCCGCGCGGGCGGTCGGGCTTGCCACGTGCGCTTTCGAAGCAGCGATTCGATACGCGCAGCAGCGTGAAACCTTCGGTAAGAGCATCAGCGAGCATCAGGCGATTCAGCTCAAGCTCGCGCAGATGGGCACCAAGATCAAAGCCAGCGAACTGATGGTTCTCGACGCCGCGGAACGTAAAGCACGCGGCGAGCGCGCCGACCTGGAGGCCGGAATGGCCAAGCTGTTCGCAACCGAGACCGCGCACGAATGCACCGTCGAGGCCATGCGCATCCACGGGGGATATGGGTACTCGCAGGAGTACATCGTAGAGCGCCTCTACCGCGACGCGCCTCTGCTGATCCTGGGCGAGGGCACCAATGAGATTCAACAGGTACTGATTGCACGCAGACTGTTGGAAAAGCACGCTCTGTAAGAGCTTCTGCGCCGGCCCGGGAGTGAATTGCTCCCGGGCCGGCGTGCTTTCGCGCCTACGATTCGGATGAGTACTTCTCTGCACGCACGCCACCGCGCGACCAGTGCCCGGATCCTTGCACCCCGAGTCCGTGACTGATGTTCTCGGCAAGTCCACGCCGAAAACCGATGGTGATGGCAGCTTTGGTGTAACGCAGGACCGGCAGGCTTCGCTCCGCGAGCTGCTGGCTCAGCTCCCACGCGCGGTCCTGCACTCTGTCCACGGGCAGCACTTCGTTGACCACGCCCAGACGCTTGGCCTCTGCGGCATCGATCGCTTCCCCGGTCAGCAGAAAGTACTTCGCCCTGGTCGGGCCGAGCAGCTCGCCCCAGATCAGATTGACCCCGTCTCCTGGGACGGTGTTGCGAACCGCGAAGTGGGCACGGTCAGCGAAAACAGCGTGATCCGCCGCGAGGACGATGTCGCCCATCACGGCGATCTCCGAGTGGATCGTGGCGGGTCCATTGACCACCGATACGACCGGAACATCGATGTCGTCGAGGCCGGTCAACATGCGGCGCCCCTCCCACCACACATCGTCCCAGCTCATGTCCGCGAATCCGTGGACGTCGATCTCGGAGCAGAAGGTGTCTCCCGTGCCGGTCATCAGAACCACCTTCGTCGCGCGGTGAGTACCGACCCACCGAAAGGCATCGGTCAGATCGCGGTGGGCCTGCGCGCTCCACACCATCGGGCCACCTTTGGTGTGAAATCTCAACTGTGTCACTCCATCTCGGTGCGACACCGCGACACTCTGCCATTGCTGCATTTCCGTCATCGATCGCGCCTTCCTTTTGCTCAGTATGCCTCCGAACACCTGCGCTTCGGAGGTGTCGGGGGTTGACAAGGACCTCCTAGAGGGTAGCTAATATAGCTATAAATAGGTTGCATAGAAGGGGCTTGGCGTGACAGATCGGACGTACGAAGACGGTTGGCTCGACGTGGACGGCTTGCGAGTCCACTACACCGAATGGGGCTCGCCGAACGCCGAACCGGTACTCCTCTTGCACGGGTTGAACGTCCAGTGTCACACCTGGGACCCCATCGCTGCCGAACTCGCGGATCGCTACCACGTCATCGCCATGGACATGCGCGGTCACGGTGACACCGACTGGTCGAAGGCCGGATACCGGGTGCGCTCGATGGCCGGGGACGTCCACAGAGTGATCTCTGCTCTCGGCTTGGGTCCGGTGAATCTGGTCGGGCACTCCGCGGGGGTACGGGTGGCGATCGCAGTGGCAGGCGAACGGCCGGAAACTGTCCTGCGGCTCGCGCTCTCGGACGCAGGCCCAGCCAACTCACCGTCCGGTGCGGTCGCGATGCGAGAGTTCATCCAGGCTACGACGAATCTGCGCGGATTCCGCAGCGAAGCCGAGGCGCGCGAATTCTATGTGGGCTTCCACCCGGAATGGCGCGAGGATTTCATCGACCTGCACGTCGCGCATCAGCTTCGACGAAATTGGGCGGGCAAGCTGGTCCCCAAGGCTGACCCGGACGTTCAGTGGATCACCGGGTCGGCGAGCCTACCGGACGTGGACTACCTGTGGAAGATGTCCGAGTTTCTCACGATGCCCACTCTGCTGATGGTGGGCAAGCGAAGCAACGTGCTCGACGAGAAGGTTGTCGAGAAGATGCTTCAGGCAATGCCCAACTCGAGTGTTCGTTGGTTCGACACCGGCCACTACGTCCCCCGCGAGGCGCCGGACGAGTTCAACGAAGTTCTCAGCACTTTCCTCGCAGACAGCTGATCGCCGAATAGTTGGGAGACATCATGACCACCGCGCGACACCGCTACGCCAGCATGCGCAGCCTCCTCGAAGTACCGATCCTGAACGAGAAGTTCTGGGCAAAGGTACCCACTGCCGAATCCGACGCAATCATGCTGGATTTGGAAGACTCGACGACACCCGTCAACAAGCCTGTAGCTCGTACTCGTATCATCGAGGCCCTCGGTGATCCTGCGTACTTCGGTGGGAGACACGTCATTGTGCGCGTCAACAATCTGTCGACTCAGTGGGGTCGTGACGACCTGGCGGCGCTGGCAGCAGCCGATGGAGACTTCCTGATCAGTTACCCCAAGACCGAGACGGGCGAAGAGATCGACGAAGTCCGTTCCGTCATGGAACAGGCGGGTGTCGTGCGGGGAATGCACGTAATGATCGAGACCGCGAAATCGGTGCTGCGACTCGACGATATCGCTAGCAAGGAGGGCGTGGTCGGTCTGCACTTCGGTTACGTCGATTACGCCGCCGATGTGGGATCCCGACCGTTCAATGACGCCGGCGACGACCTGTACGCCCCCGCCACTCAATATGCTCGTTCCAAAATTGCCATCGCAGCCGCCGCTCACGGACTGTTCTGCACCGGGGGCACGTTGATTCCCGAGTATCGAGATCTGGAGAAGGTGCGCTCGTTCGTGCGGTCGTGGTCCGACATCGGCTACACAGCGTGTATCGCGGTATCGCCGAAGCATCTTCCCATCATCAACGACGCGCTTACTCCCACGGACGACGAGATAACCCGTGCGCTTGCCGTGTGTGAGGCCTACGAGGCTGCAGTGAGCAACGGCGACCCTGCAGCAGTTCTGGACGGACGAGTGATCACCCTGCCCGATCACCGGGTCGCAAGCCTGGTGCTTGCTCGAGCAGGGCGCACGGCCCCGGTCAGCGCATGACCGCCGTCGTGGATACGGGTACAGGGCTGACCGCTTCGTTAGCCAGGACATTGCACGCCACGGCCGGCGAACTGAACTCCGACGCCGTCCTCGGCGCCGAATCGCTCCTGCTGCATGCCTTCCGCATTTCCATCACCGGCAGGGACCTTCCCGGCGCCTCGCTTGCCTGGAAAACGGTGGCGCCAAACTCTGGTGCTTGCACCGTGATCGGCCGGGCGACAGGAGTCTCCGGTCCCGATGCGGCATTTGCAAACGCGGTCGTGGGGCACAGCAGCCTCAAAGAAGATTGCGGACCCGGCGGACTGCGCGAAGGTAGTCACCCCGGGACCTACGTGATACCGGCGGCTCTCGCCGCCGCCGAGATCGCCGATGCAGGCGGACGGTCGTTGCTCCGCGGCATCATCATGGGATACGACACTGTGAGCAGGGTGGGAGCGGCCAGTCCAGACGGAATCGGCCGCCGCCGATTCCGTCCCGTGGGGGTCTTGGCGCCCTTCGGTGCCGCCGGCGCAGCTGCCGGGGTCTGGAACCTCGGTCCGGCAGCAATCTCGAGTGCGCTCGCTATATCAGCGAACATGGCGGCAGGAATCAACCAGGGCATCTTCGAGGGCACCATGGAGCCGTATTTTCACTCCGGTATCGGCGCACGAAACGGGTTGCTCGCGGCGCAGCTGGCCAAGTCCGGCGCAGTCACTGCCGCGCACAGCCTCGAAGGAGAATTCGGATTCTTCGAAACCTACGGCGGCGAACCTGGTTCGGCAGAAGCCTTGACCGAGGAACGAAATTACTCCGCGGT
Source organism: Rhodococcoides kyotonense (assembly GCF_900188125.1). Taxonomy (GTDB): domain Bacteria; phylum Actinomycetota; class Actinomycetes; order Mycobacteriales; family Mycobacteriaceae; genus Rhodococcoides; species Rhodococcoides kyotonense. Next base: position 67,012 of record NZ_FZOW01000015.1, on the reverse strand, counting down.
CACCAAAGTGGGCACCAAACGGTTCGCAGCGTGCCTGCAGAATCAGGAGACGGTCGCGTTGATCGTCGACACTGCCCCATCCACGTTGAAGGCCAGCGACATCGTTCGGGTGACCGTGCGACGACCCAGCGCAGGAAGCAATGGCCTGCTCAGTCCTGGAGTAAGCCGCGAGGCCCCCTTCTCAACGATGCTGCAGGCGCAGATGTCCGCGCGTTTCACTGCCGCTGCGGCCTTGTGCGGTGCACCCGTCGAGAGTGCAGCGTTCTTCCGTGACCACTTCGACGACCCGAGCATCACCGCTGTTGCTGCCAAGATCGACCTCGTTCCGTCGACGGACGGATCGGTGTCCGTCGAGATCGAAGCGACGGGTGGGCAGACGACTCTCGATGCCGACGTCTCCGGCACGGTGTTTCCGGACGCTGCCGAGATTCGCTCTCGGTTCCTGTCGGACGTCGGACCACAGACAGGCGTGGAGGCGGCCGAAGCGGTGCTGAATTTGGTCCAGCGTCTCAAGGACGACATTCCTGTCGCCCAGTTGAGCAGGGCACTTGCCCTCCGGGCGTAGACACTGACTCACTTTGCTCGTTCCATTCACACCAACGGAGAAATCATGAAGAACATCGTCATTGCCGGAGCGTCCATCGCAGGGCTCAGTGCCGCCCGTCAATTGCGTAAATCTGGCTTCACCGGCACTGTCACTCTGGTGGATCGCGATGTTCGTGACCCTTACCGACGTCCCGAGGTGTCGAAGGGATTGTTGAACGGCAAGGCCGATGGCACCAGTATTGCGGTGAAGTGGCCCGACGACCTTCCTTTGGACCGAGTCACCGGTGTCAGGCTCACCGGCCTCGATACCTCTGCCCGGCACGTGGCGGTCGACGGGCCGGACGGCCGCCGCGAGCTGTCCTACGACGGACTGGTCATCGCTACCGGTGTCGACGCCCGGCGCAGTCCGTTCACTCCGCAGCTGGATGGGGTGCACACCCTGCGCAACTTCGATGATGCCCACCGCATGGCCGAGGCGTTGCGCGGTGCATCCTCGGTGGCCATCGTCGGCGGCGGGTTCATCGGGCTCGAGGTCGCAGCAGTGGTTCGCGAGATGGGTAAGACGGTGACCGTGCTGGAAGCCTCGCCTCGTCCACTCGGCCGGGTGCTGGGAGATGTGTTCAGCGACCACATGGCCACGATGCATCGCAGCCGAGACATAGAGATTCTGTGCGAGGCGACGGTGGCCGAACTCGCGGCGGGGTTGGATGGGGCTGTGTGCGGAGTCCGCCTCGACGACGGCCGGTTCGTAGACGCGGACATCGTCCTGGTCGCCATCGGATCCGCGCCTGCGGTGGACTGGTTGGCAGGGGCGGGTCTCGATCTCACCGACGGTGTGCGCTGCGACTCCACCTGCGCGGTGGAGGGTGCAACGGACATCGTTGCCGCCGGGGACGTGGCAAGCTGGTGGAATCCGTTGTACGACAGGCGAATGCGGGTCGAGCACTGGACCAACGCAATCGAACAGGGCACGTACGCGGCGCGTAGGCTGCTCGGCGATCACGAGCTGGACGGCTTCTCGTCGGCGCCGTACTTCTGGTCCGATCAATATGGAATGCGGCTTCAGAGCATCGGCACCACGATCGGTCACGATCGAGTGGACGTTCTCGAGCGCGACGGCGACCGCCTGGTGGTGGCCTATTCGATCGGCGGCCGCGTCACGTGCGTTGCGGGAATCAACGCAGGGACCGCGGTGATGTCGTTCCGCAAGCAGATCTTGGACGGCGCATCGGCGGACAGTTTGAGTATGCCGGTAGCCAAGGTCCGTGCGTAGCAAGCGTGATCGGCGTTCGGCCATGTAGGAGCCCGTTCGCGTCGAGGGTGTGTCTCTATAGGCATCCAACGGCGTGAGACGGTAACGTCAATGTATGGCTACCAATCGCACAGTCTCCGATGTCGACGAGCCCCTCTCGCGTCTTGCGCCGTCGGCGACGCCGCTTTCGCGTGCGACCAAGGTGTCGGAGCGAATCGCAAGCGCGCTTGTCGAGGACATCATTCGCGACCGCATGGCCCCGGGGGACCGCCTTCCGAACGAGCAGGCCATGGCGGAGCGCTTCCAGGTCGGCCGGAACTCGGTGCGTGAGGCGTTACGCATGCTGGAGATACACGGCATGATCAAGCTCAAGCTCGGTCCTCGCGGTGGCCCCCAGATCGCCGCCGTCGATCCTCGCGAGGTCGGTCGCACGCTTTCGCTGTACCTGGGCCTTCGTGGTGCGAAGATCGAAGAGTTGGTGCAGACCCGTTTGTTCCTCGAGCCGAAAGTGGCACGGATGGCTGCGGAGAATATGTCGGATGAAGACGAGCTCCGGCTACGCGAAGCGCTGCGCGCAGAAGAAGCATCCAAGGCCGACGACTCTGCGTACATCGATGCTGCGAACGAGTTCCACTACGTGCTTGCCACCATGACGGGTAATCGAGTGCTCGATCTCGTCGCAACGGCGCTCAAGGATCTGTACACCAGCCGCATCGTCAATGACGGAATCGCCAGAGAAGCCGCGGGTCCCGGAATCTGCAACGAGCACAAGGTGATCGGCGAAGCCATTCTCGCCGGCCAGCCGGACAGGGCCGAAGCGTTGATGCGCTCGCACATGGACTTCTATGTCGAGCGAGTGCGCAGTGTTGCCCCCGGCTTCCTCGATTCACGTATCGCCTGGGGCTGACGACCGGCCAATTCCATAGAGTCGAACGAGAGCCGCTGCGGTAAGCAGCGGCTCTCGTTGTTCGACGGCCAGTCGTTCCGCCTGCGCTTGCGTGCAAGAAATTTTTTTCAAAATTTCCATAGCATTTATAGTGATACTAAGGCAGTATGGTCGATGTCACACTGACATGCCCCGATCGAGACGTTCACACGTTGGGTATCGGCCGCCCCGAGCGCACTACAACGCATATGGGCAGTTGTCGGTTATTGCACACCAGGCACGAGAGGCCATTCGAACATGACGAACACAGACAACTCTCCGGTTGCGCCAAGTGGTGTAGGAGGTGAACAAGTACCGGTGGCCGCCAGCGAGCGAACGCTGACCCGCGTGGTCGCGGCGGCGGCCGTCGGAACATTCGTTGAGTATTACGACCTGGCGGTCTACGGGTTCCTGGCGTCCACGATCGCCTCGGTGTTCTTCGCAACGACCGACAGTTCGACGGCGCTGCTCTCGACGTTCGCCGTCTTCTCTGTTGCGTTCTTCGCGCGTCCGGTTGGTGGACTCCTCTGGGGCGCAGTCGGAGACCGAATCGGACGTAAGCGGACCTTGGTCATCATCCTCAACACCATGACCGTGTCGACGGTGCTGGTCGGATTGCTGCCCAGCTTCGACACTGTCGGGATCGCTGCGCCCATCCTCCTGATCCTCCTGCGCCTGGTCCAGGGATTGTCGGCCGGCGGAGAAGTCACCGGAGCCGCAGCCTTCATCGCCGAGTACGCACCGCATGGCCGACGCGGTTTTCTCGTGAGCTGGCTGCAGGTTGCCACGACGGCGGCGCTGATGACCGGTCTGCTGACAGCAGCTCTTCTCAATGCGGCCCTGACCCCGGAACAGATGCAAAGTTGGGGGTGGCGCATTGCATTCTTGGTTGCACTGCCACTGGGCATCGTGGGTATCTACATTCGCACCAAACTCGAAGAAACCCCGATGTTCGTGGCGGTCCAAGAGGCAGCGGAACGCACCGCGGCCTTGCCCGGTAACGTCGAACCCGAGAAGAACTCGGTGGCAGTTGTCAAGCGCTACCGTCAGATCGCGCTCGCTGCCGGAATCGGTGTGGTGCACACCCTCGCCTTCTACATCATTCTCAGCTACCTCCCGACATACCTCACCTCCGACGGAGTAGGACTGACCAAGGGAGAGTCCTACGTCGTACTCGGCGTGGCCACGCTGACCTATATCGTTTTGATCCCGGCGACCGGATTGTTCTCCGATCGCTTCGGCCGCCGCCCCAGTTTCTTCATCGCCACGCTCGGTCTGATCGCCATGGCCATGCCCGCGTTCTGGCTGATGACGCAGGGCTCCCTCGGTCTCGCGCTCGTGGGCCAGATAATGCTGGTGATCCCCGGTTCGTTCGCAGCTTCGACCATGCTCATCGCTCAGGCCGAGATGTTCCCGACCAAGGTGCGCTATACCGGCCAAGGAATTGCAGTCGGCGTCGTTGCCGCACTGTTCGGGGGGAGCGCACCTTTCATCGCCCAGTTCCTGCGCGGCCTCACTGACAGCTTGTATGTTCCTGCCTACATGATCATGTTCGCCGCCGCGATCTCGCTCATTGCCTGCATTCGAATGCGGGAAACCGCGCGAGAAGCGTTGCCCGCCTGACAATCCGCAGGTCTATCGAACCAACTGGCAACTACCAAATTAGTATCGCTATAGTACCGATGTATGGTGTACTTCACGGCACGTAGGAAGTGTAAGACATGACTCACGAGACAGTCGAAAGCCCACAGCATCAATGGCCGTTCGCGCGGACCTGCCCTATGCAGCCTCCCCCCAAGCTGGCCGAGATCCGCGACGAGACGCCGCTGACCAAAGTCGGTCTCTGGGACGGGTCGTCAGTCTGGTTGGCGACGAAATACGACCAGATCCGCGAACTCCTCGGCAACACGACACTGAGTTCCGACACCTCCGCCGAGGGATTCCCTCAGTCAAGCAAGACAGCCGTGGCGCAGCGCTCCGGACAGAAGAACTTCGCGCGCCTCGATCCGCCGGAACACGACCGTCAACGGCTCATGCTGACGGCGGATTTCATGGTCAAGCACGTGCGCGGCCTCCGGCCGTACCTGGACGCACTGCTCGACGACTGCTTCGACGATATGGAGAAAGCCGACGGTCCTGTCGACCTGCTCCGTGTTCTCGCGCAACCCGTTCCGGCGAACATCATCGTCCAGATGCTGGATCTGCCACCCGAGCGAAGCGACTTCTTCCTCGACCGCGTGAACCGGTGGATGAGCCTCGACAGCTCACCCGAAGAATCCGATGCGGCTGCGGCCGAAGTATTGGATTACTTCGCGGCCCTGATCGAAGAGCGGCGCGATGGAACGGGCGATGATCTCGTCAGTCGCCTGATTCGCGACCACCTCGACAACGGCGACCTCACCGCATTCGAGTTGCAACACATGCTGCACCTGCTGCTGGTCGGGGGTTTCGATACCACCGCAAACATGATCGCGCTGGGAACATTGGTGTTTCTGCAGAACCCGGACCAATGGAACAAGATCCGCGAGGACCCGAGTCTTGTCCCCGGCGCCGTCGAGGAACTGCTGCGGTACCTCAGCGTGGCACATCATGTCGGCTTCCGGCTGGCGAAAGACGATGTCGAGATCGGTGATGCGTGCATCCATGCCGGTGACGGCGTGATCGCACCGATCATCGCTGCCAACCACGACCCCGCGGTATTCGAGAACCCGGGCACCTTCGACGTCACCCGCGATGCCCGTCGACACCTGGCGTTCGGCTATGGGGTGCACCAATGCCTCGGCCAGGCACTGGCGCGCGTGGAACTCCAAGCTGTCTTCACCAAATTGCCACAGCGGTTCCCGAATCTGGCACTGGCCTGTGATTTCGACGACCTACGTTTCAAGAACGCGCTCATCTATGGAATCGAAGAGCTCCCGGTCACGGTGTGACCTACCACTGAAAGGATTAGCTATGTCGGACACAGGTTTCAAGATTGATGTTTTCCACGAGCGGTGCATGGGCGCAGGTAATTGCGTCGATGCGGCACCCGACTACTTCGACCAGAGCGACATAGACGGAACCGTTGTCGTCCTGAAGGATGTCGGCGAGCCGGGGGACGAGGCGAAGGTGGCAGAGGCTGCAGCCGTCTGTCCGGTGGCAGCTTTGGGAATTCACCGTTGATCGTCGTTCCACGCGGACGTCGAATGCAGCCTGGACCGCGTGAATGAGCGGCATAACCGGAAAAACGGCTGTGGTTACCGGTGCTGGCGGCGGACTGGGTGTGGCCATTGCGTCGACGCTGGTCGGGCTGGGCGCGAATGTGGCCTTGATCGACCGTGACGAGGAGGCGCTAACGAACGCAGCGGCGTCCATGACCGGGGGAGAAGGTCGCATCGAGACGTTTTGCATCGATCTCGCGGACGCTGAGCAGACCGCGTCGCTTCCCGCGTTGGTCGAGGAGCGAATGGGGCTGATCTCCATACTGGTCAACAATGCCGGCATCCGCTCGATTAGCCCTTTGATCGAGCATTCGCTCGACTCTTGGCGCGCAACCTTGGACGTGAACCTGACGGCCCCTTTTCTGCTGATCAAGAACACCGCTCCTCAAATGCTGGCGTCGGGTGGAGGGGCCATCGTGAACGTGACCTCCGTCGCCGCCGAGTTGGGGTTCAAGAATCGGTCGTCTTACAACGCCTCCAAAGGTGGACTCGAGATGCTCACCAAGTCAGCAGCTCTCGAACTCGGCGGCAGCGGGATCCGGTGCAACGCAGTAGCACCCGGCATCATCGAGACGCCTCTGAACTCGAGCTACTTCCAGGACGAGGCATTCGCGGCAAGGATCGTGGACAATACTCCAGCCAGGGCCTGGGGCAGGCCCAGTGACATTGCAGAAGCCGTCGCATTCCTGTGCGGCGACGGTTCCCGATTCATCAATGGGGCAACGCTTCTGGTCGACGGTGGGTGGAGTGCCGGCAAAGGGTATTGAGTACTCACCTTCGCTCTCGTCCGGGCGAGCGTGAGTACTGCAGCAGCACGCGGCGCCGTCTGCGGTGTCGCGTTGCTTGCTCTGTGTACCGCTGTGGCACAGGGGATGTCGCGATTCTCTTTCGGTCCGCTGGCCCCGGCCATGCTGGGTCGCGAACCAGGGGTGGCGACCGTGGTCGGCGTGCTGGCCATGTGCCATATGCTGGGATACGTCATCGGGTCCATCGCCACACCAGCTCTGGTGCGGCGATGGACGTCGTCAGGTACCGTTCGCGCCGGAGTGTGGACCGTCACCGCCGGACTGGCCTTGCTGACATGGTCTCCGGCGGTATCGGTGATGGCCGCAGGGCTGTTCGCCACCGGCTTCGGTGCCGCCCTGACCTGGATCGTCGCACCCAACCTCGCCGCGAATCTCATCCCCTCACAGCGTGGACTCGCAATCGGACTGATCTCCGGCAGTATGGGGATCGGACTGATAACCGCCAGCCTGCTGGCCGGCTCCGTTCCCGAACATCACTGGCGCGCAGTCTGGCTGGCCGAATGCATGATCTCCGCCGGAATTTCGTGCGCCATCACCAGGTGGCCCCCGCGGCCGAATGAACCGCTGACGACGACCACAGGACATACGCGCATACGCGCGCCGTGGCGTGTTGATTCGCAGTGGCCCTGGTACACAAGCGCCTTTGCAATGTTCAGTTTCGGCGTGGCAATGTGCCAGACGTTCCTGGTTGCAGGCTTGGAACGCAACAACGGCGCCGGAGGACTGTTCTCGCACCTCGCCTACGGGTGCATTGGTGTCGGAATGCTGTTCGGCGGCTTCGCTTTCGAACGACTTTCCAGACACTGGGGACGGGCGCCCACGTCGTGTATTCAATACGCGTTGTTCGCGACGGCTTTGGCAACGGTGCTCGTGATGCCGCACCGTCTCGCGATTCTCCTGACGATCGTCCTGATCGGTGCCACAATGACCGGCACAGCCGCTACCATCATCGCCGACCTCACGGACAGGCACCGGACGATCGTGGCGACTCTCCTGTTCGGAACAGTCTTCCCGTTCGTCGGTGTAGGGCAGGTCCTCGGACCTTTCGTCGGTGGATGGGCGGTGGAATCGTTCGGCTACCACTCCGGATTCCTGCTGTGCGCAGCAGTGTCGGCCCTCGGAGCGGTGCCACTGGCGATAAATACCTGCTTAGCCCGACGGTACTGAACCCGTCCCGATCGTGTGTTGTGGTGCGCATCACTGTATAGGTATAGTCGCTTTTATAGTTATACATAGAAAGGGACTGCAGTGGAGGCAACTTTGCACGAGCTCGACATCGACATTCCCGGTCCGGATGCGGTCTTCATCGGAGGTGAGTGGCATTCGTCGACGTCTACCGAGTGCATCGACGTGATCTCACCCTCGACCGAGGATCTCCTCATACGGGTTGCCAAACCAGAAATCGAAGATGCGGACGCTGCGGTCGCTGCGGCGCGGACCGCGTACGACTCCGGCCCGTGGCCGCGCATGTCGGTATCCGAGCGGACGGAGACCGTCCGAAGATTCTGCACCGCAATGGAGTCGATCTTCCCAGAACTGACACGGGCATGGGCATTCGAGTCCGGCGCCCCGCTCAAGCACGGGACGATGATGAACGAAGGTGCGTCCGCCATGGCATGGCAGGCCTCCCTCGATATCGCACCCACGCTTCCGTGGGAAGAGGACCGCGGTGATGCCATCATCCGCCGCGAACCCACAGGCACTGTCCTGGCGATCCTGACCAACAACGGCCCCGTCCCACTGATGGCGATGAAAGTCGTCCCGGCGTTGCTGGCGGGGTGCCCGGTCGTGGTCAAACACGCACCGGAATCGCAACTCACCGCGCACCTGATCGCCGAGGCTGCTCGCACCGTCGGGTTCCCTCCCGGTGTGTTGAGTTTCCTTCCCGCAGGCACCGAAGTCACGCAGCATCTGGTCTCCCATCCAGGAATCGACCTCGTCACGGTGACCGGCAGCCAAGTCATCGCCCGCGACATTCTTCAGCGAACAGCGCCGCGTCTCGCGCGGACGGCGCTCGAACTGGGTGGAAAATCGCCCGCGATCCTCACCGAAGATGTCGATCTCGGCGAGGTGATGCAAACGCTCGGCGATGGATCGAGCGCTTTCATGGGGCAAATCTGTGTGCTGTTGTCCCGCATTATCGTTCCGCGGTCGCGGTACTCGGAAGTCGAAGCCGCATTGGTCGACTACTACACCTCCCTGGTCATCGGTGACCCGTTCGATGCCGCCACCGACCGCGGCCCCCTCTCCGTCGAACGCGCACGCACCAGAACCGAAGCGTTCGTCGACGGCGCGGTTGCCGAGGGTGCGCGAATCGCATGCGGAGGCAAACGGCCCGAAGGTTTCCCGAAGGGCTGGTACTACGAACCCACGCTCCTGGCCGATGTCGAGAACAAGATGACGGTGGCGCAGGAGGAGGTGTTCGGCCCAGTGGTGTGCCTCATCGGATACGACGACATCGAACACGCGGTCCAAATCGCAAATGACACACCCTATGGCCTCGCCGCAGCCGTCTACTCGAAGGATGCGCCTGCTGCACTCGACATCGCCCGGAAACTGCGCGCCGGATCGGTGGGAGTGAACGTCGCCGGGATGTCGCTGTCCCAGCCGTTCGGCGGCGTCAAGCAATCCGGATGGGGACGTGAATGCGGCCCCGAAGGGATCCTCGAGTTCACCGACCTCAAACAGATGCTCGTCGCCGGCGGCTCCAGCTTCCTCAGCCAATAACGAAATCCTTACTAATTGCACAGTGCGCCACGAGACCGCGCAGTATCCCCGTCATCGACAAGAAACGAGATCGAACATGGCAGATCGACTTGCAGGCAAGGTAGCGTTTATCACCGGCGCAGGACGCGGCCAGGGCCGCGCTCACGCAATCCGGTTGGCTGAAGAAGGCGCCGACATCATCGCCATCGATGCGTGCACCGACTTCGACACAGTCCGATACGCGATGGCATCGGAGGACGACCTCGCCCAGACAGTGAAGCTGGTCGAGGCTCTGGATCGAAGGATCATCGCGTCCAAAGTCGACGTTCGGGACGCGGCAGGTGTGAAGAAGGCTGTCGACGACGGTGTTGCCACACTCGGGCGCTTGGACGTGATCGTCGCCAACGCGGCGATCTGTTCGTGGCAGAAGTGGGACGACACCTCGCCGCAGGTGTGGCAGGACACGCTCGACGTCAACCTCACAGGAGTGTGGAACACGGTCACCGCCGGTGTCGATCATTTGATCGCTGCGGGCGGTGGGTCGATCATCTGCACCAGCTCCACGTCCGGACTCAAAGGCACTCCGTGGCTCGGACCGTATGTCGCCGCCAAGCACGGCGTCGTCGGCATCGTCAAGATGTTCGCCAACGAGCTTGCGCGACATAACATTCGTGCCAACACCGTGCACCCGACAGGCGTCGACACGCCCCTGGCCACGAACGGTTTCGAGATCCTCAACAAGTTCATCGAAGATGATCAGAAGATGGGACCCATCTTCGTCAACCCCATGCCGATCGAACTTCTCGAGCCGCGCGAAATCAGCAACGCTGTGTTGTTTCTAGCGTCGGACGAATCTCGGTACGTGACCGGAACGCAATTGAAGGTCGACGCAGGTAACTGCAACATTTGATTACTCGTGTCTCTGATGGATACGAGGACCAGTCCAGCCTCTCGCACGTCCGCGTCGACCTTCTCTCAGACGTGGTCGGCGAGAGGCCGGATGGAAGCCAGAGCCACGCGAATGCATTGCACGAGTTGATAAGTCACCCGTAGCGACGCATCCGCGCGTTCGATTTACCTCGTTCCTTCGGTCGGGCGACGGATCGCTTTTCCATCCCCTGCGCTATCGAAGCGGACTCTTCTTCAGCACATTTCCGCGCCGGAGATGCGCGCAGATCGTACGCTATGCTCCGCCGTCCCTGACGTTCCAGAGTAGCAATCATGGCAATCGGCTGAACCGAAAGAGTGCCCTTCTAAATGCCATGTCCAGTCTGCCAGGCCGGGCCTAGGCCTCCCAATTTCATCCACCCTCGTCAGTCGGGGTACCTCGACATGACACGAGCTAGGGAAAACGATGCTTCAATCGCTCCGCACTTCTTCGAGCTGCGTTGGTCGAAAAACCGTTGTCGGCCGGGTGCTGCGCTATGCCGTCGTCGCTTCTGTCACCACCACCCTGATCCTGACTGTCGGCTGTAGCTCGCCAGCGCAGCAACCCGCTCAGTCCGACGGTGTGTCGAACTCGGATGCGGGCGGAGACGCGGCCTGGCAGGAGACTGTCCAGGCCGCGAAGAGCGAGGGCCGCGTTGTTGTGTACCTGAGCATCACGGGAGTCGAAGACACGTTGAAACAAGCGTGGAGCGCGGCATACCCCGACATCACCTTGGAAGTGTTCAGAGCAGGCAGCGCCGAACTGCTTTCACGTCTCGACCAGGAGAAGGGAACTGCTACCAGTGGCGCCGACGCCGTCGTCATGGCCGACGCCGGCTGGTATCGAGACAATGCGGCTCGCCTGCTTCCGCCTACCGGGCCCGGTTACTACGAGCGTTGGGATGGAACTGAGTACTCCTATGAGGACGGCAAATACGTCCTTGTTGACGCCGCGCCACTCGGATTGGTCTCCAACACTGACGCCGTGGAAGAACTGGGGGCAGATCCCATCGAAGAATACGAGGATCTGCTGCAGCCCGAACTTGCAGGCAACCTTGCCTTCACACCGGCGCAGAACGCGTCGGCCGCCTTGCAGTGGTGGTACACCGTTTCCGATGCCGTGGGGGGCACCGATGCTCTTGAAAAAATTGCAGATCTTGCTCCGCACCCTTACCCCAGCCTGATGCCTCTGGTACAGGCCGTGGCGGCCGGTGAACAAGCAGTTGGCGCGTACTCGTCCCTGGCCGCTGCCTACGAGTTGCAGGATCAGGGCGCCCCGATCGAAGTGACGGTTCCCAGCCCGGCCGTGGGTGGGGGCCACTTCGTATCGGTCGTCGACTGGTCCGCCAACAAAAATGCCGCACAGGTGTTTCGCAATTGGATTCTTTCACCTGCGGGTCAAATAGCACTCAACGGTGCCGGTGACATGTACACCCCGCTTTCTATCGCCGATATCCCCGAGGCTCCGGCCGAAATGGTCTCGATTCCCGATGACATGGTCGTCACCGATGGAATCGTGACTGCCGAGCAGCAGAAGTGGTTCGACGACGCTTGGACTCCGATCTTCGAGGGCTGAACGGGCCAAGCGACGCCGCGAATGGTGCGATCACGGACGGCCACAAGCCTGGTTGTCCGTGCAGTGCCAGGCAACCAGAGAATGGAAGTTGACAATGTCGCAGACGAAATATGGCCGATCGGCCATCAGCGAAGGACTCCGACGAAATCGACCGTCGGACCAGGAAGCGCTTGAAGACGGTCAAGCTCATCGCCGGCGGAATTGGTTGCGATCGACGTCCCCGCAACTTCGCTGGGGTCTATTGGCGATATTGTTCGTCATCCTGATCGCATGGCCACTGGTACGGCTTCAGCTAGCAGGACTCTCGGATGGGGGGTCCGCTTTCCACCGTGTCTTCGCAACCCCGGGCATAGGTCAGGTCTTTGCAAATACCTTCATCATCGCCCTTGGATCGGTGGCAGTCGCCACTGTATGTGGTGTCGGGTTGGCTTGGTCGGTGTACAGATCACCGAGCCGCATCCGCGGCTGGATTTCCATGCTGCCGATCATCCCGCTGATGATTCCTGCGGTTGCCAGCATCAGTGGCTACGTGTATCTGTTCTCGCCCAAGGTCGGTTTGATCAATCAATGGCTCAGGGAGTTCGGAGTAGGGTCGGGTACCTCCGGCCCCCTCGACGTCTACTCGATGACCGGAATTGTGTTCGTCACTGGGTTCAGTCTCACGTCATTCGTCTATTTGTTCGTCAATGCAAGCCTGCAACAACGTGGTTCGGAATTCGAGATGGCCGCAGCGACCTGCGGCGCGAATCCGCTCAGGGTCTTCTTCACCGTTACCTTGCCACTGCTTCGGCCTGCGATCGTGTATTCGGCGGGCATCACGTTTCTGCTCGAATCGGGCAGTTCGCGGCACCTCTGCTGTTGGGGGCATCGAACAACATCGATGTTGTCACGACGCTGATTTACGAGACGACGCAGCGGTACCCGATCGACTATGGATTCGGCGCTGTACTCGGTGCACCACTCATTCTTGCCGGCATCACTGTGGTTATTTTTCAGAGGTGGAGTCTCCGGGACGAACGCAGGTACGTCGGTGTATCGGGTAAGGGTAAATACGCTTCTCAACAAACGTCGGGGTGGGCCGTGGTTCCGGTCGCTGTCTACATTGTCGTTGCTGTTCTGCTCCCGGTCGGATCGTTGATCGTCACCTCGCTGTCCCCGTTCTGGTCGGGTAAAGTCGACCCGTCGAACTTCACTCTGCGAGCATTCGAGAGGGCCTTTTCGGATCCGACCACGGTCAAGGCGGTGACGACGAGCTTCACGGCGGCCTTCATCACCCTGTTGATCGTACTTCCGCTCGGTTTTCTTGCTGCGGTGGCATTACTCCAGCGCACCAAGGTGCCGGGCCCGATTCGGTGGGTCATCGACATGCTGTCGAGTGTCTCTCTGGGGATCCCGGCAGCCTTGTTCGGCTTCGCGCTTCTGTTCACCTACAGCGGGCAGCCCTTCCAGCTGTACGGTACGACCGCGATCATCGTCGTGGCGTATGTGACTCTCATGATTCCTCAGGCTGTGAGACCTCAACTTTCTTCGCTGCTTTCCACGAGTAACGAGTATGTAGAGGCATCGACCGTCAGCGGTGCAGGTGCGGTCCGTACGGCAACGCTAATCACCGTTCCGATGGCTCGCACAGGAATTGCCGTCGCCAGCGCAATGGTGGTCGTACTCGTCTTTCACGAGTTCGCGGCGTCAGTCATGGTCCGCTCTCCTCAAACTCAAGTCATGGGTACGTTGCTGTTCGATGAGTGGACTTCGGGAACCGCGCCCGGTGTTGCTGTGGTTGCTCTCATCATGATTGCAGTAACCGCGGTCGGCGTTGGACTCGCGTTGGCAATCGGTGGCAGAAGAGCGTTGGAAAATATCTGAATCGAAACCGAAAAGCGCACATCACAACTAAAGCCGTATCCAGTGAAGGTTGAATAGACATGAGCCAAGTGCAGATAAAAGAACTCACGCGACGTTACATTCGCGGCGCAGCCGCAGCAGTCGATGACGTAAGTGTCGACGTCGAAGACGGCGAATTTCTAGTGCTGCTCGGGCCTAGTGGATGCGGAAAAACGACTTTGTTGCGGTGTTTGGCGGGACTGGAAAAGCCGAACGGCGGTGAGATCGTGATCGGCGGACAAGTAGCGTTCGACGCCGAACGTAGCGTTGCTACTCCGCCCTACAAGCGCGACATCGGCATGGTTTTCCAGAATTACTCGTTGTGGCCACATATGAGCATTGCACGTAATGTTGCCTATCCGCTGTCCGCTCGGAAGGTAAAAAGTAGCGAGCGAAAAAGTAGGGTGATGAAGGCGCTCGGAATGGTGGAATGCGAGGGACTTGCTGACAGGTTGCCTTCCTCTCTCAGCGGCGGACAACAACAACGAATCGCCCTGGCGCGAGCGGTCGTGGCGGAACCGCGTTTGATGCTGTTCGATGAGCCGCTCAGCAATCTCGACTACCGACTGCGTGCACAACTTCGGGAAGAGATTCGCGAGATCCATAGGCGCCTCAATTTCACGGCCCTCTACGTCACTCACGACCAAACAGAGGCGCTGCAACTAGGAACGCGAGTGGCAGTGATGAAGCTCGGGAGAATCGAGCAAATTGACACCCCAGAGGCTGTCTTTTCCTGGCCCAGTAGCGTTTATGTGGCTGACTTTTTGGGAATCACGAACAGGCTGAGTGCGCAGCTGCGTTCCGGCCGGTGGACCGCTGGCGCAACGGCCGTCGCGTTCAACCACGAACCTGGATTGATGCCGGACGACAAATACACTTTGTTCATGCGTAATTCTGATGTTTCTTTGCGGCATCCGAATAAGGGCTCCGCGAACCCTTCTGAACTGCGTCTACAGAGCGCAACGATCGTGGACATTCTGTACGGCGGCGAGCGAAGCGATTGGGTCGTCGACCTCGACGGAGTTCGATTGCAAGCGTCGGCGGCCGTCAACACGTGGTCACACCAGATCGGAGACACCGTGGACGTCGTCCTTCCATCCGCTGCGGTGTTGCACTACGGATCCGACGATCAACTCGTGCGTCCATCGTGTGAATCGGTAACGAATACCTCATGCTAGCCCTGGGACTTCTATCCAGTTTCGGACTACAGCTCGACAGAGTCGAGAAAGTGTCCAGCCTCGTCGCTGGCTCGAATAGTGTGGGGGTTGTCGCTCCGGCTCTTGATCCATGGTTCAGTGTCTTTATTGAGCTGCCACCGCCGATTGACGCAAGAAAGGCTTCGCGCGAAATTCTGAACAGACCCTAGCTGAATCACTCCAGGTTTGATGCCGCTTCCTTCTGGGTCAGGAAGGATGAGCACATGCCTAAGAAGATCGATCTGGAGGTCTGCGCGCGGGCTTTGCAGTTGTTGGAGACCCACGGCCCGGAGTATCGGTCGACGACTGGTGCGGAGACAATCGCCGAGCAGGTCGGTGTCGGTCAGTAGACGGTGCGGCGTTGGGCGGTGCAGGCGCAGATCGATGCCGGCGACCGGACCGGAATCACCTCGACCGAGGCCGACGAGATCGAGAGTCTGAAAGCCGAGAACAAGCAGCTTCGCGAGGACGTCGCGATCTTGAAAGCGGCAACGACTTTTCGCGAGGGAATGATGCTACACGTCTCCACTCGAGTATCGGGCACGTGCCCCCATCGCGTACGAAACTCGCTACGACACTGCCTTCGGAACCGAGGTTCAGCCCTAACTGGAGGCGGCACACAACCTTGGGTGATTCAAGCCGCCTTCATGCGGCAGCTACCGAACGGCGAAGTCGAGTTTCTTCCTGTCTTGAATCACGACGGTGGTCTTGTGAGATATCCAAGACTGGATTCGATATGTGTGGAAATGGTCGTGAGAATAGATGCGTCGCGGGTGGACGAGCGGGTGAAGGCGTCTCCGGTGGGTTGAGCTGTGGAATTCGAGGCGGGACGGGCCGTGAGCTCCGTCCCGCCTCGAAGCGGTGGTGGGACCCCTACTGGCCGGGTATTCCCTCGTTGGCGATATCTCCTGTTTCGAGGTTCTGGTTGGTCAGGTCCACGAGTTGGTCGAGGAAGGCTTGCCGTTCGGTGACAACATGTTCGATAGCGACGTCGACGTTGTCGGCTGTGATGGCCGGCATCGTGTAGACGGGTTCGGTGTCGGTGTCTTCGCCGTTGGCGATTTTGTTCGCCACCGCGAGTCCGGCGGAGAGTTCGACAGTTCCGTTCTGTAGGGAGGTACCGATGAACTCGCCGCTCTTGACGGCGTTCAGACCGTCTTCGATGCCGTCGATTCCGACGATGGGTACGTCGGTTCGGCCAGCTTCCTTGAGGGCCTGCAGGGCACCGAGACCCATGTCGTCATTCTGGGAGACGACTCCGTCGATCTGGTCACCGAAGCTGGAGAGCCAGTTCTTGGTCTTGTTGACCGCTTCGTCACGTTTCCAGTTCGCTGTGTCCTTGGCGAGGACCTTTATGTCAGGGTATTTGGCGAGGACCTGATCAATACCGGCACCGCGGTTGATCTCGCCGGAACCGCCGAGAGGACCTTGAAGAATCACGATGTTGCCGCGGCCTCCAAGCTTGTCGGCCATCATCTGCATCTCCTGCGCGCCCGCTGCCACGTCATCGGGCTGTACGTTGCCGGAGATCTGATCAGTTTCGAGTTCGGCGTTGACCGCAATGACAGGAATGTCCTTGTCCTTTGCGGCCTGAACCTGCGGGGCCAGGGAATCAGCCTGGACGGGAACGACGATGATCGCGTCGACACCCTGGTTGATGAGTGAATCGACCTGGCTGGCCTGGACCGAAACATCGTTTCCTGCTGAGTTCCACAACAGTTCGATGTTGTTGGCTGCAGCGTACGTTTCCATTCCCTCCTTGCCTGCCGTGATGAACGAGCTCATGTCGTACACAGTGACGCCTATACGCGTCATGCCGTCCTGTGCGCTGGTATCGCCTGCGCCGCAGGCGGTGACGCCGACGGCGAGCAGGCCTGTGGCCGCTACGGTCAGCACCTTGGAAGCAAACTTCATTGTCTTCTCCGGATCGATGGAAGGGGGATGAAAAGCGGGTGGATCAGATTCTTCGTTTGGACGACCAGACATCGACCGACACGGCTGCCACGATGAGAACGCCCTTGATGACGTCCTGCCAGTAGGCGGGGACGACCAACAGATCCAGACCGTTGTTGAGGGTCTGAATCATGAACAGGCCCAGAGCGGTTCCCCAGATCGTGCCGCGTCCGCCCATGAGACTCGCTCCACCGATGACTACCGCTGCGATGGCATCGAGCTCGTAGCCCTGTCCGAGGTTGGGAGGTCCCGAGATCACGCGGGAGGCCAGCATGACCCCTGACAGTCCCGCGAGAACTCCGGACAATGCATAAACGCTGAAGAGCACGTTCTTGGCATTGATGCCGGCGATCTCGGCTGCGGTGCGGTTACCGCCGACGGCGTAGACGCGCATACCGTAGGCGGTTCGCTTCATGACCACCGCTAGGACGATGATGCCGATGATCATCACGAGAACGGGGATCTGGAGGCCGAAGACCTTGGTGTTGGCGATCTGACCGAATTCGGCCGGGAGGCCGTTGATCGGTGCACCGCCGCCGATCACATACGCGAAACCTGAACCGGCAGTAAGCATACCCAGTGTTGCAATGAACGGAGGAACATTGATGCGAGAAACCAGGTATCCGTTGATCGAGCCTGCGACCAGTCCGACGGCCATCGCAACCAGAACGGTCATCCAGATCTGGCCCGGATTCGCTTTGGCCACAGCGGCCGACGCCATCGCAGAGACGGCAATGACGCTACCGACCGAAAGGTCGATGCCGCCGGTGAGGATCACGAGGGTCTGTCCGAGGGCGATCAGAGCGAACGGAGCGGCCGCGACGAGGATCGTCTGCAGGTTGTCCACGGTGCCGAATCGCGCACTGCGGTAGGAGAAGTACCCGATGACGAGCAACATGACGATGACCATGGAGTAGCGCAGTGCCAGCGCTCCGGCCCATGCACCGGAGAACCGGCGCACCGGCTCGCCGGTGGTGGCCGACACGGACGTCTTGTCGTCCGTGTCAGCGACGGGTGTTGTCACTGTTGTGCCTCCTCGAGTGACGGCCGCTGGTCGGCCGCAAGGGTTTCACTTCGTGTGTCCAAGGCAGTGGCCATGCGGAACACCGAGTCCTGAACTTTTGGGTGATCTAGCGCGTCCCGATCGAGTTCGCCGACGAAGGCTCCCTCGCGCATGACGAACGCACGGTGCGAGAGACCTACGATCTCCGGCATGTCCGACGAGGCCATGACGACAGCCATTCCGCGGCTGGCGAATTCGGTGATGATGCGATAGATCTCGGAGCGGGCTCCGACGTCGACGCCGCGCGTGGGCTCGTCGAGTAGCAGCACGTTGACGGTCCCGGTCAACCAACGAGCGAGGACGACTTTCTGCTGGTTTCCACCCGACAGCGTTCCGACACTCTGGCTCATCCCGCGACTCCGTAGTCGCACGGACTCCATCGCTCCGGACACGGCCGTGGAACGTGACTTGTTGCGCAGCCATCCGGCAATGCTGAACGACGAGAGTCTGGGAAGAGATCCGTTGTCCAGCACGTTCATCGACAGCACGACGCCGTTGACCTTGCGGTCCTCGGGCACCATGGCCATGCCTGCAGTGATCGCGGCGGCCGGCTTGCCTTTGGCTACCACCTTGCCGTCGACCTTGACGGTTCCCGACGTGACGCTGCGCATTCCGAACAGCGCTTCGAGCAGCTCGGTACGGCCTGCGCCGACCAGACCTGCAAGTCCGACGATCTCGCCGCGTCGGACCGTCAGGTTCACCGGTGTCGACGCGCCGGCGACATGGAGGTTCTCGACCTCGAGAACGACGTCGCCCGTGGCCTTACCGACTGTGGGGAAGAGGTTCTCGAGTTCCCGGCCGATCATCGCGGTGACGATCTCGTCGTCGGTGATGTCGGTCAGCTTCTCATCTGTAATCAGCTTGCCGTCCCGGAGCACGACGACTCTATCCGCGATCGCGCGGATCTCGGCCATCTTGTGTGTGGTGTAGACCATGGCGACACCGCGATCACGCAGTTGCTGCATCACCTTGTACAGGCCTCCGACCTCGCGCTCGGAGATGGCTGACGTCGGTTCGTCGAGCATGACGACCTGAGCGCCGGTCCTGGCCGCCTTGACGATCTCGATGATCTGACGGAGGCCGACCGGCAAACTGCCCATTCGAGCGGTCGGCGAGATCGAGACGTCGAACACTGCAAGCGATTCGGCGGCTTCCTTGATCATCGTGCGACGATCGAGAAAAATTCCCCGCTTCTTCTCGCGTCCGACGAACATGTTCTCGTACACCGTCATGTCGTCGATGGACGCGAGTTCTTGCGGCACGATCGCAACTCCGTGTCGGACGGCATCCCGAGGGTCTCCGGACGACAGCGTGTGCTCGCCGATCGTCACGATGCCGGTGTCGGCGCGAAGCTGGCCGGTCGCGATCTTCATGAGCGTCGACTTGCCTGCACCGTTCTCACCTGCCAGGGCGGTGACGGTGCCGGGCTGGAGTTCGAGCGAAATGCCCTTGAGGACAGGTATTCCGCCGAAACTCTTCGTCACCTCCTGGCATTCGAGCAGCCGTGTCACGGTCGGTCTCCGACGGTGATCAGGACTTTCACGTGCTCGGGGTCGGTAGATGCGGCGAATGCCTCGGCTGCTCGTTCGAGCGGGTATTCAGCGGTGACGAACTCGTCGATCGGCACGACACCCTCGGTGAGCATGTCGATGGCTTCCTGTACGTCGGAGCGGACGTACATCAGGCATCCGGCGAGGATGATCTCGCGATCTTGGATCAGGTCAAGGGGCACCGGCGTGGATCCCGCGGCGACTCCGACGATCAGGACAGCTCCGCCCTTGTCGACGATGTCGACGGCCTGTGCCACAGAGGATTCACGCGCGACGCAGTCGATGACGACGTCAGCGGGTCCCCCGAGCGCGTCCTTGGCTGCCGTGACGGCGTCGGAGGTGGTCGGGTCGAAACTACCGACTGCGCCGAGTCGTTCGGCGCGAGCACGCTTGGAATCGAGCAGATCGGCGACGACCACGATGGCACCGGCGCGACGTGCGGCCAGAAGGACGAACAGTCCGATCGGGCCGGCGCCGAACACGACGACGCGCTTGGCGTCCAGCCCACCGACCAGGCCTGCCGCGCGGCGAACGGCGTGGACGGGCGTCGCGAGCGGCTCGATGAGAGCTGCGTGGCGATCGTCGAGCTCGTCGGCGAGGGGAATCACGCGGTCCTCGGCGATGGTGAACGCATCGGTGAGGCCACCGGGGGTCTGGCAACCGAAGACGGCCAGTTCGGCGCAGATGTTGTAGCGGCCGGCCCGACACTGTGTGCATTGACCGCATGCGAGGTTCGGCTCGACGACCACGCGCTTGCCGAGCAGAGATGCGTCGGCACCGTCTCCGGTGGCGTCGACGACACCGACGACCTCGTGGCCGGGGCGGAACGGCAAGTCGATGAACGGATGTCGTCCATGGGCCGCGTGGATGTCGGAACCACAGATGCCGACGACGGTGCTGCGCACGCGGACTTCACCCGCTCCCGCATCAGGGGTGGAGACGCTTTCCACGCTGACCTCGTCGATGCCTTCGACGAGGATGCGACGAACCGTCGATACTTCGGTGCCTACCATGCTGTGTAGCCTCCATCTGCAACCAGAACAGATCCGGTGATGAAACTTGCTGCGTCACTGGCCAGGAAGACGACGCTCGGTGCGATCTCTTCGGGCATGGCGTAACGCTGCATCGGTGCGTCGTCGATCCAGTAACGCTTGAGATCGGGACGATCGACCGGAGCCATTTCGGTCTTGCAGTAGCCGGGAGCGACTGCGTTGACACGAATTCCAAGAGGACCCCATTCGGCGGCCAGGGACTTGGTCAGGTGATGTACGGCGGCCTTGGATGCGTTGTACGCAGGCTGCATCTGGGGACGATTGACGATGAGACCGGACATCGATCCGATGTTCACGACCGAGCCGGTGCCGCGCTCTCGCATATGAGCGCCGACGGAGATGCTGCACTCCCACAGTGCTTTGACGTTGAGGTCGAAAACGTTGTCCCATTCGCTCTCGGTGACGTCCCAGGATTCGTTGTGGTAGCAGGTACCCGCGTTGTTGACGAGGATGTCGATGTGGCCGAGCTTGTCGATGGCCTCGGCGGTCATGCGCTCGATGTCGGCGTGCTTGGTGATGTCTGCAGTGATCTCTGCGAACTCGAAGCCTTCGGCCGCCGCTTCGGTGACCACCTTGGCGTTGCGTTCAGCGCTTCGCCCGGCGATGGCGACCTTGGCGCCGGCCGCGGCGAGACCGAACGCGAACGCGCGCCCGAGGCCTTGGTTGCCGCCGGTGACGATTGCAGTACGTCCGGTCAGATCAAAAGGATTGTTACTCATGCAGGCACCACTATCGACTTGAGGCTGGCAGGGTCGGTGTCACTTTCGAGCGCGTCGGCGACGTGCTCGAGGTCGTAGCGTCCCGTGACGAGGCGATCGAGATCGACTAGCCCTGAGGACGCGAGATGTATTGCAGCGGGCCAGGTATCGGTGTATCGGAAGACCCCGGTGACGGTGATCTCCAGATTCTGGATATGACTGACCGGTAGGGCGTAGTTATCGGCACCCATGCCGACGAGCACGACGCGACCGGCGGGGCCGACGGCGCGGATGCCGCTCTGGATGGCGGGGACGGCGCCACTGGCGTCGACGAACGCGTCGACCGGCGGGTCGAGAGCTGCGACGTCCTGCGTCATCGGGTCGATGACCTCGGTGGCACCGAAGGTCAGTGCCCGCTCACGACGGGATTCGACCAAGTCGGACACCACGATGCGCGATGCGCCGAATGCACGGGCTGCCTGCGCGGTGATGATGCCGATCGGACCGGCGCCGGCAATGAGGATGGACGATCCGGGCACGATGCCTGCCTTGCGCATCGTCGTGACGGCGACCGAAAGCGGCTCGAGCAGCGCTGCGGCCTCGTCAGACAGCGAATCGGGGACCGGATGCGCGAAATCGGCGTCGATGGTGACGTAGCGGCAGAACGCTCCGTCGATCGGCGGCGTCGCGTAGAACTTCATGTGCGGGCAAAGGTTGTAGCGACCGGCCATACACTGCTCGCATCGCCGGCACGGGTGCTGCGGCTCCACTGCGACGCGCTGGCCGATGCGGCTCTCGTCGACACCCTCGCCGACGGCGGAGATGCGGCCGGACAGTTCGTGGCCTAGGACCATCGGATCGTTGACGACGAAGTCGCCGATGCGGCCTTCGCGGTAGTAATGCACGTCGGAGCCACACACACCGACAGCGGCTACCTCGATGAGGACTTCGTACGGGGCCGGGGTGGGAACGGGACGCTCTTCTATTGTCAGCGTCCGAACGCCGGTCATCACGCTCGCACGCATCGATGATGCGGGAGGTGTGGGCTGGGCGGTGGTCATGATTGTCCTTCCGACAGAGAGATTTCGGTCGATGAAGCTTCGGTGAGTAGGGCGCGTCCGACGACTACAGTGCTCACCCCTGCATCCAGGCATTGCGGGATCAGCTCAGGTGTGACGCCGCCGTCTACTGCGACCGCGATATGGGGCGCGAGGACGCGGGACAGGGCGAGCCGGGATGGGTCTGCTGCACCCGAAGTACCGGGTTCGAGGAGCATGATCAGCAGCCCGTCGTAGCCATCGAACTCGTCGGCGGCGGGGATGTTTGCGCCGAACTCGTCCCACAGTGCCGCCCAAATTCGGGTTGTAGGGCGGTCCACGTGAATTCCGTACGGCACATAGAGATCTGCGCAATCGGGAACCAGTGGCAGCAGAGGCTCGACTCCTTCAGCTGTACCGATCAGGTGGATGCCGAGAAGCTCGCGGGGGACGATTGCGGCCAGCTCGGCCAGCTCCTCGACAGTCACACCGGACGGTAGTCCTTCGTGCGGTGCCATGACGTCGGCGTGGACGGCGATGCCTGCGTCGACGAGAGTCCTAGCCGTCTCGGCGCGGAAGCCCGGGGCCGCGGTGTAGACGCTGCCCGCGAGGTAAGTTTCATGGCCGGCATACCACGGTGCAAGGGAGAGCTTCATCGGGTAGCCCGCCTGTCCAGGGCTTCGACGTCGGCTGCTCGAGCCCACTGAGCGCGCAGACCCGGGAGATCGCGGGTGCTGTCGCGAGGATGGATGGTCATGCGTGCTGGCGGAGCCCACCGTTGCGCGATCTCGATCATTCCGTCGACGTCGGCATCGGCAGCGACAGCAGCGGCTTGTACGCAAGCTCCGCGTGCGGTGGCTTCATCGGTGTCGGGAACGACGACGACTTCGTCTGCCAGGTCGGCCAATAGCTGAAGATTGGCGTGTGAGCGAGTTCCTCCACCGACAACCGTCAGCGGCCCTTCGCAACGCACCCCGAATGAACGCAGAGCGTCGCGCCCGCTCAGCAACGACAGCAACGGGCCTTCGAGGAACGCACGGGCGATCTCTTCACGGGTGGTCGCCGAGGTGATATTCGACAGCAATCCACGTGCATGTGGCCTGTTGGGTGTGCGTTCGCCGTCGAGGAAGGGGACAAGGATCGGCCCGATCGTCGGTCCTGCCGCCAGGGCCAGGTCGGCGACCCCCGCGTGGTCGGTGCCGAGGATCCGCGCCGCGGTATCCCCGACGCGCGCTGCGTTGAGCGTCGAGACAAGAGGAAGGTATCCACCGGTGGTGTCGGCAACACCGTCGACGGTTCCGCTTTCGTCGAAAACAGGCGTGCGGCTGGATGTCGCGACGACCCCGGAGGTGCCGAGGCCGATGTACTGATCACCGTCGCCGAGCCCGAGACCGAGATATGCAGCATGTTGGTCCCCTGCACCTGCAGCAACGAGCACCGTCCCGGTGATTCCGAGCTCGGCAGCTGCCGTCTCGGCCAGGTGCCCCGCAGGTTCTGCACCGGTGAGAACGGTGGGCAGCATTGGCAGCCAGTCACGCGCGCCGGCGGCTGCGTCGAGGTATTCCGGGAGCCAGGTGGAGGTGGTTGCGTCGAAATATCCTGTTCCCGAAGCGTCGGAGCGGTCTGTGACCGCGCGCCCGCTCAGGCGGTAAGTCAGGTAGTCATGGGGGAGCAGGATCCTGCGTGCGCTGTCCAACAGGGCGGGTTCGTGGTCGGCGACCCAGGCGAGTTTGGCGATGGTGAACGCGGCTGTAGGAAGCGTTCCGACGCGACGGACCCATTCGGAGCCTCCGATGGTGTCGATCAGCTTGCTCAGCTGATCGGCACCGGTGGTGTCGTTCCACAGTTTCGCCGGGCGGAGTGGTTCGTCGTCCTCGCCCAGCAATACCAATCCGTGGCACTGTGCGGCCACCGAAATAGCGGCGACCTGAACATCACCGGAGCGTCCGATTGCAGTGCGGACGGCACTGACCAGGGCGTCCCACCACGACCGCGGGTCCTGCTCGCTGCACGGGGGAAAGGCAGGAGTGTGCGGGGCGAATCCAGAACCCAGGAGTTCTCCGGTGAGCGCGTCGCGCACTTCGGCTTTGCAGGACTGGGTGGAGGAGTCGATTCCGATGACGACACAATGGCTCATGATCCGACCACCGGGGTGTTGTCACTGTCCAGTACGTCCTCGCGGGTACCGACACCGCCTGCGGGGTGAAGGTGCACCACGTCGTGCATAGTGTGTCCGGTCAAGGCCATGGTCACTACGCTGACGGCGTCGCCCCAAGCGCCCACAGCCAGTGTGCTCGCGAGCGCGATCATGTTTCCGGGGTCGGCGTCGGGTTCGGTGGCGGGCAGCACTGCGGCCTCGGTTGCTGCCGCACCAAAGGGCGAATCGGCCACTTCGGTGATCGCGACGACGTGGACGCCGCGGCCAACGAGCCGAGTGACTAGCTGCGTCAGTTCGGTCGAGCGACCGGACTTCGAGATGGCAAGGACGAGGTCATCGGTGCCGATCGCTCCCATCCCGCCGTGCAGTGCGTCCATGGCAGGCAGATACAGCGCAGGGGCGCCGCAGACCGAGAGCAGATGGGCCAACCGTTCTGCCATGATTCCTGAGGTGCCAGAACCAGTGGTGATTACCTTGCCGGTGGCCTCGACTACGGCATGAGCGACACGGACGACGCTCGGTTCGACGGAGTTCGCCAGATTGGCCAGGCCTGCCGCTTCTCGAACCAATACGGTGTGCGCGAGACGCTGCAGTGCAGCGTCGTCGAGCTTGCTCATATGATGTACCCCAATGCTCACTTGATGTGTGACTTGGATCATCGACTCTGTGGCGCTCATTTGTCAAGACGATCGCTCATGTGAGCGATTTGCTACAGTCCGAGCCATCCGTCCGAAGGGGAAGTCCGCGTGCGAAACGACAAAGAGGAACGGCCTGTAGCCGGGCCCGAGCAGCTCATCCAGCAGGGCATTATTGCTCGAAAGTATTACTTGGAGGGGCGTACTCGGGTGCAGATCGCCGAGGAATTCGGCCTGTCTCGGTTCAAGGTCGCGCGCATCCTCGAAGAAGCGGTGGCGTCCGGAATCGTCGAGATAAAAGTTCATGCACCTGAGACGATCGACGTCGAGCTCTCGCGCGCGGTCAAGGATGCGTTCGGGCTGCGTCGGGCATTGGCCGTGCGGACAGCCGGCGAGGACGAGGACGCGCTGCGCGATGGCGTCGGACGAGTGACGGCGGATCTGCTGAGCGAGATCGTAACCGCTTCCGATGTTCTCGGTGTCGACTGCGGTCGCACAATCGGTCGAATGACGCGCCACCTCGAGACGATCGAGGCATGCGACGTCGTGCAGCTCACCGGCATGGCCGGCGCAGTCGACGCCAACTCTGCCGAACTCGTGCGCCGTCTCACTGAGTTGGGCGGCGGCCGCGCATGGTCGATTTACGCTCCGCTCGTTGTTTCCGACACCCGAACGTGCGGCGCGCTACGAGGTAGCCGTGGCATCCAGGAAACCCTGAAACACCACGGATCGGTAACCAAAGCCGTTGTCTCCGTGGGAGCGTGGAAGCCCGGGTTGTCGCAGGTCTACGATCTGCTTCATCCGACTGAAGCTCAGAATTGGGGTGACAAAGGCGTAGTTGCAGAATCATGCGCACTGCTGATCGACGCGGACGGCACACGGATCGACGGCTTGGACGACCGCCGTATCGGTGTATCGGAGGAATCCCTACGCAATATCGACGATGTCATCGCAATCGCCGCTGGTGACGCGAAGGCCGATGCCGTGCAGGCTGTTTTGAAATCAGGATTGGTTTCTTCGGTCGTCGTCGACGCCCGAACGGCCGCGTCGCTAGTGCGTTGACGCCTGACATACGAGGCTGCGACCTGACGACTTGGGCACTGAGCAGTACAGCGCGCGCCGCGGACACATCGCAAGTCCGGGGGTCACGCCGTTGCCGACCGCATTCCAGCGTTGATAACACTCGGACTAAGTTCCTCGATTGAAACCGTTGCCGCGCAACCGAACATAGGGATCGACCGTCGTGTGTTTTAGGCGAAAACCAGGCTACTGGTGACGCAAAGAGGCGGCCTAGCCGTGCACGTTGTCACATCGACTCGCGATGAAGAACACCGCTTTGGCCATAATCACTCGTCCGCTGTCACCGACGCGATAAACGACCCATTCGTGGCGCTCCACCGCGTTCTCTCGCGCCGATCCGAAAATAGCATATCGAGTTCGCCGACACCGGAAATCACGGCCTCGGAGTCGAAAGCGTTCACGCACAACGTTCACCGCCGTCCGCCAGACGGTCGGATATCCAATACTGCAAGCAGCCGCTTCCCGACGAGGGACCGCCGATTTTTTTGGGGCGGATGGGTCCGTTCGAGGTGAGCCACGTGAATTGCATTCTCCGCACCGACTCGGTCACCGACGAGACCGCGAAGTGAAAACACGGTCTCGCCCTCCTACCCTGCGACCACCGAACTGGCGACGGGTCCGGTGACACCGTTGGGGTACTCGACTGCTAGGCCCATCTGTTCGTCGACTCGGTCGGCGCGATCGACCCCGGTCGTTTAGACCAGGCGTGGTTCTCCGCCTGTGAACCCGATTCCGATCTGCCGAAGAACGTGGATTCCGTAACACTCGGGCATGCGCATCACGACCTCCACTTTGCGGAGATCGCCGATGGCCCCGTCGCTCAGGATCTTGAACTAGCGGCCGACGATGGGGTGGAACAATCAGTCAAAGTTTTTCATGATCGAAGCGTTGGGCTCGAACGCTGCTCCGCGAACCGTATCGGCTTCGATCGCGTCGCGGGCGAACGGCTTCTCCGCCGCCAACACCGCCTTGCCGGCCTTGATTGAGGCGAAATTCCATCGAGCGTAAGTGAGTTGGACAGAGGGTTGTAGACGATGTCGACCTCAGGGCCAGCGATTACATCGTCGTACGAGTCCAGGACACGCTTGACCCCGAAGCGATAGCAAAAGATTCGGCGCGACCGTGGTCACGAGCGGCAACGGCGACTAATCGGTGGCCCAAGTCGCGAGCGGGCTTGACGATCGCACTTTCAGCGATCCGGGATGCACCGAGGATTCCGATACGTAACGGAGCCATGGACCGCCTCTCGTTCCACTCGGCGCATTCGTCGATCGCCGAATTTGTTTCAGGTGCGGTCCGTTCGACCGCACCTGAAACATTGCTGCCGACAGATGATTCGGGCAACCCCCTCATGTCCATCAAAGTCACCTCATCAGCACGGCGTGCTGTGCGTAGCGCGATTTGGGAAACGGTTGCCCGTAGCACCGAGATTCGCCACCGGTGCGTCGATCGCGTCGACAGGCTACGTTGTCGCGGAAATTTCCCGAATCAACGCGTCCGCCGATAGTTCTAGATCGACGCGTTAGCGGAGGCCTTGGCATCACATGCCGCGGCTGCGAAGGTTTTCATCGTCGGAAATTCGAGGTCGTAGGTGAATTCCTCGCTGGGCTCGGGCGTCGCGCCCCACCCCGGGCTGTCGAAACGGCGGTTGATCCACACCGACGGCAGCCCGTGCCGCTTGGCAGGCACATGGTCGTGGAAGAGACTCTGTGCCACGTGGAGCAACTTTTCTCGCGGAACGCCCAATTCGGCGAGTGTGTCGTCGAGTGCTTCGAAATGATTGGGAGCGGGCTTGTAGGCTTTGACGTCCTCTGCCGTGATGATTGCGTCGAAGTCGACGCCGAGTCGTGCATTGCTTCCCGCGAATCCCTCGCGATGAACGTTGGACAAGATGATCAGCTTGTAATCACGGGCGAGTGAGGCCAGGGCCTCGGCGGAATCGGGGAATGCAGGCCAGTTGGGGACCGACGATCCCAGCTTCGATGCCCAGGCGTCGCTGACTTGCTTGCCGAGCGCTTCGCCCGTCCGCCGGAACGAGTCGGCCAGAATGGTCGAGTACAGCGCAGCGGGTTGTTCCCGTTCTGCGCGTGCCTCGTTCTCGGCGTACGCCAACAGTAGCTCTTCGTCGGTCATATTCAGTCCGACCTCGGCGGCCCACGGGGCAAGCACAGCCGCGATCCCCGCTTCCCAGTCGATCAGGGTGCCGTAGCAATCGAAGCTCAAGGCGTCGTAATCGGCCAAATTCATGTTGTCTCCTCGGTGTTCGGATTGCTGAAGCAGGGCGGGGTCGCGCACAGATGTCGTGGAGTGGTTGGCGGCAACGCCTTTGGTGCCGCTACATCGAACCCCGTCCGCGTAAAACGGTAATACCGTTATACAGTAGTTCGCAAGTGTTCTCACTGTGGACAGCGGAAGATTCGGTCCGGCCCAGCGTGCCCACCTCGTCGAGCAGGGTGAGCGTGACTGTTATACAGTAATACTCAAATTGGATTGTCGACTCCATGGTGGAGATCGGCCCACAGCTCATCTATTGATCCCGAGGTGTCAGATGGCAGTGCGTTACACAGACCCCCGTCTGGTGATGCTGCTCGATTCGGCAACGGCCGAGGTGGACTTCAGTAAGAGGCGTAGGGCCGAATACAGCTACGACGCATCCAATTACCGACTCGGGCCAGCAGCTGTCGCCTGTCCGCGTTCGACGGCCGAGGTCGTCGAGCTGGTCAAGGTTTGCCATGACGCACAAGCATCGTTGACTGTGCGTGGCGGCGGCACGTCCATGGCGGGCAACGCAGTCGGCGAAGGCCTCGTCATCGATGTCTCACGCCACATGCACGCGATCAGATCGATCGACCCGTCGTCGAAGACAGCGGTCGTCGAACCTGGCGTAGCGCTCGGGGAGTTGGCGAAGGCCGTAGAAGCGGCCACGGGTGGAAACCTCACGTTCGCACCCGATCCGTCCAGCAAGTCGCGTGCAACAGTGGGCGGTTCGATC
The DNA here is from genome assembly GCF_900188125.1 of Rhodococcoides kyotonense. Classification (GTDB taxonomy): domain Bacteria; phylum Actinomycetota; class Actinomycetes; order Mycobacteriales; family Mycobacteriaceae; genus Rhodococcoides; species Rhodococcoides kyotonense. Next base: position 37,779 of record NZ_FZOW01000015.1, on the reverse strand, counting down.
GCAAATGATGCGTGCGGAAATCATTCCGTTCGCTACGGTCGTATGTCGGACCATGTGGTCGCGCTCGACCTCGTTCTCGCCGACGGGACACAGGTCACCGCAACGAGAACCGGACTACAAGCCACGCACCCCGATGATGCGGCTGCGGCGACGCGCGCTGAACAGATCGCGTGCGAGCTGAGAGCTCTCGCGTCGGGAAACTTGGCGAACTTCCGGCTCGAACTAGGCAGGATACCTCGACAGGTGTCAGGCTATCACCTGTCGCATCTGTTGCCGGAGAATGGTTTCGATGTAGCACGCTCGTTGGCGGGTAGTGAAGGGACGTGCGCCGTCGTGGTTGCTGCGACGGTGCGTCTAGTCGATGTCCCCCCGTCTGCGCTCCTGTTGATCCTCGGTTACGAGAACATCGTCGACGCTGCGCGTGACGTCCCTGCCATTCTCGAGTTCGCGCCTGCCGCTGTGGAGGGCATCGACGAGCTGATAGTTGACACAATGCGGGCTCGACGCGGCGTGGATACGGTGTCCGAACTCCCGTCCGGGCATGCATGGTTATATGTCGACCTCGATGGCGGTGACATCGACTCCGTCGCCGAACAGGCCAGAAATTTGCTCGAGAGGCTCGGTCAGCAGGGCCGGGTTCTCGATGGTCGTGAGGTCCGGGATCCAGCCGCACGGGCAAGGCTGTGGCGGGTGCGTGAGGATGGCGCCGGACTGTCCTCGCGTCTCGAATTGCCCGACGGCGCAGGCAATGTCAGTTCCTGGCCGGGGTGGGAAGATTCTGCGGTCGCGCCTGAAAAATTGGCCGACTACCTGGTGGATTTTCGAGCGTTGCTGAGCCGATTCGACTTGATCGGTGTGATGTACGGACACTTCGGCGCCGGCTGTATGCACATTCGCATCACGTTCGATCAACGTTCACCCGAAGGCCGGTCGGTAATGGCCGAGTTCCTCGGTGCTGCAGCGAAACTCGTCGTCGAGCATGGCGGCACACTGTCGGGGGAACATGGTGACGGGCGTGCTCGGTCCGCCCTGCTCGGCACCATGTACTCACCGCAGATGATGGGGGCATTCGCGCGGTTCAAGCAGATCTTCGATCCCACCGGCGTCCTGAACCCCGGGATCATCGTCGAAGCGCCGGCGGTAACGCAGGACCTTGCGCTCGACGGAGTCCCCTCTCTGCAGTGGCGGACGAGCTTTGCGTTGCACGAGGTCGGAGAGTCCGCAGGAGCCAACGACTTTGCTGAAGCAGTCCAGCGGTGTATCGGCGTCGGTAGATGCAGATCGCGTTCGGGCGGCGTGATGTGCCCGAGTTACCGAGCTACCGGCGACGAGAAGGACTCCACTCGTGGCAGGGCGCGTGTGCTGCAGGAAATGGTTCGTGGCTCACGCACAACGCGCGAAGGCTGGCAATCGCAGGAGGTAAGGGAAGCCCTCGACCTGTGCCTGTCCTGTAAGGCATGCTCGACCGACAGTCCGACCGGCGTGGACATGGCAACCTACAAATCGGAGTTCTTCGACCACTACTACACGGGGCGGCGTCGGCCGATGGCCCACTACTCGCTGGGTTGGTTGCCTACCTGGCTGAAGATCACATCCAGAATTTCGCCGATCGTGAATGCCGCGCTCTCGACGCCTCTCAAGTCGGTCATGTTGCGCATGGGCGGGCTGACGACCGAACGCGAGCTACCGCCGTTCGCACCTCGCAAGAAATTGCGACGTGCCGTCGGCACCACGCACGGTCCAGCAGGTGACATCGTGCTGTTGGTCGACACTTTCACCAAGGGCTTCCGTCCTGAAGTGGCCGGAGCGGCGAAACGAGTAATCGAGGACGCAGGCCATCGTGCAGACGTGCGTACCGAACTGTGCTGTGGGCTTACCTGGATCTCCACTGGCCAGTTGCCGCATGCGCGCAAGCAACTCGCCGCGACGGCAGAAGTGCTCGACGACCGAAGCGACCGTCCCATCGTGGTGACCGAGCCAAGCTGCGCCGCCGCACTGAAGAAAGACTTACCCGAGCTCGTCGATTCCGACGCGGCCAGAAGGGTCTCGGCGCGAATCCGCAGCTTCGCGGAACAGGTCACAGCCCAAACAGAGAAGGGCTGGAGACCGCGGCACGCCGTACCCGCCGAGGTCACGGTCCAGACGCACTGCCACGAGTACGCCGTGTTCGGCGCTCAGACACAACAACGTGCTCTCCATGCAGCGGGTGTCGAAACCGTACGTGAGGCGACCGGATGCTGCGGAGTGGCAGGCAACTTCGGATTCGAACGAAACCACTTCGCGACCAGCATGCAGGTAGCCGAACAGGCCCTCGGACCGGCCCTGGACGCGTCGCAGGACGCCACCATCCTCGCGGACGGGTTCAGCTGCCATATGCAAGTTCGGCAACTCACCGAACCGACACCGAACGCGTCACAACACCTCGCTCAAATCCTCGACCCCCAACCGCAAGGAGAAGCTCACCGATGACCACCGTGGAACTATTCACGACTCTCGCCGACCCCAGCCGCGAAATTCCCACCGACTTGTTCATCAGCGGGACATGGACGAAGGCAGTGGAACGCGCGACCTTCGAGGTCGAGAACCCAGCTACAGGAAAGGTGTTGGCCACCGTTGCAGACGGCGGGGTCACCGATGCCGAGCTCGCCCTCGATGCAGCCGCCGCGGCACAGGTCGAGTGGGCTCGAACCGCACCACGGACGCGCAGCGAAATCCTGCGTCGCGCTTTCGATCTGGTACTCGCGCGCCGGGGCTGGCTGGCCGAGATCATGACTGCCGAGATGGGCAAACCTCTGGCCGAAGCGAAAGGCGAAGTTGCCTATGCTGCGGAATTCTTGAGGTGGTTCTCCGAGGAAGCCGTACGGATCTCCGGCGACCACACCACAACTGGTGACGGCGCAAATCGCATCATCGTCACGCGCGAGCCCGTCGGTCCGTGCGTTCTGGTCACGCCGTGGAACTTTCCGCTGGCCATGGGAACACGCAAGATCGCCCCCGCCGTGGCAGCCGGATGCACGATGGTTCTCAAACCGGCGGAACAAACACCCCTGACATCGTTGGCGCTCGCGTCGATCTTTGCCGAGGCGGGCTTGCCCGACGGCGTGCTCAACGTTGTGACCACTACCGACGCAGCGTCAGTAGTCTCCGCCTGGATGTCGAGCGGCAAGGCGCGCAAAATCAGCTTCACCGGATCCACCGAGGTAGGCAAGCTGCTGTTGCGCCAAGCTGCGGACACCGTGATGCGCACATCGATGGAACTCGGTGGCAACGCGCCGTTCATTGTGTGCGCCGACGCCGACCTCGACACCGCGATCGAGGGAGCAATGGTCGCCAAGATGCGCAACATGGGCGAAGCGTGCACCGCTGCCAACCGCATGTACGTCCACCGTGACGTTGCGGCCGAATTTTCCGAGCGGTTGGCCCAGCGCATGGGCGCACTAGTGGTCGGCGACGGATTCGACGACGGGGTCCAGGTGGGGCCGCTGATCGACGAAGACGGACGCGGAAAGGTTCAACGGTTGGTGGACGACGCGCTCGACCGCGGTGCGCGTACCGTTACGGGAGGAACACTCCCGGAAGGACCCGGCTACTTCTACCCGCCGACCGTCCTCGCTGACGTGCCCATCGATTCGGAGCTGATGCAGACGGAGATTTTTGGACCCGTCGCGCCGGTGATCCCGTTCGATAGCGAGGACGAAGTTATTCGGATCGCCAATGACACCGACTGGGGACTGGTCGGATATCTCTTCACCCAGGACGTGGACCGTGCATTCGATCTGAGCGAACGACTGGAGGTCGGAATGGTCGGCGTCAACACTGGTCTTGTGTCCAACCCTGCAGCACCGTTCGGAGGTGTCAAGCAATCGGGTCTGGGCCGAGAAGGTGGCAAGATCGGCATCGACGAATTCCTCGAATACAAGTATCTGGCAGTGCCGCGGCGCGCGGGAGCCTGACGGTCCGACCCGGGCGAGGCCCTGTTCAGGGGTCGAGACCCCTAGCTGGGGTCGGGCGCATTGGTTCGCACCTACGCGATGTGGCGCCCGACTCCCCGCTGTGAGTTACGGTATAACCGACTGTCGGTCAATCGAGGAGAGCTATGTCGGTATCGTTGCAGATCACGAGCACTCGGGATGCGCTGGTCGCTGAGATCCGTAATCAAATTCTCAGTGGTGAACTCCGGCCGGGAGAACCGCTTACGGAGACAGCGCTCGCGGCACGTTTCGGTGTTGCCAGGCCCACCGTCCGGTCAGCTCTTCAAGTTCTCGTCGGCCGCCATCTTGCCGAGCAGTCTCACGGACGATCGCTCATCGTGCCTCAATTCGACAACGGCGATGTCGAGGACCTCTACTTCGTCCGTATCCCTCTCGAGATGCAGGGGATCCGGGCCATCATTGAGAACTCCCGTCCGTTGAACGAGGCCGAGCACTGCCTGAAACTGATGGAAGCGATGCCCGACGACGCCAGTTGGGGTGTGCGGGTCGAAACCCATACCGCGTTTCATGTCGCACTCATCGACTCCGTCGGAAGCACGCGTCTGAGCCGGATCTACGCCTCGCTGCAGGACGAGATGCAACTGTGCCTGGCTCAGCTGCAGCGCTGGTATCCCAATCCACAGGACCTGGCTACCGAACACAGACTCTTGCTCGACGAGATTCTGTCCGGCGACATCGAACGTGCGCAAGCAGAGATGCAGCGACACCTCGCACGGGCGGTGTCGAACTTCGAATCCGACCAGTGATGCACACGGACCAGAACCGCCTCCGATTTAATCACAGAACGGCCCCGCCACGACATTCGTGGCGGGGCCGAGTTGCGATCGCGGGGAGATCAGGCCGGGACTCCGGCCGGAACGGCACCGGTGACTGTTGCGACCGCCGCTTCGAAACGCTCGACGCCGAGGGATATCTCGCCTTCGGTGACTACCAAAGCAGGGATCAGCCTCACGACATTGCCCTCTGGCCCGCAGGTCAGGGTAAGTAGCCGGTGCTCGGTGGTGGCCTTCTGCACGGCGGCGGCTGTCTCAGCGTCCGGTTGCCCATCGGAGGTGGTGAATTCGATCCCTTGCATCAGGCCGATTCCGCGCACATCACCGATGACAGGAAATCGCGATTGCACAGCTTTGAGGCCCGCTTGGAGTTGAATTCCACGCACGCGTGCGTTCTCGACTAGGCCTTCGCGTTCGATGACAGCGAGCGTGGCGACGCCGGCGGCTGCGGCTACCGCGTTACCGCCATAGGTTCCGCCCTGCGAACCTGGCCACGCCTTCGACATGGTCTCGGTGGATGCGGCGATCGCTGAGATCGGGAATCCGGAGGCAATACCCTTGGCTGTGACGATGATATCGGGTGTGGCGGCCGAATGCTGGTGGCCCCAGAATCTGCCGGTACGGCCGACCCCTGCCTGCACCTCGTCGATGATCAACTTGATGTCGTAACGGTCGGCCCGTTCACGCAGTGCGTCGAGAAAGGCTGGAGGAGTGGGAAGATAGCCGCCGTCGCCGAGTGCTGGCTCGATGAGGAAGGCAGCGGTGTCGTTGGGCGCGGTGCGCGTCTTGAACAAGTAATCGAGTTCACGAACCGCGAATTCCACCGCGGCGCGCTCGTCGAGCCCGTAACGATACGCGTAGGGGAACGGTGCCATGTGAACGCCGGCCATCAACGGGGAGAACCCGGCCGAGAACTTGGTGCCCGCGGTGGTCAACGACGCCGCGGCGACTGTACGACCATGGAACCCGCCTTGAAAGACGATGATGTTCGGTCGACCGGTCGCCATGCGCGCCAGCCGAATTGCGGCTTCGACAGCTTCCGACCCGGAGTTGGCATAGAACACCGAATCGAGCCCGTCCGGGAGCACCGTGCCGAGCTTGTCCGTCAGTTCGAGCAGCGGCGTGTGCATGACGGTGGTGTACTGCGCGTGAATGATCTTGCCGACTTGGTCCCGCGCCGCGTCGACGACGTCCGGGTGGCAGTGGCCAGTGCTGGTCACACCGATTCCTGTCGTGAAATCCAGATACTCGGCACCGTCGGTGCCGTAGATCCAGCTGCCTTTGGCATGGTCGACGATTACCGGTGTTGCCTGCTTGAGTGCAGGACTGAGGCTGGTCATGAGTACACCTTTCGAGGTCTTATTGGTCGATTCGACACTGGTAGTGGGCGGTCAGGGATAAAGGCCGCGGGTGAGGTGGGCATCGGCGACGCGACTGACGGCGGTGACGGTGGCCGCTTCCCGCAACGTCAGATCACGACGAATTGCCATGTCGAGGACGGACGTCCATCCTTGTTTCATTCGACTCGCCAGTCGTTGGTCCACTTCGTCTGCAGTCCACCAATACGCTTGATTACCCTGCACCCATTCGAAGTAGGACACGATCACACCGCCGGCGTTTGCAAGGATGTCCGGGACCACGAGAATCCCACGTTCGCGCAAGATTTCGTCAGCGTCGGCCGTGGTCGGACCATTCGCACCCTCGACGACGATGGTTGCTTGAATCCGATGTGCATTGGTCGCATCGATCACACTCTCCACGGCGGCCGGCACTAGTAGATCGACGTCGAGTGTGAGGAGTTCGTTCGGATCGATGGGGTCCGCACCGGCGAACCCGCTAACTGTGCCCGTATTCGAGACGTAGGCATGCAGCGAAGGCATGTCGAGTCCGAATTCGTTGTGGACAGCGCCGTATTGATCCGACACGGCAACCACCCGAACCCCGGCCTCGGCCAGAAATTGAGCGCTCCCAGCGCCGACTTTGCCGAACCCTTGTACGGCCGCCGTCGCATCCGAGGCTGCAATACCCCGATAGGACAGCGCGGCCAACGCGACGTGTACCACCCCCCGGGACGTCGCGGACGGCCTACCCAGCGAGCCCCCGAGGCTGACAGGTTTTCCGGTGACCACTGCAGGAACGGTGTATCCGACGTTGGCGGAATAGGCGTCCATGATCCAGGCCATCGTCTGCTCGTCCGTACCGATGTCCGGTGCGGGAATATCGACGTCGGGACCGATGATCGGCAGGATCTCATTGGTGTATCTCCGCGTGACCCGCGAGAGTTCGTTGGATGAGTATCGCGCCGGGTCGATGGTCACTCCGCCTTTGGCTCCGCCGTATGGAACGTCGAGGAGCGCACATTTCCAGGTCATCCACATGGCGAGCGCGCGCACCTCGTCGAGCGAGACGTCGGGACTGAAGCGAAGTCCTCCCTTGGCAGGCCCGCGTGAGAAGTTGTGTTGCACACGGTATCCCGAAAGGACTTCGATGGTGCCGTTGTCGCGCCGGAGTGGAATCGATACGGCCATCTCTCGTCGCGGCTTGGCCAACAAGTGATGCAGCCCTTCGTCGTAATTCAACAGACCGACGGCATCGGCGAGTTGCTTCAGCGCGTCGTCGAGTGGACCGTTCGTCCGTGCGATGACGGGTGCGGCGGGTGCAGTAGTCAAGGCGTGGGCCTTTCAGAAGGAAGAACGCTCGTTGCGTGGCCTTACGGGAACAGTTATACCGTATTACAGCATTTCAGAGTAGCGGCGAACGGTTCTCCGATGACGAAGAAATGGCCTTCTTTGCCACCCCCTCGGTTATGCGCCGTGCGCTTGCCCGCAAGTGCAACAGCGACGACCCCGGCGGAGGTGCGGCCGGGGTCGTCGCGAGAGGGTCGCACAGCTCAGAGGTTCATGCACAAGCGGCGGGCATCGAAAATGGCCGCGTGAATTCCTCTGTGTGACAGCGCATCTCCCACCCGGTACAAGCGGAAGGAGTCCGTTGGTGCATCCGGATCGCCGGGTTGCGCAGCCCCTGTGACGAACGCCTCGAGGTCGATTTCTCCGCGGTTGCTCGACTGGTCCCTGAGTTCGTCGTACACGTCGACGAACGGCGAATTTCCTTGCTCGACAACGACTCTGTCGACCACTCGGGTGGTGATCTCGTCGGTCATCGTGTTCCGTAGGGTCACGGTCAGTTTACCGCCGGCCCTCTTCGCGCCGCGGAGTTCCTGATCGGGCGTGACGTTAACTCCGCCCTTGTACAGAATCTTTCGATATTCGGCGATCACCGTGTGTCCGACATCGTGACCGGCTGCCTCGTCGTAGGTGGCGAACTCGATCTGGTTGCCCTCACCGCTGGCCAGGTGCTCGGCTACGACCAAGGCCTGCTCACCCCCATGATCGTCGTAGATCAGGATCGACTTTCCGGTAGGAGGGGCCATGTTCAGCACGTCCGATGCCGTCTCGACAAGATCGTCACCGCCCTCAGGCAGTGCAGTGTTGGGCATTCCGCCGGACGCGACGATGACGACCTGTGGGTTTTCGGCAAGTACATCGGCGCCGTCCACGAATGCGCCGAGCTTGATGCGCGCCCCCGCTAGTTTCGCCTCTTCTGCCAGCCATTCGGTAATCGACCGCTTCTCCGAATTACGGTGTGTGCGTGACAACGTCAGAACCTGTCCGCCTACTTGGCTGCCGGCCTCGAACAGAGATACGTCATGGCCACGCTCGGCGGCGACCCGGGCGGCTTCGAGCCCTGCGGCCCCACCCCCGACGACGACAACACGTAGCTGTTGGGTCCCGCGTGTGATCAGCTGGGGGATGAACGATTCCCGACCAGTGGCGGGATTGTGGATGCACTGCATCTCTCGGCCGTTCAGGCAGAAACTAGCCCCCACACATGGGCGAATACGATGTTCTTCACCGACTTCGAGTTTGCGGACGATGTGCGGATCGGCAATATGTGCACGCGTCATCCCGACCATGTCGATGAGTCCTTCGCGCAGGGCGTATCGCGCGGTGGCAATATCGGCGATCCGGCCGGCATGAAAGACTGGTTCGGCCACCGCGGCGCGAATGCGCTCCGCGACAGGTAGATATGCACCCAGAGGGGTTCCCGCGGAGGGTATCTGGCGTCCGAGTTCGCGATGTGTGAAGCCGCTTCCGTACATGACGTTGAAGAAATCGAGTTGTTTCGTCTCCGACAGTCGTCGGGCGATGGCGACGCATTCATCACCTGACAATCCCTCCGTCGACGCTTCCCGGCCGGGAATGCGAATGGCGACGAGGAAGTCGGGTCCCACTGCTGTTCGCACTGTGTCGACTACCTGCAAGAGGAAGCGCATTCGGTTCTCGAAGCTTCCGCCGTATTCGTCGTCACGATGGTTCGCGCGTGGCGCGATGAACGTGTCGGGCAGATGGCCGCTCATTGCGGCGATTTCGACACCGTCGAGCCCGCCGTCTCGAGCACGGCGAGCCGCGGCGGCGTAGGCGCGCAAGACGCGCGTGAAGTCGTGATCTTCCATCGGCTTCGGGAAGCTACGGTGCGCGCGCTCGCGAATCGGGGACGGTGCGATGGTCGGTAGAAAATCGACACGATCGTCGGCCCGCCTCCCGAGGTGGCTGATCTGCACCATCGCCTTGGCGCCGTGGGCATGGAGGCGATCTGCAACGGTCTGATACCAGGGAACGATCTCGTCGACGCCTGCGTCGAACGCGCCGAAGTGACTGTGCGAGTCGGCCGAGACGAAGCTCGACCCGCCGAACATGATGAGCCCTTGGCCACCGATCGCCTTTTCTTCGAGGTAGCGAACATAGCGCTCGTCTGGAATGCCGGACTCCGGGACGAAGCCCATGGGTGCGTGAGCCGTGGTGAAAATTCGATTCTTCAGGGTCACGCCGTTGATCGTGAGAGGTTCCAGAAGCGGATCCATAGCTGAGCCTTTCGGGTCGGCGTTCAAAGATTGGGGCTGCCGTCCGATCCCGTCCGGAATACTCCCGTCGAGAATCGGAGGTCATGTTGAGGCCGGCGGGGGCTGGCCGACGGTGACACCGGCGAGACTAACACCTTCGGTATAACAGTGCGACAGTAATACTGTTAACCCATTAGTTACATCGGGGACACGATTTAGGTCGTTTAACCCTTCACGATTGAGCCGTTCGCGTATAACTGCAAAACAGTATGCCGGAGTGACACAGCTCACCCAGCGGTCCGGCATACCTCTCCAGTGCAGCGCGCCACCCATCGGCGAACACGACTGCCGCTGTGCCGGTCACTTACCGCAGGATTAGGAGAACTCTATGAAGAACACCCTCGTCAGAACTGTCGCCGCCTGTATCGGCGTAGTCGCCATCAGCGCGACAACCGCGTGCGGAGCAGCGAACTCGGATTCGGCGCCAGCTACTTCGGTCGAGTCTGCCCGTGTCGCCGAGATAGCAGATTCGGTGCCCGCCTCAATCTCTTCCAAAGGCTCGCTGGCAGTCGGAGCGGCGGCCTACGCGCCCGCGGTCATCGCTCCAGGGTCCGGTGGGCAACCAAGCGGCTGGGAGGTCGCCTTGATGAACGAGGCCGCAGCCGTAATGGGCTTGACCGCCGATTACACGATGATTCCCTTCGACGGCATCCTCACCGGACTCGAGGCCGGCCGATACGATGCCGGGGTCGGCGAGGTAGCCGTACGCGCCGAGCGTGTCGAACGAGTGAACTTCGCCGTCAATCACACGACCTCCAACGTTTTCTTGGCTCCAGCAGACAACACACGCGATGAGTACTCGTCCATTCAGGATGTATGTGGTTCGAACATCGGAGTGATGATCGGAACCAACGAAGCGGCGGCGGCGAACGACATCGTGACCGAGTGCGAAAATGCCGGCCAGCAGGGAACCAAGGTCACCACGTTCCAGGATCAGAGCACAGTCAACCTCGCTCTGAGCGAGAGCCGTATCGATGTGGACCTGACATCAGATGGTCAAGCAGCCTACGTTCTCCAGCAAACCGGCGACAAGTTCAAGATCGTTCCGCTGGGATTCGGGCCCACAATCGAAACCGGCGTCGCATTCCAGAAGACGCCCGACGGTGCCGCCCTCGCGAACGCATACGCCAGCGCCATCGACCACTTAATCGCGACCGGTCGTTACCAAGACATCATCGACGAATTCGTCGAGGGGCTCGGCCCCGTCGAGGTCAGCAAAACATACACCGAGACCGGCCAGCTTGCCGGTCAGTGAGTACCCGAGGACCAGACATGAGCAATGCATTGGCTGCTTCCACGACCGACGCCACTCGCCTCGATGCGAAATCGCTTCCTCCCACCGAGATTGTTTCTCTCCGCCATCCATTCCGCACGTTGTCCGCAGTGATTCTGCTATTCCTGATTCTCTGCTTCGCCTATTCGGTCGTGACCAACGAGAACTACGAATGGGACATCGTCGCCAGCTATCTGTTCGATGATCGAATTCTCACCGGCCTCTGGCGAACGTTGATTCTGACGGCCTTCGCAATGTCGGCAGGCATCTTGCTTGGCATCGTCATCGCCACGTGTCGGCTGTCTGAGAACAAGGTCCTGTCCACCTGCGCCAATGCCTATCTGTGGTTCTTCCGTGGCACCCCGTTGTTGATCCAGTTGATTTTCTGGTTCAACCTAGCCGCTCTCTACCCACGCATCGGTCTCGTCCTACCGTTCGGAGGGCCAGAAATCCTCGGATTCGATTCGAATACCGTATTGACCGTGTGGGTCGTAGCGCTCCTCGGGTTGAGTCTGAACGAAGCGGCATACATGGCCGAGATCATTCGAGGTGGGCTGCTGGCTGTCTCCAAGCACCAAACCGAAGCAGCGCGGGCTCTGGGCATGAGCCAGTCCTTGTCGTTCCGCAGAATCATTCTTCCGCAGGCCCTACGGGTCATCGTCCCACCGACAGGGAACCAAGTCATCGGGATGCTGAAGTACAGCACCCTGGTCAGCATCATCGCTCTGCCGGATTTGTTGTACTCGGCCCAGCTGATCTACTCGCAGAATTTCCAAACGATTCCGCTGCTAATAGTCGTCTCTATCTGGTACCTGCTGTGCACCACGGTTCTCACCGTCATCCAGCGGTATATCGAGAAGTACTACGGCCGTGGAATGCAACCCTCGAGCCCGACTGCACCGAAATCGCGTAAGCAGGCGCGGATTCGAGGTCGCGGATCGGTAGCACCCCAGCAATCACCGTACAGCGCGACGAAGGTGGAGCCATGACCATCAACAGCGGGATGACGAAACGAACCACGATTGAAGATCCGATCGTACGGATTTGCGGTCTACACAAGAGTTTCGGCGATCTCAAAGTACTCGACGGAGTCGATCTAGAGGTTCAGCGCGGCACCGTCGTCGCGATACTCGGCCGGTCCGGATCCGGCAAGAGCACGATGCTTCGATGTGTCAACCATCTCGAACGGCCGACAGCCGGAGCTGTTGTCGTCGACGGCCAGGTAGTCGGATACAGGATGAAAGCGGGAAAACTGCACGAGCTGACTCCGCTCAAAGTCGCGGCACAACGCGCAAACATAGGAATGGTTTTCCAATCGTTCAATCTCTTCCCGCACATGACGGTGCTCGAAAACCTGTTGGAAGCCCCTATTCGAGTCTCCGGACGGCACAAGCAGTCCTGCATCGAGGACGCCCACCGCTACCTCCACCAGGTCGGACTCGACAGCAAGGCGGATGCTTACCCGGGCACTCTGTCCGGCGGCCAGCAGCAACGGGTTGCCATCGCCCGCGCTCTCATGATGAACCCAAGCGTCATGCTCTTCGACGAACCCACCTCTGCCCTCGACCCAGAGCTGGTCGGAGAAGTCCTGGACGTGATGAAGGGACTCGCGCGAAGCGGAATGACCATGCTCGTCGTGACTCACGAAATCGGCTTCGCCAGGGGAGTCGCTGACGAAGTGGTGTTCATGTCGAACGGGCAGATTGTCGAACAAGGTCCACCGTCCCAAGTGATAGACAACCCTCAGCACGACGACACCAAAGCCTTCCTACGAAATCTGTTGTGAGACATACCGTAAGGGCGTGAGCGTTTACATGTGGTCAGCAGGGGCCGACGTCGACGACGCTGGTCGAGACATGGAGCGCTGTCTCGACCAGCGGACGGGCTGCGGACCCGGGCCAACTATCTCTCATTTCACAAGGAACTGTCAGACATGAACAATCGTCGATCGCATTCGATTCGACCGACGTGCGAAGTCTCGCGACAGCGGACCAGCCCGGTCGTTGAAACCGGAATGGGAGTGGCAGCGGAACGCCGCATGCCGAACTCGAGATTCGGACATCTTCTACGCCGACGACGAGCGACCCGCAAAACGCATCTGCTCCGGATGCCCAGTGGTACAGCGGTGCCTACAAGTCGCGCTCGACGCGGCGAAGAAGAGGGCATTTGGGGAGGCTTGACCCCTGTAGAACGCCACCGCTATCGCGTTCGAGGGCACTAGATACTGCCGACCGGGCCCCGAAGGCCTTCGTCGAGGAAGCCGGGTCTAGATCGACCGGGTGAAGAGGTCTCCGTCGGGGTCTCGAAACAATCCGAAGCGATTGCCCCGAGGCATGGTCGTCGGTGACCAGACGATGTCCTCTAGTTGTGGTTCCAGTCGTACGAACCTGGCATCGACATCGATGACCTCGAATTCGATGACGATCGAACGGTTGCGCTTAGGAGCTGGAGGCGTTCGTCCGGTCCATCCGCGCTGGGGACGCCCCGTCTCCGAGTTTCGATGACGGCGTAGCGGCTCTCGTGCTCGCCAACGCTGCAGTGGAGTCCGCGCAATTCGGCAGGCCCGTCAGCGTCGACATCTGACGTTCCCACTTGCCATCGGCGTCCAGCGGTGTGAGTGCACAAGCACTCGCAGGGGGATCGTCACCAGATCGACGGTCTTGGACATCAATGCGTGCCAGGCCACGATCTTGCGGGAGAACACGTCGATGATGAACACTACGTACACCCGTCCAGCCCACAATCTGACATAGACATCTCACGCCTGCCAGATATCAAGCGGCAGCGATGTTCACATCCGCATCCAGCAACGAACCGGTCGGCCAGGCGCGGTCGTCGTCCCAGGGTTCGCCCAAGTTTGAGGCACCACCACAATCTGCCGAGGAGTTTGTTCGCGAGGTTGCGCAGGCCGCGTTGTGATGCTCGCCGAGCGCGCGTCGTTTGTCGTAGTGCGCGCGACCCCCTGCTGATTTGGTCAGCATGGAGAAGGCCCACCAGTGGCAGGCGTCGCCGAGTCTGTTGTGGCGGACTTTGCGGGCTTTCACGTAGTGCGATCGCCCCGATGTGCGGGTGATCGGGCGCGGTGCCGGCGAAAGCCCGCAGTCCCGCGGGAGTTTCGAAACGTTGTGGTTCGTCGCCGATTTCGGCGAGGATGCGTCCGAAAAGAAGGTCCTCGGTGCGAACGAAATCGGGTCTTACACAGATGTCGGGAGTACGACGGTCACCCATGCCAGGAGTGGGGCTACCGCGACGACATAGCCGGTGTACTTGAACAAGCTGCGCTGGAACTTGTCTCGATTGTCGACCTGGGCGTTGGCCAGCACCATGACGCCGTTGCTGGACAGTGGGCTGACGTCGACGACGACGGCAGCGAAGGAGATGGCTGCGACGAAGCCGACAAGACCTAGTTCGCCCATCATCAGCAGCGGTGACGCCAGTGGCAGGACGATTCCGAGTGTGCCGATCGATGATCCGACGGCGGAGACTGCTGCGACGGCGTAGCACAGGATGAGTGCGGTCAGCAGCGGTGAGCTGAGTGATGCGGCTGCGTCACCGAGGAATTGCAGCGTGCCGTTCGCCTTCATGACGCTCATGTAGGTGAGCATTCCGCACACCAGAAGCACGGCCGACCAGGTGACGTTGTTGACGGCGGGCTTGTGCTTGTTCGGTGCCAGCATCAGGAGCACGGCGGCGATGACCATCGAGCAGACACCGACGTCGATCTGGAACACTGCGGAACCGATCAACAGTGCGATCATGCCGATCAGAGTGAGTACTCGGATCGGGGTGAATCCCGTGGCCTCGATCTCGTCGAGTCGAGAGGGATCGGTCTGCGGGGCGGGTGAGCCGGTCGTGACGACCATGGGTCCTGCGTCGGGGCGCGCTGCAACGCCTTTCTGTCCGGCGCTCGCTGCTGCGGTGACCAGGCCTCCGCCACGGGGCTGCGGCGCGGGTGCGGATGCGACCGTTGATCCACCGTCGAGGTCGTCGATGTCGATTGTCTGGCTGTCCGAGCGCAGAAGATCGCGGCCTCGGACGAGGAAGACTCCCAGAGCGAGGATGAAGCTCAGTCCGAGCGGAATCAGGTATAGCGCAAGTGGATTGGTCGGCAGGCCGGCCGATTGCAGCCATCCGTTGGTGAAGGCGCCGTAGACGGTGATGGGGGAGAACGCTGCACCGAGAACGCCGTGACTGATCATCATGCCCATGAGCAACGGGTCGATTTTGTAGCGCTTGGCGATGGGCATGGCGATGGGGGCGAGCATGCCGACTGCCAGAACAGATCCCATGGTCATCAGACCCGCGCCGAGAACGAACATCAGCCAGACGATCGCCCACCGCTTTCCGCGGACCAGTTTGAGCGCGCCGGACACGATCAGGTCGACGGTTCCGTTCACGCGGGCTATGCCGAACAGCAGGGTGATGCCGACGATGATGGTGAAGATGCTGCCGGGGAAGAAACCGAAGATGTCGTCCATCGAGAGGCCGGAGAGCCATCCGCCGACGACGAAGGCGGCGGCGAAGGCCAGTACGCCCATGTTGATGGGTGTCATCGTGCCGATCGCGAATAGCGCTATCAGCGCCGCGATCGAGATGAAGTAGATCATCGAGGTAACCCTTTCGGTGATCGCTCGGGGCTGTCCGAGCGCGTCCGGTGGTGATGAACCGCCGACGTGAGCCGATGAATGTAGGGCAGTGCCACACCTCGTAGGGGACTGTGTGTGACGTTACTGCACGCCGCAATCTAAGGGTGATCGCAGTCACAGAATCAACCTCGGAGATCAGAAAGCTTCCAGGTGCTCAAACGCGTTCGAGTTCGCACCCGCGGAGACAGCCACGTGCTCAATATTCGTGATGTCAGGCTCCAGATGCTGCAGCAAATCGTGCTGGCAACGACCAATTGTCCCTTCTGGGCCTTGTCACGACTCGGAGCGCATCTTTTCGATGATCGGAATGGTGCGGGGCCAGATATGCCTGTTGAGGACGATCTCGGACCTGGTGCGTAGGACTCCTTCCGTCTTCATGACGGCACGAAGGACGGTCTCGAAGTGAGCGTTGTCGCGAGAGACGAATCGGCAGAGCAAGTCGCCGTCACCCGAGACGGTGTTGGCTTCGATCAACTCGGGGATTGCTGTGAGGCGGGTCAGCGTTTCGTCGACCTGGTTCTGCGCGATGTGGACGTGCACGAATGCCATGACGCCGTACCCGAGGGGTGCGAGGTTGATCTGCGGCCGCCATGTGACCACGACGCCGGCGTTTTCGAGTTTGTTGATACGGGCCTGTGCGGTGTTGCGTGCGATGTTCAGTCTGCGCGAGTATTCGCGCACGCCGGCGCGAGGTTCCTCGACGATCAATCTCAACAGGTCCAGATCAAGCTTGTCGAAGCCGTTCATGTGTCCTCCATCTGAAGTGTGTCGAAATGCTCCGAATGCGCATTCGGTTCTGTTCCTGCGGCAGCCAATTGAGCATCTGGTAGCTAAATCGATTGGTTGTTTCAGCTCACGGTACATGTGTGGCTATGTTGTGGGTCACGTCGAGGTGCCGGAGATCGTGTCTGCAACAGCCCCGCGGACGCGCAGCGTCACCGCCCCGATACGTCTAGTGGAAGGACTGTGTGCGCTCATGGGAAGTACGTTGGCGGACAAGATCTGGAGCAGTCACATCGTGCGTTCGGCCGAGGGTGAAGCCGATCTGATCTACATCGATCTGCATTTGCTGCACGAGGTGAACACTCCCGCAGCGTTCGCGGGTCTACGTCAATCGGGGCGGACGGTCCGCCGACCGGACTTGACGCTGGGTACCGAGGATCACAACACCCCGACCGACGATGTGTTGCGAACGATCGACGATCCGGCAGCGGTGGAGCAGCTCGATCACATTCGTAGGAACTGCGCGGATTTCGGGATCGAGTTGTACTCGCTCGGTGACTCCTCGCGGGGGATCGTGCACGTCATCGGACCTGAACTCGGACTGACGCAACCGGGAATGACATTGGTCTGCTGCGACTCCCACACCAGTACGCACGGAGCGTTCGGGGTGCTGGCATTCGGCATCGGAACGAGCCAAGTCGAACATGTACTCGCGACCCAGACGCTGCCGATGAACCCGATGAAGAACATGCGGGTTGTCGTCGACGGCGCCTTGCCCCTCGGCGTCAGCGCGAAGGATTTGATCCTTGCGATCATCGAACGGATCGGGACGAGCGGCGGCCAAGGACACGTCATCGAGTACCAGGGTGAGGCCATCGAAGCGTTGTCGATGGAAGCTCGAATGACTGTGTGCAACATGTCGATCGAAGCCGGTGCCCGTGCAGGACTCATTGCGCCCGACGACGTCACCATCGACTATCTGCGTGGACTGCCGCACGTCCCGGCGGGGGCTGCATTCGACGAAGAAGCGCGATACTGGCGCACGTTCTTCTCCGACGACGACGCTGTCTTCGACAAGGAGGTTCATCTCGACGCCTCCACGTTGTCTCCACGTGTTTCGTGGGGAACCAACCCTGCGCAGTCCGTATCCATCGATGCTGTGGTTCCCGATCCCGCCGCAATGATCGACCCTGTCGAGCGCGCTGCAGCCGAGCGAGCACTGGACTACATGGACCTCACTGCCGGTCAGCGGATGCGCGACATCGCCGTCGATGCGGTGTTCATCGGATCGTGCACGAATGGGCGTATCGAGGATCTGCGGGAGGTCGCCCAAGTATGGAAGGGCCGTCGCGTATCCCCGGACGTCCAGGTGCTCCTTGTGCCCGGCTCCGAAGCTGTTCGGGTGCAGGCGATCGACGAGGGGCTCGACGCGGTGTTCTCCGACGCCGGTGTAAAGCTCAGGTACTCAGGATGCTCGATGTGTGTAGCGCTCAACGACGATCGGCTGAAGCCTGGGCAACGAGCCGCGTCCACCAACAATCGCAATTTCGAAGGCCGTCAAGGACGTAGCGTTCGTACTCACCTCGTGTCCCCGGCTGTCGCGGCTGCCACGGCAATCGCAGGTCACCTCGCAACTCCTGCGGACCTGGAAGGAGCACGCTGATGGAGATCTTCACCTCTCACACCGGAATTGCTGCACCACTGCGCGTTTCGGACGTCGACACCGACCAGATCATTCCGGCGCGGTTCTGCGTCGGAGTCACGAAGCAGGGCTACGAGAACGCACTACTGCACGACTGGCGCGCCAAGCCTGACTTCGTACTGAACCAGCCCGAGTATCGGGCAGCAACGGTGTTGATCGCCGGAGACAACTTCGGTGTCGGATCCTCACGCGAGATGGCCGTGTGGGCATTGCAGAACTACGGATTCAGAGCAGTCCTGGCGCCACGGTTCGGCGACATCTTCCGTGGCAACTCTTTGAAGAACGGTCTGCTCACCGTCACTCTGGAACAGTCCGTGATCGACGAATTGTGGGACCGCGTCGAGGAGACGCCGACCGATGAAGTCACCGTCGATCTGGCCGAGTCCGAGGTGCGCTGCGGTGACAGCATCTTCGGCTTCGACCTGGATCCCGATGCACGCTGGCGTCTGCTCAACGGCTTCGACGACATCAGCATCACCCTTCGCAATTCCAGTGATATCGACACCTACGAATGCGTAAGGCGCCGGACACTTCCCACCACCACCCGCATCGCTTCGGAGGCTTCGCAGCATGTCTGAAACGCTCGTCGACTGGAGAAGGACCACGGGAACTGTTCCCCAGTCCAAGATCGCGACCGACCGGGTGCCGCGGCACGACACCGATCTGGCGAGCCGGCTGCTGGAGGTCCCCGACACGTCGTCCGCGGTCGCGGACGCGCTCGACGAACTGGGTATCGGATCGGTTCTCGGATCGACCGGTCTCGCACCGTTGTCGGACGACTCCCGTGTCTGCGGCCAGGCGGTCACGCTCAGATACATTCCGCTCGACGCAGATGTGACTGCAAACCGAAACGCAGGTCGCGGCAAAGTGTTCGGCGACCGAGATCTCTACGGAATAGGCAGCCCGGGGGATGTCGCGGTCATGGACTGTTCGGGTCTGCAGTCCGGTGCTGTGATGGGTGCGCTGTCTGCCAAGTGGGCAGTCAAGGCCGGGATCGCGGGATGCATCGTGGACGGATCGGTGCGCGACAGTGGGTCGATCCTGGCGAGCGACCTTCCGGTGTGGAGTGCGGGGCGCATGCCCGCAGCGGCACGGTATCGATACGAGATCGCCGAGGTCAATGGACCGGTCGTGCTGCGCGGCAATACAGTTCGGCCAGGCGACTACATCGTCGCCGACATCGACGGTGTGTGCATCGTGCCCTTCGAGGACATGCCCCGCGTCGTCGAGTACTGCGAGGAAGCGCAACGTGCCGAAGCCACCTTCGTCGAACGGATCGACGCCGCAAGCTCTTTGGAAAAGCTGATCGAAGGGATGACGCCAGGCACAGCCCCGGCCTGATGCGCATTCGAATCACTATTAAGGACTTTCAATGACCACCACGCTGTCCCAGCGGAATTCGTCGTTCTCGCTCGACGACCGGTACGTACTCGACGACGGATCCATCTACCTGACCGGAATCCAAGCACTGGTGCGGATCATTCGTGATCGTGCCATTCTCGATCGACGACGTGGGCTCCAGACTTCGTCGTTCGTGTCCGGATACGAGGGATCGCCACTGGCGGGATACGACCTCGAAATCGGCCGCAAACGCAAGATCCTTGCAGAGTACGACGTCGTTCATCGACCCGGTGTCAACGAAGAGCTCGCTGCCACATCGGTTCTGGGCACGCAGATGGCACCGCAGATAGGCCACCTGCGCACTGCAGGGGTAACAGGCTATTGGTACGGCAAATCTCCCGGCCTGGACCGGGCGTCGGATGCGATTCGGCATGCCAACCTCGTCGGCGCCGACCCGAACGGCGGCGCGGTCGCACTCGTGGGGGACGATCCCGGCGGAAAGTCCTCGAGTCTGGCGTGCGCGTCGGAAGTCGCGATGGCGGACCTGCTGATTCCGACGCTGTATCCGGCGGATTCACAGGAAGTGCTGGACTACGGCGTCCACGCTCCCTTCCTCTCACGTTTCACCGGACTGTGGTCGGGCCTGAAGATCGTCACTGCCGTCGCAGACGGTGCCAGCACAGCGCAGGTGCATCCGGATCGGATCGATCCTAGCTACGGCGATCTCGGACCCAGTACATACACCCCGAACGCCAACCTCGTCGGACCCAATCTGTTGACGCTCGAACGCAGCCAACAGCTCGATCGGCTTCCGCGCGCACTGGAATACGCACGAATCAACAAGATCAATCGAATCATCGGGGCCAGTCCCGACGACCGAATCGGCATCGTCACCTCGGGCAAGACATACCTGGACCTGCAGGAAGCTCTGTCCATCGTCGGCCTCACACCTGCCGATCTGAAGCGCTACGGTATTCGAATTCTCAAGCTGGGCATGATTTTCCCGGTCGATCCGGAAATCGTGACGACCTTCGCTCGTGGATTGTCCGAGATCGTCGTCGTCGAAGAGAAGCGCGCGTTCATCGAGACGGCAATTCGCGACATCCTCTACCGCTTCCCCAACGCGCCCATCGTCGTCGGCAAGCATGACCCGGGGGGCAAGCCACTCGTCAACGCGTTCGGCGAACTGGACTCCGATCTCGTCGCAGGAACGCTGGCGAAGCGACTGGGCGAGTACGACATCGAGCCGGTACTGCGATACCGAGAGCGCCCCAAGCCTTCTCGGATCTCGCTTCCACTGCTCACCCGCACGCCCTACTTCTGTTCGGGATGCCCCCACAACTCGTCGACCAAGGTTGCCCCCGATTCGCTCATCGGTGGCGGAATCGGTTGCCACGCAATGGTCATGATGATGGACGACAAACAGGTCGGTGACGTCATCGGTCTCACGCAGATGGGAGGTGAAGGCGCTCAGTGGATCGGGATGGCCCCCTTCCTCACCGAGGGCCACTTCGTCCAGAACATCGGCGACGGCACCTTCATGCACTCGGGAAGCCTCGCACTACGCGCTGCCGTGGCATCGGGAGAAAACGTCACCTACAAGCTCTTGTACAACGCGACAGTCGCCATGACCGGCGGCCAGGACCCGATCGGCGGCATGCCCCTCGATCGCCTCACGAATCTTCTTCTCGCCGAGGGCGTCAAGAAGATCGTCGTCACCACCGAGGACCGCGACCGCATCAAGGCACTGAAACTTCCCAAAGGCGTGGATGTCCGCGACCGCGACGACCTCGTCACCGTCCAGCAGGAGCTCGCCACGGTGCCCGGTGTCACCGTACTGGTACACGATCAAGAATGTGCAGCCGAGAAGCGCCGAAAGCGTAAGCGCGGCAAGATGGAAACACCGACCACGCGCGTGATGATCAACGAGCGGATCTGCGAAGGCTGCGGCGATTGCGGCGAAAAGTCCAACTGCCTGTCGGTGCACCCGACCGATACGGAGTTCGGGCGCAAGACCACCATTCACCAATCTTCGTGCAATCTCGACTACTCGTGCCTGAAGGGTGATTGCCCGTCCTTCGTGACGGTGACTCCGGGCCCGGCCGAGCAGCGCACACCGGTACCGGCGGTGGCATCGGACATCGTGGTCGAGCCCGACGTACCGAGCATCGACGACGAGTTCGGGATGCGCATCATGGGTGTCGGCGGCACCGGTGTGATCACCGTGGCGCAAATCCTCGCCACTGCAGCCGTGATCGACGGGAAATTCGTACGAAGCCTCGATCAGACCGGACTCGCGCAGAAGGGCGGCGCGGTCGTGTCGGACGTGAAGATGACCGCCTCGCAGCGTGAGACGGCGTCGAAAATCGGGCAGGGCCGCTGCGGGTTGTACCTCGGCTGCGACTCTCTGGTGGCCACCGACCCGAACAACCTCAAGGTGGCCAGTGCCGAGAGTACGATCGCGGTGATCTCGACGACCGAAATCCCCACCGGCCAGATGATCGTCGATACCTCGGTCCACTTCCCCGAGATCGGCAAGGTGCGATCCGCGATCGACGGCACTACGGCGCGCGCGATCTACCTCGACCCCGCCCAGCTGTCCTTGGAGTTGTTCGACGACGAGCAGTTCACGAACATGTTGCTCGTCGGTGCGGCATTCCAGACCGGCGTACTGCCGATCGGCTTCGAGGCGATCGAACAAGCGATCACCCTCAACGGAGTGTCGGTCGAGGCCAACCTGCAGGCATTTCGACGCGGCCGCCAGGCCGTCGGAGATCCGGAAGCGCTGAACGCAGCCATCGAGGCGAATCGTCGAGCGGCATTCGAACCAACTCCTCCGTCCCCATCGACTGTGTCTATCGCCCGCGAGGTCGATGCGCCGCATGGATCGGAACTCGAGCGAATCGTGGAATTGCGCACCAGCGAACTCGTCTCGTACCAGAACGCCGACTATGCACGCCGATTCACCGCATTCGTCGAGCATGTTCGACGCACGGAAGCACGAGCGGTCGGCGACTCGACTGCTCTGACCGAAGCTGTGGCCCGAAACCTGCACAAACTGATGGCATACAAGGACGAGTACGAAGTAGCTCGGTTGATCCTGGACCCGGAATTCGATGCAGCGGTGACGGAATCGTTCGGCAAGGGTGCCAAGAGGTCGGTTCGCCTGCACCCACCGATGCTGCGCGCACTGGGAATGAAGAACAAGATCTCTTTGGGTAACTGGGCGATGCCAGCCTTCAGGACGCTGCGCGGCATGCGGAAGGTTCGTGGCACCAAGCTCGACGTCTTCGGCTACCACCACATCCGCAAGATGGAACGGGCATTGATCGAGGAATACCGCGATGCCATCGAACAGGTTCTGCTGCTGCTCAATTCGAGTAACCATGCTGCCGCTGTGCGCATCGCGGAGCTACCGGACATGGTTCGTGGTTACGAGCAGATCAAGGTCGCCAACGTCGACGGCTACCACCGTCAGTTGAACCAAATGCTCGGGGAGTACCCCGAGACCGCAGGCAGCGCGAAACTTGCTGTCTGACAGCGTTCGTACCGATCAGGCTAAGGAACACAGGTGAAGAAATACATACCGTCCTGGCACGACGACGAGGTCGCGGCGCTGTCGGAACTCGCGGCCGGCTTCTTTCAGCGAGAAGTCATGGCCCACAACGAGAAATGGGATGCGCAACACCACATCGACCGTGACGTGTGGCTCGAGGCCGGCAAGCTCGGACTTCTGTGCTGCTCGATCCCCGAGGAATACGGCGGCGGCGGAGGGACGTTCGCGCACGACCTCGCAGTGTTCTGCGCACAGGGCTACGCCGGTGATCTCTCGTTCGGTATCTCCGTGCACTCGGGAATCGTCGCCCACTACATCCTCGCCTACGGAACCGAGGAGCAGAAGACGACTTGGCTGCCCGGGATGGCCAGCGGAGAAGTGCTGGGCGCCATCGGAATGACAGAGCCGGGGGCAGGCTCGGACCTCAAAGCCATCAAGACCTCGGCGATACGCGACGGCGACGAGTACATCGTCAACGGATCGAAGACGTTCATCACCAACGGATCCTCGGCGGACGTGATAGTGCTCGCGGTGAAGACAGATCCCAAAGCGGGCGCCAAGGGAGTCTCGCTCCTGATCGTGGACCTGCGTGAATGCGTCGGATTCGAAGTGGGACGCGTATTGGACAAGGTGGGTCAGACCGGTGCCGACACATCGGAGCTGTCCTTCACCGACGTCAGAGTCCCCGTGTCGAACCTCCTCGGTGCGGAAGGGCGAGGCTTTGCCCAGATGATGACGCAGTTGGGCCAGGAACGGCTGATCATCGGCGCTCAAGCGTCGGGTGCGATGAACAGGGCCGTGCACGACACCGTCGAGTACACGAAGTCGCGACAAGCATTCGGGCACAGTCTGTTCGACTTCCAGAACACCGCGTTCGAACTCGCCGAGTGCCAGACGATCGCGCGAACGTGCGAAGTCTTCCTCGACTCGTGCATACAGTCTCATCTCGCCGGTCAGCTGGATCCGGCGGAGGCTGCGATGGTCAAGTACTGGCTCACCGATCAACAATGCACCGTCATCGATCGCTGCGTTCAATTGCACGGAGGGTACGGCTACATGCGCGAGTACCTCATCGCGCGGATGTATCAGGATGCCCGTGTGCAGCGCATCTACGCCGGCGCCAACGAGGTGATGAAAGCAATGATCGCCAAAGCACTGTAGACGCCGTCCCCCACACGACCGTCACGAACCGGAGGACCACACTCCTGTCCACCATCAGTTCGCTAGTGGTTCTACCCATGGTCGTGGCACTCGCTCGCGACCCTGACATGAAACTCGCCCACATTCCGCGCCACACCAGGGCAGTTGCTGGAGTGATATTAACGATCCATGTCGTTGTGGGTCGCAAGACCGTGCGAGGCGCTCCCGATGACGTCCTTGGGGTCAAACATCGCAGTGCTTCTCCGTACTCGCATCGGAGCGGCTATCTAAAGTCTTCGTGGGATGGGTATACGAAAGAAGGAGGCGATAATGACGGATGTCCGTGTCACTGGATCCGCTGCCGCCCTCCTGGATAGTGCCATCGCCTGTCCGTCAAATCCCACCGCGGTCCGTGGTCGTTCAGAGCGGTTGGAATCAGCCGCCGTGTGGCGAGTTCGGTATCACGAGGGTGTCACAAGTCGGTGCGTCCGGGCATGGACTCTTTTGGACTGTGTTGCACGAAAACCGTTGTCAAGTAATGATTTCTGAGTCCAGCGAGGTTCGCGTTTATCCACTTCTAGGGGCTTGAAATCCGCACAGTGTCGGTTCGAGTCCGACTGGGGGCGCGCAGGTCCATATGGATCAGATCGAACGCGCAGGCACCCTCCTCGCAGACGAGGGCTACAGGAATTTGCTCGACGCCACCGCTCACCGTTGCGGGATGGTGAACGCAGCCTGATCCGATAATGATCGAAGTGCATTTCCCTCGACCAGCAGCGTGCCGATGTCACCTCGGGCGCACATCGACCGACAGGCCGTTGTCAATTTTCCCGATGAAGAATTGTGGAGGTGTCCCGCTGACTTCGGGTGCTTGCCTCCACGTCAATTCGTTGGAGTCGGTACTTTTCACCGCGAGGGTCGTGTACATGACTTCGGTACCGCGAGGGGTGAGCACACGCGTCTCCCAACTCTGGCGCGCATCGATCGACGCGCACTGGAAGCTCAAGACATCGATGCGAGTACGTGCAGGTCCGCCTGCCGGTACATCGATCCTGAAGAAGAATTCCTTCGTCGGTGCCTGAACGCACGGTGAGCCGGTCGTCGGATACGTCTGCACCACATAGGTCATCGTTCTGTCCGGAGCAGATGGGAAGTTCCAGACGATCGCGAATGCCCTACGCCCGTCCCCCATGCTCTCGATCAGATGCTGGCCGGGTTCCGGGGCCGCCGACGATCCCGAAGACCCGGAGGATCCGGTATCGGGAAGTCCGAAGGGCGCGGCGTGTGCAGTGTGGACAGCGACGGTGGTTGCGCACACCATCACCACTGGGACGATCAGGGCGGCCGACATCGATCGAATAGCGGAACTCATGCGAAGCAACGTTCTTGGCGATCTCATTTCCGCCCCACTCCGCATCCGCGTAGATCCTCTCGTGCATCGTGTGCGGTACCGAAATAGCGCGGCCCGTACAGTTCGTAGAGATTGATGTCGTACCCGCCGGGACTTTCCGCAATCAAACGTTCCGCTTGACTATCGGACGGCGTGTTCGTTCGGAAAGTAGATGGGACGCCGTTCAATTGGCTGGTGTTCTGTGGGTTCGCTTTCGACGGAAAGAATATCCGACGAATCGGCGCGCCGTTGGCGTCGTAGGATTGGGTGGCCTCGATCACCGAGCGCGTGTTCACACCCGCGAACATCGGAAAGCACACTTGTCCAGGGCCGTCGCCGCCTGTCGGAGTTCTTCCGCGGATGAGCCAGGGGTAAGCGACCGGAAGCAATTTCTTGGCAAACCATTGCTTGATGGCAACGCCGAACTTGCTGCGTTCCTCGGTGGCACTCGACGGCAACGCCCACACTTTCGTCGTGATGGCATGTGCTGCGGCAGAGAGCTTTCCGTAGTCGGTCACGACAATGCGCCCTTCGGTGTCGAAGTGGAGCGAGGTGGTGACCAGGGTTTCGCTCATTACTCGCCCGAGGTTCCCGGCGGCAGTTTTCACGGGATCTACCAGTTTTGTTTCCGCCGGAAGGATCGAGTTCTTCGCCGTCGATGCATAAGAGGCGTACGTGAAGGCGCTGAGGACACTGCTGGTGATCGGTTGCGCAGCCGGAACTGCACTTCCCAACTTTTCGGCCAGTGTCTTGATCAGGCTGAAAGTCTCTGCAACGGTCGGTAATTCGGAGTCGCGAGGTGCGAGGTCGTCGCGAACCGCATTCGCGATGTCTGCGACGCGGATTGCCTGCTCCGCCTCGACTCCGGAGAAGACGTGCTTCAAGAACGTGTAGAACCGGTGTACCTCCGCAACGGCGAGCAATTCGGTGACGATCTGTGTACGTGTCCTCCTGAACTCGTCATCGGAGAAGCCCAGCCCCGCCTCGTAGTTCAGCAGTCCGGCGTTGGTCGCGAAGACATACCAGTCCGATCCGTGGGTTTCGTAGTCGGCGTCGTACGCGGTTCGAAAGCTGCAGTTCGAATCCGCAGCACCCTGACACAGGCCCAGTTTGCCCAGCATCCATAGTTCTGCCGGACGGTTGAGCTGAGGGAACGCCGTCGGCGCCTGCGAGAGGATGTCGACCTGCGACGTGTTGACACCGCCAAGGGGTCCGGACGCGAGCGGGAGATAGGAGAAATCGCGCTGAGGGCCGAGCACACCGAGAAGTGGCGTCGGCGACTCCATGACGGTAGCCGCCTCGGACGATCGGGATCCGGCGTCGAGGCTCCCGATCAACGCATAGTCGCCCCGAGCAGAGGAGTCGGCCTTCACCGGCTCGTGCATGGCCAAGAATGCCGTCGAATTACCGCCCAGGGCGTCGATGACACGAATTGCGGGATTCCACGAAGCAACCGGCACTGGCTTGCCGATGCTCTGCACGATCACCAGCGGAGCCGGCTCGCCTTCGTCGGGTGTAGCAGCCAAGGTCAGTTCATTGCCCAGAAGTTCAGGTCGTGCGGACGTGTCGATCGTCGTATTCGTGCGTAGCGCCAGAGTCTGCGTATGCAACGACACGATGTGGAAGCCGGCTGAACCGTTGGGGATGGTTTCGGAGCGGTACTGGGTACTCGGACCCACCCGAATGGTGTTCGACGTATTCGACGGCGAATCCAGTGCAGTGGCAATGGATGTGTGTCGGCCAGGTACGAAGTCGTACCGCAGGCCCATCGGGCTGTAGCGCAGAAAGCCGGTGATGTTGCCCCCGAGGCTCTTGTCCGACAACGGAGCGACCTTGGTCCACGCGGTACCCGAGTCGCCACCGATTCTTCCGACTGCGGAGAACGACGCACCCGCGTCCAGTCGAGCGATCTCGTCCTCGGTGAACGGATTTGCGCCGATCGCACGAAGCAAAGTGGTGACGACGCCTTGGTCCACACGTTTGACCCCGGGAACCGAGCTGATGATCACGAGTGAACCCGGCTTGTTCGTCGTGGTGTCTGCGAGTCTGTTTCGGATCGTCTCGAATCCGTAGCCCTGGAATGGGACTGTTCCCGACTCGGTACGTAGGCGGTCCGCGGCACGAAAGACGGCGAACACAGGATTGTTTCGATCGCTCGTGTGCGGCTGAGCTTCGCCGCCTATCGAGATGGTGCCTGCGCCTGAGTTCGTCGAAATCGTTTCGACGGCAGAGCCTATGGGAAGCTCACCGGCGACTCTTCCTGGTGCCGGTGAGGCTCCGGGGTTTTCACTCTCGGGCAATCCCGGGATCCCGCCGGACGAACCGCTACTGTCTGTAGACCCCGTCGAGCCGTCCGCTGACCCGGTCCCGAATGGGATGGGGAACGGAAGCGGTTGCGCATGGCCCGATCCCGATGCTGCGATGCCGGATCCGATGACGAGCATCGCAGTCAACACTGCAGCCCCGGCTCGATGCGCAACGTGTCCACGGCGTCTGGTCGATACCACTGAAACTCTCCTTCGAGCCGTACTCGGTTCCCCACGGGACTATGCGAACCGAGTGCACGGCAGCCCGCCCTCGACGCAATCGAGGTTCGATCGGACCTTAAGAAGCAAGTGCAATTGCTTTGCAAAGATGGATCTCGTCCTGGCAGGTCATTCGCCGGGGCCTGACATTTGCAAAATATGTGCACTTCCGCCGTAGCGTCCAGCGCGCACGTGGTAGACGGTCATGTGCGCTACCGGAAGGCAGTGGCGATGAGGTTGTCCACCGGACACCGAGGAGTGCGCGGCAGAGGGGTTCGCGCAATCCTCGCGACCGCGTTGGCGGCGTGTGTCGTCGCGGGGTGTGGGGGAGAATCACCTGCACGCGACGGACTGAACCCGGTACCGACGAGAACGTCGGATGCCTCGACGACCGAGCAGTCGCCGCCTCCAGACCCGGCCGAGCCGATTGCGGTCTCCGACTTCACGGTCCTACCGACGTTTCGCTGTCTGGATGAGACGCCGGCTCGCACCGTCGTGACCGTCGGATGGGCCGCCCCTGATGCGGCCGAGGTGTCGTTGTCGCTCGACGGCCAGGTGTTGGCAGTGGGCCTGCAGGACACCGTCCCGTATCAGGTCCCCGCGGGCGGCGCCGCCGGGATCGGTGCTGCTGTCGTATTCGATTGCAACGCTGCCGATTCACGCACTATCGACGTCGCTTGGGCAGCACCTGGCTACATCACGACAACTCGGACCGTCACGGTCACGAAGGAGCCCACCGATGATTGAGCCCGGTTCCGGCAACGATTCCGCCGTCAGTCGACGACGCTTTCTGACCGGCGCAGCAGTCCTCGTCGGACTCCCTCTTCTCGGAACACCGATGCTGACCGCATGCGCAAAGGACGACACGGCGACCGCGTCGACATGGTTCGAGCCGACTGTGCGATCGAGTGAGAACGGCGTCCTGCGGACACAACTGCGCGTTGCGGATGGAGAGGTGGCCATGGGCAGTGGCCGTGTGCGCGGGGTCACCTACGAGGGAACGTATCCAGGCCCGACTCTGGACGTGCGCCCCGGTGACCGCGTCGAGGTAGCGCTGATCAACGACCTCGGGGAGCCGACCAATCTGCACACACATGGCTGGCATGTGTCGCCGAAACAGCCGAGCGACGACGTGTTGATGGCGGTCGAGCCGGGTGAGACATACGACTACGCCTACGACCTGCCGGCGAACCACTCGTCCGGGACCTTCTGGTATCACTCGCACCAGCACAGCCTCAGTGACACACAGGTTTTCGCGGGACTGTTCGGAGCCTTGATCGTCCGCGGTGAACTCGACGACCTGCCCGGTGTCCGAGACCGGACCGAGCGACTGTTGGTTCTCAGCCAGACGGAGATCGCCGACGGCGAGATCGTCCCAGGCGACAAGAGTTCGAACAACCTTCAGCAAACCTTGGTCAACGGAACGTTTCAGCCGACGACCGAGATCGCGCCAGGGGAGGTGCAGCGGTGGCGCATCCTCAACGCCAGCTCACTGTTCCTGCGGCTGCAGCTCGACGGTCATTCGATGCATGTGATCGCCGTCGACGGTGACGCATTGACGTCGGTGTCCACGCGCGACGTCGTCGAAATCGTACCCGGAGGTCGGCTCGATGTCCTTGTCCAAGGCGCGAACATCGGTACCTACCAACTGCGTTCGCTGAGTTGGGAGGAGTTCGGCCCGTTCTACTCCTCGATGGTCCCCGCGCCGATGCCGCTGCTGAACCTGGTCTCGAGCGGGCAGGCACAGCCGGCGGAACCATTGCCGACCACGTTGCTGCCGTTCGACGACCTCCGGGACGCAGTCGTCGATCGTCGTCGGGAATTCGTGTTCGAAGAGCTCGAACCCCGTGGTACCGGCCACAGCGAGCACTTCATGTATTTCATCAACGGCACGACGTTCGACCACCACGTAGTGAACGAAACCATGAAGCTCGGCGACACCGAGGAGTGGCACTTCGTCAATCGCACCTACGAGCCCCACCCAGTTCATATCCACGTCAACGACTTTCAAGTCGTAGCAATCAACGACGAGCCTGTCGACGAACAGCACTACCGCGACACCGCGATGCTTCCACCCTTCGGGTCACTGACCATCCGGCATCGATTCGAGGACTTCACCGGACGCTTCGTCATGCACTGTCACATCCTGTTCCACGAAGACCACGGCATGATGCACCTGCTCGAGGTGGTGGAATGACCAGGGTGGGAGTGCGCATCGTCGGGCGCATCGCGCAATGCATCGGCGGACTCGTCCTCGGAGTGATCACCGTGTGGGTTCTGTGGCGCGTGCTCCCGTTCGGGTCGGCGATCGGCGTGCTCGTGGGCTCAATGATCGTGACTCTGACGGTGGCTGCAGGAATTGCGACGCGGTTCAGGTCCGGTGGGATTGCGTTTGCAATCTCGGCGACGCTGTTGAACGTGATGGTGGCAATCATGGTGGTCTGACGCCACACTCGGGCGGCCTGTTCCTTACTGCAGTCAGTTGGCTTGGAACGGAGCATGATTCGCGGAGAAGATCGCTGTGGCATCCAGCGTCACTACGAGTGTGGCTCGTGTAGTTGCTTACGCATGATGACACGCGGAAACCCGCCCGACACTGCAGTCGTATCGCTGGCGAACACGAAGTCCGCCGATTCGAACAGGCTGCGGGTTCCGACGTAGGCCATCGTCGGATCGACCTTGTCGCCCCTGTTGTCGACCGGGTAGCCCTCTACCGCGGGCGCCCCGTTGTCACCGGCGAATTCGACGGCACCATCGAGTAGGACGTGAGCGATTCCCTTCTTGCGGTGTCCCGGGCGGACGCGGATGCACCACACCGACCAGACCGGTGAATCGTCGACGTGCGGTATCTTCCGTGACCGCGCGAACGGCAGTTCCGATCGCGGTGCGACCGCAGCCCACCCGACGACTTCCTCGCCGCTGTAAGCGAGCACTCCCGGCGCAACGTCCCGGCGGGTCAATGCTTCGACGTAGGCGCCGCGTTGGGGGCCGACGAGCGACGTGTTCGTCTTCGAATCGAGCCGGTGACTGAGGCACCAGCACACCGAAGACGACGGGTTCTTCGGCCCGAGCATCGTCCGTAGGTCGGCGAAAGACCTAGCAGGCTGCACCGCGTAAGTCACGCAGACAGCGTATCGCGATCCGAGCGGAGGTGGAGTTACGTAGCCGACGGCGTCCATCGTGGATCCGCCTCGTAGATCTGCTGGGACGCTGCGGAACACAGTGGCAGGGAAGGGCGTCTCCGTGGAGTCCGGGGTTCCTATGCTTCTGTGGCCCAGCGTCCGAGTTCGACGATCGCACCGCGCAGGGCACGTCCACGGTCCGTGAGTGCGTAGGCTCGCGTGTTGTGCCGCAAAGGAAGACGGGACAGTACTCCGGCCGCTTCGAGCTCGCGCAGGCGCGTCGCGAGCATGTTCGTCGGCACCCCGAGATCGCGCTGCAAATCGCCGTAGCGCTGTGGCTCGTCGAGCAATCGCTCCACGATCAGCAGCGCCCACCGTGCTCCCACGACATCGAGGGCCGCGGCGAGGTCGCTCACGCAGTCGTTTCTACATCCGGCTTCATCCAGAACGGTGAGTAGTGGTAGCCGTCGGGGTCGTCGAACTGGCGCTGATACATGAACGGGTAGTCGTCTGTGTCACCGATCCGCCCTCCGGCGGCGCCGGCGCGGTCGACGAGCTCGTCGACCGCTTCGCGGCTGCCGAGATCGAATGACACCGTGACCTTCGAGGGGGTACCAGGCCCGCCGACGAGGTCCTCGACGCCGCCGACGCTCGCGTACATCTCGTGGCTGCCGAGCATGACGTACTGCTCGGGCGCGATTGCGAAGCACGAGACGTTGTGATCGGACATCTCGGTGTTGAGAGTCCAGCCGAGGGCGTTGTAGAAGGTGGTCGAGCGCTCGACGTCGTCGACCGGGCAGGTGATGAACAGGCTCATGCACCTCACACTTGCAAAATGCAAGTGCGCTGTCAAGACTCATGTCGTATCGAGACGAACCGGTCCGTATCGCCACGGCCGAAATGCAGCTAAGGTCTCGTGCATGCCCGTGAACTCGAGTGATCCAAGTCGGCGTAGCGAGAGTTGATGATGAACGCACAGAACGACTCCTGGCCCGAGTTGCCGGTGGATTCGTGGATCGACACCAGAGACACGGTTCAGCTGTGGACTCAAATCGTCGGCAAGACGCGCATGGCCATCGGACCGGAAGTCAACCACTGGTGGGGAGTTCCGCTGTACGTGGATGCACGAGGACTCACCACATCTCTGATGTCAGCCGATAACCGGGGGTTGGAAATTCGTTTCGACTTCGTTGACCACGAGTTGCTGTTCCTCGTGACCGACGGGAGTACCCGTCGGATGAAGCTCGAACCGCGCAGCGTCGCGGATTTCTATGCCGAATACACCGGCCATCTCCGAGAATTGGGATTCGATATCGCGATCGTCGGAACCCCCGTCGAGCTGCCCGACGCGACCCCGTTCGCCGAAGACACCGCGCATGCCTCGTACGACGCCGATGCAGTCTCTCGCTTCTGGCGGTCACTCGTCAGTGCACATGGAGTCTTCTCGAAGTTCCGTGGTGAGTTTCGTGGAAAGTCGTCTCCTGTTCACTTCTTCTGGGGCGCATTCGATCTCGCTGTCACACGGTTCTCGGGCCGGTCTGCACCCCAGCATCCCGGCGGCGTGCCGAACTGTCCTGACTGGGTCATGCACGAGGCCTACAGCGACGAAGTGTCGAGCGCCGGCTACTGGCCTGGTGGCGCAGAAGAAGGCGTTTTCTATGCCTACGCATATCCGCACCCCGACGGGTACGACACACATCCGGCGGTTCAGGCTCCCGCGCACTGGGATTCGACGTTGGGGGAGTACGTACTGCCCTATCACCTCGTGCGACAAGCGCAGGATCCCGAGGCCATGGTTCTCGACTTCCTCGCTCAGACCCATCGCGCGGCAGTCGAAACTGCGGGGTGGGTGTGAATCTCGCGCCGACTTGGTCGTCTGTGCAGTCAACACTCAGCCCGAGGCGGCAGCCGAGGGAATCAACGCAGGTGAGCTGATCGGTAGCCCTGTCGCGAGGTCCGCGTCTTTCGGTGACCCGGGACTTCGGCGAGTTCGGCGTCGCCAGATGGGAAACAACCGTGGCGCGATGGCCGTCACCGGAGAATGAGTCGTTCCATTGCTTGCTTTGTCGAAACAGCATGGAATTTGCGTGCCGCGTGAAGCACATTCATGGTTGTGTATCAGACGCAGCAGTTCAGCACTGCTGGTACACATGGTCCGGATTCGACGGGTCGGTCAGGTCGCGGTCTCGCAGGATCGTCACCTCCGGCCGGTCCGGGTCATCGCACAGCACCTCGAAAGGTCCTGTGTATTCGATGTCGAAAACGTGCGAACCGTATGCCTCTGTGTAGGAGTCGCATTCGTCGAACGCGACGCACTCCTCCGCGACGGCGAAGTCGAAACCGACGGTCTCGCTGGCCAGTCGTGCGACGTCGGGTGCGTTCTTCTGTGCGATCGCCAGCCCTGCGTCGTGGGCACGGGTCGCATACCCGGTCGCCAACTCGAGCGTCGCATTTTCGTTCACTTCGGGAAAACGCGTCCACACGTCGAGGTTGTCCATCTCGACGGCGTCGAATCCCGCTGCTGCGCAACGGTCGATCGAACCGCCCACGATGTCGAGAATCCGCTCCCGATTGTCCGACGACCGTGTGTCGAGGATGTTCTCGTCGGGCCAGGCCGGGTCTACGACGACCTCACCGCCGGAATCGCGCAGGAGAAGATCCTCCGGCCACGCCACACCGGGTTGAGTCTGAAACCCGTTGACATAACAGATCGAATAGGCGCCGGCGAGTGGTTCGGACGTGGAATCGCGTGCGACGATGTCGAATCCACTGTCCGTGTCGTATGCACCTCCGAGCTGATAGTCGAATGTTCCCGCGCTCGGTGGTGTCCGATACTCGTCGGGACTACTGGAGCAGGCGGCCGACAGCGCGATTACGGCAAGTGCAAGGGTCGAACGACGACTGTACGTGCGCGGTGGCCACAAAGTCGGCGATGTCATTCGACTATCCAATCCCACCCGGTCTCCAGCGACACGAATGGCCGCCGATGAGTTCCGTGAGTCGGGCGAGTCCACCCGTCGACATCGAAGCGCAGTCCTCATTCGACGGGAGCTCATCATGATCGGTTCGATTTCGTCTACGCGTTCTTTGCCCCGGTGGCAGGCGGTTCTGTTGTCGGTAATCGTGGCGTTGGTGCTCAATCTCGTGCTCTGGCTCGTCGGACTCGCGGCTGGAGGATCGTTCGAGCTGACCGACGGCGGACAGTCGATGTCCGTCGCGCCCGGTGGCGTCGTGATCCTGACGCTCGTTCCGATGGTGGTGGGCATGGGCGTCGCCGCACTCATTTCCCTGCGGTGGCTGGGCGTGGTGAGAGTCGCCCAGGTCGTGGGTGTGATTGCGCCGTTGGGCACGATCGCCATGACAGTCTCGGCAGACTTCGATACGGTCAGCACCGTCACCCTCGCGCTCATGCACGTCGTCATCGCCGCCGTTGTCTTCGTCGGTCTGGAAGCGCTGCTTCGAGGCGCACGCGCGAAGTCGATGCGTTGACTTCGGCGAGGTCGGTGGTCGATCGGAAGAGACCACGCGGTCGAAATTGCTCCGCGACCACCCCGGCTTCCTTCATACTGCATCAGTGACGCCGACGAGACGGTCCCGTTTCTCCCCCTCGGTGGTGTTGCTTGTCGTCGTCGGTCTGTTGTTCGCGGCTCCGGCAAACAGCGGCGCCGCGCCCACTGGATTTCGTTACACGATGGTGGCGTTCAGCAATACCAACGACCGCGACATGGACGTGTACGAGTCGGCCGACGCCACCCAGTTCATACCAGTCCGAATCGCTGCATTTTCGCCGTCGTCCGGGCTGATACGTGATCCCAGCATCTTTCGGAACGCCGACGGTACCTACTACCTGACGTACACCACCGGTGACGGTGCGACCATCGGCTTCGCGCGTAGTAACGACCGATCGACCTGGACGTCGATGGGCAGATATTCGATCCCGTTCTGTTGCGCTTTCATGCCGGGCACGGGCAACGGTTCGGGTTCTGCCAGCCCTCCGGGGTTCACCGGGTCGGCCGGTTTCTCGGATGGGCCGTCGTTGTCGCCGTTCGTCACCAAGGCGTGGGCGCCCGAATGGTTCGTCGACGGCGGCCGCGTCAGTGTGATCGTGTCCCTGTCGACCGGCGGTGGATTCGTGCCCTACTCGATCACCGCGCTGAATCCGTCGCTCACGTCGTGGAGTGCTCCGGTACCGCTTGCCGGCCTCGGCGCCGATCACATCGACACCACTGTCGTGCGGTTGGGCTCGACTTATCACGCATTCGTCAAGAACGAGACGACGAAGGTCGTCGAACACGCAGTTGCGCCGTCGCCGACGGGACCGTATTCATTTGTCCCGCCGGGGAATTGGGGTGCATTCGTCGAGGGGCCGGCGGTAGTGCAGCTACCGAGCGGCGACTGGCGAATTTATCTCGACGCGTACACCGAGGGGAAGTATCTGTACTCGGACAGTTCCGACGGGTTGCGCACGTGGTCACCCGTTCAAGAGCTCCCGGGAGTGTCCGGGACGGTTCGTCACGTCGGTGTGATTGCAGAGCCGACGTTCGACTGACGCCTGACAACCGGTGTGACCCGGGGCAGGCTTGACGCGCGCAACAAACGCATTGCGGTGTCGACGACCGTCCCCTGCGATTCGTCGCGACCACGAACGACGCCGTCCGCGGACCTGACATGCGCTCCTCAACGGTGATCCGAAGTGACTATTGACAGGACATGTGACTCAGTTCATAGTTAACGCCTAGCGC
This sequence comes from Rhodococcoides kyotonense, assembly GCF_900188125.1. Lineage (GTDB taxonomy): Bacteria > Actinomycetota > Actinomycetes > Mycobacteriales > Mycobacteriaceae > Rhodococcoides > Rhodococcoides kyotonense. Next base: position 1,894 of record NZ_FZOW01000015.1, on the reverse strand, counting down.
GGTCAATTAGACCGGTAAAACCAGGAAAGAGGACATCGTGATCTCGACTCGTCGCGTCATCGTTGCGCTGGTGGCTACGGCTGCCACTCTCACCGCGTGCAGTAGCACCGGTGGCGCACCGGAATCGTCCGGTGGTGGTTCCAATGCAGGTACCGCAGACACTCCGCGGGCGACGATCGCCATGATCACGCACGCACCACCCGGGGATACGTTCTGGGATCTGATTCGTCGCGGCGCCGAGGCGGCTGCGGCGAAGGACAACATCGAACTTCGTTACAACGGCGAGGTCGAGGCTCCCAACCAGGCCAATCTTGTCCAGAACGCAGTGGATTCGGGCGTCGACGCGCTGGCTGTGACCCTGGCGAAGCCCGACGCGATGAGGCCCAACGTGGAGGCCGCGATTGCCGGCGGCGTTCCTGTCGTAGCGTTCAATTCGGGCTACGACAACTGGAAGGACATGGGTCTGCAGGGCTACTTCGGGCAGGACGAGCGCATCGCCGGCATTGCCGCAGGTGAGAGACTGAAGGCCGATGGTGCCACGAATGCGGTCTGCGTCATTCAGGAGCAGGGCGCCGTGTCGCTCGAGGCCCGTTGTGCCGGTGTCGCGGAGGGCTTCGGCGGGAAGATCGAGAATCTGAACGTCAACGGTCAGGACCTCCCGTCCGTGCAGGCGACCATTCAGGCCAAGCTTCAGCAGGACCCGAGTATCGACGCAGTACTGACCCTGGGCGCACCTATCGCATTGACCGCTGTCGAGTCGGCGTCAGCAGCAGGAAGCACCGCCGAGATCGCCACATTCGACACCAACGGTGCGCTCGTCGATGCCATCAAGTCAGGTTCGGTCAAGTGGGCGATCGACCAGCAGCCCTACCTGCAGGGTTACCTCGCCATCGATTCGCTGTGGCTGTACCTGAACAACAAGAACACCCTCGGTGGGGGACAGGCAGTTCTGACCGGTCCGTCGTTCATCGACAACACCAACATCGACGCCATCGCCGACCTCGCTGCCGCCGGCACACGGTAAAGCAACCGCCAACCACAGGCACCGCACGTGAAAGGTTGATCATGGCCGACACAATTGGTCTTCCAGAGATGCAGCTGCATCCTTCGCGTGCGGTGCCCCTGTACTACAGCCTCGCGCTCGGAATCGAAGCCGCGATCGACGACGGGCGAATCTCGTTGCACGACAACTTCGAATCCGTCTCCGTGCTGCACCACCGTGTCAGGCTGTCCGCGGGGACAGTGCGTCGAGCGTTTCGGCATCTCGAAGAACGAGGTGTCGTTCGGCGAACCTCGCGTTCGACCTTCACCGTTGTCGCTCTACCCAATTCAGGCTCTACCCGAGCCGCCTCCTGCAAGGAATTGTCATGAGTACACAGGCCGATTTGGATCTGTCGAAGCACACCGTCATCACCGATGAGCGGGTGAAGAAGCAGAAACCGTTGCAACGCTTGCTCGTTCGCCCCGAGATCGGCGCCCTGTTCGGCGCGATCGTCATCTTCATCTTCTTCTGCATCGTCGCCCCACCCTTCCGCAGCCCCGAAGCACTCGCCACGGTCCTGTACGCGTCGTCGACGATCGGCATCATGGCCATCGGAGTCTCGCTGCTGATGATCGGCGGCGAATTCGACCTCTCCACCGGCGTCGCGGTCACCTTCTCTTCCATCATGGCCTCGATGATCGCCTACAACCTGCACTTGAACGTCTGGCTCGGCTCCGCCCTGGCGCTGGTACTGGCGTTGGCGGTCGGGTTCTTCAACGGCTACCTGGTGATGAAGACGAAGATCCCGTCCTTCCTGATCACCCTGTCGAGCTTCCTGATGCTCACCGGCATCAACCTCGCCGTCACCAAACTCGTCACCGGGCAGGTCGCGACCCCGTCGATCTCCGACAT
>NZ_FZOW01000028.1 GCF_900188125.1 Rhodococcoides kyotonense | reverse complement strand
ATCGAGCGGACGCTGCTCGCGCACTATGAGGCGACAGTGTTGGAGATGGCCGCGGAGCTGACGGCGAAAAACTATTCGCGTGCCGTCGAATTCGCGGAGGCAGCCGATCTCGTCCGCGGGTACGAGGACGTGAAGCTGCGCAACATTGTGCGCTACTTCGGGGTTCTGAAACGAATCCGGATTGAAGCTCCTGCAATCGATTTGGGGTAGCGGGCAAAAAGTCCGCGCTCTCCATCGCCGTGCAAATGTCCTTTTCTCAACAGTTCTCGCTGACCACGCCCGCGGCAGTGATCGGCGTACACCCATCAATCAGGAGATAACATGACTACCGATACAGTCGATCTACGAATCATCGACACGGCGACGGGTGTGTTCGACAGACCCGACTTCGCCGACGACACGCCCCACGAACAGATTGTGTTTTGCCAGGACCAGGCAACAGGCCTGAAAGCGATTATCGGAATTCACTCGACAACTCTCGGCCCTGCTCTGGGTGGCACACGATTCTTCCCGTACCGGAGCGAGCAGACAGCTGTGACGGACGTGCTACGTCTCTCTCGAGGCATGACCTACAAAGCCGCCGCCGCGGGCTTGAATCTGGGCGGGGGTAAGGCCGTTCTCATCGGCGACCCCGCCCGTGATAAAACCCCGGCGCTGCTAGAGGCGTACGGGCGATTCGTCGACACCCTGCGCGGCCGCTACATCACCGCCGGCGACGTCGGAACGACCTCCGACGACATGAACATCATCGGCCGCACCACCGACCATGTCGTTGCACGCACCCCTGCCGCGGGAGGATCGGGCGACAGCGCACCGCTGACCGCACGAGGGGTGTTCCACTCGATTCTCGCCGCCGCCGAATCGGTCTGGGGCTCAACGGAGCTGACCGGACGCCGCATCGGTGTCGAGGGAACAGGCAAGGTCGGCTACAACCTCATCTCGCTTCTGACCGCGGCTGGAGCCTCCATCACGGCAACCGACGTCAACGCAGCTGCACTGCGGCGGACTAGCTCGGACTTCCCCGAGGCCACGATCACCGACACCGTCATCGACGAAGACATCGACATCTATGCTCCGTGCGCGATGGGCGCGACACTCACAGACGCCACCGCCCGCATCCTGGACGCAGCAGTGATCTGCGGGGCCGCGAACAACCAACTCGCCCAACCGGGCGTCGAGGAGCTACTCCACGAACGCGGAATCATCTGGGTCCCGGACTTCGTCGCCAACAGCGGCGGCCTGATTCAAGTGGCCGGAGAGATCGAGAACACACCCCGTCAGCAGGTAGTCGAGCAGGTCGAGCAGATCGGCGCCACCGTCACCCGAATTCTCACCCGTCAGCGGGAGCAGGGAATCTTGGCCGGGCAGGCAGCGGCCGCCGTCGTACGTGAGCGACTGGGCTCAGCCGACGCGCACTGATCGAGACCCTGGAAATGGTCGTACCGTCCTGGAATCAGGGCGGTACGACCACGGTAGCTCTTCTGCCGCACCGGTCTGAACGTCAGTTCGCACCGTCCGTCGATCTGCGTGAGTACAGATCTGGGAGAGCGAGAAGCGGCCTGGCGCTTGGTGAGAAGTCGCCAGGCCGCTTCTCACGTGATGTGACCGACTGCAATGATGTCGAGACCTCCGTGTGCCCTTGGCCGGACATGCAAGGTCACACGGGGACGCGTGCAGTCGCGTCAGCCGATTGAGCGGACCCATTCCTCGGCGGTGAGCACTGTTATCCCGCGGGCGGGAAACAGTGTGTCCATCAGGAATTGGTGCACCGCCGTATCGGGGTCTGCGCATGCGTCGGAGAGAACCGTGACGACGTAGTCCAGATCGGCGGCGGCGTAGACGGTGGCCGCGACGACGGCGGAACTTGCGACGCCGCAGACGACGATGTGGTCGATACGTTGACTCCGCAGCACCAGGTCGAGGTCTGTCGCCGCGAATCCGCTGGCGCGGCGTTTGAGAACCACAGAGTCACTTGGGTCAACGGTGAGAGCATTGTCGATCCATGTGTCGTCGGAGGTGTCGTGGAAGACCTCGCCCATCGAGTGAAAGCCTTGCATCACGGTGTTGTTGGGGTGCACGTCTGTGGCGTTGGGGCGAAGCCCGGCGCGCAGGTACACGATGTGTACACCTGCGCGCCGAGCTCGCGGAATGGCGTCGGCGAGGATCGGAACGACCGGCCGGGCGAACGGGAACTCCCGAACGATCCCGGTCTGGACGTCTCCGACTATCAGCGCCGTCCGGATGCCAGATACCGCGTCTGTCACAGCGTGTCCGCGGTCTGTGTGGGCGTTTCGTCGTCGGCGCGGGTACCGAGTGCTTCGGCCCGTCGCCCTACCGTCAGAAGAATCGCGATACCGATCATGATCACGACGGTGATGGTGAGCAGAGCATAGGTGTAGCTCCCGGTGGCGGTTTCGATGGCACCGGTGACGTACGGGCCGACGAAGCCGCTGAGGTTGCTCACAGAATTGATCAGCGCGATGCCGGCTGCCGCTGCGGCGCCCGTCATCGACAGAGCCGGGATACGCCAGAACTGCGGCATCGCGGTGTAGATGCCGGAGATGCTGACGCATACCGCGATGATGAACAGCACGCCGTTCTGGGTGAATGTCGCGCCCACCAATCCCACGGCACCGAACGCCATTGGGATGGTGGTGGAAAAGACCGCCGAACGCCGTCCCGCTACACGCGACCACAAGATCATCACTACGATCGCGACAGCCGATGGGATCGCAGCGAGGAGAACGCTGGAGACGTTCGCGGCAGAGCCGATGGTGGACGAGAGGTTCTCGATCATGGTCGGCAGGAAGAATGCCAGTGGGTAGAGACCGAACACGATCGCAAAGAATGCGATCGACAGGGCCCACGTGCGACCGTTGGTCAACGCTTGGCGCATTCCGGTCATGGCACCATGGTGAACCTGCGCGGCCGCTTCGGCCGCCAGAATTTCGCCGAGGTACGACTTCTCCTCCTGCGAAAGCCATTTCGCTTTCGATGGGCGGTCGGGCAGGAAAATCAAGATCACAACACCGATGAGTACCGTAAGGATGCCTTCGACGACGAACAGCGACCGCCACCCGGCGATGCCCAGCAGCGTTTCTCCCCATTGCAACAGAGCGGCAGCGATCGGGGCGCCGATGATGCTCGAAAGAGGAATGCACAAGAAGAACGCCGACATCGCCCAGGCGCGTTGCTTTTTCGGAAACCAAAACGTCAGGAACAGCAGGATCCCGGCGGCGAGGCCGGCTTCTGCGAAGCCGAGGATCACCCGCGCGATGTACAGCTGGGTCGCCGAGTGGACTGCTCCGGTGAGCGCAGTGACGATGCCCCACGAGATGATGATGCGGCTGATCCAAATTCGTGCACCGAAACGCCGCAACATCATGTTGCTGGGCACTTCGACCAGGATGTAGCCAATGAAAAATAGTCCTGCGGCGAGCCCGAGCTGCGCCGTGGTCATGCCCAGATCAGCCGACATGGGTTTGGCGATGTAGCCGAGGTTGGCTCGGTCGATATAGCTGATGATGTACGCGATTCCGACGAGCGGAATGATGCGGAATCCGATCTTGCGCCACAATCGGCGTTCGGTTTCCTCATCGAACACAGTGGTGCGGCCTTCCGAGGATGAGTGAATGGGGTCAGAGGTGGGTCAATGGGTGCGGCGTGCGGTGCGGGCAGCGTCGGTGTCATCGGCGAGGACGTGCCCGGCGTCGAGGTCGATGGCTACTCCGTAGTCACGGAGGGCACCTTCGACGGTGACCTTTCCATCGAGAACATCGTCGAGTACCAGCTGCGGGTCGCGGCGCAGCGGATCGCCGTGGCCGCCACCTCCCGCGGTCACCTGTCGATGCCGACTACCGGCGTGCACGGTCATATGCGGCTTCGTCTCGATGAGCTGTTCGGTGCCGGTACCGTGGTCGAGGATGTTCGCCGAGGGCGCGCCGGCGCCGCCGCCGGCCAGTCCGTACGGGAAGGATGTTCGCCTGTCGGAACGGATCTGCACGCTTGCGCTCTCGTGGAGCACGGTCATGTCCCGGAAGGTCGACACTCCGCCGCGAAACTTTCCTGCGCCCCCGGTGTCGGGGAGGTAGCCGTATCCGTCGATCCGGATGTGACCGGATTTTTCCAATTCCTCGATCGGTGTGTTTGCGAGGTTCGCGCCCAGCGGGCTGATGCCGTCGTTGCCGTCGCCTGTGGGCGTTGCACCCCATGAGCCGCAGAGGATGTCCCACAGGATCACCGAACTGCCATCGGATTCGACGAGGCCTACTGCCACCGAGTTCGGGCCACCGTCGCCCGCGGCGGGTACGCGGTCCGGGAAGGCAGGTGCGAGCGCACCGAGCACGGTGTCGATGATGCGATAGGCCACCAAGCCACGCGCTCCGCGCGCAGATGGGCGTTTCCCGTCGAGGATGGAGCCTTCGGGGATCACGAAAGTGAAGGGGCGGTAGAAGCCGCTGTTGGCGGGGATGTCGGAGCCGAGTGCGCCCTGTAGGGCTGCGTAGCAGGCGGACTGAGTGAACGAGGCGGTGGCATTGAGCGCGGACGCAACCTGGGGGGAGGAGCCGGTGAAGTCGAAGGTGATATCGCTGTCGGCGACCGTGACTGCCACCTTGAACGGGATTGCGCCCGAGCCGAGTCCGTCGTCGTCGATCTGGTCTTCGAACGCATACGTACCGTCGGGGGCGTTGTTCAGTTCGGTTCGGACGAGTGTTTCGGAGTAGTCGAGCAGTTCGTCGATCAACCGCGTGTATTTGTCGATTCCGTACTTGTTGACGAGAGCCTGAAGCCCGAGGCCGCCCGCGTGGCTTGCTGCCAATTGAGATTCGAGGTCTCCGCGCAACAGGTCGGGTTCTCGTACGTTCCTGAGGATCACGTCGAGGAATGTGGTGTTCAGTTCCCCTCCCGCCACCAGACGAGAGGGCGGGATCTGGATCCCTTCACCGAAAATCGAGGTCGACTGTACTGCCATCGACCCTGCCGCCCAGCCGCCGACGTCGGTGTGGTTGACCACTGTGACGGTGAATCCGATCAACTGCTCACCTGCGAAACTTGGTGCGACCGAGAAGATGTCGGGTAGATGCATGCCGCCCTTGTCCGGGTCGTTGAGAATGTAGACGTCCCCGTCGGTGATCGAATCTCCGAACTCCGCGAGCACGGCGTCGATGGCGGCTGGCATGGATCCCAGGTGGACTGGGCAGGTGTTCGCTTGGGCGATGATGCGGCCCTGCCGATCACACAGTGCGGTCGAAAAATCCATGCTCGATGCGACGATCTGCGAATGGGCGGTGCGCAGGATGGTGATGGCCATCTCGTCGGCCAACCCGGAGATGGCGTTTCGGAACACTTCGAACGTGGCTGCGTCTCGAATGATGGTGGTGCTCATGCGGTGACCTCGATGTCCGTCCAGCTGATGATGATGTTGTTGTACTCGTCGAGATGGGCGGTCGTGCCCGGGGGAACGAGGGTGGTGGAGTCCATGTCTTCGATCACCAAGGGCCCTGCCTCCGGGGTGCGGGTCAGGTGCGCCCGCGCGATGACTGGGGTGCTGACTGTGGTGTCGAAGCGGCATTCGCGTACTCGTCGTGCACCGGGGTCGGTGTCGGCAAGGGTCAACGCTTGGTCGATGGTGACCGTGTTGCGTACGAAACCGCGGACTCGGATGTTGACGATTTCCACCAGGTCGTCGGTGCCGGATCGTCCGTAGGTCTTGTGGTGCTCGGCGTGGAATCGCTGTTTGACTTCGTGCAGCAAGGCGTCGTCGATGTCGCCGTCCGGCAATGGAATTCGAAGATCGAATCGCTGACCGTGGTAGCGCATGTCCAGGATTCGGTCGATCCGAACGTCGTCGGATCCCAGGTGTTCGGTGACGGTCGCTGCCAGGTTGTCGAATTCAGTGGCGAAGCGGTGCAGGGAGAGGTGTTCGCTGCGGAACGGCGTGACAGTTTGGTATTCGTTGTCGGCGACGAGTAGTCCGAGGCTGCTGAAGAGGCCGGTGTGTACGGGCACGATGACTGTGCTGATGCCCAGTTCACGCGCCAGTGCGGCGCCATAGAGGGGGCCGGCGCCGCCGAACGCGACCATCGTTGCGTCCCGCGGGTCGCGGCCGCGTTCGCTGGTGACAGCTTTGACTGCCTTGGTCATATTTGAGATAGCGACGTCGTAGGCTCCTCGTGCGATCGCGCCGGGGTCGGTGTCGATGCGGTCGCTGACGGCGCCGAGTACTTTCGCTGCCAGTTCCGGCTGAATGGTGACGCGGCCGCCGGCGATGGCGTCGGGGTTGAGGTAACCGAGGACGACGTTGGCGTCGGTGAGGGTGGGTCGTTCGCCGCCTTGGCCGTAGCAGGCAGGTCCCGGCCGGGACCCGGCGCTGCCGGGTCCGACGTGGAGCGCGCCGGCCGAGTCGACTCCGATTACGCTGCCGCCGCCCGCGCCGACTTCCGCGATGTCGATCGAGGGGACGCGGACTGTGTATCCCGCTCCCTTTCCCATGCTTCGGGTGATGTTCATCCCGCCGCCGACTTCGTAGTCGTTGGCCAGGAACGGTTGTCCGTTCTCGATCAGCGATGCCTTCGCTGTGGTGCCGCCCATGTCGAACGCGACGACGTTGTCGAGACCGAGAAGCTGGGCGAGTTTCTGAACCGCGATGACCCCAGCTGCAGGGCCTGATTCGATGATTTGGACGGGGCGTTCGACCACCGATTCCGCGTCGAGAAGCCCTCCCGAGGACTGCATGATGGAAAACGGTGCTTCGATTCCGCGTTTGCGTAGACTACGGCTGAGTTCGCTGACGTATCCGTGCACCACCGTTCCGACGTACGAGTTGACGACAGCGGTGCTGCTTCGTTCGAATTCACCGGGTTCGGGGGAGATGTCGACCGACGTGGTCACGTACACATCGGGTAGTAGTTGTTGAAGACGGTGCGCAACAGCGCGTTCTGCGTCCGGTCGGACGTGCGAGTTGATCAAGCACACTGCCAACGCTTCGATTCCGTCTGCCCGGAGTTTCTGTGCAAGTGCATCGACTTCGTCGAAATCCACTGCAGTCTCGATGTGTCCGTCCGCGTGAATACGTTGGTCGATTTCGTAGCGATGGCGTCGGCGAGCCAGCGGGGTCGGCTTTCTCCAGGACAGGTCATAGAGAAGCGGCCGCCGTAGTCGGCCGAGTTCGAGCACATCACGGAAGCCCTTGGTCGTGATCAGGGCTGTGCGAGCGCCTTCCATCTCGAGGATGGCATTCGTTGCCACTGTGGTGGCGTGCAGAACTGCGGAGACGTCATCTGCAGTAATCTCCGCATCACGCATCGACGCTGTCACACCGTCGATGACGCCCGTCCCGAAATCGGGAGGCGTCGACAGCACTTTCATAGGCACGATGCGAGCATCGGGACCGAGGGCGATGACGTCGGTGAACGTGCCGCCGATGTCCGCTGCTACGCGCCATCGCGCGTTGGCAACCGGATCCACAGAACTGGACGTGGCCATGACAAGACCTTTCTGAAGAGGAGAATATCCGCGCGGGCGCTTCCGGCCGACATCGATGAAACAGCGCCTCGGATGCAGGTCTGGTGGCGCGATGAGATCGCCGTAGTGGCGGAGGATGTGTCCCGCGTCACCAAACCGTAACTCGGGCTAGAGATATTAACAAGAGCCATCTGAGATCTTTTACACGCAAGTCATATATCCTGGAGTCAGGTAAAGTGCACGTAATCGGAAGGCTGGTGAAGTCATGAAGTACAGACCGGCGCTGCTCCTGGAGCAGACTGCGGACGGGTCGATGATGGAGCGCGCCTATTTGACGCTCAAACGCGACATCATCGAGCTGCGCAGGCCGCCGGGCCAGCACTTCACCGAGCCCGATGTGGCTGCGTCGATGGGATTGAGTAAAACGCCAGTCCGTGAGGCGCTGGCGCGATTGCATCGCGACGGTCTGGTGCAACCGATGCCCCGGGCCGGTTATGTCGTCTCGTCGGTGACACTGGGCGATGTTGCGAATCTTTGTGATATGCGGACCCTCCTCCAGGGTGAGGCATCGGCACTGACCGCATCGCTTGGGCTCGATGTTGGCCGATCCGATCGCCTTGCGGAGTTGTCGGTCGATGACACTTACGGTCAGCTCGGCGGGCCCTATTTGAACGAGCGACTTGTCGAGAATTACGAGTTCGAAACGATCATCGCCAACGGGGCCGGCAATGCCCGTCTAACCAGAAGTATTGTCGAGGTTCTCGACGAAATCGAACGGGTAGTTCGCCTGGCGGTGACGCTGTCACCGTCGATGCCGGAAGGGCGTATCGGCGAGCGGATGGCGATTGTCGATGCCATCGCCGCCCGCGACCCTCACGCCGCCCGCGCGGCGATGCAGCACCGCACCCAGTCAGCGCGCCGCGAAATCATCGACGCGCTGACCAGCAGCCATGCAGTGACATCCACACCGATTTTGTTGCCCAGCTGAACAGTCGTCGACGGCTAGGCGTGTGACCCCGAAGTCCTTGCTGTGCAAACCGTTTCGGCCACACGATCACCCATGGCCTGAACCTCCGATTCTTGTGCGCCATAAAGAAGCCTGACGTGTGTGTCCGGGCCGAAGAACCCCCCGCCCGACAGTGCCACCACTCCGGCGGCGAGCAGAAAGTCTTGGAGGTCCTCTCCGCTGCGTCCCGTCGCGCTCAGATCGGCAAACACGAAGATTCCGGCCTGCGGCAAAACAATCGGAATGTCGGCACGTGCCAGCGCGCCATACAACACATCTCGGCGAGTTTTCATCGTGTCGAATTCGACGTCCAACCAATGCTGTGGTCCAGTGAGTGCGGCGGTCGCTGCCGCCTGCGGAACGTCCCCGATATTGATCACGTCCCATTCGAGAGCAGCGTGAATCCTGTCGACAGTGGACGGAGACGAATGCACGTAACCGATCCGCCAGCTGGAAAACGCGTAGTTCTTGCTCAGGCTCGTTATTGTCACCACGCGGTCGCGCCCTCCGCTGATCGACTGGAGTGGGATGTAACCGGGCCCGTCGTGCACATACCTTTCGTACGACTCGTCGGTAAATACCCACAGCCCATGCTTCTCGGCCAAGGCCAGCACTTCGCGCAGTTCCTGAGCCGTCGGAACGTTGCCCGTTGGATTGTTCGGGTTGCACAGCACGATGGCCGTTGTTCGTTCCGTAATCGACGCCGCGATCTGTTCGAGGTCGAGCGACCACCGCAACTGGGCTGATGAGCGCACGTATCGGGGGATCGCGCCGGCCATCCGAATGACCCCGTCGAAAAAGTAGGTGGGTGCGGGGACGATGACCTCGTCTCCCGCTTCCATCAGCGCCCGTAGAGCGATGCTCATTCCGTGCTGCGCGCCATGGGTGACAAGGAGTTCCGTCTCGGCATTGACTGTCATCGCGAATGAGCTGTTCAGATGGTCAGCGATCGCCTGACGGAGATCCAGTGCTCCCCGAGTGCGCCTCGGGAACACTTGACCTGCAGCTTCGGCGGCCGCAGCCACCACATGCGCAGGCATGGGTAGAACAGGGACGCCCCGCACGGGAATCGCGCAGTTCCCCAGAGCGACGGACGAAGCGACGTGTTCATTGAACGCTAGAGCGGGCAGCCGCGAGGCCATATCGATTCTCCTGAGATACTAAGTAGGGTTTATTGGTATCTTAAGAGTAGACACATGGACGCCAGGGCGTTGTAAGACGGTGGAATTGGTGTAGCTCATCCGGCTTTAGAACTTGTCACTCGTGATCGATACTCTCTTGCCGCCAGGACACACAGCAACGGGATTCGGAGATTTCGATGGTTGAACCGCTCGCGGTGGACGAGGCCAAGCAGAGGGGATTCGACAAACGGGTCGGCGACTTCGCCAGGCTCGCGCGAAGTAGCTCCAAGCAACTGGGTGAACAGACCGCCGACTTCAAGCACGCTGCTGCGGACACCTACGAGAGGCTGACGGCAAAGAAGCCCGATCCCTACGAGTCGGCCATCACCGAGTACAACGGCGCGTTCACCTCGATGAACGACAAGGGAGTTTTGCTCCTACATCAGCGCGAACGATCGACGGACTTGATCGAACTCGTCGAGCTGTTGGTGAACAGCATCGTCAACACGCCGAAGTCGTTCGATACCGACTTCGAGGACATCGGCATCCACAAAGCTCACTTCCTGGATGCGGAGGAGTTCGCCCGGAAGGACCTCGAGGCCGCGCGGACGTCGGCTGCCGGCGCCACTGCCGGGTTCACCGCGGGAGCTGCGGTCGCGAGCATGGCTCCGACTGCCGCGCTATGGGTCGCCACCACCTTTGGCACCGCATCGACCGGCACGGCGATTTCCTCACTGACCGGGGCTGCTGCCACCAAAGCCGCTCTCGCCTGGCTCGGCGGAGGGGCGATCGCAGCCGGCGGTGGAGGCACTGCGGCAGGCGGTGCTTTGCTCGCCCTCGCCGGCCCTATCGGTTGGACGGTGGCTGGTGCCACCCTCCTCGCGTCGATCGGACTGTTCGCCAAGAACAAGTTCGAGAACCGCGACGCGAAACATGAGGCGCTGAACTCGGTGAAGCAGAACACCGCGATCATCGAAGGCATGGACGCTCAGATCGGCGACTTCCTCCGGCGTACTGCCGCTCTTCGAGAGCGACTCGTGCAGAGTTACAGCGAAGCGCTGAGGTGCTATGGCGCCGACTTCCGGGCGCTGTCCGCACCGCAGCAGTCCCAGCTCGTCGCGCTGGTGAACAACACCAAAGCATGTGCTGCCTTGCTGGACAAGCGCATCGAGCCGGGTGCCGGTGATGAATGACGCGGCGCAGCTCGGGAAAAGCAATCAGGAACAGGCAGTCGCTGCCTGGGTGAACTACCTCAATCAGCTCCGGCTGGACAACCTACTGAGCGCTCTGAATCGGCAGGACAGGAATCTGACGGACGCGCTCGCCAGCGTCAACGAGGCGATGCGGGATATTGGCAAAGTGGTCGCTGCCAACCGCGGCGGAGTGAAGGGTATGCACGGCTTCATTGCCGAGGTTGCAGAGGTGGGCGTCGGCAATGCTCGAAGGCTGATTGAGGGTGGCGACGCTGTCAACCAGTGGGTCAATGACAACGGCCCTGTGGACCTGATGCGCGGCGGTGTCGGGATCCAGCAGAAGTTCGTCGCGGCTGGCGGACGTTTCGGCCTCGGCGCGATAACGGAACACCTCCAGAAGTACCCCGACTTCCTGGAAAGCGGCGGGAAATACCAAATTCCTGGCGACCACTACGAGGTGATCGCGAAGCTGCACGCCATGCCGCGGGGGGAAGCGGGCAAGCTCCTGACGGCCAACCACGGCCCGTCGCTCGAGGACTGGAAACGCGTCCAGGCATTCTTCGAGGAGGGATCGGTAGGCATCGAGTCGCTCGAGCCTTCCCACCTGAAATACGCCGAGGTGCAGAAGGGTGCCTACGGCGCGACTCTGGAGACGGAGAAACACTCCCTCCGAACCACAGACCAATCCCTGCGGGACGAGGCCTACCAGGAGAGCCGGCCGAATCTCGAGGAGAGCGCAAAGGCCACGCTTGCGGCCGCCGCCATCGAGGGTGCGACCGCTTTGGCGCTGGCCGTCGTCACGAAACGCCGTGCGGGTATGAAACTTAAAGATTTCACGGGCGAGGACTGGGCCGACATTGCCGGAGAAGGCGTCTTCGGGTTCGCCAAAGGTGGTGTCCGTGGGCTCAGTATCTACTCGCTCACGAACTTCACCGCGACACCCGCAGCCGTCGCCAGCTCGGTCGTCACCGCGGCATTCGGTGTTGCAGAGCAGGCGAACAAGCTTCGTAAAGGCGAGATCGACGAGCTGGAGTTCATCGAGAACGCGGAGCTGGTGTGCCTGGAAACTGCCATCAGCGCTCTGTCCTCCTGCGTTGGACAGGCTCTCATCCCGGTGCCAGTCGTTGGCGCCGTGATCGGCAATACCGTCGGCACCATCCTGTACAAGTCGGTCTCAACGTCGCTCTCCAAGCGCGAGGCTTCGCTGATCATGCAGTACCTAGAAGAACAGCGCGCGCTCGACGATCTACTCGCTACTGAATACCAACAGCTCATCGACAAGCTCGATGCGAGTATGTCCGACTACCTCGGGGTGCTGGAACGAGCCTTCTCCCCTGAAGTGGAGGTTGCGCTCCTCGGCTCGGTCGAACTCGCACTCGAGCTAGGGGTGGCTTCGGATGAGGTCTTGGATTCCGACGCGAAAGTCCTCGCCTACTTTCTCGACTAGCGACTACACCCGAGAGTTCCCCAGCGCCGGCGTGACGGTTCCGAGTTGGTCCTCGTCTCACGTACCTCGGCTCCGTGTGGGCGCGACAGGATGAAAGGAGCAGAGCCTGGCGATGTTCGGACCGTGTCGATCATGTGAGTTGCGCCAGGAGAGTCCGCTTGTCTATCTTGCCTACTGCGGTGACTGGTAGCGAACGGACGATGCGTAGTTCGTCGGGTTGTTTGAAAGTGGCCAAGCCTCGTGCGGTCAGAAATTGTCGCACCGACGGTAGGTCGAGCCCGGTACCGTAGACGACGACCGCCGCGCAGATCCTTTCGCCCAGATCGGGATCGGGTAAGCCGAGAACTGCAGCCTGTCTCACGGTCGGGTGGGCTAGCAGGTTTTCTTCGACGTCGTCGGCTGCGACGTTCTCACCGCCGCGCACGATCGTGTCCTTGATGCGTCCAGTGACCATGAGGTGACCCGAGGGGGTGCGTCGCACCAGGTCACCACTCCGGTAATAGCCGTCGCCGGTGAACGACCGAGCGTTGTGCTCGTCGGCGCGATAGTAGCCACGAATCGTGTACGGCCCCCGCACCATCAGTTCGCCTTCCGTCCCGTCGGGAACGTCGGAACCGTGCTCGTCGACGATGCGGATGTCGTCGTGCTCGCTCATCGGCCGTCCCTGCGTTCTGATGACAGTTGCCTCGTCGTCGTCGGGCAGCGTGTAGCAGATGAGGCCTTCGGCCATTCCGAACACTTGCTGTACTGCGCCACTGAACGCAGCGTTCGCCGCGACAGCATCGGGTTCGGCGAGTTTGGCCCCACCGACCTGCATCAACCGCACGGTGGAGACGTCGGCAGGTTCCCACTCGGTGGCTGCGGTCCATACCTGCGCCAGCGCCGGAACGAGCGCGACCACCGTGACTCCGTGCCGCTCGATGAGCTCGAAAGCGTGGTCGGGAGACGGGTCCCCAGCGAAGATCGCATGTCCGCCCACCGAAAGCACTCCTAGGAAACCGGGGCACCCGAGCGGGAAGTTGTGCGCGGCCGGCAGCACTGTCAGGTACACGTCCTGCTCGGTCAATCGAGCAGCTATGCAGCTTCTTTCGACGTTGTACCGATAGTCGTTGTGGGTGCGTGGTATCAGCTTCGGTAGCCCCGTCGTCCCACCGGACACGAGAAACAGTGCAGGACAATCGGGTTGGGCGTAGACGTCGTTCCAGTCGTTCGGTTCTCCGTCGACGACCGCATCGAACTCGCCCGGGTCGCCCTCGATGAGAACGATGTCCACCGTCGTAACGCGCTCGACGAGCTGGGCTGCAAGCACTCTGTAGTCGAATCCTGCCGCGACATCGTGACAAATGTAGCCCCGTGCCCTCGAGACCGACGCGAGGTGAGAGATCTCGTTGATGCGATGAGCCGGGAGCGTCAGGACGGGCACGATACCTGCGCGCAGCGATCCGAGCAGTGTTACCGCAAACGCAACCGAATTCTGATACTGCAGGATGACGCGATCACCGGGGGCCAATCCGACTCGACGGAGTCCGGCTGCACGCCTCGCGGTGGCGATGTCGAGTTCCTGGTAGGTCAGCGTGGAGTGCGCGTCGCTCACTGCGGGAGCGTGGGGCACCCGTCTGACGCTGTCTGCCGCTATGGTCCACAGTGGCGCGTCGGCGAAGAGTTCGAGCTCGCGGTACTTCAGCTCGTCGTCGGCGCGGTGCGGTTCGAAACCCTCGAGAAGATCCACTGTCGCCTTTCTCACGGTTGGCATGGGCGCAATGTTAGCTTAGGGTTACCTCAATCGTCAGTCGGTTGTTTGTGCGCCGTGCCACGTTCCATCTCCGGGTCGGATGTTCGTTCGGAAGTCGGAACAGCACCCGAGAGGAACGTGCAACTGTGTTCATGCAAGAGCGAATGTCCGACGTTGTGTCGGATGTGATCGGGATCGGATTCGGTCCGTCCAATTTGGGGTTCGCCATCGCTGCGTCCGAATGTCAAGCGTACGAGGACGGGCGAATCAGCGCGGTCTTCGTTGAATCGAAGCAACGATTCGGGTGGCACCCAGGGATGATGCTGCCGGGAGCGACGATGCAGATCGCCTTCCCGAAAGATCTTGTCACGATGCGTAATCCGCGTAGCGAGTACAGCTTCTTCAGCTATCTGCACGAACAGGGTCGGATGGTTGACTTCATCAATCATCAGACTTTCTTCCCCAGTAGGCGAGAATTCGGCGACTATTTGGCGTGGGCGGCGGAGAGGGTGAATGCGGACGTTCGCTACGGCACCCGCGCCGTCGGAATTCGGTTCGAGAACGACCTCGCGATCGTCATCTGCGACGGTCCGGAAGGCCTGATCGAATTCCGAGCCCGAAATGTCCTTTTCGCACCCGGACTCACCCCTCGACTTCCCGACGGAGTCCGAACGTCGGACCGCGTCTTTCACAATCACGGTTTACTGGAAGCTCTGCCGCGAATTCCGTCGGCACCGACGGGCTCGTTCGTGGTTCTGGGCGCAGGACAGAGTGCGGCCGAAGTTGCTCACTACCTGCATTCCGAATATCCGACTGCCGAGGTGCACGTCGTGCACGCCAAGTTCGGGATGACGCCCGCGGACGACAGCCCGTTCGCGAACCGCGTGTTCGATCCCGACACCGTGGATCGGTGGTACGGAGCAACACCCCAGGTTCGTGCTCGAATGCTGAACTATCACAAGGGGGCCAACTACTCGGCGGTCGACGGTGAACTCATCGCAGAACTGTATCGGCGTGAGTATCAAGAGAAGGTCGCCGGCGCCCGAAGGTTGTTCGTTCACGGCGCCACGGAACTTCGTGACGTGAGCGAGGGGGCGGACAGTGTGACGCTCGATCTTGTGGATCAGCTGGCCGGTGAGAGTTGGACTCTCGAGACCGATGCCTTGATCTGCGCGACTGGATTCAGGCCCGGGAACGTGCGAGACCTGTTGGGCGATGCAGCCTTCGAGTGTTCCTTCGACGGAACCGATCCCGTCGTTTCTCGTGACTACCGTCTGCACACATCGGATGCGATCAGTGCTGGTATCTACCTCAACGGCGGCGTCCAAGGGACGCACGGACTGTCGTCGACGTTGCTCTCGACTATCGCGATACGTTCCGGCGAAATCCTGGATTCGGTTCGTCGCCATGCGGGACTGCAGGTGTCCTGACGGCTCGTAGTCGGAAAGGCGAGCGTCGCAAAAGAATCGATCGATGTCGGGGAGTAATGCGGTGACTGCAGTAATCGAGTGCGAGAACAACCGTGACGTCACGGACACCCTTCGCGGTGCGCGTGTGTGTGCGTCGTGGGCTGCTGCGGGCCTGGCCCCGGACTACGTCGTCTACGAGCGTCATGGCCGATGGGTGTACGCAGGTGGGTCGCGTGCATCGATCATGCTTCGACGGAACGAGATCCGAACCGTCACCACCGACGGGGAGCGGGCTTCGGCATGGACCGGACGACCCGCGCAGGCGCTGGCGGCGGCGCTCGCAGGGCTCGGGTTCTCGGACTGGCGTGCGTATGGTTGGCTCGGTTTCGATTTCGGTTCTCCCGGTCTCGGAGCGGGCGAGCACATCGATGACGCGGCCGTGCTAGCCCATCTTGTGGTGCCGAAGTTCGAGGCGTGGATCGACGCGGACGGCATCACGTTCACAGGCGTCGATGCAGACACCGAACGCAGAATGAGAGAACTGGCAGCGGTGGCCGATCACGACGACTCGGTTCTGGCGCGCACAGTCGATGTCGGCGTCGACGACTCGGGTTATCGAAGCATCGTCGCCGACGCGATCGCCGAGATTCGTTCCGGGTTGTACGAGAAGGTGATCTTGTCCCGCACGATCGCCGTGCCCTTCGACGTCGACATTCCCCGGACATACGTGCGAGGCCGTACCGCCAACAATCCCGCGCGATCCTTCCTGTTCCGGATGGGAGGGCTCGAAGCGACGGGATTCAGTCCCGAACTCGTGGGATCGGTCGGCGTGGATCGAGCGCTCGTCGCCGAGCCATTGGCTGGTACCAGGGCGTTCGGGAGAGGCCCCGAACTCGACCGCATCGCACGTGAAGACTTGGTGTCCGATGCGAAGGAGATCGCGGAACACGCTGTGTCCGTTCGTACGTCGTTCGCCGAGGTCGATGGCATCGCAGCGCCGGGCACCACGGCCGTCACCCAATTCATGGTGGTTCGCGAACGGGGCAGTGTTCAGCATCTGGCATCGACGGTACGAGGAACACTTGCCCCGGAGACCGACGCGTGGGACGGAATCGAAGCAGTGTTTCCCTCCGTCACAGCGTCCGGTGTGCCCAAAGCCGAAGCGGTGGACGCCATCTACCGACTGGAAGGGAACTCCCGAGGGTTGTACTCGGGAGCCGTGGTAACAGCGTCTTCGAACGGCGAAGTGGAAGCGGCACTGGCGCTCCGAACTGTGTTCCGTGAGGACGGCGAGGCCTGGATTCGGGCAGGCGCAGGCATCGTTGCCCAGTCCGACCCCGACCGAGAATTCGAAGAGACCTGCGAGAAACTCGCCAGCGTTGCGCCGCATCTCGTCGAGCGTTCGATCCCGGGCAGGCAGAGCGCGTGACACTTGACCACGGTCGTCAGCGGATGTGGTTGCTGCACAGATTGTATCCGGACGACACCGCCCTCAATCTCGGGCTTGCGTTGGAGCTCAGCGGGAAGCTCGACATGGACAGGCTCGATCGCGCAGTCCGCATCGTGGCCAATGCCCATCCCATCCTCAGGGCCACCTATACGGAAGACCGAGACGGAAGTCCGGTCGCACACATCGACGAGCACTGTGGTGGGATCGTGTCCATCGGCCAGATCGATTCGAGGGATCGTCTCGAACCGGCAATCCGACGCGAATTCGGGCACGTCTTCGATCTACAGCGCGAGCATTCCGTGCGGGTCAGCCTCATGAAGGCCGATCCGTCCACTCACATCCTGCTCGTGGTGGCGCACCACATTGCGTGGGACGACGGATGCTGGACGCCGTATCTGGCGATGCTGACCGACGCGTACGAGGGCAAGGAACCCGTCGCGCCCCTCCCGCACGTGCCGGTCCCGCCGTCCCCCGAATCGGTCGAATACTGGAACGTTCGATTGGCGAGCCTGCCGGAGCCCATCGAGTTTCCCGGCGAGAATGGGCTGACGCGCTCGGCGCGAACCGATTCCGCGATCGTCTCGTCCAGCTTGTCGGCAGAGTCGACCGCCGCGCTCGTTGCCTTGTCCGAATCGACCGATTCATCGGTGGCGGCGATACTTCTGACTGCGTTCGAAGTCGTCGTGTCGAGGTACTGCCGCACGCGCGACATGGCGATCGCACTGCCCGTGGAACGGCGCGCTGATCCCGTTGCCGCCGGGCGGATAGGGTATTCGGGGAACACGGTTGTCCTACGCGCGAGAGTCGATCCGCTGCGGCCCATAGCCGAACTTTTCCACCGAGTATCGGGCGACCATCGGCGCGCGCTGCGGCACGCCGATGTCGAACTCGACGACATCGTGCGTCGCGCCAACCCCGATCGTGACAGCGGCGCCAACTCGGCTGTACGGCTGTGTTTCTCGGAACGCAGGACCCCGACCGCCTTGTTCGAGCCGCCGGGAATCACCGCTCGAATTCTTTCCTCGGATATCGGACACAGCCAGGTTCCGCTGAGCTTCGAGTTCGAGATGGGGGAGCAGTGCGGGCTGCGCATGGAGTACCAGACCGATGTGTTGTCCGATGCGGTGACGCGGGCCATGCTCGGGTCCCTCCACTACGTTCTGGACGGGGTCGTTCGAGGTGGCATGCAGGCCTCGGTTGTCGACGTACCACTCTTCACGTCGAGTGAGCGTGAAGAGATTCTTGCTCACTCACGCGGGAAGGCACGGCGTACGGAACCGAGCACGATGCCCGATCTCTGTGCACGACAGTCTGTTTCGACCCCCGATGCGGTCGTCGTCGTCGACGACACGATGGCGTTGTCGTACCGTGCCCTGGATCGGCGCTCGACGACATTTGCATCGGAACTCGTGAGAGTAGGCGTCGAGCCGGGTTCGACGGTGGCGACGCTTCTTCCGCACTCCATCGAACTCGTCGTCGCGGCGCTCGGAATCATGAAGGCAGGCGCGGTCTACCTGCCTCTCGACGCCGGGTTGCCTGCGGCGCGACTGCAGTATCTCGTCGACGACGCACAGCCTGCCGCAGTGGTGGGTGACGTCTCGGCGTTGGACGTGGGCGCGGCGCGTGTGCTGGATGCCTCTGCAACCGACCTGCCCAGGCTCTGTGATGTCCGCCTCCCGGAGGTGCAGCCCAGCGCACCGGCCTACATCGTGTACACGTCCGCGTCCACCGGTCCGCCCAAAGGTGTGGTGGTGTCGCACTCGGCGATCGTCGAATACATCGAATGGATCATCGAAAACGGTCGGTTGGGCAGGGGAGACTCGATCCTGCAGGTTGCATCCCCCGGATTCGACGTCAGCATCGGTGAGATCTTCGGATGCCTCGGATCCGGTGCTCGACTGGTAGTACCGCGGCAGGGGGGACTTGCCGACATGGGATACCTGACCGAGTTGCTGCGGACACGTGACATCTCGTCCATGCACTTCGTCCCCTCCCTGCTGGCTACGTTCCTGACGCTGCCCGGCGTCGAACGGTGGACGTCCTTGCGCCGTGTTCCGGTCGGCGGCGAACCTTTTCCCGGTCCGCTCGCCGACCAGTTCAACGCTATGTTCGATGCTCGGCTCTACAACTTCTACGGTCCGACGGAAGCGACCCTGGCGGTCACCCAGTACGAGGTGGTCTCGGCGCAGGGTAGACGCGTGGTTCCTATCGGAACGCCGAAGGACAACACGCAGGTCTACGTGCTCGACGAACGACTGCAGCCGGTCGGTGTCGGTGTGATCGGCGAACTGTACGTGGGCGGAACCCAGCTTGCGACCGCGTATCACGGGAGGCCGGGCCTGACGGCGGAGCGGTTCGTCGCAGATCCGTTCTGCTCCGGTGGTCGCCTCTACCGGACGGGCGACCTCGGTCGATGGTCTCCGGACAGCGGATTGGAATTCATCGGGAGAGTCGATCAACAGGTCAAGGTGCGTGGCTTCCGCATCGAGCGCAGCGAGGTGGAGGCGGTCGTCGCCGCCGTGGCAGACGTGGGCCAGGTCTTCGTCGACGTCGTGAATCATCCCGTGCGTGGAACGGCGCTGGTGGCTTATGTCGTCGCAGAGGAGGACACGCAGCTCGAACAGCGAGTCCGCACTGCTGCCGCGGCGTTGCTGCCGGACTGCATGATCCCCGAACGCATCGTGGTGGTGGACCGAATCCCTGTCACTCGGAACGGAAAACTGGACCGAGCGTCCCTGCCGAGTCCGGACTTTCGCGCTCCCACGTCCGGCCGCGGTCCGGAAACGGACACCGAGCGGGCACTGTGCGCGATCTTCACGTGGCTCGTCGGACGAGATGTGGTCGATGTCGACGACTCGTTCTTCGACGCCGGTGGTCACTCGTTGTCTGTCGTGCGCCTCGTCGCACGAGTGCGGGCAGAGTTCGGCGTGGACGTGTCTGTGCGGCAGGTGTTCTCGTCGCCTACGGTCGCGGCGCTGGCAGAGATCATCGATCTCGCGGTGATTCGGTTGCGTCGTCCGCTCGCCGCGTTGCGTCCTGCAATCACCCCGATCGACGACGATCTCGGATCACCGTTGTTCGCATCCCAACACGAGATTTGGAGCGCCCACTGCGAGGAAGTCGACGCCACGGACAACGTCGCGTTCGGTGCGGAGCTTACGGGACCGGTCGACGTCCCGTCGCTCGAGCGGGCACTGGAAGATCTCGTGCGGCGGCATCGGGTTCTGCGCACGGCCTACCCTGCGGAGAACGGCGTGCCGACGCGTACGATCGTTCGATCGACACCGATTCTCTTGCAGTCGAATTCGTCCGAGACAAGCCGAAACCTGTTGTGGCAGTCTGCGAAATGCCGCATCGAAATCACAGACGGCCTGCCGATTCGTGCAGAGCTGGTGGCCCGGTCCGAAGAGCAGTACTTGCTGATTCTCGTCGTTCATCACATCGCGTGCGACGTGTGGTCGTCGCCGGTTCTGTTCGCGGACTTGGCGACTGCCTATCGTGCGCGACATGCGGGTTCGGCGCCTGCTTGGGCACCGTTGGTAGTGCAGTATGCGGACTTCGCAGCCTGGCAGGCTCGACTCCCGTCCGTGGGCGAGCAAACCGGGTACTGGAGGAACGAATTGTCTGCGTCGAACGCCACGCTCCGTCCGACGGGACTCATCGACATGGTGGAGCTGGCACCGGATTCACTTCTTCTGAAGCAGTTCGATTCGATCTCTTCGAGAATCGACGACGAACTGGCCGCCTCGATTCTCGTGACGGCCGCGCTCAGTGCAACTTTGACAGGGGACGACGACATCGTGGTGTGGACTCCCACGCCGGAACGCGTACCCGAGGGAGCGGACGGAATGATCGGCCCCCTCGTGAACACGATCTCGGTCAGGACTCGACTGACGGGATCCGACGATGTGCAGACGATCTTGTCTCACATCGCCGAGAGGGTCTCGGCAGGTATGGATCATAACGACGTGTCACCAGGTGTCGGCGTTCCATCCGGACCGGTCGTGATGATGGAGCAGCCGTCCGACGTGCGTGTTCGGTTCGGTCCGTCGGCTGTTCTCGTGTCGCTACCCGCCGTTCGTCCCGCCGGTACGACCGATATGACCATCGTGTTCCGCCGGGAACCCGAAGGATTGGCCTGTCGTATCGAGTATCACCGGGACAGGTACGCGGGGGATCGACTGATCGCGCTACTGCAGCAGGTCGTGAGCGACCTGGCCGACGAATCCGCCCGACCCATCGGTGCTTCGGCACGTCTGATCCAAGCGAAAGTGAGCATCTGATGGACACTCCGTTGCTGGTCGTGATCGGCGGGGGTCCGAAGGCGTTGGCCGTCGCGGCGAAGGCGAAGGTGCTCGGTGACCTCGGCCTGCCCGCGCCGCGAGTGATGATCGTCGAGCAGCACGGCATCGGTGCCAACTGGACCATTGCAGGAGGGTGGACGGACGGCGCCCACCGGCTCGGTACCAGTCCGGAGAAGGATCTGGGATTTCCTTATCGTTCAGCCGAATTCAAGGGATTCAATCGTCACGTCGACCACGCGATGAGTCGATTCTCATGGAGTTCGCACCTCATCGCGGCCGGAACCTTCGGAGAGTGGATAGACCGTGGGCGCCCTGCACCGCGTCACCGCGAGTGGGCGCGGTATCTCCAGTGGGCGGCCAGGCAGGCTGAGGTGGAAGTAGTTCTCGCCAGGGCGGAAACGCTGTCCATCGTGGACGATCGCTGGGTCATCGGAAGCGACGGATCCACCGAGTCTCTGGTCGCCGACGCGGTCATGATCACTGGACCCGGTACCGCACAGAGCGATTGGGAACGGCTCGGCGAGCGCATCGTCGGTCCGTCGACATTCTGGAATCAGGTTGCAGGCCGTTCGGTGCCCGTCGTCAACCGCGCGGCAGTCATCGGTGCGGGAGAAACAGCGGGCGCGATTCTGCATCAGATGAGCAATCTCGATGCGATGAGCATCTCTGTCATCGCGCCCCGAGCCAGTCTGTTCACCCGGGGGGAAGGCTATTTCGAGAATCGAGTGTTCACCGACGACGTCAGGTGGAGCGCACTCAGCCTCGCACAGCGCCGTGAACTGATCAATCGCGCCGATCGCGGTGTGTTGTCGACCCGGGTGATGGAAGAACTCCGTATGGACATCAGGGTCGGCCATGTCGAAGGTCGTGTGAGCGGCATGCAGGCCGTCGGTGACCACGTAGTGGTCGGAATCGATACCGCGAGTGGATACGTGAGCCAGAGCTTCGACTATGTCGTCGACGCGCGAGGTGCACGCGAGATGTGGATGCTGGACCTCCTCGACGACTCCGCCCGCGATCGACTCGAGCTTGCGATCGGCGGGCCGGCGACGTCCGAGCGCGTACAGATGTCGATCGAGCGGTCGATGGCCGTCGGCGGTCTCGGCCCGGCCCTCTTCCTACCCGCGCTGGCGGCGCTGAGGCAGGGGCCAGGATTTCCGAACCTGAGTTGCCTTGGGCTGCTGTCGGATCGTGTCTGTTCCGCGCTCACCGAATCGAGAACTCTCACAACAGCACTGACGAATGGAGCTAGAAGTTGATCACCAGGGACGATGTGCGCGCGATGGTGTCCGAGGAAATCGGGGTCGATCCCGGTTCGTTCGCAGACGACGACAATTTGGTCGAACTCGGGATGCACTCGCTCAAGCTCATGAAGGTAGCCGGTCGTTGGCGCAAACTCGGGCATCAGGTGAACTACTCCGAACTGGTGCTCGCACCGACGGTCGAGGCGTGGGCGGCACTACTCGGCGTCGCCGAGACCCAGCCCATCGCAGCACTACCCGCGGCCGACGACGAACCGGAGTTCGGACTGGCGACGATGCAGCACGCCTACTGGGTCGGTCGACAATCAGGACAGAGCCTCGGCGGTGTCGCGGCACACCTCTACGTCGAATTCGACGGCGCCGACATCGATGTCGATCGCCTCGCGCGCGCCGTTCGTCGAGTGATCGAACGCCACGACATGTTACGAGTAGCGTTCACCGACAACGGAACTCAGCGCATTCTCTCCGAAGCTCCCGCGCAGGTCTGGTCGGTTCAGGATCTGTCCGGTCTGGAACCGGGCGCGGTGACGCAGGCTCTCGCGGACACACGCGAGGCCAAGAGCCACCAGTTCATGGATGTCGCTGCGGGCCAGGTCGTGGATTTCTCGGTCAGCGTGCTGCCGGATGGTCGTCACCGAGTACACGTCGACGTCGACATGCTCGCTGCCGACGCCATGAGCTATCGACGGATTCTCGCCGATCTTGCGGATCTCTATGTATCCGACGCCGACGCTCTCGCCCCGATCGACTACACGTACCGACGGTATCTCGCGGACAAGGCACGCGCGGCCGACCGATCCACGATCGAACGAGACCGAACATGGTGGGACGATCGGATCGACACGCTGCCCGACGTTCCTGCACTCCCGACGATCCCCGAAGCGGAACGCACCGATGTCGGACGCAGCGTGCGCGTGCACCACCGATTCGATGCCGCCCAGAAGCAGCGACTGCACGATGTCGCGTTCGGCCATGGACTGACACCTGCTGTCGTTCTGGGCGGCTTGTTCTGCGAAGTGCTCGCCGAATGGTCCAGCTCTCAGCAGCTTCTGCTCAACGTGCCACTGTTCAACCGCGAACAGTTGCACCCCGACGTGGATCGCGTCGTCGGCGATTTCACCAATTCGGTTCTGCTCGACGTCGACCTCACCGACGCGCATTCCGCGCTCTCGCGGGCTCGCCGTTTCCAGCACATCCTCCACACGGCGTCGTCGCACAGCGCATACGAGGGATTGGAAGTGCTGCGAGACATCGGCCGACACCGGGGCAGTCCGATCACGCCTTCCGTGGTCTTCACTTCCGGTCTCGGTCTCGGGGAGTTGTTTTCCGACACTGTGACCGACGTCTTCGGTGATCCGGTCTGGATCTTGTCGCAAGGACCTCAGGTCGATCTCGATGCGCAGGTGGTCGAGATCGGTGGTGGAATCCTGATCAACTGGGATGTGCGCCGTGACGCGCTCCCCGCAGGTGTGGTCGAGACGATGTTCGCGCGCTACGTGGACATGATCGAGAACGCCCTCGCGCCCGAATACGACTGGACTGCAACAACGCCGGCTGTTCTGCCTGTCGAGCAGTCGAGACGTCGGAATCAGGCGAACGCCGGTGTGACTGCCGAACTACCGGCCCGTACGCTGCACGACAGATTCTTCGACCTGGCGGCCATCCGACCCGAGCGGAGAGCGTTGCGCTGGGGCGAGGACGATTCCTACTCGTACGGCGACCTGGCCGCGGATGCTCTGCGTGTCGCGGCGAGCTTGACTGCCACGGGAGTGGTTCCGGGCGACACCGTGGCTGTCGTGGTGCCCAAGGGGCATCGTCAGGTCGTCGCGGTACTCGGCGTACTGGCCGCCGGGGGTGTCTACTTGCCCGTCGGCATCGACCAGCCGGTCGAACGGAAGGCCAAGATTCTCGAACGTGGCGACGTTCGGATCGCGATCGCCGACGATGGCGTCGAACTCCCGGCGCCGGCTCGGCGACTGGACTTTTCCGACGCGCTCCGGGCGACACCGGCCGTAGCTCGCGCCACTGTCGCGCCGAATGCGCTTGCGTACGTGCTGTTCACGTCGGGATCGACGGGGGAGCCGAAGGGAGTCGAGGTGTCGCACTCTGCGGCGGCCGCCACCATCGACGCCATCACGGGTCATGTCGACCTGACGGACGACGACTGTCTCATCGGACTTTCGGCGCTCGAATTCGACCTGTCCGTGTTCGACATCTTCGCAACTTTGGGACTTGGTGGGACACTCGCGTGCGTCGACGCGTCCATGAGTCGCGACGCGCACGCCTGGAGCACAATGATTCGCAGGTTCGGCGTGACCGTCGTCAACGCCGCACCTGGCCTGATCACCATGCTCGCCGACACGGCATCCGCCGATGACATCGCACGCCTCCGCGTGATTCTCACCGGAGGCGATCGCGTCGACGCTGCAGTGGCTCGACGTCTCAGGACGTCGGTCCCCGGGCTACGGTTCATCGGTCTCGGCGGGACTACGGAGACTGCCATCCACTCCACGATCTGTGAAGTCACCGACGAATCACCGAACTGGACGTACGTGCCCTACGGCGTGCCGATGAACGGCGTCGCGTGCCGAGTGGTCAACTCCCGCGGCGAGGACTGCCCGGATTGGGTGCGTGGCGAGATCTGGATCGGCGGTCGCGGCGTCGCGCAGGGCTATCGAGGAGACCCCGATCGGACGTCCGACCGGTTCGTGACATACGAAGGACAGCGGTGGTATCGCACCGGTGACATGGGACGCTATCTACCGGACGGGACGCTCGACTTCTTGGGCCGTGCGGATCATCAGGTCAAGATTCGCGGCTACCGAGTGGAACTCGGCGAGATCGAGGTTGCCATGAAGCGGCTCTCGGGCGTCGAGACTGCGGTGGCCGCCGTCGTCGGCATCGGTACTTCTGCGCGACTCGTCGCCGCAGCGCACGGGACCGGACTCGTTGCGGAGGAATTGCTCGAAGGGCTGTCGGTGTTGCTTCCGGACTACATGATTCCCGAATCCGTCGACGTGCTCGACACCGTGCCCGTCACCGGTAACGGAAAGGTCGATCGCGCAGCGATTCTCGCGATTCTTCGTGATTCGACGGACGGGACGGTGCGGAATTCGTACGTACCTCCGGGCGACGACGTCGAGGCGGCACTGGCCTATCTGATGGAACAAATCCTCGAAGTCGAGTCACTCGGTGTGGAGACCGACTTCTTCGAAGCGGGTGGAAACTCGATCATGGCAACGATATTCGTCGCCAAGGTCCGCGGCATGTTGCTCGTGCCCGCGGTCACGATCAGCGATGTGTTCGACGCCCGAACCGTGCGTGCACTGGCGGCGCGGCTGCGTACGCAGGACCGAAGCGAACAGCTGGAGCAGGTCGCGGGCATTCTGGTCGACATCGCTGGAATCGCAACCGGTTCGGCGACGGAGCTGACGACGCAGAGCTGATCCCCGGGTGGCGTGGTCGAGTGTCGATCCGATGCACTCGGCCACGTCATCGGGGTCGCGACATTGCGTTCACTCGTCGAGCAGCGCCGCCAATTCCCGAAGATCGACCGCTCCGAGGACATCCTCGGGTGCGACGGTGTAGCCCGCGCGTCGTAGCGTGGTCACCAGATCCATGACCGCGAGGCTGTCCAAGCCCTGATCGGCGAGAGGGTCGGTCACAGTGAGCCCAGTCGCTTCCGCGAGAACCTTCTCTGCGACGGTGACCGGTTCTTCTGCAGCACTGCCTGCTACGGCCACGTCCAGTATCGCGGCCACCGCTGCAGTGTCGAGCTTGTCGTTGCGGTTGAGCGGGATCGACTCGACGTGAACGATCCGCGTCGGAATCATGAAGTGCGGCAGACGATGTACGAGCTTCGCTCTGAGCTCGCGTGCGGTCGACGCGGACACGACGAGTGCTGCGAGCCGGGAACGTCCCCGGCGCACGTCGACCACCACCTCGGCGGACCGCACCTCGTCCAACTGCCGGAGGGCTGCCGCGACCTCGCCGAGCTCGACCCGATACCCGTTGATCTTCGCTTGACTGTCTCCGCGGCCGAGGTAAGCGAGACCCGGGCTGGTCCGCAGACCCACGAGATCGCCTGTGCGGTATCGGCGCCGGCCGTTCTCGGCTGCGACGAAGGTGGTGGCGGTGAGTGCAGGCAGTCCCAGGTATCCGCATGCGATCTGCGGGCCGGACAGGTAGAGCTCGCCGACACCGCCGGTGGGCACCGGCCTCAGGCGATGGTCGAGAACCGAGGCCGCCATGCGGTCGAGCGGTACTCCGATGGTGGTGACCTCATGGTCGGCGACGTCCGCCATCAGGGCGTCGACAGTGGCCTCGGTGGGTCCGTAGAAGTTCAGAACCCGTGTGTCCGACAAGCCCTTCAATCGCTGCCAGGTGTCCGCCGAAATTGCCTCACCACCGAGGCCCAGGATTTTCAACGGGCACGTCTCGGATCCGCGTGTGCCTTCGAGAAGGCCTGCTTCCGCGAGACGGAGAAACATCGACGGTGAGAACTCCATGAAGTCGACGGCGTTGTCGATCACGAATGTCAGCAGGCGGGCGGGGTCCGCTCGGTCGTCCTCGGAGACGAGTGCGACGGAGTGACCACTGAGCAGAGCGACGGTCGGTTGCCAGGCCGCATCGAAACCGGTCGACCAGTTGTGACCGACTCGTAGCGGACGTTTCAGCGTGGATTGCGTCGGCCGATACACCTGGCGGTCGTGATGCCGCCACAGTGCGAGCAGTGCCGAGTGCGACGTCGACACGCCTTTCGGTACGCCGGTCGTGCCCGAGGTGAAAATGGTGTAGAACGGTGCAGCCGGATCGGCAGAAGTGGGTAGGGTCACGGCCGGCCCGGAGTCGATCCGGCCCTCGCCATCGGGGGTGACGATTCGAACGGCTGCGTCGATGTGCGGTTCTGCCAGAAGCAATTCGGCACCGGCGATCTCGAGTATCCGGTCGATTCGAGGGGCAGGAGTGGCGGGATCGAGATGAACACAGAATGCGCCTGCGGACGCGATCGCGAACGGGGCGTGAAGTACACGGCGATCCCGTCCCAACGCGACGGCGACGGCATCCCCCGGTCGGACCCCCGCAGCAACGAGGTCCGATGCGAGTGCGTCGACCGCCGCGCCGAATTCGGCGAAGGTCTGTGTCCCGAGACGATCGACGACGGCGATCCCGTCGGGAGTCCGAGCGATCACGTCTCGTAGTACTTCGGGCACCGATCGGTCGATCCGTCCGTCTCCTGCGGGCCCGGTGATCTCGGCACGATCGCCGCCGACTGTGGTGTCGACCGACGCGAGGCTCGTTGCTCGAGTGAGACGTTCGACGACGGCGAGAAATCGCCGCGCAAGAGTGTCCGGTGAGAATCGGTCCAGTAGATCCGGTCGAATCTCGACGCGAACGACGATTTGTTCGTCGACGACGATCGGCATCACGACGATGGGAAAATGGCTGAGAGAATCCACTCGTCCCGTGATCAGGCGAGCAGACCCGGGCAGGTCGACGACGGTATCCACGCCGACCATGGGCATGTTCTCGAACACGAGCAGCGTGTCGAACAGCGCGTCGACGCCCGCGGCACGTGCAATGCGGTTGATGCCGATGTGCTCGTGTCGGCGGAGTAGTGAAATACGTTGTTGTAGAGCACTTCCGGCCACAGTCACCATGTGGTCGTCGACCTGTACGCGTATCGGCATCGTGGCGATCAAGGCGCCGACCATGCGTTCGGCGTTCGGCAACGACGAATCCCGACCGTTCGTCGTCTGAGCGAACACGACGTCGTCCCGTGAGACGAGTGAGGACAGAACTCGTGCCCAGGCCAGTTGGAACACCGTGTTGATCGTCAGACCGTGCCGTCGAGTCCAGGAATGCACTGCAGCGCTGCGCGCGTCGCCGAGTCGTGCTTCACCGGTCACCGGAAGCGCTGCATCGGCCGGCGCGGGCGGTGCCACTGCGGGCATCGATTCGAGGCCCGCGAACTCGCTCGTCCATGCGCGCACGGCTTCGTTGTCGTCCCGCGATGCGATCCAGGCTGCGTGCTCACGGATGAGTGGGGGATCAGGCAGGCTCGCGCCTGCGCCGTGCAGCAACGCCACGAGATCCGAGAAGAGAACAGGCACCGACCACCCATCTACGACGACATGGTGAATGGCGAAGATCAATTCGAAGTCGCGCTCGTCGACGCGGGCAGCGGCCACTCGCGCAAGTGGACCAGCGGCCAGATCGAAGCGACGGGCCCCCTCGGCGAAGTACAGATCGCGAGTCCTGGAGGCGGGATCAGGATCCGACCTGTAATCGATTTCCTCCCAATCGATCCGGGGATCCGAAGGAACCACCAGAACCGGGTGTGGAAGGCCGTCGGCAAGTATCTGTCCGGCGAGGTGCGGGTACCGTGCGACGAGTTGGTCCACTGCGGAATGAACGGAGTCGAGGGACTCGATCCCTTCGATTCGAACCGAGAACGTGACGTTGTACGGGTCGACTCCCGAGGTGCTTGTACTGACGAAGTAGATACTGCGCTGCAGAGGCGACAGGGCGACGATATCGGCGAAATCGGAAGTCATGGTGAGTGCTCCACATGTCGATGTGCGGTAATCGAACGGACTGTCGACGACGCCCGTAGTTAACTTAGCCTATGCTATCCTCTGCGCTCGTACGTGTCGGTCGATCGTGGCGGCACGGCATCGTCGCGGGAGATCCGAAATGTCAGAATCCAGCATTCGAAGTCTGTCGAAAAGGTACGAGGATCAGCGTAGTTCGCGAGTTCCCGGCCAGGGTGCGAGTCGTGTTCCCCTGTCTCTGGCGCAACAGGCAGCCATACGTGCGGAACGGGCGCTCGGGCCGTCGCTCTCCCACGACACCGTCGTGTGGGAGATCGTCCCTGCTCCTGATCGCGAGCGACTGGAGTCGGCGTGCACGCAGGTCCTCGAGAACGTGGAAATACTTCGGACGGTGTATCCGGCAGACCGACGTATGCCGTACCAGAAGGTAGTGGACACACCGGCGCCGTTCATCGAGTACGTGGACGAACCGTACGTGCCGGGGGGAGCTGCCTCGTCGTTCGATCTGGAAACGCAGGTCCCGATCCGCGTCCGAGTCCACCCATCCGCTGTCGGAGCGGTTCTGGAGTTGACGATCCACCGTGTAGCCGGCGACCTGAAATCGGCATTCCTCGTCGCAGAAGCAATTGTGCGAGCGTACAATTCAGACTTCGAGACCGAGCAGGTGGCGCAGTACCGAGACTTTTCCGCCGACCAGATCAAAGCCTCCGCCACCGATGACGCCGATCTCGCGTACTGGGTCGAGAACTTGGCGGGTGTACCGACTCGTTTTCTCGCGCTGGCCGCGACGGCCCGTGCGAGCGAGCATCTTTGGTATCCAATTCCAGGCGGACTGAGCCCTGCTGCGGACGACCCTACGGCATCCGTACTCGCTGCGACTGCCATTGCGCTGCATCGTGAGTGGGGCATCACGGATATCGCGATCGGTGTTCTCGATGCGATCCGTGACGCACGGCACGATGCGGTGGTCGGCCATTTCGCCAATCAGCTTGTCTGCCGCGTGACGCTCGACGGGACCCGAACACCTCGTGAGGTTCTCGCCCTCGCTGCCGATCGCATCGAGAGTGCGCGTACGCACGCTTCGACTCGGATCGAGCGAGTGGGTGTGATGGTGTCCGAAGAGTCTCGGACGCGTGGGACGACGCCGTTCCAGGTGGCCGTGCAGATCGACACGGTCGGCCCGATACCGCTGAACCTGAACGGACATCACGTCGCGTCGGTCGAGCGTCGTACAGGTGTTCCGGCAGGCGTGGATCTCGCTGTCGTCCTTCGATCCGAGGACGACGGGTGGTCTGTGTCGGTGGGAATGACGCCTGCCCTGTGCGGCGTCGACGACATCGCCGGTTTCATGCATCGTCTCGGTGAGGCGATCGGCACGATCGATTCGGACACGGCGATCGGCGTGCTGCCCGAGTCTCCGGCTCGCGCGGCGGCGCGGTTGTCTGTCGTGCACGGTTGTGCGGTCGACCTCGCCCACGTCGAAGCTGTGCTGAACGCGGTCGAGGGGGTGGCGCCCGGCGTGGTGGAGGTGCGCGACTCTGCCGACGGTCCCCGGCTCGACGCCTACGTGACCGGCGACGCGGCCGCCGCCCTTGCCGCGCATGATTCGTTGCGTCACAGGCTTCCTTCGGTGGCCGTACCCGCGACGGTGACAGGGCTGGATCGGCTCCCGCTGACGGCATCCGGTGAGATCGACCGTGAGGCGCTCCTGGAACCGACTGTGGAGCGGCAATCGGGATTCGGGGGGCCGGCTCGGACAGGTACCGAGGAAACGGTCGTGGCCGCACTGCGGGTCGTTCTTTCCCTCGGCGACGACGTGTCGATCGGCCGCGAGGACAGTTTCTTCGGACTAGGAGGAGACAGCCTTGCGGCGCTTCGCCTGGTATCGCAGTTGAAGGACGCGGGATTCGTCGTCGAGCCGCACACGGTGTTCGTCCACCCAGCCGTCGCAGAGCTGGCCGAGCAACTCGACCACCCCACTGTCGAACCGACGACCACGCCGGATGCTGTGGCGCCGATGGCTGCATCCGGTCTCGACGAGGCGGCGCTGGCAGCACTGCGCGCCCGACTTTCGTCTCGGTAAGCCACTGCGCCAACGGATTCGAGTAAAGAGATTCCAAAAAAAGCTACGTGACACACGCAGGGCGAATTAGGTTAGGCTCACTTGGTCTGCCGGGGTTCACAAGAGGAGAAGTCGATGCGATCGTTGGACGCTGTCGAGGCTGCGCTGCGGCTACGACTCCTGACCGAGGGCGTGGTCACGGACGGCGGCGCGGTGCCGAGCCGTTCGAACCCGGAGCGCGCTGTACTGTCTTCGGCTCAACAGGGTGTCTGGACCTACCAGGAACTGGTTCCCGACAGCGTGGTCTACAACCTGTGTCTGGCTCTGACCTTCGACGGGCTCGTCGATGATCTTGCCCTCGAACAGGCCTTCGCGGCGGTCGTCGAACGCCACGAAATACTCCGCACCACATATCATTCCGATGCGGCAGGCAGTCCGTACCAAAGGATCCACGCATCGCTTCCTCATCGATCCACCAGGATCGACGTCGGCGACGGCCCGGATGCGGTGCAACGGTACCGAGACCTCCTCGACGATCTGGTCGCCGAACCGTTCGACTTGGCGGTCGAGTCCTCGCTGCGTCTGACCGTCGCGCGTATGGGCGACGATCGCACTGTTGCGATCGTGCTGATGCAGCACATCGCTTGGGACGGAATGACATTGCAGGCGTTGTCGCGCGACGTGGAGCAGTTCTATCGCCTTGCGCTGGACGGGAAATTGGACGCCGAGCCGTTGGCGCTGCAGGTGGCGGACTTCGCGGAATGGGAGAACGCGGAGTTCGACAAGACCGATCAGACGCCGGCGGTCTCGTTCTGGGAAAACACCTGGCGGTCCGAACTGGACGCGTTGCAGTTGCCGTACGACCGCAGGCCCGCCCACGCGTCGTCCCGGGGTGCACGCCTCGATCGCAGTCTCGATGTCGCTGCCGCAGAGAATCTTCGGGGGCTCAGCACCCGACTGCGCGCGACCCCGTTCGAGGTGTTTCTCGCCGCGTACTACGTGGCATTGCGTCAGATCACCGGTCAGCACGACCTCGTCGTGGGCACCACTGTCGCCAACCGCGAAGCGGCGGGGCAGGAACTGCTGATCGGCAACCTCAGCAACATGGTCGCCCTGCGCTTCGACTCCGACGACAGTCGCACGTTCGCCGATCTGGTCGGTCACGTCCATCAGGTGAAGACGGACGCGTTCCGGCACAAGCACTTCCCGTACGAAGAGGTCGTTCGTATCGCCAAGCGGGTCAATCCCACGGTCGGTAACCAATTGTTCGACACCATGGTGCTCTTTCTCGACCAGAAGATCGACGGCCCAACACTGCCGGGATGCACCACCACGTGGGAACTCGTCGACAACGGTTCGGCGCTGTTGCCGATCGCCGTCGAGGCATTCCTGCTCGCAGATCGTGTCGACGTCCAGATCACGTTCCAGACCGACCTGTTCGGCCCGGAGACCATCGCGCGGTTGCACGAGTACATCGACCAGGTACTCACGCGCGCAACCGCGTCGACGGCGATCGGAGATCTGGCCGCATTGTCGAGTTCCGACTCGGCGCGCGTCGACCGGTGGACGTCGGGCCCTGCCATGGAGATCACTCCGACGACCGTCGATGCCATGACGCGCGAGGCCGCACAGAAGTACCCGGACCGCATCGCCGTCGTTTTCGGTGACGTGCAGCTGACCTACGGGCAGTTCGATTCCGCCGTCAACAAATTCGCACGTGCGCTGCTCGATCGAGGAATACGTCCCGGGGACTTCGTGGCCGTGCACGCCGACCGCAGCGAATGGCTCGCGGTGATCGTGGCAGGCCTGTTGCGAGCAGGCGGGGTCTACGTCCCCATCGACCCCGACTATCCGGCCGATCGCGTCGAGTACATCGTCGACGACGCACGGCCGGCGATAGTGGTCCGACATCTCACGGCAGAACGGACGCCTCCCGCGCTGAACGTACCGGTGCTGGATCTTGCAGACCCCGCGGTCGTCGCCGAGATCGAGGACACCGACGGGGACTCGGTGCGGCAGGACGAACTCGAACGGCAGACCGTTCCGGGCGAGCCGGCGTACTTGATCTACACCTCGGGAACCACCGGCAAGCCCAAGGGCGTCGTGATCGATCACCGGGCGGTCAGCAATCGAGTTCAGTGGATGCGCAATCACTTCGGGATGATCGAGACCGAGCGTGTTCTGCAGAAGACACCCATTGGATTCGACGTGTCGGTGTGCGAGATCATCGCGGCGGTGTCGTCGGGCGCATCGTTGGTTCTGGCGCAACCGGGGTGGTGGTGGATGGACGCCCATGCGCTCACGGACTTCATCGAGAAATACCGAATCACCGTCCTCTCGTTCGTTCCGACGATGCTCAGAGCGTTTCTCGACGCCGGGACGGGTGACGACAGACTGCGGTCGGTGCGCTTCTTGTTCTGTGGTGGAGAAGCGGTGTCGCCCTGGCTGGCGGACGAGGCCGGCCGGGCGTTCGACTGCCCGGTCATCGGTCTCTACGGTCCGAGCGAAGCGACCATGGACATCACGTACGAGGACTTCAGCGGGATCACCGACGACACGCAGTTCCGGTCGTCGCTGATCGGTATTCCGGAGTCGAACTCCAGTGTCTGGGTATTGGATTCGGCGCTTCGCCAGGTACCACAGGGTGTCACCGCCGAACTGTACGTCGGTGGAGTGCAACTGGCGATCGGCTACCACGACCGTCCGGGCCTGACGGCAGGCGCGTTCGTCGCCAATCCGTTCTCGGAGCCCGGTGATCGTATGTACCGCACCGGTGATCTCGTCCGGTGGAGTCCGACCGGACGCCTCGAATTCATCGGACGTGCAGACGACCAGGTGAAGATTCGCGGACACCGCATCGAACTCGGTGAAATCGGAACCGTACTGCGTCAGGTTCCCGGTGTGATGTCCGCTGCGGCGACTGCGATCCCGCGTGACGCCGGTCCGGTTCTGGCCGCGTACTACATCGCGGACACGGGCACCGAGGAGATCACGGACGAGCAGCATGCGGACGACATCAAGAGCTATCTGGCACAGCGACTTCCGAGCTACATGGTGCCGACGATCCTGGTCAAGATGACGTCGCTGCCCTTCACCGCGAACGGCAAGCTCGACCAGAAGGCTTTGCCGATACCCGACTTCGGTGACAAGTCCGGAACCGGGCGTGCGTTGCGAGGCGAGACCGAGCACATCGTCGCCGAGATCGTACGAGCGACCCTCGAAATTCCGGAGGCGACTGTACTGGGTGCCGACGACGACTTCCTCGGTCTCGGTGGCGATTCGATCAGTGCAATCCGGATGGCTGCGGCGCTGAAGAAACGCGGACTCCATGTCACCACGAAAGCACTGTTCGAGGCACGAACCATTGCACTGATCGCCGCGGCCACGGAGCAGAGTGCGGTCGACGACGCGCCGCCGCTCGTCGTCGTCGAGACCGAGACGGGCGAGGTTCCGCTCAATCCCGTTGCGGCGATGCTGATCGACAAGGTTGTCGACTATTCCGGGTACTGTCAAGCGACTGCCGTTGTCACCCCTGCCGATGCAACTGCCGACCGACTCGCCGAGGTCCTCGACAAGTTGGTTGCAGCACATCCAATGCTGTCTGCCTCCGTCGGACGTGGTGCCGACGGGCAAGCCGTGTTCGTGGTACCCGAGGACCCGGTGACAGCTGCCCTCACCGAGGTGGTGCTTCCGCCGGACGGGTCCGTCGAAGACGTTCTGGCGGTGCAGCTTCGCGCGGCCGGTAGCCGAATGAATCCTGGAGTCGGCCACGTCGTCGAGGTCGTGTGGATCAATCGCGGCAACGAGACACCAGGACGGTTGTTGCTGGTGATCCATCATTTGGTGGTCGACGGTGTCTCGTGGCGTGTGATCGGCGACGACCTGCGGCGGTTCTGGTCCGGGGGCGGTGTCGACGAGGTAGTCAGTACGTCGGTGAAGCAATGGAACACGAGTCTCACGGACCTGGCCTTGTCGTCGAGGTTCACCGAACAGATCGACTTCTGGAGTGGACCAGGCGTGCCCGAGCCCACACTTGGAACGCGGCTGTTCGATCCCGCCGTCGACCTGGTCTCGACCGTTCGCGAGGTGACCGTCACCCTCGGTCCCGAGGAGACCGAAGCGCTCACCGACACGGTCCCTCGTGCATTCCGATGC
This sequence comes from Rhodococcoides kyotonense, assembly GCF_900188125.1. Lineage (GTDB taxonomy): Bacteria > Actinomycetota > Actinomycetes > Mycobacteriales > Mycobacteriaceae > Rhodococcoides > Rhodococcoides kyotonense. Next base: position 23,924 of record NZ_FZOW01000028.1, on the reverse strand, counting down.
GACTTGGTCGACGTCCAGCTCGCGGCCCTCGTCGTCGCTGTTCGGCGCCATCGTGGGGGCGGAGCACTGTCGGTGAATCTCGAGCGACACGGCCGCGAGGAAGCGCTTTTCTCCGATGCGGATCTGTCCGACACCGTCGGCTGGTTCACGTCGATCTACCCCGTCACCTTCACCGACAGTTCGGTCGACATGGTCGATGCGATCAAGTCGGTCAAGGAGGACCTGCTCGCAGTCCCGGACGCGGGCATCGGATGGGGGTTGTTGCGATGGCTGAACAAGGACACTCGCTCGCTGTTGTCCGAGCGCACCGAACCTCGGGTCAGCTTCAACTACATGGGCCGCTTCGCGCTCGGTGACGAGCAGACTCGTGACTGGGGGCCTGCTCCCGAATTTCCCTACCTCTCCGGGTATGCCGACGAGAACATGCCGTCCGCCGCGATTCTCGACGTCAACACCGTGACGCTTGTCGACGGGGACGAGGCGCGTCTGGAAGCGTCGTTCCGTTTCCCCGAAGGAGTCCTCACAGGTGTCGCCGCCCAGGAAATCGCCGACAGCTGGGTGACGGCACTTCGCGAGATCACGGCCGAACTTCGGCGCGATCCGCAGGAGCACCGGACCCCGAGTGACGTTCTCGCCGAGGGCGTCACGCAGCTGGACCTCGACGGCTGGCAGAAACAGTACGGCGATGTGGTCGACGTATACCCGCTGGCGCCGATGCAGGAGGCGATGTATCTCGCCGGGGTCACCAGTGCCGGCGACGTCTACTCGGTTCAGATGTTGATCGGGGTCCGCGGTGACCTCGATACCCCGAGACTCGTCGAATCCATGAATCTGGTGGCCGATCGGTATCCCAATCTGAGGGTGTCGATCGGCTTGTCCCGTGCCGGCAAGCCAGTCGGCATCGTGCCCGCTCACATCGAACTCGAGGTTCGGGAACTGGATTTCGCGACGGGCGTCGGTGACGTACCGGAAGCCCTCGAACAGTTGCTCGACGAGGACATGGCCCGCCACTTCGACGTCTCTGCCGGCCCGTTGCTTCGAGCGATGGTCGTCCATCTTCCGGATGACGAGCACCTCATGGTGCTGACGGCTCATCACATCATCTCGGATGGATGGTCGGGTCAGCTGATGCCGGGTGAGGTGTTCGTCGACTACGCCACTCGCGTCGGTTCCGATGCGCTGGAACCGTCGACGGCATTCGCCGAGTTCGTGACCCTGATCCGTGATCGTCGCCAGGAAGCCGACCAAGCGTGGGCTCGGTATCTCGCGCCCGTTTCGGAGCCGACCATCGTTGCACCGGAACATAGTTCGGGGGAGATGCCGGTCGATCACGAGTTCGAGATCGCTCCGGACATCGTCGAACGTCTGCGTGCCATCGCCACCGACGGGGCGACGACATTGAGTTCCGTGTGTCAACTCGCCTGGGCGAATGTGTTGCGGCAGTTCACTGGTCAGCGTCGGATCGTGTTCGGTGAAGTCGTGGCAGGTCGCCCGACGGACATCGACGACATCGACAGTGCCGTCGGGTCCTACGCGAACACGGTGCCTCGGGTGTTCGACTTGGTCGACGACCGGTCGTGGCGCGAGCATCTCGACGTGCTGCAGCGTGAGCGCGTGGAACTGATGGAGTACGAGCAGTATTCGATCACCGAAGCGCATCGGGTCACCGGAGTGCGCAGGCTGTTCGACACGATGATCGCGTTCCAGTCCTACCCGTCGGGCCGCGCCGAGATGGAGCGGCTGTTGAACCGGCGTGGACTCGACCTCGTCTCGTTCAGTGCTCGAGGCGAATCCGAGCATGCTCTACGCCTGACCGTGTTTCCCGACGACGGCCTCAGAATCGTGTTGTCCTATGCGGCCACGTCCTTCGACATGTCCGACGTCGAGATCATCGAGTCCGCGTTCGACGGCACGTTGCGGTCGATCGCGGAGCAGCCCGACGCACCGCTCGGCGACGCGGACGTACTCGACGAGAACGACCAGGCGTATCTGACCATGCGCCGTAGCTGGTGACACCCCACTTTTCGTTCGAGGAGATCACATGTCCACCACACTGGGTTGGATAAGGCAGTTCCACACACCCGAATCCCCTTCGGCGCCACCACTGGTGATCTGCCCGCACGCAGGCACGGGGGCGTCGGCGTACCGGGCGTTCTCGGAGCACTTCAGCCGGTACTTCGACGTCGTCGCGCTGCAGTACCCCGGTCGTCAGGACCGTGTCGGTGAACCCGCCGCTGCGTCCGTCGAGGAACTCGCCGAGGAGGCGCTGGCCGAGTTTGCGGAGTCACCTCACAATCGCGGGCAAGGCGTCACCGTATTCGGTCACAGCATGGGTGGAATCGTCGCGTTCGAATTCGTTCGCGCTGCGGAGTCGGCTGGAATTCCCGTCCGCCTTCTTGCGGTGTCGGCGGTGGTTCCGCCCGGTCGACAGGACGAGCAGGCGCCTCACCCGGACGACGAGGACGACATCCTCGATCGACTCGTCGAGCTGGGTGGCACGGGTGCAGAGATATTAGGTAGCCGCGACATCATGCGCATGGCGATCCCTGCACTCAAGGCCGACTACCGCATCATCGACACCTATTCCTGCGCCGACGACGAGACCGTCGATGCACCGGTATCGGCGCTCGGTGGCGACGACGATCCGATCGTCACGGTCGGCGATCTCTATGGGTGGGAGGCACACACCACCGCAGGAGTGTCGGTGTCGCTCTTCGGCGGCGGACACTTCTATCTGAACGACAACATGGAATCCATCGCCGAGTTGCTGGCTTCGCCCGACGGCGTCGACGTGCCGGTGATCTCCCGATGACGTCATCCGAGCGCGGCGCGAGTGTGTATGCCGACGACGACATCGTCGTGGTCGGCATGGCAGTCGAAGCGCCGGGTGGGGTGGAGACGGTGGAGCAGTTCTGGGACGTACTCCGCGATGGACGGGAAACGATCGGACGGTTCCCACGCGATCGGGGATGGCACCTGCAGGGGCTCGCATCGTTGGGAAGATCCGAAGGGTGGCGCACCGTCCCCGATGCCGGTGGATTCCTCGACGAGGCAGCGGATTTCGATCCCCAGTTCTTCGGAATCACACCGCGCGAGGCGATCGCGATGGATCCTCAGCAGCGTGTAGGACTTCGCGTGACGTGGCGCGCACTCGAGAACTCCGGTATCGATCCCGACTCCGTGGACGGCGACGAGATGGGCTGCTTCATGGGAGCCATGATCACCGAGTACGGACCGTCGATGTCGACGATCAACGAGCACAACGGGTATCAGCTTTCCGGAACGTCGCTCAGTGCCGTCGCGGGTCGGATCTCTCACGTCCTCGGTTCTGTCGGGCCGTGTCTTACCGTCGATACGGGATGCGCGGCATCGCTGACCGCAGTGCATCTTGCCTGCAGTTCGATCCGTCTGGGGGAGTGTGACTGGGCAGTGGCCGGGGGTGTGACCGTCATGGGCTCGGAGATGATGTTCGTGGAGTTCGCCAAGAACAACGCGCTGTCGGTCGACGGGCACTGTCGCTCGTACACCGCATCGGCGACCGGGACCGTGTGGTCGGAGGGGGCCGGGGTGGTCGTCCTCGAACGTGTTTCTCGTGCACGAGAATTGGGGCATAGAATTCACGGGTGCATTCGTGGCTCGGCGACCAACCACAACGGGTCGGGTGCCGCGCTCGCCGTTCCACGAGGTGAGTCGCAGGTTCGACTGATCGACCGAACGCTTCGTGCAGCGGGTGTGCGTGCGGACCAGGTCTCGTTGGTCGAGGGGCATGGGACCGGCACCCAGGTGGGTGATCCGATCGAATTGAATGCTCTCGCACGGACTTACGGGTCAGCGGCGATGGCGTCGGATACCCGCGTCGAGCTCGGTTCGTGCAAATCGAACTTCGGCCACACCCAGGCAGCCGCAGGTGTTCTCGGACTCGTCAAGGTGCTCACGTGCGCCGACCGTCGCGAGTTGGTGCCGACGCTCTACGCGGACGACCCGACGGACAAGATCGATTGGGATCGTTCGGGGCTGAGGCTCGTCGACGAGGTGCGGCCCTGGCCTGCGGAGGACGGAACTCGGCACGGCGCGGTATCGGCATTCGGCATCGGCGGCAGCAACGCGCATGTCGTCGTCGCCGTGGGTGACGAGGAGTACGCGCGTGCCTAGCCACATTCTCCCGGATGGATCGGTACCGGTTCTCCTGTCCGCGCACAGTGCCGAACTCCTACGCGGTGAGGCGGAGTCGATTGCGAACTATCTTCGCGCCCAACCGGACACATCGCCGACCGACGTCGCGTCCACACTGTTCCGGACCAGGACTGCAAGGAAACACCGCGCGCTGATCATGGCCACGGACACCGCAACGCTGCGGAGCAGTCTCGAGTCGATCGCCGCGAACACCCCCGATGACGCCGTCGTAGCGGGTGAGCGTCCGGCGGGGACGCGTCGGACAGCATTCGTGTTCCCCGGTCAGGGAAGCCAGCGGTTCGGGATGGGTCAACTGTTCTACGAGTCGTCCGCGCCGTACCGGGACGTCGTCGATGCGTCGGAGAAGCTCCTCGTCGAGGAGTTCGACATCTCGGTGCGCAGCTTCCTGCTCGGTGAAGGTAACGACGACAGCGTACGCATCGTGCAGCCCGCACTCGCGTCGCACATGATCGGAATCGCGCGGATGTGGAATGCCGTCGGGGTGTGCCCCGACGCCACCGTGGGTCACTCGCAGGGCGAGATCGCCGCGGCCTACATCAGTGGAGCGATCACGTGGCAGGACGCGTTGCGTACTGCGGCGATCAGAAGCGAACTCGTAGCGGAGTTTCCGGCGACCGACTACTCGATGGGGTTCCTGGGGATTCGCCGGGACGCGGCAGAAGCGCTCATGGCGCGACGAACGGGGTGGACCGAGCTGACGGTGATCAATTCACCGCACGCGGTATGCGTCGCAGGTGACCGCACGACGGTGAAGGACATCGTGGAGCATGTCAGCGGATCGGGCAGCTTCGCGAAAGAGATCGGCGTGAGCTACCCAGCGCACACGTCCGCGATCGGTCAGGTACGTGAACGGCTGCAGGCCCGGCTGCGAGACGCATGCTCGAGCGCCTTGTTCAGCGAGCCCGACGCGCCGTGCTTCAGCTCGGCGGTCGGCGGCGAAAGGATCACCTCGGACTTCGATCAGAGCGAGTACTGGTACCTCAACCTACGCAACGTCGTTCGATTCGATCTCGCAGCGAAGGCAATGGCCGATTCCGGTATCGACACGTTCGTGGAGATGTCCGATCATCCGGCGCTGCAACTGGCCATCGAGGACACCCTCGGTTCGTCCGACAACCGACTGGTGGTCGGAACCTCACGTCGGACAGCAACCACGCTCACGGAGTTCGCACGTGCGGTCGCCACGGTCGCGGTCCACGACGAGCAGTTCCGATGGGATGCGTTGCGAGATCCGTCGGACACCGAGGTCCGTCTGCCCCTACCGGATTTCCCGAACAGCAGGATGAATCAGAAGCGCTACTGGGCAGATCGTGCGGTGACGCCCGCGCCCGTGCCGGCAGAGGTCGCTTGTCCGGAACGTCTCGTGGAGACGTGGGAACAACTCGGACGACGTCGTCTGACGCGGCCGCAACGAATATCGATCATCGACCACACCGGTCGATGCAGCGAGCTCGCCGCCGAAATGGTGGCGCAGGCGGGGCGGCACGGTGCCACCGCGGTCCTGGCCGACGGGGGCGCCGACGCGTCGGACGTCGACGTGGTGGTCGCGTTGCTGCCTGCGTCGGAGGACATGAACGCCCGTGAAGCAACCGAGGCGCTTGGCCTGCTTCTCGAACGGCACGCCGAGTGGCTGAGACCCGCTGGTGCGCCGAACTTCTGGGTCGTCACCGTCGGCGGTGAGGCTGTGTCGGACGGCGACGTCCCCCACCTGCTGCACAGCGCCGTGGGAATCGCGGCAAGGTCCCTGGGATCCGAACACGTCGGCACCACGTTCCGTCACCTCGACATCGACGACGCTCCCGTGACCCCGAAACGAGCTGCCGCCGTGATCACGGCGCTACACACCGCCGGGGAGGCGGAACTCGCTCTGCGCGAGGGAAAGCTGTACGCGCAACGCCTCGTGGACGAGCCTGCGGACACCGACTTCGGTGACCTGGCCGAGGTGATGATCGTGGGCGGCACCGGAAGTGTGGGACGAGCCGTCGCAGAGCGCCTCGTACGAGAGGGTGCAGGACGGATCACGCTGGTCAACCGTACCGGCGGGTCGTCGGAGATCCCGAACGTGACAGTGGAGGCGTGCGACGTCACCGATCCCGACGCCGTGAATGCGTTCGCGGCGGCACGTGCAGGCCGTCCGATCACGCTCGTCGTGCACGCCGCGGTCGACTACGTCCATGCCACCGCAGGCGACGTCGATCGCGATGCCGTTGCACGGGCGTCGGCGGCCAAGCTCGTCGGGATCGAGACCGTGACGAGTCGTCTCGAGCTTGCTCCTGACTGCCGCGTACTGCTGTGCTCGTCGGTGTCGGCAACGTTCGGTGGGCCAGGGCTGGCGGTGTACGCGTCCACGAACCGAATGCTGGACGCCGTCGCGCACCGAATGCGTTCACGCGGCCTGAACGCGGTATCCGTGCAATGGGGAGTCTGGGCCGACGAGACTCGCACCGACGAGGCTTACCACTCACTGATCGCGAGATCTGCAGACGCCGGGATCCTTTCGATGGCGGCAGAATCGGCGCTGACGGCTGGTTTCACGGCAGGGAGACGTAACTGTCTCGTGGTCTCGGCGGAGTGGTCGACCATCGAATCCGTCTGCGGGATACTCGGCCTTCGATCCCTGCTGCCACGGAAGAGCGAATCCACCGAATCGGCGTCGGCGATCGACACGGTCGGGCACGCAGCGCCGGTCGAGTCCTCGATACCGAATTCGGCGGCGACATCACGCGATCTTCGGTCTCTCCTCGGTCGCATCATGGGCTTCGCCGACGACGATCATCTGGACACAGGTAAAGCGTTGGTTGCTCTCGGTATGGATTCGATTCAGGCACTGGACTTTCACAAGTCCGTGAAGAAGTCGCTCGACCTCGAAATTCCCGTTGCAGCTCTCCTTGCCGGCGCGTCGTTCGATGACGTGACCTCCCTGGTCACCACCTGACTTGTTCCACCTTTTCGAGAATGGAGTGTTCCTATGTCCGACACGATCAATCCTGAGCTGGAAGCGATCCTCCGTGAGGAGCTGCAGATCGACACCTCCCGCATACACCGCAACTCTCATCTGATCGACGAGGTCGGCCTCGACTCTGTCGGTTTCGCAGTAGGCATGGTGGCCATCGAGGAGAAACTCGGTGTCGCTCTGTCGGAAGAGGAATTGATGAACTGCAACACCGTTGCAGATCTCGAAGACGCAGTCTTGGCGAAACGCCGATGAGCCAGTCGAGCGTGCTTGCCGCCGCGATCTCGACATCGATGACCGAATCGACCGGGGAGCTGGTCGTTTTCGAGTCCGGCACGAAGGAGTGGCGCCGGTATCCGTGGAAGGATGTACATGCCCGTGCAGAAAAGATCGCGCGCGAAATCTCGAAGAATCCGTCGCCGGTCGGCCTGATCGGCGATCCGGGATTCGATCTGATCGCAGCAATTCAGGGCGCATGGTTGGCCGGAACGTCGGTCACGATCTTGCCCGGTCCGGTTCGCGGCGCCGACACCGCCCGATGGGCCGAAGCGACCGTCGCACGATACGAATCCATGGGTGTGCGAACCGTCCTGGGTAGCGGTGATCAGCGCGAGAGTCTCGCAACCGTGTCGAGTTTGCTGAACGTGGTCGAGGCGTCGGAGTTCGCTACGGGCGCGGAAGTATTCGAGGCGTCGCCGGCGATCACATCGCCTGCGATTCTCCAGGGGACAGCAGGATCTACAGGGGAACCACGGACCGCGGTGCTGTCTGCTGCCGCCGTTCTGGCCAATGCACGAGGACTTCTGCAACGACTGAGTGTCGACGGCAGGACCGACATCGGCTTCACCTGGCTTCCTCTGTACCACGACATGGGACTTGCGTTCCTCACCGCGAACATGGTGAGCGGAATGTCGACGTGGATCGTCTCCAACTCCGCCTTCGCGGCCGCGCCGTTCAAGTGGCTGGACTGGTTGACCGAATCTCGCGCCACCATCACTGCTGCACCGAATTTCGCGTACGACATAGTGGGTCGGTACGGGAAGTTCCTGCACGACGCCGATTTGTCGTCGATTCGCGTAGCGATCAGTGGGGGAGAACCCATCGACCCCAAAGCTTTCGACGTTTTCCTCCAGCAGACAGCGCGATTCGGTTTCGACCCTGCGGCCGCCGCGCCCGCGTACGGCATGGCCGAATCGACCTGTGCGATCACGATGCCTGCTGCAGGCGACGGAGCACGGTACGACGACGCGGAGGTCGATGGCTCGCCGCGGCGGTACGCCGTGCTCGGACGTCCCATCGACGGTATGGAAGTTCGTATAGCCGAGGCTGCAGTGGAGACACCGGTGATAGTCGGCCGAGACGTCGGTGAGATCGAAGTGCGGGGAACGTCGATGATGTCCGGGTACCTCGGTCAGGACGCGCTCGCCGACGGCGAATGGTTCAAGACAGGCGATCTCGGTTACCTGGTCGACGGCTGTCTGGTCATCTGTGGTCGTGCCAAGGAATTGGTCATCGTGGCGGGGCGGAACCTGTTCCCGGTCGAGATCGAGCGAGCCGCAGCACAGGTCGAGGGTGTCCGAAGTGGTGGCGTCGTCGCCATGGCGCGTGAGAACACGGCCCGACCCGGTCTGGTGATGGTCGCGGAATACCGTGGATCGGACAAGGAGTCGGCACGCAGTGGCGTCATCGGCGCCGTCGCGTCGTCGTGTGGGATCGTGCCAGGCGACGTGGTGCTCGTCGAGGCCGGAACCCTCCCTCGTACGACGTCGGGCAAACTGCGGCGCCTCGAAGTGAAGAGGCTCGTCGAAACAGGTGCTCTGGCATGAACGACGACGACTATCGCGAGTTGTTGGCGAAGGTATTCGACGACGAAGTCCGCGGGTGGACGGCGGAAGCAGAAGTCAGCGAACGATTTCCACGTAAATTGCTCGAACGTCTCGGTGAACAGGGCGTCTTCGAGGCGAAGTGGGCGCAGGGCGCAACACCGGACGTGCCGAAGTTGTTCGAACTCGCTTACCGGTTGGGCGAACTCGGTTCGGCAGGAATCAGCGTCGGTGTGAGCCTGCACGATTCCGCCATTGCGATCCTCCGGCGCTTCGGTAAGTCGGATCATCTGAAATCGGTTGCTGATCAGGCGATTCGAGGTGAGGCCGTCCTTTGCTTGGCTGCATCGGAATCGTCGGGCGGATCCGACCTTCAGATCGTCGAAACCGAGGTCGCCACCGAAGGGGACGGGTACCGTGTCCGGGGGCGAAAGAAGTTCGTCTCGCTCTCGCCCATCGCCGACCACATCCTCGTCGTTGCTCGCAGTGTCGACCACGACGCAGCCAGTCGCCACGGCAACGTCGTGTTGATCCTCGTTCCGACGACGCAGGTGACGATCGAACCGCCGTACCGCAAGGTCAGCGCGGGGCCGCTGGACACGGCGGCCGTCGAGATCGACACGTGGGTGCCCGCGGACAACCTCATTGCGCGGTCTGGCACAGGACTGGCAGCCGTGAGTTGGGGACTTGCTCACGAGCGATTGTCGATCGCGGGACAGGTCGCGGGATCGTGCACTCATGTTCTCGGAATCACGGTGGCTCGCATGAAGAATCGAACGCAGTTCGGCCAGTGTCTGTTCGATCATCAGGCGCTGCGGTTCAGGGTTGCCGATCTTGGGGCGCGCGTGGACATCCTGCGCTATGCATTGAACGGTGTTGCGGCCGAAGGCAAGGTCGACCTTCGAACCGCTGCGGCGTTGAAGGTTTCCGCTGCCCGGCTCGGAGAAGAAGTGATGAGCGAGTGCATGCACATCTTCGGTGGATCCGGCTTCCTGTCCGACGAGACGCCGCTCGGCCGTTGGTGGAGGGATATGAAACTCGCACGGGTCGGCGGCGGAACCGACGAGGTGCTGTGGGAACTCGTCGCCAACGCCATGAAGCCCGACTACGACGGATACGAGCGACTGGCGCGAACGATCAGTTGAGCCGCATGGCAAGAGTGCTTGAATGGCCCATTCATGTTGACAGACAACATGAATGGACCATTCAAGTGATGTCGGAGCGCACTCTCAGGACATGTCGGGTAGATCTCCGGGTGTGCGGGGAACGACGAACAGTGCGATGCGACGGTCGGCGCGCATGTCGTGCTCACCGAGGAAGACGCCGCCTGCGTATTCGGACAGCCTCCGCATGGCCGTGTTGCGGTAGTCGGGTTCGAAGACGATGCGGCGGCAATTCGGGTCCAGGTCGAACACACTCTTGATGATCTTGGGCAACAGAAGCGCACCGAAACCTTTGTTGACGACGCTCGAGTCGGCTATGGCGGCGTGCATTCCGATGTCGTAGGAGTCCGACGGATACACACCGGCGATCTGGTCCTTTGCCGCCCGATAGATCTCGAGGTAGCCGATGTCCTTGCCCTTGAACGAACCGATCAATGGTCGCGAGTACTGCCCGTCGAGCTGAGCCTGCAGGTGGGCATGCCAGCGTTCCAGCGGCCAGTCGTACTCCCAGGCTTCGGCCAGATGCGGTCGATTCATCCACTCGGTGATCATCTCGGTGTCCGGTGCGTCCGGCGACGAGATCGTCGTCTCGGCAACCCTGATCGCATACGGCTCGGGAACGGCAGGGATCGGGGGAGCGGGAACGGCACGAACGTCGTCGGCGATGTCGTGCAGTTCGCGGGCGAGGACGGGAAAGGTCTCGGTCACGGTAGTCGCAGTCCTTGCTTGGGTACGGGAATGTGCTGGCAGAGGCCGAAATCGGACATCGTCGAGACGAAGCGGGCTTCGGGTACCATGCGTGCCGAAGCAAGGGTAGCCTTCGCTATGCCCTCGTGGCTACTATGCGCATTCGCCGGATCGCAGCGGATGCCAGGACAGAGAGACGGACAGCAGATGTCGAGCACGCACGACGCCAGCACGAGAGACGCAGGCGACACCTCTGGACAGAGCGAGGTTCATCGCGCCAAGCGAGAACTCGACGTTCCCACCATCCTTGCGTCGGCTGGGATTTCGGCCATCGTAGCGGCGCTTGTCGTCGCCATCGGCGTCGTCGGAATCGTTGTCGTCTACGGCAATCGAGTCGACACGACGACTGCAGCCCAACCGACCGTCGTCAACTTGGCCCCTCAGGCCGCGACAGCAGCTCAAGCAGCCCCAGCACCCGCAGCAGCCCCGGCACCCGCAGCAGCGCCTGCGCCTGCGGCGTCGACGGCTGCGTCGGCTCCTGTCGAACAGGTGGCGCCGAGCGGAGGGGGAGCCGGCGTAGGATCCGGTTCCACCGCGACGCAGCAGGCACCTGCGCAGACTCAGGCGCCCGAGGAGACAGCGGACGCGCCGCTGGTTGCTCCTGCGGCGCTCAGTCCCGAACAGCTCAACACGAAGGTGAATACGATCATGAACGTCGGCGGTGATCGTTTCGCCCGTGGGGACGAGATCGAAGGCGGTGAAGCGGCGTTGTCCAGCGTCGATGCTGTCGCAGCGTTCATCAACGTCGCGGGTGGTGCCTTCACCTACTCCATGTCCGGTCCGGTGGAGGTCGACGGTCAGAGCATGAGTGCCACTCTGGTGATGTCGTTGGCGGGAAGCGGCACGAGATCGCAGCAGCTGACGTGGATCTGGGCCGGTGACAAGTGGAAGCTCTCCAACGCCAGCGTGTGCGGCATCGCGTCGTACGCCATGCTGCCGTGCTCGGTCTGAGTCGAACGGGAATCGAATCCATGCGACACAAGGCAATTACCACCGCTGTACTGACGTGTGCAGCCGTACTCCTCGGGGCATGCTCGTCCGTCTCCGATGCACCTGCGGCCGCACCCGTGATGATCACGCTGCCCGACGGTAGACAGGTGACGATCGACGGAACCCCGGAACGCATCGTCACCCTGGGAGGGCAGTGGACCGACGTCGCACTCTCCTATGGGATCACGCCGGTCGGCTACTACGACGCGTTGGAGACCGCCACCGGAGACACTGCGCCGTGGTTCGGAGCTGAGTTGTCGGAGTCGACGGCGATCGACCCGAACGGCGATCTGGTCGAGCAGATCGCGGCATTGCAGCCTGATTTGATCGTTGCTCCCGGATTCGCAGCGCAGGCATCGCAATTCGACAAGCTCTCCGAGATCGCGCCTACCATCGACAAGATCAGCGGTGAGCAGATCGACCCGTGGGAGGACATGGTCACGCTGATGGGCGTCATTCTGCACGAGCCGGCGAAAGGGCAGTCGATCGTCGACGACGTGAACACCGACGTCGCGGACCTCGCTGCCGAGTATCCCGGGCTCGCAGGCAAGAGCTATTCTTTCGCCTTCATGTACGGACCCGATCAGATTCAGGCATTCGGCAGCGCGACCGACGGTGCCGCGCAATTGTTCTCGACGCTCGGTCTCGTGGTGGCGCCGGCTCTTGCCGACGAGACTGCGAAGACCGGACAACCTCGGTTCCCCATCAGCGTCGAAAACGTACCGCTGCTGAACTCCGACCTTCTCGTCATGAGCGCGAGCACCCCCGAACTCGAGGAGCGCCTGGTCGGTCTACCGAGCTACGCGAATCTCGATGCTGTGAGAAGCGGTGCGGTATCGCTGTTGTCGCAGACCGACATCACGGCGATCAACGAACCGTCGCCGACATCGATTCCGTACGTGTTCGACAAGATGAGGCCTGCGCTCGCGGCGGCAGCGGCCGGGTAGATCATCGGCGTCGAGACATCAGAAGCAGGATCGATCCGAAGACCACGGTCATGCCGACTGCCCATGCACTCGCGCCGAACACGGCGTTGGAATCCGCTGTACCGGAGGCGAATCCACGCATGACTTCGACGATTTTCGAGATCGGGTTGGCCTCGGCTACAGGCTTCGCCCAACCTGGGAGATCCTCGAGCTTCACGAAACCCGTCGACAGAAACGAAAAGACGAGCAGCACAGCGCTGAGAGCGGCATTGACGGCTTCCGCGGAACTCATCCATTCGGCCACCGCCAGCATGAACCACGCGAGACCGAACCCGTAGACGAGCGGAAACGTCAGAAATCCGATGATGTCGCCGAACCCTGCGTCGGGACCGAATCGGAAGCCGAGAGTGAAAGCAACAGCGGTGACGACGAGGGCCGTCATCATGTTGCGAACCAGATCCGCTATCGCGCGGCCTGCGAACGGGGCGATCGGTGAGACCGGAAGCGTCTTCATGCGGATCTGGAAGCCGGAGACCCGGTCGGTGTGTGCGTCGATGGCGGTTCCGAGGGTCGCGAAGGTGATCCCCATCGCGATGAACAGTGGTGTGCTGTAGTCCACGTATTCGGAGAATCCAGCTCCGGGCATGACGACGTCGGCGAAGCTGACACTGAGGAACAGCATCAGGATGACCGGGAACCCGATGGCAGCCATCGGCGTCGTGGGAGACCGACGCATCAACGTGAAGGCGCGTCGAGTCATCAAGACGGTGTCGAGTACCAGGCTCGGCTGTGGTGCTCGGTCAGTGGTCATCGGATCCTCCCGAATGCCTGCGATCCTGCCCAACCGCCGACGACGATCAGCGCTGCACACCATACGAACGCGATGAGAACAGTGCTCGTCGCACCGGCGGTGCCGGCCGTCGACAGGGCGCGAAGCCCGTCGGCGACGCGGGTGACAGGTTGCTGCTCTACCACCGGTTCGAGCCAATCCGGATACGCGCTCGTCGGCACGAAGCAGTTGGACAGCAGCAACAGTGGGTAGTAGAGCAGACCGCCGACCGACTGAGCGGTGTCGGCCTTGGCGATCGCGTAACCGATTGCCAAGTACAGCAACGATGTTGCGGCACCGAAAGTCAGGGCCAGAACGAAGAACAACACTGCCGTGCCGACGCCGTTCTCGAATCGAAAGCCGAGAGCATATCCGGCCAGTAGTAGAACGACGATGCTCATCAGGGAGCGCACCAGTTCTCCGACCAGCAGCGACAGCACCGGGGCGGTCCGCGCGACCGGCATCGATCGCAAGCGATTCACCATACCGCCCGACGCGTCTTCGGCCGCCCACACCGACGCAGACATGGCGCTGAAGAACATCGCCTGAATGACCACGGCGGGAAGCAGATACTGCGCGTAGTCGATGCCGAGCCGTTCCATCGGAATCCGGAAGACCGCGTAGAACAGCAGCGTGAATATCAGCGGAAGAACCAGCGCGCCGACTATCGATGCGGGTCGACGGGACATCAACCGTAGGTGACGGCCCGCAAGCCACAGCGTGTCCCCGACAATCGAGGAACCGACATCGGGCGAAATGGTGCTCATGCGGACACGTCCGCGCGCGTCGAACCGGTCAGCGAGAGGAAGACGTCGTCGAGACTCGGTTCCTGGAAACCGATTTCGGCGACGGTGATGGCGTTCTCGTCCAACAGACGCACCACTTCGACGAGTGTGTCCGAGCCGGCTGCAGGGATTCCGAGGGAATCGTCGTCCGTGCCGGTGACGGTCCAGCGCGTCTCCAACACCGTTCGCGCGCGGTCGAATTCGTCGTGCACCCGCACCCGAACCGAACTGCCTCCGATCCGCGCCTTCAGCTCGGACGACGTGCCGGAAGCGATGACCTTGCCGTGATCGATGACGACGATCTCGTCGGCCAGTTCGTCGGCCTCCGCGAGATACTGTGTCGTCAACACGATCGTCATTCCGGACGCTTTGAGCTCTCGCACGATGTCCCACAACGCGTTACGACTGCGCGGATCGAGGCCGGTGGTCGGTTCGTCGAGGAACAGGACCTTCGGGCTGCCGACCATCGACGCCGCAAGATCGAGCCGGCGCTTCATCCCGCCGGAGAACGTTCCGCTTCGCCGGTCCGCGGCATCTGTGAGCGCGAACTGACGCAATAGTTCGTCTGCCCGCGCGCGGGCGCGCCCACTGCCCAGCTTCAGCAAGCGGCCGAACAACACTAGATTCTCGCGGGCAGTCAGGTTGTCGTCCAAAGCAGCGAACTGCCCTGTGAGCCCGATGCGTGAACGTACGGCGCCGGGGTCTGTCAGCACATCGATGCCGTCGACGCGTGCAGTGCCCCCGTCGGGACGTACGAGCGTCGTCAGCACATTGATCGTGGTGGTCTTGCCTGCCCCGTTGGGGCCCAACAGGCCGAGAATTCGTCCTTGCCGCACTGTGAGGTCGACGCCCTGGAGCGCTTTCACCTCACCGAACGATTTCGTCAGCCCCTCTACGTGGACAATGACTTCGCGGTCGTTGCTTCCTTCGTCGGTCATGAAACCTCCAATCTCCATCCGGCGGAACGTGAGCGCTCATTCCAGAACCCCGCGTATCGGCCGCCTCGGGCGAGAAGCTCGTCGTGAGTCCCCCGTTCGACGATGCGGCCGCCGTCGAGGAACAGGATCTGATCCGCGTGTACGACGGTCGCCAATCGGTGTGCGACGACGAGTACGGTCTTGTCGCGGGTCAGTTCGTGGATTCCTCGGACGACGACTGCCTCGCTGTGCGGGTCCAAAGCGCTCGTTGCTTCGTCGAGAAGAACGATCGGGGCGTCCTTCAGCAGCGCTCGGGCAATCGCGACTCGTTGACGCTCTCCGCCGGACAGCGTCGTGCCTCCTTCTCCGACAGGGCTGTCGTAGCCGTCGGGGAGTCGCTCGACGATCTCGTCGACCCGAGCCACCGCGCCCACTGTCCTGACGTCGTCGTCCGATGCGTCGGGTCGTCCGATGCGAATGTTCTCGGCGATCGAGCGATCGAAGAGATATACGTTCTGAAAGACCAGGGACAACTGATCCAACAACGTCGCCGACGGTTGCCGACGGACGTCGTGTCCGCCGACCGAGATCGATCCCGAACCGACGTCGGCGTAACGCGCGACAAGCCGGAGCAGGGTTGTCTTGCCCGCACCGCTGGGGCCGACGACAGCGGTGGTGGTGCCTGCAGGGACGGTGAACTCGACGTCCGACAGCACGGGGGAGTCGGCATCGTATCCGAACGAGACGGCGTCGAACGTGACAGCTGGTGGGCCCGGGTTAACCGATGAATCGAATTCGGGCAGAACGGGTTCGGCGAGCAGCTCGGTAGCGCGATCGACAGAGGACGAAGCAGAGCGCAGTGCGCCCGCGAGCTGGGCGGCCTGATTCACCGGCTCGATGAACCGCGCGCTCACTGCGATCAGGGCGACCGCGGCGGCAGCGGAGACCGTACCCCCGGTTACCTGTCCAACGACGACGTACGTCAATGCCAGGAACACCACCTGAACGACGAGTCCGAACACGATGACACCGGTGACTGCCGAGAATACGTTGCGGGTCGCGGCCGTCTTTTGAGCGTGCAGTGCGGAGTCGAGCGCTCGGTTGCCGTGACCCACGGCGCCGAATGCGCGCAGGACCGGTTGTGCCTGAGCGAATTCGACGACTCGTGTATCGGCCTCGGCTGCTGCGGCATGCGTTCGTCGGTCAGCTGTGAGGTAGGCGCGGTTGCCCAACCTGTTGACGGCGAACAGCACCGGTGCGGCGACGAGCATGGACACCGAGATCCGCCAGTCGACGAACAGCATGCCGACCGCAACGCCGACCGGTACGACGACGCTCGTGATCAACTTTGCGGTCAAATAGGCTACGGCACCTTGGATTTCACGGACGTTGTCGACCACGACCCGTGACAGTGCTGCAGTACTGCGGGATTCGAACCATCCGAGAGGGAGCGCATTGAGGTGGTCACCGAGCCTGGTTTGGAGACCGAGCTGCATTCCGATCGCGATGCGCAGGCCGAGTGTTGCCTGCAGGAATGTGAACACCCCCAACACCGCGACGGTGACAGTCATGACTGCTGCCCAGAGCCATGCCCTGCTGATGTCGTCGTCGAACAGTGCTTCCAACAGCGGTACGAGCAGACAGTACGCGGCTGCCTGTGTCGATGCCTGAGCGATCGTGACGCCGACGAGCCTCGGCGTGAGGGAGTTGAGCTCGTCGGGTACCAGTCGGAAGGCTTTGTCGATCATCGGTTCTCCTCGATTGCGGTCGCGGACATGGCACCGAGCGCAGCTTCGTCGATTTCCCACAGCGTCTGATACAGACCACCCGCGTTCCTGAGGTCCCCGTGTGCTCCGCGTTCGACGATCGATCCGTTGTCGAGTACCAGGATCTGGTCGACGCCGGTGATGGTGCCCAGACGGTGTGCGATCACCAGCACGGTGCGTCCCGCGACGAGGGTGGCAAGTGCATCCTGCACCGCTGCTTCCGATTCCGGATCGGCGAACGCGGTTGCTTCGTCGAGAACGAGGACGGGCGTGTCGGCAAGCAGGGTTCGCGCGATGGACAGCCGTTGTGCCTCCCCGCCGGACAACAGTGCGTCCACACCGATCTCGGAGTCGTACCCTCTGGGGAGAGCGACGATTCGTTCGTGAATGTGGGCCGCGCGTGCGGCGTTCTCCAGCGCGGTCGAATCTGCGTCGGGACGCGCAAGGAGCAGGTTCTCGCGCACAGTGCCTGCGATCAAACGGACATCCTGGAAGACGAAGCCAACGGTTCGGTAGAGCTCCTCGGAGTCGACCTCACGAATATCCTGTCCGCCTATGGTGATTCGTCCGGCGCCGACGTCGTAGAACCTCGGCAGCAACGCAGCCAGCGTCGACTTGCCGGACCCGGACGGCCCGACGAGTGCGGTGATGGTCCCTGGTCGGAGCTCGAATGTTATGTCGTGCAACACCATGCGGTCGGAACGGTAACCGAACGTGACCGAATCGAATCGGACGGTTCCGTCCGCCACTGCCCCGGAGGGTGTGACGGTGCTGGGCAGTTCGGGTTCCTGCTGTATCTCGTGCAGTCGTTTCGCAGCTGCCGACGCTTCTCGAAGAGTCTGGCTGCTGTACCCGAGGCCCATTACAGCACTTCCCAGGCCGAGGCCGACCAGGAGAAACGGTAGGATATCGATCGCGTCGAACCACTCTCGTCCGACGCCGATCAACCCTCCGATCATGATCAGCAGCATCACGAACACCGGCGAGATGATGATGTCGGCCGTGGCCTGCAGGGTGATCATCGGAGTCTTGAAGCGTCCCAGGCTCTTTGCCTGACCATCGATCGAATCCTGGAACGTGCGATGAGCTTTCCCTGCCTGGCCGAACGCGCGAACGACCTGGATTCCGTCGATGTACTCGATCGTCGTGGACTGAGCTCGACGAACCCAACGATTGTAGATCGCAAGCCGATCGCGGCTCGGCTGATCCATCATGCGACTCAACAGGATTGCGTAGACGACCAGTGGCAGCAGAACTAATAGGGCGAGGCGCCACTCGACGGCGATCAAGTACGCGAGTGTCACGACGGGTACGACGACGGCACCGACGAATTCGAGTCTCGCGTGGGCAACGAGATAGTGCAACGCCTCCACATCGTCTTGGAGGTATCTCTTGACCTCACCGGAACTGTGAGAACCGAACCAGCCGAGCGGAACTCGGGTGAGCTTCTCCGCGAGCGCTCGGCGGAGGGACAGTTGGAAGCCGGCGTCGGTGAGGTGCGACAACGTCATAGCCGATGCCTGCAGCAGGATGTGAAGGCCGAGGGTGCCCACCGCGGCGAAGAGCAGCAGCCATACGCGGTCGGTGTCGATGTCGTCGTCCAACAGTTCGCGACACAGTTCGACGATCAGGATGAACGGTGCGACAGCGCAGACCGCGGCAGAGGCCATGATCACGCTTGCGGCGTTCAACCGTGTCCGGACCGGAGCCAGGATAGCGCGACGCGCATCCGCTTCTTCTTCCTTGATCCGCTTCGCGACACTGCGAGGAAGCCGATTGCCCGCCTCGTTGGATGAAAGCGGCTCGGACCCACCCGTCATGCTGACTCACTCCTGTGTCGCTCCACGCGGATCGCACCGCCGGACGGTTGACATCTTCGCATCAGTACCAGAGGTTAGCCTAACCTCGTTCCGATTGGGTGTTCGACCGTACCGGCGTATACGAGGAGCACGTCGTCGACGACACCGAAGGCGCGCACTGTGCGGTGTGCAAATGCAGGTAACTCGACCCTCTACTCAAGGGTTGCGGGCTGCGGCTGCGAGGAGATCCCGCCGCTCTGCCGATGGTCGTCGTGGGCAGCTGGAGCATTTGTCCGCCCCCTGGGTTTCGTACAGTAGACAGCAGGAGCAGCGTCGAGTGAACCGGCGACCGCCGACATCGACGAATCTGGGTGTCGGGAGGGGCGCTCGCATCCTCTCGATCACCGCGGTGGCGAATCGGCTGCCCAGTTCTCGATTGTCCAGTGCAGCACCGACATCGAGAGCACGATTTGCAATGGAATCGGTGGTGATTGCCCAGAGGACGCGTCGACGCACGCCGGAGGCAGACGACAGCACGTCGATGACGGCGCCGAGGGTGTTGTCGAAGGCGGCCGACAGATGGTCGATGTCGAGGATGCGGTCGGTGCAGACACCGCCGAGATACCCGTTCGCACGCAGAAAGCATGTCGAGGTCTCCAGGGCTGGGTCGGCTGCGCGGCCCGTGACCATCGACGTGGCAACTGCGACGAATGCCAGTGTGCTGCTGGCCGAATACCACCACAGTGTGGCGTTGACGCGGTCGTCGTCGCAGTCCCAACGTCTACCGGTGTCGTCGACGCGTGCGCGGATCCAGGCCGAGTCGAGCATGATCGTCGCCGGTAGATCGAAGGGGCCGTCGAGGTAGTCCGCGAGCGCCGGCACCCGCTCGATCGTCTGCGAGTAGATGCTCATGCGAGTCCGTGGATGTCGAGGCCGAGCGCGGGGTGTGCGCGCACGGTGGCACGGATCCCGAAGACGTCGGCCAGGAGTCGTTCGTCGAGAATCTCGACGGTCGGTCCACTGGCGACTACGGATCCGCGGTCGAGTACAGCCAGCGTGGTGCAGTATTCGACGGCGAGCCGTAGATCATGAACGGTGACGATGATGGCCACGCCGTCGGCGGCGAGATCTCGGACGGCGTTCATGACGACGAGTTGGTGGCGCAAGTCGAGGTGGTTGGTGGGCTCGTCGAGCAGCAGGATGCGCGGTTGCCCAGTCAGCGCCCGAGCGATGGCGACGCGTTGGCGCTCACCGCCGGACAATGCGCCGACGTCACGGTCGGCGAGGTCCAACAGATCGACACGCGCCAAACACTCCGAGACGATGCGTTCGTCGCTATCGCTCGGGCGGTCGAACCAGCCGCGGTGGGGTACCCGCCCCAGCCCGACGGATTCTCGGACCGTCAGTCCGACAGAGGCTTCCGGTTCCTGAGTCCCGACGCCGACTGTCCGCGCGAGCACTCCGCGTTTCATGGTGTGAGCGTCGACGGCGTCGACCAGAACCGTTCCCGTTGTCGGTGTCAAGGCTCGATAGCAGCAACGCAGTGCGGTCGTCTTGCCGGACCCGTTGGGTCCGACGAGTCCGAGAATCTGGCCGGGTCGCACGTCGAAGTTTATGCCGTGCAGTACTTCTCGTTTGCCGAGACTGACGGTCACGTCGTGAACGGACAGGCTCATCCTGTGGTCCTCCCGTATTGGCGGTACAGCATGAACACGAAGATCGGCGCGCCGATCAGGGCGGTGACGACACCGACGGGTACCTCGGTGCTGCGCGCGATCGACCGGGCGAGGGTGTCGGCGCAGACCAACGCGACGGCACCGAGCAGCGCTGCGACCGGCAACAGTCGAGTTGCGCGGGTTCCGACGATGTAACCGGCGAGGTGGGGAACCAGTAAGCCGACGAATCCGATTCCGCCACCCACCGATACGGCTGCACCGGCCAGCATCGAGACAGCGAGAAGCTGGATCACGCGGAAGCGTCGTACGTTCAAGCCGAGCGCAGCGGCCCCGTCGTCGCCGGTTTTCAGTAGGTCCATCCGAGGGGCGCTGAGCAACAACAGCGTGCCGACGACCACCAGTGCCACGGTGGGGAAGGTGAGTGTTGCCCAGCGGGCATCACCGAATCCTCCTGCGAGCCAGTGCAACACGCCACCGAGAGTGTGTTCGTCGGCGAAGACGAGCAGCGTGAAGGTGATCAGCGCGGAGAACACGCTGCCCAGGGCCACGCCGACGAGAACGATGGCCGTCGACTGTGGATATCGGCCGCCGATGAGCAGGGCGAGGAAGAGCGGGATCATCGCTCCGATGAATGCTGCGGCCGGGATCGTGAACACACCGAGCGCTCCCGCGCCGATACCCATTGTCATCACCAGCACGACGCCGAAGCCGGCGCCGGAGGACACTCCGAGCAAGTATGGATCGGCGAGCGGGTTGCGGGTGACTGCCTGAGCGGAGCCGCCTGCAATGGCGAGCGATGCGCCGACGACAGCGGCAGTCAACGATCGGGGCAGGCGGGATTCGACGACGATCACTGCTC
Source organism: Rhodococcoides kyotonense (assembly GCF_900188125.1). Lineage (GTDB taxonomy): Bacteria > Actinomycetota > Actinomycetes > Mycobacteriales > Mycobacteriaceae > Rhodococcoides > Rhodococcoides kyotonense. The sequence continues at coordinate 2,497 of NZ_FZOW01000028.1, read as the reverse complement.
GAGCTTCGGTCCACCAGGACTCGAATGCATCGGGCATGATGCGGTGGGCGACGATCGCCCAGACGTCTCCCATGGGAATGCGGACCGAGCCGAACGACACTGCCGCTGCGATGGCCAGGATCAGCACTGCGGTCAAGGCGACGAGGAGAGCCCCGAACCCGATCGCGGACCGTCGTGGTGGCTCGGGTGTTGTTGTCCTCGTGGGTCTTCCGGTAACGGCGACCATCAGGAGTCGAACCTGTCCGGGTGCAGTGCGCGGGCGATCGTGTCGACGCTGGTCAACAGTCGGGGGCTCTCGAAGAAGTCGTCGAGTGGGACGACGATGAAGTTGTCTTGCTGCACTGCAGGGGTGGTGGCCATGATCGGTTGGCTTTTCAGGAAGTCGATCTTGCCCTGGGCGGTGGTGTCGCCGTAGTCGAGCACGACGACGGCCTGCGGGGCGCGTTCGCCGATGATTTCCCACGTGGTGTCGAGGTAGGGGCGTTCGCCTTCGGGGAATATGTTCGCGGCTCCTGCATAGTCGCCGATGAGTTGGCCGACACCGACTCCGCCGATCGTGGTCGGGACGTCTTCGCCGGAGTCGTAGAAGAACGTCGGCGTCGGCGTGACTCCGGCAAGCGCGTCGTTCGTTTCCGTCAGTTCGGCGACGACTCGGTCGGTGATGCCCCGGGCAGAGTCTTCGGCGCTGAGTATGTCGCCGAGTTGTGTGTAGTCGTTCTCGAGCATTCCGATGTCGGGGAATCCGGATCCGCAGTATTCGGAGAACAGGAACGTCGGGATGCCGACCTCGGTGAACGAGTCACGTGACCGGCCTTCCTTGTCGTTGAACGCGCTGCGCATACCCCCGACGACAAGGTCCGGGTCGAGGTCGAGGATTTGTTCCTTGGTGGGGTATTCGTCGGCGAGGCCGTCGATCCGAGCGAAGGCTTCTGCAGTGTCGGGGGTGGGGGTGGCGTTGCGGTAGCCCATCCCGACGATGCGATCGGCGACGCCCATCTCGATGAGGACTTCGGTGACATGGTCGTTCATGGAGATGATGCGTTGGGGTGGTGCGTCGAACTGTTGGGTGAGATCGCAATTGGTGATGGAGATGGGCTCGTCGAATGCGGCCGTGTCGGATGCAATGTCGAGAGTGTCGCCGCGAGAACAACCGGCGAGCACGAGTGCGAGCGCAGAGCCGAGCGCAAGAAGACGAGCGGTGTGGGTAGAGCGTGACATGAGAACCTCACTTGGAGCTCAGAGCCACGAAATGAGAGTCAGCACGCGTCCGCGAATCGGCCACGAGCTGGACTGCCGATTCGTAGACCACGACGAATGGGTTGTCGCACACCGGTCGTCGGGTAATCGGGCTCGCCGTCTCGAGGAACGAGGTGGCCTACCGTTGCGGGTCAGCGCCGGATTTCGACCGGCTTCCCCCTACGACTGGCTTGCTTGTGCAGACCTGCAGTATGCACCAACTGTGAGGCCACGATCATTCGGGGATCCTGGTACCTGAGCGCGAGCGGGTGGATTCATGCAGGCAGCGTGCGTAGACAATCCCATTGCCTACGCACGCTTTCATCGAACTATGGTGCAGGAGTGATCATTTCAGTTCTGCGAGGACGGTGCCTTGGGTGATGGCGGATCCGGGTGTGACGGTCAGTCCGGTGACGACGCCTGCTTTGTGGGCGTTGACGGGGTTTTCCATCTTCATCGCTTCGAGGACGGCGATGAGGTCGCCTTCGGCGACTTCTTGTCCTTCTTCGACGGCGACCTTGACGACGGTGCCCTGCATGGGTGCGGTGACGGCGTCTCCGGAGGCAGCGCCTGCGCCTGCGCCGCCGCGCTTGCGGGCCTTGGGCTTACGCCGTACGGCACCGTCGGATGCGGCTGCGCCGCCGCCGATCGAGAACTGGCCGGGGAGGGAGACCTCGACGCGTCGCCCACCGACCTCGACGACCACGGCCTGACGGGGCAGCGCCTCGTCGTCATCGAGGGCTTCGCCTGCGGTGAACGGTGCAACGGTGATGTCCCATTCGGTTTCGATCCAGCGGGTGTGAACGTCGAAGGAGTCGCCGTCGCCGATGAACGCCGGATCGGAGACCACGGCAGCGTGGAATGGGATGACTGTGGCGAGGCCTTCGACCTTGAATTCGGCCAAGGCGCGACGCGAACGTGCGAGGGCTTCGTCGCGGGTGGCGCCGGTGACGATCAGTTTGGCGAGCATGGAGTCGAACTGGCCACCGATCACGCTGCCGGATTCGACACCGGAGTCGACGCGCACGCCGGGGCCTTCGGGGGCGATGAACGTGGTGACCGGTCCGGGTGCGGGCAGGAACCCGCGGCCGGCGTCTTCACCGTTGATGCGGAACTCGAAGGAGTGTCCGCGCGGTTCGGGGTCTTCGGTGATGGAGAGTTCTTCACCGTTGGCGATGCGGAACTGCTGCAGCACGAGGTCGATGCCGGAGGTTTCCTCGGTGACGGGGTGCTCGACCTGCAGACGGGTGTTGACCTCGAG
>NZ_FZOW01000027.1 GCF_900188125.1 Rhodococcoides kyotonense | reverse complement strand
GCACGCCTGTCACGCTCGTGCTGTTCCACCAAATGACGTGCAATCGCCTGCACGCCCGTCATCAGAACCGGTCCAGAATCGACGCGATACCGATCGGCGAGATTAGCCGACGGAGCCACCGCTTTTTCGTCGAGCTCAGTCATCTGTTCGAACACCGCCTTCCACGCCCTTGCGCTCAGGCTGGCCGCAAGGAGTACCGTTGGTCTTCGATGTTGCCGTGACGCGGTCAGACGGTCAATCAGTCACTGAAAATACGTGCCAATGGTCCATACAGTGATTCAGGTCACCCTCTTGAGTGGATCCTTGGTACACATCAGTCGTCATTCGATGCCATGCTCTCTGGCTGCTGGTGCGTCGCCGTTGCGAGACTCGATTGAGACGTCGGCCCCGGCGATCTGGAGAGTGTGTCCCGCGCGAAAGCCCCCTTTGACTGAACCGTCCCGAGGGTTCCTTATTCGCAGCCTTTACTCGAACGACCAGCACTTGCTTGTGCACTCACTCGACGGCCCCAGCGATCAGTCGGTGTGTACTCGAAACGAATACCGATGCGGCCTCCGACCAGTCCCCCAGTAGCCCGCCCAGATCGAGGCCGTTATCGCGCCACTGCTGCGCCTTGTCGGCCAAGGTGTGAAAAATGCTGTCCCGTAGTTCGGTATTGAAGTTGATCTTGCCAATACCGTGTGCCGGCGCCGCCGCCAACTGCCCATGCGGAATACCCGAGGCACCGTGCAGCACAAGCGGAATCGGTGACGCAGCACTCTGAATCGCGGCGATACGTGCCCAATCGAGATGCGGGGTGCCGGTGTAGTGGCCATGCACATTGCCCACGGCGACGGCGAGCAGCTGGGCGCCCGACGCCGCGAGGAACGCGGGCACGGCCGTCGGATCGGTCATGCCGGCCGTGGACTCCGCCGCGCTCTGTGCGATGTGCGCCCTGTCCTCGTCTCCGGCGAGGTTGCCGAGCTCGGCTTCGAGCACGATATCGGGGCCGACCAGACCGCGCACGCGCGTCACGAACGTCACGTTCTCCTCGTCGGGCAACGACGAGCCGTCGGCCAGAACGGCGTCCACCCCCGCCGCCACCGCATGCTCGATGAGCACGATGTCGTGGGCATGGTCGAGTTGCAGGCTGACCTCGACCGAAGCGTCGTCCGCCACGGATCGAAGCGCTCGGATAAATCGTGCACCAGACACCCCTTTCGCCGCAGTTGGCGGAATCAGAAGGATCACCGGACGCGACATCCGCTCACTGGCAGCGACGACGGCCTGAGCGGTCGTCAGGTCATAGACGCTGATCGCAGGAACGGCAGCCTCGCGGCGTAGGGCGGCAGCGACGATTACGGACAGATCGGCACGCAACTTAATTTCTCCTGTACTCGTCGGGTCGACGCCGTCAGGCGCTGAGGCCCGCGAAGTGGCTCTTGAGCTGAATGTCGTTGGCGAAACTTCCTGCAAGGCCGGATAGTTCGACTGCAGCGGCATGGAGTCCCGGCGCAAGCACATCCATTTTGGCGTCGGTCAATTGCAGCGATGGCCCAGCGATGCTGACCACTCCCAGGGCACGCCCATTGGACGAATCGGCGATGGGTACCGCCATTGCCGAGATACCCTCTTCGACACTGTCATGGACACGCGCCCATCCCCTGGTCCTGGTGTCGTGGATCAAAGCCAGAACCTCAGTGAGTGTCGTAGGCGCATTGTGGCCGACCTCGTGCCGAAGATCGATCTCCTGTCTCGCAACGAAGCTCACTGCATCGTCGTCGGACATACCCGACAACCACGCAAGACCGCTGGCCGACGTCGCCAGGGGAATCTCGGAACCGTGGTCCACGTCGGGGTCGTAGCGTAGCCCTGCTCGCGCCCCCTGCGTCCGTGCGACCCACACCAGCTTCTGCCCGTCCACAAGACCAAGACGTACCAGCTGCCCCGATTCAGCGGCGAGACGCGAGAGTATCGGCAACGCGAGTTCGAAGACGGTGCTGCTGGCGAGGTGCCGTAGGCCAAGGCTGACGATCCGCAGCGTCAGCGCATAGGTTCCCTTGACCTCGTTCTGCTGGACAAAACCCTCGTCGATCAGAGTCAACAGGATTCGATGCGCTGCACTCTTGGGCAAGTCCACGTCATCGGCGATCTTCGTCAACGGCAGTCCGTCTGCGGAACCCACAAGAGTCTGCAGAATAGCCAAACCACGGGGCAGAGTCCCGGTCGCCATACAGTCACCCTCCTTCTCTCAGTGCTCGGCGGTCACCCTGACACGAAGCTGGTCGCGTTCTTCCAACGGATTGACACTCAATTCAGAACAGTGTTCCATATTGGAACAGAGTTCCGCTAGTGAACGAGGTCACAAGGTCTAGCCGATACGGTTCTCGGCACACGGAGTCCGGCCATCCCAGCACTCACCCATGCGAACTCTGCAACTACGCGAACGGATCGCACGACCATGAAGGGAACGCAAACCACATGAGCAACAAGATTCCGAGGCAAGGACTTCTCTACGAAGACCTTTACGTCGGACTTGCGTTCCGCAGCCCGGGTCGCACGATCACCGACTACGACATCATCGGATTCGCAGGTCTGACCGGCGACTACTCCGAGGTGCACACGAGTGACGTCTACGCCCAGTCCAGTCAGTTCGGCAAGCGCATCGCACACGGAATGATGGGCCTCGCCTACGCACACGGGCTCATGTGGCCACGCACCGAGATGCTGCGCCACACGGCAATCGCGTTCCTGGGCATCTCCGACTGGCGCTTCGTCGCGCCGATCTTCCTCGGCGACACGATCTTCGTCGAATACTCCGTTGCCGCGATGCGCGACAGCAAGTCCAATCCCGAGCAGGCGATCGTCACATTCGACGTCCAAGTCGTAGATCAGGACGGACGGCTCTGCCAGCGCGGTCAGAAAGTGGAACTGCTCTCGAAAGTGCCCCTCGACGGCGTTACGGCCAGCGGAGCGCACAACGAATGACAACTCACTCCAAGTTCACCGGCAACTGCGCTTTGGTCACCGGCGCAGGACGGGGCATCGGCCAGGCGATCGCCGAACGTCTCGCCGCCGACGGCGCACATGTTCTGATTGCCGACATCGACCACGTGCGATCCACCAAGGTCGTGAAGCGCCTTTTGGATCGAGGGCTGTCCGCGGAAGCATTGACGTTGGACGTCAGCGATGTCCGAATAGTCGAGCTTGCGGCGAAAATAGGCGCTCTTGACATCGTCGTTGCCAACGCAGGCATTCAAACCTTCGCTCCCGCCGCAGCATTGACCGTCGACGAGTGGAACCGCGTGCTCGATATCAACGCGCGAGGCGTGCTGCTCACCCTCCAGTTGGCGGCGAAGTGCCTTGTCGACGGTGGATCGATCGTGACTGTCGCGTCGATCCAAGCCCATCTTCCGAATCCGCTGTCAGCGCACTACGCGGCATCGAAAGCCGCCGTTCTGAGTTTGACTCGAACATTCGCGACTGCGCTTGCACCGCAGGGTATTCGAGTCAACGCAGTCGCACCGGGACGCATCGACACCGACCTGTCGGAGTACGCCAGTGTCGAGGTCGGCAAGATCACCGGCGAAGATGCCGACGAGACCCTTCAGCGTCGTATCTCCACGAACCCGCTGGGTCGAACGGGCACGGCCGACGAAGTTGCCGCAGCCGTAGCGTTTCTCGCATCTGACGACGCGTCCTACATTACTGGCGAATGCATCAACGTGTGCGGAGGGGACGTGATGTTGTGACCCGCATCGAACTGGGATCGGCCCCGTCCGGACTCCGGGCCCATGGCCTCGTCCTGTCGCCCGAGGACGCGGCGGCGCTCGTTCCGGCGGGCTCGACAGTGGTCGTAGGCGGCACCGGATCGCTGCTCCAGGTACCCGAGACACTACTGACCGCAGTCGAACAGCGATGGGAAGCAGACGCTGCTCCCCGTGACCTGACCGTCGTCCACGTCATGGGACTCGGCGACCACGAAGGCCGCGGCATCGACCACATCTCCATCCCGGGCCTCGTCACACGTTTCATCGGATCGCATTTCGTGCTGTCCCCGCGGCAACAGAAGGTCATCGCCGACGGTTCCGTCGAGGCGATCGGCCTTCCCGCAGGCACGATTTCGCTGATGTATCGCGAGATCGCCGCCCGCAGGCCCGGTCTGTTCACCGACATCGGACTCGACACATTCGTCGATCCGCGCCACCAGTGGGGGCGGATGAACGAGCAGACGACCACCGGACTCAGCGAGGTCGTCACCATCGGCGACGAGGAATGGCTCTTCTACCCACGCTTCGATCTGGACGTAGCACTGCTGCGCGCGACGTCTGCCGACGCAGACGGCAACATCGCCATGGAGGACGAAGCAGCCGTCGGCGACAACTTCGCCATCGCGCAAGCCGTCCACAACTGCGGCGGCATCGTCCTCGTCGAGGTCAAACGGTTGGTCGAGCGAGGTGCTATACCCGCTGGGCAAGTGCGTATTCCAGCACCGTTCGTCGATCACGTGGTCGTCACCGACTTCCCCAACCAGACGCCGATCACCGTCTCCGACGCTCGCCGAACCGGAGCGGTGCCCAATGCACCGACGGTCGTCGACGCACTCCCGTTCGACCACCGCAAGGTCGTCGCGCGACGCGCGGCAATGGAGGTCGCCGAGAGCGACCTCGCGAACCTCGGCGTCGGGATGGCCAACGGGATCAGTTACGTCGCACTGGAAGAAGGCTTCCTCGACAGGTTCACCTTGACCGTCGAGCAAGGCATCTACGGCGGCCTACCTGGAGTCGGACTCGATTCCGGCACTGCGATCAACCCGTCGTCGATCGTGGATATGCCGAGTCAGTTCGACATCTACGACGGCGGCGCATTGGATCTGGCCGGACTTGCATTCGCCGAGATCGACAAGCGAGGCAACGTCAACGTCGCGGTCGTCGGGACGACGCCGATCGGCCCTGGCGGGTTCATCGACATCAGCCAGAAGGCAAGAAATCTCGTCTTCTGCGGAACACTGTGTGGCGGCGGGCTCGTCGAACACATCGAGGGCGGCGAGGTGCGGATCGACCAGGAAGGCCGTTACTCCAAGTTCGTCGACACGGTCAGCCACGTCAGCTTCAACGCAGAGCGTGCACGTCGCACCGGGCAACGAGTTCTGTACATCACCGACCGAGCAGTCTTCCAGTTGGTCGAGGATGGTGTCGAACTGATCGAGGTAGCTCCCGGCGTCGATATCGAACGAGACATTCTGAGCCGCATGGCTTTCGAACCGATCATGCGCTCACCGAAAATCATGGACCGGCGGATCTTCGAACCCGGAGTCGTGGGAATTTCTCCCCTTCCTCCGCGATCGACGGGACGCCGCCAGCAGCAAGAAAGGATGCTCCGCGCATGACAGATGCATTCGCAGGGGTACGTATTCTCGACTTCACCCAACTCGAGCAAGGACCGTCGGCCACTCAGGTACTGGGCGACTTCGGTGCGGAAGTCATCAAGGTCGAGCGTATCGATGTCGGCGAAATCGGCCGAGATCAGCCGCCCTTCATCGGCGGTAATTACAGCCCGCACTGGTCGGCGACGAATCGAAACAAGAAAAGCATCAGCGTCGACCTCAAGTCCGATCGCGGTAAACAACTGATCTACGACCTCGTGCGAGACGCCGACATCGTGGCCAGCAACTTCCGCCCCGGAGTGATGGACCGCCTCGGTTTCGGTTGGGATCAACTGTCCGAGATCAATCCACGCATCATCGTTGCGTACGCATCCGGGTACGGCATCTCGGGGCCATACGTGCACCGTCGTGGTCAGGATCTTGCAGCGCAGGCGATCAGCGGACTGATGGCGCTGACCGGCACCAGTGAGACGGGGCCTGTTCCTACCGGCACGTTCATGATCGACTACCTCGCCTCCATGCAATTCGCACAGGGCATGATGATCGCGCTCGCCGCTCGCGAGAAGACCGGCCGTGGACAGGTCGTCGACTCCAACCTGATGAACGCAGCCATCACCAGCCACCTGCAAGAAGGCACGACGTACCTCAACACCGGACAGCAGTACCCACAACCCACCAAGGGAATTGCCCACGCGCACAACACCGCGCTCTACGGGTACTACGAGGCGTCCGACGGCTTGTGGTTCACTCTGATCGGCGAGTTCTACGTCGACCAGCAATGGCAGCGCGCGGCGCGCGCCTGCCGTCTGTCGCAGGACATTGTGGAAGACAGTCGCTTTCAGACCATCGAGGGACTGCGCGAACACACCACCGAAACACATCAGCTGCTCGAGGCCGCGATCCGCACCTTCCCGCGGGACGAGATCATGAAGCGGTTCGAAGACGAGGATGTGCTGGTCGCACCCGTCAACGACTACGACGACGTATTCGTCGATCCGCAGGTCGCTCACAACGGACTCGTCCTCGAAACCGACATAGACGGGATCGGTCCCGTCAAGTTCGTCGGCATGCCGATCAAGTTGTCCGACACACCGGGACGTCTGCGCCATGTGCCGCCGAAGGTGGGACAGCACAACGAAGAAGTCCTCACGGCCGCAGGAATTTCCGAGGATGCCATCGCAGAACTCAAGGCCGCCAACGTCATCGGCTCCGAGAACGACCGCGAACGCGCGGGCGGCCCCGGTGCTTGGTCCTGACACCCGACCACCTCGAACACGAACAACGAAGAAGGACGAATGAGCACCCCCACCGCATTGAAAGTCAGCCTGCCCACCGTCGATGGCGGACAGGCTCCGCACACGATGCACGAGCCGATCGACTACCCGAAGCACCCGGCGCCCTTCACTTCTCGCCGAGTCCTCGCTGCCGCGCACGTCGTTGCGGACACGCGCGGAAACTACACTCCCGGTGAGGTCCCCCCGATCGACTGGGAAGCGACCATCGCGTTCCGCAAGCACCTCTTCAGCTACGGAATCGGCATCGCCGAGGCCATGGACACCACCGAGCGTGGCCCTGGCGGTCTGAACTGGACGCAGGCACAGGAACTCATCCGTCTCGGCGTCGCAGCGGCCAAGGAAGCGGGAGCGGCCGTGGTAGCCGGCGCCGGCACCGATCAATTGACCACGGCGAAGCCAGAACTGGGCGCCGTCGTCGACGCATACCTCGAGCAGCTCGAATTCGTCGAGCAGCACGGAAGCGCCGCCGTAATCCGCGCCAGCCACGCACTCGCGGCAGCCGCGACGTCGTCCGAGGACTACCTCTCCGTCTACGGCCAGGTGCTGTCGAAAGCCTCCCGCCCCGCGATCGTGCACTGGCTCGGCACGGGCTTCGATCCGTCGCTGGCAGGCTACTGGGGCCACGACGACGTGATGGCTGCCATGGACGTCGTCGTGCAGATGGCTCGCGAGAACGCCGATCACCTCGAAGGCATCAAGTTCAGCCTCCTCGACCACGAGCTGGAGAAGGAATTCCGCCGTCGCCTGCCCGAGTCCGTGAAGGTGTTCACGGGTGACGACTACGGATACACCGACCTCCTGCTCGGTGACGACACCCACCACAGCCACGGCCTGCTGGGCGTGCTCGACCCGATCGCACCGATCGCCTCCAGCGGATTCGCAGCACTCGACGCCGGCGACAAGGAGAGCTTCGAAGAGATCATGAACCGCTCGATCCCCATGGCCGTGAAGATGTTCGAGCGCCCCGCGGACCGCTACAAAGTCGGCTGCGTCTTCGTGGCGTGGCTGTCCGGACACCAGAATCACTTCCGCATGGTCACCGGACGCGAAGGCCTGCGTTCGCTCCAGCACCTGAGTAATCTGTTCCGCCTCACCGACGAGCTGGGCCTGTTCCCGGACCCGGAGCTCGCTGCGCACCGTATGCAGCTGCTGCTGTCCATGGATGGTGTTCGGTGACAACGTCCTTCTCCCCTCGGACGTTGCCGCCGGTCCGCTCGGTGTCCGGCAGCGATGTCCGGGACGCCTCGGTGGGTGGCCGTCGGGTCGTCGTCCTCGATGACGATCCGACCGGCACCCAGACGGTGCGGGACCTCCCCGTCCTCACAACGTGGGCTGTCGACGACATCCGCTGGGCCCTCCAGCAGAACACTCCCGGTTTCTTCGTCCTCACCAACAGCCGTAGCCTCGACCCGTCCGAGGCTGCCCAGCTCAACGAAGAGATCGTGCGTGCGTCCCTCGAAGCCGCCGCACACGAAAATGTCGACTTGGCTTTCGCGAGCCGCAGCGACTCCACTCTTCGTGGACACTTTCCCCTCGAAACCGATGTCATCGGACGGGTCGTCGCAGACGCAGGCAAGGCGATCGACGGCGTTCTGCTCTCGCCCGCCTACATCGATGTCGGCCGATACACGATCGACGGCACACACGTGGTCACGTCCGCCGACGGTTTGATTCCGGTGGCGGACACCGAGTTCGCACGCGACGCAACGTTCGGATACTCGTCGTCCCGACTGCGTGACTGGGCCGTAGAGAAGAGCCAGGGCGCGATCTCCGCCGAAGACGTACTCGAATTGGGTATCGACGAAATCCGGAGCGGAACAACCGAATCGATCGCCTCTCGTGTTGCCGAGGCACGGAACGGCCAGATCGTCGTACTCGACGCGGTCACCGACGACGACCTTCGTGCCGTATCTCTGGCCGTCGTCGCCGCCGAAAAAGCCGGTTCTTCGTTCGTCTACCGCATCGGACCATCCTTCGTGCGCGCACGCGTCGGTCAGGAAGCGGCACAACCGATCGACGACGCGACCCTCGAGTCGCTGGTGTCACGGGACACACACGGACTCATCGTCGTCGGCTCACACGTCGGCCTCACGAGCCGACAGCTCGCCGCACTCTCCGACCGTCGCGAGTTGGTCCGCGTCGAACTGGATGTCGAAGCAGTTCTCGATCCAACCCGTAACACCGCGCACCTCGACGCCACGGTCGCTGATGCGGCTGCGGCGCTGAAGGATTCGCTCGTGGTGGTCAGCACATCTCGGACGCTCGTGACCGGTGCAGACCGGGACGCGAGCCTCGACATCGCCCGCACGGTGAGTGCCGCACTGTCGCACGTAGTCAACCGGGTGGTCGAGCTGAACCGACCGTCGTACGTGATCGCGAAGGGCGGCATCACCTCCGCCGATACCGCGACCAAGGGACTCGGAATCACTCGTTCCTGGATTCGAGGCTCACTGCTTCCCGGAATCGTCTCGCTGTGGGAACCGGTCGGCGGCAACGCAGCCGGGCTTCCGTACATCGTCTTCGCCGGCAACGTCGGCGACGACAACTCTCTCGCCGACGTCGTCGACAGACTGGAGCTCTCATGACCACCCGTATCGCAATCACCGGCGGCGCAGGCTTTCTCGGCACACTGCTCGCACAACGTCTGCTCGCAGCCCCGATCTCCGTGGGCGGAGCGGCCCCAGCCGACGTAACCGAACTCGTCCTCGTCGATCTCGTCGAGCCCCTCGAATCACTGAAGAGCGACCCGCGCGTAAGCGTCATCGTCGGCGATCTCGACACCGGCATCGCCGACCTCGGCGACTGCGACGCGATCTTCCACCTCGCCGGCGTCGTCAGCGGCGCTGCCGAAGCCGATTTCGATCTTGGCATGCGCACCAACCTGGACGGCACACGAAAGCTTCTCGATCACGCACGTGGACAACAGGTTCCGCCCGTTGTGGTGTTCTCGAGTTCGCTCGCTGTGTTCGGTATCGACCCGTACGTCGGCGCCATCGGCACGGTCGACGACGACACGTTGCCGCGCCCGCAGTCCAGCTACGGCATCCAGAAGTTCATCGGTGAGCAGTTGGTCGCCGACTACACGCGTAAGGGCTACGCGAGAGGTCGCACCGTTCGGCTGATGACGGTGTCGGTTCGTCCCGGCAAGCCGAATGCCGCGGCGTCGAGCTTCATGTCGGGAATCATCAGGGAGCCGATCGCGGGAGAGAAGGCCACCTGCCCGATTCCGCCCGACTTCCCCATCGCACTGTCGTCGCCACGTCGCACCGTCGACGGGCTCGTTCGCGCCGCGAGCGTAGACGACGACGCGTGGGGCAGCCGCACCGCGATGAACCTTCCTGCCCTCACCACCACGCCCGCAGAGATGGCGAAGGCACTCGATCTGGTCACCGGCAAGGCCACGAGCGACCTCATCGCGTGGGGCGAGGACTCTGCCGTCACCGACATCGTTGGAAAGTGGCCTTCCCGCTTCGTCACCCCACGTGCCAGCGCGCTCGGGCTCGAAGCCGAGCAGTCGTTCGAAGGCATCGTTCGCGAGTACATCGCCGACTTCGTCGACTGACCGATGAACCCGGCACCCCGAGATCCGCTCACCCCGAACAGCACCGAGGAGTACATATGTCCACGCACGAACACCAGAACAGGAGGACGATCCGATGAGTATTCGTGACATCGAACCGACGGTGAAGGACAAGGCCGGCATGCGCCGTGTCGTCGTCGCCGGCGGCCTCGGCACCTTGATCGAGTACTACGACTACGCCCTGTACGGCTATGTCGCATCGATCATCGCGCCGTTGTTCTTCCCCGACGAGGATCCCGTCGCGGCACTCCTGTACACGTTGGCCCTGTTCGCACTGTCCTACGTGATCCGTCCACTCGGCGGCATCTACTTCGGTTGGATGGGCGACAAGTACGGACGACGTCGCGCTCTGATGGTCACCATTATCGGAATCGGCATCGCCAGTACCGCCATCGGTCTACTACCGACGTATGCGACCGTCGGTGTATTCGCGCCGATTCTGTTGTTCATCGTCCGCGTGGCACAAGGCTTCTTCGCCGGCGGCGAAGTCGGTGGTGCAGCAACGGTCATCGCCGAAGCAGCACCGCGCGGGCAGAAGTCGCGTTACGCAGCGTTCGTTCCGATGGGAACCAACGGTGGATTCGCCATCGCGTCGGCAACGGTCGGTATCGTCTCCGGAGTGCTCGCCGCGGATCAGCTCAGCGACTGGGGATGGCGTATCCCGTTCCTGATCGCACTGCCCTTGACCGTCATGTGCTACTTCGCACGACGCAGCCTGCCCGACATCGACCACAACGTGTCCAAGTCGAGCGAGGGCTTCCCGCTTGTCTCGGCACTCAAGTCCTACCCGAAACCGCTTATGCAGGCGATTTCGCTGGGCATCGGGGTCCAGGGTGCGGCCTACATCGGCTCGACGTTCATCGCGATCTACCTGGTGACGAACCTCGGCTACCCACGAGCTCCGATTTACTGGATCACTGCCGGAGTCACAGTCTTCGCTGTTCTACTGATGCCGTTCACAGGGCGCTTGGCCGACCGGATCGGCACGACGAAGGTCGCCACGATCGGTCTCGCGGGCTACGCGATCACCACGTACCCCGCCCTCGTGCTGATGGATCTGCACAACTTGGCTATCGCTGCTGTCGGGTACGGACTGATCATGGTCAACATGGCGTTCCTGCAGGTTGCGTCGTACACCATCACTCCGCAGCTGTTCGACGACGAGGTGCGTTACACCGGTACCGCCCTAGCGACGAACATTTCAGTGGTGATCGCAGGCGGCACCGCCCCGTTCATCGCAACCTGGCTCGTCGACCAGACCGACAACCTCCGGTCCCCTTACTTCTTCGTGTTGACGACGAGTGTTATCGGATTGCTGGCGGTCCTGACGATCTGGAAGGCCGGTAAAGCCCAATCGCCGGTTCGAACTGCCGAACCCTCGATCCTGAAAGCGGGGGAAAGCAGCGGCGACTGAGCGGCGTCAGCTGTACATGACAGTAGGTGGCTATTGAACTTCCCCCAACCGATAGCCACCTACTGTCGGTTGGGGGAAGTTCACTTCTTACGGCTTTGGCACCCTCCTGCGTAACCAGCGTCGAATGCGGATGGCATGCCCGAACTACACATGCGGACCACGGCGCTCGGTGTGCTGCAGGACTACGGCTTCCGTGTCGCTCCGATCACCGGTGAACCGCGTGGACTGGCGGTCGTGTCCGCGCTCACCACGACTGCAGCCGGTCTGGCCTGACCTACACCCGAACGGAAAACAAGTGAGAGTCCGAGACGTTCCGATGAAAACCGCCTGGCTACCTCCTGCCGTAGCAGAAGAGTGGGACTGGCAACTGCATGGAAAGTGCCGCGGCCACAGTTCCTCTCAGTTTTTTCACCCCTCCGACGAACGCGGCCACGCCCGGATCCGCAGGGAACAAGTAGCCAAAGCAATTTGCAGAGGATGCCCCGTCCTTACGCAGTGTCGCGCCTACGCACTCAAAACCCTTGAGCCGTACGGCGTGTGGGGTGGAATGACCCAGTCAGAACGAGCCGATTATCACAGAGCTCAACGGGAGACAGCCTGGAAAACCTCCGGTAACCAATGAGTCCGGTGTGTTGACGCTGGATGCTCGCTCGATGGTGTCTGAAAGACGGGTCCGTCGACCGCTACTTTCTAATGGAGGGTTCCCTGGCCAATATCCAAGAACTCACCACGGCACTCGCGCAACGGGTGCACCCGCATCACGTCGTCGTCATCGGCTCCGGGTTCGGATTCCTGTTCGCCGCGAACAGCCCCGCACGGCCAACGTTGACGTCACCCTGATCGCGAATACCACCACCCACCACCTCTTCCATCCACTGTTCTACCAGGTGGCCGCCGGCATTCTCTCCGAAGGAGAAATCGCGCCTTCGACGCGAATGATCCTCCTGGACTGAGCCAACGCCTCGGTCATCTTCGGTACGGTCGGCAGCATCAACCTTCCGAACAAGACCGTGACGAGCCATTTCGTGAACGCATCACTGAAACCGCCCACGACAGCCTCATCGTCGCCGCAGGCGCAGTTCGGTCGTACTTCGGCAACGACCACTTCGCCGATTACGCCGCCCGTAATGAAGACCATCGACGGCGCCCTCGAACTCCGCGGCCGCATCATCGGCGCCCTTGATCAGGCGACGTCGACACCATCGAACGCGCCATCTGCCCCGGCGAACGCGCGTGCGGCGGCATGTACACCGCCACCACGATGGCGAGTGCGGCCGAAGCCATCGGAATGTCGTTGCTCTGCAGCGCATCTCCACCCGACCCTGATTTCCGACGCGACCAGTTCGCACATGCGAGCGGCGAGGCCGTCGTCGAGATGCTCCGACGCGGTATCACCGTGCGCGACATCCTGACGAAGGAAGCATTCGAGAACGCCATCGCCGTCGTCAAGTCGGTCGGATTCGGTTCGGACGTGTTCACCTGCACCGCAGGGGTTTTCGAGATCGGACGTACCGCGATGGACGTACGGCACCATCTCCGCGAGCGACGTCGTCGTCATCCGGTACGAAGGACCCAAGGGCGGGCCGGGAATGCGTGAGATGCTTGCCATCACTGGCGTGACCAAGGGCGCGGGACTCGGCAAGGATGTTCTGCTCCTGACCGACGGCCGATTCTCGGGTGGAACAACGGGACTGTGCGTCGGGCATGTAGCGCCGGAAGTCGTCGACGCTGGGCCTATCGCGTTCGTTCGGGACGGTGACCGGATTCGCCTCGACGTAGCCGAGGGCACCTTCGTCGTACTCGTCGACGACGCGGAACTCGACGCGCGCAAAGAGGGTTGGGCTCCGCTGCCTCCGCGCTACACGCGCGGGGTGTTGGCGAAGTACTCGAAGCTCGTCGGCTCGGCGTCGAACGGTGCAATGCTCGTCTAGGTCGGACCATAGCGACGCCGATGAACAGTGGAGCGAACCGACACCCGCTGGGCATCGTTGTGTCTGCACCGAATACTCACCGGCGGGACATACATGCAAACTGAGTACGTCCGCCGGTGAGTTCGGTTACTGACACTAGGAGCATGTTGCAGAAAGCTCCGTACCCACTCCTCGACAGGGCCGGAAAAAACCCGTTCATTCCGATCGCGTCGAAGAAACTTGGGGTGGCAGATTGGGCACCTTCCGCCGTCGGGTTCCGCGCCGAACTACGTACACGGACGGCGGAAATCTATCGGGTAGGCAACACTCTGGTGTCGGCCGACGCATTGCCCGCACGATCCTTGGACAACGTGACCAACCGAATTCCGTCTACCGGGCCGGCATCACCGGCGGAGGTGTAGCGATCTAACAGGACAGTCGCCTCGTACGTTCCCTGGTTCGCCTCAACCAGTGAAATTCGATCACCATTCGCGGTGAGCCAGAGATCGGCAATTCCCGACGGGTCACTACTGGTCACCGTGACCTCGACGCGAGGCGTCAGCCCGCCTCTGTCGACGTCACGGGTTACCACAGACAGTTCCGGAGCATCGGTGTCCTGCCGCGTCTCCGGTCGTCGAGTTTCGTCGTCGACGATCTCGACTCGGTCTGTATCCAGTGCAGGCGTCCTCACAGGCAAGGGACGGTGGTGAGTAGCCTGCTCGTACGCGAATGCATACGAGAGCAGTTCGTTGTCCGAGTATGGCAGCCCCGCAAACGTCACGTTCATCGGCATGTCAATGTCGTCCACGAGCCCCATAGGAACGGACACGCTTGGAATTCCGAACTGGCGCATCACATGATCGGTCGCCGAACGGCCCACGCCGTAAGACTGGGCATGCTCGTTTGCCTCGATATTGATGTCGGAGTCTTGCGCCGCGATATCGGCCACGGCGGGAAAAGCGAGTAGATCGAGGTCGTTGGCCGCCAACCACGAGTCGAAGTCCTCTTCCCTGGTCCTGTCGTATCCGGCGAGCGCATCCCCCAATCCATCCATCGTAAAGATGTCTTCCGGCATCCGGTCAACGATCGCGTCGATCCGCGTCTGCCACGACTTCGTGGTGGCTGCGGGATCGGCTGGAAGGCGTGAGGGATTGGGGAAGATCGTGGCCGGATCGACATCACCGAATGATGTGTAACTGGGATCCTCGTTGCTCGCCAGGAATTGCTCCATCCAGAACGACGCGAGATCGCCTCGCTCCAGCGCTTCCCACTCCTCCGCGACGTAACCTCGCGTATACATACTCTCGGCACCGGGCCGATCCTCGAAAAAGTTCTCTACCAACGGGAAATCGACTTCGACGACTTCTGCTCCGAGTTCCGACAACTCCTGCGCCGTGTTGTCCCACAGGTCGATGACCGACTGACGAGTTGCGATCGGGGTCTCGCTTTCGTCGTCTTTGTTCAGATACATCCGAGGTACGCCGATTCGCTTGCCCTCGAGCGAATCGGTTTGTTTCAGATCGTCGTACGACTCCGGCCGCACGTCGTCGATGTCCGGGATCTCGATGAAGGGCTGCGTCAGCCAAAAATCACCTTCAGGACGCTCGTCACGAGAGGCGACGACATCGAGGACCGCCAGGGTGTCTTCGACACTGCGGGTATGCGGGACAACGACGTCCCTCGTCGGCCACAACGGCCAGTTACCCCTGATCGACACGACACCGCGGGAGGGCGTGTAGGCGACCAAACCGTTGTTCGAGGCCGGTGACCTTCCCGACGAGACCGTTTCCTCTCCCATGCCGAACGTCGCGAAGTTGGCAGCCGTGGACGTTCCCGACCCGTTCGACGAACCTGAGCCCCACGCTGCTGTCAGATATTCGCTACTGTAGGGACTTTCGGCTCGACCGTATTCCCCTCGCTGCATACCGCCGTTCGCCATCGGAGGCATGTTGGTCTTGCCGAGAACGATCCCGCCCGCCTCGCGAATCTTCTCGACGGTGAAAGCGTCCTCGTCGGCCCGCAACCCCGCGAAAGCAGGAGAACCGGAAGCAACAGTGAGACCGTCGACTTTGTAACTGTCCTTGACGGTGAAGGGAATTCCGTGCATCGGGCCCAGAATCGTTCCCTCAGCGCGGAGTTCATCCATTCGCGCGGCATCGTCGAGTGCCTGCTCGTTCATTACGTTGACCGAGTTCAGGTTGATCCCCCCCGCGTCGTACGTCGCGATCCGATTCAGGTAAATCGCAGTCAGCTCCACGCTAGTCAGCGTCCCTGACTCCATTGCATCGGTGAGGGACGCGATTGTCGCCTCGTTGATGTCGAAGAATTCCGACTCAGTCCCCGATGAATTCGCCTCGGGTTCGGTTTCGATCGTCGAACATCCGACGACCAAAGCCACCGCAACCGCTGTGATCAGAACCCCTTTCGCCGTCGATTGTCGGGCTCGTCGAGCATTCAATGTCGTGGCACTCCCATGTGAATCCCGCGTTCGAGACACGAACGTGCATGAACGCGACTGAAAGAAAAATTCGGTCAAGCCGCCAAGTCAGCGACACGATCAGGCTACGAACCACGCATCTCCGTTTCGTGTCCCTGAAGTAACTCGGGAGATGTTCGAAACGAGACTGCACACGCCGCCGCGTGCAGTCTCCCCAACAGACCCCCGCCGCATTCTCATTTGGAATGTTCCGCGCGTAATACAAGCGTTGCAGCTCGTTGACCGACTTTGCGTAGACTCCGTCTGCACTATCGAACAGGGACCGAGCGGAGCTTTTAATGCAACACCTAACACGTGCAGTCGTCGAATCGCTGCACACGTCGGCTCCGCATCGATCACCTCCCCACGCAGGGCGCAGACTCGGCCGAAGTCAGGTCACACGCTTCGACCTCCTCGGCCAGGCTCTCGCATCGATGGGGCCCGCCGCCGTCACGGTCAGCGTCGTCAGCACATCGACGAGATCCGGCTCTCCGGCGAGTTTCGTAATCGGGTTCATAGTTGCCGTGATGATCACGGTAGGAGTCGCACTATGCCTCGGTGCACTCACGTCACGAATAGCAGCATCGGGTTCGATCTACAGCTACGCGTTCGAGGCCTTCGGGCGCCGTGCCGCGCTTACTGCAGGCGCCGCACTCCTGATCAGCTACGCGCTGGTTGCAATCAGCACAACCTACAAAAGCGGACAAAGCCTTGCTGTGATGGGCGACTCCATCGACTTCAAGGACTACGACAGATCGACTGGTCTAATACTGTCGGCTTGCGTCGGACTGTGCATTATCGCCACTCTGATCATCGGAGTGCGGAGGGCATTCCGTGTGCTCATCGCTGCCGAAGTCGTCGCACTGTCTGGCATCGTCGGGATGCTTCTGTACTCGGCCTTCCACGACATCGGCCCAATCGACGTAGCGATGGTTGCACCGACAATGCAATCAGCGGGAAGCGATTTCATCGGCATCCTTCTAGCCGCAGTATTTTTCGGTATCCGTGCGATTAGCGGGTACGAAACAGTTGCCTTCTTCGGGGCAGAAGCCGAACGGCCGCTTACCTCCACAACATGGGCAATTCGAATGTCGTTGTGCATCACATTACCGCTCTACATCCTGGCAGCGATTCTCGGCGCCACCGGCCAGGCCGACCTGGTGTTCGTCGCGTATGCAAACCCCAGCGATCCAGCGGTACCGCGGGCGCTCGGTACACTGATGGCGATGTGTCTCTCGATCACCTGGGCTGCAATCGCATTGGGGGTCTTGAACGCCGCGTCACGGCTGATCCACGCGATGAGTCTCGACGGCAACCTCCCGTCCAGAGGTGCTGCTGTGTCGAGACGGTTTCGGACGCCGTTCGTAGCGATCATCGCGGTGACCACCGTGGTGTTCAGCACCGGTCTGATAACCAACACGCTCGATACCTCCCGAAGCGGGTTGAGCGGGAACGAAATTCTGCTTGCACAGATGACGAAGATCGTCATAGCAGTAATCACCGTGGTATGCGCGATGCGGGTACTGCGACGAATTCACGAGTTGTCTGTGATCGTACGGGTATGTGGCACGTTCGCTTTGGTGTCTCTCGCGATCGCATCCATCTGGTACGCGATCGAGGCTTCGTCCGCCGAACGGTTATCTGCGTTCCTTCCCAGCATCACGATCGCGAGCGTTGTAGCAGTGTTGGTGTCCTTGCTCGCCGGAAAACCGTCCGCCGCCGAGAACGTCTCTACATCCAGTACCTGCCGTGCTGACCTTTCGGACGTTTTACCCACGACGATGAATCTCGCACAGATCCAGTCGGATTCGCCGCACCGCGAGCCGAAATGACCGATGTATTCGACGGTGGACCAACGGGTGTCTTCAACGGCCGCCAGCCGGCCGCAGCTCAACGGATACTGACCGTCCTCGAAGCGGTCGCGCACAGCGGGCCAGGCGTCACAGCCAAAGAGCTAGTGTCCATGACTGACGTCCCGACACCGACCATGTACCGAATGCTGAGTATGTTGGTTTCCGACGGATACCTGGTACGGGTACACGATCTGACTGGATTTGCTCTAGGAAGCCGTGTTACGGAGATCGTCGCGGCAAACGAGAACAACACGCGCGTGGCAGCCTTGCGGCACATAGCGAATGCAGCGCGCCTGCAGGTAGACGCCGCCGTTGTCGGTGCATTGTTCGTCTACGGGCGCCTCGTACTGATAGATCCCGATCCCGTCCATACGGTCAGCAACATCACCGAACTGCCCCGACAGTTGCACGCGAATGCATTGGGGAAGCTTTTGCTGGCGTTTCGGCGCGAACTCATTGCCACGGTGAGCTTCGAACGGCTCACACGACATACGCACGTCGTCCCCACGACACTTGTCCCGGAGTTGGACTCAATTGTCCTGAGCGGCATCGCGTTAGAGAGAGGCGAGTCACACTCTGATCGTTCGGCAGTCGCACGGGCTTGGCACGGACCCTCCGGTCTCGTCGAGGGTGGAATCTCGATCATTTGGCGAGGCGACCAAGGACCGCAGTCGAACTCCCGCTTCACCGAGTACGCCGCACTCCTGGAGGAGTTGTGTATCCGAAGCACGTCGCCGACCGATCTGGACTCGCACCGGACGTATGCGTCTCGACCCGAGAACCAGAGGTAGGTGGCGTGACCCTTCGGAAGGGTGTGCGCCGGTGGTCCGGACCAGTTCTCGTTGCTATGAGGGCATAGTCGGCGCTCACAGCTACTGATCACAGTTACGGCGGGTTCACCGTCTGCACCGAGACCGTCACGGTGTAGAACACTTTGTGCCCGTGTGGACGCCATCGTCCACACGGGCGCACAGCGCATTCAGCAGTTCGGTGTCGTGGCTGATGAGCAGAACACCCATTCCCGACTCTTCTGCCTCGTTCCGGATCAACTGCATGATCGACGCCGTCGTGGCCGCGTCGAGCATCGCCGTCGCCTCGTCGCAGATCAGGTATTTCGGCTCCTGCGCGAGCGCGCGAGCCACACAGGCGCGCTGCAATTGGCCGTCGCTGACCTGGTGCGGACGACGCGTCAGCAGGTCGGGAGTCAGGCCGACACGAGCGGCGAGTTCCCGAGCCACGATCTCTCTGCCGGCGATCGCGGCGGGCTGTTCGATGATGGCCTGCAACGTCATTCGCGGATCCGTCGCGGATCGGGGCGACTGGAAGAGCATCGCGACCTGTCGACGAACGTCCGACGGCACGCCGAAGCCGCTGCCTCGCACGGAACTTCCGTCGATGGTCACGGTTCCGGCCTGCGGCGCAAGAAGCAACGACAGTACCCGTGCCATCGTCGACTTTCCGGATCCCGACGGCCCGGCGAGCCCCACCAATTCCCCTGCCGGCACCGACAGGGACGCGTCCTGCAGTACGTGCGACGTGCCGGGATATCCCGCGGTGATTCCGATTGCGTCGAGACTCATGCGCTCAGTCTCGTTCGGTACGACCTGTTTCCGACGGTCACCAGTTCGGTCGGTCCACCGGACATGAGCGTGCCCGGTCTACGTAGGTGGTAGACGCACTCGTCCGGTAGATCGGTCAGCTGTGGCGGCGTACCCGGCATGGGATTCAGACCACGCGACGGCAAGGCATTCACCAGATCCTGGGTGTAGTCGTGCAGGGGCTCGTCCAGAACCAGTGCCGCAGGGCCGGTTTCCATGATGCGCGACGCGTACATCACGGCGACTCGATCCGCGACGGCCGTCCGCATGAGCGATGACAGATCGTGCGTGATCAGCAGGACGGCTGCCCCGTCGTCGGCGCATCGCCGCAGCAGATGCAGGATCCGGTCCGTCGACTCGCCGTCGAGGTTCGCCGTCGGCTCGTCGGCGACGATCACTGCGGGATCACCGACGAGCGCACCCGCGATCGCGACACGCTGCGCCATACCTCCGGACAGTTCGTGTGGATACAGATCGAGGTCGTGCGGGTCGAGACCGACAGTGCGCGCGAGGTCGTCGCACCGTCGACACGACCCCAGCACTCGGATGGTCTCGTCGATCTGTGACCGTGCCGTACGCACCGGCGTCAGGTAGGACGACGCGGACTGTGGGATCAACGCGACGTCGCGGCCTCGGAAGCCGGTGTCGGAGAAGACATCGACGGTTCGATCCTCGGTCTCGACCGTGATCGAGCCCGACACCGTCGCCTCCGCGGGCAACATCGCCATCACTGCCGCCGCGAGAATCGATTTCCCGCAACCGGATTCACCGACCAACGCCGTGACCGTCCCCGCCGGGACTTCCAGATTCACGCCGGTCGCGGCGTGTACGGTCGTGCCGTCGCCCAGTGGGATTCGGACAGTCAAGTCGTCGATCGTCAATGCAGTCACAGTCGTAGCTCCGAGGGCTTGGGCGGCACGATCGCGGCACGCAGCGACGAGCCGGCGACGGCCACCGACACCGTTGCCAGAACGAGAATTCCGGCGGGGAAGACAAGGGTCCACCAACCGCCGAGAAGCAGCGAGCTTCGCGCTTCGGACAACAGGGTTCCGAGGCTCGGCTCGTGCGGCGGCAGTCCGAAGCCGAGGAAGGACAGGGTCGACTCGTGCCAGATCGCGTGCGGCAGAAGCAGAACGACAGCGATGAGGGCTTGCGGAAGGATCGCGGGGACCATGTGCGTGGTGACGACGTGCGTGCGCCGTGCCCCCGCGAGTATCGCGGCGTCGACGTAGGGTCGTCCGCGCAGTCCCAATATTTCCGAGCGCACGATGCGCGCGACCTGCGTCCAGTGGGTCAGCGCGATCGACAGTACGATCGCGACGAGGCTACCGCGAAACATCGCGACGATGACGATCCCGAGCAGCAGGTGTGGCAGCGCGTTGATCGCGTCCGTACTGCGCATGACGATGCGGTCGACCCAGCCTCCCCACAGCCCTGCGATCGTGCCGACCGCGGCTCCGATCACCGTCGCCAGCAGCGCGCACGCGGCCGCGATCAGCAATGACGTTCGGATGGCTGCGGCGCTGCGTACGAACAGATCTCGGCCTGCCGAGTCGGTACCGAACCAATGCGACATCGACGGTCCTTGCCTGGCTGCCGCGAAATCCGTGACGCGATCGTCGACTCCCGACAGCCACGGCACGAGGATCGCGTACAGCGCAAGAGCGGCCAGAACCGTACCGGCGATAACGAGCCTGCGTCTATCCATCGGTCTTCACCCGCGGATCCAGAAGCGCGACGACCACATCGGCGAGAAGCGAGCCGAGAAGCACCGCCAGTGTCGTACCCACGGTCAAGAACGCGAGTAGTGCCATGTCCAGATCTCGCGCGGATTGCACTATGGCCCCGGCGATTCCTGGCCACGAGAACACTTCCTCGACGAGGACGGCCCCGACGACGAGTTCCGGCAACCGCACGCCGACGACGTTGACGAACGGGGCAAGCGACGTCGGCACGATGTGCCGCCGCGTGATCGTCGCTGCCGGAATCCCACGCGAGACGGCTCCGGCGACGAAATCCTCTCCGCGTGAGACCGACACGGATTCACGAACTGCCAGCAGCAACCACGGCGACTGCGACAGAGCGAGCACCGCCACCGGAAGAGCCAGGTGCCGAAGCACCCCGCCGACCGTGGGGTCAGCGCCCGCGTCCGTCAGCCCTGCGACGGGCAGCCAGCCGAGGCCGAGTGCGAACAAGGCGATCGCACCGAGCGAGAGCACGAACGGCGGCAGGCCCTGAATCGTGATGCACAGAGCAGTGATCGTCCGGTCGAGCAGTCCCCCGCTACGAATCCCGGCGACGACGCCCAGCACCAACGCCACCGTCACCGCAAGTGCCAATCCGACGCCGGCGAGCAGCAACGTCCAGGGTGCGCGTTCGGTCAGCATCTCGGCGACGGACTGCCCGAACGACCGCGACATTCCCAAGTCGCCGGTGAACACGCCATGCAACCACTGCCAATATGTCGTGTACCAGGGCTGATCCAAGCCGAGTTGCTCGGCGATCAACTGCTTGTCGGCATCCGACGTCGTCGTGTACCGAACTCCGAGGTAGGAGACGAGGGGGTCGAACGGCGATACCGACGCGGCTGCGAACAACCCGGCGGAGACAGCCGCACATACCGGAACGACGAACAACAGCCGCCGTCCGATCATCGCGAGAATTCCGCGACGACGCGTGTTCGGATCGTGCCGCGCAGTTGCCGTCGCGTCGGGCCGCGCGATCGTGGCCGTCACGACTGCCTCGTCCACGTCTGCAGCGACCACCAGGGTCCCCATGTCACACCGTGCGCGTGCGGTTCGAGGATCGGTCCGGACTGCGTCCACTCCGAGTCCTTGGACACGTACGTGTGGTCGAGGAACACCAGGTAGACATAACCGGGATCGTCGACGTAGGAGCGCTGCATGGCCCGGTAGGCGGCGTCGCGTTCGGCCGGGTCGAGGCTACGGCGTCCCGTCTCGAGGGCCGCGTCGACAGCCGGGTTCGAGTAGTCGCTCGCGTTGTCGTAGAGACTTCCGACGCCCGGCTTCAGGAATTCGGAGTCGAGTGCGTTGTACGCCTGCGTGTCCGGGTCGTACGGTTCGGATCCGCCGCCCAGGAGCGTCGCGTCGTACGAAATGCGCGGGTCGATCCGATCCCAGGAGAGAGCCTCGAGATTCACCTCGACGCCGACGGCCAATGCATCGGATGCGAATGCTTGCGCCAGATCTCGTCGCACCGTGTCCGACGCGTTGTACATGATCGAGAACTCCGCACGCACACCGTCCTTGACGCGAATGCCGTCGGGCCCGTCGACCCACCCGGCCTCGGTCAGGAGCCGCTTCGCCTCGGCCGGATCGTAGGGAAACACCGCTGTCGGCTCGTACGCATCGCCGTACACCTCGGGAATCGGCGTCGCCGCGGCCCGGCCGTGTCCGCCGAGTATGTTGTCGACCATCGATTGCCGGTTCGCGGCGAAGTTCAGTGCCATTCGTACGGTCTTGTCACCGGCGACGGGATTGTTCGTCGGCAGGGACACCCCTCGCCAATCCGCAGACGTGTTGGCCGTCAACGACATTCCGCTGTTTCCGTCGAGAGTCTCGGCGAGCAGCGGCGGAAGGTTCGTTCCGTCGAGCTCCCCGGCTGCCATCCGTTGTGCGCGAGTGTTGTCGTCCGGCACGTACAGCAACGTCAGTTTCTTCACTTCCGGTGCTCCACCGAAGTAGTTCTCGTTGGCCTCGAACACTGCTCGTTCCGGCGACAGGTCGACGAGCGTGTACGGACCTGTCCCGATCGGCGCTGTGTTCAGGCTGGATTCGGCAGCGAGGCCAGGCGCGGCAACCGATTCCGACGGCACGATCCCGATCAGCAGCTTGGTCGGAAAGGCCGAATACGGGTAGGCAAGTCGGAACTCGACCGTCTGCGGGTCGAGCGCAGTGACATCGGTGATCATGTCGAACGACGACCGCGCCTCCGATGCCGACGCCGGGTCGAGGATGGCGTCGTACGTGGCGACGACATCCGCGGCGTCGAACTCGGACCCGTCGGAGAACGTGACGCCCGTACGAAGCGGAACCGTCCACACCGTCGCGCCGGCGTTCGCGTTCGGAAGTTCCGCCGCGAGGGATGGTTCGAACCCGGGCAGGCCCTCGCCTCCGTCGAGTTTCAGCAGACCGTCGTACATCTTGGCTTCGCCTGCGGCACCGTAGCCGGCGATCGGGTTGTAGCCACCGAGTTCGTAACCGTCCGCGAGAACGAGACCGTCCTGGGGCGACGAGCCCGACGAGCCCGACGAGCTCGTCGGCGCGCTGCACGCCGCCAGCGCGAGAACACACGCGGATGCAGCGCCCACAGCCAGTCCTGACCGAACCATCGACCCTCCTTCGTTCATCTGAGCACTTGTTCAGATGAACGAATATTCCCACACTTCACGCCGAACGGCAGCGCGACAACCGAGTACCGCCCGGTCGTCCGTCGAGGACTGTCAACCCAGGCAGGGCTCAGACCTCAACTGCCACAGCGATTTGCGCCCCTCGCCGCGATGGCGCGACCCGCGGTTGCCCCAAGAGCCGGGTGCGGCAGCGCATCCTTGGGTAGCTGGTTTCCGCATCCGAGTGGGGAGTGCTTTCGCGACGATGCTCGCCACCAGTCACACCGCTTCCAGCGCTTCCTGCTGCGGTCGGTTCGCCACCGAATCAGTCGCGCTGTACATCGTCGGGTCGAGGATAGCAATGCTCGGCAGGATCAGCTAAACGCGGTGTCGGCGCGGCCCCGCTTCACGCAGAGAAAGTGTTGGCAGGAGCTCTAGCAATCGATGCTCGAAGCATGTCCAACGTGAATGCACCGAATAGGTTGTTCAGCTAGCAGAGTCGGCCTCGAGCCCGCAGTGTCGGCGTGTTGATGATGACGATTGCGGGTTTCTCCCAGAATGAAGCGATGCGACCGAAGTGGACTGTCGAATTCGTCGCTGAAAGAGTCGATCTCGTTTGGTTCGTTACCGAGCTCGAGTGAGGCCGATATCGATTGGCTCAATCCTTACTGAGGAACGCCACGTTCAGTAGGTCGTGGGTGGGAGCGAAGGTCATGACACGAAGCGTTGCCTCGACCCCTATCCCGTCGCTTCGTCATCGATTCGTACGAAGCGGCTGTACGCCGTTTCCACGTCGCAGCTCACACCGACACTTTCTCGATACGAACTAAAAGGTGTTGCCTACGAAACCGTGTGGCGTCAGGTCAAACCGTGATCACGCGGGTCACGTCGGACCTTGTCCGAGTCGCCCCCGGCAAACGCTGATCCACGAGTGGCCATGGCCTCGGGCGAGCAATGCTCGAAGATGTCCGCGGTAGTCGTGCGCACCAGTTCTTCAGCCAACAAACGCCGGTCTTGACCCCGCGGCGTCGAGATGATGGTTCGGCACCGACGATCATGTGCACCCCGTGATCG
This sequence comes from Rhodococcoides kyotonense, assembly GCF_900188125.1. Classification (GTDB taxonomy): domain Bacteria; phylum Actinomycetota; class Actinomycetes; order Mycobacteriales; family Mycobacteriaceae; genus Rhodococcoides; species Rhodococcoides kyotonense. The sequence goes on along the minus strand of NZ_FZOW01000027.1, from coordinate 35,547 downwards.
CGTCACCAAGCCTGCTTCCTCGAGCTCATCGGCGAGAGAGTTGATCTGGCGTAAGTCGAGACCGAGTTCGCATGCGGCCCTGCGTTGGTCGATTCCTCCTTTGCTGGAGCACGTCACTGCCAGCAAGCCGTAGGTCTGGTTACGAAGGCCGTGAACACGAAGTGCCAAATCGATACGAGCAGTAGCGATCCGGTGGACATTCGCGACGTGGATGAACAGAAGCTCAGAGCCGCAGGCGCTGATTGGGTGTCGCGTGGTCACCGTCGGCCCCGCCGTCCGGCCTCGACTACAGCGTGGACCACAGTCGCCATCAGCCGGCTCCTGTTCTGATCGTCGTCGACATCGTGCACTTCGACTGCGCTGCGCTCAGGTGATCGAACGTCGTCGAGTCGGATTAGAGCTCGGGTTGCATCGCGCCAGTGGGCGGTGTTGTCATGTGTGGTGCTCACGTATTCGCTTGATGTAAAAGCGCTTCGGTGGCCCTATCCGATGGTGTGAGGTCTTCTCAGGCAGCGAACGGGACTCCCCGGATCGAGAAGCAGGTTGTCGAAGTATTTCCGATCGTTCTCGTGCGGTAAGCCCACCCCAGATCCCGTACGGCTCACCGCCTTGAAGTGCATATTGGCGACAACGTGCGAGTACTGGGCAGCCGTTGCATGGTGCTTTCGCGTCGAGCTCGAACCGAAGGAGAGACGATCCCCTCAAACCAACCGGCGGAAAGTAGGCCTCGACCCCTACGTCTCGACACGATGCGTTCAGCTGCCAGTCCCAGTTCTCTGCAACGGGATTCGGTAGCTGAATCGCCTTGAATTGGTTACGCATCCTTGTCACCTTCTTCGAGATGTCGCATCCGTCAATGAGTGGTGGTCGATGGTGGATCGGTGGCCGCTGGCCTACTTGCAATTGCGGCAGCGACGATCAGCCCGGCTGTCACTATCAGGGCGGCTCGGACGGACACGATTTCGGCGACAGAGCCGTTGAGAGCGGCGGAGATGGGCCGCGTGCCAAGGAACGCCATGGACCACGTCGCCATCACTCGACCGCGCAATTCGGGAAGAACGCGTTGCTGAATCATGACCGACGCCGAGGTGAACGCGCACGTCATTCCGGCACCGCACACCCCGAACACAACCAGGGTCAGTACTTGCGAGGTCGCGAAAGCAGCCGCGGTGAGGGCCGCTGCCGTGGCCAACAATCCGCTAGTTGCGATGACTGCTGAACCGACGGCCCTACGTAGCAGTCCAGTCAACGCAATGCCGACTCCGCAGCCGATCCCGAATGAGGACGCGATCAAACCCACATAACCCGGGGATGCCTGGAGCTGATCTGCAAGCGCGGGAGCCAGCGTCAGAGCAGGCTCTGCGGCCAGCGCAGCTGCTGCCGTGCATACCATCAGCAGCCTGATCGGCCGATCCCGCACAACGTATGCTAACCCCGCACGAATACTGAAGTCAGTGCCTACACGACGGGGTCTGGCTGGTATTCGGACGATCAACAGGATCCCAGCGAGCACCAGGTTTGTCACCGCGCCCGTGACAAAAGCTGCACCAGGTCCAGCTCCGACGATGATGGCTGCAGCAGCTGCCGGGCCAACTGCTCGCGCGATCGTCATGGGAGTGCTGTTCAATGTGACAGCAGCGCCGATCTCGTTCGGGCGCACCAGAGTCGGCACGATAGATTGCATGGCGGGGCCGCCGAGCACGGTGCCAAGTCCGACGACGAATGCCGTCACGATCAACACCCACGCCCCCGGAAGATTCTCCGCGCCGCCGACCGCCCAGATACTCAGAGCCGTCCCGAAACCTCCGAGGGCGGTGATAACTCGGCCAGCAATGATTTGCCTGACCGGATTTCCCTGGTCTGCGAGACGGCCACTGAGCGGGGCAAGGAGGAGCTGCGGGGTGAACTGAGCCACGCTCACCAGACCGACCAAGAACGCGTCCCCGGTCAAGCTATAGGTCACGATCGCGTTCGACACGTTGAGTATCCATTGACCCGTCGTTGTCAGCAGTTTGCCGAAGAACACCGGTCCGAAGACCGGGTCCACGAGCAGGCGCGTCCAATGACGGGGCCGGGGCGATGTCACGAAGCCTTCACTGCGTTGTGATCACTGTCAAGCGCGGAATGCCCTGGTGCAGAGTCCCCTAGCTGGCATGCAGACGAGCGTGTCTCGGTTGCGGAATCCAGACCACTCACGAAGACTTGACGGCGACGACGGGCTGTCGTGCGTGGCTCAAGATTTCCAGTGCTGCACTGCCGAGCAGTAATTTTCCTACTGGCGAGCGTCCGCGGCTACCGACCACAATCATGCTGATCGACACATCCCCGGCGACGTCGAGAATGTCTGCGGCAGCCGACTGTCCCCGGCGAATCTGGCGGATCGCCAGTGAGACTCCGGCCTTCTCGGCCGACAATCGGACGCGAGCCAAGTCATCATCTGTTGCAACTCGATCGTCGGTGAGGGACTCGCCGCGTGCGGAGTTCACGACAAGCAAGTCTTCTCGTCTTACTGCTGCCTCATCGATGGCGAAGGCGAGTGCGGCTTCGCCTGCCGAGGACGGAACGTAAGCGGCCAATATGGTCATTCATTGCTTCCTTCAGAGATCGGCTTCGGATGTTGTGAGTGCACAGGGGAATTGTGCTGTGCTGCTCAGTCGGTGAACTGCCATGTCATGCCGCCCGGATCGACACTGTTGCTGACCGTTCGCCCGGTGGCTTCCACGAAGTGGTTGGTTTTGGTGAACGGCACGCCAGCTTGTTCCAGGGTCGAGATGTCGCCTGGTCCGCCGATCTTGAATGCCACGTGGTGGACATATGCCTGGGCAGCGGACGGTTCTGGCCGAACCTCGAACACCACCTGACCTTCCCCTGGCAACGCAACTTCGACCGAACCTCGTGCACCGTCGAGGCGGCGCAGTTCTTTGAACCCGAGCTTGGTCAAGAACGCGAGTGTTCCGTCCAGATCGGGTGTACGGACGTCGATATGATCGACGTTGGTAGGCATAAAATCTCCTGGTGTTCAAGATGGATGTATAGGTCAGTTGTTTGCGTCGAGGATGGGCTTCGCGATCTCTTCCTGCTCGGCCCAGGCGTCGGACTGCTGCTCTGGATCGAGGAACGACGCTGCGAATCCAAGCCCCTCCACGGCTTTCACGAACTCGGGATCCGCGACTACTTCTTCGAGGGCGGCGGAGTACGCGTCGATAACCTGTGACGGCGCACCTGCAGCGACGCCGAAGCCGTTGATGGTGTCCTGCGCGAGGTCGTAGCCGAGCTCGGATGTCGTGGGAACGTCCGGGAACGTCGGGGTACGTTCGGATCCGATTGTTGCGAGTACCCGGAAATCACCCGAAGTCACGCTGGCCAGCACTGCACTCGGCGCAGCGATGATGACATCGACCTTGTTCCCGAGCAGAGCCGTGACTTTGCCCGAACTTCCACCCTCGAAAGGAATCAGATTGAACTTCACACCCGTGGCGTCCTGCACACCGGTCAATGGGAGAAGGTCGTCCACGGCCCCGGCTGCGATGTTGAGTGCTTTACCACCCTGGGTCGACGTGGCGGCGAGGTCACCAAGGGTCTGATAGGGACTGGCCGAATTGACGACGATCAAGCTGCCGAACGTGGTCACAGCGCCCACCGGATCGAAACTGGTTCGGTCGTAGTCGACATCGGTCGCGGGATCGAGATAGCTGGTGACCGCGGAGGGGAAGTTGACGCTGCCGATGACGCTACCGTCCGCTGGTGCCGAGGCAATTTCTTCGAGCCCGGCCTGCCCGCCTCGTTCGGGACGGTTGAGTACCTGCACCGAGGTTCCCAGTTTCTCTTCGAGCCGTGGTGCGACCAGTCGCGCCACGGTGTCCGTACTCCCGCCCGCGCTGAAGGGAATGATCATGCGGATCGAGCTGACGTTGTCGGGAAAGGACTCCCCCGAATTGCCGCCGGTGGTGGTGGCACAGGAGATTGCGAACAGTGGGATCGCGGCGAGGACGGCCGCGCGGCGGAGCTTCATGATCGGTCCTTTGTCGGGGCGAGGGAGGAATGAATATCGTTGACGGGGAGAAAGAGTCGCTCGACGTCGAGCTCTCGGGTGATGAGCCCTTGAGTCCGTGCGTAGCGCACAAGTTGTTCGATCGACGCTCGGTTCGCGTCCAGACCGTAGGGGTTGAAATCACCCTTCACGACATAGTTTTGTAAATCGAGCGCGTACCGATCGGCGTCGTCGCGAGGTCCCTCGGCGCTCAGACGTGCGCGGTACGCGTTCTTGCTGTCCGAGAACAGCGCATACAGTTCGTCTGCCAACCACGGAAACTGTTCGGCGATGTCGGTGTCGAGTGCGACGACGTGATTGACCGGGAAGATTCCCGTCTGCCCATAGGCAGTGGCAGCGCGCTCGAAGGCGTCGGGAAACAGTGGTCTTGCCACCTTTGATTCGAGTTTGGGATCCATGATGACGGCAGCGTCGATATCGCCCGATGCCAGCAGGGCAGGAAGCGTACTGCCGGCTGGTGCCCGCTCGACGAAATCCGGGTCCACGTAGTCGGACACATGTGCGCCTTCTGTAGTGACCCATCGGATGTCGCTGTGTGCGACTCCGAATTCGTCGGAGAGAAGTCCTCGTGCCCACACTCCGGTAGTTTGCGAGTAGGCCCGCACGCCGACGCGCCGACCGATCAGGTCGCGCGGATCGCGGATGGTGGACTTCGCCCCGACCACAATCGAGCGGTAGTGGAAATCCCGGTTCAAGACGATCGGCAATCCGATCAGGGGCCGCCCGTGTTCGATGGCCATGGCGAGGGTGTTCAGCGGCATTTCAGCGAAGTGAAATGTGCGTTCTTCGACCATCATTCGAAAGGCCTTCGGCAGAGGCTGTATATCGTGGAGGTCGAGTTTCACCCGCGGACGCGCAAGCCCGCTGGCGATTGCCTCGACGACACCGCGTCGCCCGAGCGCGGTGTCCAGTACAGGTGCACCGCCGACTCGGCGTGGGGGGTGCACCCGACGGTGGTCTCGGGCAGGCTGCACGAGTTCGCCTGCTTTCCTGCTCGATGGCGCGGACATCACTGCCCCTCCTGTTCGATCACTCTTTCGACGAGGGACTCCGCTTCCATCCATTCCTGGCCGTACCGTGCTGGGTCGACGAAACCGCCGCTGTATCCCAATGCTTCGACTTCGTCGATGAATTTCGGTTCTACGCTGATTTTTTCGAGTGCATCGGAAAGCACGACGAGTGCTTCCGGATCGGTTCCAGCGGGTGCGGATAGCCCGATTCGGGATGCGAGCACCAAGTCGACGCCTTGGGACTGCGCGCTGGCCGTGTCGGGAAGTCCGGGGACTGGATCGGGGCCGAAGACCGCAACGACTCGGAAGTCGCCGGACTTCACACCCGGGATCATTGCTACGGGGGCTCCGATGATGGCGTCGACCTTCTGCCCCAACAAGGCGGTGACCTCTCCAGAACTACCACCGGCGAAGGGGATGGTATTGAACTCGGCCCCTGTGACACGTTGTATCTCCGAGACCTGGACGCGGTCGTCGAGCGCCCCCGCGGCAAGCGTCACGCTGCCGGGGTCCTCGCGTGCGGCGTCGACAAGGTCCGTGAGGTTTGCGAACCTACTGTCGTCGTGGACTGCGATGACAGTATTGAGCGAGGTCACCCCACCGATCGGAGTGAACGATTCTCGGTCGAATCCAACCTCGCCCGTGCCGAGGTAGGAGGTGATAGCAGAGGGAAGATTGGTGAATCCGATCGTTGCACCATCGGATCCGGCTTCAGCCAGTTCTTCCATGCCTGCTTGGCCATCACGTTCGGGTCTGTTGAGGATCTGAACAGGTACGCCCAACTCGTCCTCGAGTCGTGGAGCGACCAGCCTTGCGATGGTGTCGGAGGTTCCACCGGGGGCGAAGGGGACAACCACGGTGAGGGCATTGAGGTTGTCGGGGTAGGGGTCGTCGCCGGAGGCAGAATTCGTCGTGGCGCACGCGGCCAGAAGCAGCACGCTGCACATCGCGGTAGCGACAGCTGTTCTTCTCATGATCGTCCTCGAGAGCTTCGCACGGGGCCGGCCGGTGATTCGGAGGTGACTAGGTTCGCGTTCTGCGACCTTTTGCGAAAGGTGCGGGAGATCGGGATCGCGGCAAGCGCAAGGGCAGTGATGGTGTAAACGACCACAGCGGTTGTACTGCTGAAGAACACCGTGGGGCTTCCCTGAGACAGGGCCATCGACTGACGGAAGGATGTCTCCATCAAATCGCCGAGAACGAGCGTCAGAGCGATAGGCGTGGCCGGTATGTCCAGTTTCGACAACAGGAATCCGAGGAGTCCTGATGCGAGAAGGACCAGAATGTCGAATGTGCTGTTCCGGAGGCTGTACGCGCCGACGACAAGAAACACGACCACAACGGCGTAGAGGACCGGGTACGGGGTCTTCAACACCTGCGTCCAGATTCGGACGAGAGGGACGTTGAGGATCAGGAGAATGACGTTGCCGACGACGATGCTCGCGATGATCGTCCACGGGACTTCTGGGTTGTCCGCGAACAGAGTCGGACCTGGGATGAGTCCGTTCGAGGTGAATACACCGAACATGATCGCCATCGTCGCCGACGAGGGGATTCCGAGAGTGAACAATGGAATCATGCCCGCCACGCTGAGTGCGTTGTTGGCCGATTCCGGTCCAGCTACGCCTTCGATCGCGCCCTTGCCGAATGGGGTGGGATTCTTCGACAGCTTCTTCTCGAGCGAGTAGGAGGCGAAGGCGGTGGTGGCGCCGGGTGATCCGGGAACAAGACCGAGAAAGAATCCGATGATCGATCCTCGGGCGATCGGTCCTGCCGAGCGTTGAAAGTCCTGCTTCGACGGCATGAGCTTGCCGACTTTCATAGCCTTGCGTTCCTGCAGATGTCGCTCCACGCTGGCGAACAATTCGGTCAGGCCGAATAGACCCATGATCACAGGAATGATATCGAGTCCGTCGATCAGCCCGTCCGTGCCAAAAGTGAAACGTTCGGCACCCGATAGCGGATCGCGGCCGACGGTGGCCATCAGCAACCCGAGTGCGACGGCGATCATTCCTTTGGTCATCGACCGACCGACAAGTCCTGCAGCAATAAGGAGCGCCAAGACGGTGAGGGCGAACATCTCCACCGGCCCGAGTGTGACTGCGAAGCGTGTCAACGGAGTAGCAAAAACGAATCCGACTACAGCGACGATGCAAGCAATGAACCCACCTACAGCGGAGATAACCAGTGCCGGCCCCGCTCGGCCGATCTTGGCCATGGCATGGCCATCAAGTGTTGTTGCTACAGAGGATGCTTCACCTGGGACCTTCAGCAAGACCGCAGTGATGGAACCACCGTAGGTGGCGCCGTAGAGCACCGCAGCCATCATCACCAACGACGCTGTAGCGCCGAGCTGAAATGTGAGCGGAAACAACAGAGCTGTGGCCGCGGCGGGCCCGAACCCGGGAAGGATGCCGACGATCATGCCGACGAGACATCCGATCAATGCGTAGAGCAGCATCTCGGGAGCGAGCACATTGCCCAGCCCTGAGATGAACTGGTCGACTGAATTCACGACTGAATACCTTTCACTCGTGTTAGAAGCTGAGGGGCAAAACCATGCCCAGGCCGATGGCGAGGCCGAAATAGCACACGGCCGCTATGACGATTCCGGCGATCACGCTGAGTCTCAGCGATTGCGCGAAAACGAATTTCAGAATGACGAACGTAATTGCGAAAATCGTGATGCGGAAGTCGATGTACTCCATCAAGAACGCCGGAACAGCCAACGTTGCAACCGTGATGAGGATGCGACGGTAACCACTTCGGTCCGGCCACTCGATCGGCTCCTCCGGCTCCGGTACGGACCGGCGCCACGTCTGCAACGCCCACAGCAGTCCCAGCACCAGCATCGCCGCCGAAATGACGGCGGGAAACAACCCCGGCCCTACGGGCTGGTTGGAACCCTCCAGCCCGTAGGTGACCGACCGTTCAAGCGCCAGAGCGGAGAGAACGATGGTGCCAGCGCTACCCCAGACGTCCCGGCGATGCCGCTGAGAGGTGCCTGCGTCAGAGAGATCGGTAGTCATGCCGATACCTATGCCGATGCTTCGGGTGCTGTGTAGCCACGTGAGACTAGCTTCTTGTCGACCCAGGAGTCGTCGCGTTCGCCGGACAGCGCCTTGGCGATCGAAATCTCCTCAGCAGCCAGCTTTTTAGCTGCCGCCGCATGGATCTCGGTGACCGATCCGTAAGGCACGCTGACGACACCGTCTGCGTCCCCAAGAACGAGGTCGCCCGGTTCGATGATCATTCCTCCCAGGTTGATGGGAACGTTCACTTCACCGGGGCCGTCCTTGTACGGTCCGCGATGAGTGACGCCACGAGCAAATACCGGGAGCGAGCCTGCGCGCAGAGCGGCCGCATCACGCACTGCGCCGTACACCACCAGACCAGCGAGTCCCTTTGCGACTGCTGCCGTGACCATGATTTCACCGATGATGGCGTTGGTGAGGTCACCCCCGGCGTCGATGACGAGCACATCGCCCGGTTCGATCATCGACAGTGCCTTGTGGACCAACAGATTGTCGCCCGGTCGAGTCCGGACGGTGAGGGCAGGTCCGATCATCTTGGTGGCCAGATCGTTGTTGAGCATCGTGACGTCCGCACCCCCGGCAGCCATCCGGTTCATGCAGTCGCTGACGTTTGCGACCGGAATATCGACGAACAATTTCGCGACGTCGGCGCCGACTGCGCGCTCTCGCTGGTGGACTTCGAATCCGAGTGTCATGTGAAGGCTCCCTACATGTCGTTGGACCCAGTCAACGCCGGGTCGAGGCATTGCGGTGGGTTTCGGTGCGCCCCATTTCGGGGCGCACCGAAGGCTTTGAGTTGTTGCGTCAGATCGTGGCGCGGGTGTAGAGCTTGCGGGCGTTGCCGGAGAAGATCTTGTCCTTGTCTTCCTGGCTCAACCACTCGATGTCGTCGACGAAGGACACGGTGTCGTCGAACAACGTCCCGGTCTCGGGGTCGACGGCTTTGGCAGTTCCGAACGGCTCTGCCGCGTAGACGATGTTGTCGGCACCGACCTTGCGGATCAGCATCTCCATCGAATCGCGGTCGTAGAGTGCGGTGTCGAAGTAGACATTCTTGACGCGCTCTTCGAACGAGGGCTTACCCTGCAGAACATGCAAGGCGCGGTGGCGGTTCCAGTTGAACGGCAACGATCCGCCGCCGTGCGGAATGATCAACTTCAGACCCGGGAAGCGGTCGTAGATGTCGCTCCAGCAGAGTTCGAACGTCACTGCGGCGTCGGCGCTGGTGTAGTGCGAGCCGTTCAGATGCAGCGCAGGATTCACGGTACTCGAGGCGTGTACCAGTGCCGGGACGTCGTACTCGATCAGTCCCTCCCACAGTGGGTTCCACCATGCATCGCTGATTGCTGGAGTGAACGGTTGCCCGCCGCCCGAGACGTCAGGGTTGACGTTGCAGCCGACGAAGCCCATCTCCTCGACGCATCGACGAAGCTCGTCGAGGCAGTTCTCCGGGCTCACTCCAGGTGACTGAGGAAGCTGCGCCGCGGGAATGAACCTGTCCGGCAACAGATCACAGACACGCTTGACGAGGTCGTTGTTCGTTTTCGTCCAGTAAAGGCTCACACGTGCGTCGCCGATTTCGTGTCCCATGCCGGAGGCTCGGGGGGAGAAGATCATGCGGTCGATGCCGAAATCGTCCATGCGCTTCAGGTTGGCTTGCAGCGACGCGAGAATTTCATCGTCGGAGATCTTCGGCGTTTTCCCGGCCGTGGGACGGTTCAACGAGCCCAGTTGGCGTGCACGGTACGCGTCGAGCTGAGGCGGCGCCGTCGTGTAGTGGGCATGCGTATCGATGATCAACGCTGTTTCTCCTGCGATAGGAACGGTCGGTTGGCTCACCCGGTGCGAACTGGGACTGACATCACCAGTCGGACCTCGGTGTGATTGCTGACACTAGAAGCAAACTTGCAACAAGTCAAACACTTCGCAATTTTTCCTGCGGACATCGCGTTGACCTCGGACTATCGGGTTAGTATTGCCCGCAATGAGCTTCTACGACTCTCTGGAGACCAACACGCACTCGCTGACCGCGGCGGAGCGGCGCATCGGCAGCATCTTGCTCTCCGACCGCGCCGGCGCGCCTTTCCTGCGTGCATCGGAACTGGCCCAGAAGGCCGGCGTTCACGAGTCGACGGTCGTACGGTTTGCACAAAAGATCGGCTATGCCGGCTACATCGAGATGAGAGCGGCGCTGCGAGACGACAGCCGGGACACGATGGACCGCACGATCGCCATGCGGGCCGAAGGCGAGAAGTTTTCCCTGGCTGTGGTCATCAACTCGCAAATCGAGGTGCTCAGAAGTCTTCCAGAGAAGATTCCGCAGGAGCGGATCGACTCCGTGGTTCTCGCTCTCATGGACGCTCGAAGGGTCCACGTGATGGGGCACGGGCTCTTGCTTCCCACGGTGGAATTTCTTCGTGCGAAGTTGTCTGCGACCGGACTGCATATCGACGTCATCACGCAGACCGGGCGTGAGCGGGCGCAGCGATTGGCGGCAGTGGGCGCCGACGACCTACTGGTCGTGCTGGCGTTCTCCGAGGAGTATCACCGTGTCAGTGAGCAGGTCAAACTCATCGAGCGGCAGGGAACGTCGATTGTTCTGCTGACCGAAGAAGACACTTTGCTCGGCGGAAACCTCCCCGAACATGTGTTGGCCATCCCGCGGGATCGCGCTCGCCACGGGGTCATCGTGTCGATGACTGCCCTGTGTTACGCGCTGAATTATTCAGTGCTGCTGAAGAGATCCGACGACTCACGGCATACGCGCGATCGCGTTCAAGAATTGCTCGATGCCGCCTCGGATCCCATCTAGATTCGGCAGACATCTTGTTTCGGAACGAACGAGCCGCGGTTCCTGCCCGGCAGTGGGCAGGAACCGCGGCTCGGTTCTCTGTTGTCTGTGACCGTCGGACAAGATTCGGCGGAACCGAGTCGTGTTGTCAACACTTTGATTTCACACCGGTGTCCGCTTCTTCATGCCGCCGGCGTTGCGAGTTCGCTGTCGGCCAATTCCTTGACGCGGATGTTTCGTTGGCGCCGTGACGAGACCGCGATCAGTGCCAAGGCGAAGCACACCCCGGCACAGCAGAACCACAGAATCTGTGCGCCGAACTTGCCGAGAATGAAGCCGCCTACGACTGGTCCCAGAAGCGTTGCACAACTGACGCTCAGAGCGAACACACCGAGGTAACGACCCCGCATGTCGGGTCGGGAGAGCTCGGCTGCACTTCTTTGTCTGCTGGGTGCTGCTCCCATCTCTCCGAGCGTCCAGATGCTGACTGCTGCGGCATACATCCACCAGAATTGTGCGAAGCCCTGCAGGCCGACTCCGATGCCGATCACGACGATGGATACGGCAAGGACACCTTCTCTCGGAAGCTTTCGTAGATAGCGAGCTGCGGGAACCTGTAGGGCGCACAGCATCAGTCCGTTGATGGTCAGCAACAGGGCGAACTGCTGGTTGCTGTAACCCTGCGCGGTCATCGCAACAGGCAAGCTCGTCGTGGACTGAATGTAGACCATCGCGTATAGGAAGTTGATTCCGACCATGCCGACAAAGACCCGGTCCTTGAAGACCGTCAGAATCGATCCTGAAGAAGAGGCAGTGGGTGCTGATTTCTTACCGAACGGCTTGTTGGGTGTGTGCTCGTCTTTGACCAACGTGGCGATGAGCGCGATTGCACCGACGAGCATAGCTGCTTCGGCCCAGAACAACAGCGAAAAGTTGTGCTGCGCAAGCAGACCACCGAAGATTGGCCCTAAAGCGTACCCGAGGTTCACTGCCCATTGCTGATAGGAAATAGCGAGATGCCATTTTTCCCTCGGAACTATTTCGACAACCATGGTGTTCATTGCGGGTTGCGCAGCTCCGTTCGCCAGGCCGAACAGTGTGAGAAGTATCGCGAGGGACACGTACCCGTCCACCAGCGGGATCGCGACCATCACGGTAGCCGCAGTCCCTTTGCTGGCGATCAATACCTTTTTTCTGCCGAACATGTCGGCCAGGATGCCGCCCATGAAGGTCGATCCGACCAAGCCGAATCCGAACGCGCCGACGAAGGTGCCTGCCTGCACTTCACTCAACCCGCGTTCTTGCGTTAAGTAGATCGTCATGAACGGAATGACGAATCGGCCGATCCACATCACCAGGATGGATATCCACAAACCCCAGTAGCGTGCGGGAAGATCTAGAAATCCAGTTTTCGAACTCCTTCTACCAATCATTTACACTCTCCGAATGAGGTGATGGCCGGGCGTCGGTGCCCGGCCATCACCGTTGTGTTTACTGGTCGGTTGATTCCTCGTCCGAGGGTTTGCTCACTTCACCGTCAGCTTTTCCAGGTCCAACGTGTACGGCTCGGCGATGGCATGGGCCTCCGCTACTCCACCCAGCCACGTTTGCGCGACGACGAAGTCCTGAACATAGGAGACGGTTGTTGTGCAACCGGTGTCCTCGTATGCCCGTGCAGCTCGGGCGTACTCGTCCGAGTCGTTCGTCGCCACGGCGTTCTTCAGCAGAGCCGCTGCAGCATTGTCACCGCATTGCAGCGTGTTCAAGCCCCCGTCGAGGTCCCAGAACACGTGACCCCACATGTACGGGTTGCCTGCGTCGGGCCAGGTTTGACTGGTGAACAGCACGTCAGGACCCGTACTCGGATCGTCCGCGAAACTGTTGATCTGAGACGAGGGGTACGCCTGCACCGTCGCTTGGAGACCCATCGAGATCAATTTGGCGGCGATCAGGTTCGCGATCTGCGCGTCGTCGACGCTGGCGCTGTTGTGTCCGAGGACAATCGACTTCTGGTCGGCGGGTAGGCCATCGATGATCGCCTGCATCGGAGCCGGATCGTATTCTCGCGTGATCGAGTCGTCTGCGTCCGGGAGTATTCCCTTTCCATACAGTCCGGTTGCTATCTCTGCCTTCTCGGACATGAATTGATCTATGTAGACCTGCGGCTCCAACAGTTTCTTGAAAGCCATGCGAGTTTCTCGATCCGCGAAAAAAGGCCGATTCATGTTGGTGTGGATGAAACCGGTCTGATACGTCGGCAACCTGTAGGACGCGACATCGTCACGTTCGGCGTAATCGCCTTGCGCCGCAGATGGGACCGAGCCCACGAGAGCCGCGAGATCACCGTTGTTGAATGCCAGCTGCATGGCTGACACATCCGAGTACACCGACAGATTCACACCCGAGAACGTGGGCTTGTCTCCCCAATAGCCGTCGTACTCTTCGAGAGCGTAGCGCTCGCCCACTTCAGCGGTCACCATCCGGTACGGACCGCTGCCTGCGTCGTTGGTGCGAAGGAACGTCTGACCGAAATCGTCACCTGCGTTGGCTTGCATCAATGCCGGGCTCATGATCTTGAGACCGTAGGGCGAGGCTAGAAAATCGAGGAAGGCTGAATTCGGGCCATCGAGCACGATCTCGACGGCCAGGTCGCTCGGCGTCCGAACCGACGTGATGCCTTCCACCATGTAGGCGGGCCCCCTGCCGACCGCTGCTCGACGCTCGATCGATTTGCGGACGGCGTCGGAGGTGAGAGGCGTGCCGTCGTGAAATGTGACACCTGGTCGAAGGGTGAAGGAGAACGTCGTGAAGTCCGGCGAGACTTGCCATTCCGTTGCAAGTCGCGGCACAATTACCGGCTCGTCGACGCCCGACTGATATTCGACGAGTCCTTCGTAGACGTTCGTCGTGATCATCAGGCCGGCGCCCCCGTAGAAGACGTCAGGGTCCGGAGGCTGCCCGATGTCTCCGTTCAGTGGCAGTTCCAACACATTGTCCGCGGGGGGAGAAGACGAGATTGTATTCGTCCCGCCGCTGCACGCACCGATCAACACCATCGTCGCGGCAGTCGCGAGGGCCGTCACGACGACCCGTGAAGTCGACCTCATCGAGCATCCTCCGACACCGGCAGGTCCGTATCGACGTCCTTGTTGCGACGGGCTCGGGAGTAGTCCGGGCCCAGTGCACCTGGATCCACGTAGTCGGGTGAGGTGATCCCGACCCTCCTCATCGCAATTCCCGTGATCGCCTCGCGAATCGCGGCATTGGCCATCAACGAAGTGATCTGCCCGGGTCCGTCGTACGCCGGGCTGACCTCCACGACGTCCATGCCGACGATTCCCACCTCCGCGCTGAGGCGGCGTATGGCTCTGAGGACGTTCGAACTTGTCAGGCCTCCGGGCTCCGGTGTTCCGGTGCCCGGTGCGAAGGCTGGGTCCGCCACGTCCACATCGAGCGAAATGTACAGATAGTCCGCGTGGTCCAGCGCCTCGTCCACTGCACGTTCGAGTACCGAGTCGAAGCCCCGGTGGTCGATCTCGGCCATGAAGTGCGCCCGCATCTCGTGCTCGTCCATGAAGTCCAGCAAGGGTCGATCCGGATAGAACCCACGGAGGCCGACTTGCACGAAGTTTCGTCCGGGAATTGCACCCGATTCGATGAGCTTGCGCATCGGCGTGCCATGTCCACCAAGAGTTCCCGGTGCCTCGGTACTTGCATCGACGTGGGCATCGAAATGCACGATTCCGACCTTGCCGTATCCGTAGTGGTCGGCCACCGCAGTAGCCGTCGGCCACGTGATTCCGTGGTCCCCGCCCATGATGATCGGGATGGCACCAGCGTCTGGGATCGTGCCGACGAACTTTCGCACAGCCTCGAACGTGCCCATGGTGTTGCCGTTGTAGATCGGCGAGTCACCGTAGTCGCACACGTTGAGAATCTGGAACGGGTCGATCCTCACTGTCTGATGAAGTGCCTGGCGTTTGCGCCCGGACTTGTAGTCGACCTGACGGATGGCCAGTGGTCCGTGGTTCGTTCCGTGACGTGACCCGGCTGTTGCGTCCCACGGGACACCACACACGGCCACGTCGATCTCGGCTGCCCGCAAATCGTCCGGAGTGAGACATACCGGTAGTTTCGCGTAGGTCTGGATGCCGGCGAACCCGCCTTCCAACCGACGGTTGACGTGGATCAGCCCGGGCTTGCGGTCGACGTTGAAGTCGTCCACCGCACCGTGTCCCGCCAAGCCAGAACCGAGTCGTCGGGGCTGTTCCCAGGAACGGCCACTGTCGTGCGAGTGACCGTGGTCCGGCTGAAGCTCGAAGTCGTCGCCGTGATGGTGGTGTCCAGTTGCGTCGCCGACGTTGGACGCGGATGAGCCGTTCGAATTCTCAGACATTGATCCTCGGATCTGCGATACCTTGTGCGATATCGACAATCGTGTTTGCGGTTACGTACATGACACCCAAAACGAGGGTGACTCCTGCGATCGCCGGAAAGTCAGCGACGTTGATGCTTCCTGCGAGATAGCTGCCCAAACCTGGCCAGCTGAAAATGGATTCGACGACGACGGCCCCAGCGAACATGGATCCAACCTGTAGACCCGTCATCGAGAGGGCGCCGGTGATCGAGTTCCGTAGGACGTGTTTGGCAACGATGCGGATTTCAAGGATGCCCTTTGCCCGCGCGGTCCGGATGAAGTCCGCATCCATGGTCTCGATCAATCCCGAGCGAAGCACACGTCCAATCGAGAGAGCGGGTCCGATAGCGAGCGCGGTCGCAGGAAGGACAATGTGCAAGATCGCATCCGCAAACGCGCCGAGGTTGCCCGACAGGAGCCCGTCCAGCGTCCCCAAACCTGTCGGGCCTTGGACGATATTTCCCCGACCGGACGCGGGAAGCCATCCCAGTACTTGGTAGAAGACGACCACACCCGCGATACCGAGTACGAAGGTTGGGGCGGTGGATCCGATCAGTAGAATCGAGCGAAAAATTCCACTACCGGGCCAATTCAGGACGCTCGACACCGCAAACAGCACTGCGAGTACAAGAGTGATGATCGCAGCAGATGCGACGAGTTCGATTGTCGCTGGGAAATATTGAGCGAGGTCGGACAGTACCGGTCGATCGGTCCTGAAGGACACACCGAAGTCTCCGGTCAGCAGCCCATGGATGTAGGAAACGAATCGACTCAGGAACGGGTCGTCGAGACCGAGTCGAGCACGCTCTGCCGCTACAGCATCGGGGGTGGCGTTCTGGCCCAGACGAGCTTTGGCAGGATCACTGGGCGACAACTCGTTGAGCAGGAAGATTACTGTCGCCAACGCGAGAAGTAGACCCGCCAGAGAAACGATCCGCGAAATCACTAACTTTCGCATCGGGTGCCTACTTTCTGGCGAGGAGCGAACGTACTGCGTCCCCTCCGAGGTTGGCGAGTAGGCTGATCACCAGAACGGCGAGGCCTGGAACAAGAGGAATCCACCAGTTCGACAACAACATCGGTAGACCGCGTGAGGTATCTGCGCCCAGCTCGGGTGCCGGCGCCGCTTGCCCGAGGCCCAGGAACGACAGACCTGCCATGGCAAGAACTACCGACCCGACGTCGAGGCTCGCGGTGACGATCGCGGTGGGCATGACTCCTGGCCAGACATGCCGGCGGAAAAGCCGAACCCCGGATACTCCCGCTGACCGTGCGGCTTCGACATGCGGTTTGGCCAAGACGCGACGTACTTCACCTCTAATAATCCGCGCGTAGTACGGCCACCAGACGATCGAGAGCGAGACCAGCAGATTCCTCAGGCTCGGACCGATTGCTGCGACCACCGCTATCGACACGATGATGCCTGGCAGTGCCAGAAACAGGTCGGTGATCCGCATCAGTACTGTGTCGATCCAGCCGCCGCGTACTGCTGCAAGCGCACCGACCGCTCCGCCGACCAGCAAACCGATCGCGACGACCAACAGCGCTGAAAGCCAACTTGCTCGTAATCCGTACAGAACTCGGCTGGCGATGTCTCGTCCGATCGCATCGGTACCGAGGAAATAGTCAGGATCGCCGGGAGCGATGTTCGGAGTCGACACCGGTTGGACTGGATCGAACGGAGCGAGCAGTGGGGCTGCGACTGCAGCCACGGTGAGAAGTCCGCACAAGGCCAATACAACGTAGGGAAGAAAGTTTCGCCCGATGAACAGGTTGCGTTCACGAGTGACGAATCGACCGCGTACGGCGGTTTCTGCGATAGCCATCGTCAGAGCTCCGACCTTCTGACACAAGCGACTTGGCGTTGCAACGAACCTGGAACAGAACCCACCAGGGTCTGAAGTCCCAGATCGAGATCGCCACTCTTGCAGACTGATGTCGCCATTTCGCACCTCGGGTGATACGAGCAACCGGTGGGGGGATCGAGCGGGCTCGCGGGTTCGCCGCGCGGCGCAACGGTGATGACACCGGCTCCGGGCACGGATGCAAGCATCGCTCGGGTGTAAGGATGCTTTGGATCAGCGACCACACTGTGCGCGGGCCCGGTCTCCACGATCTTCCCCAGATACATGACCGCGATTCGGGTACCGATGCGTTGCGCAACCGCCAGGTCGTGAGTAACGAATACCACCGCCATGTTCAGAGACTGTGCGAGTTCGGATATCAGATCCAGGACCGACACTGCCAAAGAAGCGTCGAGAGCACTCGTGGGTTCGTCGCACAGGAGAATTTTCGGTGGGATCATGATGGCACGCGCGAGTGCTACTCGTTGCCGTTGTCCACCTGACAGTTCGGTGGGGCGCACGTTCAGCACACTGTCGTCGAGGCCGACTCGATTCAGCGCAGCGATGATTCGAGGCTTCCTGTCCGCCTTCGGCGTACCGATCAGGCGTTCGCCGAGTAGTTCTCCGATGGTCATCCACGGAGTGAGCGATGCGCCGGCGTCCTGAAAGACCATCTGCACGTCTTCTGATGCCAGCGAGGATATTTCGCCGGTGAAATTGCTTTCGAGACTGGCGATCACACGAAGCAGCGTCGACTTTCCCGAGCCGCTTTCCCCGACGATAACCAATGTTTCACCGGGAAAGACATGGGTATCGACGCCGCGCAAAGCGGACAGCGAACGACGCTTGCCGGCGGAGTCCTTGACCGAAAACGTGCAGGTTACATCGCTGGTCGACATGAGCGGCGACCGCTGCGAGTCGACATCAGCCTTCTGTTGAGACTCTTGCCCGAGATCGATGGTCAGCCTGGTAGCCAACAGCGACTTGGTGTAGGAATCGCGCGGGTCCTCGAGCACTTGCTCGGTCGATCCCACTTCGCGAAGTTGGCCGTCGCTCATCACTGCTATCCGGTCGGCCATCATCGCTGCCACGCCGAGATCGTGCGTCACAAGCAGCACACTGGCTCCGAAGTCGGTGCGCAACGACTGCAGCAAACGCAGCACCTGCGCCTGCACCGTGACGTCGAGCGCGGTGGTGGGTTCGTCAGCGACGATCAGGGCAGGCGATCTCGATATCGCAAGCGCGATCATGACTCGCTGCCTGAGCCCACCGGACAGTTCGTGAGGAAACGCACGAAGCCTTCCTTGCGGATCTGGAATACCCACAGCGCGAAGCAATTCCAGCGCTTGTTTCCTCGAACCACACGACTCTCGAACCTGATCGCCGACTCTCATGGTCGGATTCAGGGACGTCATAGGGTCCTGAAACACAGCGCCGAGCTTCTCGCGCCGAACCGTACGCCGTACCGACTCTTTGCCGTGAAGCATGTCGACACCCGCGACTGTCAAAGATCCTTCGAATCGAGCAGCCGATTTCGCCGGAAGCAATCCGAGCATCGACATCGAGAGCACGCTCTTGCCTGACCCGGATTGTCCTACCAGACCGAGAATTTCGCCTCGACCTATAGAGAGGTCTATCCCGTGCAGGACCTCCGAGCGCACGCCACCTCTGGAGAGAGATACCCGTAGCCCTTCGACCTCGACGACATTGTCGCCGGATCGTTTCGGTCCGTTCGGATCACCACCGGTGAGCACAGCCGTGGCGGTGCCTGCGTCGCTGTACGTGTCTTGTCGCATTGGCACAACGCGCCCCTTTCCTGAGAGCTACGAAGGATTGCGTGAATCCGAAAATGACTGTCGAACCTGCTGTAGATGCACGCCGTTGTGCCGCGGAGGTCACCGATCCGGTGACCGAACCCTGTTCGATGCACCAAACCTAGAATTTGCCGAATCGATTCGTCAAACTGTGGAGCACCTTGTTACATGCCGGACACAAACGGACGGAGATCGTCACATTCACTCCTCTGCGGACACCGCGCCGGACTGCGCCGATCTGTCACCCGTGCCTTACCCTCAGTGGCATGAGCACACGAGTGGTCTCGCTGAAGGACGTGGCCAAAGCATCAGGAGTCTCGCCTGCGACGGCGTCGGAGGCCCTGTCCGGAAGAGGACGAATGCGACCGGCAACGAGGGCGCTCGTGATCTCGAATGCGAAAATGCTCGGATACAAGCCGAACAGTGCTGCGCGGAACTTACGGCTCAACCGCACCGGGGCCGTGGGGTTCCATATCCAGAGAAACGCAAGTTTGTCCTCTGCATACATGATGGAGTTTCTACGTGGAGCGGCCGAGGGAGCGCACGCAGAAGACTACGACCTTGTACTCCTTGCGGCAGGAGCATCGGAACGTCTGAAGACGTCGCCATCGGTAGATGGGATCATAATCGCGGACCCGTTCTCTACTGATCCTGCAGCAAGGACCCTGCTCGACACCGGCATCACCGTCGTCTCCGGTGAAGCATGCCCTCCGGGACTGGAAACTGCTGCAACCGTGAGGGCCGATCATGAAGGCGGCCTGACTCAGATACTCGACCATCTCTACAGCAGAGGAGCACGGTCGATCGGTCTATTGGCAGCTGGTGACCACAGCGGCTGGGGTATCGAGGTTCGTCGGACCTACAACCACTGGGCGGAGCAGCACGACCTGACGAAGGTCATCGTCGAAATCCCCCCTGTCGACAACCGCCTGGCCTATTCGATCTCCGCGGGACACGAAATGTTGCGTACTCATCCCACGCTGGACGCAATCATCACCACCACCGTCGGGAGCGCGAAGGCAATTGCCGAATTCGCTTCTGCCGCAGGAAGGCAGGTAGGCGCTGACCTTTTACTAGCAGCCTGTCTCGACACCGGGGACAACGAGTCCGAACGAACGATAACCGCGCTGGACGTGCAGCCTCACGAGTTGGGCAGGCGCTGCGCGGCGACCCTGATCTCTCTGATTGTCGGCGGTTCCAGTGTGCCTGCAACACAATTGGTTTCGACGAATGTACGAATACGGCCGAGCACGCTGGGCTCATGAGCTAAGACCACCCCGGGACAGGGTAGACACGCGACCGTTCATCGACACGACAACAATCATTGCTTCTGGCGCCACCGTTCGCGCCGCCCAGGGGTGACGGCAACGCGAACGGCGACGGTAGTCGAGGTCATATATGCAGGATCAGAAAGCCTCTCGCTTCTTGGCTTCCTTCTCGAAGACCGCTTCTGCGCGCAACAGGATCTCTTCGGCCCTATCCTGCGGAATGACGACGACGCCGTCGTCGTCGCCGATGATGATGTCGCCAGGTGCGACCGCAACTCGACCGCACGCGATGGTTTCGTCCAATCGACCGGGGCCGTTCTTGTACGGACCGGCCGGGGTGACGCCGAGTGCGAACACGGGGAATCCGAGATCTTTGAGTCCTTCCGCGTCGCGAACCATACCGTCGATCACGAAGCCGCGTATCCCCTGTTTCTTGGCCTTGTTGCCCATCATCTCGCCGATCAGAGCCCGGGAGGTATCACCTTCGCCGTTGATCACCAGGACGTCGCCCTCGCGCGCGGAGCTGATGGCGTCGTGAATTGCGATGTTGTCTCCAGCGCGCGTCCACACCGTGTACGCGGTGCCGATCACGCGGGCTCCGTTCCACACCGGCCGGATGCCGGCCATCGAGCCGAGCCTGTCCATGGAGTCTCCGACATTGGCCGTGGGGATGTTGCGGAATCGGTCGATGAGTTCGGGGACGTCGATGCTGTTGGCGGTAGGGGCTTGTGTCATGGTCGAGCTCCTTATCTCTGTTTCGGGGACTGGGTGTCCCCCGGAAAGTGGCACGCAACGGGGTGCCCTCCGTGCGAGGACAATTCGGGTCGTTCGGCGGTGCAGATGTCATGTGCCTTCCAGCAGCGAGTCCGGAAGGGGCAGCCGACCGGGATGTTTCGCGGGCTGGGTACTTCGCCCTCGAGCACCAGCCTCTTGCGTGCGCTTGGTTGGTTGAAGCTGGGTGCCGCCGAGAGGAGTGCCTGGGTGTAGGGATGCTGAGGATTGCCGTAGACGTCTTCGGTGGGGCCGGTTTCTACGATTCGGCCGAGATACATCACGCCGATTTCGGAGGTGAGCGATCGGACGACCGCGAGGTCGTGAGCGATGAAGATCATGGCCATTCCGGTTGTGCTTTGAATGGTTCGCAGAAGTTCGATGACTTGTGCTTGGACGGAGACATCGAGAGCTGAAACCGGTTCGTCCAAGATGAGGATGTTGGGTTCGAGTGCCAGGGCACGTGCGAGGCCGATTCGTTGGCGTTGTCCTCCTGAGAGGGACCGTACGGTGGAGGCCGCGAGGGCCGGGTCCAATCCCACCACTTCCAGTAGGTCGCGAACCCGGTCACGCCACTTGGCCTTGTCGAGGTATCCGCGATGAATAGCCCATGGCTCACTGATGAGTTCGAAGATGGTCATGCGAGGATCGAGGGAAGTGTACGGATCTTGAAAGACCATTTGGATCTCGCGGGCTCGGGCGAGTCTCTGCTCCCGCCGTGTCGAGAAGACGTCGCGGTCGGCAAGCGTGCCACTGCCACCGGTCGGAGACTCCAAGCCCGCAAGTAAGCGCGCCAGGGTGCTTTTTCCGCAACCAGATTCACCGACGATTCCGAGCGCGGCGCCGGGACGCACTGCCAGGCATACGTCATTGACTGCTCTGACCTCGGTGCTTCGTGAGGTCTTGGTGGCCTTGACGCGGTAGGTCTTGCTCACATCCTGTATCTGAAGGATGGCGTTTCGTGCTGGCGTGGCGACGCTCATGGGGCGACGACCTCCTCGGCGAAGTGGCAGGTACTCGATCGAGTGGCGGACAGGTGAATCTGTTCGGGCCGAGTGTCTTTGCAGATGTCGCGAGCCCACGTGCAGCGAGGATGAAAGGGGCAACCGCTCGGCACTCGGATCGGACTCGGCGGTGCTCCGGGGATGGGTCGCAAGTGTTCTGTTGCCACCATGACATCAGGGGTGGCTGCCAGCAGTTGCCTGGTGTAAGGGTGGGCCGAATGGGCGATCACCTCTGCGGTGTTGCCGCATTCCATGACGCGCCCTGCATACATCACTACAACGCGGTCCGCAGCCTCGGCCACCAGGGACAGATCGTGAGTGATCAGAACGATGCTCATGCCTGTGGTTCGCCGTAGCTCGAGCAGGAGTTCGACGATCTGGGCCTGCACCGTGACGTCCAAGGCGGTGGTGGGCTCGTCGGCAATGAGGACAGCGGGTGAGTTCGCGATTGCCATGGCAATGAGCACTCGCTGCCGCATGCCCCCGGAGAATTGATGTGGGAAGTCGTCGAGACGGGCGGCCGGGTCTGGGATCCCCACTTGAGCCAGCAGTTCACCGGCGCGAGTGCGCGCGTCCGCCTTCGAGACTTCCGGCTGATGCGCGCGGATGACCTCGATGAGGTGGACGGCTATGGTCGCCGACGGGTTCAGCGCAGCGAGTGCGTCCTGCTGCACCATGGCGATGTCGTTGCCATAGATCGCCCGTCGTTGCTTCGGCGGGAGGGTGAGTAGGTCCGTACCGTCGTATTCGATGGCTCCGCGACGTACACGTGCCTGCGGGCGTTCGAGGATGCCCATGATCGCTCGTGCCGTGACGCTTTTCCCGGAGCCGGATTCGCCGACGATTGCCAGCACTTCTCCGCGACCAACTCCCCAGGAGACTCCGCGAACGGCTTTTGCCACGCCGCGTTCGGTGGCGAAGTCCACCCATAGATCGCGAACCTCGAGCACTGCGTCGGGGGTGCTGTTGGAACCGTGGGCCACCCCTGGTCGAGGTGCTTCCGGGGCTTCATCGGGGTCGAACTCGACCGATGGACGCTTAGGTGCGGTTTGTGCGAGGCGCAGTGCGCGCTGGTCGAGGTCGACCGAGTTACGGATCCATACAGCGACCAGGTTGACTGCCAACGTCGTCATGAAGATTGCCAGCCCGGGAATGACTACCAGCCACCACGCTGTGGTCAGTGTTTCTCGTCCCTTGGAAACCTGTTGGCCCCAGGATGTTTCGGGCGGCTGGACTCCGAGTCCGAGAAAGTCGAGGCCTGCGGCGCTGAGCATGAGGGAGGCAACCTCGAGTGTGCCCAGCACCATGACGGGAGTGAACAGATTAGGTGCGATGTGACTGACGATGATGCGGAGTTGCGATCCGCCGAGCACTTTGGCCGAATCGATGTAGGCGAGCTCGCGTAGTTCCAGAGCGAGAGCCCTGGCCACCCGCGCCAGACCGGTCCATGCGCCGAGGGCGAGGACGATCACGAGTACAGTGATGCTCGGGCCCATGCTGGCCAGGATCAGCAGGGCCAGAAGCAAACTCGGAAACGCCATCTGAAACTCGATGACGCGCAACAACAGAGCGTCGACTCGGCCACCGAAATAGCCTGCTACCGAACCGATTACGATTCCAATCGCAAGCCCTATGACTGCTGCAGTGAGAGCGGGTAGTACCGTCGCGCTCGTTCCTGCAATGAGCTGGGTCAGGTAGTCCCGGCCGAGGGCATCAGTGCCGAGCAGGTGATACCCGCCGCTCGGATCGGCGGACAATGGCGGGAGGAGTCGATTGGCCAGTACGGCATCTTGATATTGCGCGGGCAACAGCCACGGGCGAAAGACTATCGCGATCGCTACAGCAGCTATCCAGGCGATGCTGATCAGAACCAGGGGATCACGAATCGCCGAGCGGAACAGTAGGCGCGCAGTGGAGTCCGTGCGGGATTTGGTGGGATGCGTTGGTGATGTGGCGGGCGGTGTCATTGCAACCTCACTCGGGGATTGATCCAGGGATAGGTCAGGTCGACCAGAAGCGTCAGAAGCACGATCGATGATGCAGTGACGAACACGGCTGCCTGGATCAGTGGAAGGTCGCCTTGCTGGATCGCCTGAAGGGTCAGCAGCCCGATTCCAGGCCAACCGAACACGACTTCGGCAATCACCGCACCGTTGACCAAGACGATGACCATGCTCGACGAGACCGTGAAGATGGGGATCAGTGCATTACGCAAGGCGTAACGCGTCATCACTCGACTCGGTGACAATCCTCGAGCACGGGCTGCCGAGACGTAGCTCGATGTCAACTGCTCGGCTACACCGACGCGAGTTACCTGCGCGAGCGTACCGATCTGTAGGATCGCCAATGTCGTTGCGGGAAGGATGATGTGGGCGAATGATCCAGACCCGGAGGTTGGGAGCACTCGCAAGGTCACGGCGAACAAGAGGATCAGCATCAGCGCCAACCAGAACGAGACCAACGAGCTGCCCATCACGGAGAAGACGTTGATGATTCTTTCGATGACACTGCCCTGCCTGTAAGCGGCGAGCACGCCGAGCGTGATACCGATCGGCACGATGATGGCGATCGTGGCCAGTGCAAGAAGGAATGTGGCCGGAAGCCGCGAGAGCACCAGGCCGAGTGCGGGTTGTTGTTGCCAGAACGAGTCTCCGAAGGTTCCGTGAAAAGCGTTGGAGACGAAGTTGAAATACTGTTGCAGGATCGGTTGATCCAGGCCGAGTCGTTCCCGGACAGCTGCGATCTGTTCGGTGTTGGCGGTGTCCCCCAACACGAGTTGGACAGGGTCGCCGAGAAGTTGAGTTACGAAGAAGATGGCGGTCAGTACCAGGAAGATGACGACGCCGGCGGAGGCGAGTCGTTTGACGATGTAGCCGAACATGATGTCCTTTTCGTCTGCCGGGACAAGTGGTCGTTGCTCTGTTCCTCGTGGCGCTGGTTAACTCGGGCCGGCCTGTGCACCGCGGGCTTCTGTCAGGGGGATGAACAGGTCGGACCGGAACTCCACCGAAACCCTGTTCGACACCACCCAGGAGTCCGTGGGTGCGGCAATCGGAACGATCGGCGCATCTGCGGCGTACTGGGCGTCCCAGAGGCTCGCGAATTCATCTTGGCGGGCCTCGCCCTGCTGGGCGCTGGCTGCGTCGTACTTGGCTTGGAAATCGGGGTTGCAGTACACCGAGAACTTGCCGTCGCAGCTGAGCAGGGTGTCCCCTAGCTGGGAGAAGTCGTACAGGTCGTTCGATGTTGTGGCAAGGAAAATCCACCCTCGATCGGGGGCGATGTTCTCGATCGAGTTCGCTTCGAAGTTCTGGCGGTACTGTGCGAGGCCCTCGGCGTCAGGCAGCGCCTCGACCTTGGCGTTGAGACCGGCGGCGTTGAGATTGGTGGCTACGGATTGAGCGATGTCATCGATGTTGGGGAAGAATCCGGTGCGGTACTTGATGGTCAGTGGCAGATCGGTGTTGATGCCGTCGGCTTTCGCGTCGGCGACCAGTTGTTTGGCCTTGTCCACGTCGTACTCGTAGGTGGCAACATCCTCGGAGTAGCCCACCATCCCTTCAGGACCCGGGTTATCGACCGGAACCCCACTACTCGCGATGAACGCTGAGGTGATCCCACTGCGGTCGACTGCATGCGCGACGGCCTGCCTGATCCTGGGATCCGACAGCACTGTCTGGTTGTAGAAGTCGGGTCGTAGAAAGCGGAATCCATTGCGGGTGTTCTCGATGCATCGCGCGGTGGCCGAGACTGATGCTTGGCATTGTTCGCCGGTCACATCCATTGCAATGTCGGCCTCGCCGGCCTGCACGAGCTGAGCTCGAACCTGATTCTCCGCGCGGAAGATCCACGAGACCGTGTCGAACATTCCCGGATGAAGATCGAAATAGTCAGGGTTGAGCTCGAGCTCGAGCTTGGCGCGAGGTTCGTACGAGACGAACTTGTACGGCCCAGTGCCGATCAGCGTGGTGGACAGTGTCTGGGGCGCATTCTGGATCTGAGTCGGGGAGGCCAACGGCATCATCGTCATCTTGGCCGGAACGAGTGGATCTGGGGTCGTCAATTCGATACCGAGCGTGTACTGATCGATCGCCGAGAAGGCGACCGGATCGCCGACGAAGTTGCCCGCGTACGGAATTGACTTATCCCAGACGTATGTCAGCGCGCGTGCTGCGTTCTCTGCGTCGAACGGAGTGCCGTCATGCCACGTGACATCGTTCCGCAAAGTGAAGGTCCAGTGCAGCGGGTCGACGGACTCCCATTCAGTGGCCAGAAGCGGTTCGACCTCGTTGGTCTCGGTGTTGCGCGTAAGCAGGCTTTGAACAACATTTTTCAGAACTGGAAAGGCTTGGCCGGCCGTGCCGGCTTCGCCGGGTTCGAGGCTGGACAGTTCTGTGTTGCTCACGATGGTCACGTTTCCGCCACCACCGGGCTGGCCTTCCTCAGGCCAGTCGAATGCGGCAGCGTCGATACCACCAGTGCCACATGCTGTAAGCGCGAGCGATGCGACGGCACAGGCGCCGATGAGTTTCGCCAACTTCATTGCGGGGGCTCTCCGATCCGGTTGTCAGTTGTAACGGAATGCATTGAGGGGTCCAGAATTTGCTCGTACCGAGCAGTTGCGTGACTCGGGCCGGCCAGAGCTGCGATGTCACTTCTGGCCTGCTGCGCTGCTTCGGGAATACCGGCGGTCATCGCGTACTCGATGGCGTAGCAGGCCACCATGATCGCGCCCATCACGCCGTAGTCGGTGTTGCGTCGCGGCACGGGAAGTACCACGTCGGGAAGCACGCGTTCCAGAAGGGCTGCGTGATCCGCTACCAGAACACCTCGCACACCACGGGCGGCCAGCGTCGAGACCAGCGATGAGAAACCCGCGTATTCGTCGTTGAAGGCAAAAATCAGTACCGCGTCTCCCGGCCTGAGCAAGGCAGCTCGTTCGACGGCCTCGTCCCCGCCCTGATCGGAATGAACAGCCAAGACACCGAGCAAAGTCAGCTTGCGCGCCATGAACGTGGCTGGTGCTGTCATCAGTCCGCGACCAATGACCAGCACCTGGCCGGCGGACGCGAAGATGTCCGCGGCCTCGTCGATGGCCGACTGCGGAATCATGCGCGGCAGCTCGGTTATGAGTTCGACATGGGCATCGACGACGGCGGCCAGCGCAGGGTTGCGGTCCGTCGTCAACCTTGGGTGGGTGTCGATGGACGGGCGCAGACGATTGTCGAATTCAGTGGTCAGCGCGACTCGCAGCTGCGGGTAGCCGTCATAGCCCACCTTCTGAGCGAACCGCACGACTGTGGATTCGTGCACGCTCGCGTTCGAGGCCAGTTGCGCAGCGGTCAACTCGGCTATGCCGATCCGGGTAGTCAAGATCGCGTTGGCGACGCGACGGTCCGCATCGGTCAAGCTTCCAGAATTGGCCTGCAACGCATCACGAAATCGCATCTCTTGCTCCATAAGTCGAGTACGCGGCCGATGCAACATCCCAGAAGATCGAGACCTTGCAGGCTGGCCGTCAGTCTGCAATCTTAATCATCTCAATGTCAAGTACGTCACACTTTGAAAATTATAAATGCCGACTTGAAACGACATGGCTACCAACTTTTGAAAACCTTGAACTTGCAAAAACGTTGACATCCTGCAGGACGCTCTGCCAGAGTCATCGGCGGGGACGCATACACAGTGGATTCACGGAAGTCCGCTCTGCGCCCCGTTCCACGCGGGTCGTACCGCCGCGTTTCATGACCCCCACGAAGGAGATTCCTCATGTTGGTCCGCCTTGATCACATCGACCTGAGAGTGGCTGACCTCGGAGCCACCCTCGAGTTCTTCACCTCTTTGGGATTCGAAGTACTCCGCAGGATGGAAGAGCGAGGCTCAGCGGAAGTGGCGCTGCCGGGTGAACACCAGGTGATGTTCGAAATCCGCCAAGACGACAAGATCGAGGGCAGCAAGATCGATCACATCGCGTTCAGCGTCGATGACCCCGACGCCGCGATCGCCAAGATCAAAGCGGCCGGCGGAACGTTCAGCCGCGAGCACCACCCCACTCCCACAGGGCGAACGGTGAGCAACTTCGTCGACATCAACGGCGCGAAATGGCAACTGGCTGAATAACTCCGACCGTTACCACCGAACGAAAGGGAAATCGACCATGATCATCGAGTCGCACGCGCATTTCACGACCGCGCCGCAGGCACTTGATGCCTACCGGGGACGTCAACTGTCTCAACGGAATCGACCGACAAAAGGCCGCTCGCTGAAGATCTCCGATCAGCAGCTTGCCGACTCACTGCAAGGCCACCTCGACCGCATGGAAAGTCAAGGGGTGGACCGTATGATCTTCTCCCCCCGCGCTTCCGGGATGGGCCACGAGGTCGGCGATTTCAAGATGAGCCTGTACTGGGCTCAGACGAACAACGATCTGATCGCGCGAGTCTGTCAGATGTTCCCCGACAAGTTCATCGGTGCAGCCCAACTGCCGCAATCTCCCGGCGTGGACCCCGACCAGTGGATCGGCGAGCTCGAACGAGTGGTTATCGAGCTGGGTTTCGTCGGTTGCAACATCAACGCCGACATCGCGGGCGGCGGTCAACCTTTCACGCCGAAGCTCAGCGACCAATGGTGGAACCCGTTGTGGGAAGCCATGATCGAATTGCAAGTGCCCGGTCTGATGCATGCTACCTCGTGCGTGAACCCGGCCCTGCACCTCAACGGCTCGCACTACACCAACCACGATTCGATGGTCTTCTTCGAACTAGCGTGGTCGGACCTGTTCGATCGCTACCCAGATCTGAAGCTGATCGTTCCGCACGGAGGTGGTTCGTGGCCGTTCCACTTCAACCGTCACCGGTCGCTGCACGTCGGAACGAACCGGAAGCCGTTCGAGGAGGCCATCAAGAACATCTACATCGACACTGCGATCTACGACCGCGACTCGGTGGACATGTTGATCCGCAAGGCACCGATCGACAATCTACTGTTCGCCACCGAGCCGTTCGGTACGTCGAAGCACATCGATCCGCTTACTGGCCGAACCTTCGACGACACAACCGATTTCATCACAACCAACGACAACCTGAGTGCTGAGGACAAAGAGAAGATCTTGTCCGGAAACGCTCTCAAAATCTATCCGAGGATCAAGCTATGAGTTCTGTGGACTTCAGCACGTGCGACATCTGCGACGCTCACGATGACGTCCGAATACTCGATCCGTTGACACTGCGCGACTTCGGCGGCACGTCTGTGTTCGCCGGCCCAGCTCTGACGGTCAAGGTCTTCGAGGACAACGCTCCTATCCGAGAGTTGGTCGTCACCCCCGGAGAAGGTCGAGTGTTGGCCGTCGACGGTGCCGGCTCTGTACGGGCCTCGCTGCTCGGAGGCAATATCGCGAAACGTGCCGCCGACAACGGGTGGGCAGGACTCGTCGTCTACGGATGCGTACGGGACGCCGCTGAACTGGCATCCACACCAGTCGGCCTCCGTGCACTCGGGTTGGTGCCTCGCAAGACCGAACGCAACCTACATTCGGGACGAACCGGGGGCACCATCGACATCCTTGGCACCTCGATCACCGACGGCGACTGGATATACGCCGACGCCGACGGCATCGTCATCACCGAAAAACCAGTACACAACAACTGATCTGGCTGAAAACTCCGACGAAGGATTCTCATGCTGCTCATCACCCCGGAACAGAAGCTCCCACTCAAACCGCAGGGACCGCAGTTGTTCGTCGATTGGCGTCTGATCGCCACCGGCGACGTGAGCTGGGTCGATCCTGCCACCGTTGGCACCGACGAAAAGCCAACGAAGATGTCCCAATGGGGACCCGCACATCCGGAACCGGTGGCGCTGGCCGATACCCCCTACGGTATTCGTCTGCAGGCCGAACCGGCCCACGTCATCGGGCCGATCTTCCCCCGCGACAAGCCGTGGGAGCAGGCCTACCTGATGTACGTCAACAACGTCTTGTTTCACGACGGCAAGTACAAGATGTGGTACACCGTCGTACCGCCCGACCACTACGACACCCCCGACCTGAAATGGCATTGGGACGTTGGATGGGTGCTGTGCTATGCCGAGTCCGAGGATGGCCTGAACTGGACGAAACCCGAACTCGGACTACAGGACTACAAGGGGCAGCCCACGAACTGGGTCTACGGACGCGAACTGAGCCCGAACCACTTCGCCAGCGGTGCTGTCGTCATCGACGAAACCGCACCGCCCGAGGAGCGGTTCAAGCTCATCTACCGCGCGGAGGAGAAATACGAAGACCCCGAGGCGTTCCTGGCCCGTCAGAAGCAGCGATTCGGCGAAGACATGGATCCGAAATCCGTCGCTGGCAAACCGGGAAAGGAAGGAACCTTCGCAACGACAGCGGGCGCTGTGTCGGCAGACGGCATCCACTGGAAGCCCTTGACCGAACCACTGGTGATGTACTGCTCGGACCAGATGAACACCGCCTTCTGGGATGACCGAATCAACAAGTACGTCAGCTACTTTCGGATGCAGCGGGCAGGAAGGCGATCGGCCGGACGTACCGAGACCTCGGACTTCGAGACGTGGTCGACGCCCTACCCCGTCCTGGAAGCGTCCTTGACCGACCATCCCACCACCGACATCATGCACTGCCCGGTGCTCAAATACCCCGGTACCAACGACGTGTACCTGATGTACGCCACGATGTTCAACATCAACACCAACAATCGTGACGTCGCTCTTGCTGTCAGCTCGGATGGTCTGTACTGGCACTGGTCGCCCGGCGAAAGAATCGTGTCGCCGCAGCACGGCACGAGCGAGTTCGAGTACGACGACCTCGAGGCCGGATACGGCTTGGTCGATCTGCCCGGGGATCTGATCGGTCTACCGGTGGTCGGGTATGAGAAGCCCTACAAGTACCCGCGCTTCGGCAGGCCCCCGCTGGGAGTGCCAGGCTATGCCACCTGGAAGAGGCACCGCGTGTCGGCCGTCATCGCCGACGACCGAGGTCTGTTCACGACTCATCCGCTGGTCGTGACACAACCCAAGCTGAAGCTGAACTACAAGACACGAGGCTCCGCCGGGTCGATCCGAATCGAAGTTCTCGACGGCAAAGGACGTGCGTTGCCCGG
This sequence comes from Rhodococcoides kyotonense, assembly GCF_900188125.1. Classification (GTDB taxonomy): domain Bacteria; phylum Actinomycetota; class Actinomycetes; order Mycobacteriales; family Mycobacteriaceae; genus Rhodococcoides; species Rhodococcoides kyotonense. Next base: position 4,426 of record NZ_FZOW01000027.1, on the reverse strand, counting down.
CTTCACGCTCGCCGACGCACCGCTCCTGTCAGGCGACGAACTCGATGCCGACGTGACGTGGAAGGGAGGAACGTTGGCTGACCTGGCGGGCACCACAATTCAGCTACGGTTCCATCTGCACATCGCCAAGGTGTTTTCCTTCGAGTTCACCGACTGAGCCCCAGGTTGGTGTGCAGGCGACTTCTCGGCCTGCACACCACCTGCTGCTTGTTCCAGCGGTTCAGTCTGCTGTGCGTGCGAGGACTCGCCCAACGCACGCACAGCGGACTGGTTCCGTTCTGTGATCGGCAAACCACCCCAACTGTCGGCAACCGAGGGCCTATTCACCGTGGAGTAGTTGATGACAACGCGATCGCACATCACGAAAATCCTGGCGGCAACAGTCGCAGCGGCTTTCCTCAGCAGCTGCCAGATTGCTCCATCGGCAACACAGAGCTTCGACTGGCCCTCTGACGGCCCACCCGGCGGTGGAGGAAACATCGCGATCGCAGGAACCACCGAGCTGACCAGCCTCGAACCCAGTGAGGCCGGCGCTGCGAGTCACGCGATCCCGGTGATGCGCAACGTCTTTCAGCCATTGCTTACCAGAAACACCGAAACCAGTGAGATCGAGCCATTGCTTGCCACCGAGTGGCGCGCAGACGACGACCGCCATTGGACGTTCACCCTCCGCGACGGCGTTACATGGCACGACGGCACTCCATTCACTGCCGAGAACGCGGCGAGGTCTTTGACCTACATCTGGGATCCCGAACTGACGTACTCGAGCAACTACGTCGACGGGGCCGCTACGTTCACCGCTCTCGACGACCGAACGCTGAAAGTAGAACTCGGCCAGTTCGATCCGCTGTTCGAGGCGCGGATGGCTGTCCTGCCCCTGGCCTCACCGACTCAGATCGCCGAACGGCCCGAGTCGCTGGCCACACAGCCGATCGGCACAGGCCCCTACCAGTTCGTCTCATGGAACCCGGGGCGGGACGTTCGACTCGAGCTCTACCCGGAGTCCTGGCTCGCCGAACCGGGCATGTTCGACACAGTCGAGTGGGTTTTCCTGCAGGAGAACCAGGTTCGGGCGCAGAAAGTCCAAACCGGTGAGGCCGACATCGCACTGGGAACCAGCGATCAACAATGCCGAACCAGCGCAGTCGACGGCGCAACCTGCATCGACGTCACCTCCAATGGAATTCGCTACCTGCGCATCGATCAACACCACCAGACGATGCTCGCGGATCCGCGCATCCGACAAGCCATCGCCTACGCGATAGACCGAGCAGGCATCGCCACCACCTTCATGACCGAGCAGACCGAAGTTGCCGACAACCCCGGGCCACCGGCAATGTCCGGATATGCCACCGATGTAGGCTTCGAACACGACCAAGACAAGGCCTCTCAACTGGTCGAACAGGCCGCCGGTGACGGCGTGGACATATCGATCCCCCTGACTGTCAAGTACCGCGTCGGGATGTTCCCCGATGTCGATGACATCGCTCAGACAATCGTGACCAACCTCAACGCCGTCGGTCTGAACGCCGCGGTCGGTGCCGAAAGCGAAACCGAGGGCTTGGACCAGTACCGCCAGACGTTCGGAGGAAAGACCATCGAGGACATCCCGCAGGACCGTGGATGGCTGTTCCTGGCCCGTACCTCCTCGGAATTGTTCGACCTGTCCCAGCCCGCGGGAAGCATTTTGGAATGCGACGGCCGATTCTCCGTGTACTGCAACGAGGACTTCGAAACGCAACTCGATGCGGCCAAAGCTCTTACCGGCCAAGCAAGAACCACTGCGCTGGAGCAACTATGGCGAACGTTCTACAGCGAACAGGTTCCGATGCTGCCGCTGATCAAGGTGAGCGACAAATACCTGCTGTCTCCCCGCGTGCGCATCACACCACGCGCCGATATGTTTCTGCCCCTACATGAGGCCCGAGCCGCACAGTCGTGACGGTTGAACACATCCGGAGGCGAAGGGGTGAAGCAGGGCGTCGTTGCTTCGCTCCTTTCGCCGGACCGTTGCATCTGCCCGACCTGCGAAGGGAGTGCGAGTGCCGAGACGGCGTCGCCGAAATCTCGTACACGCCGACATATCTCTCTCACCACCTCGACGCGAACGAGGACCGCTACGGTCAGTCCTGGCTGTCCGCAATTTTCAGTTGTATTTCATCGGACAGACAGTATCCGTATCGGGGACCTGGATGCAGACAGTGGCCATCGCGCTACTGGTACTGCAAATCTCAGAGTCCGGCGCCTGGCTGGGCCTGGTCATCGCGTGCCGCTATGCCCCGGTGCTGCTGCTGAGCCTCTGGGGTGGGGTCATCGCCGATCGGTTGCCTAAGCGTCGCATCATCATCGCAGCATCCACTGCCAACGGGATGCTTGCGACGACCCTAGGAATCTGTGTCCTGCTGTCCTCTGTCTCCATCCCGCTTGTCATGGCGATATGTGCCCTCATGGGTGCAGCCAACGCCTTCGACAATCCAGCACGTCAAGCATGGTTGTCCGAGCTCGTCACCGATGCGCTGCTGCACAGTGCCGTGCGACTCAACTCCACATTGATCAGCATCGCCCGCATCATCGGTCCCCTTCTGGCGGCCGTCGTCATCACACGGTGGGATCTAGGTTGGTGCTTCGTTCTCAACGCAATGTCGTTCGGAGCAGTAGTCGTTGTCACTGCAGTCATGCAAACCAGCGCTTCAGATCACTCGACCAGCGTCGACCGGCAACCCGGCCAAATCAGACAGGCGCTCCGCCACGTGTACCGGACGCGTCTGTTGGTGATACCGATGTCGCTGGTGGCGGTGAACGGTGCACTCACTTTGGAGTTTCCGGTCACACTGCCGCTCATGGCCGAGTACGTATTCGAAGGAGACGCAGCAGTGTATGCATGCATGACTGCCAGCATGGGAGCTGGCGCGGTGCTCTCGGGAATCGTGGGCGCTTCGCGACCTCCCCCGAGCAACCGCTCATTGTGGTTGTCCGCAGTGGCCTGGGGTATCGCGATCTGTGCCGCGGCGTTGTCGCCGTCGCTGCCGGTGATGTACTTCCTGCTGTTCTTCGTCGGTTACGGCTCGGTGAGCTTCAACTCCAATACGAAGACAGTTCTGCAACTGCAAGCCAGCCCCGATATGAGAGGACGGGTGATGGCGCTGTGGGCCCTGGCGTGGATTGGTTCCGGAGCATTCGGCGCGCCGCTGGTGGGTGCGATAGGTGAACTTCTAGGCGCCCGGTATGCCCTGTTGCTCGGGGGCCTGGCCGCCGTCGTCGGTGGAATTGCCGTCATCCAGCCGCTGCGAGAACGTACGCCCCTTAGACGCAGCATGTAGCGGCCCAGCACGTGTACAGCCGATCGTCCGAGCATGGTCTGTCGAAAACCCACGGCCATCGGCCGCTATCTGTCAGGAGAATTCAGTGAACGGGCCCGGCTGGCGAATCGTGTTGTCGTATCAGACCATTCTGGTGCAGGCATCCTGGTCGGGAGTCCGTTTGATGGTCGGCTACCGCGCGCTCGCGCTCGGTGCAGATCCGCTGTTCCTCGGACTGCTGGCCTCGTGCTTCGCCTTGCCTGCCTTCCTCTGTGCGCTCGCTGCCGGACGGCTGTCGGACCGAATCGGTGGCCCTGTCGTTGCTTTGGCAGGCATGATCGCCGCGGCGGTCGGCACCCTCGGAGCCTTCGCGTTTGCCCACCAATGGACTGTGCTCGCCGCGGCATCGTGTATCGGCCTCGGGCACATGCTGATAATGGTGGGCCAGCAAACCTTCGTCGCCAATGTCAGCGCCTCAGGCAGCAGTGACGCAGCCTTCGGCACGCTGACAGCCGCAGCCTCGATCGGACAACTCGTCGGCCCTCCGCTGGTCACCGCCGTCGCATCCTTGACCGCATCCAGCGACGAGCCTGGACCGAACACCACAGCTGGGCTGATCGTCTGTGTCGTTCTCGTTGCTTTCGCGCTCCCCTCCCATATCCCTCTCCATCGAACCGACCGCAGTCTGACAGCCCTCCCTCCATCGGAGTCCCAACCCACTGGCACGTGGGCACTGCTGAAAACCCCCGACTTGTGGCGTTCGCTGGTGGTCAGTGGCGCGGTTCTCGTCTCGGTCGACCTCATGTACACGTTCGTGCCGCTGTGGGCCATCGAACAGGACGTCAATCCCACTATGGTCGGGTTGTTGCTTGCACTGCGCGCGCTCGTCTCGGTCGTGAGCCGGTTCGGGCTGACGCGCTTGGTCGCCAGGTTCGGGCGAAAATTCCTCATACTCGGGTCGATTGCGGCGGCAGTGGCTGCCCTGATCGCTCTCCCCTTCGTGGGCGCGTGGGGGGCTGTATTGGTAATGATTGAACCGTCCTGGATCTGATGGAGACCTGGTTCAAGCCACCTCGCGATCGGAGGTGGCTGCCGAGCACTGCTGACGGTACTCGTTTTCGTAGTCG
>NZ_FZOW01000023.1 GCF_900188125.1 Rhodococcoides kyotonense | reverse complement strand
GAAGGAATCCACTTCTTCACCCGCGGCAAAGCCGTCACCAGCCGCTGGCTCGACCCCTCCCACGGCGGCATCAACCTCGGATTCCCCGAAAACGCATAACCCCATGTGCACGGAAATACATAGCCCACTATGTAAAAACGTGCACATGGGCGAAGCCCCTCCACAGGCGACGCCACCTACAAAGGAGTAGTACATGGTTGCCAACATCTCGTTTCCGCGGTTCCTGAAGCTGGGTGCAGGCGCGGTCGAGGAACTGGGCTCGGTTCTGACCGATCTCGATGTCCAGCGCCCCCTTCTGGTCACCGACAAGTTCATGGTGGGCAACGGATCCGCCGATCGACTACTGAAGATCATCGAGGCTGCGGGCAAGCACGGCGCAGTGTTCTCGGAGACGGTCCCCGACCCGACGACCGCCTCATTGCAAGCGGGTGTCGACGCCGTCCTGGCGCACAGCGCGGACGTCATCATCGGTTTCGGCGGCGGCAGCCCGATGGACACGGCGAAAGCTCTTGCCGTGCTGACGAAGCAGGGCGGCGAGATGCGGGACTTCAAGGCGCCCCGTGTCTACACAGGCCCCGCGCTTCCGATCGTTGCCATCCCGACGACGGCGGGAAGCGGCTCGGAGGCAACACAATTCACGATCATCACCGACGTGGCGACCGACGAGAAGATGCTGTGTCCCGGGTTGTCGTTCCTTCCGATCGCGTCGATCGTCGATTCCGAGCTCACGATGTCGATGCCGGCCCGCCTCACTGCGGACACGGGCGTCGACGCCCTGACGCACGCTATCGAGGCATACGTCAGCAAGAAGGCAAACCCCATCTCCGACGGTTTGGCTCTGTCGGCGATGAGGACGATCGGTCGCTATCTCCTGCGTGCGTACCGAGACGGATCGGATCGTGAAGCACGGGAGAACATGATGCATGCGTCGACGCAAGCAGGCATGGCATTCTCGAATGCCAGCGTCTGTCTGGTTCATGGCATGAGCCGGCCGATCGGTGCACATTTCCATGTCGCGCATGGTCTTTCGAACGCAATGCTGCTGCCTGCGATCACGGCGTTCTCCATTCCGGGCGCGCCCGCCCGCTACGCCGAGTGCGCACGGCAACTCGGTGCCGCCGAACGTCAGGATTCCGACGAACACGCGTCGGCGAAACTGATCGAGTTCATCGACACCTTGTGCGCCGACGTCGAGGTTCCGTCACCGAGCACGTACGGAATCGACAAAGCTCGATGGGACGAGTTGATTCCTCTGATGGCCGAGCAGGCCCTCGCATCGGGTTCACCGTCGAACAATCCCGTCGTTCCGACTGCCGACGAGATCGCCGAGCTGTACCGCAGGATCTTCTGATCCACCGCGCCCGAAAGCCCCGCACCCGTTCGGTGCGGGGCTTTCGGCCGTGCATCCGATGTGCACGAATTGCTGTTCTTCACAAGCAATTTACATAGTTCCTAGAAAAATAGTGTCTGCAGGAAGTATTCTTCTCGGAGCGCAGCACCGTGTCCCCCATCACGGCTGGCTGCGCTCCGCCACCTCTACCACGGCGCCCCACGCACTGGCCATGAGCCTTTCGCAGCGTCGATCGAGAAGAACTGGACACGCGTCATGAACATGAAGAAGTACTTCGAGGGGCCTGCCACGAGCCTCGACGATCAGATCGAGAGCTACGCGACGTCACGCGTACCCGCCACCCAGCGCTGGCCGAGGCCCGCGATCCTGTTGGTGTTGACCGGCAACGTCACCGCGATGTTCTGGTTCTCTCTCGGAGGCCAGATCGGGTTCCTGGTCGGCTGGCCGATGTTCCTCGTCCCGATCGCATACATGGTCGTCGGCGCCACGCTCATCGGTAGCCTGATCATGCGGATCGCCAGCCAGGAAGGCCTGTCACTGCCCCTGCTGACACGTGGGCTCGGCTTCGGCACCAAGGGTTCTGCCGTCGCGTCGCTCGTCTACGCCGTCAACTACGTCTTCTACTTCATCTTCGAAGGCTCGATCGTCTCGCACGGGCTGAGCGAGTGGGCAGGCATCGACATCGATTCGTTCTGGGCGACGGTGGTTTTCGCGGTCGTCGCCCTCGTCGCGCTGTACTTCTCCTGGCGCGGAATGCATTCGATGAACGTTCTGCAGCGCTTCGGCATGCCGATCTTCCTCGTGCTCTTCGCCATCGGAATGTACATGCTCGCCAGCGGTTACGTCCTCGTCGGACCCGGCGAGTGGGAAGCGACGGGCGGTTTCTCGTCGACCGCCATGTGGCAGACCCTCAGTCTCGTGAACGGCCAGATCGTCTTCCAGGCACTCATTGCCACCGACTACGGACGGTTCGTCAAGAAAGAGGTCACCTACCGCGGCACCGCAGGTCTGATGCTGTCGGAGTTGCTGATGATCGTCGTCGTGATGATCCTCGGTGTCTTCCTGGGATTCACGATGCTTCGCCACTTCGACGGTTCCGCGACACCCGAGCTGTCGGCCACCGACCCTGGCCTCTACTTCGCGATCGTCATGGGCCTGCTGGGTGTCGTCTTCGCGATCGTCACACAGGTTCGAATCAACGTCATGAACCTGTATTCCGGGTCGCTCGCGCTCTCGAATGCGTGGGATGCATTGTCGCCGAGAAAGTTCGGCCGTCAGTGGTGGATGGTCGCCCTGCTCGTGCTCGGCGTCGCCCTCTACCCCATCAACGTTCTGCAGTACACCGACAAGTTCCTCGCCGTCACCGGGATCATGACCAACACCTGGATCTTCATCCTTCTCGCCGACTACTTCGTCTGCCGCAAGTGGCTCGGTCTCGCACCGGCCACGAACATCGAATTCCGTGACGGATTCGTACGCAACTGGAATCCGTGTGGCATCTCGGCGATGGCAGTGGGAATCGTGATCGGCGCACTGGGAGTGTTCGGCATGTACCCGTCGTACTACGCGTCGTTCATCGCGATGTTCGTCGGCCCGATCGTGTACATCCCTCTGACGATCGCCACACGCGGGCGCTTCTACACCCCGACCACCCTTCCCACGGACAGCCTGAACACCGATCTGCCCGACGGCACTCCGACGCACCGATAGGACCCGAGACCATGAGTTCCGTTGCACCCTACGAAGCAGCCGCAATCCAGTACGAGCCAACGCTGTTCGCCAAATCCACCAACATCGCGGATCTACTCGCACTCGTCGAGGAGGCCTCATCGCACGGTGCGAAGCTGATCACCACACCGGAGATGGCAACGACCGGGTACTGCCTATACGACTACGACGAAGCCGCCACCGTCGTGGAAACCATCCCCGGACCGACGACGGATTCCTTCGCCGCGGTCGCACGCGAGCACGGATGCTACGTCGTCGTCGGGATGCCCGAGGTGGACACGGACACCGGCCTCTTCTACAACGCCGCCGTGCTCATCGGCCCCGAGGGTGTGGTCGGCACCCATCGAAAGACTCACTCGTACATCGCCGAACCCAAATGGGCGGCGCCGGGGAACCTTGGCCACCAGGTGTTCGACACCGAGATCGGCCGCATCGCTCTGCTGATCTGCATGGACATCCACTTCCTGGAAACCGCTCGAGTGGTAGCTCTGGACGGCGCAGACGTGATCTGCCACATCAGCAACTGGCTCGCCGAGCGCACGCCTGCTCCCTACTGGATCAGCCGGGCGTTCGAGAACCAGTGCTACGTCATCGAGAGCAACAGGTGGGGTCTCGAGCGCACGGTCCAGTTCAGCGGCGGAACATGCATCATCGAGCCCGACGGCACGATCGCGTCGTCCATCGACTCCGGCAACGGAATCGCGTACGCGCAGATCGACCCGGAACGTACTCGCGCCCAAAACTTTTCCGATCGACGCAGACCCGAGCTCTATCGCGAGTTGCAGTCCAACACCTTCCTGTGGAATCCGCTGGACTTCTTTTCCCTGTACGGACATCGGTCCATGCCGGAGGGCGCCCGCACGTCGGTCACAGTCGTTCAGTCGACACCAGGAACGGATGTCGACGCGAACCTCGCGGCGATCGAGGAGGCCATGGTGGCTGCGAATCCCGATGAGCTACTTGTGTTTCCGGAGCTGTCGATCAGCGGCCCATCATCACAGAGCCATGCAGTCGCGGAATCTCTCGACGGGCCGTCCATCTCGCGAATCGTGCAGGCGGCCGCTCGAACGTCGACGACGGTCGTCGTCGGCCTCGCAGAATTCGACGACGGCTCGGTCTACGACACCGCCGTTGTGGTCGGCCCGACGGGCATCCTGGGCAGCTACCGCCAAACACACGTGGCGCCATCCGACCGCAACGTCTTCGACGCGGGTGACCGCTGGACGGTCCTCGATCTCCCCGTCGGTCGTGTGGGGATACTTCTCGGCAACGACGTACTGTTCCCCGAGGCGGGTCGCGTTCTCGCTTTGCGCGGATGCGATCTGATCGTCTGCCCGGCCGCGATCTCGGCCCCTGTCGGCGGCCACGTCGGCACCACGATCCCGCACCCGGGCGCGATCGCAACCGAGGCGGATCCGCTGCACTGGCACCACATGCGGGTGCGCGCGGGCGAGAACAACGTGTGGTTCGCGTTCGCCAACGCCTACGACCCGGAACGTGGTGTCGACGGCCACAGTGGTGTGTTCGGTCCGGACACCTTCGCCTTCCCCCGCAGCGAAAGCGTGGTCGTGACCGAAACGGGTACGGCCACTGCCGTCGTCGATACGACCAATCTGGATTCGCCGTATCCGACCAACGTCGTGCGGCGAAAGGACCTGGTGTCGATGAGGTTGCCGCACCACTACCCCAGTCTCAGCGGGGCGGCGCCTGTGACGGCGTGATGCAACGGGGTCGGCGGGCGTTTCCCGCTCGGATGCGCGCCGATCGGCTACCGTCGACCCCATGCGTTCAGGACCTCGCGTCATCGGTTTGCTCGGCGGGATGAGTTGGGAGAGCAGTGCGCTCTACTACCGGCTGATCAACGAAGGCGTCCGCGATCGCCTCGGCGGAATCCATTCGGCACGATGCATCCTCGACTCGCTCGACTTCGCGGAGGTCGAGGCCCTACAGGTCGCGGGTGACTGGGATTCGGCGGCAACACTTCTCGCGGAGGAGGCCGTCAATCTGCAACACGCGGGTGCGGAGATCGTGGTGCTGTGCACCAACACGATGCACAAGGTGGCCGACGCCATCGAGGCGGCGGTGTCGATCCCGGTCCTGCACATCGCCGACGCGACCGCGACGGCTGTCGAACGAGCCACCGTGCAGCGCGTCGGGCTGCTGGGTACCGCGTTCACGATGGAACAGTCGTTCTATCGTGAACGCCTCGAAGCGCGCGGACTGAGCGTGGTCGTTCCGACATCGACCGATCGCACCGACGTACACGGCATCATCTACGACGAGTTGTGCCGCGGGATTCTGACCGACGAATCGAAACAGACGTTCCGACGCGTCATCTCCACCCTCGTCACCGACGGTGCGCAGGGGATCATCCTCGGCTGCACCGAGATCGAGTTGCTCGTCACGCCCGACGACTCCCCGGTACCGCTCTTCCCGACCACAGCGATCCACGCCGAGGCGGCCGTCGAGTGGTCGATCGGGCGGTCGTGGCGATGACGCGACCCACACCCGACACCGGCATCACGATCGTCGGCGCCGGCATCGCGGGAGCTGCCTGCGCGACGGTTCTGCGCGATGCAGGCGTCGCATTTCGGCTGGTCGATCGGTCGCTCGCCGTCGGCGGCCGGATGGCGTCACCCGAGTTGAACGGGCGCCGGGTCGACATAGGGGCCGGATACTTCACCGTCCGCGATCCGGAGTTCGCCGCGTTGGTGGCCCGCTGGGAATCGGCCGGTCTTGCCCGGCCCTGGACCGACACGTTCGGTGTTCTGTCGCCCGGCGCGACCCCCGAGACCAGTACCGGTCCGACACGTTGGCGTACACCGGATGGTCTGCGGTCTCTCGTCCGGTCCATGCTGGCCGACGTGCACGTCGATACCGAGACCGTGAGCGCCCTGCCCGACGGTGACGTCGTCCTCGCGATGCCCGACCCACAGGCCTCCCGCCTGGCGACAGTGCCCGATGCCGTCGACTATCAGCCGGTGCTGACGGTCGTCGGCGAATTCGACGCGCTGCAACTGCCTTTCCACGATGCCGCGTTCGTGAACGACCATCCGGTGGTCGAATTCCTCGCCGACGACGGTGCCCGGCGGGGTGACGACGCGCCTGTACTCGTCGCTCACACGACGGCAGAGTTCGCGCGTGAGCACCGGGGCGATCCGGATTCTGCGATCGCTCCGGTGGTCGCTGCGCTCGACGAACTCGTCGGGACCGGTAACCCCGTACGGACTCACGTGCACCGCTGGAGCTTCGGCAAGCCGGTCTCGGCTCACGACGCAACGTTCGCGCTGATCGAATCACGTGAGCGTCGAACAGGATTCGCCGGCGACCAGTGGTGCCCGACGGGGGCGCCGCGGATCGAGAGCGCGTGGCGTTCGGGTACCGATCTCGGCCGCGCCCTCGTTCAGCAGTATTCACGCGACGGGAATGCGTGACTCCTCGATATCCGCGGTGTCGACGTCGTCCTCCGACAGCGTCAGCAACGCGGCGATGGGCGCGGCGAGTGCAAGAAGGCCGACGACGAATACCGGGAACAGGAAGCCGAACACTTCGAGTCCCTGCGGAATCGGCAGACTCGGATCGACAGTGACGCTGACGGCAGCCATGCCCGTGTAGTGCATCCCGACGACGGCGACGCCCATGACCAGTCCCGCTGCGAGAAGCAACAATGGCTTCTGCAGCACCAGCGTGAACCACAGCGACAGCGTTCCGGCGACGACGGCGATGGCCACGGAGATCGCGACGAGCGTGGTGTCGTACGACACCGATCCTTGAATCCTGATGGCGTTCATGCCGGTGTAGTGCATGACGTTCACGGCGACGCCCATGACGATGCCGCCGATGAGCAGAGTCCAGATGTTCACTCGCCGACCGATGGTGAGCAAACCCACCAACGTCGCTGCGATGGCCAACAACGCGGAGATCACGGTCCAGAACAGGTCGTATCGTGTGACGCTCCCCGTCACCGAGAAGCCGAGCATCGCGATGAAATGCATCAGCCAGATACCGATTCCGCCGATCGAGACCGCCGCCATGGCGAGCCATCCAATTCGGGCACGTTCGGAGGTGGCGACCGCCGACCGACGCGTACAGGCAAGTCCGACAACACATCCCACGACCGAGACGATGTACGCCAGGAACAGCAACCACAAACCCATCGAGAAGTGGTGCATCTCGTGTGCATGATCCATTTCGGTATCTCCTTAGGATGCGGAGTGCACTCGGTCGAGCGCGTACTCGGTGAGCGAGATCAGGGCACCCCGCACCGACTCGGTATTGCGGGCATCGACGCTGATGATGGGCACATCGGGTGGCACGGCCAGCGCCTCGCGGATGTCCGCGATGGGATAGGTTGGCGCACTGTCGAATTCGTTGACGGCGACGACGAACGGAAGACCTTTTGCTTCGAAGTAATCGATCGCGGCGAAACAGTCGTCGAGACGGCGGGTATCGATCAGGACGATCGCTCCGATCGCACCGAGTACGAGGTCGTCCCACATGAACCAGAATCGCCGCTGCCCCGGTGTCCCGAAGAGGTACAGCACCAGATCGTCCGCCAGCGTGATACGGCCGAAGTCCATGGCGACCGTCGTCGTGGATTTGCTTGCGGTGTGGTCGAGTTCGTCGATTCCCTCGGACGCGTCGGTGATCAAGGCCTCGGTCCGCAGCGGCACGATCTCCGAGATCGCGCCGACCAGGGTGGTCTTACCCGCTCCGAAGCCACCTGCGACGACGATCTTGGTCGATGCCGCCGCCCGGCCCCTGGTATCAGAGTGCGCGTAGTCCACGGAGAGTCCTTCCGATCAGTTCGCGGCGCTCGTCCGCAGTTGCGTCGTCCCCGAGTGTCTTGGATACGTGGAGGATTCCGGTTTCGACCAGATCCCCTACCAGCACGCGCGCGACGCCGAGGGGGATCGTGAGTCGAGCCGAGATCTCGGCCACCGACGGACCGTCCGCGCACAGCAGCACGATCCGCGTACGCACGTCACTTGCGGGCCAGGTGTTCTGGAAAGCCCCCGCGACGACGTGCACGGGCGCTTCCAACGGCAGATAGACCTCGGATGTCGTGCGGCCTGCCGTCAGGGTGTACGGACGGACCAGGCTGGGCGCAGGTCCGGATTCGTAGTCCCCGTCGTCGGTGTCCAGTTCCGCCGGCTGCATAGCTTCGAGCTCCGCGACCGGATCCTTCGTTCCGAGCTCGTTGTCAACCGAGTCCACGACATATCACCGTTCTCGCATCCGGGCGGACGGCTCGATCATGCTTCCCACGCGATCGACGAGCACGGCCATTTCGTATCCGACCTGGCCGATGTCGCACGTCGCCGCCGTCAGCGAGGCCAGATGCGACCCGTCGCCGACGCTCATGAGAAGCAGGTAGCCGTTCTCCATCTCGACGATGGACTGCAGAACCGGGCCTCCGTCGAACAACCTGGCTGCCCCCGACGACAGGCTCGCCAAACCGGATGTGACAGCGGCCAATTGCTCGGCACGCTCTCTCGGCAATTGTTCGCTGGCGGCCATGAGCAGCCCGTCGGCGGATACCAACACCGCATGAGCGACCCCGACGATATCCCGCGCGAAGTTCGAGACCAGCCAGTCGAGTGACCGGTCGGGCGTCGATGCGATGGGATGGTTCATTCGTCCTCTTCCGTTCTGTGTCGACCGCTGACGTCCTCGGCGCGGCCCGTACGAACTCCGGTGAAGTGGCTGGTGAGCTTGTCACGAACCGCCTCGGGTGACCGCGTCGGAATTCTGTCCTGTGGCGACAGTCCGACCGATCCGTTGGTCGGCGGTCTCTGGTCCACCGCCCCGGGCACGAGCCGCGCACCGGGCCGACGTGCAGGCAGACCCGCGTCCGTCCGCTGACCGACCTCGTTGTCGGTCGCGTTGCGCGCGGCAGCCCATCCGGAATCGGCGGGCGTGGTCCACGATCGTGACCGGCCCTGTCCGGTAGCCGGATCCACGAGCCACTCGGAGACCATCCGCTGGTAGATGGGCATCGTCTGCGGTGGTGGCGCAAGCGGGTCCGGTGGCGGAATCGACGCCTCGGCCGATTCGGACTCGGCTCTGGCTGCGTGCGCGGCCGGCCGGGCGCCGAAGAACGCCGCCGTGTTCGACGGGCTCCCGTTGACGCGGCGTTCGGGTGCCTCACCGGAGGCCGTGGACAACGACGTCTGTTCGTCGACGCCGCTTGCGCCCGGACGACGACGCGGCAGCTTCCCGACCTGATGATCGGTCGTCGCACCGTTGTGTCCGCCCGAAACCAGCGACACAGGCGCTGTGCGTTCCACTGCTGATTCGCCGGAGCCAGGCGTCGACTGGATCGACTTCTCCTGGGACGGCGGCACCGATCCCAGGATCGGCGAGCTCTCCCGACGCGGCGGCCGTGCATGACGCTCCGTCGTGGGGAACGACGTCACGACCAACGCGACCGGAATGTGCATGCTGACAGTGACTCCGGACGACGCGCCGTGTACCTGCGTCGCGCGCAGTCGCACCGTCACGCCGTGGCGCTGCGCGAGCCTGCCGACCACGAAAAGCCCCATGCGCCGGGCAGTTTCCGGTGTCACCTCACCGCCGACCGCCAGCCTGTTGTTGGTTTCCTCGAGGTCTGCGGGCGGCATGCCGAGTCCGCGGTCTGCGACCTCGAGCAGGATGCCGCCCTCGACGGCGCGTGCCGCTGTCACCGCGACTGCACTGTCCGGAGGTGAGTAGCGCAACGCATTGTCGATGAGTTCTGCGACGAGGTGCACGACGTCGCCTGCCGATGCCGCGGTGAGCGCCGCGTCGGGCACGTCGAGCATGCGGACGCGGCGGTAGTCCTCGACCTCGGAGACAGCGGCACTCATGACGGCATCGAGCGCGACCGGCTGATCGCTGTGTGGACGACGCGACTGCGTGCCGGCGAGCACCATCAGGTTCGCGCCGTTTCGACGCATCCTGGTCGCGAGGTGGTCGAGACGGAACAAACTGTCCAACCGTCGCGGATCGTCCTCGTCGCGCTCGAGTTCCTCGATCAACGCCAACTGCTGGTCGACGAGCGACCGCGATCGGCGAGACAGCGTCTCGAACATGTTGCCGACCTGCACACGGAGTCGCGCCTGCTCGCCTGCGAGTTGCAGTGCCTCTTCGTGGATCGCGTCGACTGCGCGGGCGAGCTGACCGATCTCCTCGCTCGTGTGCACGGGTACGGGTGAGATCTCCGGCGTGTGTCCGCCGCTACGGATCTGCTCGATTTCCGACGGCAGCTCGCGGTGGGCGACGCTCAGCGCGCCGAGCCGCAGACGCCGAATCGGTTGCACGAGCGACCGTGCGACGAGCAGAGCCAGCACCAACGCCGTCAGCACGGCTCCGAGGACGACTGCCGCGTCGCGTAGCGCGACCGATCGTCGGTCGAGCGCGGCTGCCGACAGGGTCGTACCGAGGGATTCCGAGAACTCGTCGAGCGCCTCGGTGTATCTCTCGGCCGATCGGCCGGCCGACAGGAACGGATTGGTCGGTGCACCGCTCGCGGCCGCCCCGTACATCCGGATACGACTGTCGAGCTCGCCGCGCAGGTCGACGACCGTCGTCGCATCGTTGCCGACGAGTGCTGCGAGCGCATCGATGTCTGCGGACTCACGCCCTGCGGTGCGGTTCGCGAGTGCGAGCACATCCGGCTCGAGAATCGACACGAGAAGCTGTTGAGTCTCGGCAGCTCTGCGACCCGCCATCGCGACCGTCACGCCGTCGATAGCCGATCTGACCTCGCTGTTCTCGACATCGAGGGCCGTCCCGACCACAGCCGCAAGCCCGGTCGTCACCGCGCCGGCGGCATCAGCCCGTTCGATCGGCGGGACGAATCCGGCTGCCAGCCGATCACGCAACCCGACTGCGGTGGCGATCGCCTCGTCGAGCTGCGTTCGTACGGTGGATTCGGTTCCGATCGTGGCCTCGACGGTCGACCGGACGGTTTCGACCGCGTTGTCGAACGCGGCTCCGTCCAACGTGGTACCGGCCACTGCGTCTGCACCGACCAGTGCGTCGAGCCGAAGGATCGGATCGACGATGCGGGCGTTGTCGGCGGCCGCGGACAGGTCGGCCGCGGATGCCAGTTCGGACTGCACGCGCAGTGCGCCGAAGAACATGGCCAATGCCAGAGGTAGCGCGACGACGGCGGCGACCTTGGCCCGGAGCGGCCATGCGGACAGCGTTTCGCGTCGCACGGTCGCAGCCCGGGGAGGGGGTTCCGTTACTGTTTCGACCACTGATCCGGACTCACTTCGACTCGGAATTGGACGGCAAAGAGAATGGCTGTGTCGAACTGCCCGGCATCGTGGAGTCGACACCGGCACGCGGTCTGTGAACTACAACAAACCGCGCGGACTTCTTCTGGTTCGAGAACATATACCAATAACTTGTTTTGCGAAAGATTTACGACTCGACGAATGTTTGACACGTCGAGAACGAGACTTCGTCAAGCCAACGCGGCGGAGGCAGCTTCTCGGATTGCAACCGTCAACTCGTCGAGGGCCTCGGTTCGCACGCTCCAGCGCTGCCAGTAGAGCGTGACGTCGACGCCGGTGCCCGGCGCGATGTCGATCAGCTCTCCTGCGGCTTCGAGATCGCGACTCTGCTGCGTCGGCAGAGTGGCCCATCCGATTCCCAGCCGCACTGCCTCGAGAAAGTCGCCCGACGCCGGGATGTGGTGCCGTCGGTTCTCGAGCCGACTGTGCCCGTGACGACTCAGATAACGATCCTGCAGGTCGTCCGATCGATCGAACACGATCATCGGTGCCCGGGACAGTCCGTCGGCCACAGACCCCTCGTGCAGCCACCTGTCGCGGAACGCCGGCGAGCACATCGGCCGGTACCGCATCACTCCGAGTCTCGAGACCGAACAGCCCTGTACGGGCTCACCCGACGTCGTCACTGCGGCCATCACGACACCCTGCCGGAGCAATTCGGCGGAGTGGTCCTGATCCTCGCGCCGGATGTCGAAGTCCATGCGATCGGACAGCGTCGCCAAGGCCGGTAGGACCCAGGTGTTGAGCGAGTCGCCGTTGACCGCGATCGGAACGGTCGCGACGGCGGCACCTGCGCCGTGACGCGACACCTCGGAGACGAGCGTACGAATCTGACGCGCCAGCCGAAGATACGGCTGCCCGGCGTCCGTGATCCGTATCGGCTTGGACCGCTGCAGCAGTACGACGCCCGCAGCCGTCTCGAACGCCTTCACTCGCTGGCTGATCGCCGACGGCGTCACGTGCAGCCGCCGGGCGGCGGCGTCGAAGGACCCCTCGTCGACGGCAGCGGCGAGTGCCTCGAGTTGAGGTAGGTCCCAATCCGGCATAAGCAATGCTAACGCTGAAGCAGAAACATTCGCTGTACTGTCGAAAACAAGAGCTCTACCGTCGACACCATGGTCTTCTCCGCCGCGCCCACGGTCGCCGGCTTCGTGTTCGGTCTGTCGCTCATCGTCGCCATCGGGGCGCAGAACGCGTTCGTGCTTCGACAGGGCATCGCCCACGCCCACGTTCTGCCGGTCGTCGCGGTGTGTGCCGCGTCGGACATCGTCCTCATTGCCGCGGGAGTTGCAGGCGCAGGCGCCTTGCTCGACGGCGCTCCGGCGCTGATGTCACTCGCATACTGGGGCGGCGCCGCATTCCTGGCTGTGTACGCGTGCCTCTCGGTGCGACGGGCAGTGCGCCCGAGCGTTCTCGTCGCCGGGACCGACGGCCACGCGTCGCACATGTGGGCAGCGGTGGTCACTGCACTGGCGCTGACGTGGCTCAATCCTCACGTGTATCTCGACACGATCGTCCTGCTGGGTTCCGTCGCGTCGAGTTACGACGCGGCTCGGGTGTGGTTCGGCATCGGCGCCGCCGCAGCCAGTCTCGCGTGGTTCACCGGACTCGGCTACGGCGCGCGGATGCTACGGCCGGTCTTCGCCAAGCCCGGTGCGTGGCGAGTCCTCGACGGCGCGATCGCCGTCGTGATGGCCGCTCTCGCGGTCTCTCTCGCAATGCAGGCACTGAAGAGCTGACGGCGGCAGCTCAGTCGGTCACGACGATGCGTTCCCCGACGTCGACGACCGCTCGGCTCAACGTCTTCGACGCGTGGCGCGACAACGGGCCGTCGTCCATGCGCAGAGCGTGAATGGTCATCAGCAGCTCGATCAACGTCCGAATCGCGAGAGTGTGCGACGCATGTGCGACGGCGGCTGCGCGCTTGGTCGTCGGGACATCCGACGGCAAGAGGTAGTCGAAGGCCCGTTGGACATGCACGCCTTCGAAGTCTCGCCGCAGGTTCGCGGTCGCGGCCGTCGCCCCGGGCAGGTGGTAGTGCATCAACCGGGATTCGTCGGGATGCGCCTCCACCCAGTGCCACACGGCGACGGTGACGGCTTCGAGAGAGGGCGAGTCGTCGGGGCCCTCGTCGGATCGAACTTGGTCGACGACGTCGTTGACCATGTCCATGACCCGACGCATGGCCAGTTCGAACAGCTCGTCCTTGCCGCTGAAGTGGTAGTACACGGCAGATGGGACCACATTCGCCTCGTCGGCGACGTCCTGAACGCTCGCTTCGGAAAAACTCTTGGCCGCGAACACGCGGATGGCCGCGTCGACGATCTCCTGCCTACGAGACGGACGATGCGCCGACGGTTTGGCCGTCTCGGACCCGTTGCCGGATCCGTTCGTCGCACCATTCTTGGAACTTCTGGTTTTCTGCGCACTGACAGTCACAGCTTCCCCACCCCTCCAGTCGCCGAACCTCTAGTCTTGCATGACCGAAATTCGAGGAGGGTGAATGTCGACAACCGAGAAACGACCAGCACACCGACCGTCCCGACGTGGTGTCATCGTCGAGACCGCATTCGAACTGTTCGCGACAGGCCCAGTCGACGCCGTGACAGTGGCCGATATCGCAGCCGCTGCCGGGATGACGTCGGCCGCGATCTACTACCACTACCCCTCCCGCGAGGAGATCCTTCTCGAGGGACTGCGAGAATTCTCGTCGGCCTACGTGGGCGAGATCCGCCGCATCACCACCGAGGAATCCATTCCCGACGGTTCACTCGGCAGTCTCGTACCGTCGCTGGCTCGCTGGCTGGAGGACAATCGGACGCGCGCCGTCGTGTACTTCGTGCATGCTCGCGGATCGAGCCAACTGGTCGAGGCGTTGCGTCGGGACAACACGGCCGACCTGATACCCATTCTGTCCGGCACCGCCAGGAAGGTGCGCGGCAAGCTGTCGGCCGCCGAAGCCGGCGTCATCGCGGTCGCGTTGATCGCTCAGATCGAGGTCTTCGCGTCGTCGCTGCTGTC
Organism: Rhodococcoides kyotonense; assembly: GCF_900188125.1. Taxonomy (GTDB): domain Bacteria; phylum Actinomycetota; class Actinomycetes; order Mycobacteriales; family Mycobacteriaceae; genus Rhodococcoides; species Rhodococcoides kyotonense. The sequence continues at coordinate 62,487 of NZ_FZOW01000023.1, read as the reverse complement.
GAAGGACAGCGTGTTCGACACCCTCGGCCGCAAGAAGTATGTCGAGACCGCAGCCAGGTTGTCCGATCGCATCGCGGGGACCGCGAACGTGTGACCGTCCGCGGCTACAGAGCTGCAGCGACCGCCTCCAGGTGAGACTCGACGGTTCCGAACAGCAATTCGTTCGACTTCGCGCGTCGGAAGTACGTGTGCAGTGGGTGTTCCCACGTGAAGCCGATGCCGCCGTGGATCTGGATCGCCTCCTCCGCTGCGAACACCGATGCTCTCGACGCGAGCACCCTCGCCATGGACGCGGCGGTGCAGAGCTGGGCGGTGTCGCGATCGTCCGCGGCATTCGCGGCGTCGAGGACGGCGGCCTCGGCGAGTTCGATCGCGATGGACATGTCGGACAGTCGATGCTTGATCGACTGGAAGGATCCGATCGCACGACCGAACTGCTTGCGTGCCTTCGCGTATTCGACCGACATCTCGAGGCAGGCACGCGCGGCACCGACTTGTTCCGACGCGACGGCCACCACCGCGACGGCCTGCGCTCTCTCCAGTCGCTGGGCGAGATCGTCGCGACCGGCCCGAGCGGCCCGAACATCCCTCAACTCCACAGCAGCGAGCGGACGCGTGAAATCCAACGCCTCCAACGGTTCTCGCGCCACACCGGCAGCTCGTCCGTCGATCACGGCCAGTTCGGGTCCGTCGGGACCGCGCGCGACGACGACCAGGACATCGGCATCCGCGCCGTCCACCACGACGTCCTGACGCCCGTTCAGTGTCAGCTCCTCACCATCGGCGCGGGCGTCGATGCCCGATGCTCCGAACGGGTATCCGGCGACGAGGGCAGCCGTCTTCGATCCCGACGCGATTGCCGGAACATGCTGTGCGAGAGCTCTTTCCGATGCGCACTGCACCAGGGTCGAACCGGCGAGTACGACGGACGACAGGTACGGCGCCGTAGTCATCGCGCGGCCGAGTTCGGCGATCACTACCGACAGGTCCTTCGCGCCGTAGCCGGCACCGCCGACACTCTCGGGGAACGGTATCTCCGTCATTCCGAGATCGACCAGTGAGCCCCACGCATCGCCGCTGCGCGCGAGCACGCCACGCAGACTGTCGCGGATCTCGTTCTGCTCCGCGGTCGTTTCCAGTGTCATGGTGTGCTCCTACCGTGGTTCCCTGGGCAATCCGAGCCCACGTTCGCCGATGATGTTGCGCTGAATTTCGTCGGATCCGCCGGCGATGCGGTAGCCCGGAGCGCCGAGAAGATGTTCGGCCCACGCGAACGTGTCGGCTTCGCCTGTGTCCGCGAGTATCTTCGGGCCGAGGAAGCTCGCCGCCGCGTCGCCGATTCGTTTGAGGTTCTGCGTCCACACGAGCTTTCCGATCGAGCCCTCGACTCCCGGAACATGGCCCGCCAGTTCACGTTCGGCGTAGCGCGCGACCATGAGTGCCGAAGCCCGTTCGTACACAGCGACATCCGCGAGCTTCTGGCGAACAAGCGGATCGCCGTCGATGCCGAGCCGTCTCGCCAGCCGCAACAGGTCGGTTCCGCTACCGCCTGCACTGACGATTCCGGCGCTGGAATTTCGTTCGAACCCGAGCGTCGTCAGGGCGACGTTCCACCCTTGACCCTCCTCCCCGAGCCGCATGGAATCCGAGAGATGCACGTCGGTGAAGAACACCTCGTTGAAGGTCGAGCCTCCCGACATCTGTCGGATCGGGCGGACGTCGACACCTGGCGTGTCCATGGGAACCATGAATGCCGTCATGCCACGATGTTTCGCTGCGGTCGTGTCGGTGCGCGCGATGAGCAGCCCCCATTCGGCGAACTGCGCACCCGAACTCCACACCTTCTGCCCGTTGACGATCCAGGTGTCTCCGTCGCGCACGGCTTTGGTCGACAAGCCCGCGAGATCCGAGCCGGCTCCTGGTTCGGAGAACAACTGGCAGCACAGTTCGTCGGCGCGCAGGAACGGGGTCACGAACCGTCGTCGCTGATCCTCGGTGCCGAGGAGATGAATCGTCGGTGCCACCAATTCGACTGTGACGAGCACTGTTTCATGGCGCTCGGGTACACGGTATTCCCGCTCACGCGAGACGTAGACGCGCTCGTGACTCGCGGACAGACCGGGGCCACCCCACTCGGGCGACCACGTGATCGCACCGAAACCGGCGTCGACGCGCGTCGACTGCCATGCCTTCGCGGCGTCGATCAGCGCTCGTTCCTCGGACTCGGTGTGGTTGTGGAAGATCGCGTACGACGGTTCGCCGGCATTCTCCTTCGAACCGCGTTCCAGGTGTTGCTCCAACCATGCCGTGCACGACGCGTCGAACTCGTCGATGCCGACCTCCGTGTCGTCGATCGTCGACGTCATCTATCCTGCCTTTCCTGCCATCTCGGCCATTCTGGCCTCGACCGCAGCCTTGGAATCGGGGTGTTCGGACAGGCGCACGGTGAATGTCTGTTCGAGTTCGTATCCGCGTTTGAGGTCGAGAGACTCACACCCGTTGAGCGATTGCTTCGCCAGAGCGATGGCGTATCGGCTCTTCGCCGCGATCGACCGTGCGCGCTGCATCGCGACCTCGAAGAAGGCGTCGTGTGAGGCGATCTCGATCGGCGCTCCCCAATTCTGCAGTGTCGCTGCGTCGACCGACTCCGCGGTGAAGAACATCCGTCGCATCGCTTGCTGCGGAAGCATTCTCGCGGTGAACCGGCCACCACCGAGGACGCCGACGTTCATCTCCGGCAGCCCGAACGTCGCCTTCTCGGAGGCGACGACGAGATCGCACGAGGCCGTCAGCCCGAATCCACTGCCGAGAGCGGGGCCGTTGATCGCACCGATGACCGGTACTGCGCAGTCGATGAGATTGAAGAACGCCCGTCGCACCCCACGCATCTGGATTTCACCGCTGACGGCATCCATCACGCGAAATTCGTTCAGATCGTTTCCGGCACAGAAGATCCTACCGCGGCCGGTCAACACTGCGACCTTGATGTCGGTGTCGTCCGAGAGTTCGTCGAACACGGTCGCGATCGTGTCGTACATCGCCGAGTCGAGGGCGTTGACCTTGCCACGTGCGAGTTCGACGACCGCGATTCCCTGCTCGGGGACGGTGACGACTACTCCTTCGGTCACTTTCGGTTCCTCATTTCTCGTGGCTCGCCGAGATGGTCATCTCGGCCATCTGCTGGGGAACGACGGACTTGTTCCTCGTCCAGTCGCGAAGCGCGAACTTCTGAATCTTTCCGCTCGCAGTCTTCGGCAGTGAATCGACGACGAAGACACTTTCCGGAATCTTCTGTGTGGCAACGTCACGACCGGTCAGAAAGTCGTACACGTCCGTCAGGCTCAGGTCCCCGGAATCACGGGTGACGACGAATGCACACCCACGCTCGCCGGTCTTCGGATCCGGACCCGCGACAACAGCCACCTCCACGACCGAGGGGTGCTCACTGAGGAGATTCTCGACGTCGTGGGTGCTGATCTTCTCCCCGGACCGGTTGATGATGTCCTTGATTCGCCCGACGATGTGCAGTCCACCGTGCTCGTCGGTGGTTGCGAGGTCCCCGGTGCGGAAGAAGCCGTCGGGCGTGAAGGCGGCCTCGTTGAGTGTCGCGTCGAGATAGCCGAGGAACGTGTCCGGTCCACGCCACAGGGCCTCTCCGACGACGCCGGGAGCTGCGACACCGGTTCCGCCGTCGGAGACGATCACCTCGGTCGGAGCCATCGGCCTGCCGTCGGTCCTCGTGCGCATCTCGAAGGTGTCCCACCGGTCCGCGGACGTCACGGACGGACCTTCCGTGGCCCCGAACATTCGAACGACCGTGCCGAGGCGCTCGGTCGCCGCCGCAGTCAGCGAGTCGGGGATGTCGGCGCCGCCGCAGATGATGTACCGAATCGACGGAGTCGCCTGCTCCGATGCGTCTGCGGCGTCGAGCAATCCGCGCAGGAAAGGTGTCGAGAAGATCATGAAGCTGGCGCGCTCACGGACGATCCGTTCGAGCGCGGTCGCCGGGTCCCACACGTCCTGGAGTACGACGGGCGCACCCAGCAGAAACGGTAGTGTCAGAGCACAATTGACGCCGGTCACGTGCGTCACCGGAGACGGATTGAAGATGACGTCTCGTTCGTTCAGCCCGAACCAGTCGATCATCGACCGGTTCTCGAAGACGAGCGTGTTGTGGCTGTGCAGAGCGCCCTTCGGGTCGGCGGTCGTGCCGGAGGTGTACAACAGCAGGCACACGCTGTCCGGATCGGGCTCCTCGAGTCCGTCGAGCCCGTCCGGGCGAGCCTCGGCGAGCAGATCGGCCCACGACGCCCCTCCGACGACGATGACGTCGAGATCCGGGATGTCCAACGCGTCGTACATCGCCTCGTAGTCGAATCCGCGGTACGTGCCGCGTACGAACACCATCGAACTGTTCGCCTGCCCGACGATGAACCGCACTTCCCGACCACGGTAGATGGGCACGATTGGGTTCGCGATCGCGCCGAGTTTCATGATCGCCTGGAACACGACAACCGCCTCGGCGCAGTTGGGGAGCTGGAGCGACACGACGCTGTCGGGTCCGATCCCGCGTCCGCGCATGGCACTCGCGAGCCGAGTGGCGTCCGCGTCGATGTCGGCGAAACTAAATCTCCTGTCCCCGTCTACGACGGCCACCGCGTCGGGGATCGCCGACGCTGCACGCTCGAGAAAGTAGCCGACCGGCCTGTCTATCCAGTAGCCACCATCTCGAAATGACTGCGCGAGAACCGGATCCGGCGGCCGCGTCGGGAACATGGAAACCTCCGTCGAGGAAGAAAGTAACTTCGATGGGCTCACACTAACTAAAGTTGGTAACTATGTACAGGTTTTGCGTGGATCACATTCGACGACCTGAGTACAGTGAACCCGACCGCCCGAGCCACCGTAAGGATGTCCATGACCGCCGAAGATCGTCGCCATCGAATGGGACGCCCCCAGAAGATGTCCGAGCGCGTCGCGAACGTGATCGCGGACGAGATCCTGGGCGGCGGCATCGTCGCTGGTCAGCGCCTGCCTACCGAGAAGGAGATGGTGGCCGAGTACGGCGTCGCACGTACCACCGTACGAGAAGCGCTGCGACTACTGGAGAGCCGCGACCTGGTGACGATCAAGGCCGGGATCGGCGGTGGCCCGGTGGCCTGCAGGCCCAAGTTCGAATCGTTGGGCAACACGATGAAGCTGTTCCTCCAACTGGAGGGCGCCAACATCAGTGACGTCATCGACATACGGCTGACCCTGGAGCCGATCGTTGCGCGTCAGGCGACGTCGAGCATCACCACCGAACGCCTCGACGCCATGCAGGCGGCGCTCGACAGCATGCACGAGAATCTGGACGACTACGAGAACTTCCAGGATCGAAACGCGTTCTTCCAGACGTCGATCTACAAAGCCGCGGGCAACCCTGCGTTTCGGATCATCATGGAAACCCTCTGGCTACTGGTGCGCGACGCCGAACCGAACGAGCACCCCATGGCGACGCGCAAGGCCACCGTCGTTGCGCAGCAAGTCATTCTCGATGCAATGAGAGCAGGCGACCCGGACGCCGCCGCCGAGGCGATGAGTGACTTCGTACACGACACTGCCCGGTACTACCGAAAGCGCCTGTCCAAGATCATTTCCCAGCCGGTGCACTGGCAACTCTGACGGTGCGATAGGTCAGTTCCTAGACACCCGATCCAGAAAGTCATGTTTGTTCTCAAACATGTACACATTTGACAGAGATTGGGGTTACAGTGTGATCGCGCACACCCCACCTGATCTCCGCTGTGCTCCTCCCAGCCGTGCGCGCTACCGCTCTTTCGCCTCACACAGAACCGGAGCCGTTCGTGGCAACCTCACGCACCCTCGAGCAGACCCGACGCCGCGGCGTTCTCGCCGCTGCCGTCGGCACCATCGTCGAGTACTACGACCTGACCGTGTACGCGTATCTCGCCGTCGTGGTCAGTCCTTTGTTCTTTCCCGGAAACGACCCGACGGCGTCGCTGCTGGCCAGCCTCGCGGTGTTCGCGTCGGCCTACATGATGCGACCCATCGGTGGCATCTTCTTCGGCCGCCTCGGTGATCGGCACGGCCGTAAACGCGCACTCCTGTTCTCGGTGGTGCTCATGGGTGCGGGAAGCGCGTTGATGGCGTTTCTTCCCACGTACGAGAACGCCGGAATCCTCGCGCCCGTCCTCCTCGTCATCGCCCGTCTCGTACAGGGCTTCTCGGCCGGCGGCGAGCTCGGCGGCGCATTGACCTACGTCTACGAAACAGTCGGCGAGAAGCGAAAGGGTCTCGGCGCGTCGTTCGTCGCGTTCGGCAGCAACAGCGGCTTCGCACTGGCCGCGATCGTCGTCGCGACGACGTCCGCACTGACGTCCGACGCCCAGATGACAAGTTGGGGATGGCGTATCCCGTTCCTTCTCGGCGTCCCGCTCGTCCTGTTCTGCCTGTGGGTACGTACTCGCATCGAGGACTCCCCCGAGTTCGAGAAGGTCGCTGCCAAGGACGAGCTCGCAAAAGCCCCTCTCGGAGAACTGCTTCGCACGCACCCCAAGCAGGTGTTGCAGGTGTTCGGTCTCGGCGTCGCCCAGAACGCCACCGGGTACATGGTGCTCACCTACATCGGAATTCACCTCGTCCGCGAAGGTGGTTACAGCCAGACAGCGGTGACGTGGACGGCGGCACTCGTCATCGTTCTCGTCGCACTGTCGATGCCGGTCGCCGGCCTGTTCGTCGACAGGTTCGGAAGCAAGCGTGTGTTGACGGTCGGGCTCGTCGCATCCGCCGTCATCGCCTATCCCGCCATGGTCATGATGGGTGACCATGGATTGTTCGTTGCTGCAATCGCATTCGGATTCTTCGCCTTCGGAACACCGCTGATCCAGACGGCCACTGCTCCGCTGTTCCCGTCGCTGTTCGACCCCCGAGTGCGCCTCACCGGTGTCGCTCTCGGGTTCAACCTCGCAACGATCGCAACGGGAGGCACCGCGGCCTACATCGCGACGTGGCTGATCGATCGCACCGGAAACTCGGTTTCCCCTGCGTTCTTCGTCGTCGGCTCGTGCCTCGTCGGACTGATCACGCTGGCCACCATCCGCCAGACGACCTACCTGGGGTCGCGTGCGGAGCGCACGGCCCCAGCGGCTGTCTGACGCGCGACCAGCCACCCGCCCACGCACAGGCATATGCGTTTGCGTGGGCGGGTGCGTGGAGGCGTTATGCCACCACGAGTTCCTCCCTCGATTCTCTCCACCCGTCCCGGCGGTAGGTCGAGGGCGTCATTCCGTGGATGTCGGTGAAGACTTTCGTGAATCCGGACGACTGCTTGTAACCGAGCGTCCGCGCGACCTCGCCCGCCGCCAGGCCGTCCCCCAGATACCGGCGGGCAAGGGTCATCCGTACATGGGACCGCCACCGTGGAAAGCTCTGCCCGATCGTCGTCGTGAAGCACTCGTTCAGCACCTTGCTGTCGATTCCGGCCTCATGCGCCCACTCCGCGAGCGTCCGGGCGTCGGCCGGGTTACCCCGCACCGCAGCAACCACCGCATTCACCACGTGCACTGCGTCATCGAACTCGACAGCAAGAGAACAGAACTCGCGAAGGGCAAGGTCGAACAGTCGATGGCCGTCGTGCATCACCGGGCGGAGAAGGCTGTAGTTCGCCACGACGGTATGCATGAGATAGTTCTCGGCCTCGATCGGAAAGTGGACGACATCGTCGAACCAGGACCGTGCCGAGTCGCGAACCGGGCTGGATCCCAGCGGAAGCAGAAGCAAACCGGGGGTGGTTCGGACGCAATTGCGCATTCCTGCCGGAAGCAGAAGTGCGTCGCCCCTCTCCAGACGGACAGTACGGCCGCCGACGGTCACCGAGGCACATCCTCGGTAGACCCACACGAAAACATGGAAATCGTTGACGCGCGCCCAGGTCTCGCTGGCCGGAACGATCGGAACCGTTGTCGTCGAGACAGATTCGTAGGGGCCAGCGGAACCCGCCGATAACTCATGGCGAGTACGTAGGAAGTCGCTCGGGTTCGAGCCCGTATGCCGACGGAACGCGCGCGTGAATCCTCCCGCTGTCGTGAATCCGACTCGATGGCCGACCCACCCGATACCGCGACCCGCGTCCAGGTAGGTCGCAGCTGCAGCAATGCGTACCGCAGTACGCCACCGAGTGAACGGCATTCCGGTCTCATCGACGAATTGCCTCTGAAGAGTGCGACATCCGATGTGCAGCGAGCGTGCAAGCGCAGCGAGGTCGTCGTCGTTGTCGGGTGAACGCAGCAATCCGCGCGCAACGGTGACCGCCTCGGGCGATACCGGCATCGGGGGCACGCCGACACTCGTAGCAAGGGGCCGCGCCCCGGCGATCAGCTCGACGAAACCGTCACTCTCCACCGCTGCACCGCGAAGGTAGCCCAGGCTCCGGGCGAAACGATGGACGAGCCAGTCCTCCCACTCGGTCGTGATTGGCACGCGCACGACATCGCCCGACCCGTCCGGAGTGTCGGCGACCGGGACGAAGATGGGAAACGCGACGGCACCTGCCTCCGCGTCCAGGCGGTACCGAAATCCGGCCGGAACCCACAACGCTTCCCCCGAGCGGAGCGCGAAGGACCCACCCCCGACGTCGACGACTGCTGCACCCGATCGAACCCAGAACAGAAGCGGTTCACGCGAATTCGTGACGAAGTCGGTACGCGCCGGAGGAATCGCGGGGACGGCATCCGCGTCGAACATTCGGTTGCGCGCCATAGCCGTTCGATCTCCTGTCGTCTCACCGATGCCGGGTGCAAGAACTCGGCAGATCGAGACAACGCTATCTCATCGACCAAGGCTAGCCTTACTCGCCTTGTCCATGAATCGAAGGAAAAGGGCAGCCGATCACATAGTGCCGCTCGTTTCCACCGCACTCTGATGTCCCCGACCTGGCGCGGAGTCGCTGCGCGCCAGGTCGATAGTCATGTTCGGTCGCCAGATTTTCGCGTCACGGTGCGTGACGACGACGAGAGTCGCGCCGGTGGCCACTAATGCATCGACGACGACTCGCTCGGTCCTCTCGTCCAACGCCGAAGTCGCCTCGTCGAGTACCAAAATCGGAGCAGCCGCGAGCAAAGCTCGTGCGATCTCGACACGCTGGCACTCCCCACCCGACAACGCACTACCGGCATGTCCGACGTGTTGGTGAATCCCCTTCTCGGAGCGGTCGATCACGGGACCGAGCGCCACTTGTCTCGCCACGGATTCGAGGTCCGAATCCGTCGCGTCGGGTCGTCCCAATCGGATGTTCGACGCCAGCGACCCGGTGAACACGACGGGATTCTGCGGCACGTACCCGAAACACGACGCGACATCGTCGAATGGCACGGCGCTCAACGGAACCCCGCCGAGTCGGATGCTGCCACCCAGTGGGTCCTCGAATCTCATGAGCAGTCCGAGCAAGCTTGTCTTCCCACTTCCCGAAGGCCCGCGAAGTACCACACGAGAGCCTGCGGTCACCGACGCGGAGACCGCAGGCATGCCGGGTACAGCAACAACATCGACGACGTCGATCACGGTGTCCTGCATGACCGATCGCTCGCCCGACGATGGTTCGGTCAGAGACGGTGCCGTCGCCACTTCGATGAAGTCCGCGACGGTGCCGCGCAGAGTATTGATCCCGATCCCGGCAAGCGCCAGGTCGTCGAGAGGCGCCGACGCGCGAGCCGTGAGTACGATCGCCGCGAGTGCCACCGATGCTGGGACATCGGATACCAACAGATACCCGAGAACTCCGACGAGTGGAACAGTGGTCGCCAGCGCTGAGACGAAGGTTGTTGCAGCCGCGGCGACAGTGGTGCGTCGGGATGCACCTTCCTGCCCGGACCATACCTGCTCGAGTCGCGCGACGGCACCACTCGGACCAGCCGTCGACCGCAGCAGCGCAAGGTGGTCGACGAATTCGAGAACTGCTGCGGTCGCGGCATTCTCGATGTCGTGCTGTGTCGAATCGATGGTGGCGAGACGACGCTGCGCGAAGACCTGTGCCACGAAGCTCGCGATCAGCAGCACGGCGACGACGGCCGAGGCGATCCAGCCGACGGTGACACCGATGCCGATCAGAAGCATCAGCGGAACGAGCGGCGTGACGATATACGTCTGCATCTGGTGTGCCGGAACGGCCATCAGCGTCGGCACGCAGCGACCGGCCACCGAGGAGACGAGCGCACGGTTCGCGTCGGTGAACCACGACAGCTTCGCGCGGGCGAGAGCTGTGCCGACAAGACCGTACAGGTCACCGGCGAGGCGAGCCCCGGTCAGATATCCAGCGCGCGTGACGATCACGGTGATCACCACCGCCGCGAGTGCTGCCCCGACGACAGCAGTCGGCGACCAACCGTGCACGATGGACCAGGCAAGTACGGAATATACGACGGCTTCCGCTGCGGCGGCCACTACCCAACCGCCGCCGGCAGCAAGCAGTCGACGTCGAATGATCGGTGTGAGTGCACGATTCACCGTGATACCTCCGAAGTCGGAACGCGTGCGCCACCGAGAACGATCGAATCGTCTGCGAGAGCGCGTATGTCGTTGTCGTGTGTCACCATCACCACGGTTTTGCCGCTGGAGCGGGCCAAGCACCCGATCCGTCCGACTACCGACGCCGCGGTGTCGTGATCGAGTGCGCTGGTCGGTTCGTCGAACAGAATCACCGGCGCTTCGGACAGGAATGCGTGCGCAATACGGAGCCTCTGCTTCTCGCCCCCCGACAGGTACTGCGCATTCACGTCGAGATCGACTCGCAGGTGGGCCGATTCGAGTGCGTCGAGCAACGTCGCGTCCGTGGCGCCTGGCGCACTCAGCTGAAGGTTGGCGCGGACCGTTGCCGCGAGGACGTCGGTGCGTTGCTGGATCAGCAGGATGGACCGATGCCTCCTTCCCTCCTCCACGTCCTCGATCGGCACCTCTCCGAGAGAGACCGATCCCGCACTCGGGATGTCCACTCCGGCCAGCACATGCAGCAACGACGACTTCCCCGAACCACTGGGACCGACAATCGCGGTGACAGCGGCAGGCAGAAATCCGTCTTCACCCACGATGGTTTGGTCTCCGTCTTGGATCGTCTTGATCGCCGCACGAGCATCGCCGAGAAGCGTCGTAGAGCGAGATGACCCTGGATACTGGTTCTGCACAAGAATCGCTGCGGCAAGCTTGATCGTTAGCGTGTGCACGATCTCGGGAACCTTTTGAAACGGAACGGTGTAGAGATTCGCGAACGCGGTGTTGATCTCCGCCTCAGCTGCGCGGCGCTGCTGATCGATGACGGTATCGCTTAGGTTGTAGGCATTCTCGAAGCCGGCCTCCTTGCGGATCTCGCTCAGGCTCGCGTAGTGGCCAAAGTCGTCACCACGGGTTGGCGTCGAGTCCTTGAGTGCAGTCTCATCGAGGGTGACCGCGTTGTAGTACGTGATCCGATACCAGTAATTGGAGTTGCCAACACTGTCCGTGTAGTAGGTCGAAAGTTGGTCGGGATCGACTGAACGCGTTCCCAATACAGTAAAAGCCTCATCGGGTGGAACCTGTTCGTTGATGTTGGCAGCTCGATAGACATGGATCATGCCGCCCAGGACTGCGGTGACTGGCTCGAACCGGTCGTGAGCGCGGACCAGTGGAGCCGCAAGCGTCAGTACTGTCTCGCTTACTGCACCTGCAACGACAGCCTTCTCGCACCCCTCACGGCTCAACTGTCCAACGTAAATGATCTGCCCGGACTTCATAACCCTGGGTACTGTCGACTGGAAGCGAGGTCATCCCCGCTAGCACTGCCTCTTCCAAGGTAGCGCGTTCTCGTTTGCTATTAGCGCTGAATGATTCGCTCGCGAGTGTTGTTGACATGCATGTGTTACCGCTTATTTGTTCTTATTATGTTGACGTTACTCCTCGCGGTCAATCGCGCACCCCGGCTTACTGGTGCGACTGCGTTGAGCGATGGTTTAATGACGATCACCGTTGCCCGAGTAGCAACATTGCCGACCGCTTCCTCGACGCTCAACTTGAAGACCCCTGCTAACTGGACTGTTCCGAGAGCAAAGCCAAGCACTAACGCAGGCTCCCATACGGGATCTGCATTTTGTCAGTCTGCATCGTCGATAAGTCGTCATCTACCTCTAATTTACAACAAGACCGTAATAGAACGAACCCTCCACTCATTACCAGCCCTGACAGCGAGCAGTTCTACTTCTTCTTTCTTACTTCGCTATTTATCCCCCACATGAAGAAAATCGACAAAAGAATACTAATAAAACCAAATGGATAGATCAGGTGGATAACGCCGATTGCGCAAACAGTCGCGACAAATGCTACCGGCCTACCGTACTTAGCATCGCCACCGGAGGCCTTTACGATGCCGCCACCGGTTGACCGACGGGCGTAGGCGTTGACTGCGTAAACGTTAAATTTGTCGTCGAAGCGGAAGAGCTTGATACCCACCTCATTGCCGTACTGCAACGCCTGAGCTGTGTAGCCCGAGTATGAGAAGAAGAGCATGTCCATGTGGTGCGAGTTGCCCCGCGCCCCGTACAACCGCTGCAAGTCAGGGCGACCCACCGGAACCCGATGCCGCTTAACCTGAGCGATTCCGCCGTGAGCCTTAATGTCAATACCCGCGTCTGGACCGACCGGAAGCGCCCTGGCTCCCTTGTAACCCATCTGAGTCATCGCGTGCGCCATCCCGATCTCGGCTTGCTCGGGGGTCATCATGGCCTAGTTCCTTTCTCAGCTCTCCTAACGGAGTAGGCGGATCGTAACCGAGGGATACGACTAGATCAGGCCTGCAAGAAGCAGTCCCACGAGCGATAACGCCAGCAGGAAGCCGATTGTCGCCACGTACCCAACGTCCGTACCGAAGATCCAGCCGTTCAAGTTCATCTGTTTGAATGACACTTTTGCTCGTCCATCATTCGTTTGAATGAACGCTTTCGCTACTTTGTTCGATGGTTCTACTTTGCCTACCGGGTCATAGATGAACAGTCCGATTGGTAGTAAAGGTTGCCGGTGTCACGTACTGGTACGTCCCGGTCGTCGTCGGGGAACTGTTGCCGGACTCGTAGATCGTGCCGCCTACCCGCAACTGTGTGCGCGTCAGCGCGTCGACGTTGTCTACCTTCATGACCGAGGCACCCACGGAGACTGGCTGAATGATTGCACCTACTGGGATGTTGGACGCATCGACGGTGAAACGCATGAAGTCGCCACTGTTTGCCGAGTAGACAGCGCTCGTGGCCCCGTCATCTGTGGACATCTTTGCAACAGTTGCCGCGCCCTCTGGGTTCCAGCCTGACGCAGTAAGTAAAAGATTGGGAAGCAGATGAAGCGTTGCCACCGCTACGCCACCATGATCGGACAGATCTTCATTGTGATTGACCGGGTGGTAGAAGCCAGATTCCACGTCGCGGTGACGTCAACCATCTGATCCACTGTCGTGTCGACGGTGACTACTGACCCTGTGTTGTCCCAGAACTTTTGCCCAGAGACGTTCGTGTAGTTGATCGTGCCGCCAGCAACGACAGACCCGGTTGCACCTAGCGAGCGACACACGAGCCGGATGTTGAGCGAGATGGCCTTCTTGTCCGCACCGAGTAGCAGGCTTGATGTTGTGGCAGAGGCGATTATCGTATTGCCGAGCTTGACCTTGATTGTCATGTTCGATGTGAGCAGCGCAGGCACTGTGTAGAGCCCTTCGCCGCTGATCAGGATGCGTTTGCCGGGTGCGAGCATATTGGCGAGGATCATCTGACTACCGACGCCGCCGTTGAGCACACTGGTTTCAGCTGTGGTGTTGGTGACGGTCGTGTCCGCCGTCTGCGAGAAAATGATTGCGTCAGTGTTGCATCCCCCGGCACCAACGTGAACTCTTCCCCTGTAGTTGAGGGGGAAGGTGGGATCTGGACTGTGCCGATCAGTAGGTTGACGTGGGGATCGAACGATGCCATGTACATCTAATTAAGCACATTCTGAAAGCTTTTGGGATAGCTTGCGACTCAACTTGCTCATTGAATCTTTTTCCTCACCCACATTCCGACAACTATGGCCGCTAGGGAAATAGCCGCTAAGCTATATAGATGAGTCGCCAGTTTCGACCACGTGCGAATAGCACCGTAAGCGGGTTCATTGAATTCCGGATTAAGTAAGATTAGCTTATCTATCAGAAATACATGTACATCCAACAGCAATGAAAGCAGCACTCCCAAGGCTGCTACCACGAAAACGGCTAGCTTAAGGAGAGGTGGCAAGAACCTTTCGCTATCTATTTTCCTCAAGTTTCGCATAGGCCGTGACTGGTCCTTGAACCTGCAACTAACCGCAAGATCGCCCGGCTGAGAGTCGAACAGAAACCGCATCGTGAAGCTCTCTCGAGGATTCCAGTAATGCGGGAAAATCTCTGCTGGGCTTGACTTCGACGAACCGTCGTCGCTCTCCGACAGAACAAGGTTCTGAGCGCTCTCCTGCGTGATCGTGGCATGGACCGCTCGCTTACCGTCAAGCTCTACGACAATTCCTTGTCTGTAATCAGATTCACTGATAGTTGAACGGCCGTTGTTTTTAAACTGAATTATTGCGACTCTGGGGTTCTCGATTACCCTGCCACCGTAGGTAACCGCGAGCCCATTTGGTTTAATCTTATCCTTAGCAACCAGCATGCTGAACTCATCGACTACTTGGTAATCGACTGTCTTAGGACTAGCGTTCTTCCGATAAACAGTAATGGCGATGGTTGCTGCGACGACTGCTCCTAGGATCGTCAGTAGCCAAGTGTTCGCACGCAACCACTCAAGAGTGAGGCTCATCGCCGGATCGTAGAGCAAAGACTGCCTGCCTGCCAAGATCAAAGACCACCCCCATCAGGCGGTCTCGTGTGCTGTGTTGGTGTTGACGTCTACTTCGTTGACGTAGCTGGTTTGGTCTCAGATGCCTTCTTAGCAGTGTACTGAGCGTCTTTGACGATCTTCTCAGCTTCAGCCTTCGCATCAGCCTTGATCTTGTCCGCATCCTTCTGTGCCTCGTCGCGGATAGCTTTTGCCTCAGCTTCAGCGTCGCTGGATAGCCGTCACCTGCAGTCTGTGTCTTCGCTTTAGGGTCGCAAGCTGCACCTGCGGTGATCAAATCTTTTACAACTTCATCTTCGCCTTCGAAGTATGTACCAGCTTCGTGGCGAACGCCGTCGTGGTGAACAGGGTGTAGTAGTAAAACTTTTGTCATGTCGTCTCTCCTTACGGTTCGAGAATCGTTACTTTGTATTGGTTGGCAGCAGTCGCGTTTGCCGCGAGCGTGACCGTGAGAGTCGTGCTTGAGATCGCAACGTTGTCGACGAACTGATCCTGGTTGCCAGCTGGGTAGATCCCGAGGACCAAGGACCCAGCAGTCACCGTTGCAGTACCTGTAGACGCACCAGCGCTTACAGTCACGCTGATGGTCTTGAAGTTCTTTGGAACAATGCTTCCCCGTATGCGAGGAATGATGCTTAGTGGTTTAGCCATGTGACCTTCTAGTTCGCGAATGCGTTCTTAAAGCAGTACCAAGCCTCTGGAAGTAGCAACTGCAAGCTGTAATAGTCAGTTGCTACGATCTCGGTGTACGCAGGGTTGTGTTTCTGATCTTTAGTGACTTCACGACCGCTTGTAAGTGCGAATTTGTAGCCACCGTTGATTTGCTTACGAAAAGGTTTGTTAGTGACGTAGCCCAAGCAGACGTCGCCGTCCCAGATGTCGTTGATGCTTTCAGTCGTGCCCTCTGGTGAGAAGTTCGCCTTAGCCTGCCCGATAATGATGTTCGTGATGCTGTAAGGGGTGAACAAGTTCTTGAGTTGATCCATACTGACAGCGCCGCCTTGTGCCCATTTGAGGCGATCAAGGATAACCGGGTGACTGATCAAGCTGAGGTAGCTGTTTCGGCTGATAGCCAACGTGTTGTACTTTACGAATCCTGATTGTTTGACCGCAAGACGAACAGCATCAAGTGGACCAGAGTTCTCATCGCTAAGCGCAAGGAGTGCTGCGGACTACCTCAACTCGCAGATTGACAGCATGGGTTCGTGGTATCTGATCAAGAAGCGGACTCTCAAGCGCGATCGTTCCTACAAGAAAGGACGTGCATACCCCTTGGTCGCCCATCCGTATGAATCCTTACTTATGTGCGAGAAGGCAGAGCAGGCGAGGGCGAACAGACCGAATCAAACTAACCGCAGACCTCTTCAGACATGGCAAGACGCCGAGCTGTTCGCCGAACAGTGGATGCACGCAAACGGCTACCCAGACGCTCACCGAACCGGCCCCGGCGCGGACGGTGGTCTCGACGTCATCTCACGAGATGCTGTCTGCCAGGTGAAGCCCCACGCCAAACCGGTCGGAGTCAGCGAGATACAACGACTCGCAGGTATCGCATCCCACCTGAACAAGAAGGCGATCTTCTTCTCGCTGAATGGCTATACACCCCAGGCCAAGAAGTGGGGCGACCTCGCAGGGGTGAAGTGTCTGACCTACCGGGCGCGGTCCTGAACGATACGGTTGTGTCTCACTGACGCCGTAGCATCGGCAAGGTGGTGGACTGCAAACACTGTCGACAGCCGCTCTACACGACGATGAGTGGCAAATGCCGAACCTGCGGCAAGCAAGCGGGGTTCTTTCGGCAGCTAGGCGGCACGTCTACGTTCACGCAAAAGGGCGCGGTCAAAGATCTTCAGCGCAAGATCGACAAGGTTCAGTCCGAACTCGACACGGACCCGCAGGATCTGTATGCGATCCCAGTGACCGACAGTCCTCACGGCATGACGTGGCAGGCTGCCGAACAGATGACACGAGACTGGATGAAGAAACACGGCTACAGGGATGCCGAGCTGACGCCACCGGGAGCTGACGACGGGATAGACATCACTTCGCGTCGAGCGATCGGTCAAGTCAAACACCACGCGAAACCCGTTGGCATGTCTGAAATGCAGCGCATCCATGGGATCGCTGTCTCACGCAGGAAGAAGGCACTGTTCTTCTCAGCCAACGGATACACACCTAAAGCTTTGGCTTGGGCCGACCAGCACAAGATCGAGTGCTACGTCTACCCGAAGGTCACGCGCGTTCGTAGCTAGTACTCCAAGTAAATCCCGCAGCGACAACGGGGATGTGCGGATGGCTTGTCCTTCCCGTTGCTGAACATCTCGTCAATGTCGACAGTCTCTCCATCGAGCGGCGCACACACCTTGCACGCGCCAGCTAGTGACTCCCATGTCTTGCGCTTCGCACCTGACGCGAGGCCGAAGTTCTTCAGACCGGTTTGGTAGGCGTTCACGCTCTCCGTCTGCGCGATCATCTCGGCACGTACCGGGTTGTTGATGACCTTCTTGATGCGCTCAGCAGCGTCCTGCAGGGTCTCTCCCCTAGTCAAGCTGCTCCTGATTGCCTCGCGGATGAGCTTGCGGTTGGTGTCGAATACACCGCTGACCAATTCGGCCACCTGGTCACGTGCCGCCTTCGTCACTGAGTCCGTGAGACTAGTGATCCCCAGTGCGATCCCGTATTCAAGCTCGCCGGCCTGTCCCCCAGTCGCGATCAGTAGTTCGATCGCATCAACCACCGCCTTGGTGAAGTTGATCTGTTCCTGCTTCCACACAGCGTCCGTCGCGTTGAGGTCGCCATCCGCGGATGCGTTGAGCTTGCCTGAGTAGACAGTCCAGTCAACGTACGTAGGAGCCCGCTCTGCGAGTCCAGCGAGATATTCGCTGACTTGTTCCTCAAGCTCGGCTTCGTGCTTCAGAAGCGCTTTAAACGTCTCAGGGTGCGCCTTGTAGCTAGGCTGCCACTCCTCGCTCGCACGAATCGCGACTGACACTTCCCTGCGGGCCTCAAGCAGCGTGTGGCGTTGTGTGTCCGGTTGTGCCATATAAGTTCTCGGTTCGAGGTTGCTTCATCTCACGTGCAGCTGCGAGAGCGCGTGCTGCGTCGACCTTCTTCGTTGTCTTCTCCTCACCGTTCGGAAGATCCCCGTAGTTGATGGCGGAAGTTTTGATCGACTTACCGTTGTAGACCGCGCCTAGACTCTCAACCCATCTGTCAGCCGTGGCTTGGTCCTGTTCGACGTAGGCAAGTGTGAGATGCAGCTTGTACTCGCTGAACGTCTGTACGTGCGGTAGGAGTGTGAGACGTTCGTGTCCATCGACTAGCTCTGGTGTTGTCTCGATGTGAGCAACGATCGCGTAGCTCTCGCCCAGGTCGAAGTAGCCAACTTCAGCAATGACGGCGCTCATCGAAATTCCCCACTAACGCTCACCAAAATTCCCCACCCGTGTGGCACCGCCAACGAGGGCGGGTCTCCCACGATGCTGATGGTCTCTGACCACACACCAGCGATCCGAAGGAGACCCGCTCCTCATGCTTACACGGGAGGAAGATGTGGAAATGCACGCCCTGCACAAACGAGGCTGGAAGATCGCGGACATCGCGCGTCACACCGGCCGGGACCGCAAAACGATCCGGTCGTACCTCAACGGCACCACCGCACCGGGAGTGCGTAAACGCAGCATCCCGGACCCCTTCGATGTATTCCTCGCCTACGTCACCGCCCGCTTGATCGACGACCCACACCTGTGGGTCCGGACGCTGTGCGACGAACTCGAAGACCTCGGCTACGCGATGTCGTATCAGACACTTTCCCGCAAGATTCGCGAGCTGAAACTGCGACCGATCTGCCAAGCCTGCCTGACCGCCACCGAGCGACCCAACGCAGTCATCGATCACCTGCCAGGCGAAGAGACACAATGGGATTGGGTCGATCTTCCCAACCCGCCAGCGTCGCGGGGATGGGGTTCGACGGCGCACTTGTTCGTCGGAACCCTCGCCTGCTCGGGGAAATGGCGCGGCATCCTCGCACCCGACATGACTCAGCCTCGTGTCGTCGACGGCCTCGACCGGATCTGCCGTGGGCTCGGCGGCATCACGCGGGTGTGGCGGTTCGACCGAATGGCGACGGTCTGTCACCCCGACACCGGTCGGGTCACCGCCAGCTTCGCCGGCGTCGCGAAGTACTACGGCACCTCCGTAGCGATCTGCCCACCACGGCGCGGTAACCGCAAAGGGGCGGTGGAGAAGTCCAATCACACTGCAGCACAACGATGGTGGCGAACTCTCCCTGACGATGTGACCGTCGAGCAAGCGCAAGCGCGCCTCGATCGGTTCTGCTGTCTGCGCGGTGACACCCGCCTGCGTCCGACGAAGGACGGCAAAGCGTCGGTGGCAACGATCGCGACGGCGGAAGGATTGCATCCGATGCCCGCGACCGCCTATCCGGCGACCCTGACCACCGAACGGGTGGTGTCCCGCCAAGCGCTTGTCTCCTACCGCGGGAACCGCTACTCCGTTCCACCGGAGTTGGCATCCGCGCAGGTCACCGTCAATCAGGTTCTGGGCACAGATGTGATCGACATCGTCACTGCATCCGGCATCACCATCGCACGGCATCACCTCGCCGCCGACGGGACCGGGACGATGGTCCGCGATCACGGGCACACTTACGCCCTCGAGCAAGCTGCGATGGCCGATGCGAACACTGGCCGCCCGCACCGCCGAGAAGAACGCATCCCACCCGGGTCGGACGCTCTCGCCGCCGCGGACAGACTCCGAACCAACTCTGGTGCAACACCTTTCGCAGCAGAGACTGGTGACGAGAACGCCAGTGACACGAAAGAATCAGCTGCCGCAGGCGCGACCGTCTACGACCTGTCGATCTACGAACACGCTGCCCGAGGAAGGAACACCCTCCGATGAGCGACAAGAACACTATCGATCGAATGCCGGCACCGAACACCGCCGAAGCAGCCAGTCTCTACCAACGCCTGCGCGGACATTTGGCGGTATTGAAACTGCACGATGCAGCCGAAGCGCTCCCGTCGGTCCTCGACCAGGCCGCTACCGAGAAACTGTCGATGGACCGCAGCGTTGGATCGGCTGCTGTCCATCGAGGTCGAGGCCACCGAGGCACGGCGGCTGATCGGGCGGCTTCGGTTCGCGTGCCTGCCGACACCGGCTTCGCTCGTGGACTTCGATTTCGATGCAGCCGGTGGGGTCGACAGGAAGTTGGTCGAGGAGCTCGCGACCTGCCGATATTTGGAGACGGTGACGAACGTGCTGCTCATCGGCCCGCCCGGTGTCGGTAAAACACATCTGTCGGTCGGGCTCGCGCGGGCGGCTGCGCATGCTGGGTATCGAACGTATTTCACCACCGCCGCCGACCTCGCGGCCCGCTGCCACCGGGCTGCGTTGGAAGGAAGATGGGCAACGACGATGCGGTTCTACGCCGGCCCGACACTGCTCGTGATCGACGAACTCGGATACCTTCCGCTTCCCGGCGAGGCAGCGTCGGCGTTGTTTCAGGTTGTCTCGCAACGTTGTATGAAGACCTCGATCGTGATGACCACCAACCGAGGCGTCGGATCGTGGGGTGAAGTTCTCGGCGACAACACCGTCGCAGCAGCAATGCTCGACCGGCTCCTGCACCGCTCCGTCGTGCTCAACCTCGACGGTGATTCCTACCGACTCCGCGACCACAACGCCCGATCCGAGAAACTCCGCAAAACCACCACCGGAACCCGCCAACCACTACAGTGAACACCACTCACGAGTAGGGAATTTCGGTGAGCACGGTTGGGGAATTTCGCTGAGCCTCGTCAGCAACCTTGAACTTGTCTAGCGACCATCCATCGAGAACCGTATCGACTTCCTTCTTTCAGATGTTCCCGTTGCGGAGTAGACCGAACAGAAGCGTCACGTGTGCTCTTCGTTCTGCAACTGCACCACGTTGATGCAGTCCGTCATCTGTTGGTGGGATCAAGTCAGCCTCGCCATCTTCCACGTGTTTCGTCACCTCTAACGCTTCAGCGTTAAGCATGATGCAGCCGAGATTCTTGGTGTCGATGCCTAGGCCTTCGTGTAGTCCCGCGAAGTCTTTCGAACTAACTGATGCTGCGATCCGCTTGACTGGCTTGCGTGAGGCATCCACCTTCGTCTTCTCAGCCTCTTCGCTCCCTTCCACGTCGTCGGCGGCGTCCTTGTCCTTCGCTTCGGTCTTCTTAATCGTGCGATCTACCTCTAGATCCTCTGGCATGTCTGGGAAGTGGAGCACCTTGCGTACATGAGCTTCGTCCTCGTTAGTCGGAGTCAGTAGCTTGGCCGTGGTCATCTTGGCGACGGCATCACTCAGCGTCTCGACTGAGTCCTTAGCGATCCGGTCTACCTTCCACTTCGGGTAGTCAGTGACAGTGAAGTTCATGTCGATTATCGCCTTGACCACCTTCTCGTTGATCTCGGCGGCGATCTGCTCTGCGATGGCCTGGTCTTGCTGTTCGAGGAGTTCACGCTGGTCGTTGGATGCAGCGAATGAGCCTGAGCTGCCAGATGATCCGATGTCGATGTACTGAACGGCCATGTTCTTGAGGATCTGGCGGTCGTGGTGGTTGATCGCGTTGGTTGGGTCACTGGTGGTGCGAGCCATCATGTCCATGAAGTTGATATCGAACCCTTCTGGCTCCTTGATGAAAGCTTGCTCGTTGGCACGCACGTTCATCGCGGCACGGCGAGCGTTCTCTTTGTCGATCTCCTTAGCGTTCTTCGGGAACTTGATCTTGACGACACCGAGTGCCTGGCGCTCGTGCTTGACCGCCTCCATTTGGTAGAAGTTCTTCTTGAAGTACCAGTTCTGGTAGGCAGAGCGCAGCATCGAGACACCCATCCAGTTGTCGCCCTCTTGCTGGTGAGTCAGGACCAGAAGCTTTTCATCTGGGATCGAGACGGATGTTCCGTCAGTCTTGCACTGCACGATGCCTGGTGTGCCGTCTTCCTGCGTCCACTTCTCGATAGTGGTCTGCTTGCGGTAGGCGATTTTCGAGAGCACGATCCGGTCAGTGCCGTTGACGTTGCGCCAGTCGAAGACCAGCTCTGCCACGCTGAAGCCGAACTCAAGCATGGTCGGCATCTTCGTAAGAACTGCCTTCCAGTTGAGCACCTGCGCGAAGTTGAAGTCGATGAGTTCCTTGGCCTGTTCATCCACTGCGTCATCGCCGCCGGCTTCCGCATAGTAGTCGGCCGCGATGATCGGTTGCTTTACCGCCATGAGTCCTGCATGCACTGTCGCGTCACCACGGCGCATCTCTTCGATCGTGCGCATCAACTGACGGCCACGGAGTTCAGGGCGATACTCGTCGCCTGTGATAACGCCGTTGAAAATCTGGATGCCAGATACGTTGAGTTCGAGTGGTTTCTTGCGTGCAGCCATCTACCACCTAATGTAAGTCAGAATGATGAACCGATCAATCCTGAAAATATTGTGCCGCTTGCACTTTCGCCGCCACCATGGTCTGGGAACGACTCAACCGGACGCAGTGCAACGTAGAGCGGCATGATCACTGAGTCGAAGATGTCAGGGCTGACACCGAGGCGTTTCTTGATCTGTTCCTTGCCCTCGACCTTCAGCACTTTGTCCGTGATGTCAAAGTTGTGGTACGTCGCTTCCTTCTGTAGCTCCTTCAGGTACGGACATCCCTTGAAATGCTTGATGATTCCGAGTTCCACGCCACGTGAGTACAGGTAGATCATCTGCGAGCGGAGGTTGTTGAAGTGCAGCGGTATGTCTGCGACACCCGGTAGCCTGATAGCTGGGTCTGGGGCAGATCCGCTCATGAACTCGTATGGGTGCAGCCCTTCTGTCACCAAGTCACCAACGAGGCCTGCTCCGAGACCTACGGCGTCCACTGCCGTGTTGTCGATGCCGTACTCGTTCTCGTTGGCTTCGTTGATGAGCCATGTCGCTTGATCTGGCAGTTCGACGCGCTCGTTCTTGTCCTTGGCGATGGCGATGTCAGCAATCACTAGCCCGTATAGCAATGCACGCGACGAACGGTCGACACCCTCCCATGCAACGTCAAAGCCTGCGGCTCGTTCTGCATCGGCGTCGATCTCATCGATCGACTAAGGATGCTGCCCACTGACGGGATTTGAAGAGGCTGTTGCTCTCGTCAAATATGATCATTAAAGAAAACAACCACATAAACATCCCTCTTACCGCTAAAGCAACCTTGACCCCCTACCTCAAGACAGCCGAAGCTATCATCAACGACTTCTTCGAACGACCGCTCTAGTCGCGAACTTGTGACTGTACAATCTGCGCATGAACAGCGAAAGACCCCAACATCGCGATCCTCTGAAATACCTGAAGAAGTGGGGTCGAGACGAAAGCTTCTACAGGGATATCGCCACCAGGACACTCTCAATCCTGATATCTAGCGTGTTTGTCTACGTTGGAGCACTCCTCCTGGGGTATGCAAGGCGGCCCGAGACAGCGGCGTTGTTCTGGATCGGCGTGGTCACAGCCGTAAGTGCCGTCCTCGTTTGTGTCTATCGCAAGGTCGATGCCGGAATCGATGAACGGGCAGCTAAGCACTTCGAAGCTCTCGCGCGCAAAGAGGACAAAGAGATCGGTTCATATCAGGGTCGACGCGAGGCCTGGGAGTTCAATCGATCTTTGTTCGCACTCGGAGCACTCGTGATTGCCATAATGGTCATGGTCGGACTTGTGCTGGCCTTCTACGGACCAGAGCCCCAGGAACCGATCACCGAGGGTCTTAGTTTTCTGGCTGAGCAGCAGGCCTAACTACCCACGCGGGTACCCACTGCGACTGCGGTGCCTTATCGCGGTTGAACTCCAGCTTGTACGTCACGTAGAGCAGCGTTTCGCCTTCGACGGTGAGGCCGATTCGACTCAGCTCTCCCTCAACGACCTCGCACACTCGTAGCCCCTGCGCCCGGTGCGCCACCTTGTGATGCGGCGAAGATGGAAACAGCGCTGTCAGATCCACCTGCACCTTCTCGGGTGGGTTCACGAACTTGATGGGGTTGAACGTCGAGCGAGCCATTTAGCAATGTTCGCACACGCGTTCGACTCCGTGGTAGCGTCTCGTTCGGCAGGTTCGGTGGACAACCACTCCCCTGGTTGCCTAACTGGGAAGCGCCGGTCCTGCCCTCCCTCAGATTCCAAACCGTTCGGTCGTCTACTGTCGCTTGATGGGTTTCGTGACGTTCCTTGTATGCCTGCTCTTCGTCGTCGGGGTCATCACGGTGGGTGTCTCCTTGTACCAGCTCTACGACGTCACGAACACGACGCAAAAGAAGCTCGATAAGTGGGCGTTGAAGGCAGTTCTGGTTGTCCTCGCAGTAGGCATCGTCGTTGACAGGGCTCTGTGTTTGGTACCTGGTTGAACGCTGGACTTAAACCCGCACAGCTTGCCGTCTTAGAACCAGGACACTCGTTGCGCCACACGGCGTGTCGTGTTGACGGAACAAAACGAACCACCTTGCACGTTTGAAATTCGCACGGGACAATCTGTAGGTACGACCCGCCCGCATCGTGGCTGGCCTCCCTTCCCAGCACCGGAGTCCTGCCATGCGCGAATCAGATGAGTTGACCCCTACCTACGATCTGCCTGATCTGAAGCCGGCCGAATCGCCAGAACCACCAGATCGGAAGTCTGACCCGCCGAACGAACGGCTGTATCTGCTCATCGAGTTCATCATCTTCGACGTCATCCTTCGCACGTTGTGGATGACCGGGTATCTAGTTGCCTTCACGCTCGGCTTCCTGGTGTTCGCCATCGTCGTGGTGCTCCTGCTGTGCACGATTGCCGTCATGCCGCACTGGTGGATGAACAACTACGAGACAGCCTTCATGGAAGCAAACGAGAACCAGCCGATTGTGCACGAGTGGGTGGACATCGATCACATGAGCCTTAACGCCCTCGCTGCGGCAATTGTGTTGGAGGACGTGGACTTTGGGGACCGGGTGCTGGCGTTCAACATCGACAAGTTCATCGACACGGCACAGCAACACATGGCTGGTCTTGAGCCTGAGGGCGGCTCTACGATCCCTCAGCAGCTCGCAAAGAACCTGTACCTAACGGAAGGTCGTTCTGCGATCCGCAAGGCCCTAGAAGCGCCCCTAAGCATGACGTTGAACGCGATGATGAGTGAGAGGCCGTTAAAGGCGAGTACAGAGGACGTGCTGACGACCAGGACACTAGCGGCCACGATGACCTGCATACGACGGCTGTGTTTGAGGGGGTTGAGGGAGATCATAGCCACGCCCCTGCCCAAAGGATTACTACGACTACAAACGCTGCCGCTATAAGAGCACGCAAGATTCCTAGTCCATCAATCTTAGTATTATTCCTGTGTTTAATACGCTTGATTCCTTGTTTAACTTTTACAAATGATTATTAGCCAATTGGGTTATAAAGTCAATAGGACTTAGCATTTAAATAGCTGGAGTTATCCACAGTTACTATGGAATATACCCTCGATCGGTTCCGCCGCGGTCTTTGTCATCAAGTATTCGAAGGATCTCTGTCACCTTCGGGGATTGTTCCTTCAGCAGTTCGAGCAACTTGGCCTCTGCCGCTGCAGCTTGCTTGTCTGTCCGCTGCTTCGGGTACTCGTTGTGCAGAGCAACATCGAACCACTGCCCAGCCACAATCGACGTCCAGTCCGCGACATGGGTTAGCTTTATTCTTAAACCGACATCGGCTAGCCGGCCTGCGAGGGACTTCAACGAACTCTTGCCCTGGTTGACGGTATCGGGAACCGCGGAGTCCTCGAAGCGACCGTTGCGTATGGCGGTCAACGCCCGCTGATAGGCCGCGCTTAGATCCTCCAGCTCAACTCGCACCTGATCCTCCAGCTCACGCTGACGCTCACGTACCGGGGCCTTCTTCGCATACCAGAAATTGTAAACGCCCAGTAGGAACGACAGAATAGCCACGATACCTACTACTACCTGCATGCCAAACGGTGTCATGAGTAGATAGTAAGTAGAGAGAGCGACAGAGACCGTATGCCCCTCAGATGCATTCATCCGTTTGAATGAGTGCCGATAGGCCTAGGCGTCTAGCTACCGCTCGCCTGATTCAATACCTCCGTGACCAAGAAGCCTGACGTCCCGGTGAAGCGCCCACTCCACAAGCGAGTACTCGACAAGTTGCGCGCCAGTATGGGGTTCAGCATCTTCTGCACGGTGCTCATCCTGTCGCTCATCGTACTCAGCATCATCGGGAACTACTACGACCAGGGCTGGTCAGCAGAGCAGTGGGGCCCGGTGGCCGCGTGGTTCGGTGGGTTGTTGACGGCGGGTGCGGTCACTCTTTCGCTCTATCAGTCCCGTGAGGCAAAAAAGGAGGCGGATCGCAACCGTGAAGATGCAGAAAGACGGCACACAGAACAGGCTCAAGAACGAAGCGAGATCCGGCAAATACAATCACTTAAGCCGGTATGGGACGCCCTCACTGCCCTTGCCGTCCCCAGCGCGAAATACCTAGCCTCGTTGACTCTCGTCGAGCACACTCTTACGCAGTTGGAGGTGGAGCGGACGACCGGAAACGACAACACGATGCTCAAGATCGCTCAAGACGCCGTCGTTTCGGCGCGGCAGCAGGCTAGAGACTTTTATTTAGACATGGCACCTTTTCTGATGGAGGTAGAGATGTCGTTCACGGAAAGTCTGATCGTTGTAGACCAAGACGATGTGTGGAAGCTAGTAGAAGACCTCTATGAGGCATCTGGCGTGTATCACGGCAAACTCGCCGATTCATTCAGCGCACTCATGGACAAACAACCCGTCGATATATCCGAAGTTGAACTCTATAAGAAATATGTCAACACCAAACGAAGCGATATTGTCGCCGCTGCGCGCAAACATCTTGCACATGCCAAACCTATGAGAGCAATCCATACTGGGGAGAAACCAACGCAAACAGACCCTCCCAAGAGCAGGTAAGCAGCCAACATTTTAGCTACTCATTATAGGGGAGGTTAGCGTCCATATGGCCGACATCCTAGAAGCGCATGACGAGTACAAGCTCAAGAACAAGGGCGCTAAAAAAATCAGCGGCTTAGCCGCTACGCTCCACCAGTCATCCCCGCCCATAGCGCTTCGAGCATCCAACCGTACTTGTTAACTAGGTAGACAACCCCAAGTGCCAAGATCACACCGATCAGCGGAACCAGCAGTCCCCTGCGATGCAGCTTCCGCACCCACGAGCTGCGCCAGTCGCTCCGAATCTCGGACACGGTCTTCCAGACGATGACCACGAGGAAGAGCAGGGCGACGTACTTGAGCACCGGTTGAGTGTACGAGCAACGGCGGACGACCTAACGTTAGAAGTCACCACCCCGCTTGCAGTGACGACAGATGAGCCGTAGCGAGATCAGGCTGTCGTCATCGGGCTCGGTCTCACGGAAGTACATCGGCCAGTAGCTGGCCTTTAGGCAAGCAGTACACAGACGCACATTAACCCCACTGGCAGCGAGCGTTGCGATTACGCGGCGACGAAGCGGATCTTTCTGTATAGGAGGCAGCCGCTTAGGGCGAGGCCCGGAGTATCGGTTGATCGCCTTCTGCACTGAGCGGAGATGTTCGGCGGGGATACCTGCGGCCTCCATCACGTCGGGAGCTGAGCGGTAGTTACCGCTCTCCCAGTAAGCAAGACGCTCGTCTAGGTCGTAAGGGCGTGGGCGAGGCATAGATAACATTTATTATAACGGAGTAACAAAACCATGACAGCACTACTATCAACAAATGGCCAGTATGAGATTGCGGCCTACATCTGCAGGAAATTTGGAGCGAACGATGCAGACCAGGATCAACTAGATGGAATTCTGGAGTTCGTAGACATTGAAAGCATATCAATGTTCCTTCAATATACGGGCGATAACAATAGTTCGCGTTAGGGCACTCCGTCAGACGTAGATTGTGCGTCGCAAAAGCGTGAGGTCTGGAACCCGCTCAACAGAGGTCAAACGTTGAAATCTAAGTTAGAACATCAGGCATAGGTGTTTGTCAAACAGGATTTGACATTGACGCGAGGTACGAGATACGTCAAAGCTTGTTACCAGAACATCAAACACCATTTTGGTGCAAGCACCCACATGGTCAGCACCAAACGACGACTTTTCCACAGTTGCGGGATGAACAACACACTTGACAAAATTAACGCGGTGCAGTCCGTAAGGAACAACCCAAATGAAAACACGCATTAAGGCCGAACAGTTCGTACGTCTATGGAACGAAGCGGTTGAGAATCGACGCAGCATCAGCTGGATTGCCGGGAAGATCAGTTGCAGCGACCAGCACGTTCATCACCTGGCTGCATCGCTCCGCAGTCAGGGAGTCGAGCTGCCGAAGATACGACGAACGTTTGTAGAGACTGTTGACGTCAAGCAGCTGAACCGGTTGATCGCCGAGAAGTTCGGCGGGAGGTCAGTCTGATGCCGCTCCTTAACTACACAACCAGCATCTCCCCAACCAAAACCATCATGGAAATTCAGGCCGCACTCGCCAAAGCTGGTGCGTCCGCGAGCATGGCGAACTACGACAGAGAAGGCAACATCGTTTCGCTGAGCTTCCGCATCATGGCGGATGGCCAGGAGATCTCGTTCCGACTGCCGACAGCTTGGGAGCCTGTCCAGCAGACGCTCAAGAAGCAGCGAGTCTCACCGAAGTACCAGACGCCCGAACAAGCGCTCCGCGTTGCCTGGCGCATCACGAAGGATTGGGTCGAGGGACAGCTTGCGATCATCGAAACGCAGATGGTCACAACCGCACAAGTCTTCCTGCCGTACGCCATTACTAACGATGGATCGACTGTGTGGGAGTACATGGCGCACAACCCGCAGATACTCATTGGAGACGGCAAGCGTGACTAGCATGCCTAACACCTATGCATGAACAGTCAAGCCAGGGGACTGCCCCGAGTTCAGTTGACTCGTGGGGTTGAGTGAATCAGGCCGCGTGTGCGGACTGGTTGATTGTCTCAAACTCGATTGGGGTGAGCTTGCCGAGCCTGCGTTGGCGACGCTTGCGATGGTAGGTCCGTTCGATCCAGGTGACAATCGCCAGCCGTAACTGCTCTCGTGTGGACCAACGTTGTCTATCAAGCACGTTCTTCTGTAGCAGCGCGAAGAACGACTCCATCGCAGCATTGTCTCCACACGCTCCGACTCGGCCCATCGAACCCTGTAAACCGTTGCGCAACAGCTCATGTACGAACTTTCGTGAACGGAACTGGGCAAGTTCAACCGGTCGTTGCAACACCGGGCTGTTGGAGTGAGCTTAGCTGCTCGGCAAAGACTTCGGCTGGTGTCCGCCATTTGAGGCTCTTGCGTGGTCGGTCGTTGACGGCGAGTGCGACGGCCTCGAGGTCCTTGGCGGACCAACGGGACAGATCTGTACCTTTCGGGAAGTATTGCCGCAGAATCCCGTTCGTGTTCTCGTTCGTTGGTCGCTGCCAGGGTGAGTGCGGGTCGGCGAAGTACACCTTGGTACCGGTATCGAGCGCGAACTGGGCATGCCCGGACATTTCCTTGCCACGGTCCCACGTGAGGGTCTTGCGAAGCTGCCCGGGGAGCTCGGCCATCGATTCCTTCAGGGCGGCGTTCATCGCCACAGCGCCGTAACCGCCCAGTGAGAGACCGTTTTTCACTGGCGGGTTATCACCCCAACCTTCCAGACGAGGAAGGTGCACGAGGAGCGTGCATCGACTGCTGCGCTCGACTAGCGTGCCGATCGCAGACCGGCCCGTCCCGATGATCAGGTCACCCTCCCAATGCCCAGGGAATGCGCGGTCATCAGCTTCGGCTGGACGTTCGGAGAGAACGACATCCGCGGTGACATGCCCCTGTGGCTTATTCTGCGACCGAGCGCGTGGCTCCCTCAATGCGCGGCCTGTACGCAGATACGTCACCAGATCACGCTTGAGGGCGCCGCGGCCCTCGATGAACAATGACTGGTAGATCGCCTCGTGGCTGATACGCATGGACTCATCATCCGGGAAGTCGATTTTCAACCGGTGCGAAATCTGCTCCGGGCTCCACGCAGTCGACCACTTCCGGTCCTGTCGATGCGGCTTGTTCAACCCCTTCCATGCCGGCGTCTGCGGACCCTCGACGACGGTGCCGTCGGGTAGCCGTACGCTGCCAGCTAGCCGTTCTTGGACGTATTCACGTAACTGTGTGTTGTCCAACAGTTTTGCGGACTTCGGACGCTTGGAAGCCTGTTGCGCTTTCCACTGCGCCACCAGGGCGCGGTAGACCTGCTTCCCGCTTCGGGTTGCTGCGTTACGGCGCAGTTCGCGTGAGATCGTCCCCGGGTCGCGGCCGATCCTGCGTGCGATCTCACGCACACCGACGTCCTGAGCGCGTAGCAATGCGATTTCCTCGCGTTCGGCGAACGAGAGGTAGCGGCCGGTGGGCTCATCCAGACTCAATGGCGTCATTCCGCCAGCGTGGCGGAACCACCGCGACCCAACCGGGACCGACACGCCGATCGCTAACGACGCCTCCGCAGTACTCATGCCGGTTGCGATCAACCGCCAGAACTGACGCTGCACCGCCCGCGAGGGCTCCGGACGCCCGGGCGATCGCATCGCTGGCCGAAGCGCACGATCAGCACGCCACTGGCGACGAGCCCCCTCTGGAACATCGCTCGCCTTCTTGCTCCAGTCTGCCGTAGCCACGTCGCACACCTCCGAGATCAGGGTGTTGCGACGACCAGTTGAATCCACCCTGGCTACCGCGATCGGAGTGGACGATGGTGCCGTCCGGATCTCGTTGCTCGACGGCGTTTCGCAGTGCAGATACTGCGAGCGAGGCTTTCATACGGCTGTCGATCGAGTATCCGACGATCTTGTTCGAGTACAGGTCCTTGATCGCGCAGAGGTAGAGCTTGCCCTCGTCGGTGCGGTGTTCGGTGATGTCGGTCAGCCAGATCTGGTTGCGTTCCTCGGCGGTGAATTGGCGGTCGACGAGGTCGTCATGGACAGGCGGGCCGGCTTTCTTGTTCAGTCCGCGCTTCTTGGAGAACACGGACCAAAGCCGTTCCTGTGAGCACAGTCGTGCGACTCTGTTCTCGCTGGCGGTGATGCCGCGGTCCGGTAGTTCGTCGGCGATGAAGCGGTATCCGAACGCTGGGTCGTCGGCATGGATTTCACGGGCGATGTTGATCAGATGTGCGTCGTCCCAATCACGTTGTGTGACTGGCTGTTTCTTCCATTTGTAGAACGCTTGGGTAAAAAATTAAGCACCCGGCAGGTCACTGTGACGGGTACTCCGTCGGCAGCAAGGTCGAGGACCAGCGGGTAGATCATTTTGGGTTGACATCCCGGGACAGGTAGGCGACGGCGCGGCGCATGACCTCTGCTTCTTGCTCGAGGAGCTTGATCCGCTTGCGGGCCTCTCGCAGCTCGGCGGACTCGTCCGAGCCAGTAGATGTCGTCGAGCCTCGTTCGATGCCGTCGTCGCGGTCGGCGATCTTCAGCCACCGGTGCAGGCAGCCCTCCGAGATTCCGAAGTCCTTCGCGATCTGGCGCAACGGGGCTTCGCCCTTGCGCGCAACAGCGATGACGTCGCGACGGAACTCCTCTGGGAACGCTTTTGGCATGGAGAACATCCTTCCACCGTGAGGAGTGATCCTCACAGATCAGATGTCAACCAAACCTGGGGCAGTCCCTTGGTGAACCTGGTACGCGTCGTTGCCGCCTGATCGTTCGAGAACACAAAGCCCCGGCTCCGGAAGGAGTGCGGGGTGTTTACATGCACGCGGATATGGCCGCCTGACTCTGACATAATGCCCTCATGTCCGACCCGAATGGTGGAGCTGCTGATCAGGCGACGCGGC
The DNA here is from genome assembly GCF_900188125.1 of Rhodococcoides kyotonense. GTDB lineage: Bacteria > Actinomycetota > Actinomycetes > Mycobacteriales > Mycobacteriaceae > Rhodococcoides > Rhodococcoides kyotonense. Next base: position 30,750 of record NZ_FZOW01000023.1, on the reverse strand, counting down.
GCAAGCAGTATGGTGCACAGTTTGACGATGGAGTTCAGGCATTGCGCCGCCTCGGTGGAGAAGTGCAGTTTGCACTTGAATCAGCACTTATTGTGGAGAAGATCAAAACACACTCCGTCACTCACCGAGTCAAGGACAAAGCCAGCTTCCTTGACAAGATCGAGCGCAAGGCCTACGAAGATCCCTTCGGTCAAACTCCGGATTTGGTTGGTGCCCGTGTGGTGTGTCTCTTCAAAGAGGATCTGGAACGTATCGACTCAATCGTACGGAGTACTTTCGAAGTACTCGAACACGAAGATAAGTTGCAGACAGCGGAGACTGATCAATTTGGCTACATGTCGGTCCACTACGTATGCGAGCTATCGGCCAAAGACTCGGGCGCTCGATATAATGGAATCAAGGGTTTGAAGTTTGAGATACAATGCCGCACGTTGCTGATGGATGCCTGGGCAAACGTGTCACACTATTTGGCCTACAAAGGTGAAGCAAGTATACCCGATGAAATTTTGCGGGATTTTCACGCGCTAAGCGCACTGTTTTATGTCGCGGACAATCAGCTCCAAAACATCTATAATCAGTCGCGGAACTCGGAAAACGAGGAGGCAGTAAGCGTCGAAAGTTCCGGCAGCCCCACCAGTGACAAGATCGATCGATCATCACTGAAGGCAGTACTCCGGCATCTCTACCCTGATCGTGAAGCATCAACAGACATTGAGTACTCGGAGTTCGTGGAGGAACTCGCAACTTTTAGTTATAATTCAGTTGAGCAATTCCTCGAGGCGCAGGATCAGGGCTATAAAGGTGCGATAGAGTCCGAAAGATACAATCCGCCGTCCGATGAACACGATCTCTCAGATAACAGCTTTACGAGATACACAGACATAGGTTTCGCTAGAGAGGCCTTAGGCATGGTTGATCAAGAATATGCAGAAATTCGTAGGCGTCTTTGGATGCGTCAACAGCCAGATGATTTCTTTGCCGGACTGGCTGGAGATGACGACGGCCCACATGATCCAGACAGCTGAAAATGAAGCACCCCTCGTCTCTTTGAAACGAGGGGCTTTTAAGTTGTGTAGTAGGGACAGTGATGTCAGCCGGTTAGGGCGAGGCGAGGGCTCAGTCGATCCATACTCCGCGCCTACGTCCGCGGATCCCGTCTGCGTCCTGAAGGACTTTCAGGGGAACCACGTTGTCGAGTTCGGTCTCTGTAGTGAATACCGTGGTGGAAGTTCCATAGGGTCGACGGTATTCCAGCTCGGCAAGCCCTGACGTGGTCTTGAGCGGTGCGATCTCCGCTTCCGCGACGTCGATCTGCTTCGGCTCGCTGAGCTTGCCGTGGGTTCGAACGACGATGTTGATGACTTCGTCGTCATGAAGTTCTTTCCCAGAGATATCGGAGGTACGGACTTGTTTGAACCCCATTTTTCTCACCTGACTTTCAACTAGTGCGTCACAATAACGATTGTTGTCGCGATACACTCAGTTAATTACAAAGGCGTTTATCTAGCAAGAGCATCAGAGTATAATGGGCATATAAACACTAAAGCCGGAAGTTGCGGTTCCGGCCTCCCTCTACTATGAACGATGGCCTCCATTTCGGCAAGGAGGATTCGTGACAGATCAGATAAAATTTAAAGCTTACGTTCCAGAGCTAAACAAGACGGTTGATGTGTTTGCATTGAACCCCATGAACCAGACTGTCTACCTGAGCCATCCACAACTCTTCGGCAAGCCGGGGGATGACGTTCTTATGAGCTACAGTGAAACTTTAAATGAATTAGATCAGAGCCGGGTCAAGGGACGGTGTTTCACCGGCCAAAAAGACGAGCACGACATAGACATCTATAGTGATGGCATACTGGATTTTACGATGAAGGCAAGGACGGCCGACGGAAGCGTCGAGATTTTTGACACATATTATTAGCCTAAGCCTGTAGAATGGGATAATGACTCTGCAAGTTGAAGATGCGCGGCGGTTACAAGAAATTTGGCGGATGGGGATTTGAGATTGTCGACAACATCTACGAGAACCCTGAACTGCTGAAAGCAGAATTTTAACGATTCCGGGATAATGTACGGATGCCCAGACAACAACTGCCACCAAATTTCAACAAAATAACCCTGCCCACTGGCGGCATTAGATACGAGGTAATTATCGACACTGGCGTCGTCGCTGGAAAGCGGAAACAAAGCCGTAAGCGCTTCCGAACTGAGGAGGAGGCACGGCGCGAACTAGGACGGTGGTCTATCAGCGCGACCAGGGTACGTACGTCCATAAGCGATCGACGACCGTAAGTGAGGCTATGACTAGTTGGCTGAGCGGACGCAGTAGTTGGCAATTTTCTACCCTCACTGGTCACCGAAACCGCCTTAAGCCGCTCCTAACACTTTACGGCGACCTTTCACTGCAAGACTTGACTAAAACACACCTCGACGAGCTCACTGCACGGTTGGAAGCTGGATACTTACCCCGCGAAGGTAAACAGAAGCGACGCCCTTCTAACGGACAGTCTCGACGCAACATCCTCAGCTCAATCAGACAGCTCCTCGACAGCGAAGTAGAGCAGGGACATCGCAACGTCGCGCAGTATGTGGACACGCCGCGAGTCGACAGCAAGGAACGCCCAACACTTACGGTTCAAGAGCTACAGCGTGTGCTCGACGTCACGAAGGATGATCGCGACGGTCTTTAGCATCAGCTCGGCTCGGTTGGACTTCGCAAGCAACAGTTAGCCGGCCTTCTGTGAAAGCACATCGACAAGCGCACACTATGCGGATCATCCGAACGCGCACGATTGTCGACGGCAAGGTGATCATCGGAGAACCGAAGACGGAGCGGTCAAAGCGTGACCTCCCGATCCCTCACCCGGTCTACTCATCACTCTTACACGCGCGTGCCGTCCAGAGACAGGAAATGTCACAGGCTCGTGACCAATACCGTGACAGCGGCCATGTGTTCGTGAACAGGTTGGGCGACCCGGTGTACCCCGACTACCTCACAGACCGCTGGAAAGCTGCCTGTGATCGATCTGGAGTGCCAGTCATCAACCTGCACGACGAACGACACACCTGCGCGACGTTGATAATCCTCAACGGCGTGCCTATCCCGGTGGTTTCCGCATGGCTTGGGGACGCAACAGCTGCTTTCACGATGCCTCGCTACGTCCATAACCAACCCCTCGCGCTCATCGCTGCTGCGACGAGTTACGGAGCACTTGTCACAAACCGTGATAGGACATCGTCATGAGCCAGCGCGAGTACAAAGAGTATTACGTGGTCAATGACGACATCGAACAAATACATGCCAAGCTCGTGAGAGCCGCAGACTCAAGGGTGCTCGACCTATCCGTCACCGGCGAGGATGGCATTTCGACGTTCGACCTGCACGATCCGGTGCCGCACTACTGGGAGTCTGACGAGCTTAGCCACGTCATCGGACGATCGGCTGAGGGCGATCAAGTGAACTTGGACATCAAGACTGATGGCGAGCCAGCCACGCTTATCGTTTGGGCTGACGAACAGTGAGTTACGGACCAGTTGTGACCAAGCGTGATGAAAAATCGCTCTCAATCGGGTCAAAACAGCGTCAATAACCCCTTTGACCAGGGTGGGCGCAGAGGGGTTCGAACCCCCGACCGCTGGTGTGTAAAACCAGAGCTCTACCGCTGAGCTATACGCCCGAGCATCCGGCGGCCGAAGCCGCCGGTACGCACCGAAAAACTTAGCGCGTCATGCCGATATCTACAATTCCGCTGGTCAGACGCTGGACAGCGCGTCGTCCCACAGGGTTTGATCGCGCGCTTCGCCGGGCTGCTTCATCTCGGCGAAGCGGATGATGCCGTCCTTGTCGATGACGAACGTGCCTCGGTTCGCGAAGCCTGCGTTGTCGTTGAAGACGCCGTACGCCTGGGCCACTGCACCGTGAGGCCAGAAATCGGACAGGAGAGGGAAGGTGTATCCCTGCTCGGCTGCCCAGATCTTGTGCGTCGGTGGCGGTCCCACCGACACCGCGAGAACTGCGGTGTCGTCGTTCTCGTACTTGGGCAACTCGTCGCGCACCTTGCACAACTCACCCTGGCAGGTGCCGGTGAACGCGAGCGGATAGAACACCAGGAGTACGTTCTTGACGCCGCGGTACGACGCCAGTGACACTTCCTGGTTGTTCTGGTCCTTGAGAGTGAAGTCAGGCGCCTGCGCGCCCACCTCGAGTGGCATCAGATGTGTGTCCTGTTCCGAAAGTGTCTACCGCTTGCTGCCACGAGTCTTGGGCTGCACGAGCCGACTGCCGATCCAGTCCCCCAAGTTCGCTGCAGAGGTCTGTGTCAGACCTGCGGTCGGTGCGGACTCGGCGATTTCGCTGGGTTCGACGTGACCTGGGAGTCCGGTCTTGGGGCTGAGGACCCAGACGAACCCGTCGTCCGACAGGGGGCCGATCGCATCCATCAGTGCATCGACGAGATCACCGTCGCCGTCGCGCCACCACAGCAGCACAACGTCGATCACCTCGTCCGAGTCCTCGTCGAGGGTTTCACCACCGATGATCTCCTCGACATCCGCACGCAGATCGTCGTCTGTGTCCTCGTCCCAGCCCAGTTCCTGAACGACCAAGTCGCGGGTGATTCCAAGCTTCTGAGCGTAGTTCTGAGCGTCCGCCGCGGCGACCACGGTGGTGACCTCCTTGCATAGTGGGTGAAGTAGTGCAAGCGAACAGGGTTTTCGCCGCATCCGCAAGCCGACCGCGCCGAAATTGCGTACATAAATTTCTACTCGTGGGTAAGGGGACTCCGTACTACCTCCGGGAAAGATGTGTAGGAGGATTGATACGGATCACCGGAAATGATGAACGTGTCTCGCCGTCACAGAGTGCGAGATACAGGGAACGGTCGCCGCACCGAGCGACCGCCACACTGAGGAGTACACACGTTGTCCGAGCTGAACAAGGACGAACGGCAGACCACACACGCTGCCGGCAAGACAAGCGGGCCCACCGGCTCGGACGGCAGAGTCCGCGTCATCCGTGAGGGTGTTGCGTCGTACCTGCCCGATATCGACAGTAGTGAGACCGACGAGTGGATCGAGTCCTTCGACGGCTTGCTCGAACGCTCCGGCCCGGCCCGCGCCCGGTACCTGATGCTCCGGCTGCTCGAACGCGCCGGCGAGCGCCGCGTCGCGCTCCCGTCCTTGACATCGACGGACTACGTCAACACCATCCCCACCGAAAACGAGCCCTGGTTCCCCGGTGACGAAGAAGTCGAGCGTCGCTACCGCGCCTGGATCCGCTGGAACGCCGCCATCATGGTCCACCGGGCGCAACGCCCCGGCGTCGGCGTCGGCGGCCACATCTCCACCTACGCCTCCTCCGCCGCCCTCTACGAAGTCGGCTTCAACCACTTCTTCCGCGGCAAGGACCACCCCGGCGGCGGCGACCAGATCTTCATCCAGGGCCACGCCTCCCCCGGCATCTACGCCCGCGCCTTCCTCGAAGGCCGCATCCCCGCCGAACGCATGGACGGATTCCGTCAGGAGTACAGCCACAGCGATTCCGGCGGCGGCATCCCCTCCTACCCGCACCCACGCCTGATGCAGGATTTCTGGGAATTCCCGACGGTGTCGATGGGCCTGGGCCCGATGAACGCCATCTACCAGGCTCGTTTCAACCACTACCTGCACGACCGCGGCATCAAGGACACCGCCGACCAGCATGTCTGGGCATTCCTCGGCGACGGCGAGATGGACGAACCCGAATCCCGCGGCCTGGCGCACGTCGCCGCCACCGAAGGCCTCGACAACCTGACCTTCGTCGTCAACTGCAACCTCCAACGCCTCGACGGCCCCGTCCGCGGTAACGGCAAGATCATCCAGGAGCTCGAGTCGTTCTTCCGCGGCGCCGGCTGGAACGTCATCAAAGTCGTCTGGGGACGCGAGTGGGACTCGCTGCTGCACGCCGACAAGGACGGCGCGCTGGTCAACCTCATGAACGTCACCCCTGACGGTGACTTCCAGACCTACAAGGCCAACGACGGCGGCTACGTCCGCGATCACTTCTTCGGCCGCGACCCCCGCACGAAGGAACTCGTCGCAGACCTGTCCGACGACGAGATCTGGAATCTCAAGCGCGGTGGCCACGACTACCGCAAGGTCCACGCCGCCTACGCCGCTGCGATGGCCCACAAGGGTCAGCCGACGGTCATCCTCGCCCACACCATCAAGGGCTACACCCTCGGCAAGAGCTTCGAGGGCCGCAACGCGACCCACCAGATGAAGAAGCTGACCCTCGACGACCTGAAGAAGTTCCGGGACCTGCAGCACATCCCGATCTCCGACGAAGAGCTCGAAAAAGACCCGTACCTGCCCCCCTACTACCACCCCGGCCCCGACGCGCCGGAGATCCGGTACATGCTCGACCGGCGCAAGAACCTCGGTGGGTTCGTCCCCGAGCGTCGCACCAGCCCGGCCCCGCTGCCGCAGCCGGGCGACGACACCTACAAGACGCTGCTCAAAGGCTCGGGCAAGCAGGAGGTCGCCACCACCATGGCCCTCGTGCGCGTCATGAAAGAGCTGCTGCGCGACAAGGAAATCGGGCACCGGATCGTGCCGATCATCCCCGACGAAGCCCGCACGTTCGGTATGGACTCGTGGTTCCCGTCGCTGAAGATCTACAACCGCAACGGCCAGCTCTACACCTCCGTCGACTCGGAGTTGATGCTCGCCTACAAGGAGAACTCGACCGGGCAGATCCTGCACGAAGGCATCAACGAGGCAGGCTCCACCTCCTCGTTCACCGCCGTAGGCACGTCCTACGCCACCCACGGCGAGCCGATGATTCCGCTGTACATCTTCTACTCGATGTTCGGCTTCCAACGCACCGGAGACGGCCTGTGGGCCGCAGCCGACCAAATGGCCCGCGGTTTCGTCCTCGGCGCCACCGCCGGCCGCACCACCCTCACCGGAGAAGGCCTCCAGCACGCCGACGGCCACTCGCTGCTGCTGGCGTCGACCAACCCCGCCGCTGTCGCGTACGACCCGGCGTTCTCGTACGAGATCGCACACATCGTCAAAGACGGACTCCGGCGCATGTACGGCGGCACCGACGGAGTGGACGGCTTCGGTGGGGAGAACATCTTCTACTACATCACCCTCTACAACGAGCCCTACCAGCAGCCGGCGCAGCCCGAGGACCTCGACGTCGACGCCCTCCTCAAGGGCATCTACCGCTTCGAGGCCCCGCAGGACGGTGAGGGTCCCGAAGCGCAGATCCTGGCCTCCGGTGTCGGCCTCGTCGCGGCCCGCAAGGCCCGTGAACTCCTCGACCAGGAGTGGGGTGTCCGCTCCGGTGTCTGGTCGGTCACCTCGTGGGGTGAACTGCGTCGCGACGGCGTCGAAGCCGAGCAGGAGGCACTGCGCAACCCCGGCGCCGAGAAGCGGGTCCCGTTCGTGACGCAGGCCCTGGCCGACGCGGCTGGTCCCGTCGTCGCGGCTTCGGATTGGATGCGCGCGGTCCCCGACCAGATCCGGCAATGGGTCCCCGGTGACTACGTCACCCTCGGCACCGACGGATTCGGATTCTCCGACACCCGCCCCGCCGCCCGCCGAGTATTCAACGTCGACGCCGAATCCATCGTCGTCGCCGTACTCACCGCCCTCGGCGACTCCGGAGAAATCGACAAGTCGAAGGCCGTCGACGCAGCGGCCAAGTACCGCATCGACGACGTCCACGCCGCGGAGACGTCCTACGCCGACACCGGTTCCGCGTAGCACGTCGTATGTCCACCGCCCGCCCACCCGTGTCCGCGTCATCGGACACGGGTGGGCGGGCGTAGGTTTTTCTCATGGTCGACAACGAAGACCCACACCCAGTCGAGACCGACGGGTTCATCACCGACAACGAGGTACATCTGTCGGTCAAGGCGCTTGCGCCGTCGAGGCACAAGCGCGACCCGCTTCCCGACGCGTTGCTTCGGCGCGTGAAACAGTTTTCGGGGCGCCTGTCCACCGAGGCCGTCACGACGATGCAGGACCAACTTCCGTTCTTCGGAGGCCTCGACGCGGCCCAACGTGCGAGCGTCCAACTGCTGATCCAGACAGCTGTCGACAATTTTCTGGAGTGGCTGAAGAACCCGCAGAGCGACATCAGATTCAGTCTCGACGCGTTCCAGGTGATTCCGCAGGATCTCGCGAGGCGGCTGACGCTGCGTCAGACCGTCGACATGGTTCGCGTGGCGATGGAGTTCTTCGAGCAGTGGCTTCCCGCTCTGGCACGCAATGATCAGCAGCTCGTTGCGCTGACCGAAGCGGTCCTGCGGTACGGGCGCGAACTCGGGTTCGCGGCCGCGTCGGTGTACGCGAGTGCCGCGGAGTCCCGCGGCGCCTGGGACACACGGCTCGAGGCGTTGGTCGTCGACGCCGTCGTCCGGGGTGACACCGGATCGGACATGCTCTCGCGCGCCGCGACATTGAACTGGGATGCGACTGCACCGGCCACGGTGCTCGTCGGCACACCGCCGGAGAACGAGGGCGTGTCCGTGGTGGGCACCGTCCACGCCGTCGCGCAGAAGCACAACCGCGCGGCGTTGGCCGTCGTGCAGGGCACTCGGCTCGTCATGGTCGTCAGTGGTGAGTTGATGGACAGCCCGACCAACGGAGCGTTCTTGTCCGACATGCTCGAGAACTTCTCGGAGGGGCCGGTCGTCATCGGCCCGACGACGCGAACCCTCGGCGCTGCGCACTCGAGCGCGGTGGAGGCTTTTGCGGGAATGCAAGCCGTTGCCGGGTGGCGTGGGGCGCCGAGACCGGTGCATGCCGGAGAGTTGCTGCCCGAACGCGCACTCCTCGGCGACGGGGCCGCCATCGCCGCTCTGAACGACCAGGTGGTGCAGCCGCTGTCGGCGGCCGGATCGGGATTGGCGGACACTCTCGACGCGTACCTCGACTGTGGAGGGGCCGTCGAGACTTGTGCTCGTCAGCTGTTTGTTCATCCAAATACTGTCCGGTATCGCTTGAAGCGTATAGCGGAAGTCACAGGCCGAGATCCCACACAATCGCGTGATGCATATGTATTGCGAGTTGCCGCAACGGTGGGTCGACTAGCCCGAATGCATCACGAACCGCAATATCCTGCCCCACAGATCACACACGTAACATTTGGTGAAGTGGTGACGTAACGCCGAAGCGGGTTGCGGCGATGCGACCGAGCCACGTGCCGATTTGTTGGGTCCCCACAAAATGGGTGCCGAAGGTTCATCGGGAGCGACATCGGCCAAACGGGTAGCTACGGTGTTCCCTTGACGATGTGATTGCGTTGCTTGCGCCCGGTCAGGGCTCTCAGACACCCGGCATGCTCCTGCCATGGCTCGAACTCCCCGGAGCAGCCGACCGTATTGCTCTGTGGTCCAAGGCGTCGGGACTCGATCTGGCTCGCCTCGGAACCACCGCGACTGCGGAGGAAATCACCGATACCTCGGTCACGCAGCCGCTCGTCGTCGCCGCCGCACTCCTCGCATTCGAAGAGGCAGACAGCCGCGGAATTCTTCCGGCGGACGTCATCGTCGCAGGTCACTCGGTCGGTGAGCTCGCGGCCGCAGCGGTGGCAGGCGTCATCACGTCCGACGAGGCCGTCGCACTCGCCGCCGTCCGTGGCGCCGAGATGGCCAAAGCGTGCGCCCTGGAGCCCACCGGAATGTCCGCAGTTCTCGGCGGCGACGAGGCCGCTGTTCTCGCCCGTCTCGACGAACTCGGTCTCGAACCAGCCAACATCAATGCTGCAGGCCAGATAGTTGCAGCAGGGTTGCACACGGCACTGGCCGAGCTCGCCGCGAACCCGCCCGAGAAGGCTCGCGTCCGTGCACTTCCTGTCGCCGGGGCGTTCCACACCCGCTTCATGGGACCGGCGCAGGACGCAGTCGCGGCAGCAGCGGCAGCCGTCACCCCGTCCGATCCGACGCGGTCGCTGCTGTCGAATTCCGACGGCAAGCCCGTGACGTCCGGCGCGGACGCGCTCGCCAAGCTCGCCGCTCAGGTCACCAAGCCCGTGCGATGGGATCTGTGCACGGCGACCCTGAAAGAGAACAGCGTGTCCGCCGTCGTCGAGCTTCCGCCCGCCGGAACGCTCGTCGGTATCGCCAAGCGCGAGATGCGGGGCACTCCCAACCTCGGTCTCAAGACCCCCGAGGACATCGCCGCTCTCGCCGAACTGGCCTGACCGGCGCTCGACGTCCCGTCGCGCACGCGTGACGGGAGCACGACACACGTCGCCTCCGACGAGACGACACAAGCTTCGGTGCGTCGACCTCGATGCACCGACACCCGAAAAAGATCGACACCGATAAGAAGGGAGCCACAACAGTGGCCAGCCAGGAAGACCTCATCGCCGGACTTGCAGAGATCATCGAGGAGGTCACGGGTATCGAGCCCTCCGAGGTGACCATCGAGAAGTCCTTCGTGGACGACCTCGACATCGACTCGCTGTCCATGGTCGAGATCGCAGTCCAGACCGAGGACAAGTACGGCGTCAAGATCCCGGACGAGGATCTCGCCAGCCTGCGTACCGTCGGCGACGCCGTCTCGTACATCCAGAAGCTCGAAGCGGAGAACCCCGAAGCCGCTGAGGCAATCAAGGCCAAGCTCGACGACTCCGCGAGCGAGTGAGTCGGACCGTGACCAACCCATCCACCAACAACGGGCGCTTCCCGAATGTCGTCGTCACCAGCCTCGCTGCGACCACGTCCATCGCGGGCGATGTCGATGCCACGTGGAAGGGTCTGCTGAACGGCGAGAGCGGGATCGCAACGCTCGAGGACGACTTCGTCAAGGAGTTCGACCTTCCCGTTCGAATCGGCGGCCATCTCGCGGTGAACCCGGGCACACTCCTCAGCCGAGTCGAGGCTCGGCGACTGAGCTACGTGGAGCAGTTGTCCACGGTGCTCGGTCGTGAGGTGTGGAAGAACGCCGGTAGCCCCGAGGTCGACCCACTTCGTCTCGGAGTGTCGATCGGAACCGGCCTCGGTGGCGGAGATTCGCTGATCGACGCCAACGACAAGATGAAGGCAGGCGGCTACCGCAAGGTGTCGCCCCTCGCAGTTCAGATGGTCATGCCCAACGGACCGGCAGCGGTCGTCGGGCTGGAATTGAAGGCACAGGCAGGCGTCATCACGCCGGTGTCGGCATGTTCCTCGGGTTCCGAGGGCATCGCTCACGCGTGGCGGATGATCGTCATGGGCGACGCCGACATGGTCGTCACCGGTGGCGTCGAGGGGTACATCGACGCCGTGCCGATCGCGAGCTTCTCGATGATGCGCGCGATGAGCACCAGGAACGACGACCCGAAGGGCGCGTCGCGGCCGTTCGACAAGGACCGTGACGGCTTCGTGTTCGGCGAGGCAGGCGCGCTCATGATCATCGAGACCGAGGAGCACGCAAAGGCTCGCGGTGCGACGATCCATGCTCGCCTGCTCGGTGCCGGTATCACCTCGGACGGGTTCCACCTCGTGGCCCCCGATCCGGAAGGCACCGGCGCGGCTCGTGCCATGACCAGGGCAATCGAGAACGCAGGACTGCAGAAGTCCGACATCAAGCATGTGAACGCGCATGCCACGGCAACACCGATCGGTGACACCGCCGAGGCACTCGCGATCAACAAGGCCGTCGGAAATCATGCAGCGGTGTACGCACCGAAGTCGGCACTCGGACACTCGATCGGCGCCGTCGGCGCTCTCGAATCCGTGTTGACGGTGTTGTCAGTGCGCGAGGGAATCATCCCTCCCACGCTGAATTTGGAGAATCAGGATCCCGCAATCGATCTCGATGTCGTCAAGGGCGAAGCCCGCAGGACGGAGATCGACTACGCGATCAACAACTCGTTCGGATTCGGTGGGCACAACGTCGCGCTCGCCTTCGGTCGAGCGTGATCCGGTAGGGCTTTCCGCTCGATCGATCTCGCTCAGCAGGTACTCGAACCCGAGCGGGGACCACTTCGGTCCCCGCTCGGGCACCGCCCCCTCAGGGCACGCAGAAGGAGAACGCGATGACCATTCTGTCCCCCGTCACCCGATCCGGTAGTTCGACCGATCCTCGTGATCCAGTTGCACGTCTCGAAAAACTCTTCGACGCCGGGACGATGGTCCCTCTCCACGACCGTGACAAGTCCGGTCTCCTCGCCGCATCGGGCGACATCGACGGTGTGCACACCGTCGCCTACTGCTCCGACGCCACCGTCATGGGTGGCGCAATGGGTGTCGACGGGTGTGCGCACATCGTCGACGCCATCGACACCGCGATCGATCGCGGTGCGCCCATCGTCGGAATCTGGCATTCCGGTGGCGCCCGCCTCGCCGAGGGTGTCGAAGCACTTCACGCCGTCGGCCTCGTGTTCGAGGCCATGGTCCGAGCGTCCGGCCTCGTGCCGCAGATTTCCGTCGTTCTCGGTTTCGCAGCCGGTGGCGCCGCGTACGGTCCCGCATTGACCGACGTCGTCATCATGGCTCCCGAGGGACGCGTGTTCGTCACCGGTCCCGACGTCGTTCGCAGCGTCACCGGCGAGCAGGTCGACATGGCCTCGCTCGGTGGACCCGACACGCACCACAAGAAGTCCGGCGTCTGCCACATCGTCGCCGACGACGAACTCGACGCCCTGACCCGCACACGACGCCTCGTCTCGATGTTCAGCGAACAGGGCACGTTCGACATCGCCGCCGCCGAGCACGGTGACACCGATCTCCGTGCACTGCTGCCGGAGTCGAATCGTCGCGCGTACGACGTACACCCGATCATCGACGAGCTTCTCGACAACGTCGAAGGCGAGTCCACGTTCGAAGAATTCCAGGGCGGGTGGGCCCGCAGCATCGTCGTCGGGCTCGGTCGTCTGTCGGGGCGCACGGTCGGCGTCATCGCCAACAATCCGATTCGACTCGGCGGCTGCCTCAACTCCGAGAGTGCAGAGAAGGCAGCGCGCTTCGTGCGTCTGTGCGACGCGTTCGGCATTCCCCTCGTCGTCGTCGTCGACGTTCCGGGGTATCTGCCCGGTGTCAGCATGGAGTGGGAAGGCGTCGTGCGTCGCGGCGCGAAGTTGCTGCACGCGTTCGCGGAGGCCAAGGTTCCGCGCGTGACTCTGGTGACGCGCAAGATCTACGGCGGCGCGTACATCGCGATGAACGCCAGAGCCCTCGGTGCGACGGCCGTCTACGCGTGGCCGGGTTCGGAGGTCGCCGTCATGGGCGCCAAAGCTGCAGTGGGGATCTTGCACAAGAAGGCGTTGGCCGCCGCGCCCGAGTCCGAGCGCGAGGCTCTGCACGATCGTCTGACCGTCGAGCACGAGACCATCGCCGGTGGTGTCGACCGTGCTGTCGCGATCGGCGTCGTCGACGAAGTGATCGATCCCGCCCGTACGCGGTCGATCGTCGCTCGAGCCCTTGCCGCTGCACCCGCTCTGCGCGGAAACCACAAGAACATTCCGCTCTGAGCCTCAGCTCGACGATAGGACTGTGCCCCGGTGATCACACCGGGGCACAGGCATGTTCGAAGGTCAGTCCTCGACCCAACGATGAACACGCGCAATTCGAGTGACGGTGTCTCGGACGTCCAGGACCTGTTCGGCAGTGAGGCCGGGGTGCGCCCGCAGGAGCCCCTCGGTCAATTCGGCGGTGAACTCCGGCAACGTCAACACGTCGCACACGACGTCGTCGTAGTGCGTCTCGGCAGCAGGTACGACAGCGGGGACCGCCGCCCGGGTGACGGGTTTGGGCGCGTCCACGATGCGAACCCGCCCTGCCTTCGGCCCTCGGTCCCCCTCTTCGGCGACATATTCGACGCGAACGCCCGGCGCCAGCAGTCTTTTGTCGAAGGTCAGGTCGTTGACATGGATGAAGACGTCCTCACCGCCGGAGTCAGGGGCGACGAAACCGTATCCCTTGAACTCGTCGAAGCGAACGACCTTGCCGGTCGACAACATCAAGCACCACCCCGTTCACACGCACCGCAACCACACCTCGACACGGTGAGAATGTTACCGATGCGGCGGCGCTGCGACAGGAATCTCGGTCAGCCGGCTGTACGGCTGAGCCAGGTGACTTCGGTTCCGCCACCGCCCGTCCGGTAGGGCTCGAGGGCGTCGTCCCATGCGCTGCCGAGTGCGTGTTCGATTTCGGCAGCGAGGTTGCCGGAGTTGCCCTCGATCATGGCCTTCAAGCGCATCTCCCCCAGGATGACATCGCCGTTGGCGCTGGTCGATCCGCGCCACAGACCGAGGCCAGGGACGTGTGCGAAGCGTTCGCCGTCGACGCCGTCGCTGGCGTCCTCCGTCACCTCGAAGCGAAGCATCTGCCACGCGCGAAGCACTCCCGCGAGCTTGGCGCCCGTTCCGACGGGCCCCACCCAGTTGGTGGTGGCACGCAGCTGTCCGTCCGACGCGGGCTGGGACGACCATCCGAGGTTCGCACGAGAGTTCAGTGCATCGGACAGCGCCCATTCCACATGCGGGCACACAGCAGCAGGCGACGCGTGGATGTAGACCACACCCGACGTCGCGTCCGCGAATTGGTTCAACGCGCGCATTCCACAACACCTCCAGCTTCGACGAGGGACGTCTTCCCCAACGACCTCGACACGAGCTACAGATGTTCCGAAAGAACACGTACGTGCACTAGTGTGCCCGCTGTTACCCCTGTTGCGCTAGTGCATTCTCGTTTTCATGCGTGTCACCTGCGGTTGTTCTGCAGAATCTCGTCCGACAACTCGGGCCAGAGGGGCTTCGCCCACTCACCGAAGGCGAGGTCGGTGAGGACAACTGCGGCCAGGTTCGCGTCGGGATCGACCCACAGGAACGTCCCCGACTGACCGAAGTGACCGAACGTCCGGGGCGAGTTCGCGGCACCGGTCCAGTGGGGAGATTTCGAGTCACGAAGCTCGAATCCGAGGCCCCAGTCGTTGGGCTTCTGCGACCCGTATCCCGGCAGCACGCCGGACAACCCGTCGAATTGCACGGTGCGCGCCTGCGCCAGCATGTCGGGAGAGACCAGTTGCGGCGCCAGAAGCTCGGCAGCGAACGCCGACAGGTCACGGACGGACGAGTGCGCACCGTGTCCCGCCGACCCCGTCAGCGTCGAACTGGTCATGCCCAGCGGCTGAAAGACAGCCTCGTCCAGATAGTTCGCGAACGGGATGCCGGATTCGGTCGCGATCTTCTCGGCGAGCACCTCGAACCCTGCACTAGAATAGATGCGACGGGTACCAGGCTCGGCCTGGACCTTGTGCTCTCCGAACGCGAGGCCCGACGTGTGCGCAAGCAGATGTCGAACCGTCGACCCTTCCGGCCCTGCAGGCTGATCGAGTTCGACGGCCTCTTCTTCGAGTGCCACGAGCGCCGCGTAGGCGACGAGCAGTTTGGTCACCGACGCGAGTTCGAAGACGCGCTCGACATCGCCGTACTCGTCGGTCACCCCGGCAACGGACACCACCCGAGCTGCTGCGTTGTCGACGGGCCACCCGGCTATCAAATCCAGACTGTGCACGGCGACAACCCTAGTGGGGGGTGCCCCGCCCGCTTGAATGGACCACGCACGCCATCAGATCGTATGAATGTCACATTCAAGCGGTGGGACCCGCGGCATCACCGATCCGAATCCGTGTACTCGATGACCCCGCGGATGTTCTTGCCGTCGAGCATGTCCTGGTAGCCGGAGTTGATGTCGTCGAGCGTGTAGGTGTTGGTGATCATGCCGTCGAGGTCGAGCTGCCCGCTCTTGTACATCGACAGCAGCAGCGGAATGTCGTGACGCGGGTTGCCACCGCCGAAGATCGCACCCTGAAGGTCTTTCTGGAGCAACGTGAACAGGAACAGGTTCAGCTTGACGTCCATGTCCTCCATTCGGCCCATTCCGGTGACGACGCATCGGCCCGCCTTGGCCGTGAGCAGCAGCGCCGCTTCGATGTCCTCCCCCTTGATCTCACCGACGGTGATGATGGTCTTTTCCGCCATCCGGCCTTCGGTGAGTTCCATCAACGGCATCAATGCTTCTGCAGCACTGGAGAATACGTGGGTGGCACCGAACTTGAGCGCTTGATCTCGCTTGAACGCAACAGGATCGATGGCCACCACCTTCGAGGCACCGGATCGCACCGCCCCTTGAAGCGCACTGATACCGACTCCCCCGACGCCGATGATCGCGACGGTCTCCCCCGGCGTCACCTTCGCCACGTTGACGGCCGAACCCCACCCCGTCGGCACGCCACATCCGAGCAGACAGGCGACGTCGAACGGGATGTCGTCGTCGATCTTGATCGCGGACGTCTCGTGCACGGTCATGTACGGCGAAAACGTACCGAGCAGGCACATCGGAATGACGTCCTGTCCGCGTGCCTGGATTCGAAATGTGCCGTCGCTGATGGCCATTCCGCTCAGCAGTCCCATCCCTAGATCGCACAGATTCTGATGTCCGCTCACACACGCCGGACAGTGACCACACGACGGGATGAACGACAGAACGACGTGGTCACCCTCCTTCAGCGTCTTCACCTCGGGCCCGACCTTGGTGACGACACCCGAGCCCTCGTGCCCACCCATGACCGGGAACGACGGCATGGGCGTCGCGCCGGTGACGATGTGATGATCGGAGTGGCACATCCCAGCCGCTTCCATTCGGATCTGCACTTCACCGGCGACGGGGTCGCCGATCTCGATCTCCTCGACGGACCACGGCTCGTTCAGACCCCACAGCACAGCGCCCTTGGTTTTCATGTCCCACTCGCCTTTCGCCCGCCGATTCGACCCGCCCGTCGGGCCGGTTTTCACGTCCGACGATAGCCCAGAATTGGAACACGTTCTAGATGATTTCGGAACAGAGAACTGCGCGCAGCTACGCTCGTCAGGAGACGAAGGGGTGCCGATGACGAAGAAGTACGGATCCTGCAATCTGTGCGAAGCGGTGTGCGGGCTCGAGTTCACGGTCGAGAACAACGCCGTCACGTCGATCCGCGGCGACAAGCAGGATCCGCTGTCCCGTGGGCACATCTGTCCCAAGGCCCTGTCCCTGATCGATCTGCACGAAGACCCCGACCGACTCGTCAAGCCGGTACGACGCACACGCGACGGGTGGCAGGAGATCGAATGGGATCTCGCGTACGACCTCGTCGTCGACGGCCTCGTCTCGACGCGCAAGCAGTACGGCGCCAATGCCGTCGGCGTCTATCAGGGCAATCCCAGCGTCCACAGCCTCGGATCCATGACGCATGGCATTCCGTTCACGTCGATGCTCCGCACCCGTAACCGGTACTCGGCGACCTCGCTCGATCAGTTGCCGCATCAGCTGGTGAACCACCTCCTGTACGGCCATCAACTTGCCCTGCCGATCCCGGACATCGACCGCACCGACTTCTTTCTCGTGCTCGGCGGAAATCCGATGGCGTCGAACGGCTCGATGATGACGGTGCCGGATTTCGCCAACAGGGTACGGGCTCTGCAGTCGCGTGGCGGCACACTCGCCGTCGTCGATCCGCGTCGCACCGAAACGGCCGATGTCGCCGACGTGCACCACTTCATCCGTCCGGGAACCGACGCCCTGCTTCTGCTGTCGTTGATCAACGTCGTGATCGCATCGGGTCGCACCAGGGTCGCGGACTACGTGGACGGCGTCGACGAGGTGACGCGTCTGGTCCAGGACTTCACGCCGTCGGCCGTCGCCGACGTCGTCGGCATCTCTGCCGAGGAGATCGTCACGCTCGGAACGCGCTTCGCGTCTGCAGAAGCTGCAGTTGCCTACGGCAGGATGGGTGTGTCGACCCAGCGGTTCGGCACCGTCTGCCAGTGGGCCATCCAAGTGTTGAACATTCTGACCGGCAACCTCGACCGCGTCGGCGGAGCGTTGCTGTCCGATCCGGCCATCGATCTGATCGACAGATCGATCGTCGGCCGCGGCCATTTCGACAAGTGGCGCAGCCGAGTTCGCGATCTGCCGGAGTTCGCAGGCGAATTCCCGTGCTCGACGCTCGTCGACGAGATGACGACGCCAGGCGACGGCCGTATCCGCGCGATGGCCGTGCTGTCGGGCAACCCGGCGCTGTCGGTGCCCGGCGGGACAAAGCTCGACGACGCGTTCGCCGGTCTCGATTTCATGGTGTCGTTCGACTTCTACATCAACGAGACCTCGCGGCACGCGAATGTGATTCTGCCGCCGACGATGTCGCTCGAACGCGATCACTACGACCTCGTATTCCAGGCGTTCGGCGTCCGCAACACGGCCAAGTTCTCACCCGCCGTCGTCGCGAAAAAGCCCGGCGCCAAGGCAGAGTGGGAGATCTACCGCGATCTGGCGATTCGCTATCAGGCCGCGTTGTCGGATTCTCGGCTCGACCGCGTGCGCCGACGCCTCACACCGACATCGTTGACGACCGAAGCGCGACTTCGGCTTTCGCCGCGTCGCACCGTCGACCTTCTGTTGCGCAGTGCACGTAAGGGCCTGTCGGTGTCCACGCTGTCGAAGTCACCGCACGGCACCGATCTCGGACCTCTCCGTCCGGGACTACCGGGCAAGTTGCATACGCGAGACAAGCGGGTCCATCTCGTGCACGACGTCGTCGTCGCCGAACTGCCTGCGCTGCACGACGTCATGCACCACGCGGCCGTGACCACCGGTGAAGAGCTGCTGATGATCGGCCGACGCCACCTGCGCAGCAACAATTCGTGGATGCACAACGCACCTCGCCTCACGAAGGGCAGGCCGCGGCACCAACTCCTGGCACATCCCGACGACCTCGCGTCCCGCGGTATCGACGACGGTTCCGTCGTGTCGGTGACGTCCGCAGCCGGAACGGTCCGCATCGAAGTGCTGGCGAGCGACCGTATGATGCCGGGTGTCGTCAGCATGCCGCACGGATTCGGCCACCAGAGGCAGGGCGTCGAACTGTCGGTGGCCACCACGGTCGCCGGGCCGAGCGCCAACGACGTCACGGATCCGCAGCATGTGGATGCGGTGAGTGCCAACGCGATCCTCAACGGTGTCCCCGTGACGATCTCGCCGACATGACCGTAGTAGCATTCTGACCCGTTGTGCGAGATGGGGCGGTAGCTCAGTCGGTTAGAGCCGTGGACTCATAATCCATTGGTCGCGGGTTCGAGCCCCGCCCGCCCCACCATCCGTCATGGAACCACCGTCACCGGCCACCGCCCGGCCTTGACGAGTCGCACCGCAACGGACCCGAACATGCGGTGCCCTGCATGCTCCGACGCGCCGACCACGATGGCGTCGGCACGCAGTTCCTCGGCGACCGCGACGAGCCCGTTGTACGGATCCCCCTGCGCCGTACGGAATTCCCATCGAATCGACTCGGCGTGGCGGGTTTCCTTCTCGATGTACGCGAGGAGTTCGGCTGCGATTTCCTCACCGGTCTCGACGAGTGAGATACCGGCCTGGCCCCAGGCCGCGGTGGCGATGGGCTGGACGTAGACGAGAACGAGAAGCGATCCCTGCCGTCGGGCAAGTCCTGCCGCGTATGCCGCGGCACGCCAGGCGGAGTCGGAGCCGTCGACACCGGCGAGAATCACTTTCGGACCGTCGACGCCGTACTCGAACACGTGCGCATCGAACCCATGGGTTTCCGGCGTCTGTTCCACGCCCTGCAGGTTACTCAGCGAATATCGGGCATCGCCGTTACCCACCCCGAATCAGGGTGCGGGCCCTACTCTGAGTGAGCTGCACCCCCTCCGACGAGAGCTGACGCCATGCCGAAGTATCTCCGCCCGATCGTCGTCGCAGTCTCACTTCTGTCCGCTGCCGCATTCTCGCCTGCCGTTGCGAGCGCAACTCCGTCGTCCGGGGTGACTGCCGAGACGCTTGTGCACGTGTCGTTCCCGCTTCTGCCCGGCAGTGCCGAGATCGCGGGAACGGACTTCACGGCGAGGAAGATCACCATCGCGCCGGGCGGAACCACCGGTTGGCACTTCCACGACGGTCCGGTCTATGCCTTCGTCGAGTCCGGCGTGCTGACGCGGGCTCTGCACGATTGCACGCGTGTGAGCACTCCAGCCGGGCAGTTCGTCGCCGAGGAGGTCGGCGGGGACCACGTCCATGAGGGGATCAATACGGGCGACGTTCCGGTGGTTCTGTACGCGGCCTACATCGAACCGCCGGGCACACCGTTCGCCGAGGATGCCCCAGCTCCGCCCTGCGCACGCTGATCGGGATTTCAGCCGCCCGCCTACCAGTGGGTATCGTGGCCGCGAGGGACGGCTGCGCGATGATGCGCGCGGTGACCTGGATCGACAGTGCTCAGGAGGACAACATGCCGGACGAGAAGTCCCCTGCGGATCCATCGACGGTGTTCGCGGCGTTGGCCGACATCGTCTACCGGGGTTCGAGTGCCGACGAGGTCTACTCGGCCATCTGCGTTGCCGCCACGTTGCTCGTTCCCGGGTGTGACCATGCGAGCCTCATGCTGGTGCGACGCGGCCAGCCGATCACCGTCGCCGCGTCCGATCAGGTCGCTCGCACTGTCGACGACATCGAACGCGCCACCGGCGAGGGGCCCTGCCTCGATGCCCTCGAGAACGAGGTGGCTCAGATCGAGCCCGATTTCCTGACCCCGACGGCGTGGCCGAAGCTGGGCCGTGGAGTCGTCACTCGCACTCCGGTTCGGGGCGCAATGGGCTTCCGGCTGATATTGGACGGCAAGAAGGTCGGTGCGCTCAACTTGTTCTCCGACGTTCCGAACCGCTTCGACGCGCAGTCTGCCGACGACGCGATAGTGCTGACGGCATTCGCGTCGGTCACGGTGTCGGCCATCGTCAACGGCCAGGAGGCGGAGACGCTGCGTCTGGGCCTCGAGAGCAACCGCGAGATCGGCAAGGCCATCGGCCTGCTGATGGCGACGCACAACGTCACCGACGACGTCGCATTCGACATGCTGCGTACGACGTCGCAGGACATGAACATCAAGATCGCGGCGCTCGCCCAGTCCGTGGTGGCGGCTCACACGCGCGATCTCGGCGCCTGATACTTCTACTCGGTCCTGGCCGGAGCTCTGGCCCCGTCCACGCGCTTCGGCAGCGCGAACACCAGAAGCAGCGCCAGCACACCGAACGCGGCGCTGACGCCCATCGCGACGGACGCGGCGTGCATGAACCCGCTCGCGACGGTGTCCGGACCGGTGATGTTCAGTGATCCGAACAGCACGCTGCCGATCACCGCGATGCCGACTGCACTACCGATGCGCTGCATCGTCGAGATGACGCCGCTGGCCGCACCCGCGTCCTGACGATCGACGGTCGCAACGATGAACTGCGCGTTCGGTGCGATGAATGCGCCGTTGCCGAGCCCACCGATGAGCAAGGGCGGCAACAGCATCCAGTTCGTCAAGTCCGACGGGTCCGTGGTGGCAAGCAGGATCCAGATCCAGATCAGGCCGATGGCCACGAACGACGTCCCGAGCAGCAAGACAGTGCGCCCGAGGCGCTGGGTCAGCTTGTTGCTCTGCGACGACGCGATGATGCTACCGATCGCGAAGGGAAGCATCACAGCGCCCGACGACAATGCGGAATTGCCGAGGCCCGACTGCCACAGCAATGACAAGGTGAAGAAGATACTGGTGAACGACGCGAAATAGACGAGGGCGAGGATCGTGCCACCGGTGAATGCAGGGTGAGTGAACAGTTTCGGAGGGACCAGCGGGTTGTGACCGCGCCGGGTGTAGAACACTTCCCACGCACCGAACGCGGCTATGAGCAGCACGCCTGCGACCAACGAGATGTACGTCCAGGTCGGCCAGCCCTGATCCTGTCCCTCGATCAACGGAACGAGCAGTGCAACGAGCCCGGCGGTGACGAGAAGCAATCCGACCCAGTCGATGCCGCTCTGGACGGGCTGCTCGGACTCGGAGCGTTTCGGTAGAAGCATCGCTGCGGCAACGAGTCCGACGATGCCGATGGGAAGGTTGACCCAGAAGACACCTCGCCATCCGTTCTCGTTTCCGAACACCTCGATGATGAGCCCGCCGGTAATCGGTCCGAGTGCCGTCGACACACCGATGACGGCGCCCATGATCGCGAATGCCTTGCCGCGCACGGGACCCGGGAACAGCAGCTGGATGAACGCCGTGACGGCGGGAACGAAGATGCCGCCCGCCAGCCCCTGCACGATGCGCGCGATCACCAGCTGTAGGTCGTCCTGAGCCAGTCCACACGCGAAGCTCGCGACCGTGAACAATGCGAGACCGGCGAAGAACACCCACTTGTGGCCGATCCGATCGCCGACCTTGCCTGCGGGGATCAGCGCGAGACCGAAGGCAAGCGCGTACCCGGAGATGATCCACGACAAGGTGGCTTCCGACGCATCGAGACTGGTTTCGATCGTCGGCAGGGCGACGTTGACGATGGTCGTGTCGAGCAACGCCATGAACATTCCGAGCAGCAGGACGACGAGCGCCTGCCATGCCCGGCGTGGGACTTCCACCGAGGGCGCGCCGGCCCGGGAATTGGTTTCGGTCATGTCGTGAAGCCGTCCTTGCTGTTCGGTAGAGGGGGAAGTACACGGGTGCGTTCGTCGGCGACGATGTCCGACAGCGCGTCGACCAAGTTCTCGTGCCAGTCGATCTCCGCGCGTAGGCGCGTCTCACGATGCGAGAGCGCGTAGCGCTCGGCGAGCGACAGATACGGCCCGGCTCGCGCGTTCGCGGCTTCGGCGTCGAGCAGGTGCTGTTTCAACGTCTGCACTCGCGCGGCGATGACGTCGGGCAGCACGTCGAGACGCGTCGGGTCCAGCCTGGTCAGAGCCAAGTCGAACGGATCGGGCTTCAGCGAGAAGTGGTCGAGGGCCTCGCTGCGCAGCTGGGCGAGCGCCTCACGCCCGCTGTCGGTGATTCCGTACACCTGTCGAGCTGGGAAGTTTCCCGCCTGCTCGATCCGGATATCCGCGATGAGTCCTTCGGCATGCAACCGCTTCAGTGCGCCGTAGAGACCGCCGACGGAGATGTCGGTCCAGAGATGGATGCGCTCTTCCTCGGCCAACAGCCTCAACTGATGTCCGTGCATGTCGCCTCGCTGAGCGAGCGAGCCGAGGATGAACAGACGAATGGAAGACACGCGACTACTCTTGCACGAGTACTCGTATGCGTCAACGTCGCTCGAGTCGCTCACCAGTACAGATGTCCGTTTTGTCCCACCCACGCGACACCCACCCCGCCGCCTTCGGGCCCCGCCGTCACGCAAATGCATATGCATTTGCGCAGGCGTTGGGCCGACATCACCGCGCACCGCACGCGACGGTGAGGACAACGTCACGCGGGCCTAACGGATGTGTCATCGACGCGAATCGTCGACTCCGCATCGTGGACGACGTGGCAACAGGAGCAGTCGGCATCGACGTGGACACCGTCAAGACGGTGTGCGCCTACTGCGGCGTCGGGTGCGGAATCACGCTGCAGATACAGCGCCCCGAAGGCGGCGAACCTCCGACGGTGAAGAAGTCGATCGGTGACACGTCCCACCCCGCGAACTTCGGCCGCCTCTGCACCAAGGGCGCGACGACGTCGGACATGCTGGCCGCGCCCGGCCGCCTCACAGCCGCACGGGTGCGTGCCCGTCGCGGAGACGACCCGGTGGACGCCGATGTCGTCGACACGATCAAGCAGACTGCACGGACGCTACGAGCGTTGATCGACGAACACGGACCCGACACGTTCGCGTTGTACGTGTCCGGGCAGATGTCGATCGAAGCCCAGTACCTGTCGAACAAGCTCGTGAAGGGCTTCATCGGCACCAATCAGATCGAGTCCAACTCACGGTTGTGCATGGCGAGCGCAGGCACCGGCTACAAGCAGTCGCTCGGTTCCGACGGTCCGCCCGGGTCGTACGAGGACTTCGACCACGCCGACGTCTTCTTCGTCAGCGGCGCCAACATGGCCGACTGCCACCCCATTCTCTTTCTGCGGATGATGGACCGCGTCAAGCAGGGCGCGAAGTTGATCGTGGTCGACCCTCGCCGGAATGCCACCGCCGACAAAGCCGATCTGCATCTCCCCATCTCCCCCGGCACCGACCTGGACCTACTGAACGGGCTCCTGCACCTCATTGTCCAAGCGGGACATACCGATCCGGACTTCATCGCCCAGTTCACCGACGGCTGGGACGGCATGGAGGATTTCCTCGCCGAATACACACCATCGGTCGTCAGCGAACGAACCGGGATACCCGAGCAGGATCTGCGAACGGCCGCACGATGGATCGGCGAGGCCGGAAACTGGATGAGCTGCTGGACCATGGGCCTCAACCAGTCGACGCACGGAACCTGGAACACCAACGCGATCGTCAATCTTCACCTCGCGACCGGAGCGATCTGCCGAACCGGCAGTGGCCCGTTCTCGCTCACCGGCCAGCCGAATGCCATGGGCGGCCGCGAGATGGGCTACATGGGTCCGGGCCTGCCCGGTCAACGAAGCGTGCTGGTCGACGACGACCGGGCATTCGTCGAGCAGCAATGGAATCTCCCCGCCGGGACGCTGCGCACCGACGTCGGCGGCGGCACGATCGACATGTTCTCCAAGATGGCCGACGGTGACATCAAGGCATGCTGGATCATCTGCACCAATCCGGTTGCGTCCGTGGCGAATCGAAAGACCGTCATCGCGGGGCTCGAGAAGGCCGAACTCGTCGTCACACAGGATGCATTCGACGACACCGAGACCGGAGGGTATGCCGACGTCGTCCTGCCTGCGTCGCTGTGGACCGAATCCGAGGGCGTGATGGTCAACTCCGAGCGCAACATGACCCTCTTTCGCAAGGCGACCGATGCACCCGGCCAAGCGATGCCCGACTGGCAGATCATCGCCATGATGGCGACGGAACTCGGATATGCCGACGCGTTCGACTACGCCAGCGCCGAAGAAGTATTCGAGGAGATCAAACTCTTCTCGAACCCCAAGACGGGCTACGACCTGCGCGGAGTCACGTACGAGAGACTGGCCGAGAGGCCGCTGCAGTGGCCCTGCCCTCCCGACGACGACAATGACCGTCACCCGATTCGCTACCTCAACGACGGTGTCAGCCAGACGCTGCGGACACTCGACGACGGCAGCTCGCCACGGCTGTCGTTTCCCACTCCGTCAGGTCGGGCGCAGTTCTTCGCCCGGCCGTCGATGGCACCTGCGGAGATGCCCGACGACGACTACCCGTTCCTCCTCAATACCGGTCGCCTGCAACATCAATGGCACACGATGACGAAGACGGGAAAGGTCGCGAAGCTGAACAAGCTGAATCCCGATCCTTTCGTGGAGATTCATTCCCTCGATGCCGAGCGTCTCGGATGCGTGACCGGGGATCGGATAGAGGTGGCGTCGCGGCGTGGCCGAGCCGTACTGCCGGTCACCGTCAGCGACCGGGTCAGACCTGGTGATTGTTTCGCGCCGTTCCATTGGAACGATTCGTTCGGCGAGTACCTCTCCATCAACGCGGTGACGAACGACGCCATCGACCCGTACTCGCAGCAACCGGAATTCAAGGTGTGCGCGGTAACTCTCACCAAAGTTGCTGCCGCGCCGCAGCCGTCGACCGACCGGGCACCGCAGATCGCAGGGGGAACCATGTCGCCGATCGACGCGCTCGAGCACATCGTCGGACCTTGTTCGGGACCGACCATGCCTCTACCCGTCGTCGAACAGCGCTATGTCGCAGGACTTCTCGCCGGCATCCGCGCCGGAAGCACCGATTCCGGAGCTCCCACTCTGCCGTCGACCACTCCCCTGTCCCCCGAGACACACGCGTGGCTGAGTGGCCTGCTCGACGGCCTGTACTCGCGAACCGATTCCGCACCGGCACCAGGGCAGGCGCTGCCCGACGCCATCCCCGTGCTGTTGCTGTGGGCGTCGCAGACCGGCAATGCCGAGGACTTCGCGTCGTCGTGCACCACGGCCCTACGCTCGGCCGGCCACACGGTGAAAAGCCAAGCGATGGAAGACTTCTCGGTGTCCGATCTGACCACCTACCGCGAGGTCCTGCTCATCAGCAGTACGACCGGCGACGGTGAAGCCCCGGACAACGGAACATCGTTTCTCGACGCACTGTCCGGCGACGACGCACCGGAGCTGACCGAAATCCGTTTCGCTGTTCTCGGTTTCGGCGATTCGAACTACGACGACTTCTGCGGTAACGGCCGTAGGCTCGAGAGTCGATTCGTCGATCTCGGCGCCGAGCGCCTCGTCGGCCGCGTCGATTGCGAACCGGACTACGAGGAAGCGGCCTCGGTGTGGCTCGAACGAGTGCTCGCGAAGCTCGGCGCGAAGGACGAGCCGACTGCTCTCCCCGTTCCGGCGACAGCGAACAAGGTTGCGACGTATGGGAAGAAGTCGCCACTGCCGACTGCGTTGATCCGGAACACGCAGCTCAGCGCTCCAGGATCGGCGAAAGACGTGCGTCAGTTCGGTTTCCACCTCCCCGCGGGGACACTGAGCTACGAGGCAGGGGATGCGCTCGGGGTGTGGCCACGCAACAGCGACGCACTGGTCGACGAATGGCTCGGTCTGACGAAATTGGACGGCGATACGGTCGTCGACCTCGCCGGATACGATTCGATGCCGCTGCGAAGCGCGCTGCGAGAGCGTCTCGAGATCGCAAAAGCGACGCCGGCGCTGCTGAAATTCGTGCACACGCGAACCAAGGACGCAGATCTCGAGCGAATGCTGCTGCCCGAGAACAAAAGTGCGTTGTCCGACTGGATGTGGGGACGTCAGTCCGTCGACGTCCTCTCCCACCTTCCTGTTCGTGCCGACCTCGACGAATGGCTCGGGGTGTTGAGTCCTCTTCAGCCGCGGCTGTATTCGATATCGTCCAGCCCCAAGACCGACCCCGACGAGGTTCAGTTGACGGTGTCGACAGTGCGCTACAACGTGCACGGCGTGCCGCGCCGCGGCGTGTGTTCGACCTACCTCGCAGATCACGCCGAGAGTGACGACGTGGGAATCTTCGTGCAGAAGACGACACACTTCAAGCCACCGGAGGATCCGACAGCGCCGATGATCATGGTGGGGCCGGGCACCGGCGTCGCACCGTTTCGCGCGTTTCTGCACGAGCGGCGGGCACTCGGGCACACGGGGCCCAATTGGTTGTTCTTCGGTGAACAGCACGCCGCGACCGACTTCTACTACCGCGACGAACTGACGGCCATGCGCGACGACGGCCTGCTCACCCGGCTCGACCTGGCCTTCTCACGCGATCAGAGCAGCAAGATCTACGTGCAGGATCGGATGTCGGAGCACGGGGCAGAGCTGTGGCGGTGGCTTCAGCAGGGTGCGAACTTCTACGTGTGTGGCGACGCGTCGCGTATGGCGAAGGACGTCGACGGCGCACTGAAGGGAATCGTCGCTCAACACGGAAAACTGGCACCCACCAGCGCCGACGCGTACGTCAAGGCGCTGTCTGCCGAGAAGCGATACGTACGCGACGTCTACTGAGTCCGGGCGCGCTATCGTCGACAGTGGCCGCGTAGTTCCGTCACTGGAGGCGTCATGCCCGAGGTCGAGTTGAGTGCAGGCGTCATCGAGTACGTCGACACCGGAGGTTCGGGACCGGTGCTGGTGTTCTTGCACGGGTTGACGATGAACGGCACCGTCTGGGATCACGTCGTGTCGTCGATGCCCGCCGAGTATCGATGCATCATGCCGACGTTACCGCTGGGCGGACACCGACTTCCGATGAACATCGACGCCGATCTGTCTCTGCTCGGTCTCGGACTGCTCGTCGGCGAGTTCCTCGAACGTCTGGATCTGCACGACGTGACGCTCGTTCAGAACGACTGGGGTGGAGTGCAGATTCTGATCGCGAACGGATCTGCTGAGCGCATCGGACGGCTGGTGATCACATCGTGCGAGGCGTTCGAGAACTACCCTCCCGGCTTGCCCGGTGCCGTCATCGGAGCAGCGATGCGGGTACCCGGTGGCCTGCGCGCGCTGCTGTTCGGTCTGAAGTTCACGCCGATTCGTCGCGCACCCGGCTCGTGGGGTTGGATGAGCCTGCGGCCCGTCCCGAAACCCGTCATGGACGCGTGGTTCGCTCCGGCCACGCACAACCGGCTCATTCGGCGCGATCTCCGAAAGTACGGATTGTCCATTCCCGACGACGCCACCCTCCTGCGCTGGACGGACGCGTGTCGTGGTTTCGAGCGGCCGGTCCTCGTCGTATGGGGTCACGACGACAAGATCATGCCGATCGAGCACGGCCGCAGACTGTCTCGGCTCTTCCCGGATGCGTCGCTCGTCGAACTGCACGACACGTACACCTTGATCCCGATCGACCAGCCCGAGCGATTGGCAGCTGAGATCGACGCCTTCGTCGCGCGTGACTGAGTAAGGTTTTCCGACATGACCACGTTGCCCGACCGACCGCAGACAGCCCTCGTCGTCGTCGACGTGCAGAAGGACGTGATGGCCGCGTCGGTCGAGTCCGATGTCGTCGTAGCCCGGATCGCAGAGTTGGTGGACAAGGCGCGTGCCGCGAACACACCCGTCGTGTGGGTGCAGCACTCGGACGACGGTCTGATCGAGGGCTCCGCCGGGTGGGAGTACGTTCCCGAACTCGTCCGTCTGCAGTCGGAACCGTTGATACACAAGAAATTCGGTGATTCTTTCGAAGACACCGACCTCGAGACCGTCTTGGCCGAGCTGGAAGTCGGCCTCCTGATCGTGGCAGGTGCGCAGACGGACTTCTGTATCAGGAGCACACTGCACGGCGCCCTGGCCAGGGGGTACGACGCCATCCTCGTCAGCGACGCACACACCACGGAGGACCTCTCCGAGTGGGGCGCTCCATCGCCCGCATCGGTGATCTCGCACACCAATCTGTACTGGAGCAACCAGAAGGCACCGGGACGGACCGCAGGTACTGTTCTCGCCGACGACGTACAGTTCGCGCGCCTTTAAGCCGACTCCAACCGAACTGTAAGAGCCTCCGCGCATCGTCTCGGTGACGACATTCACCACCGAGAAAGGCTCATCATGGATATCGGCATCTGCCTGCCACAACTCGGCGCACAGTCCGACGGCCGTAGTGTCGCCGAATTCGCCTCTACTGCAGAGGCACTCGGATACCGATCGTTGTGGGTCGGAGACCGGGTGCTCACTCCCCTTCATCCGTCCGATCTGTATCCGCTCGGCGGGACGCCGGACAATCCGTACCCTCCCGAATTCACTGCGGCGCTCGATCCCCTGCTGACGTTGACGGCAGCTGCTGTCGCCACGACGACCGTTCGACTCGGAACGAGCACCGTGAACGCGACGTGGCACAGCCCGTTGCTTCTCGCGCGTGCTGTGACGAGTCTGGACGCAATGTCGAACGGCCGCGTGACGCTGGGCCTGGGGCTTGGATGGATGCGCGACGAGTATCACGCCGTCGGAGTTCCGTGGACTGGAAAGTCCGCGCGACTGGACGAGACACTCGATGTGCTGCATGCGATGTGGACGCAGAACCCCGTCGAGCACCACGGGGCGTTGTTCGATGTTCCGCTGTCCGCTGTGGTTCTGCGGCCGACGCAGCCGGGTGGGCCGCCCGTGATGCTCGCCGGCTTCTCGGAGGCGTCGATGCGCCGTATCGGGCGTCGGGCTGCAGGGTGGGTCAATTCTTCCGACATGCCTACCGACTACGCCGCGTACTTGTGGTCGGTCGCGAGACGCGCCGCCGAGGACGCCGGCCGTGACCCAGACGCCCTGCGCCGCGAGACTCGCATCAACGTCTCTTCCGGCCAGGGGCCGACGACCTCGCCGAGTTGGTGGACACGCTGTCGGTCGACGGTGTCGACGGTGCATTCTTCGATCTGCACTACTCGACCCGGTCAGTCGACGAGGCAACAGATCTCGCGACGAGTCTCGCAATTCGCCTCGGACTGGGGAGTGAGGTCGCGTCTACTGCCAGTGGACGCTGAGATAGGATCGACCGATGACCTCCACGGACTCGCCCGACACACACCGGGACACCGGGGACCCCGCTCCCGTCGAGCGCGAGGTCCCCGGCGACACCCCGACCGGGCCGGATCTCGAGAAAGTGATCGCGAAACAGGTACGCGCACTGCGTCGTTCGACAGGATTGTCCGTCGGCGACATGGCCGTGAAGGTCGGCATCTCGAAAGCCATGCTGTCGAAGATCGAGAACGCCCAGACCTCTTGCAGCCTGAACACGCTCGCTCGTCTCGCGGCGGGCCTCGATGTGCCGGTCACGTCGTTGTTCCGCGGTGCCGACTCGGCTCGCGAGGCGGTGTACACCGAGGCAGGGCACGGCGCCGTCATCGTCGGCCGCGGAACACGAGTGGGTCATCACTACGAACTGCTCGGAGCGCTGCGCGGACAACACAAACGCCTCGAACCAGTGCTGGTGACGCTGACCGACTCGAGTGAAGTGTTTCCACTGTTTCAACACGCGGGCACCGAGATCATCTACATGCTCGAAGGTGTCATGGTCTACGGTCACGGCGAGTCGGAATACACTCTGCGCCCGGGCGATTCACTCCTCCTCGACGGCGAAGGGCTTCACGGTCCGCATGATCTCGTGAGGCTTCCCATCAAGTTCCTCGCGATTACCGCCTACCCGGATCATCACGAAGAAGGCTGAACGGTCGCGGCGCCGACCCCGGGTGACCGAATGACGCCCTCGCACACTCAGAGTGACCGAATGTCACCCTCGCTCCGAAACCCCCACCGCCCCCGGGTGACCGAATGACGCCCTCGCACACTCAGAGTGACCGAATGTCACCCTCGCTCCGAAACCCCCACCGCCCCCGGGTGACCGAATGACGC